>NZ_CP080382.1:0-1294558 GCF_019443425.1 Arthrobacter sp. PAMC25284
TCACCCAGCACCGCTCGGCCACCCCGAAGTCTGCTGAAGAACGTGCCGCCATCCTGGCAAACCCGGGATTCGGCGACTATTTCACCGACCACACGGCAATCGTCGACTACACCGTCGACGCCGAGGGCAAGGGCGGCTGGCACGACGCCCGCGTTGAGCCCTACGGGCCGATCTCGCTGGACCCGTCCGCTGCCGTGCTGCACTACGGCCAGGAGATCTTCGAGGGACTCAAGGCCTACCGCCACGCCGACGGCTCCATCTGGACCTTCCGTCCGGAAGCCAACGCCGCCCGGCTGAACAAGTCGGCCCGCCGCCTGGCCCTTCCCGAACTTCCGGAAGAGTACTTCCTGGCCGCCATCCGCGAACTTGTCTCAGCGGACAAGGAATGGGTCCCTTCCGGCGACGGCGAGGCGCTGTACCTGCGGCCGTTTATGATCGCCACGGAGGCCTTCCTCGGTGTCCGTGCCGCCCGCGAAGTCTCGTTCCGGGTCATCGCTTCCCCTGCCGGCAACTACTTCGGCGGCGAGCTCAAACCCATCTCCATCTGGATTTCCCGCGAATACGCCCGCGCCGGCCGTGGCGGAACCGGTGCCGCGAAGTGCGGGGGCAACTACGCCGCGTCCCTGATTGCGCAGCAGGAAGCTGAGGCCCACGGCTGCAAGCAGGTGTTGTTCCTGGACCAGTTCAACGACAACGCCGTGGAAGAGCTCGGCGGCATGAACGTGTTCTTCGTGATGAAGGACGGGTCATTGGTCACCCCCGCCCTGAGCGGCACCATCCTCGAAGGGGTCACCCGGATGTCCGTCATGCAGGTGGCCAAGGACATGGGCCGTGAAGTCACCGAACGCAAAATCACCCTGGACGAGTGGCGTGATGGCGTGGCCTCAGGCGAGATTGCCGAGGTCTTCGCCTGCGGCACCGCTGCCGTGATCACGCCGATCGGCGTGCTCAAGGACACCACCGAGTTCATCGGTTCGGAGGATGCCAGGGCGGGGGAGACCACCATGGTGATCCGCCAACAGTTGCTGGGCATCCAGACCGGCACCGTGGAAGACACGCACGGCTGGCTAACCCGCCTGGCCTAGTCAGGACCAGCCGACGACGGCGGCCCCGCACCCTTGGTGCGGGGCCGCCGTCGTTCTCTGCGCGGGTGGTCCAGGCCGGTGTTGGCTGGTGTTGAACGGGTGGTTGTGTAACGGGTTGGTGACGGTCGTGCGGGGACCCATCCGGGGTGGGGTGCCGGTCCGAAGTACTCCTGAAAGATCAAGCCGGTCCAAGTCATACCGACCCCGCACCGCGGGGCGTGGGACCGGCGGAAAACCCCCCATCGTTTTAGGAGCTCTTCCATGCGCACTTCACTGAAAACTTTCCTTGGCGTTGCCGCTGCCGGTTCGCTGATGTTCTCCCTGGCCGCCTGCAGCCCGGCCGAGAGCACCGCCACGGCCGCGCCGGCCGCCTCCTCGTCCTCTTCCGCCGCCGCGGAGATGCCGAAGCCGTTGGCCTCCATCCCGGCCCTGACCGGTGTTTCCACCGCCGTGAAGCTGGACGCGTCCTTCGCCGCGGCACTGGAGACCCTGAAGCTGACCCCGGGCACCGTCGGGACCGCGGAACTGACCGACGGTTCGCTGGTCTTCCCGATCACCGGCGGCAAGGTCGACTACTACGACCCGGCCAAGGACTACCGCCCGTACGTCCAGGGCCTGATCAGCCACGCCGGCTCCGGGTTCTCCCTGACCGCCGGGGAGACCACCGTGGACCTGACGAACTTCACCATCGACCCGGGCACCTCCAAGCTCTACGGCGACGTCGCCGTCAACGGGACCACCGCCGTGAAGCAGGCCTACATCTTCAACCTCGACGGCTCCACCCTCAAGCCGCTCCAGGCCGCCGGTGACACCGCGGTCCTGGAAGGCACCCGGGTGCTGATCTCCGACACGGCCGCCGGCCTGCTGAACAAGACGTTCAACACCGACGCCGTGAAGGCCGATATGCTCGTCGGCATCGCCAAAATCACCGTCAACACCAAGTAACACCCCCGGGGAACAGCCCGGAAACGCCACGGACCCTTAGGGGCCGTGGCGTTTTGGGGTCGAGGTTAGGGTGGTCCCTGGCGGCCACGGAATGGTTATGTGATCCAGACATGCAAAAACTTGACGGGCAAAAGCTCACGGGGGCTTTGGCGGCGAAGTTTGCTTCGCCGACTCGCAGCACACGATTGAGCGTTGTCCTGGGCCGCTGGCTCGGGATCACCTTCACCATTTGTTTTCTCACCGGTCTTTTCAGCCATGGGCTTCAGAATCCACCGTCGTGGATGTTTTTTCCCACCAGCCCTGTGTGGATCTACCAGTTCACCCAGGGACTGCACGTGACCGCCGGGATCGCCGCGATCCCGCTGCTACTGGCGAAACTGTGGTCGGTGTATCCGGAACTGCTCGCCTGGCCGCCGGTGAAGTCCCTGGTGCACGGTCTTGAGCGGGCTTCCATTGCATTGTTTGTCGCCTCGTCACTGCTGCAGCTGGCTACCGGGCTGATCAACACCTATAAGTGGTACCCGTGGCCCTTTCCGTTTCGCGAAACCCACTACTGGCTGGCGTGGGTGATCTGGGGCTCGCTGTTGCTGCATATTGCGGTCAAACTTCCGGTAATTGCCGATCACTGGCGTCGTAGACCGGCGCGACGTGAGGCCGTTGGCCATACACGGGCCGCCGCGGACATCGGCGCTTCCGGCGGTGCCTCCACTGAGGGCGGCGGCACAGCAGCTCCGGGCCGCTGGTCCCGGCGGGCGTTTTTGACGGCCATTACGGCCGCGACCGGAGCCGTCGTCGTGACGACGGCGGGACAGTCGTTCTCATGGCTGGCGCCGGTCAACCTGTTCGCGCCACGCAAAATGGGGACCGGCCCCCAGGGGGTGCCGGTGAACCGGACCGCAGCCGCTGCCAAGGTGACCGGACTCGCGATGTCCCCGGCCTGGGCGCTCGTGGTGCGCTCGGGGGCTGCCACCCGGTCCTTCACCCTCGATCAGCTCCGGGCGATGCCCCAGCACAGCTACGATCTGCCGATCGCGTGCGTGGAAGGGTGGAGCCAGCTGGCTTCCTGGAGGGGCGTGCGGGTCCGGGACCTGATCGCAGCCGTTGGCGCTCCGGCGGGATCTGAACTCCGGTTCACCAGTTTGGAGCCCGAGGGCGGTTACCGCATTATGAACATGCCTGCCGGGTACAGTCAGGACGAGAAGACCCTGGTGGCCCTTGACCTCAACGGATCAGTGCTCGATCTGGACCATGGCTACCCGGCCAGAATCATTGCCCCCGGCCGCCCCGGAGTCCTGCAGACCAAGTGGCTGCACAGTGTGGAGGTCCTGTGAAAACGTCTTCTGTTGTCAAAGCCTCCAGGGCAGCGCTCGGCGTGGCGGGGGCGGGAATTGCCGGCTACGGGCTGCTGGGTCTGCCCACCCAACTGGGTCCGGCGCAGCTGGTTGGCCTGCTGACATGGATGGCTGTTGCCGTCCTTATCCACGACGGCGTCATGGTGCCGCTCGCCACGCTGGCCGGCGCGAGCCTGACACGAGTCGGCTCGCAACTCCAGCGCCCGTCCGCCGCCGTCCTGCGCGGGGCACTGCTCACCGGGGCTCTGGTGACCCTGCTGGCGGGGACCCTGCTCAAGGCCCAGTCCGTAGCGCAGTCCGCGACGGTCCTGGAGGCCCACTACGCGGTGAACCTTGCGTGGTTCTGGGGAGGTTTAGTTCTGGTCTCCGCCGCCGCGATCCTGGTCCTGGAACGCCGGGCCCGCGCGTCACGAGGCATCCGTCCCTGACCCAAAAGGCTTCGCGACCCTGCCTGCCTCGGCCGCGGGCGATAGACGGCAAAAGATACGGCCTTGAAGGTGCTGAACGGACGCTACGGTCCAGCCGCTGCGCCGGGCCCGTTCTGCCAGTCCGGCGGTGCCGGTCCGGGCCCAGCGGAAAGGCTCGCTAAGGTTTCCGGTGTCGTCTTCGAGGACCGCCGAGTAGGCGGTATCGAGGTCTTGGTCGGGATCCACCTCGACCAGCAGGGTCCCGGTCGGGGCGATGAGTTGCCGGCAGCGGCGCAGCAGGGCCGTGACGCTGCCGCCAATGCCGATATTGCCGTCCAGGACGACGACCGACTGCCAGGTACCGGTTTGCGGGACGGGGGCGAAGATCGATTGTTCGAGCGCGCGGGCGCCCCGGTTCAGGGCCCACCGGACGGCCTCGGCACTGGTGTCGATGCCGAGGGCGGTCAGGCCCATGGCGCCGGAGGCCGCCAGCAGCCGGCCGGGGCCGCAGCCGACGTCGAGGAGGGGTCCCTGCAGGCTCCGCAGCAGGGACCGTTCGAGCAGGCTTGCCTCAGCACACCAGTCACGGACCTGGAAGTGGACCGGCGGTGCGGCGGAAATCTCGCTTTCCGGACGCAGCGTCAGCGTTCCGGTGCCGGCCTGCAGTGCCCGGGCGTAGGGCTCCCGCGAGCCCTGTCCGAAGTGGGCCGCCGGCGCCAGCCCGGTCGCTGTCATGGTCGGGTCCCGGCGGCTGGGGCGCTGGCGGCTGTGGCGGCGGCGGCGGTGACGGCGCGGGCGAAGTCTGTTCCCGGGATAGCGGCCGCGATCTGGACGGCGTCGCTGAAATGGTCCATGTCCCGGAGTTCGGGAAGCACCCCCACCTCAAGGCCTGCGCCGGCGAGCCGGGCGTGCTGGGCGGCGCCGGTGGTGTTCGTGGACATCGGGATGCCCCGGAGCAGGGCGCCGTCGGGCCGGCGCAGGGCCAGGGCCCAGAATCCGCCGTCGGTGGCCGGTCCCAGCCAGGCCCCGTGCCGGGGTGTGTCCGCGGACCAGTCCTCGAACAGGGCGGACAGGTGTGCGGGGGAGACCTGGGGGGTGTCCATGCCGAGGATCAGAAGTGGACCCGTGACCGCGTCGCAGATCGCCGCGAGCCGTTCGTCAAGGCCTCCTGCGGCCTGCGGCACGACCGTGAACTGTGCGGCATCCCGGGGAGCCGGGGTGCCGTCCATGACCAGGAGCCGGTGCCGGGCCGGGAGGGAACGGACGGTGCCCAGGGTCCGGCTCAGGCTCAGCTGGGCCAGGGCCGCAGCCGTTTCGGGACTCAGCGGGGGAGTGAGCCGGGTCTTGACCCGACCCGGCAGGCACTCCTTGGCGATGACCGCCACCGTCAATTCCGTACTCAGGTCAGCACTGGTACTCATGGCGTTCCTTCGCTGCCGCGGCCGGGCCGGACCGGTCCCGGGGCCAACGCCGCCGCCGCGGCCTTGAGCTGGGCGGACATGTCGCGGACGGCCGTGACCGTCCCGCGGAGGGTCCCGGTGACCTTGGACTTGCCGGTGCGCGGGGCATAGGGCACGGGCAACTCCCGGATCCGCCAGCCGTCCCGGTGGGCCTTGAGGAACATCTCCAGCGGGTAGCCGCTGCGGCGGTCCTGCAAGTCCAGGGACAGCAGCCCGACCCGCCGCGCAGCCCGCATCGGACCCAGATCCGTAATCCGTTCCCCCGTCAGCCGCCGCAGCCGCCGGGCGAGCACCACGTTGGCGATTCGGGCGTGCAGCGGCCAGGAGCCGCGCTGCGGCCGGCGCGCACCGAGGACCAAGTCGGCACTGCCGGCAATGACCGGCGCCAGCAGGCCCGGCAGTTGCGCGGGGTCCAGGGAGCCGTCGCAGTCGCAGAAAGCCACGTACTCGGCCGTGGCCGCCAGCAGGCCCGCATGGGCGGCTGCCCCAAACCCCCGGCGTTCCTCGCGGACGACGACGGCACCCAGGCCCGCGGCAACCTCAGCGGAACCATCCGTTGAGCCGTTATCCACCACAATCGCCCGGTACCCCTCCGGCAACCGCGACAAAACCCAGGGCAGGGCGCCCACCTCGTCCAGGCACGGCAGAACAACATCCACGGCGGCACCAGTCATTTCAAACACCTCTCAAGGCTACGGATTCCACGGCGGCAGGTGGCCGGGGAATCCTTACGGAATGCACACGGAAAAGTGCCACGGCGCCAAATTGGAACCGCGGCACTTCCCGCCGGCGCAGACCAAGCATCCGGCAGGTCTCCCGGTGGTACGTCGGGTGGGTGTTACTTGGTGTTGACGGTGATTTTGGCGATGCCGACGAGCATATCGGCCTTCACGGCGTCGGTGTTGAACGTCTTGTTCAGCAGGCCGGCGGCCGTGTCGGAGATCAGCACCCGGGTGCCTTCCAGGACCGCGGTGTCACCGGCGGCCTGGAGCGGCTTGAGGGTGGAGCCGTCGAGGTTGAAGATGTAGGCCTGCTTCACGGCGGTGGTCCCGTTGACGGCGACGTCGCCGTAGAGCTTGGAGGTGCCCGGGTCGATGGTGAAGTTCGTCAGGTCCACGGTGGTCTCCCCGGCGGTCAGGGAGAACCCGGAGCCGGCGTGGCTGATCAGGCCCTGGACGTACGGGCGGTAGTCCTTGGCCGGGTCGTAGTAGTCGACCTTGCCGCCGGTGATCGGGAAGACCAGCGAACCGTCGGTCAGTTCCGCGGTCCCGACGGTGCCCGGGGTCAGCTTCAGGGTCTCCAGTGCCGCGGCGAAGGACGCGTCCAGCTTCACGGCGGTGGAAACACCGGTCAGGGCCGGGATGGAGGCCAACGGCTTCGGCATCTCCGCGGCGGCGGAAGAGGACGAGGAGGCGGCCGGCGCGGCCGTGGCGGTGCTCTCGGCCGGGCTGCAGGCGGCCAGGGAGAACATCAGCGAACCGGCAGCGGCAACGCCAAGGAAAGTTTTCAGTGAAGTGCGCATGGAAGAGCTCCTAAAACGATGGGGGGGTTTTCCGCCGGTCCCACGCCCCGCGGTGCGGGGTCCGTATGACTTGGACCGGCTTGATCTTTCAGGAGTACTTCGGACCGGCACCCCACCCCGGATGGGTCCCCGCACGACCGTCACCAACCCGTTACACAACCACCCGTTCAACACCGGCCAACACCGGCCTGGACCACCCGCGCAGAGAACGACGGCGGCCCCGCACATTCCCGGGAGCCCCGCTCGCGCTGCGGGGAGACTGTCCAGTCAGGTTGGTGCGAGCCGGGTACGGAGGTTTTCGAGTCCGTCGCGGATCCGCGTTTTGACGGTCGGGAGCGGAATGCCGAGGCGTTCGGCAACTTGGCGGTAGGTAAGGCCGGCGAAATATGCCAGCTGGATGGACTCACGCTGCAAAACGGAGAGAAAGGACAGCGACTCCATGAGCATTCGTACATCGGAGCGGTCTGTGGCGTGTTCGGCGACATCGTCGTAGGCGATGCTTTGGTTGGCGGCGGCCCAGCGCCGGTCACGCTCGGCGCTGCGTTGATGGGAACGGACCTTGTCAACGGCCCGGCGGTGGGTGATGGTCATCAGCCACCCGATCGGACTTCCCAGCGCCGGACTGTACTTGGCGGCTTGCTGCCAGACGGTGATGAAGGTCTCCTGCAGTACTTCCTCGCTGAGCCCGGCATCCACCACCACCCGCCGGGCCAGACCGAAGACCCGCCGGGACGTCATCCGGTAGAACTCCGCAAAGGCTATTTGGTCCCCTTCGGCGGTCCTGAGCAACAGCTCTTCCAGATGTTCCGGCATGCCGTGGTAGTCGTCCTGAGTGTCCATGGTGCCTTCACCGTTGGGTCCGCCGGCCCCCAGCGGACCGACGTCACTGCATCCGCAGGGGAGCATGTCACCGGTCCCGTGAGTCAAGGGCCGGCAGGTTCTTTCCACAGAGAGAGAACGCGCGTTCTTGGCCTGTCGCTTAGAATAGACATAGAACGCCATGGGCGCAAGTGGAACATTACGAGGAGCAGGTCTGGGATGTCTGATAATTCAACGCTGACCCCGGCCCGCGACATCGCGCCCACAGACGAGGACACCGCCCGCCAGATGGTCATTGCCGCCGCGAGCCATTTGTTTTACGCCCGCGGGTTCACTGCTGTGGGGATGGATGAACTCAGAACAGTCACCGGGATGCCGCTCAAGCGCCTCTACCGGCTCTTTCCGTCCAAGGAAGCCATCATCGAACAGGTCCTGCAGGTCTGGCAGGAGACCTGGGAAACGAGCGTCACGGCACAGGTCGAATCGACCCAGGTACCCCGGGACCGGCTGCTCGCAGTGTTCGATTTCCTTGCCGTCTGGTTTTCCTCGGAGGGCTTCCGGGGATGTGCTTTCATAAACTCCTTCGGCGAACTCGGCGCCAGCTCGGGGCTCATCGCCGGTATCGTCCGGGATCAAAAGAAGGACTTCCAGGACTACCTGGCCCAGGTGGCGGCCGGGGTGGGCGCGCCGGAAACGCTCGCCCCTCAACTGGCGATCCTCGCCGAAGGTGCGGTCACCACGGCGGCCATTTCGGCCAGGTCCGAACCGGCACGCCAGGCCCGGGCCGCCGCGGAGGTCCTGATCGATGCAGCCATGGCCACCGTCCCGGGCAACTGCTGCCGGTGCCACCCGGACAGCCCGGGCGCTGAGGGACCCGGCTCCTGACGCTCGTTTGACTGCCGGTCTCGTGGGGCTTCCCGTTCGGTGCGAAGATGGAAGGGTGATCCCGGACCAGTCCAGCGCCATAGTTCGCAGCACCGAGCTGACCCGCTTTCGGCTCGCCCCCAACCCGGGCCCGATGAGTCTGCACGGGACCAACTCCTATGTGATTTCCGCCCCCGGTGCGACCGGCACCGTTGTGGTGGATCCCGGCCCGCTGGATGAGTCGCACCTGCAGGAACTGGCCCGGGCCGGCACCGTCGAGCTCATCCTGATCACGCACCGGCACGCGGACCATACGGCCGCCGCCGCCAGGTTCTCCGAGCTGACCGGAGCACCCGTGCGCGCCATGGATCCCGCCCACTGCCGTGGCGGCAGTCCGCTGGTGGACGGGGAAGTCATCCATTCCGGCGGAGTGGAGATCCGGGTCGTGTCGACGCCGGGCCACACCTCGGACTCCGTCAGCTTCCACCTCCCGCACGACGGATCCAGCGGATCCGTCCTGACTGGAGATACGATCCTGGGCATTGGGACGACAGTCCTTGACTACCCGGACGGCACGCTGGGCGACTACCTCGCGTCGCTGGACCGGCTGGAACGCCTCGGCCCCGCGACAGTTCTCCCAGCCCACGGCCCGGTCCTGCCTGCCCTGGACCGGATTGTCCGCGCCTACCGGGACCACCGCGCCGACCGCCTCGCGCAGGTCAGCACAGCCCTCGCAGGCCTGGGCCCGGACGCCGCCGTGGGGGACGTGGCCGACGCCGTATACGCCGCCGTCGATCCCGCAGTACGTCCGGCCGCGGAATTGTCGGTTGCGGCGCAACTGCACTACCTGCGCTCGGACCGCCCGGTCCGCTAGCTCATTGGCACGGAACCGCCCGGTGCGCACCACCAGTCCCGGCGCCCGGCCGAGACGGTAGGCTAGCAGCCATGCGTATTGCCCGGTTTGTAGTCGATTCTGATCCCCTCTACGGCGTTGTTGAAGGAGGGCCCGGCGGTGAGGAAGTCACTGTCATCAAGGGTGATCCCTTCTTCCACGGTGTGGAACGAACTGCCATGAAGCACAAGCTGGAGGACGTGCGGCTGCTCGCACCAATCATTCCGCGCAGTAAGGTCATCGGTGTCGGACGCAACTTCGCGGAACACGCCGCCGAACTCGGCAACGAGGTACCCGCCCAGCCGCTCCTCTTCCTGAAGCCCAACACGTCCGTGATCGGGCCCAACGATCCGATCGTCCTGCCGGAATTCTCGGAGGAGGTCTCGTTCGAGGCTGAGCTGTGCGTGGTCATCGGCAGGATCTGCAAGGACGTGCCCGAAGACCGCGTGGACGACGTGATCTTCGGCTACACCTGCGGAAACGACCTCACAGCCCGCGACGTCCAGGAAACTGACCTGCAGTGGGCCCGGGCAAAAGGCTTCGATACCTCCGCGCCGCTGGGCCCCTGGATCGAGACCGAACTCGACACCGACGACCTCCAGATCCAGGGCCGGCTCAACGGCGAACTGCGCCAAAACGGCAGCACCAGCCAGATGATCCGCGGCGTCCGCGAACTCGTCTCCATCGTCTCGCAGGCCTTCACCCTCCTCCCCGGCGACGTCATCATGACCGGCACCCCGGCCGGCGTGGGTCTGGTCCATGCGGGCGACCGCTTCGAAGTGGAGATCGAGGGCATCGGACGCCTGTCCAACCCGGTGGTGCGGCGCTAGGACGCTCAGGATGCGCAGGGTTCCCGGCGGGCCCGTCTCCGCCCGGCCTGCCGGGCGGTCCAGCCGACGGAATTTCTGGCTCTTCGCCCTGGGGTCAGTCTGGACCTTCGTTATGGCTGCCCGGGCAGTCCAATGGTTCGGCGGTCCGCTGTGGCTGGGGCTGGTCTTCATCGCGGCCGGGCTGGCGCTGGCCGGATATTACCTCGTCCGGGAGTTGCTCCGATGGCGGCGGGCGCGGCAGGCAAGACGGTAAAGTTGGACGCACTATGACTACTGCCTCTGCGCCTCACGCCGTTCCCAGCACTGCCCCCGCTTCCATCCCCGGCGGCGTCACCGCCGAAACCCCGGTCCGCGTCCGGTTCTGCCCGTCGCCGACCGGCACCCCCCACGTCGGCCTGATCCGGACGGCCCTGTTCAACTGGGCCCACGCACGGCACACCAAAGGCACCTTCGTGTTCCGCATCGAAGACACGGACGCGGCCCGCGATTCGGAGGAGAGCTACCAGCAGCTGCTCGAGGCACTGAAGTGGCTCGGCATCAGCTGGGAAGAGGGCGTCGAGGTCGGCGGCCCCGCACGAGCCGTACCGCCAGTCCCAGCGCCTGGACCTGTACAAGAACGTCGTCGCCAAGCTGATCGACGCCGGCTACGCCTACGAGTGCTACTCCTCACCCGAGGAAGTCGAGGCCCGCCACCGGGCAGCCGGCCGCGACCCCAAGCTCGGCTACGACAACTTCGACCGCGAGCTCACGGCGGAGCAGCTGGCAGCCTTCAAGGCTGACGGCCGCCAGCCCGTGCTCCGCGTCCGGATGCCCGACGAGGACGTCACCTTCACCGACCTGGTCCGCGGTGAAATCACCTTCAAAGCCGGCAGCATTCCGGACTATGTGATTGCCCGCGCCGACGGCTCACCGCTGTATACGCTGGTCAATCCCGTCGACGACGCGCTGATGGGCATCACGCATGTGCTCCGCGGCGAGGACCTGCTCTCCTCCACGCCCCGCCAGGTGGTCCTGATCCGCGCCCTCATGGAGATCGGCGTCGCGAGCTACATGCCCGTCTTCGGGCACTTGCCCTACGTGATGGGCGAAGGCAACAAGAAGCTTTCCAAGCGCGATCCGCAGTCCAACCTGTTCCTGCTCCGGGACCGCGGCTTTATCCCGGAGGGCCTGCTCAACTACCTGTCCCTGCTCGGCTGGAGCCTCTCCGCCGACGAGGACATCTTCACGGTCGATCAACTGATCGAGCACTTTGACGTCGCCGATGTCCTGGCCAACCCGGCCCGCTTCGATATCAAAAAGGCCGAAGCCATCAACGGCACGCACATTCGTCTGCTCGACCCGGAGGACTTCCGCGGGCGGCTGGTCCCGTACCTGCAGACCGCCGGGCTCGTCGGGGACAGCCTGACCGCACGCGAGGAGGAAATCCTCGCCGAGGCGGCACCGCTGATCCAGGAGCGCATCTCCCTGCTCGGCGAGGCGCCGGAGATGCTGGCATTCCTGTTCAAGGCCGACGACGCCGTTGACATTGCGGACGACGCCCGGAAGGGACTCCCGGAGAACCTCGCCGAGGTCCTCGACGCGGCCGTGGCCGCGCTGGCACCCCTCAGCGAGTGGACCACCGAGAATATCCAGGCCGCACTGAAGGAGGCACTCGTGGAGGGCCTCGGGGTGAAGCCGCGCCTGGCTTTCGGTCCGGTCCGTACAGCGGTTTCCGGCCGCCGGATCTCCCCGCCCCTCTTCGAATCCATGGTCATTCTGGGCAAGGACTCGTCCCTGGCCCGCCTGCGGGCATTCCGGGGCTGATGATGGGGGCCGCAACAGGTACCGGAGTCCCGGCCGCCGTTTCGGACGGCGTCCCGGGTGACGTCCGCGGGGTGCTCTTCGATATTGACGACACCCTGGTGGATCTGGAGTTCTCCATGACATCCGCGCTCCGGGACGTCAGTGAACACCTGCTGCCGGGACTGGACCAGGCCGGATGGGATAAGTTCGGCCGGATCTTCACGCACGAAACGACGCACTTCTATGACCGGTACCTGGCCGGCCAAATAACGTTCAACGAGCAGCGGCTGCTCCGCGGCCGGGCCGCCCTGGGGCACTTCGGCGTCGAACTCGACGACGGTGAGCAGGCGCACCACTGGGTGAGCTCCTACGCGAGCCGCCAGCACGGCTACATCCGGGCCTTCGATGACGTCACACCGTTGCTGGACGCCCTCGATTCAGCAGGGATTCCCTACGGGGCAGTGAGCAACAACGTCCACGATTACCAGCGGATCAAGCTCGACGCCGCCGGGCTGGAACGGATCGGGATCCTGATCGGAACCGACACCGTCGGCGTGGCGAAGCCGGATCCTGCCATCTACCTCGAGGGGGTCCGGCGCCTCGGAACCGCCGCCGCAGACACGCTGTACGTCGGCGACAACCGGCTGCTGGACGCGGAAGGCTCGACGGCGGCCGGCCTCCGGGGCATCTGGCTGAACCGGGGCGCCGAAGCGGCCCCGGACTTCCAGGGACGTGAAATCGGCTCCCTCCTGGACGTGCTCGCCGTGCTGGCCTAAGGGACCCAACCGGGGCACCGGCTGCGCGCCGCCCCGCGGCGGTCCCGGACGAGGGGCGGGCACCGCCCGGCGGGGGACGAGCCGCCCAGCGGGCCGCGGAAGCATCCGGGCCACGATTTGTACAAGCCAAAAGACTCGTGTAAAGTAATTTCTCGTGCTGAGGCGCCGGGAGCGAGGGTTTGAACCCAACAATCCGGTCCGAAAGTTCCATTGGGATATGGTGTAATTGGCAACACTACGGTTTCTGGTACCGTCATTCTAGGTTCGAGTCCTGGTATCCCAGCTCTGAAAAAACCGCGGTTTTCTGCGGAAAATCAGGAGTTTTGAATCGCACGATTGGATTTGAAACGCTGCCAAGTGTGTGAAACAATCATTTGGCTTGAACGGCGGAGACGCAGTTCTGGAGAGTACTTGGCCCCATCGTATAGCGGCCTAGTACGCTGCCCTCTCACGGCGGTAACGCGGGTTCGAATCCCGCTGGGGTCACAAATAAAGCGGTCCCGGGCATTAGCCCGGGGCTGCTTTTGTTTTCCCCGGTGCAACCCCCGGATGTACCGGCCGGGCGCCCGGCCCGGAGGCGGGGCTGAACTGGCATGATGATCCTGTGAGCACGACAGAGAATTTTGACAAGTCCCGGCGCCCGGCGCCGGCACGGCCCCCGGGCGCCGCCGTACTGCTGGAAACGGTCCGCAACGACCTCGCGGCCACCACCCTCCCGCTCGCCCTGCCCGGCGTCGAACAGGCCCGACTGGACCTCCGAAACGCGGTCGCCCAGCTCGATGACTACATCATTCCGCGCTACCGCAGCCTGGACGCACCCCTGCTCGCCGTGGTGGGCGGTTCCACCGGGGCCGGAAAATCAACCCTCGTCAACGCGCTCGTGGGGCACGCGGTCACGCGCGCCGGCGCCATCCGCCCCACCACCCGGCAACCGATCCTGCTGCACCACCCCCGCGATGCCCGCTGGTTTGAAAATGACAGGGTCCTGCCGGGGCTCGCCCGCATCCGCGGCACCCTGACAGCTGCACCGTCCGACGCTGGCGCGTCCGGCCGCGGCCAGGCTCCCGTGGCGTCCCTCGTGCTCGTCGGTGACCCCGCCGTCCCGGCCGGCATTGCAGTGGTGGATGCCCCCGACGTCGACTCCATCTCCGATGACAACCGCCAGCTGGCCGGCCAGTTGCTGGCCGCGGCGGACCTGTGGGTTTTCGTCACCACCGCCAACCGTTACGCCGACGCCGTCCCGTGGCGGCTGCTCCTGGATGCCGCCTCACGGGACATCCTGGTGGCCGTGGTGCTGGACCGGGTGCCGCCGGCTGCCGAAGCCGAGGTGAGCGCGGACCTGCACGCGATGCTCAGCCGCGAAGGCCTGGGCGGGGCCAGGGTCTTCGTGGTGCCGGAGCTGCCGCTGGATGCCACCGGAATGCTCCCCGCGGCCGCCGTCGAACCGTTACTGGGGTGGCTCCGTGACCTCGCAGCAGACGCCGCCGGCCGGGCGGAGATCGCCCGGCGCACCGTCAACGGAACCGTCCGGGCGCTCGTCGGACGGGTGGAGGCGGCGGCCCTCGGCGCCGAGGCCCAAATCACGGCCACCGACGTCCTCGCGGCCGACGTCCGCACATCTTACGACGACGCCGTCGCCCGGATTCTGGAGGCCACCCGGGACGGGGCGCTGCTGCGCGGCGAGGTCTTGGCCCGCTGGCAGGACTTCGTGGGGACCGGCGAGTTCTTCCGCGCGATGGAACAGAACATCGGACGCTTCAGGGACCGGATGGGCGCCTTCTTCCGGGGCGAACCGGCCCCGGCGGTCCGGGTCGAAGCAGCCATCGAAACCGGGCTGCAGGCCGTCATCATCGATGAAGCAGCCAACGCCGCCGAACGCACCGACCAGCGGTGGCGCTCCGATCCCGCCGGACGCCAGCTGCTGGGCACCGACGACCTCTCCGGCACATCCGGTGGCTTCGCGGCGACGGTGGCCGCAGAGATCAGGGCGTGGCAGGGAAGCCTGATGGAATTGATCCGGACCGAGGGGCAGGGCAAACGCACGCAGGCACGCTGGCTGTCATTTGGCATCAATGGCCTCGGGGCAGCCCTCATGATCGTGGTGTTCTCGATGACCGCGGGCCTGACCGGGCTGGAGATCGGGGTCGCCGGCGGGACGGCCGTCGTCGGCCAGCGGCTCCTCGAAGCAGTCTTCGGCGAGGACGCCGTCCGGCGCCTCGCCAAGACGGCCCGCGAGGACCTGCACACACGCTGCCTGGGCCTGCTCCTGCAGGAGCAGCAGCGCTTCCAGAAGCGGCTGGATATCGGCACCGGCGTGCCCCCGGCCGTCCTCGCCCAACACGCCGCTGCCCTGCGCAAGCTGGCGGCAGCGGCATGAGCCGGCACGGCGCCGCCCGCGAATCCTCGCGGCTGCACAGCAGGCTTGAGGCCCTTAACGACGCGCGGGAGCTCGCCGCTGGCGCGCTGCCCGAGGAAGCCCTCGACGAAGTGCTGGAGGTATTGGACCGGGCCAGCTCGCGGCGTTCCCTCTCGGCGGCGCACACCGTGGTGGGCTTCTTCGGCGCCACCGGCAGCGGGAAATCCTCGCTCTTCAACGCCGTCAGCGGCGCGGAGATCGCGACGGCGGCCGCCCGGCGACCGACCACTGCCGAGCCGCAAGCCGGAATCTGGGGAGCCGACGACAGCGAACCGTTGCTCGACTGGCTCGAGGTGCGGAACCGCCACCACGCCGCTCCCGTCCCCGGGTTCGCGGACGAGGATACCGGGCTGATTCTGCTGGACCTGCCGGATTTCGACTCCACGCGGGCGGCCAACCGGGAGATCGTGCAACGGATGGTCGGACTTGTTGATGTCCTCGTGTGGGTCCTGGATCCGCAGAAATACGCCGATGCCGCCGTACACAATGATTTCCTGGCGCCGCTTTCCTCACACGGGGCGGTGACGCTGGTGGTGCTGAACCAGATCGACCGACTGCCCGGGCACGACGTCCGGCCGGTCCTGGAATCGCTCCGCGGCATCCTCGCACGCGACGGCCTGGGCAAAGTGCAGGTCATCGGTGCGTCTGCCGTCGAAGGGACGGGCGTTGACCAGGTCCGTGGTGCCATCCGCGCCGCCGCGATCCGCCGGCAGGCCCTCTCCCAACGGCTCGCCGCCGACGTCGCACGGTCAGCGGCCATGCTCGCCGAGGCCTCGGGGACCGGGGAAGCGGCCGGGGTCACCGCGGCGTCCGGGTCGCGGCTGACGGCGGAGCTGGCGGTCGCAGCGAACGTCCCGGTGGTGGTCGACGCCGTCGTCCGCTCCTACCGGCTGGAAGCCGGGCGCCGCACGGGCTGGCCCGTGACACGGTGGCTCGCGAGGTTCCGGCCGGATCCGCTGCGGCGCCTTAACCTGCGCCGCGACCGCGGCACGCCGGAGGTGAACCGGACATCGCTGCCGGCCGCCGGGGCGCCGGAACGCGCCCGGACCGATGCCGCCGTGCGCGAATTCGCCGATGCCGCGTCCGAAGGCGCCCCCGGTCCCTGGCGCGCCGCCATCCGCGGGGCCGCCCGTGAGGGGCGGGAACGGCTGCCGGATGCCCTGGATCAGGCGATCGCCTCGACGGATCTAAAAGCCGCACGGAAGTCCTGGTGGTGGTCTGTCCTCAACGTCATCCAGTGGCTGGCGCTCGTCCTGGCGGTCGGCGGATTCGTGTGGCTTGGCCTCCTCGCCGTGCTGGGATACCTGCAGTTGCCGGTGCCGGAGGTCCCGCGGATCGAAGGCTGGCCGCTGCCGACCGTCATGATTGCCGGAGGCATCCTGGTGGGCGTTGTGTTGGCGCTCGCGGCAGCGTTCATTGCCGGTGCGGCAGCGCGGGCGCGCGGGGCGGCGGCGCGAAAGCGGCTCAGCGCCGCCGTCGGCGCCGTGGCGCAGGACCTTGTGGTGGAACCGGTTGCCCTTGAGGTCAGCCGGCTGGCGTCCTTCAACGCGGCGCTGAAAATGGCCTCCACGGATTAGCCGGAATGGTCCCGCCGGGCCCGGCTGCCGGCTACTGCAGCCCCTCGAGGGCGGCCGCGGCGTCCCGGACCTTCACCAGCGTCCGCAGGTTCCGGGTGGTGGTGAAGGCCTTGTACTTCGGTTTGGCGGAGATCCGGCCGAACGGGCTGTCCAGGGTGCCACCGGCGGGAGCCAGCCAGGCCAGGGCCTCCGGCCCCAGCCGGGTCAGATCGGTCCCGCCCGCGGCAGTCGCGGCCGCCTGCAGTTCGTCGAGTGTCTCCGGGGCCGAGGTGAGCGTCATATAAGTGTGGGTGGAGGCGTCGTCGGCCGGGTAGGGGCATGCCGCGGCCAGTTCCGCGACGCGGGCGGCTGTCAGGACCACCACCCAGGCGTCGTAGCCGAAGGCAGCGCGGAGGCAGGATTCGAACTCGTCCTTGACCCCTGCCTGGTCCAGGGAGCTGGTCAGCACCACGTTGCCGCTGGCCAGGAGTGTCTTCACTCCGGTGAACGGCCGCGGCGCCAGGGCGTTCCTGAGGTCGGCCATTTTGATGGTTACGCCGCCGACATTGATGCCCCGCAGAAACACCGCGTAGCTGGTCACCGGATCAGTCGCTGCCCTTGCGCAGGGCCTCGGTGAGGACCCGGCCGGCGTTGCAGACCACCTCGGCGTGCAGCCGGCCCGGCTGGCGGGTGAGCCGTTCGATCGGGCCGGAGATGGAGACCGCTGCGATCACCCGGCCGGACGGCCCGCGGACGGGAGCCGACACGGAGGCGACGCCCGGTTCGCGCTCGCCGAGGCTCTGCCCCCAGCCGCGGCGGCGGACGCCGGCAAGGACCGTAGGGGTGAAGCGGGCGGTCTGCAGACCCTCGAGCAGCCGGTCGTGGTCTTCCCATGCCAGCAGAACCTGAGCCGCAGAGCCGGCCTTCATGGAGAGCTGGGTGCCCACCGGGATAGTGTCGCGCAGGCCGATGGGCCGTTCGGCGGACGCGACGCAGACACGCCACTCGCCCTGGCGGCGGAAGATCTGGGCGCTCTCGCCGGTGGCGTCGCGCAATTGCATCAGGACAGGGCCGGCGGAGGCAATAAGCCGGTCTTCCCCCGCGGCGGAGGCAAGCTCCACAAGCCGGCTGCCGAGGACGAAGCGTCCCTGAATGTCGCGGCTGACCAGGCGGTGGTGGACCAGTGCCAGCGCGAGCCGGTGCACCGTGGGCCGGGCGAGGCCGGTGGCGGCCACGAGCTGCGCCAGGGTGGTGGGGCCGGCCTCAAGTGCGTCGAGCACACGGGCCGCTTTATCGATGACACCGACGCCGCTAGAATTGTCCATGTACTGATATTGACGTCTCATTATCTGAGATGCAAGTCGTTTGACTGGCGGATTGCGAGCCGCTGCTGGTTCAGTGGAGACAAACAACCAATTGCAGTGAAGGGAGAAGGCCGTGGCAAAGACACTGGCCGAGAAAGTTTGGGACGCGCACGTGGTGCGCAAGGGCGACGGCGAAGGAGTCAACGCCCAGCCAGACCTTCTCTTCATCGACCTCCACCTGGTGCACGAGGTGACGTCCCCGCAGGCCTTTGAAGGACTGCGCCTGGCCGGCCGCAAACTGCGCCGCCCGGACCTCACCATCGCAACGGAAGACCACAACACTCCCACGCTGGATATCGACAAGCCTATCGCCGATCTGACCAGCCGGACCCAGATCCAGACCCTGCGCAACAACTGCAAGGAGTTTGGCGTCCGGCTGCACTCGCTCGGCGACGCCGAGCAGGGGATTGTCCATGTGGTGGGGCCGCAGCTGGGCCTGACCCAGCCGGGCATGACCGTCGTCTGCGGCGACTCGCACACCTCCACCCACGGTGCGTTCGGCGCGCTGGCAATGGGCATCGGCACGTCCGAAGTCGAACACGTGATGGCGACCCAGTCGCTTTCGCTCAAGCCGTTCAAGACGATGGCCATCAATGTCGAAGGCACCCTGCGTCCGGGCGTCTCGGCGAAGGACATCATCCTGGCCGTCATTGCCAAGATCGGCACCGGCGGCGGGCAGGGCTACGTGCTCGAATACCGCGGCTCCGCGATCCGGGCGCTGTCCATGGATGCCCGGATGACGATCTGTAACATGTCCATCGAGGCCGGCGCTCGAGCCGGTATGGTGGCCCCGGACCAGACCACGTACGACTTTATGTTTGGCCGCCCGCACGCACCCCAGGGTGCCGACTGGGATGCCGCCGTCGAGCACTGGAGCACCCTGCAGACCGACGAAGGCGCCGTGTTCGACGTCGAGGTGGACCTCGACGCCGACACCCTGGAACCGTTCGTCACGTGGGGGACCAACCCCGGCCAGGGCGTGTCGCTCTCCGGCAACGTGCCCTCACCCGAGGACTTCGGCGACGAGAACGCCAAGGCCGCCGCTGAACGCGCCCTGCAGTACATGGATCTTCAAGCCGGCACCCCGATGAAGGAGATTCGGGTGGACACGGTCTTCCTGGGTTCCTGCACCAATTCCCGGATGGAAGACCTCCGGGCAGCCGCGGACATCATCCGCGGGCGGACCAAGGACCCCAACGTGCGCATGCTGGTGGTTCCCGGCTCTGCCCGCGTCCGCCTCGAAGCCGAGGCCGAGGGCCTGGACAAGGTGTTCAAGGACTTTGGCGCCGAGTGGCGCTTCGCCGGCTGCTCGATGTGCCTGGGCATGAACCCGGACCAGCTGGAGCCGGGGGAGCGCTGCGCCTCCACCTCGAACCGGAACTTTGAGGGACGCCAGGGCAAGGGTGGCCGCACGCACCTGGTCTCACCGGTCGTGGCGGCAGCCACGGCGGTGCGCGGCACGCTGAGCTCGCCGTCGGACCTGGAGCCCGCTCCGGAGTCCGCCGCCATCCGTATCGACGCAGCGTAGCTGCGACAGCACCGAAGGATCCGCCATGGAAAAGTTCACCACCCACACCGGAATCGGCGTTCCGCTGCGTCAGAGCAACGTCGACACCGACCAGATCATCCCCGCCGTCTACCTCAAGCGGATCACGCGCACCGGCTTCGAGGACGCACTCTTCGCTGCCTGGCGGAAGGACCCGTCCTTCATCCTGAACACGGAGCCGTTCAGCTCCGGTTCAGTGCTGGTGGCCGGCCCTGACTTCGGCACCGGGTCCTCCCGTGAACACGCCGTCTGGGCGCTGAAGGACTACGGCTTCAAAACAGTCCTGTCCTCACGCTTCGCGGATATTTTCCGCGGCAACTCCGGCAAGCAGGGACTGCTCGCCGCCGAACTGGCCCAGGACGACATCGAACTCGTCTGGAAAGAGCTCGAGAATAACCCCGGCATCGAGGTCACCGTGGATCTGGTCTCCAAGACTGTCCAGTGCGGGACCATCGTGGCGCCGTTCCAGATTGACGACTACACCCGCTGGCGTTTGCTCGAGGGCCTGGACGACATTGGTCTGACCCTTCAGCATGAGACAGATATCACGGCGTTTGAGGCCACCCGCCCCGGGTTTATGCCCAAGACGCTGCCCGCCAAACTGTCCTAAGAAAACCTGTCGTCTTGATGACGGCGCCGCCTCCGAAAGCGAGTTTCGGAGGCGGCGCCGTTTCGCGTTAACGGTGCGCCTCGACTGGCGCGGCCCGGGTGGAGGCTTGCCGGACTGGCCGGGATGGCCGGGCTTGCCGGACTGGCCGGGATTGCCGGGCTTGCCGGACTGGTCGGGATTGCCGGGCTTGCCGGACTGGTCGGGATTGCCGGGCATGGCTCGTCTTGCCTGCCTGGGTCGCCCGGCTGGACCGATGCTGGCCGGGGCCTGGAAATCAGGCTGCCATTGCCGCTGTGCCACGGGCACGCTTGAGGGCTTTGGCGCGATGCCTGAGTGCGCGGCGGTGGTGGCGTGACTGTGCGTCGTTGGCGGACGGCGCCGTGGCGTCCGCTGCGGCTCCGTTGTGGGGTGGTCCGCTGTGCGGTGAGTGGTTCAGGGGCGTGCCGGGGAGGGGCGGGGCGGTGGAATGGTAGGTGCGGCCGGTGGGGGTGGTGACTTCGATGCTGTGCCGCGGTCCCGATACTGGGTGCGATCTCCAGCCAGGGATTTCTTTGGTGTGATTGCAGGCTTCGCAGAGGCCGGCGCCGTTGCCAGCGGTGGTGCCGCCGTTCTGGTGCCAGGGGATGATGTGGTCCAGGTGCCGGATGGGAGCGTCGCAGTAGGGCGTGCGGCAGGTATCGTCGCGGGTCCGGATGAAGCGGCGGAGCCCGCCCGGGAAGAGCCGGGCACGGGAGTCCATCGCCACCAGGTCGCCGGTAGCTGGTGCGGTGTAGAGACGGCGCAGCCAGGTGCGGAAGGCCGGTGAGGGTACCTCGTCGCGGCCGGCGGAGGTTTGTCCCGGGGTGCTGCCGGTCCCGGCGGTGGTAAGGAGTTCCCGTGCCCGTTCGGCGGGGATGATGCCGTAGCAGGGGATCCGGGCGGGTTCGGCGTCGGCCTGGAGGAGGGCCCGGTCGGTCATGATCAGCTGGAGTTCGATCCCGGCAAACCCGCCGGGGGTGCCGGTGATCCGTTCCACGAGGGTATCGGCCATGGCCTGGCCGCCGGTGCGGGAATCCCCTCCGGCGCGGACGGTATCGGCGGCCCGGGCCAGTGCGGTGTGGACACCGACGCCCTGGGCGACCGGGAGCAGGGCGGTCAAATACGTCATGGTGTCCGGGGCCGGGCGGAGGCTGACGTGTCGGTCGGCGGCGGCGTGGCGGGCACGCTGCGTAACGGAGCGCGGGTCGGCGCGGTAGGCGGCGGCGCGTGCAGCGGCGGTGATGGACCGGTCACCGGCGCCGTCGAAGGTCCCGGCGTCCGCGGCGAGCTCTTCATCCACCGCGGGCCCGGTCCGCTGCGGAAAGGCACGCGGTTTCCTTCACGATCAGAGTCGCCCGCCATTCGCTGAATTGCCCCGACTCGAGCGCGGCGAAGGTGTGGGGCATCTCGGTGATGAGGGCTTTGGCCAGGCCCAGAAGCCGTCCGCCGCGGGCCGGGGATTCGCGCCGGGCCAAGGCGATCTGCGCCCCAGCCCCGGTCCCAAGCCGGTCCGCCGGGAGCCCGGCGTCGGCCTGCTCGCGGCGCTGCAGGGCATCGAAGGCGACCGCGATCCGAGCCTGCAGTGCGGCCGCAGCGGACTTGAGATCCTCAAGGTCCCTTAGCTGGCCGATTATTCCGGCACTGTCAACTGCTGGCCGGACGGCACCGAGGAATCGGGCCACTTCCGTGACCCTCCAATTTCCTTGATCCACCGCTGTGGCAGCGCCCTTGCCGTCCATAAATAAAGTCTCCCAGGGGCCACTGACATTTAAAGCCTGTGGCATGAGGCACGCTGGTACCGCGTTGTCAGTCGACCCGACCCGCGGCGTGTCAGTCGACCCGCGGCGCCGGTGCAGCCGTGATCGAACGCTTGACCTGCTAAGACCAAGGTGCCCCCGACAATATTGACCGGCCGTACGGATCGGACGGTTCTGCGCCCGAGAAGGGCGGACTTCGAGATTCTAGCCTCCCTTTTCGGCGCTCACGGAGCATCTCAGGGGCCGGGCGGCAGGCCGGGCCAGATCCGGGCTATTTCGGATCGGTAACGCTTGCTCCTATGCTTAGCAGGGGCCTTTGTAAGGGTTTGGGGGCTAGTAGTCGTGAGGAAACCGATATATGAGTAGTGTTCTGACAATCCGCGGAGGCGTCCCGCTGACCGGCCGTGTCACCGTTCGCGGGGCCAAAAATTTGGTCCCGAAGGCGATGGTGGCTGCGCTGCTGGGCAACGAGCCGTCAGTGTTGCGCAACGTTCCCGAAATCAAGGACGTTGAGGTTGTCACAAGCCTGCTCCAGCTCCATGGCGTCACGGTCGATAAAGACCCGGTCACGGGAGACCTGACCCTCGATCCCAAGGGTGCGAAGACCGCCTCCAGCACCGCGATCGATGCCCACGCGGGCGATTCGCGCATCCCGATCCTGCTCTGCGGGCCGCTGATCCACGCCATCGGCGAAGCCTTCATCCCGGACCTTGGCGGCTGCAAGATCGGCGACCGCCCCATTGATTACCACCTCAACGTCCTGCGCCAGTTCGGCGCCGTGGTGGAAAAACGACCCGGCGGAATCCACATCTCCGCCCCCCACGGGCTCAAGGGCGCAAAAATCGCGTTGCCGTACCCGTCTGTGGGCGCCACGGAGCAGGTTCTGCTCAGCGCCACGCGGGCCGAAGGCATCACCGAACTTTCCGGCGCGGCCACGGAGCCTGAGATCGTGGATCTCATCGCCGTGCTGCAGAAGATGGGCGCGATCATCAGCGTCCAGACGGACCGGACCATCAGAATTGAAGGCGTCCGGGATCTGGGCGGCTACAACCACCGCGCACTCTCTGACCGTAACGAATCCGCCTCCTGGGCGTCGGCGGCACTGGTGACCCGTGGCGATATTTTTGTCGAAGGCGCCACGCAGCGCGACATGATGACGTTCCTGAACACCTACCGCAAGGTTGGCGGGGGAATGGACATTGGCGACGACGGCATCCGCTTCTACCACCATGGCGGCAAGCTCAACCCACTCGTCCTCGAAACGGATGTGCACCCGGGCTTTATGACGGACTGGCAGCAGCCGCTGATTGTAGCCCTGACCCAGGCCGAGGGGGTGTCGATTGTGCACGAGACCGTCTACGAGAACCGCTTCGGGTTCACCGACGCGCTGATAAGGATGGGCGCCAACATCCAGGTCCACCGTGAATGCCTCGGTAGTGTCCCGTGCCGCTTCGGCCAGCGCAACTTCCTGCATTCAGCCGTGATTTCGGGGCCGTCGCAGCTCAAGGGTACCGACATCGATGTGCCGGATCTGCGCGGCGGCTTCAGCCACCTCATTGCCGCCCTGGCAGCTACCGGAACCTCGCGTGTGACCGGAATCGACATCATCAACCGCGGCTACGAGCGTTTTACCGAGAAGCTAGCCGGCCTCGGTGCCGACTTCGACATCACCACAGCCAAGTAAGCAGCGCCCAGTGAAAGAATCGGCCACGAGCCACACTACTTTCGTCATCGTTGCCGCCATTGTCCGGCCAGTCTTGAATTTGCTGATGAACAAGAAGTGGGAGGGGCTCGAGAAGCTCCCGGCCGGTGGCTTTATTGCCGTGCCCAACCACTGCACCGAGATCGATCCGCTGGTGGTAGCCCACATGCTCTATAACCAGAAGAGGATGCCACACTTCCTGGCCAAGGCGGGCCTCTTCAAGGTTCCCGTGCTCCGCGCTGTCCTGCGCAATACGAAGCAGATCCCGGTGGAGCGTTCGTCGGCAGGGGCCAACCGCTCCCTGCAACTCGCCAAGGAAGTCGTGGATGAGGGTGGCGCCATCATCATTTATCCGGAGGGAACGCTAACCCGCGATCCGGACCTGTGGCCGATGCGCGGACACACCGGAGCTGCAAGGATGGCTCTGGAGAGCGGCATCCCACTTGTGCCCATGGCCCATTGGGGCGCCCATGAGGTCTTTCCCCGCTATGCCAAGCGCTTCCACATTTTCCCGCGGAAGACATCCCGTCTGGTTGTGGGGGAACCCGTGGACCTTAGCGCCTTCGCCGGCCGGACCTTAGACAAGGCGACGCTCACCGAGGCGACCAACGTGATCATGGAGGCCATCACAGGCCTCCTCGCGGGATTGCGCGGCGAAGAGCCGCCGGCCCAGCGTTGGGACCCGTCAGCGCACAACCAATCCACACACGGCCGCTTCGGTGAGCGCGGCGGTGCATCCGAAGGCAAGACCGCCCGCAAGAGCGGTCCAGACAACATCATTGGGGACAGTACGGAATGACCGTCAATCTTGAACGGGGGGAATCGGCCGCCACAGTCGCCGTCCTCGGCGCAGGCTCGTGGGGGACGACGTTTGCGAAGATCGTCGCCGACGCGGCCGCCGCCTCCGACGTCGACCGCCAGATCCTGTTGTGGGGCCGGCGCCCGGAAGTCGTGGAACAGATCAATACGCTGCACCGCAACCGGCAGTACCTCAAGGACATCGCCCTGCCGGAGAGCATCAGGGCATCGACCGACGTCGCGGAGGTGCTCGGCGACGCCGAACTCATCATCCTGGCCGTTCCGGCGCAGACCCTGCGGCTCCAGCTGCGCGAATGGAAGCACCTCGTTCGGCCCGGCGCATTTGTGGTGTCCCTCATGAAGGGCCTCGAACTGCACACCGACTCCCGCATGAGTGAAGTGATCTGCGAAGAGCTGGGAATTCCTGCCAGCCAGGTGGCTGTGGTCTCCGGACCCAACCTGGCCATGGAGATCGCCCGGGAAGAGCCCACGGCATCCGTGGTGGCGTGCCCGGATAAGGAAGCGGCGGCCTGGATCGCGCGCAGCTGCACGGCACCGTACTTCCGGCCGTACACCACCACTGATGTGACGGGCGTTGAAATTGGCGGGATCGTCAAGAACATCATTGCTTTGGCTGTCGGGATCTGCGAAGGCAAGCAGATGGGGGACAACACGAAGGCCTCGGTCATCACGCGGGGCCTCGCGGAAACTTCACGGCTGAGTTTGGCACTGGGCGGCGACGCCCGGACGATGGCCGGACTGGCCGGGCTGGGCGATCTCGTGGCGACGTGCTCCTCGCCGCTGTCCCGGAACCACACCGCGGGACGGCTGCTGGGCAAGGGCCTGACCCTCGATGAGGTCACCGCCGAAATGAACCAGACGGCCGAAGGCATCAAGTCGAGCCAGGCTGTCCACGAACTCGCCGGGAAACTCGGCGTCGAAATGCCTATTACGGCGGCCGTGGTGGCCGTGCTGGACGGAAAACTGTCCGTCGACCAACTGGGTCCGTTGCTGCTGTCACGGGATCTGAAATCTGAAGGCGATTACTGAGAGTGGCTGAAAACACCATGCCGACAAATACGACCGAAAAAGGCCGGTCCGGCCAGTCCAAACCACGGGTGGCTGTGCTGTTCGGCGGACGCTCCAGCGAACACGCGGTCAGCTGCGTTACGGCGGCCGGCGTGCTCGGCGCGATCGACCAGGACAAATACGAGGTCATTCCCATCGGGATCGCCAAGACCGGACAATGGGTGCTGGCCTCCGGCGACACGGCGCAGTGGTCGCTGTCTGCGTCGTCGCTGCCCGAAGTGGCGCCCTCTGCGCAGACCGTAACGCTGGCCGAAATCGGCGGAGAACACCAACTGATCGTCGCCTCCACGGACGAGGTCCCGAAGGAACTCGGTACCGTCGACGTCGTCTTCCCGCTGCTGCACGGGCCCTTCGGCGAGGACGGGACCATCCAGGGCCTGCTGGAACTCTCCGACACGCGCTACGTAGGGGCCGGCGTACTGGCATCCGCCGTCGGCATGGACAAGCACTTCATGAAAGTGGTCTTCGAATCGGCGGGCCTTCACGTGGGGCCCTACATCGCCGTGACGGACCGGCAGTGGCGCAATGACCCGGAGCTCGTCCGCAAACGGGTGGACCAGCTCGGCTTCCCGGTGTTCGTTAAGCCGTCCCGCGCCGGTTCGTCGATGGGTATCTCCAAAGTTGACGCCATGGAGCACCTTGACGCCGCGATTGAGGCGGCACGCGAGCACGATCCCAAGCTGGTCATTGAAGCCGGAATAGTCGGACGGGAGATTGAATGCGCCGTGCTGGAAGGCCGCGGAACCGATGCGCCGCGGACATCCATGCCGGGGGAGATTTCGGTTGCCGGCGGCGGACACGAATTCTACGACTTCAACGCCAAATACGTGGAGGATGGCGCCGCAGCGCTGAGCTGCCCGGCGGACATCCCCGAGGAAGCGATCATCCGGGTCCGTGATCTGGCGGCCATCGCGTTCGACGCCGTTGGCGCCGAAGGCCTGAGCCGGGTGGATTTCTTCTACACGCCCGACGGCGAACTGATCATCAACGAAATCAACACCATGCCAGGTTTTACTCCCAAGAGCATGTACCCGCAGATGTGGGCTGCCTCAGGCCTGGGCTACGCGGAACTGATTGATGAGCTCATTTCGCTGGCGCTGAACCGCAAGACAGGCCTGCGGTAGGAGCGGCTGCCCGCCGGACTGCTACTTGCTGGTCGGGAGGCCGGCGAGGTCCTGCTGGCCCACGCAATTCCGTGTCGGCGGGATCTTCCGGGCGGACGGGGCAAGATCTGCCAGCACCGTGGCCGAGCTGATTTTGTTCGGGTCCATCAGGATCTCCGTGGCTGGTTCGCGGCCATAGGTGGTGAGTGTCCAGACCGGGTCACCTTCCTTGATCACCCAATCAACATCATTGACGCTCACGCAGCGGTCCGTCGTGGGTCCCGGTACGTTGACGCCGCAACGCAGGATCACCAGTGACGGATCACCCCAGGCCGCCGTTGCCTGGGCATTGGTCTTGCGAAGTTTTGCGTCCCCAATGGCGTCGGGCAGCGCCACCATCATGGGTGCACAGGCGGCGTTCGCCGCGTCCTGCGCCGGAGTGACATCCACCACAGGAGAACACGCGCTCAAGGCCGTAGCGGTGGCTGCGGCAATGGCGGCGCACGTCAGCAGGCGGGCGGTCAGGCGGGGGCGGAGAAGCTGCATAATTCCAGCCTATCCCGGTCTGCGCGGCACTCCGGCGTCATAGCCCGCACGCCCAAAAAGGGTCCGGCAACAACCAGTTTGTTCAGCCCAAGGCTTGGCGTCGAGGCGGCTTCGAGTAGACTGGGGCGAACGTGGAGCGCTGGGCTCTGCCAACAAAGACCTGAGTGCTGGCCTGGACCGCACAATTCTGATCTATTTCTCGCACCTGGGGGAGGACTGTCGATGATGTCGCGCAGCCAAAAACTGAAGACAGCCCGTGCCGGGCTTGGAGGACTCCTCCTGGCGCTCTCGGTCGCGGGTACGGCCTCGGCCGCCCACGCCGACAGTTCCATTCTTGGGCTGCCATTCACAACCGTGGTGGATCCCGCTCCGGCAACAACAACGCCGCCGGTGATAATTCCGGCACCGGCACCAACGACAGCACCGGCCCCGAGCCCTGATCCCGTTCCGACGACGCCCGCAGAGCCTGCCCCGCCCGCGGAGCCCGCGCCGCCGGTAGAGACTGCCCCGCCTGTGATCGCCCCCGCGCCTCCGGTTGTTGTGGCGCCGCCGGCTCCGGCTCCTGAAATCCCGGCCGTTGTGGTCCCGCCCGTGGCCCCGCCCGTCGTGGAACCCCCGCCCGTCGAACCGGCCGCAGAAGTGACCCCAACGCCGTCCCCCACGCCCACGCCCGCGAAGTCCACGGCTCCTGCCGCCATTGCGACCCCGGCCAAGGGCCCCCCCTGATGGTAAAGGCCGAAGTGCAGGCCGCAGTGGCCGTCGCCACCGGCAGTCCGTTGGCGGTCCAGGTCTTCACCGCAATGTTCCTGATCGGGCTCGGGGTAGCCTACTTCCGCTTCCTGGGCTCCAAGAAACCCAACGGCACACCCCGGACCGGCAAATCCTGAAAGCCATGCAGGATGAAACAATCGTTGAGCCCGTACCCGGTCAGCCGGCCGGTCGCGGGCTGCAAATAACACTCATTACGCACTCCTACTGGCCTGAGCAAAGCCCTCCCCAGCGGCGCTGGACCGCCATGATCAAGGAATTCTCGCACGCAGGATGGGGCGTCGACGTGATTACGCCCGTCGCGCACTATCCGTTCGGACGCCGGGCACTTCCGCGCTGGATGGCCGGCAGGCCATTCCACTTGCGGAACGGCCAGTTCACCGAAAAGATCCTCCACGTCCCGTATCTGCGGCACGGCAATTCCCGTGTCGCACGCCTGCTGGATCAGTGCTATTCAGCAGCGCTCTCAGTGCCAGCCGGAATGATGGTCCGCAAGCCCGACGTCGTCATCGTCACCGCGCCCGGGCTGCCATCCCTCATGGCCGGGTATGTATTAGCGAAACTCCGCCGCGTACCGCTCATTGTGGAAATGCGCGATGCCTGGCCCGATCTGGCCCGGGACGCACGCCTAGTCCAGGGTAGCGTCAAGAGCATCGCGGAACACGTCGTGGACTTCGTACAGCACCGGGCCAACCTCGTTGTCACCGTGACGGAGGGTTTTGCTGCGACCCTGCGCTCCCGCGGCGTCCGCAACGTCGCCACGGTCAGCAACGGTGTGGCCTTGGACGCCATCCCGGTGCTTGATGCGCCCGAACCGGAGCGGGACCATTTCGAAGCCCTGTACCTGGGAAACCACGGGGAGAGCCAGCGGCTGGACGTCGCCATCCGTGCCAGCGCCCTGGTGGGGGACTCCATGCACCTGCACCTGGTGGGCCACGGCACCCAGCGGCCCGCACTGGAGAAACTGGCGCGCCAGCTCAAGGCGCCCGTGACCTTCCACGCGCCGCTGACCGGCGACGCGATGATGGAGCGCTACGCTTCGGCCGATACTTGCCTGGTGTCGCTGCGCGATGACTGGAAGTCCTTTGAAACCACCGTTCCGTCAAAAACCTACGAGGTCCTGGCGATCGGGCGGCACGTGACAGCGATCGTGCGCGGCGAAGCGGCGCGGATTGTGGAAGATGCCGAAGCCGGCGACATCGTGGCCAGCGACCCGGAGGCCCTGGCGGCCCTGTGGCGGGACCTCGCCGCGGACCGGGGCCGTCTCATCCGGAACGGCGACAGTCGCCAGTGGGTCAAGACCCACGCCGAATTTTCGCAGCTCGCAGGTGATTACATGGAGCTCATTACCGGTCTCCTGACGGAATCGCGTTCGTAGCCCCATGGTGCAGCTTTTGAAAAACGCCCGGCTGGCTGCGGGCGTCGTTAGTCATCACCTGATCGACGATCCGGTGGTCCTGTTCCTGCAACTTTCCCGCAGGCTGCCCGCAGCGGTGCTCCCACTCGCCAAACGGTTCTGCCGCTGGGCACCGAAGGATTCCATCTCCGCCGCCGTACTCTTCGCCGCCCTCGCCGCCGGGGACGAGGCCGACGTCGAACGCCGGCTGAATCTCGCGGCAGACGCCCGCATTGGCGTCGAACAGGCACGCCGCCTGGCGGACATCGCCCTCGCAGCCCACCTGCCCTCGCTCGCTGACCGCTTCCTGGCCCGGGCCGGGGGTGCGCGGCGCTTCAGGCCGGCGCGCGCGCGCCGCCTCTGGTACGCCGGCGCCGTCAGTGAGGCCGTGGCGGTCCTGACAGGGCCGCACGCAGGACAAAACGCAGGGGAGGCCCGGCAGCGGGCGCGGCTCGCTGCCGAAGTAGCAATCCTCACGGACGCGTCACCGGTGCTGGCTCCCCGCGCCTACGCTCCCGTCCCGGGCCGGATCCTGCACCTGCTGACGAACTCTCTGCCGCACACGGCCAGCGGCTACGCCCAGCGAACGCACTCCACCCTGCTGGCGCAACAGGAGGCAGGCTGGGAGGTGCTCGCCGTCACCCGGCTGGGCTACCCGGTCCAGGTCGGCAAAATCTTCGCCCAGGCAGCGGACACGGTCGACGGAGTGAGGTACCACCGCCTGCTGCCGGCCAGCCTTGCACCGACCATCGATGCCCGGTTGCAGCAGCAGACCGAAGAACTACTGGCCGTCGCCCTCAAGTTCCGGCCCAGTGTGCTGCAGACCACAACCCACTACGTCAACGGCCTGGTGATCCGGGCCGTGGCCGAGGCACTTGGCGTTCCGTGGGTCTACGAGGTCCGCGGGCAGTTGGCCGACACCTGGGCGGCCTCGCGAGGGCCCGAGGCCCGGGACAGCGAACGGTACCGGAGCTTCAACCTGCGTGAAGCCGAAGTCATGGGCACGGCGGATCTTGTCCTGACCTTGGGGGATGCCATGAAAACCAACATCGTAGCAGCCGGCATTCCGGAACATAAGGTCATTATCGCCCCCAACGCCGTGGGTGGGGATTTCCTCGAGGCACCCCGTGACACGGCCCAAGCCCGGCGTGAGCTTGGCCTCGACGAGGGCGGCCAGATGATCGGTACCGTCAGCAGCTTGGTACCCTATGAAGGGATCGAAGACCTGATTACAGCGTTTGGGCTGCTGGCACCTGACTTCCCCAAACTCCGTCTGCTGATAGTTGGTGACGGATCAGCCAAGCCGTCACTACAGACTTTGGCGCAGCGCAGCGGCTATCCGGAACGCATCAGCTTTCCCGGCCGCGTGCCGCGCAGCCTGGCAGTCCGGTACCATCAAGCGCTCGATGTATTTGTTGTGCCGCGTAAGGATTTGGAGGTGACGCGCTCGGTGACACCGCTGAAACCGGTAGAGGCCATGGCGTGTTCCCGCCCGGTCGTAGCCAGCGACCTGCCGGCCCTGGCCGAGATTGTGAAGGACGGCGTGACGGGACTCCTTGCTCAGCCCGGCGATCCGGCGTCGTTCGCGGCAGCGCTCAGGACAATACTGACCGCTCCCGGGTCGGCAGCGGCCATGGGGGCCGCTGGCCGGGAACGCGTACTGCGGGAGCGGACGTGGGCCGCCAATGCAGCCGCGCTGGCCGAGGAACTAAAGAAGCTGGGAGTATCCATCTAGATGAGCGTCGAAGAACAAACCAAGGCGCCCGCCGTATCCGTGCCGGTGGACCTTGTCCACCTGACCCGGATTGGGCAACGGCCTGGCCTCGCCGATTACCTGGTCCAGCTCTGGGACCGCCGAAGCTTTATCCTTTTTGATGCGCAGGCAAGAGTCCAGGGCGGCAACGAAAAAAACTTTCTGGGCAGCGCCTGGCTGGTGCTGACCCCCATCCTCACCGGGTTGAGTTTCTATCTCGTCTTCGGCCTGCTGCTTAACACCAGCAAGGGCATCGAGAACTTCCTCGGTTACCTGGTGATCGGCGTCTTCACCTTTCAGATGACCACCAGGTCCATTCTCGACGGGGCCAAATCACTCACTGGCAACACCTCCATGATCCGGGCCTTTCAGTTCCCGCGGGCAGCGCTGCCGATCGCGATTAATGTCCGCGAGTTCCTGGCAAATATCCCTGTGGTCCTCGTGATGCTCCTTCTGATTATTTTTATTGCTCCGGCAGAGGAGATCAGTTGGCGGTGGCTGCTGATCCTGCCTGCGCTTGGTCTGCAGTTTTTGTTTAACCTGGGGATCGGTATGTTGCTGGCCCGTCCGCTGCTGAAGATTCCCGACGTCGGTATGCTGCTGTCCTTTTTCATGCGTCTCTGGATGTATACCTCGGCGGTGTTCTTCGCCGAAACCAAGTTCGACAGCGTCCCCATCATCAAACACATCATGGACGTGAACCCCTTGTTCCTGATTATCAAAATCATCCGCGACTCGGTCCTGTACGCGGCCACGCCGTCGTGGCGGTCCTGGGCGATTGTTTCCTTGTGGGCACTGGGCTCGCTGATCGTTGGCCTGATTGTGTTCTGGCGCGGGGAGGAATCCTATGGACGCGCCTGAGATGTCCTCGGCTCTGCATCAGCCGACCGTGGTGGTGGACGACATCTCCGTCGTCTACCGGACCAAGAACCAGCCTGCAGGCCGGACCAACACCCGGAAAACACTCTGGCAGGCCCTGGGCCGGGGTGCCGGTGCCGACAGTGCCGTGCGGACTACCGCCCTGCGAAACGTGTCCTTCGTCGCCAACAAAGGCGATTCGATCGGAGTCATTGGCCGCAACGGATCCGGCAAGAGCACCTTGATGAAGGTCCTGGCCGGCCTGATCATTCCCGACACCGGTAGCGTCTACGCCTCCAGCAACCCGATCCTGCTCGGGGTTAATGCCGCTCTCATCACGTCCATGTCCGGGGCACAGAACATCCGGCTTGGATGCCTGGCCATGGGCATGAGCCACAGCGAAATCGACGCGAAGTATGACGCCATCGTGGAAATGTCGGGACTCGAACACGAGATCTATCACCCGATGAACTCCTACTCATCCGGGATGGGCGCACGGCTTCGCTTTGCGATTGCCGCGGCCGTAGACCCCGAAATCCTTCTGGTTGATGAGGCGCTGAATACCGGTGACGCCCAGTTCAAGGAGCGCTCGAAGATGCGCATGCAGCAAGTCACGCAGCAGGCCGGAACGGTCTTCATCGTCAGCCACAGCCTCAGCACCATCACCTCCACCTGCAACCGGGCCATCTGGATCGACAAAGGCGACTTTGTGATGGACGGGACACCGGACGACGTTGCCAAGGAATACCGGAACTTCATCTGGCGGATCAACGAGGGCAATGCGGACTACGGCCGTCAAATCCGCGCCGAATTGATGGCGAGCCTGCCGGAAATCCGCACCACGCTGTTGCCCAACGGCTGGAAGCGCGCCCGGTAACCAGATGACAATTCAGGACAGGATCGCGTACTGGCGCCGTGCCTTGTGGCATATCCGGAACGGCGGGATGGCACAGGCGAAGGGCTATCTGCACCGCAGCGGCACCGAACGGGACGAGGCCAGCCTTGCCGGAGTCCGCGGCGCCGAAGGGGCCTGGCGCGGCTTTGGCCGGGGACGTCACCTCGTCTTCCGCGAGGCTTCCACTCCCGGCCCGGCGGCCACAGCCCCGCAGCTGCGGGTTGGCATCATCATGGACGATTTCTCGGCCCTGGCGTTCTCCTGCGAATGGTCCGTAGTAGCGCTCCGGCCCGACAGCTGGGAACAGCAACTCCGCGACGAGAAGCTGTCTTTTGTTGCCATCGAATCTGCCTGGGCCGGCAACAACGGCCTCTGGCGGGGAAAAATCACCGGCCCAGCCGGACCGTCTGCCGTCTTCCGCGACCTGATCCAGGCCTGCCGTACCGCGGGCCTCCCCACGGTCTTCTGGAACAAAGAAGATCCGCCCCACTACGACGACTTCCTCCCGGCCGCCAAACTGTGCGACCACGTCTTCACCACGGACGAGAACATGCTGCCGCGCTACCGGACGGACCTGGGCCACAACCGCGTCTCCGTCCTGCCGTTCGCGGCGCAACCGAAAATCCACAACCCCGTCCGGCCCCGGCACGGCTGGCATGCCCGGGAAATCGCCTTTGCCGGAATGTACTTCGCGCACAAGTATGAAGACCGGCGCCGGCAGATGGACTACCTCCTGGGCGCGGCGGCTGACGTCTCAGAGGGCAAACGCTCAGGGTTTGAAATTTTCTCCCGCCAACTCGGCAAGGAACCCCAGTACCAGTTCCCGGGAATCCTCGCACGGCACGTCGTCGGCTCGCTGTCCTACAAGCAGATGCTGACGGCTTACAAGGCCTACAAGGTTTTCCTCAACGTCAACTCCGTCACGGATTCACCGTCCATGTGCGCGCGCAGGATTTTCGAGATCACGGCCGCCGGCACCTGTGTAGTCTCCTCGCCGAGCACGGCCATCACCACCTTCTTCCCCGGCAACGAAATTCCCACGGCAGAAACGAAAGAGCAGGCAGCGTCCCTGTTGAAAGCTCTGCTGGCGAATCAGGATTACGCGTCCCGGCTGGTCCACAAGGCACAGCGAAGCATCTGGACAGAGCACACCTACCGCCACCGTGCAGCGTCCATGGTCGCCGTTGCCCGCCCGGACCTGATCCTGCCCGCGGAGCTGCCGCGCGTCTCTGTCCTCGTCTCCAGCTTCCGGCCGCAGCAGGTGGATCACGTCATCGCCGGTGTGGCCGCCCAGGAAGGCGTGGATGTCCAGTTGGTCTATTTGGCGCACGGCTTCGACTTGGACGGGGCCGGTTTCCGCCGGAAATGCCTCGCCGCCGGGCTTGCCGACGTCGTGGTTCTGCAGGAACCGCAGGAAACGACGCTGGGGGACTGCCTCAACGCCCTGGTAGCGCAGGCGGACGGAACATACTCCACGAAGTGGGACGACGACGACCTCTACAGCCGTCACTATTTGGCCGATCAGGCCCACTCCATGATGTACTCGGAGGCGGACGTGGTCGGAAAACGCGCCCACTACATGCATCTGGCGGGCCCGGGAGCCACCATCCTGAGGAACCCGCAACTGGAACACCGCTTTGTGGAAGCAGTCTCCGGCCCGACGATTTTTGCCGCCACCGAAACCTTCCGCCGTTTTCCGTTCCAGCAGCTGCAGCGCGGCGAGGACTCGCGCTTCCTCAGCGACGTGATAGCGGCGGGGGCGCGGATCTACTCGTCCGACAGGTTCAACTACTGCCAGATGCGCGGCGAAAACGTCGCCGGGCACACCTGGTCGATCAGTCATGAAGAGCTGCTTGCTTCTTCCAAAATTCAGTTCTTCGGGTCACCCGAAGACCACATTGCAGTTTAAGGGGAGTCATGGACGAGACGGTTTTTGACGTAGCGGTCATTGGACTCGGCTACATTGGCCTGCCGACGGCGGCCAGCTTCGCTGCCAAGGGCAAACGGGTTGCCGGCGTTGACGTCAAGCAGGCGACGGTCGACGCCGTCAACCGGGGCGAAGTGCCGTTCGTGGAGCCGGACATGGGTGTGGTGGTCTCCGGCGCCGTGAGCCTCGGAAACCTGGTCGCCATGACGACGGTCCCGGCCGCGGATGCCTTCATTATTGCCGTTCCCACTCCCCTCGCCGAGGGCAACGGTGCCGATCTCTCCTACCTGCTCAGCGCCGCCCGTGCCGTGGCTCCCGTGCTCCGCGGCGGGGAACTTGTGATCCTGGAATCGACCTCCCCGCCCGGCACCACCCAGCGACTGGGCGCCTACCTTATGGAGCTCCGGCCGGACCTGTCCCTCGAGGCCGTGCCGGGACGGAACCAGGTGCACGTGGTGCACTCACCCGAGCGCGTCCTGCCGGGCCGCATCATGATTGAAATGGTCACGAATGACCGTGTGATCGGTGGCCTGACCGAAGAGGGGGCGCTGTTGGCAAAGCGGCTCTACGAAGTCATCTGCCAGGGTGAAATCCTTCTCACGGACGCCACGACGGCCGAAATGACCAAACTGGTCGAAAACACCTTCCGTGACGTCAACATCGCCTTTGCCAACGAACTGTCCATGATTTGCGACAAACTCGGCATCGATGTGTGGAAGCTGATCGAACTGGCGAACCACCACCCGCGCGTGAACGTCCTGCGGCCCGGCCCCGGCGTCGGTGGACACTGCATCGCCGTCGACCCATGGTTCATTGTTGACGCCGTGCCGGAGCTTGCCACCCTGACCCGTACGGCCCGCGAAGTAAATGACGCCAAACCCCACCACGTGGTCGCGCAGACAGTCGCGGCCCTGGAAGCGCGCCCGGGTGCGAGCATCGCAGTATTGGGCCTTGCTTTCAAGGCCAACATCGACGACGTCCGCGAGTCACCTTCGGTCACTGTCGTGGAAGAACTCCTCCGCCAGATTCCCGACGCCCGGCTCCTGCTCGTGGACCCGAACGTGGAGGAAGTTCCCGCGCCGCTGGCCGCACTCGGCATTTCACGGCTTCACCCGCTGGACGAGGCACTGGCCGGGTCCGATCTGGTGCTGCTGCTCGTTGACCATGACGAATTCCTCAGCCCGGACCCGCGGGCATTGGCCGGGAAGACGATCATCGACACGCGCGGCATCTGGACGCAGCCCAAGCAGGAGGAATCCGCCAGGGGGCTGGCCACAGTAGGGGCGACCGCCAGTGCTTAGCAGTGACCACAGCGGAGGTATCGCCATCGAGGAGGAGCTCCGGCTCGCCGGGGTGGTCCTCAAACCGCTCCACACGCCGCGGCAGGCGACGCCGTTGGTCCATATTCTCATCCGGGCCGGAAAAGCCACGGATCTTGAGGTGGCCGGCACCATTGCCTCCCTGTTTCGGTCATCGTGCCAGGACTTCGCGGTGGACGTGGTCCAGGCAGATCACAGCCGCCGGACCAAGCTGGAAGAGTGGCTGGCCACGGACACCCGCTTCACCTTCGTCCAGGCCGGTCACAAGCGGCCGGGGAATGGCGCCTATACGTTGGTGCTGAACGCCGGAACGGCCCTCGGCGTGCATTCGCTGGAGGCTATGATCGACAGCCTGGTGGAGACGCAGGCGACTGTCCTGCGTGCCCTGGTGGACGGCCAAAGCGGCGGGATCGAACTCTGGCGGACGGTAGACCTTACCGCCCATGCGGAGGCCGGCACCGATCCGGAGAAGGCTGCCCGCCGCGCCGGCGGAGAACGCTGGATCGCCGGAAACGCCGTGGGACTGCACGAATTCCGGCGCCCCAAACCCAAAGTGCATCTGCGCAAGGGCGTTGCGGGCGCCCACGACCTGACCATCGTGGTTCGGGACCTGCGGGACCGCTCCACCCGGTCCGACTATGAGCAGCAGATCCGCGCGCTGGAGTCACGGCTGCATAAGTCCGAATCCGAGCGGCGCCGGCTGGAACAAGGGCTCAAGCCCAATCGGGGGCCTGGCTCGCGCCCAAGCGATCATCCGCCGCGGCCCCGCCTACATCCTGGTTCGGCTGAAGGCCCGTGCCGGGCGGATTCAGGGGAGCTAGCGCCATGCCGATCCCTTCCGTCGTCGTCGGCTCGGCAGGACGTTCCATGGCCAAGTTGGCCTTGGATCTTGGGCTTGACTACGCCCCGACAGACTGGCAGCGCCGCGATCCTGGCCTCACTTCGGACTGGCAGCATACTGTCCCTGCGGACCAGTTGTGGTGGGGCAGCTACGTCGTTGACGCGGAGTCGTTGGTCGAAGCACGGAAGCTGCTTCCCCTGTTCCGCAGCGAGGGCAGAACGCAACGTTTCGTCCTTGTCATCAGGGGATTCTTCCCCGCTGCAGGTTTTTCCGTCTGGACTCCCCGCAGTCTTCAGGCCAAGGCCGAGACTTCCGCCATGACAGTTCCGGGGCTCGGGTTCGCCGTGGCGGTTGACGGCGGAAATTGGGTGAACGTCCATGCTGCGGCAGTTGCGGCTCTGGCCTGCTGCTCAGTCGCTGCGCCGCGGCCGGTACTGGGCGGACTGCGGGTCGGCATCACGGACGCCGCCGACACGGCGTGGCTCGGCGGCGATGCTCTGGGCAGTTTTATGACTGCGCAGCTCCTGGATCCCGAGCCGGATGATATCTATTCCGTCGATGTGGTGGTTGGCAGCGCGCAGCCCGCTAAACACCTACGGGCCGAGCCGGGGCGCGTAACGCCGCCTGTCTGGACCCCAACGGGCACTCTACTGCCTCCCGTTGATACGGCAGTTATCTCACCGATGGGGTTTCTGCCCTACCCGAACCAGCCAGCGCGGACTCTCGAACCACACGATCTCGGCGGGGGAGAGCTGACCGAAGCCGACCTGGCCGCATTGCGGCCGCACAGTTACCTGGAAGTCGACGGCGATCGCTTTGACGGCATGGATTGGGCGTTGGCACGGCACTTGTCCCAGCTTGCTGTGGCCGGCGTGCCCATGCTGACCCGTGCTCTGTCGGCTCCGGCGTGTTCGCTGCTCGGGGAGCACCTGCTCGAACGAATCCAGGCGTTCGATGCCGCCGACCCCTGCGTTCTGCGCGAGTCGAAGTCAATCGAGCTTCGCCGGGCCGCGCTGGATCTTTACAGCCCGCGCGCCGTCTGGAACACCGTGCTGGGTCAGCTTGGCAAGCCTCTCATTCCCTTGCCGTCCGTCAGCGTGGTGCTCGCCACCCGCCGGCCTGACAAGCTGGCCTCAGCCTTGGTTCAGCTGGCACGCCAGAGCTGGGATGCCGTGGAAGTGGTAGTGGTGCTGCACGGTTTCGACGCCGACCTGCCCGAGGTACGGCGCGCCGTCGAAGGCTATCCCGGCGAACTGCAAGTGCGCTCCGCTCCCGCCAGCATGGTTTTCGGCGACGTGTTGAATCTCGGCGTCGGTGCCGCCAGCGGTGATCTCGTCTGCAAGATGGACGACGACGACTGGTACGGCGAACACCATCTTCGGGACCTCGTCCACGCGAAAGATTTCAGTGGAGCCACCTTGGTGGGGGCACAGGTTGAATTCGTCTACCTGGAAAGCCTGGACATCACCACACGCCGTCCTCCGGTGGGCGAGCGGTATGCGGACCATGTGGCGGGCGGGACCATGATGCTGGGCCGGGACGACCTGCGCCACCTTGGTGGCTGGCGGCCGGTTCACCGCGCCGTTGACCGTTGCCTCCTGCAGGCCGTTCAAGCGGCCGGCGGGCTTATCTACCGCTCGCATGGCCAGAATTACCTGATGCACCGGCACTCCGGTACGGATTCGCATGGCGGCCACACGTGGAATCCGGAAGACAGCGTATTCCTGCAAAGTATTGCCGAACAGTGGGACGGATTCAGGCCGCCGCCACAGCTCGGCGTGGGGAAGGCGGCCAAAGGTGCCCGAGCCCAAGCCTTCCGCAGCCATTTTTCGGATTTCTCCCACTAGCAGTCACTTCTAAGCCAATTATCAACTCGATGCCACCCCGGGGGAATATCTTGAACGTCAAACAGCTCATGCGCAGAGCCAGGAAGCTCGCCCTGAGGAAGAAGGCCGCGGCGGCGGGGCTGGCTGTTCTGTTCTTCACGGTTCTCGCGGGCGCCTACTTCCGCTCTGTATTCATCCTCGTCCCGGCTCTGCTCCTGATGCTTGTGGCCCTGCTGGCGGGACTGGCGAAGATGGACACGGCGCTAAGGCAGGCTCGACGAGCGGCAAAAGTGTCGGTTCCGGTATTGGTCCCCGCCTCGCAGCGGACTGCAGCCGAGAGCGTGGGACCTGCCCATTGGTGGGGCACTCAATCAAACATCACGCCCGCCAAACTGTCTCAGCGACTGACGAAATTTCGCTCCTTTGACGGCCGGGACGTGCTTGCCCGAAGCGTGACGTCGGGTCGCTGGGACTGGCAACATATGCAATATGCCCTCGAGCTGTTCCGGATCGGGGGCCTGGCACAGGACTCGATCCTCGACGTCCTCGACTCGACTGCCAAGAGCAGGCTCCTCCTTCTGGCGGACGTCTGCTACCGGCAAAACCTCCGCCAAGACGACATCCTTAACGCCGCCACGATTTATCAGTATGTCTATGGCGAGCTGGGTCCGAAACACTTCCAGGGCAAACGCCGGGGTGAGTTCTTCCTCGACGCCCTGGCACAGACGGGACGCGGTGAGCAGACCCTGGAACTCGAGGGCCTCTGCGACACGGATTCCAAGAATCCCAACGATCTCCATCTCTACAGGGCCAACGCAAAAAATCCTTTCCGCCACTCGTCCCGCACGGTAGACGAATGGATGTCGGAGATCAATGCCATGTATGAGGCCGCTGGCCTTGCGCCGATTCGGCTCAAAGACGGCGCTGAACCGGCCTTCCTCCGGCTGTCCACGGATCGCGTACCGGCTGTGACGGAAGGACCGCTGGTAACGATCGTGATGCCAGTCTTCCGCCCTGACGCATTTACCGATCTCGCGATCGAGTCGGCGCTTGCTCAGAGCTACCGGAATATCGAGGTCATCATCGTCGACGACGGTTCCGGGGACGCTTTTGCGAACCGGCTTGAGAAGTGGGAACTTGCCGACCCGCGCGTGAAAGTGGTGCGCAACACGCCAAACTCGGGAGCATACACCTCCCGTAATATCGGATATTCAATGGCCGCCGGCGAATTCATCACCATCTTCGACGGGGACGACTGGCAACACCCCCAAAAAATCGAAATGCTGGTGGCAGTGGCCGTTCGGCAGGAAGACCGCAGGCTGGTCTCGGCACCGTGGTCACGCGTTGGCGAAGACCTGATGTTCCATTACCGAGGCTGGAGGGGAGCCTATGTAACTCCCTCCCACGTCTCAGCGATGTTTCCTGTCAGAGTCATCAAGGACCGGTTGGGCTACTGGGACCCCGTTCGAAAAGCGGCAGACACCGAGTTCATTCTTAGGTACCAGCTCCTGGTGAACAGCAAGGAAGTCCTGGAAGCCACCCCAGCACCCCTCACGCTTTCACTGGTGGGCTCCACCAACCTGTCCATGGACGACTTCCGGTTGGGCTACCGCTCACCCGATCGGGTGGCCTACCGGGCCGCCTACGAACACTGGCACCGCCAGATCCGCCACGGCCACCACAGTGGCTACTTGGACCTTCTGCCCAGCCGGCGTGCCTTTCCTGCGCCCGCCAGGTTCCTGCCGGCCCGGCCAGAGCGAGTTGAACTCGACGAGCTCTTCGTCGGCGATTTCGGCGCCCCCAGGGAGAGCGCACCGGCGATGTGGCGGGACATCGACGAAGCTCGATCGGCGGGACGCCGACTCGGAATGATGCATATTCCCAGCATCCTAAACACCATCTCGTTTGACGCATCTTTCAGCGAAGAAATGTTAGACGAGTTCGCTGAGCAACAGCTCACCCGGGTGGAACTGACGGACGAGCTCCATTCCCGAATCGTCAACATCTACGACCCCACAAGCTTCCAGTTCACGCGCGAATTACAGTGCGGACACACAGCGGACACTATAATGGTTCGAGCTTTCGAGCCTCCCTTCAACCCGCACACTGGAGTACACTCATATGCCGTCACGACCGTCGCCCGCAACCTTGGCACGATCTTTGGCGGAGTTGTTCAGTGGACCTCGGAGGATCCTGACGTGGCCGCCGTCCTGGAACGGAGCATTGGCAACCCGGCTCAGGTGGAGGGTTCGGACAGCGAAGTTCCGGAGTTCCTGGCGACTGTCGGCCAAGGCTAGGGAGGCGCCGGCCGTGGATCCCGGCCTCGGCACGACGGCGGCGCAAGCCTTCCCGATCGACTGGAACCATATCGATGAATGGGATTCGGACAACGGCGTCGCAAAGCTCACTGCGCCGGCCGGGGCATCAGTCACTTCACTTCCGGCCCAGGATACTTACGTCGTCTTTGAGTCAGCCCTTCGCGATGGACTGCCACTCAGGATGCTCTTTGAGCCGGCGAACAGTGACACACTGGTGATTTCACTGCACGGGGCAATGAACCGTGCTCGGTTCACGGTGCCCCGGTTCGAATGGCGCCGCACGCTTAACCGTCTCGACTCGGCCAGGCTCTACCTCTCTGACAGTACCCTCGAGATCAACGGCTCCCTGGAAATCGGCTGGTATATCGGCACTGAAGGCCAAGATCTCATTGCCGAATACGCGGCTGTCGTCAACCAGATCATTGCTGCCGGTGGCTACTCAAGGGTGGTCTGCATCGGCAGCAGCGCAGGCGGATATGGCGCACTTGCCCTGTCCCGCCGAATCCCCAACTCCGTGGCCGTAGCGTTCTCGCCCCAGACCACCATTGGCGGCTATCACCTGGCTCATCGAAAGGCGTTAGCATCAGCCGCCTTTCCGCGGCACAAATCCTATGAGCAGGTCGAGGAAAATTTCGGAACCAGAGTCAATTTGCGCAAGCTTTACCAAGAGATGCGCCCGGTCAATTTTGTGCACTTTGTTCAAAACACTGGTGACCAGTTCCATTTTGAGGCCCATTATGTGCCGTTCGCCTTAGCGAATGGTGTCAACCCGGACAAGGGCGGCTACGACCCGCGACGGAGAGTAAATTTTGTGGCTGAGCGCTACGAAAACGAGCATGCACCTCCCGCGCGGGGGTACTTCCTTGCTCATATCCAACAGGCGCACTTGAACTTCTATGGCCGGGAGCTCCCTCTCAGGCCCTCCGATCCAGTACGTGAAGCAGAACTAGGACCACGATGACATTATTGCCCTGCCTTCCCGCAAACGCGGAGCTGAAACGCCTGTTGTATAGGAACGGCTTCGTCGTGTCTAAGTCCCCGGCTGAAACTCCTTCGCTGGCCGGCTGGAAGACCGTGCCACTGGGCGATTTGTATCTGACGCTGCATCCGGAGACCCGGTTTGTCACGGCCATCGCGGACGGGCGGCATCTCGCGCTGGTGGGGCAGGCTTTTGACCCGGAATATGGGATCTATCAGGAGGGCGTTGTCCTGGCAGCCCTCCTGGATGCCGTAGCCAACGACGAAGATTTTTACGCCGTTCTCGACCGGCTGGCGGGCAGGTTCGCGCTGATTGTCCAGATGGACGGCAGGACCGAGATTTATCAGGACGCGATGGGATCCAGATCCGTTTTTTACTCCACAGCCGGGGCGCCCATTGCAGCGTCACACGCCGAGATCGTGGCTGACTTAATCGGCGCGCGCTTCGCGGACTATTTCGTGCCATTTCTTACCTCGCGAAATTATCAGCAGCGGGATGTGAAGTACCTGCCAGGCGTCGCGACCCCCTACGACCACGTGGTTCAGCTGACGCCCAACACCAAGCTGATCATGCCGCACCAAACGGTCGAGCGCTTCTGGCCCCGGGAAGACATCGGAATGGAGACGACCAATGAGGAAGCAACTGCAGCCTTAGTGGCGCACCTGCATGGTCTTCGCTGGTACTTGGCGATCAACGGACGGCGCCCGGTGCTGGGTTTGACGGCAGGCACGGACAGCAGGGGCGTCTTTGCCGCCACGAAGGACAGCAACCCGGTCATCTTCACCTACGTACGCAGCGAAGCGGCCAATACGACAAGCTCGCCGGACGCCCGTAGGGCGTCGGAAATCGCTGGAGCCTATGGGTTGGAAGCGCAGGTCTGGCCCATCCACAACCGCCTCACACTCAATCAGACGGACAACGCGCTATCAGAGGCGTTCCGACGGGCCACCGCCTATTATCGAGGGCCGGGCTCGCCATGGCTCGGGCGCTTGGCGGCGACAGGGGAAAAGGTGCGGGACGGACTCTTTATCCGGGGCTTCGGCGGCGAGGTGATGCGTGGCTTCTATCAGAGCCAGGAGAAGCGGATTACCAAAGTCAACGTTCAGCAGCTTTCAAATGCCTATGACGTCAACGCCGGTTCGCGCATCACTCGGGGCTTTTTCGAGGACATGATGAGCCGGGTGTCTTTCACAGCTGACTCGCTCAAAGGTTACGACCCTAACGACATTTTCTATTGGGAGCACAGGATGGGAACCTGGGGGAGCGTGTCCATGTCTGAGGCCGATCTGGCGATGCCGTCAATGGTGGCGTACAACTCCCGCAATCTTTTCAAGACCTTTATGGCGCTGCCGCAAGCGGTGAGGGCCAGCAGATCGGCCTTCGAGGTGGCCACCCTCGAGTTGGCCCCCGCCCTGAAAGATCTCTGCTCCTAGGACGGAAAAGTCCGTTTCGAGACGCGGCGGCGTCTCGAAACGGACATGACGAACGGTAACCGGGGATACGGTGACAGCCCGCTTTGGCTTAGAGTGAGGCGTAGAGTCGGCCGGTGCTGGTCAGGGTGCCGTCCGTGTTGTACAGGGCTGAACGCCCCATCACCGGGTCGCTAATAGGCCGCGTCTTCCACGCGAATCGCTCAACGAACGGCATCTGTCGCATTCCGGCTACGGTTGCCCGCATGAAGTCGTTGGTCTGGGTCCTGCTGTAGCGGCTGGGGCGGGTTGACGTTGCCCTCCAGTCTGCTACCGCATACTCGGTCACCCACACAGGCTTGCCATACTTTTCATGCAATGCGGTGACCTTGTTCAGGAAGTCCTCGGCGTTGGGCCAGGCATAGCAATGCATGGTCACGAAATCGACGCGGAGTCCACGGTTCTTGGCCTTGGACATAAATTCCTGAAGCCACTGGCTTGAGGGATTCGCTGTCGCGGGCGATCCGAGCCTCAGCCCGGTTGCCTGAAGTTTGGGCCACAGGCTGATCGCCTGGTCTACAGTCATGTTCGCCTGGGACCGGACGTCCGGCTCATTGAACCCCAGAAGGTTCTTCGACTTGGTGAGAGGCAACTGGCTGGTGGCGTACTTGATGGCTCCCTGGTCCAGGGATTTCGCGCTCCGGATCATCGGCACGAAACCTGGCGTGGTGGTTACGGTGTATTTAGAACCCCAGGAGTAGTACCAGCTGAGATTCAGGCTCTTAATCTGCCGGAGTGCCAAAGCATCAGTACCGGCGTGGCCAACGCCCTTCAGCGCTTTGACGACCGGGAGCACCGTTGGGGACATTGCCATGCCAGGCTGTAGAAGGGCCGCCTGCGCCGGGACGGCGTTGGCCGCGAGGAGTGCGCCGGGGGCGGCCATTGCGGCGAGGGGGATCGTGAGAAACTTTCGGCGCTCCATAACGACCTTTCTGGAATAGTTGGCTGACGCTCATAGTGTGGCGGATGCGGCGCCGGCAGATCTCCGGACCTGCGTCACATACAAAAGGGTAGGTCGAGAGACAAATTAGCACGGCCGGCCCAGGCTGAAGCGTGATTCGGCCGCAGGATTAGCGTAGTTTTGACCCCTGTCATCAGCTATCCGGACCAGTCCGGGGGTTTATCGATGATCATTGCTGGCGCCGAGACCAGTCTTGCCCGCAGACGTGGGGTAGCGGAGACACCTGGAGATTTGCCTACTCCTGATCTTCGCGCGCGTGACCCAGATTCTCTAGGTTTGCGCGAGATCGCCACAGGTGACGCCCCGCGGGACCCCGTGGGCGCAATTCCGAGCCTCGGGACCTCCGGCTTTGGTAGCATGGCCTGTGGTTCCCTCGCCCCATGGCAGCTCACGCTTGTGGTTCCCTAGCTCCTTACGGCTCCTCACGCCTCTGGTTCCCTAGCCGCTTATGGCTCCTCACGAGATCGCAGGTCTATGAAGTTCAAGATTGTCAATTACCAGGCCCACCGGATCAGCGGTTGGGTGTACGAGCCTGGCGCCGATCAGGGAACGACAGTACTGGACCTCATGGTCAACGGTGAAGTAGTCTCCACCCTCACCTGCAATATCTTCCGCGACGAACTTTCTGCTGAGGACTTCAGTACCCGAAATGTGGGTTTCCTGGGTACCCTGCCTCCGCAGTTCTGGAACGGTGAACAGCACGACGTCGCTCTCGTGCACCGCGGGACGGGCAATGTCCTTACGCAGAAGGGGATCAGTACATCTGATTCCCGGATCGCCGGCGCGGAGGACCTCAGTGCCGACTTCATGGTCACCCCACGGGGCCAGGTGGCCGGATGGGCCAGCGTCGAAAATCTTCCAGCGTACGCCCGAGTGACAGTTGACGGCACGGTCGTTGACCTAGCGAGAACTGACCGACGCGTCCTTCCATGGAAGCGCGACACGTTGAAATTCGACGCCCCTTTCGGCTATATGCATGGCGCCCAGATTCCTCCAGAATTCTTCGATGGACAGGTACACCGGATTCAGGTTTTCGCCGGTAGTGAGCCGCACGCGCCGGTGGCGGTGTTGGACCAGATGCTGGAGCTTGCTGCAGAGCACCGCGATGCCGCAGCTCGCGAAGCGCAACAGCTCCAGCATGAGGCACCGGATACTTCATCCCCGTGGCTGAAGCCTGCCCGGGTGCATCCCGACATACACGTTGCTCACATAGCACTGACGGAGTCCTATGCCTCGGTCACGCTAACGGGGGAGACTGGGCATCGGCGACTGGTCCTGCGGCTAGGCGAGGCTGCGGTGATCCTGACAGCACTGGCTGGGCCTCCCGAAAGGGGCCCCGGCGGCCGGGGGGGGCCAGCGGTATTCCGGTGCGATCCCACTCGAGGGCAGGTTTACGGACTCCATCCAACTGTTCACCCCGGGGGCAGAAGTTGGCAGTACCTATGAACTCCGCCTCGGAGATACCACCGGACGCAGGCCGGCTGGCATGCCAGAAACAATCGTTCAGGACACTGAAGGAGAGTTCCTGCTCTCCGAGGTTGTCCTTGACGGGGGAGTTTTCACCGGGTGGGCTTTTCACACGGCGGGACTCGACTTCCCCGTGGAACTGGTCCTACGTGAGATTACCGAGACCGGAGAGACGGAGGTCCACCGGACGGCCGCAACCCTGAAGAACAGACACTCGAAACTGCACCATGGAATTTCACGGTCGGGCTACGCTCTCGCTTTGCCTTCCTCAGTCTTACTGCGGCGCAGCGCTCATCTGCAGCTGCTCGCCGTACACGGGCGAGGGGAAAGGCTGCTCTGGGAGGACACATCTTTCTTTGCCACCAACCAGTTCCTGCTGGCGCAGGCCCTCCAGGCTTCCTCGTCATCCCATGCCCTTCAGCTTGTGGGAAATGCCCGCCGAGCCGGACGCAAGCACTTCGTCGAGTCATTCCTAGGAACCTATAAGCACTCCCGGGCCCAGATTAGCCTGGAGGGGTTGGAAGGTGCCATCGCTCCTCAGAGTCAGGGCACCGGCGCGACGCTCGAGCCAGCTCTCGGCGCAATCTGGTACTGGGTTCAGGAGCTGCGCGTAAATCCAGGTCGACTCCAGTGGTTCACTGTGAACGCGATCCGCAACCGCAACGGTGGCGCTCGGGACGTGCTGGCCTATGCCGCGTCCAAGGGGCGCTATGACTTTGCCCAGCTCCATGGGATTCTCGAGTCCTACCGGACAGAGCTCTTTCGTGAATCCGCCACCGAGATGCTGGGAGATAGGCCCTGGACGTCCGGTTTGCTCGCTATGGCCCGGTTTCTCTTTGCCGCACCCCGGGACGAGACTGACCACCTTGATGCGCTGACTCTGTATTCGATGCTCGAGGCAGGGCGGGGGCTGCAGGAGATCACCGGTGCCGATCGTGCCTTCTATGGAGATCTCCTTCGGTGGCGCGGAGAGTTCGCGGAATCTGCCCGGGTGCTCACCACGGAAGACCCTGAAGCCGATCATGACTTCTCGCAGAACTTGCTGGCCCTCAACGCGCTCAACCCCCACGTGGCAGGCATTCCCGAGTACTCGCGTGCCTGGTTGGCAGGTTTCAACGAGATGCTCGAGGGAGATGGCATCGCTCCAATCTCGATGCAGCACGACGAGATCGGTTTCTACAACGTCACTACGGACCTTCCCCCAGCTGCTGAGGATCCGGGAGCTCCGCTGGTAACGGTCATTATGCCAATTTACGAACCCAGCGCCGCTACTAATATTGCAGTGGATTCCTTATTACGGCAGACCTGGCGCAAGCTTGAGATCATCATTATCGACGATTGTTCACCCGAACGGGATGCGGATGGTCAACCTACGCCATACAGGCGACAGCTTCAGGACCTTGCAGCACGGGATCCTCGCATCCGCCTGGTGCTCAACGCGGTAAACCGCGGCTCCTACTCCGTGCGTAATGATGCTCTCGACCTCGCCACAGGTGACCTAATCACCGTGGCGGATAAGGATGATTGGCACCACCCTCAGCAGATCGAGCTTCAGGTTCGCGATTTCGTGGCCAGTCCTGAACTTGTTGCGAATATGACCAACTGGGTCCGCGTGGACGAGCAACTTATTCTCATGCTGCGGTCCGCCACGGGTCGGGTTGTCTACCCTTCAATGGCCTCGTTGATGTTCCGACGTGATCCGGTGCTGGAGGACCTCGGATACTGGGACACGATCCGTAAGTCCGGAGACTCAGAGTTCAAGAGCCGCATCGAGAACTACTACGGCATCACGGTGGAGCCGGTTACCACGGCACCCCTTGCTTTCGCCCTTATGGACGGTGCAAACCTCACCCGCGATGACATGGGGGTGGGGTATCTTGCCCCAGAACGCCGAGCTTACCTTCGTGGCTACAAGAGTTGGCATCGCGAGATCCGTGAATCCGGGGAATCGCCCTACATGCCCAAAATCTTGGCAGAGCGGCGCTTCGTGGCCCCGGATGCATACCTTCCGGGAACCCGGTCGGTCGGGCCCACGCAGTATGATGTCATTTTCGCGTCTGAGTTCGGTTTTCTGGCCGGCAACTCCACGTCACTCTTCAATGAAATCTCCGTCTGTTTGAACGCTGGACTCCGGGTGGGTGTGATCCCGTTCCAGAATGGCTTGATCCCCTCGGCTTCCAAGCGTCAGTTCAGCCGCAAAATAGATGACTTGGTGCTGACTGGCAAGGTGGACCGCCTGTCGTTGGACACCGTAGCTGAGACCGACCTGCTTATTGTGCGGTGGCCCACTGCGCTGCAGGTCGTACCGGACGCACCAGCCGCGGTGAAGCCCAAAAAGGTCGTCATCGTTTCCAACCATCCGCCGTTCGAACCGAGCGGCGAGAGGCGCAGCTACGACATCGGCGTTGTCACCCGAAATGTCGAGGGCCTCTTTGGCGTCCGCCCACTTTGGGCCCCCCAGAGCGAACAGATCGGGGCAATGATCGCGCCGCTCATGCCCGCGTCAGACCTCACGAGCTTCTCTTGGAAGGGCATCATCGAGCTGAAAGAGGATGCGACGAAGAATAGGTACAGAGGCGGTGTGCCGACCATCGGACGTCATGCCCGTGATGACGCCGCAAAGTGGCCATCGGATCGAAAAGTCTTCACCCAGGTATACCCGGCCGATGGCTCCGCGAACGTTTGCATCCTTGGTGGTACCAAGGTGCCCGTGCAGAAGGGCTTCCTCTCAAGGAAGCCGCTCTCTTGGGAGATCTACGCCTTCAACGAGATAAGCGTGGAAGAGTACCTGTCGGAGAAAATCGACTTCTTCGTTTACTACCACAGCGACGGCTGGCTCGAAGCCTTCGGCATGGCTATTCTCGAAGCCATGAGCTACGGGGTGGTGTGTGTGTTGCCCCGGCACTTTGAACCAGTGTTCAGAGATGCGGCTGTTTATGCGCAGCCGGATCAGGTGCAAGCGGTCATCCGTCAGCTTTGGGACTCCCAGAATTATGCGCTGCAGCAGCAGCGCGCAGTCCGATTCATCCAGCAGGAATGCACTCCGGCGGCGTATCTGAAACGCCTCGCCGGACTCGGCGTAGAGGTAGAGCAGAGTGAAGGCTAAGAAAACATCAATCAAGCATCTGGACAGCGTTCCTCGCCACGTGTGGCAAGGGCCGGCTGACCTCGACCTCCGGGAGCGGGGTCTCTATACCGAGCACGCCGAAGGTGAGCAGTTTGATTTCATTTTCGATCCCAAGCCGCAGACGGGACGTCTGGTTATCTTTTTCTCCGGAGACGCACGACGGAGCACGTTCGAGCCGCCAGTATTTCAGCGCTGGAGTTGGGGCCTCTAAGTTTCCGGCCAGCTGCCTGTACTTTTCAGATCCTGCGCTCTACCACAACAGCAATCTTGGACTCGCCTGGTATGCAGGCAACCGCCAGGGTGACTACCTTGCGCATATTGCCCAGATAGTGGCCTCAGTAGCGACCGCTATTGGCGCCGACCAGGATCAAGTCTTCTCCTATGGGTCCAGTGGAGGAGGATTCGCAGCGCTCCGCTTCGCGCGCTACTACCAGGGGCTCCAGGTGATCGCGATCAACCCGCAGACGGACTTGTGGAAATATCCCGTCAAATGGACCAACCGCATGTCGAAGGTTTGCTACAACGCAGACGATCTTGGGGGAGTCCCGCACGATCAGGCGTATAAGTTCACGGCTCTTGATCCTGACGTGATGGCGGGAGCGCGCAGTATCTTCCTAGCGCAGAATGTTCAGGACACGGACCATTACGAGAACCATTTCACGCCCTTTAGAAAGTACGTAGAGTCCTCCGACCACTCAGAGAAGCTCATAGTCCGCGAGTTTTCCGATGAGTCCGGCCACGCCGGTGCGGAAAACGCAGAAGTGTTCTCCGAACTGCAACAGCACATAGTTCGATAATTCTTAAGCACTTTTGACGGATTCGAGTCGGTAGGCTCGGCGACACCCAACAATTCGTTTCGATGTAATGAGTCTGGCCCTTCCAGCTGGATGCCTGACATGCCGGAGCGATGACTAAGGAGCGAGATGGCGGAGAACTTTCCTTTACCTGGGTTTGAGGCTAGCTGGGGGTGGGTCAACCTCTGGCGCCTCGGCAACCCATCATCTGCACAAGTGGAGTTGACGGATGATGGCTTCATAAAGATCAATAAATTCGACTCTCACACAGTCCATTTGATTCTTAACGGCGAAGCAGGCGACTTAAAGTCACTTAAACCCGAGTCTGGTGTAAAACTACCCGCCGAGCTTGGGTCGGGAATGACTTTCGGTCTATTTGGCGAAGTGAGTGGCAGCGTCCATGCCCAACTTGTCATACATGAGTTTTCGCGGGAAGGTGAGCGACTTTCCAGGGAAGTTGTGGACAACGAATTCAAGTCCATCTTCTTTACGGACCCACAGGCTAATGCACTGCTCTTGACGGTTCGACTATCGGGGCTTGGGAGTCTCACGATCAAACACCTCCAAGCGACACTCCATGAGGCGGTTAGGGGAGCGCCCCCGGGAATATATCCCCTAGGCAGGGCAGAAGCGTCCAATTCCGGTTTGGCTGATGTTGGTACATCAGATATCGGTTCCGTCATGACTATCCGTAGGGCTCTCAAAGATGGGGTGCCATTGCGATCGATTTTGACCGCACAAGAGTCTCTACCGCTGGCGATCGGACTTGCTTCTAACAACTACCTGCTGGAAGCGAAGGAAATTGTCTGCGATTTCGAGCTGTACCCGCAACTACCCCTTGCAGCTCTCCATAAAATGCTCGCACACGCGCGAGACACTGGATATCTCGTGCACGCTCTGGCGTGCGCAGAGGAGATGGAGCGCAGAGGTACCAGGCTTCCTGACCGCCGCGGAGCGGCAGAAATTGCTCAAGAATCAAACTTTCTCAAGGACCCCTGGCGAATGATGCCAGAAGTTGCCATGGCAGATGGTCTTGATCCGGAAGGGCCGATACTACACCTAGTTGGAAAATGTTTCCCGAAAAAACAAAATGGCTATACAATTAGGACCAAAAATACTACGGAGGCGCAGTTCGAGGCCGGTCTGCACCCTATTATAGCCGTTCAATCTGGCGGAATAAGTAACCTCACGGACGAGCAGCAGCTCATGGCGAGTAATTCGCCGGTAAACATGATATCGCTTGGTAGCAGGACTCGATCAGACCTGCCAATACATGACTGGATTAAAGAAAATGTAAGCACGTTGTATGAATTGGTCAGGGAGTTGCGCCCGCGAGTAATTCATGCTCACTCCAATTTTGTGAATGTTGTTCTCGCGACTCATGTCGGTGAGGCGCTGTCCGTGCCTGTCGTGTACGAAGTTAGAGGAATTTGGGAAGAATCGTGGCTCGCCCGAACGGTGCAGACTGAACATTGGCTTGCGACTGCAAATGGGATCACGATGTTTGGGTCGCCGGAGTATTTCGAATGGACGCAGAAGGCTGAGCGTGCAGCAAGGGAGCGTGTGTCGCACGTAATAACTCTATCGAAGACACTGAAGGAATTCATTGTGGGAGATGAATTTTCAGGAATCGAATCCAAAGACGTAACGGTTATCCCCAATGCAGCGGTGCCCCGTCAGTCCCCTGGCGAGTTAGTTTCACAACAGGTTCGAGGAGGTCTTGATATTGGGAGAGAAGTACTCGTCTTCGGATATATTTCTACCCTTGCAGCCCACGAAGACGTTGAAACGCTTATAGGTGCTTATGAAATCTTTGCCAAACGCGGGACGGCCATTGAACATCGTCTCTTGATTGTCGGGGCGGGTCCCAAGCTCAACGCGCTTAAACAGCTCGTGCGTGAACGCCAGCTCGACGGAGTCCTTTTTACCGGACGTGTAGATCACGAGGACGTGGAAGGCTATTACGCGGCTATCGATGTCTTTGTCACACCTCGTTCGATGTCCCGAGTGACTCAGCTGGTGACACCACTGAAGCCATTTGAGGCGATGGCGAGTGGCTGTATCAACGTATTTGCTGACATTCCTGCGCTGCGTGAAGTGGGTGATTATTGTATAGATAGCGCTAAGTACTTTCCCCCCGGTGACAGTCAAGCCCTGGCAGGCATCTTTGAATATCTCGCCTCGAAGCCTGAAATGTTTACGGCCGAACAGAGAAACATGCGAATTGGGAGCAGTAGTATCCCTACGTGGCAAAACAACGCGCAGATATATAGAGAAGTCTACGAGAATATTGGTTGGATAGGATAGTAGGCTAGCTAGCCTTTTCGGTTACCCTGGCACGACTTCAGAGCTGCGTAGCTGGAGATTTGGCGGCTCCCGGGTATCGAGGGGGAAGTTAGCGATTGTGCATCTGTTCCCGGATAGAGGTCGAGGTCTTCCGGTGATGGAAGCTGCTATATTGTCGATCCGAAGACCATGTGTTTTAAGGGCCCTTCGTCTCTAAGCGTGGTTAGGTCCAGCTGAGTTGAGGGGTCGGGGTGTTGTCGGCGTGGCGGCAGGAGAGAGGCGTCAGGGTCTCTTTGAATTGGTAGCGACTAAACAACCATTTCCCAAAGAAACCCTGACGTGTCTTACTCTACTTCTTGCTCCGGCGGGAGGTGGTGCGATCGCGCGGATGCCGGCTCTCCGTGGTTCATGGTGAAACGGGTTCCGTGTCTTGAAAGCTGAAGGGCTCGTAGCCCTGCTGTGATGGATGTTCTCTACGCATTCATCAACCGTCAGGAGCTACGAGCCTTGATCGAGCCTACTGCCCAGCGTCCGGACGCTGCTACCGCCATTTTCAACCTGCCCGACTACCGCGTCACAGACGCCAGGTCCTCGCCTTCGGGCAGCGCCGAATCAGTGTCGAAGCCACCGCCGAGGCCGGCTGCCCGTCCTGCGGCGTGATCAGCACCCGCGTTCATTCCCGCCGGTCTCAACGGCTGCGCGACATCCCCGTCGCCGGCCCAGTCGAAGTGATCTGGATCAAGCGGAGATTCTTCTGCGATGAGTACCTGTGCCCGCGCTGGACATTCACCGAGGAGACCGCCCAGGTCCCGCGCCGGGCACGGTCCACCCGCCGGCTCCGTGACGCCCTCGTAGCCGCCGTCATCGGATCCGGAAGAGCAGCCGCGGAGACAGCCTCCTCCTGACTTGGCTCATTTGTGTGTGATCGACTATCTGTAGGCCGTTTCAGCCAGGAATTTGAGCCAAGTTGGTGGCTCGTTTCAGGCCAAAAGAGCGGTAAGAATCAGGCCAGTTTTTCCCGAAATCATGGTTTCGGGGGCTTGCCTGGATAGAGATCACCGGGTGGCCGGCGCCCTTCCCAGAGTGTCAGGGACATGGGGCCCGCCACCCCCAGATAGGTTCCTTACGGGCTCTTCCACTTTTGACGTGGTGGCAGGTGTTCAGCATGCCTGTTGGGCTGCCGTGTACAACAATAACCGGAGCCGGTAATGCTCATGATTCCGGTATCCGCGGGCGGCCCGTTTGAGGTTCTTGGCGCTGAGGTTCGCCGCCTCGCTGCGTGCATTTGTGACCCTGGTCCGGCAGAACGTGAGCAGCTCCTTGCGCCACATCTTCAGGGTCGTGAATAGTGATTTGGCCTCCCGCATTCTGGTCGCTTTGACGGCGTGTTCGAGTTCGGCCCAGGCGCGGTGGAAGCCGTCGATGTGATCGGTCTTCAGTAGTTGGCGGACGTGTTCCTTGATGCCCCAGATGACGCCGAGCTCAACGTCGGAGGCGATGATTTCCTGCATTCTTCCGCGCTGGGCGGAAGACATGTTCTCCTGGTTGCAGGTCAGCAGTTTCCGGTATTTCCAGGCCGGATCCGTGGCCCGGCCCCGCCGGCCGTGGAGGTCATGCGCGCGGCGCCGGCGGACCTCGGTGACCATTTGGTTCGCCCGCGCCACCACGTGCCAGTGGTCCACGGTGATGGCCGCCTTGGGCAGAACCTTGCGGACGGCCCGGCGAAACTCGGTGGACATGTCCATCGCCACCAATTCGACCCTGTTGCGCCACCAGCGCGGCCGGGCTCCGATCCAGTCCCGCACCGCCTGGCCGCGGCGGCCGTCCACGATGTCCAGGATCGCCCCGGTGTCCAGGTCCGTGAACACGATCGACCAGGGCTCCACCCGGGTGACTTTGCCGGCTTCGTTTTTCAGGTACCGGACCCGACGGAAGCGATGCTCGTCAACGCCCAGCCGGCGGACCAGTCTTCGGTCCACGCCGCCGTCCACCACGGCCGTGTCCTCCATGACACGCATGACCGTCGTCCACGACACACCCGAGGCGCCGGCCACCCGGGACACGGCCCGAAGCTCCGCGGACAGGGCAGCGACCATGCCGGCCACCAGCCTGCTGGTCAGCCTCGAACGCAGCGGAATCTCATCGGTGGTCTGCACGAAGGACCGGCGCGGACACTGCGGTTCCAGACACGCCAGCCGTCGCTTCCGGACCCTGACCTCCACCGGCGACCCGCCACACGGGACGTCCCGGACCCGGTGGACCGGGCGGGCCTGGATCCGGGAGGACATCACGCCGCAGTCAGGGCAGGCTCCTTCCCGCTCGATCGGCTCGACCAGCACAGTGCGGGTGTCGCCGGTACGCTCTGCGGAGAGCACAACATGGCCCTCCAAATTGAACAGAATCGACGCGGCATCGCGCGTCTGCGTAATCTGTAACAAGGCTCGTAGTCCTCAGCAATAGATGTCTCGACAACACCTATGCTCGCAGGGCTACGAGCCCCTTCATTTGAAGGACGCCACGCTAAAAGTTGATGAGCCTCCTTACGGCGCTGCCATTGCGAAGCGTATGCGCCGGAAGGGCTGGAAAGCAGATGACGGTACCCATGTCCGTACAAGAAAATATCAGAAGGCTGGACTCCCAGGGAGTCCCGGGCCGGGAGATCGCGCGCAGGCTCGGCGTTAGCCGGTCCTCGGTGACCAAATACGCCGATCAGGAGAACTACTCCCCTGAACCGCCGGTGCCGCTGGCCCGGCACGGGGCTTCGGTGCTCACCGGGTTCGAGCACATTATCGAAGCGTGGCTCACCGAGGACCAGCGCCGGAACCGCAAGCAACGGCATACGGCCAAACGCGTCTTTGACCGGCTCGTGGATGAGCATGGTTTCACCGGCACGTATTCCCCGGTGCAGCGGTCCGTGAAGAAATGGACGGCCCGCAACAGGATCGCTGGTGAAGGTTTCACCGAGTTGGTGTGGCCGGCCGGGACCGCGCAGGTCGACTTCGGGCAGGCCGAGGCGATCATCGCCGGGATCCGGCAGGTCCTTCACATCCTGGTGGTGACCTTCCCGTTCTCGAACATGCGCTTCGTCCAGGCATACCGCGGCGAAACCGCCGAATGCGTCTGCCACGGACTGCGGAAGGTGTTCGAGCACATCGGGGCCGCACCGAGGCACCTGGTCTTTGATAACGCCACCGGCATCGGGCGCCGGGTGGGCACCAGGGTCGTGGAGACGAAACTGTTCGGGGCGTTCAAGCTTCACTACCGCTCCGAATCCCGCTACTGCAACCCGTACTCCGGGCATGAAAAAGGGAACGTGGAAAACGCGGTCGGGTTCCTGCGCCGTAACCTCATGGTTCCCGAACCCGTGGCCTCCAGCCTGCAGGCCTTGAACGAGGTGCTCATGGCCCGGTGCGACGCGTTGGCCACCACCACGCATTACCGCAAGGGCCTGCCCCTGGGCGAGCTGTTCACCCACGACGTTGCCTCATCCCTGGCGTTGCCCGGGGTCGGGTTCGACCCGGTGCGCTACGAATCGCGCAAGGCCGACAAGACCGGGAACCTGCTCATTGACGGGAACACCTACGCCGCCGGGTCCTCCTTCCATGGGCGGATGCTCACCGTGGGACTCCGCCACGACGTGGTTCAAATCCTCGATGAGCACTCCGAACCGATCCGGTCCTTTGACCGGGTGTTCGGCCGGCAGGCGACAACGATCTTCGACCCCGCCTCCCTGGTCCCGCTGCTGGTGACCAAGCCCGGCGCCTGGAGCCATTCCCCGTTACGGGCCCTGGTCACCGACCCGGTCCGCGACTGGATCGATGCCGCGGCACCCACGGACCGTCGCCGCCTGCTCAACGCGGTGGATGCCGCGACCGGGTCCGCCGGCTTCGACGCCGCGATGGCCGCCGCCGACACGCTGATCCGGCGCGGGGACCAACCGGACATGGCAGCCCTGGGAATGCTCGCCCGCCGGTTAGCCCACGGCACCGAACCGGCCGCCGCCAACGTGGACTTAAGCGTCTATGACACCTTCACCACCCTGAACACGAACACCGGAGAAGTCGCATGAACCCGATCACCGTCCAAGACATCCTCGAAGCGGGCAAACATGCCTCACTGACCGGCAGCGTGTTGACCGAATGGGCCGAGAAAGGCACCCCGAAACAACGCGAATACCTCCACGGGGTCCTGCTGGCCGAACACGAATCCCGGCAGGAATCACGCCGCCAACGATTGCTGAAATCCGCGAGGCTCCCTGCCCTGAAAACACTCACGGGATTCGACTACACCAGTGTCAGGTTCCCCGAGGACTACGGCCGCGAACCCCTCGAATCCCTGGAGTTCATCAACCGGGCCCAGGACCTGGTCCTCTACGGGGATGTCGGCACCGGCAAAACCCACATGGCCACCGCCCTGGTCGCAGCCGCCTGCCGACAAGGCATCCCGGCCAGGTTCTTCACCACCTCAGCCCTGGTCATGATGCTGCGCCGCGCCAAGGACGAGGACCGGCTGGACAAGGAGCTCGCCTCCCTGGCCAAAAACCAGCTCCTGGCCATCGATGAACTGGGCTACCTCCCGATCGATACCGAAGGGGCCAGGCTCCTGTTCCAAGTCATCGCGGACGGCTACGAGAAACGCAGCCTCATCATCACCACCAACCTCGAGTTCTCCCGCTGGGGAACGGTGTTCGGGGACGACAACATGGCCGCGGCCGTCATCGACCGGCTGGTGCACCACGGACGGCTCCTGCAGTTCCGTGGTGAGTCCTACCGGGTCAAAAATGCCCTGATGAAATAACCAAAACGCTGAAATGGCCTGGAAACGTGCCGAGGTGGCCTGATTCTTAGCGCTGAAATGGCCTACTTAAAGTTGACGAAACACATCATTTGCTTAGTGCGTGAAGTTCGGGCTTTGGATGGCGTCGAGGATGGCTTGCTGGTCGGCGGCGATGTCGGGCGCGAATGTCTGGGTGGTGCCGTTGATGGCGATGGTTGCCGAGCGCAGCGGCCGGAGTTGCTTGACCACGTTCGCGATGGCGAGCCCTGTTCTGTTCTGGACGGTTCGGGAGAGGGCAAGCGCGGTGAATACGATCGTCAGGTGCGCCTCGATCGCGTCCCGGGTGCGGTGGAACATGGGCCTGGCACGCAGGTCCGTCTTGCTCATTCGGAAGGACTGCTCGACGTGCCACAGTTCGTGGTAGGAGCCAATGACTTCTGACGAGGCCATGACGGCCGCGGGGATGTTCGTCACGTAGCCTGTCAATGGCCAATTGTTTGTGCCCACGGGCGGCCAGCAAAAATGCCCGCTGGTGGCCATGAAAACTGCCCACTCATGGCCACCAGATCTGCCCACCGGGTGTTCGGCGGCGTTGGCCATGTTGGGGTGCGGGTTTAGTTCATTGGGGTGACTCCTTTTCCGGCCAGGGCCTGGCTGAGGCGGATCGATTCTCCTGAGGTTTGGCAGACGTGCGCGTGGTGCAGCAGCCGGTCGACGGTGGCGGTGGCGAGGGTTTTGGGCATGAGCTCGTCAAAACCGGCCGGATGTAGGTTCGAGGAGACCGCGATGGAGCGCTTCTCGTAGGCGGCGTCGACGAGGCGGTAGAGCCCCTCGGCCGCGTCGGTGCCCACCGGCAACAGGCCTATGTCATCGACCACCACCAAATCTGCCCGCAGGATCCGGGCGACAACTTTGGTAACGCTGTCATCGGAGCGGTGGGCGCGCATGAGAGCGCCGAGGTCCTCGAGCCGGAACCACGCGACCCGCAGGCCGGCCTCGACGGCCTGTTGAATACTGGCTTCCAAGGGAGCCACCTGCCGTGCGCTTCAGAGCCAGCTGCCCAGATCGCGGATCGTATCGTTCAGCGCCACGATTGGCGTGGTTGAGAGCCACCTGAAAAGCTCCTCCCACCATGTGATGGCCACGTGGTGGGAGGAGTACCGGTAATGGTACGGAAGATCAAGGCGAAACTTGTCTTGCAGTTACGAAATCAGGGTTTGTCAGGCAGGTCGATCGCCTCGGCTCAGGGCATCGCGCGCAATAGCATTCAGGCGGTGCTCGATGCAGCGGACCGGCTCGGCGTCGTCTGGGATGACGTCGCGGAGCTGTCGGAAGCCGAGGTGTATGCGGCCGTGTTCCCTGGCCGCGGCGTTTATGAGAGCGTCTTCGTGCAGCCGGACTGGCCCCGGGTTCACACTGAGTTGGCCCGGGTCGGGGTGACGTTGATGACCTGCTCGTCGGGCCCGGCGCCGTGGGCGCGGACGAACACCCGGGAGCCGAGCAGATACGCCGGAACGGAGTATTGGCCGTTTTCGAAGGTGACCATTGGTGTGTTCTCCGGGACGGTGCGGGAGAGCCCGAACGCGACGGTGTGCGCGGCGTCCGGGATCCGGTGCAACCGCGGCGCCTCCTCGGTGAGCATCGCGGCGGGTTTGCGCCGGGTAGCCCGGTGTTCACGATGGTTGACCTCGTCCATGAACGACTGGCACGCCTGTTCGAGCTCGGCGAACGAAGCGTACTCGGCACGCAGGTTGGTGTCCTTGGGCACGATGTCTGCCTTGGCGAGCTTCACCGAGGACTCCACGCCGCCCTTGGACGCAGGATCCGCCGGCTGGCAGGTCAGCACCGTCACCCCGTAATGGCGGGCGAAGTCGACCGTCTGCTGGTTACGGACCGGGACCCCGGCAACGTGGGACACCGTCACGGTCTTCTCGTTATCCGTCAGAACGTAGGTCGGGGCGCCGCCCAGGACCCGCAAGCTGCGGTCAAGAGCTGCGAACACACTCGGCGCCGTCCGGTCCCGCAGCGCGATCACGATCCTGAAGCGGGACCAGGCCAGCCAGGCCACGAACAAAACGGTCTTCTTCCCCTCGATCACGGGGCCGTCGCCGAAATCGTACTGAAGCCACATGCCCGGTTCCGTGATCCACGGCCGGTGCACCCGGACGTGGCCGAGCCGCCAGGCGGCGCGGACCTGGGCGACGGCCCGGCGGGTTGAGCGCTCCGAGCCCTCGTAGCCGAGGGCCAGGAGTTTCTGGTGGGCTTTGTCGGCGCGGATCTTGCCCTTGGAGGCCTCGATCCATTCCTCGATCTTGGGCAGGAACGCATCGGTGACCCGGCCCCGGTAGACCGGTTCGGCGATCGGCTGGCCCGCGTCCCTGGCAGCGACGTGCCTGGCGACCGTGTGGTGCGAGCAGCCGGTGAGTTCCGCGGCGGCGCGCAACGATCCGGTCAGATCATACGCAGCAAGTATTTCCATGATTTCTCCGTCAAACTTCATTAGGGCCTCTTCCCGGGCGACTTTGGTGCGACTAGACACCGTCATCAAACCCCGGGGAGAGGCTCCCGCCGCTTAAGGGCTCATCAACTTTTAGCGTGGCGTCCTTCAAATGAAGGGGCTCGTAGCCCTGCGAGCATAGGTGTTGTCGAGACATCTATTGCTGAGGACTACGAGCCTTGTTACAGATTACGCAGACGCGCGATGCCGCGTCGATTCTGTTCAATTTGGAGGGCCATGTTGTGCTCTCCGCAGAGCGTACCGGCGACACCCGCACTGTGCTGGTCGAGCCGATCGAGCGGGAAGGAGCCTGCCCTGACTGCGGCGTGATGTCCTCCCGGATCCAGGCCCGCCCGGTCCACCGGGTCCGGGACGTCCCGTGTGGCGGGTCGCCGGTGGAGGTCAGGGTCCGGAAGCGACGGCTGGCGTGTCTGGAACCGCAGTGTCCGCGCCGGTCCTTCGTGCAGACCACCGATGAGATTCCGCTGCGTTCGAGGCTGACCAGCAGGCTGGTGGCCGGCATGGTCGCTGCCCTGTCCGCGGAGCTTCGGGCCGTGTCCCGGGTGGCCGGCGCCTCGGGTGTGTCGTGGACGACGGTCATGCGTGTCATGGAGGACACGGCCGTGGTGGACGGCGGCGTGGACCGAAGACTGGTCCGCCGGCTGGGCGTTGACGAGCATCGCTTCCGTCGGGTCCGGTACCTGAAAAACGAAGCCGGCAAAGTCACCCGGGTGGAGCCCTGGTCGATCGTGTTCACGGACCTGGACACCGGGGCGATCCTGGACATCGTGGACGGCCGCCGCGGCCAGGCGGTGCGGGACTGGATCGGAGCCCGGCCGCGCTGGTGGCGCAACAGGGTCGAATTGGTGGCGATGGACATGTCCACCGAGTTTCGCCGGGCCGTCCGCAAGGTTCTGCCCAAGGCGGCCATCACCGTGGACCACTGGCACGTGGTGGCGCGGGCGAACCAAATGGTCACCGAGGTCCGCCGGCGCCGCGCGCATGACCTCCACGGCCGGCGGGGCCGGGCCACGGATCCGGCCTGGAAATACCGGAAACTGCTGACCTGCAACCAGGAGAACATGTCTTCCGCCCAGCGCGGAAGAATGCAGGAAATCATCGCCTCCGACGTTGAGCTCGGCGTCATCTGGGGCATCAAGGAACACGTCCGCCAACTACTGAAGACCGATCACATCGACGGCTTCCACCGCGCCTGGGCCGAACTCGAACACGCCGTCAAAGCGACCAGAATGCGGGAGGCCAAATCACTATTCACGACCCTGAAGATGTGGCGCAAGGAGCTGCTCACGTTCTGCCGGACCAGGGTCACAAATGCACGCAGCGAGGCGGCGAACCTCAGCGCCAAGAACCTCAAACGGGCCGCCCGCGGATACCGGAATCATGAGCATTACCGGCTCCGGTTATTGTTGTACACGGCAGCCCAACAGGCATGCTGAACACCTGCCACCACGTCAAAAGTGGAAGAGCCCGCTTAAGCGGCAGGGTTCAGTAAGGAAGTGGGCAGATCTCATGGCCACCGACGGGCAGTTTTCATGGCCGTCAGTGGGCAGTTCCGTGGCCGCCTATGGGCAGTTTTTCATGGCCGCTAACAGTAGCCCTTGAGGCCGGCCAGTTGCCGGGCACGTGTCAGTGATGCCTCGTCCAGGCTCCGCGCCCCGCCGCTGGTCTTGACGAATCGCGGGGTCCGGGCCGCTTTCTGGCCGTCAATGACTTCACGGGCTCGGCTCTCCTGAAGCGCGAGGGTGGCGGTATCACGGGCGGCTCTTTTGCGGGAGTAGGCCCACACGGCCCGCCACGAGCCGGGGTGCGTTCCGGGGTCCCAGACGGGTTCGGCGCGGAGGTCGGGATTGTTCTCGTTCCTGTGGCCAGTTCTGGGGGTGAGGGTGTCGATCAGCTGCCCGTCGGTAAACGCGTCGCCGTGCCAGCGGAAGTGCGAGGCCAGATCGGCCGGGGCCTTGGTCATCCGGGAACCGACGATGAACCGCAGGTCCGCCTCATCCAGCTCACGCAGGTTCGAAGACGAGAGCATGCCGGCGTCCGCGACGACAACCATGTCGGCCAGGTTGTGGCGGGCCTGGAACTGCTTGATGATCGGGACGATGGTCGCGGTCTCGGCCTTGTTGCCTTCGAAGCAGCCGATCTCCAGCGGGAACCCGCCACGGTCCACGAGCAGGCCAACCACGATTTGCGGGTCGACGCGACGCTCCTTGGAGTACCCGACCTTTCGCAGTTCATCTTCCTTTTCGGCCTCGAAGTACAGCGTGGTGACGTCGTAGAGCACCAGGGAAACATCCCCGCTGGTGCTGGCGTGCTGGAAGCACCAGGTCGCGATCAGGTCGCGGTACTTACCCGCCCCGGCCCGGCCAAGGGTGCGTTTCATCGTTGCGTAACTGGCCGGGGCCCGGCCCAGGTCCCGCAGGACCCTGCCGGTATCAAGCAACGATGTCGGTTCCACGACCCGGGCGATCACTAAGTCGCGGAACACCTCATCACCGAGACCGTCGAAGCCCAATGCCGTAAACACCCCGGCCAACGCACCGAACAGGATCCGCGAGTCGGTGCCGACCACGCGACCCGGACCGTCACGGCCAGCAGGCACCGCCGTGCCGGCCGCGGCGAACAAGCCCGACCCTACCGGGGTGACCAGCGCCTTCACCGGCGGTGCCGGAACGACACCAAGATCGAAAACACCCTGGGCCGGGTCCTCCAGCAGCTCACTGGCGCGCTGGAGCAGCACGCCGAGCTCGGCTTCCGAATGCGCCGATCCGATGTGCTCCACGATCCGCTGACGGCCCCGCACGTACTCGGCGATCTGCACCGCCGTCGCTCCCGAGGCCGTCAGCACCCGCCTGATGAACACCACACGGCGACCCTAGGCCAAATCCTTAGTGCGTGAAAAGACACAAATCAGAACACATCACCGCAGGTCACAGCCGCAGCCCATCCCCAAGTCACGCCCCGTGAGCCAAGTCAGGTTAAGAGATACAAGCCTTCAAACCCGCCATCAATGCCATGCTGACGGGAGACCTCAGCGCCAAGGAAGCAGCACCATACCGCCCGCAGGGAATTGGCCCGGCTGATCGAGGAGCACGGAGGGGAGGATCCGTCGTATTCCAAGGTGCGTGACTACGTGCGGTTCCGCCGGGCGCAGATCGATGTGAAAGTCGGCCGCCGGGTTGAGGTTTTTGTGCCACAGGGACACGAGCCAGGCGCTGAACTCCCGAACCCACATTCCCCGAATGGCCCTCGACCTGTGCTAAAACCCCCACGATACTCGACATTGTATAATACAACAGAGATTGGTCAACTTAGTATTGAGTTGAGTGTGGAAAACAAGAATCCCGGAAAATACCTGCCTACCTCTGAATGGAGTTCATATTCCTGAACATCCAAAACATGATCTGCGCCCATTTCTTTAAGAAGCTCGACAAAAGGCACTACATGACCTTTATAGTGGTGATCTCCTCTGCCTACGTGCAAATAAATCTGTGGTATATAAGTTGCTCTCTCTAGTTCAATAGGTAGCAACGTATTTAGAAATTCCCTATCCACGTCGGACAGTCCTCCAGAGATGTATTCTCCTACATCTCTATGGTTATTGAAAACAAAGTTCCCCAGTCTAGTTTGAGGAGCCGCGGAAATGACATGGCCAAAACTGTATTTTATGCCAAAATATAGTGCTGCAAACCCGCCTTTGCTAGATCCCATTGAAATAATATGCTTAGTATCGAATCCGTGTTCTCTACTCAGATCCCTAATAAGCGCGATTACAGATTCTTCCACCGCAAAATCTCTATTTCGCCCTAAGTAGTAACTAGCTGACGGACCATACTCGTCCAAAATAAATAGTCTATTACAAGCTACAGGAGAAAGTGTTCTAACATAATTATAGACTGGTGAATGTCCGATTTTTGGGATGGCAGAAAATACAACTATCAGATATTTGCTTTCAGTTGTTGATTTCTGAAACAAATAGTGAAGCTTGAGTTTAGCTTTATCGTAGCTCCTCTCACCAGGAAACCCGGAACCTTTAACTTCTTCAAACTCGATGCTATCTGTTGTCTCGGAATCAAAATTTGTCATAGCACAACATCGACTACAATAGAACTCGTAATTGGCACTTTTACTTCTTTCACAGATTCTTTATCTTCACACTCTCGAAGTAACTAATTAGTGTAAGGCTGAATATTCAAACTGCTTTTTTTGCATCTTGAAAATACAAAAGACAATATAATGCTGTCGTATGCATAGATCTATCCAGGTCGGGCAAACAACCCCGCGATCAAGGACAAGCGCACCGCGAGAGGAATTCGTCAATTGTGCCACTTACACAGCGAAAATTGTGCCGCCAGAGGACTAAGTCAGCACTGGCAAAATCACTTAGGTGGCCCCATCGTGTACGAATCAAGTTTTATCGCTGGAAACTGCGGTGGGGACACCGAAATATAGATAACTACGAAGTGTGCCTGGCCCCGGCCACTGAGACACTAGCCTCGTTGTCGTTTCGTATTCGCCGAAGACTCGTGACGTAACAGCAGTATCCGTAACACCGGTCCCTTTCCCTGCGTATAACGCCGAACCTTCGACGGAATCCTCGGGACTTATCGATAAGGAGTACCCCTCCGCGTCCTTGAAGAGCGCTTGGCCAGACGGGGTGTCGAAGTTCGCAACTGAGAAATGTGGTGATAGTAGCCAATTAGTGAGTATCGAACCATGCTGGCTCGCCGACCTGGCTTGGCATTCCACAACCAGCCGGCCTTGAGCAAGCTTCTGAATATTAACAACTCGGCGAAGTTTCCAATGTGGAACAGAACTGCTAGTGGCGATTAACCTGAGAGGTTCTGTCTTGATCTGTAGTGGCACGGGTTCGGAATTTGTCCTGTCCGAACGCTTAGGAGTAGACCCAGCAACTATCAACGTACTGTGTGCATACGAAGACCTTGCGTACAGGCGAACCGGGTCGTTTTCATTGTGGGAGTAGAGACCTGCGTCGTCCAAGAGGACTCGGTTGCCCACGATCCAGTGGATGGATAGGTCGTCATCCTGCCGGTGGTAACGAGAAAACTGACCGGACTTCAAGATTAATTTTCCAAGCTCGTTGGTGCGTGCATCGATGTAGTCGACCATGAGGTAGCCCGACTCTGCGAAGTCGTGGATTCTCATGTGCCCCTCATTTGCTTTTAGGACAAGGTCATCTTCACCATCGGCTGGCAGGTAATCCGGGTTGACTGGAGTTCCCAACCGTGTGTCACCGATTGCGGGGAGTGTTCTATCGGGCAATGAGATAGCACCGAGAAAACGTCGAGAGTTCTCAAAGTACCGCCTAGCGAGGCCGCCCAGCTCGGGGTCGCCAAATGTTTCGTAGACCAAAAGCTGTTCTAGCCGTGACATCATAAATTGATGATAGCCGGGACTGTTTTCTTTGTGGACGCCTTGATTAGTGAAGGCGAAGGTAATCTCGTCTAACAGCCGTAGTCGGGCAACTCTTGCGAGGCGTGAGGAGTGCTTCCAATCCGGGAAAACAAGTGCCGTAAAAAGCAAAATATCTGCCTGGTCAAAACCATGATTAGTGCGGACACTGTAATTTTCGGGCTTCTCAAGCCATAGGCAGTGTTCTTCGATCTGGACTTCGAGTTCGCGCTGAAGGTCGGATTGGTAGCTGTCAAGAGAGCTAGCTACAACATAGAGATCTCGCAACCCACGGAGGCGGAGGGCCGCAGCGTGATCGTGCCAGGTGAGGGGGATGTTCCCCCGGACGTTCGGGGCGTGCCGCGCCCAATTTCTAAGGACTCGAAGCAAGAAAGTTTGCGCTAACCGATGCTGATTCTCATCAGTTGAGGAGTCGAATCCGTTCACGTACCAGCGATTGACCGGAAGCTGCTGGATCTGCCACCACCAATTTCGGTTCTCTGACCCATTCACCCAATCGAATGAGTCGAGTTCGATGCTTTCCGACGGAAAGCTGTTGAAAGAAATTGAGCCATTCATAGCTCGCTGCAGTCTCGTCTTGTCCTGCGAGCTGCTGCCGTCTATGAGGAGCTTTGCGTAGTCTTGTCGGACATCTCCTAGCATTACCGTTGACTCCTTCGCTGGCTGCCGCTTACGCCGATGAGGATCTCCCGCCAGGCCTCTACAACTCTGCTGGCCTCATAGGCCGTGGGGAGAACTACATCATGTCCGGTGTTACCTTCCAGGATCCGGCGGGCAGCCTCACCGGAGTCACCGACCACGAGGTGAGCACCCCAGATTTCTGTTGCACCCGGCCAGTCCCACACCACGGGGTTAGTGCCTGCTAGTAACGCTTCACCAACGGCCATGTGGAATGACTCGAAGTCCGATGGGGACAATAGATGGCCAACCATGGTGAACCAGTCATTGACGTCATCGCCGGGTGGATCAAAGACTACGCTGTGGGCGAGCAAAGGTGAACTATTTATTCTTGCCAACACGCTGCGATAGAACTGAAGTTCTTCGTGTCGGGACGATATCCATCCATACTCCAGAGGATGTTTTCCCTTAACTCTCAATTGATATCGATTATCCGATGCGCGGAGGACTTCAAGCACGTCTAGCGCTCTGTCCAATCTCTTCCTCGACGGTACGGCGCCGATCAACCCTAAGGTGTATTTTGCGTCCCCCGTCTTCTTCTTTGGGTAAAACCGTTCAGGATCAAGATAGTTGGAAATCACAGATGTCCGGTTTTCCGGAAAGCCAAACGCCTCTTGGCCTTGCCGACGAACTATATCGCTCACGTAACTGATGTGGTCGATCCTGTCCCATTTAGATCTTGCTAGATATGGAAGGGCCCGCTCTTGAAGGTGGAACCGAGCGACGAGGCTCTGGTGCGGCAGTCTCATGTGCGAATACCATTCCAAATTCCCAAGAGCCCATTCGCAAAACACTATATCGGCACGAGCTAACTTGCGTTTGCTTTGATCGGTATCATGCTTGGCGTGCCCTGACCACTCATCGACCTGGAACTTGAAGTCTCCGCTGGCCTCGAGACAACGCTGCAGGCCGCGAAAGAACTTGAGATCGTGACCGGCGACCAGGACATTGAGAGGCTGCTCACGGACTGCTGCCCGGGGAAGAAGCTGCCGTGGGCTCAACTCGAGCCACTTCTTTAAGGTCTCAACTCGATTGCTGAACGTGTGGTCTATAGCAACGGTACACAGGCGGTCAGCGGAGGCTTGGGCGACCTCGTCTGAGGTAAGTGCCAGTTCAAGCTTGGCCAAAAACTCACTGGCACTGTTGGCGTACAAAGGATAGTCAGTTCCCAGAAGCGACTCGTGCAATGGATTGCGGTTCACGATGGCAGCGCAACCCGCCGCACCGTATTCGAGCAGTTTGGTCGAAAACTCTAAAGACGAGTCCATCGACTCCGCACGCCACGAAAGACCGACTCGCGTACGCCGCATTTCCTGCTGCAGTTGCTCACGGGATATGGCGCCTTTCCATTCCAATCCAATAGTCTCACTGAGGGCGGTCTTCATTTTCCCGACAAAGTCCGGCGAGTCAGCGTTAAACTTATCGCCAAAAACTCGAAAATGGGAGCCGGGGATCCTCTGATGCACTTTTTCCCACTGTTCTGCCATCTCCAGTGTGTTCCAGGCCGGCTTGAATTTACCGGCGTACACAGCCGTAATTTCTCGGTTGGCAATCGGTGGGCTATCCGGTGAAAAATCGGGTACAAGAGGAGCATAGGAGCACAGCTTGTTAGTGTCGATGTCGGGAACGAGGCGTGTCCAGAGATTGCGGAAATCCTCGGTTTGACACATGATTCTCGCTGCACCGTGGGCAAGTTGAGTCACTTGTTCACGTTGCTCGGCCGAGTAGTCCTGCAGAACCTGCGGCATGTCCGTTAGGTAGAGCCAGCTTTTCTTCAGCAACCAGGGGCGCTTAAGCATTTTGACGGCTATGTCGAAGCCCCGCACGACGATGACATCGTAGGATTGGGTTTTGTTAAGTATCCGTGCGGCTTTCACTAGACTCGCTGCGTCCCTCAGCCGGGTGCTAAACAAATCCCCCTTAAGTCCAAGAACCTTACTGCCAACAACCAGAGAGATATTGGGTTCATTAACGAGAGCGCCATAGAGCTCGAACCTTCGCGGTATGCTTCGCGTTAGGAGGTCGACTGTTGCTACACCGGTTCTCGCTAGAAGGAGAGCCAGGGATTGAGCCCACACAGAAGAGCCGTCAATGTAGTTCAGATCGGGGTTTGCGCAAATTAGTACGCGTCGATTGTCCAAGCTAGATACTGTTCCCATCCTATAAAGCAGTGCCTGGTGAAAATTCTGAAGAGTCGGCAAAGAAAAGACCGTCGTGTGTCACGAGATGGTCCTCCGAGTGAGCCCAATTTTGGCGAAAGATTTCTGGCCGCCAGATTGAACCGCTGAGGTACCCACTTCCATCGTAACTAAAAGCATCTTGTTCTAGTGATTTCCCCCATCCTGCACCTCCAGGTTGATATTGGGATGCGTTCACAAGGTCACGCAAGTAGTGACGACCATAATGGTGCCGTGTAGAAACCTGGCCCATGAGACTGAATCCGCTTTCTTCTGCGTCAAGAGCAATAACGTTTGCGACTCCAGGGGCGACGGGCGAAATTCGTTCACTAAAGTGTTCAGGGGTATAACCGGGACTTACCTCAGCTAAAACCTTAAAGTTACGATATGACTGATTGTCAGCAAAGGCATTAATTGTCTGAAGATCTGAATCGTCAACAATTTTAGTCTTGAACAGCACTCCGGGACTGGTGTCTGTCTGTTTACCGACTCCACATATTCTGAAGATGTCATTTGCGCGATGAGCGTAAGTATGGTGTGCAAAAACTTCACGAATTCCTGCGAGGCTTCTGCGCCGCCACTCTTCATCATCATTAAGTAGGACATCGAGTGCCTCCCGAGCCTCGCTCGGGGAATCTACTAACCAGACCGCTCCATCGGAAAAGAGTTCCTCTATGCCCAGGGCGTAGGTGCTGATAACGGGTGTGCCGGAAGCCATTAGCTCAAAAACGCGCCGTGAGAACATGGTGGGTGAGTTTGTCACTGAATTCACGTTTAGAAAGACTCTATACTTCGCATACTCCCGGCAGAGTTCTAGGTAGGGTAGCCCTCCCTTAACACTTCCGGAGAATTCGGCGGGGAACGGAAATGTGCCAGTTCCATGGTTGCGGTCGAAAATGTCGAGTCCACTGCCGAGAGCACTTTCCAGCAGCCATTGCATCGCGCTGCCTCTCTCGGCATGCCGATTGCCGTACCAGCTGCCGGCAAATGCCGCCTTAGAAATTCTACCGGTAAGTGGTTTTGGCCTATGGAGCGCAGGCTGCGCTGCAAAAGGAAGAGCATGGACGCTGGCCTTACCTGTCTTTTTCTTGTACGAATCAATCATGTTGGCGTCGGTTGTGAAGATGTGGTCAGCTGATTTGGCGGCAGCCATAAACTTGTCGTGATGCACCGGATCTTCCTTATTCCAGAAAACGGACGGTACACCGTTCTCGCGGCCCCACCGAGTCATTTCGCTCAATTCAGATCCTGGGGTGACACTGTAATTACCGACACGGTACTGCCAGCTACGTCCTTTGCCTTTCCATGCGCTTTCGACAAATATCAACTTTGGCTTGTACTTTTTCGCTAGCGCGAGCCAGTTGTCCGGGCGTGGTTGAAGTAAATTCAGATCGTGCCCGAAGCAGCCTTCCGTAAACTCGTCCATGACGGCCATGGTCAGTGGACGTGAATCAATCCTAGGCTCTGGCCATCCTCCGACGCTCAGCGATTCTGCAGGTGTCAATTCTGCGTCACGTGTAAATGGTTCCAAGGGCACCAGTTCTTCGACAACGCCTCTTATAGGCTCGAGTTTCTTGTCGAGCTCTTTCGCCCATTCCGCGTGTCGCCAAGAATTGTGTCGGATGGTCGATTGCACTGCTGCCTTTTGTCCGGATATTCGTTCTTCGAGGGCAGTCAAATAGTCCTTGTTCCGCCAAGAATTGTGTCGGACGGTCGATTGCACTGCTGCCCTCTGCCGGAAAAGTCTTTCGTCAAGGGCAGTTAAATAGTCGCTGCTCCGCCAGGAATTTTCTGTCATCAGCGACTCTATGGCGGTGAGATGCTCCGCGAGATGCTGATCAATTGTTTGGGACATTTCGTAGTGCAAACGTTTATGCCGAGCAGTCGCCTGGATTGTCTTGAGGCGGAAGCTCATGAAGGCACCTAGCCCGAGGCCCACAATGCTGGCTTGTACCGAAAGAAGTGCAAACATTAGCCCTGCACCGGGGTTATCCCGCACGAATGTTAGTAGGGCCAGTATTACAAAAATTGCGCTGACCGCGAAGGCTGCCACTGCATAGCGGTGGCGCTTCAGGCTGCGCATGACGTACTGATTCGCCACAAAAACTCCTTGTCTCCAGGCGACTGTTTGACGCCCCCGATTCATGTATAATAGTGTACCCAATAATTAGTTGTATGACTGACGCATGGAGCCGCGTTACGCCATTTGAGAGCACTGCAATGTTCAGTTGCGATGCATGGCGTGCGATCCAACGACCGTCCTACCCGTGACTCGTGCCAGGGTCACGGAAAATTCGGCGCCATAGGCCTCTGATCTGCGGTTCCTCGTTGCTTGCGAGGCATTTTTGGTTACTAAGAACCTCTGGGAAGGTAGCCATCGGAGGATGGTTTCGCAGTTCGTGCGCAAGATTACTACGGCCTCCGGTGCTGTCGCGGTCCATGTCGTAGCGAAGGGCCGGGGCCGGGTTGTTGAGATCGATCATTTGGGATCGGCCCACTCCGATGCCGAGCTGGAACTGCTGCTGGAGCTCGCGCGCGAGAGGCTCCACCCGGGCCAGAGGACACTGGATCTGGGCCGGCTGCACTAGGTCCAGGCCCGCACCGAAGACATAGCGGACTGGACCACGGCCAGGCAGATGCCGATCGCCAGCCCTGGTGGCCTGCCGCGGTTGGCGGCGGGCGCGTGGTCACGACCGCTTCGCTGCCGCTCTGGAAAGTCCTCGCCGAGGCGTACGCCCGACTGGGATTCGACACAGTCGGAGACGAGGTGTTCGAATCTCTGGTGCTGGCCCGGATCATCAAACCCACTTCCAAGCCGATGCCATCCGGGTCCTGGAAGAGATCGGCGCCGACACCCCATCCTTGCGGACAGTCTTTTTGCCTGCAGCGCTGCAACGAGCAGAACTGCGGCCTTCTGGCCAATGCGTGCCTGGCCCTACTCGTTCCGAACCGCAGGGACAAGACGCGGACAAGAAACCGGGCCGTCCGATATATAGTAGACCCGTTTGGTTGCGCCATCTGCGCCCAAGACAACGAAATTTACTGCAGCTACTGGGGAACCCAATGACACTACGTATGACTGTGATCGGCACCGGATATCTCGGCGCCACCCATGCGGCCTGCATGGCAGAGCTCGGCTTCGAGGTACTCGGGGTTGACGTCGACAAGGAAAAGATCGACAGCCTCAGCCGTGGCGAACTGCCCATCCACGAGCCCGGCCTGCCGGAACTCCTGCGCAAGCACACGGCCTCTGGCCGGCTGCGCTTCACCACCTCCTTCGAAGAAGCTGGCGCGTTCGGCGACGTGCACTTCATCGCCGTCGGCACCCCGCAGCGGGCCGGCGAGCACGCTGCCGACATGACCTACGTTGATGCCTCCGTCACAGCCATTGCCCGAGCCGCCACCAAGAACGCCTTGATCGTGGGTAAGTCCACCGTGCCCGTTGGGTCCGCACGCCGCCTCAAGGGCGTCGTCGCCGAGGAATCCCGCGATGGCGTCACGGTGAACTTCGCTTGGAACCCCGAGTTCCTGCGCGAAGGCTTCGCAGTGGAGGACACCCTGCGTCCGGACCGCCTGGTCATCGGCACTGACTCCGAGGCCGCCGAAAAGACCCTGCGGGAGGTTTACGCTGACGCCCTCAGCCGCAACACCCCGTTCATCTCCACCGACTTCGAGACCGCCGAGCTGGTCAAGGTAGCCGCGAACGCCTTCCTGGCAACCAAGATCTCCTTCATCAATGCCTTCTCCGAGGTGACCGAGACGGTCGGCGGCAACATCCGGACCCTGGCCGACGCCATCGGGCTCGACGCCCGCATCGGCCGCCGGTTCCTCAACGCCGGCATCGGCTTCGGCGGCGGCTGCCTCCCCAAGGACATCCGCGCCCTCCAGGGCCCGGGTCTCCGAGCTGGGGTTGGACAGCACCATGCGCTTCCTCAACGAGGTCGACGAAGTCAACCTGCGCCGCCGGGACCGCGCGGTGTACGTCGCCGAGACCCTGCTCGGCTCGCTGGAAGGCAAGAAGGTCGCCGTCCTTGGCGTCGCTTTCAAGCCCAACAGCGACGACGTCCGGGACTCCCCGGCCCTGGACGTGGCTGCTCGGCTCTATAACAGCGGCGCAGACGTCAGCGTCTACGACCCGGCGGCCAACGCCAATGCGTCCAAGCGGTACCCGCGCCTGAACTATGTCGATGCCCTCGCGACAGCAGTCGCTGACGCCGACCTCGTGATGCTCCTGACCGAGTGGTCCGAATTCGTGAGCATCGACCCGGCAGAGCTGTCCGCCGTCGTGTCCCACAAGCGGATCGTCGACGGGCGCAATGTTTTGGACCACGACAAGTGGACCGCGGCAGGCTGGGACATCATTTCCCTCGGCCACAAGAGCGAACTGCTCGAGGTTCCCGCGGCCCAGTAGGACTATCCGTGCAAAACAGTTCAGCCCGGCTCCTCAGCGCGATTGCACCGAGGAGGCGGGCTGATGTGTTTGCTGGCCAATTAGAGCGAGGCCCAGAGCCTTCCCGTTGAGGTCAGGATGCCGCCCTGTGATGCAGGGCGGACGAGCGCATGATCGGATCCGTGGCGGACCGGGTCTTCCAGACAAAACGTTCTACGAAGGGCATGGCCCGCATCCCCGCCACAGTCTCCCGAATAATTTCCTCGGTCTCTTTCCTGCCTTACCGTGGCGGAATCGATCTAGTGGCAGCCCAGTCAGCCACTGCAGGCTCTGTTACCCAGATCGGTTTTCCGTACTTTTCATACAGGGCGGAGACTTTGCCGAGGAAGCTCTCCGCGATAGGCCAGGCGTAGACGAGCATCGTCATGAAATCCACGCGCCCACCGGTCTGGCCGGCCTTCTTCATGAAATCCTCGATCCAGAGACGCGTCGGGTTGAATGTCGCCAGGGATCCAAGCCGCAGACCGGTGGCCTCCAGCTGGCGTCAATGCTTGATGGCCTGGTGAACGGACATGTTGGCCTGTGACTTGTGATCCGGCTCGTGGAAGCCAAGGCGGTACTTGGCGTTCGTTTCGGCCAGTTGGGCCTGCATCTTTCCGATGGCGTCCAGCTCCAGCAGCCGCCGGGCGTCCTTGATGATCGGTATAAAGGGCGGATTCGAGGAGAGATAATAGGTTGATTCTCACCGGTAGTACCAGCCGACGTTGAGGCTCCGAGAAGGGCGCCCGGCCCGGCCCGGCCATGGCTGCAAGCAGAACGGCTAGAAATTTCCGGCCATCCATAAATACCTACCTTTATGCACCGTAATGTGAAACGGGTAAACCATTGGGTCGGACGGGCGCAAGTAAGAATTAGCACTGGCATGCTGCGGCGATTCGGTTGCTCGGCGGATGCTGCGCCAATCCTGAGTGTGGTGGCGCCGGGCTTCTCTAGAGAGACTTGTACAGCTCGCCGGTAGGGGAGAGCGATCCGTCTTTCATGAAGAGCGCCGATTTCCCCATAATCGGATCGTCATGGGCCCGGGTCTTCCATGCGAAGCGCTCTACAAAGGGCATTTCGCGAAGGCCAGCCACGGTTTCCTCCATAAAGGTGAGGATCTCGGACTCCGAGAACCGGCTTGGAGACGAGGCCTTGGCCTGCCAGTCGGCCACGGCAAACTCAGTGATCCATACCGGCTTGTCATAGCGCTCGTGCAGGCTCTGCACCGCCTTCAGCAGGGAGTCCGGGTTCGGGGGCGTATAGGAATGCATAGCCACAAAATCAACGCGAAGGTCCTTGGCCGCGGCTTTGTCCATGAACTCCTTGAGCCAATCGCCCAGGGCCTGGACGGGAGCTGGTGAGCCAAGCCTCAGTCCTGCCGCCTCCAACTGGGGCCACAAGTCGATCGCCTGGTCGACAGACATGTTCGCCTGCGCGCGATGGTCCGGCTCGTTGAATCCAAGGAGCTGGGTTGCCCTGGAATATTGGATTTCCGACTGTATTCTCTCCACGGCGTTTCTGCGGAGGCTGCCGCTTCCCCAAACCATAGGAACGAATTCAGGGCCCGGCCGTGCGGCCGGATAGCGCTCGCCCCAATTGTAAAACCAACTCAGATCCAACGAATTAAGCTGCTCAAGCGCAATTCGCCTAGAAAGCGATATGCCGAAGCCCTTGCGTGCCCCCGGCGGGATAGAGGGGATCGGCCGAATGGAGGGGGTCGGCGAGCCGGTGGGAACCGGCCGGAGTGTTGTGATGGACGGTGGGGGCGCGTCTGTTGACGTACATGCAGACAGGGCGCCCGCGGCGGCCGCAAGCGGCAGCGCTAGGAACATCCTGCGGTCCACGTGTTGGTCCCTCCCGTGATATGCCTTCGGCGACTGCCGTCACAGATGTCAGACCGGAGCCGCGAGAACGAGCGGTCGAACATGGGCCGGCAAATAGCTAGGCATCATTGTCTCACGTAGACGGACGTGCGGGGTTTTGTGAGTGCGTTCACAAATACGCACTTGTTAGCTGGGGAATTGGCTTAGTGAGAATGCAGTCAGAAGGATTTGACCGGTTAGATAAGGAATCCCCATTCCTGAGCCTTGTGGCGGAGGAATTTCAGCTCCGCGGCACGAAGCACGGGGGTGAGCTCGCCCAGTGCTGAAGATCGCCGACGGCCGGTCTTAACGCGGGGTCATGCTGCTCGAACAGACAAGCCCGGACGGGTACTGCGCCCATGGGGGCCTCCAGACGTCGTCGCGCTCCAGCGTGCCGCGGCTGATTCCATCCATCTGCGACATCCGCATTGAATCATTGAGGAAACGGTGGAGCCCCTGTTGTGAATCAGACCATCCCTTTTGACTACAACTTCTACAGCTTCCGCGGCCAGGTGGGGACCCGGCGCCCGGCACCTAACGCCTGAGCAGGTCAGGTAAAGTGGCGGCGCGGGGTTTACGTTATGTGATCCAAATCATAGGGCTGAAGGCCGGTTCGGCTGCCCTATCAAGGACTTGGTAGTCTAGGGGCGGCTTGCATGTCATATTTCGAGGGGGGCGAACGGGCACACTAAGCTCCGCGTACAATTGAGCGTTGGCGCGTCGACTGCCAGGGATCGTGGGCCATTTCAGGGGACCTGCCTCAGTTTTGCGGTCTATTCCGTCAAGAGTTTCCACTCCGCGAGTGTGCGACGTCGAGGCATTAGCTGATGACGCCTCGATAATTGAATTGCTAGTTTTCAGAGAATGAAATTTATTTTTCACGCGGCATACCGTGTGTCAATTTGGAGGAACGGAAATGTCAACCAAGATTAAAAACGTTGCAGTAGTCGGGTTGGGCTATATCGGTTTGCCCACTGCCGCAATCCTTGCCACTAACGGCCTGCGGGTTACCGGTGTCGACGTCAATCGCAACAATATTGATGCTATTAATCGCGGCGAGGTACCGTTCGTTGAACCTGATCTGGCAGTTCACGTTGCTGGAGCGGTGACTCAGGGAAACCTTCGCGCGCAGCTGGAAATGCCCGAGGCCGAGGCCTACATCATCGCAGTACCGACGCCTTTCAATGAAGACAAGACGGCGGACCTTTCCTATGTCGAGGCCGCTGCCCGGGCTATTGCTCCCAAGCTTCGCGGCGGAGAGCTTGTGGTTCTCGAATCAACCTCACCCCCCGGCGCCACGCAGCACCTTGCGGACTACCTCGTCGGTCTGCGCCCAGATCTTCGGACGGACGACGCCGCGAGCTCAACTCCCGAGGGACTTCTCCATGTTGCGCACTGCCCAGAGCGGGTTCTCCCCGGCAGGATCATGATCGAACTGGTCACCAACGACCGCATCGTGGGCGGGATCACTCGACGTGCAGCCGAAATGGCGAAGGGCCTTTACAGCGTCTTTTGCCAGGGAGCAATCTTCTTGACAGATGCCACCACCGCCGAGATGGCCAAGCTGGTGGAAAACTCATACCGCGACGTAAATATCGCATTCGCGAATGAGCTTTCAATCATTTCGGACAAACTGGGAATTGATGTCTGGGAACTGATCTCCCTGGCTAATCACCACCCCCGCGTCAATATCCTCCAGCCCGGTCCCGGAGTCGGTGGGCACTGCATTGCAGTCGACCCGTGGTTCGTCGTTGCGGCAGCTCCTGAGGAAGCCCGACTTATCCGCCAGGCAAGGATTACCAACGACTCGAAGCCTGACTGGGTTGTTCGCAAGGTTGAGGAAGCTGCTTCCACACTTGGTCGTCGGCCGGTCATCGCGGCGCTTGGACTCGCGTTCAAGGCAAACATCGATGACCTTCGGGAATCTCCAGCTGTCAGTATCGTCGGCCAACTGGCAGATGCGTTGCCTGAGGCTAAGATTCTCGTAGCGGAACCCCACGTCAGTGACTTGCCGGCCGCGCTCGACACCCGCCAGAAAATTCAGCTCATGGATGTGCACTCGGCCATCGACTGCGCGGACATCGTACTTGTATTGGTCGACCATGATGAATTCAAGGAGATCTCTAAAGAGCTTCTTGAGGGGAAAGCCGTCGTCGACACCCGCGGCATCTGGAGAGGCCACGCTGAGGTATCAAAGACGGAGAGCGCACTCTTGGTCGGCGGCCTTTAGACCGCATTTTAAAGGAATTCTTGAGGCGTTAGCGATCGGGCTGTAAATTGGACGGCGAGGAAATTGACATCTTGGAAATGCACTAAGGAATTATAGAGGCAGCCATTTTCCAGGACGTCAAATCCAATAGCTTCAATCTGAGCTCCTGAAAGCCTACCGACGAGAGAAGCGGACTCTCGACGCAGGTGAGCCCGTCGACGGGGAATTTCATGCCTCGGTCCTGGCAGAGCGAGGATCGCTCTGTCAGGACCTCGAAACTGCCGGCAGGAAGCTGGTTGGTGAACCTTCGCGTCTAGGCATGGTTGGTGTGTTTGATTCGGTAGGGGCGGTGGCCGCCGGCTGCGAGTAGGCACCTGAGCCGGTAGTTGGTGAAGTTGCGGAAGACTCTGGCGATTCGGCGGGTGGTTTCAATGACGCCGTTGATTGCTTCCGAGGGTCCGTTGGAGGCGCCGTTTGTGTCGAAGTAGGCGAGGATGATCGCTTTCCATTGTTTGAGTGTGCGGCCCCAGCCGGGAGACTTCCGGGATCGGGCACGTCGGGAATGAATCGATGACTTCGTTGACGAGTTTCCTGCCTCGTTCCGGTCTGGCGTCGTAGATGTTGCGGAGCTTTTGGTAGCACGGCCAGGCCAGGGTGACTTCGTGGTCCGGGTCCCCAGCGGTGAGTTTCGCATCCAGCCGGGCGGACTGCTTGTCGGAGAGATGTTCGGCGCCGATCTTCAGGGTCCTGCGGACACGAAAGAGCGGATCTCCCTTGCAACCGCGGTGTCCGAGGGTACCTTGCTGCACGGGGCGGCGGACTTCGTCGACCATGGCTGATCCCAGTTTGACGGCTCTCCGCGGTTCGTGGTGAATGTTCTGCCGTGATGGGTGTTCATGCCGTTGTTCTGGCGGCACTGCGCAACAGGATACGCGTTTTGTAGTTGCGTGCGTTGGTGAATCCCCGGCCTGTCCTTTTGATGTGTTTGATCGCGGTGTTGTTGGCTTCGACTTTCGCCGTTGTTGCGCCGGTGACTATGAGGACTTCGATCTCCTTCCACCACCGGCAGATCGTGCGCCAGAGCCGGTTCGTTTCCGGCTGTTCGGCTCGCTCAACCAGACCCTGCAGACGGTCTTTCGCGGCGGCCGCGTCGGCGAGAGAGCCGGTGGCGAGCAGCGTCCGGAGCTGCTCTTTCACCAGCCACGCAGCTTGCAGTCTTCCCGTGGCGTCATCAGTGGCGAACACGGTGCTGAGCCTGTGTCGTGCCCGGTGCGAGAGTGTGTCGCCGCCGCGCAGGAGCAGTCGCCGGTTGGCCCAGACCGGGTCGATGGAGCGTCCCCGACGGCCGTGGACCTGCTGGGTGAGGCGTTGCCGGACTTCGGTGAGCATGTGGTTGCCGAGCTTGACGAGGTGAAACGCGTCGACCGAGACTGCGGTGCGCGGGAGCCACATCCGCAGGGCCTTGCGGAACGCGGCGGAAGGGTCGATCGCGACGACCTGCACGCCCAGGCGCCATTGAAGTGGGCGGGCGAAGAGCCATTCTCCGACGCCCTCGCTGTCGCGGCCGTCTACGATCCCGAGAACTTGTCCGGTGTCGAGATCGACGATGGTGGTCATCCAGGGTTCATAGCGTTTCCAGGCCTGGGTGGCCGGGTCGCGGAAGAAACGAACGGAACGGTAGCGGTGTTCGTCGATGCCGCGCATCCGCGGGGCGAGGGCATCAACATTAGGCAACGTCAGCGCCGCGGAGTCCAGGGCCTTTTGGACCAGCCACCATGAGACGCCGAACGAGGAGGCTGTCTCCGCGGCTGCTCTTCCGGATCCGATGACGGCGGCTACGAGGGCGTCACGGAGCCGGCGGGTGGACCGTGCCCGGCGCGGGACCTGGGCGGTCTCCTCGGTGAATGTCCAGCGCGGGCACAGGTACTCATCGCAGAAGAATCTCCGCTTGATCCAGATCACTTCGACTGGGCCGGCGACGGGGATGTCGCGCAGCCGTTGAGACCGGCGGGAATGAACGCGGGTGCTGATCACGCCGCAGGACGGGCAGCCGGCCTCGGCGGTGGCTTCGACACTGATTCGGCGCTGCCCGAAGGCGAGGACCTCGGCGTCTGTGACGCGGTAGTCGGGCAGGTTGAAAATGGCGGTAGCAGCGTCCGGACGCTGGGCAGTAGGCTCGATCAAGGCTCGTAGCTCCTGACGGTTGATGAATGCGTAGAGAACATCCATCACAGCAGGGCTACGAGCCCTTCAGCTTTCAAGACACGGAACCCGTTTCACCATGAACCACGGAGAGATTCCCTAACGCTTGTCAAGCCTTTTTTGGCTCTGGACGGCAGGCAGGCTGAATGCACCGTCACCTGTGTTCTGCGGTGGCGGCAGAGCTGTCCGTCCCGGAAGGGCCCGTTGCCGGCCCGCTGTTGCCCAGGCTGGTGGAGGGGGGCGAAAGCACGGTCTGTGGCTTGGCGTCGTCCGGTATCGGTGGGGTGCTGGTAGCTACCGCGTCAGGCGTGCCCGTTTCGCTTCGACCGTGTGGGACCGTGACTGGGTGCGCTGTTTTGGCGTGACGGTATAGCGGGAGGCGATGAGCTCTTTCGCGGCCCGTTTGGTGACCGGTTGCCCCTCGACGTCGCGGAGCTCATACATCTGCCCGGTGGTGAGGGTTTTCCAGGTTCTTTCGGCGAGTTTCCTGGCGACCGCGATGGTGGCCTGGGTGTGGCAGTGGCCGCGTTCGGTCATCAGCCGGTGATAGAATGCGGCCAGCTGCGGGTCCATGGTCCGGGCGACGCTGCCGGCCTGGTAGAAAGCCAGGCGCAGGGGCGCCGGTCCTTCCTTGCTGATGGCCCGGCGCGACTGGTTCATCGTCCCGGAGGACCAGTTCGAAGGGGTAATGCCGACATAGTTCGCGGCCTTCTTGGCACTGTCGAACCCGGATCCGTCACCGAAGTAGGCGCGGATGCAAGGACCGATTGCCGGGCCCACGCCAGGCAGGGACAGGGTCAGCGGGTCATCGCCGTAGAGATGCTCCCACCACTGCCGTGAATGCGACGTGAAGCGATCCACCCTAGCCCGGGATTCCTGCAGGTCAGCGAGGTGCTCGGTGACATCGACGGCCAGCGCGTCCAGGTCCAGGTGCCCGTCCCAGAAATCCGCCCATCCCCGGGCCGCGGCCTTGATCGCGGTGGCGCGGGAGGGTGTGTCGGCGACGCCACGGGTGTGCTCGGCGACCACAGCGGTCAGGGTCGCAGCGCGTGCCGATGCCAGGGACCGGAGGTGGGGCCAACGGCCGAGCACGGCCAGTGCTGTCGGCTCGGATCCGGCGAACGCGGTCCACACATCGGGAAAGGCCCACCGTGCCAGCGACAGAAGTCGCCGCCAGTAGCGGTTGCCGTCAATGACGGCGCCGGCCCGGCGGACCACGGCCCGGCGCAGCGCCAGCTGTCCCGGGGATGCCAGGACCAGCGGTGGCGGGTCGAAGATCTCCCCGACGTGGGTGAGGACCTCGGAGTCGATGACGTCGGATTTATTCTTGCCCATGATGGCTCCGCGCAACCGCGAGGAGTGGCGGGCGCCGATCATTTCCATCTGGCCGCCGGCCCGTTCGACCGCGAGGGCCAGCGCCAGCCAGGTCATCGATGTCGGTTCCACAACCGCCGTTAGCGGCGCTGGAACTGCGGCCAGCCGCGCCGAGAGCCTCTCCAACCCGGCCAGTGTCGGGTCGACCGTGAAACGGCTCAGGTGTTCAGTTCCGTCATCGAAAAACTCCCGGACCGCGATATGGTGCCGTGCCGTGATGGCCGCGTCGATACCCGCTACTGCCCGGATGATCTCCGCGGGTTTATTCTGATTTTGCATGATGGTTCTCCTCCTCGCATCGAATACGTGCGATGGGACAACCCGTCGTTGCCGGTCCACCAGCCGAGTCACCAGGCCGGGCTTCCCCATCCTTGGGGAGAACCGTCATGCGCTAACCCGAGCGCCGACGGCGACCTCCCTCACACGCCCGCGACTGCTGAGGAAGCGTCGGATACAGTTCCCGCGCTTGTGAGTTATCCGGTGCCTGCCCGGACGAAAGCCGGTGCTGCGCACCGTTCTCTTCCGGCCACCAATTCCCTCAATCGGGTCTGCTTGGAAGACAGGCCGGGGGTGACGATCTCTTTCACGGGCCATGATGCCCAGCCGAAAACCGGAACCACCCCGGCCCCTCCCAAGGCCACCGTAAACGACGACCACCCCACGTCAACAGGGGGTACTTAAGAGATACAAGCCAGTTTGACGACGTGGAAAACGTCCAGGACCGTGATGGCTTCGGGGGGCTCGTCACGAATTGCGTTGGCGTAGCCGCGGAAAGGATCCAGCGCCGCTGTCTTGATGCCGGCGGTGAACCCGGTGCCGCGGTCGTTTGAGCCAGTCAGGGTAGGCGGCTCTCCGCGGTTCGTGGTGATTTCCACTGTGCGGTGGATGTTCAGGCCGCCGTTCTGGCGCCGCTTCTGAGCATAATGAGAGTGGTGTTGTTGCGGCTATTGACGAATCACCGTCCGGTCCGTTTCAGGTGCTTGATGGCCGTATTGTTCGCCGCTACTTTCGCCGTTGTTGCGCCGGTGACGATGAGTACTTCGATTTCCTTCCACCAGCGGCAGACCGTGCGCCAGAGCCTGGTCGTCTCGGGCTGGGCTGCGTGTTCGACGAGTTCCTGGGGCCGGTGCTTCGCGGCCGCGGCGTCGGCGAGTGAGCCGGTGCGCAACATCGCGCGGAGCTGCTCTTTGACGTTCCAGGCCGCCTGCAGCTTGCCGGTCGGGTCATCGAGGTCGAAGACTTGTTTGAGCCGGTCACTGCCCCGGCCCGAGAGCGTCTCGCCGGCGCGGAGCAGCAGCCGGCGGTTGGCCCAGACCGGGTCCGGGGTGCATCCTCGTCGGCCCTTGGTTTCCTGGGTCAGTCGCTGCCGGACTTCGGTGAGCATGTTGTTCCCGAGCAGGACCAGGTGGAAGGCGTCGACCGAGACGGCGGTGCGGGGCAGCCACATCCGCAGGGCTTTCCGGAACGCCGCGGACGTGTCGATGGCGACGACCTGCACGCAGAACCGCCAGTCGAGCGGGCGGGCGAGGAGCCACTCGCCGACGCCCTGGTGGTCCCGGCCGTCGACCACACCGAGGACCCGGCCCGTGTCCAGGTCAACGATGGTAGTCATCCCGGGTTCGAATCGCTTCCAGGCATTGGTTTCGGGATCCTTGAAGAACCGGACGGAACGGAACCGGTGCTCATCGATGCCCAGCATCCGGGGACGCAGCTTGTCGACGTCCGGAAGCCTGGTGGCCGCCATGTTCAGGGCCCGCTGGACCAGCCACCACGAGACCCCATGCGCCGCGGCGGCTTCAGTGGCGGCGCGGCTGGAATCAATGACCGCGGAGACGAGCATGTCCCGCAGCCGGCGGGTGGAACGGGCCAGGCGCGGGACCTTGGGGGTGGCTTCGAAGAACGTCTTCCGGGGGCATTCGGATTCATCGCAGAAGAACCGTCGCTTGGACCAGATGACCTCCACCGGCCCGGCGACGGGAATGTCACGGACCCGCTGGAGGCGCCGTGAGTGCCGCCGGGTGCCGATCACACCGCAGTCAGGGCACCCGGATTCGACGATGCTCTCGACCAGGATTCTGCGCTGGCCGAAGCCCAGAATCTCGGTTGAAAGAACAAGGTAGTCAGGCAGGTTGAACATGGCGGTGGCAGCGTCAGGGCACCGGGAAGTAAGCTCGGTCACGGCTCGTAGTCCTGTCATCGATGAATGCGTCAAGAACATCCATCACAACAGGGCTACGGGCCCCTCACGTCTAAAGACACGAACCCGAATGCACCAACCACGGAGAGCCGGGTAGGCCTTCCCGGACCGGCCCGGAACGAGGTTCAGCAGCCGGGCGTGGATGACGCCGTGGGCGTCCGGGTGTGGTCAACGATGCCGGTGACCATACCGGTGCCGGGCGGGCCGGTGTGGGACCAGACATGTTCGTCGACGCCGAGGGCGTTCGCGCCGGCGAGCTGATCGGCGCTCCCGATGCGGCGGGTAGCTTCTGCCTTGGTGGCGTCCCAGGCGGAGTGCTAGGAAACGCCAAGCTGGTGTGCCAGGGCCGAGGCCGACGTGTCGAAATGCTGGCGCGCATCGGTCGCCCAGTTCACGGCGCGGGCGGTGAGTTTCGTCCGGGGACCGGCCAGCGGGTGCTCTTCGCTGAACGTGGTCCTTGGGCAGCCCGGGTCCAGGCACCGCGAGAGACGCTTGGCCCACAGCAATCGCACCGGACGGCCGAAACAGGGAATGTCATGGAGCCGCACCTGCCGGCGGCCATGGCCGATAGCGACAACGCCGCAGTCGGGGCAGCCGATGATGTCTTCCCCGGTTTCGGTGCGCCGAACCAGGCCGGTCCCGGATGTCGTGACGGAGCTGACGTGGATGCCCTCGACACCGAGCAGCACATCCGCGCGCGTGCACCAACGGCCATCGGAACAAGACATAGAGTTAGTCATGTCAGGGTCTCTTTTGGTATTGGTTTGCTTGGTCGCTACCAATTCAAAGGTAGCCTGGCCTCTTTCCCACCGCACCACGCCGCACCGGGAACGGCCTCCGCCACGGCGCCCGTCTCAGAACCCTCCCCTCTAACCACGCTCATCTGCGAAGGGCCCGTAAACCCCGCTGGTGTCGCGGCGGTGGGAAGCTTGATGCTAGACTTCGCCGAACTCCCCGATGCGTGAGCCGGTTCCGAGCAGCTGGGCGATAGCCGCCACTGTCCGCGCTGCTGCCTTGCCATCCCCATAGGGGTTAACGGCGTTGGCCATCGAATCGAAATGCGCCTGGTCATGGAGCAGCCGGTCCACTTCCGAGACGATCTTATTCTCGTCGGTGCCGATCAAGGTAACCGTTCCGGCCTCGACGGCCTCAGGGCGTTCAGTGTTCTCCCGCATGACCAGCACGGGCTTGCCCAGGCTGGGGGCTTCCTCCTGGACGCCGCCCGAATCCGTCAGGACGATGTGGGCCATCGACAGCATGCGGGTGAATTCCCCGTAGGCCAGCGGTTCGGAAACGAGCACGTTGGCTTTGGTCTCCACAAAGGGGAGGACCGCGTCCCTCACCACAGGGTTCTTGTGGATCGGCAGAACGATCACTAGATCCGGTTCGGCGTCGGCGATTCGCGCCAGCGCCCGGCCCACACCGCGCATCGCTTCGCCCTGGTTTTCCCGGCGGTGCGTTGTGACCAGCAGGATCTTCCGTCCCTCAGAGGCGAGAGCTTCAAGCCGCGGATCCTCGAACGGGACCTCCTTGCTGACGGTGGTGAGGAGGGCGTCGATCACGGTGTTACCGGTGACCGCGATGTCCGTGGCCGGGACATTCTCGGCAAGCAGGTTCGCCCGGCTGGTCCGGGTGGGGGCGAGATGCAGGCTGGCAATCTGGCTCGTTATTTTCCGGTTGGCTTCTTCCGGGAACGGCGAAAGCATGTCCCCGCTGCGAAGGCCGGCTTCCACGTGTACCACCGGGATGCCGTGGTAGAACGCCGCGATGGCGCCGGCCGTGGACGTGGTGGTGTCACCCTGGACGACGACGGCGTCCGGCCTCGTGTGGGCGAAGAGCTTCTCCAGGCCGTCAATGGTGCGCGTCATGATCGCCGACAGCGACTGTCCCGGCTGCAGGATGTCCAGATCATGGTCCGGCGTGATGCCGAAGAGGTCGTTGACCTGGTCAAGCATGGCGCGGTGCTGGCCGGTGACGGTGACAATGCAGTCAAAGAGGGGTGATTCCTGGAGAGCAAGGACGATCGGCGCCATCTTGATGGCTTCCGGACGCGTCCCGTAGATGGGCATGATGCTTGGCATGGAGGGTTCCCCTGACTAATCGATGGGCTTTTCTCCAGTCAAGGCTACGCGACGCGGGGCGGAATGCACTGACCGCCGGGTGCAGGCACGGTGCTCAGGCCCAGGGCGCGGCTTCAGGCGCTGAGGATGAGCGCCAGGATCAGCAAGGGAATACTGACAGAAACGAGAATCAGGATTGTCATGGCGACCCGCCGTTTGCGACGGTAGGTCGTCGTGGCGCGCTCAGGCGGGCGGAACTGCACGGCATTGGCGGGATTTTCGTCTGCTGACGGCGGTGCCACTTCCGGCACCGCTCCCGGCGGCTCTTCGGCCGGCTGTGGTGGCGTTGGTCCTGACTGCGGCGCCACCGCCGCAACCGGTGCCGCTGGACCGGCCTGCGGCGCCGCTGATCCGGCCTGTGGCGCAGCTGGCAGAACCGGTGCGGCACTTGGAACCAGGAACGTGTCCGGAATGTCCTCGCGCAGGCGGCGGCGGCGCAGGTGCCGCGGGGCGGCGGGCGGCCGGAACGTGGCGTTGGCAGGTTCTTCCACGGGTGGTCCTCCTGGCCTCAGCAAATCGTTCCGCCGGTTGACGGCTTCAGCCGGGCGGACTTCAATTCTTACATTCCCGGCCGCTGTTAGGGGCATTCGGGGCGAAGGGATACGTCCAGGAGCCCTCCGGATTCGATGACGAACCGCCGCAGCCATTGCCCCGCGGACAGGTCCGGATGCGAGGCCACCATCTGCACGTCGGCGCCCGTGCACTGCCGGATCAGCCGCCCGGCCCGCGTGACGTGGTAGCTGGAGGTCACCACCGTGACCGACGTCCAGCCGTTGAGTTCCACGAGCCGGGAAATGGCCCGCGCTTCGCCCCGCGTATCGAGCTCCGGGGGCCGGAAGCACAGCAGTGACGGATTTGGGAACGTTGCCGTGCCGCACGCGGCGTCGGCAATCCGGTTGCCCAACGTATCTGTCTGGGACAGGACCAGGACGGGAATGCCCAGTTTTTCCTGGACCTGCCGGGCCGCGGGGAGCCGCTCCGAGGCGGCACCACCCAGCATGATCACGGCCTCCGTCCGGTGCAGGGTCAGCGGATCCGTGTTGACGAAGAGCTGCACGGCGACGATCAGCCACAGCAGGAATGCTCCGACCGTGACGGCAAAGACCTTTCGGGCTGCGGAGATCACGGCGGTATAGGGGGGAGGCACGCGGGAAAGTCTTTCACGGGGTATTCCCGGAGGGAAACGGTGCGTTGTTCCTGCGCAAAAACTGACGGGAAATAAGCGCGTTGACACTGTGAAACAAGTGACAGATGTGCCCGGGGTGGCAAATGCGAATATCCGCTTATGCTATAGGCACCGACGTAGGTCTCACCAACAGGTCTCCACCTGAGGTCTCACCCTGAAGCGAGCAATTTTGCGAAAACTGAACCTGGCGGCAGCCGTTCTTGCCGCCGTGATGCTGGCCGCCGCGCTGCCTCAGGCATCTCCCGCCTCCGCCCAGGCACCCGTCAGCCTCCCGCAGGCCGTGCCTGCCGTCGCTGACCCCGGGTACAACCCCGAAGTCGACGACTTTGTCCGGCCCGAGCCCGCATCCGGGCGCGCCAGGACAGAGTACACCTACGTCAGCGCCCCGCTGGCCGGCACCATGAAGACCACCCTGGTCACCGTGCAACTGGCCGACAAAACACCGTCCGGGACGGACGCCGCGGTGCCGATGAATTCGGTCAAGACCGCGCTCGGGGCCTCCAGCTCCTATTGGGCCAACGCGACGGCGAACCGGGTTGACATCTCCCTGGTCAGCGAGAAGAAACTCCACAAATCGGCCGCGAAATCCAGCCAGTCGCCGGCGGAGATCGTGGACATCGTTGCCAAGGAACTCGGCTGGACGCAAAGCCCGTACACGGCCCTGGTGATGTTTATCCCGGGCGCCTACCTCAACAACGGCGCCGCCGGCATGGCGTACAGCAACGGCAGCATCGGCGGGCGGATCCTCATGCCGCAAAACAGCCGCCTCACCATTCCCGTCCTCACCCATGAATTCGGGCACACGCTGGGGCTGGACCACGCCAACAGCCTGCTGTGCGGCAGCGGCGCGCAGGATGTCGCCTCCGGATCCTTTGCCGGGTTCGCCGACTCCAGCTGTTCCATCAAGACCTACGGCGACAACCTGGACCTGATGGGAATCTCCCATTGGGACATCATGCCGGAAATCAGTGCCAGCTTTTGGGAAATGGGACGGTTCGGAACCGGCAAGGAGGTCGCCAACCTCGGTACTGTCACCGCTGCCCGCAGCGTGACCCTCAAGCCCTGGGCTGGCACGGGATCGGACCGTGCCGCCAAATTCACGGACCCGAAATCTGGCGAGGTCTACTTTCTGGAGCTGCGCGCCCCGGTGGGTTACGACGCCGTCATCGCCCGAAACGGAAACCGCGGCGTAAAAATCACCCAGCAGGGCGGCGGGAACTCCTCGATCCTGCTCCCGCCAAACACCCGGCCTTCGGCGTTCAATGGCTACTACAGCAACACCCAGACCTGGCAGGCCGGCCAGACGTTCACCACCCACGCCGGGACCGCCGTGTCCATCAATGCCGTCAGCGATACCTCCGCCTCGGTCACGATCCGGCCCGCCGGAAACCCGGCCAAGGGGTCCTTTGACGGCGCCGACGTTTCCGTCACCTCTTCCGGCGCCGTCCTGAAGGTCTCCGGTTGGGCCGTCGACCCGGCGACGAGCTCCGCCTCAACCCAGGCACACATCCACGTCACTGCCCCCGATGGGACCTCGTCAAAAACCATCCTGTCCGCGGACAAGTCCCGGGGCGACGTCAACACCGCCTTGGGGATCAGCGGTAACCACGGCTTTCAGAGCTCCATCGCGATCAAACAGGCAGGCACCTACAAGGTGTGCGCCTACGCGATCGCCGCCGCAGGCAACACCGCGCTTGGCTGCCGGACCGCCACCCTGGCCGGCTCGCCGGCACCGGAGGGGTCCCTTGACTCGGTCACAACGGCGCTGCTGACCGGGGAGCCCCGGATTAAGATCGACGGCTGGGCCGTGGACCGCGGAACGCCCGGTGCGTCCATCCCGGTACGGGTGGATGTCACCGCGCCGGACGGCACGTCAACCACCCGGACCTACACCGCCGACAAATCGCGGCCGGACGTTAACCAGGCCCTTGGCGTCACCGGTTCGCACGGCTTCGCTATCACCGTGCCGGTGACCGAGAACGGCAGCTACAAAGTATGTGTCGCCGGCATCGCCGTGTCAGCGCTGGCTGATGCCTCCAGTACCTCGCTGGGCTGCAAGACAATCACCGCGGCCGTGTCCGACTACCCGCGCGGCTTCCTGGATTCAGTGCGGTTCACCAACGCCGGTTCTTCCGCCGGCCTGCGGGTGGAAGGCTGGTCCTACGACGTCGGCAAGCCCACGGCGTCCCTCGGAATCCACCTGTACGTCAGGTCCCCGGACGGCAGGACCAGCATCGTCACCACCACGGCCGACAAGGCCCGGGCCGACGTGAACGCAGCCATGAAGATCACCGGATCCCACGGGTTCGTGAAGACCGTTCCGGTCACACAGACCGGGACATACCGGGTGTGCGCTTACGGCATCGCCGTCAACGCCCTGACCAAACGCAACGCATTCCTCGGCTGCGCGGACACCGTGGCGACAGCCGCAGCGCCGCCTATTGGCTACGTGGACAGCATGAGCGTCGATACCCGCAGCCCATCCGCCGTGATCACCGTGGCCGGCTGGAGCCTGGAGCGGGCCACCCCGTCGGCATCCAACGGCGTCCACATCTACGTCACGGCGCCCAGCGGTACCACCAAGGGCTATGCCTTCACGGCCAACCGGACCCGGGGAGACGTCAACGCCGCGCTGGCCGTGTCCGGCCGCCACGGCTTCAAAAACAGCATTCCGATCACCGAGTCCGGACGCTACCGCGTCTGCGCCTACGGGATCGCGGTCAGTCCGCTCAGTGCCGGCAACTCGCTGCTGGCCTGTCAGGATCTGACCGCGCAGGCCGCGGCTGCCCCCACGGGCTATCTCGACTCGGTGCGGATTACCGGTACCGGTGCCACGAAGTCCATCACGGCCACCGGCTGGACGGTGGATCCGAACTTCACGAGCCGGAGCATCCCGGTCAACATCAGCGTCAAGGCCCCGAACTCGTCATCGACAACCTACAAGTTTACGGCCAACGTCTCCCGCCCGGACGTCAACGCAGCGCTGAATATCGTTGGAAAGCACGGCTACCGTGCTGTTGTGCCGGCGACCACGCGGGGAACCTACACCGTGTGCGCGTCCAGCCCCGGCATCACAGTGCTCAGCACCGGCGTCTCCCAACTGGGGTGCCTGTCCGTCCGGTACTGAGTGCCGGAGCCGAGGACTGCGTTGTCGGTCCCGCGCGGTAGCGTGGGGATGTGCGTGAAACTCCAGTGCCCAACCTGACCAATCCGCCGCTGACTGTCGCCGGCCTCTCCGAGGCTAAGTTGCTGGAACGCATCTTCCCGCGTCTCAACCGCGGCCCCGAGACCAACGGCTCCCTGCTCCTGGGGCCCGGCGACGACGCCGCGATTGTGGCCGCGCCGGACGGACGCGTAGTCCTGAGCATCGACACCCAGGTGGCGGACCAGGACTTCCGGCTCGAATGGAACAACGGGTACCGGAGCACCGGATACGACGTCGGCTGGAAGGCCGCCGCGCAGAATCTGAGCGACATCAACGCCATGGGGGGCCCGGGCCACCTCGCTCGTCGTCAGCCTCACGATGCCGCCGGAGACCCGCGTCGCCTGGGTGGAGGATTTCGCCGACGGGCTCACCGCCGGCATCCGGGAGCTCGGGGCCACGCAATGCTCCGTGGCCGGCGGCGACCTCGGGCGCGGCAGCGAACTGGCTGTCAGCGTCGCGATCCTGGGAAACCTGGACGGCCGGGCCGCCGTGCTCCGTTCCGGTGCCCGGCCGGGGGATACCGTGGCCCTGGCCGGCACAGTGGGCCGTGCCGCCGCGGGCCTTGCCCTGCTGGAGTCCGGCCCAAACGTCAGCACCCTGACCCGGGAGCAGCGCGGCCTGATGGACACCCAATGCCGGCCGCAGCCGCCGCTCGCCGCCGGACCGCTCGCCTGCGAGGCGGGCGCCACAGCCATGATGGATATTTCGGACGGCCTCGTCCGGGACGGGAACCGGCTCGCGGCAGCCAGCCACGCCGTGCTCAACCTGGACCCCGCAGCCCTGCGGCAACTTGCCGAACCCCTGAAACCGGCGTCGGTCCTGCTCGGGGCGGATGCGATGGCGTGGGTCCTCGGCGGCGGCGAAGACCATGGGCTGCTCGCCACCTTTGCGGCCGGCCGTCCGTTACCGGCCGGTTTCACTGCGATAGGCTCGGTGGAGGCTCCGGCGTCAACCGACGGCGCGGGCGTTACGATTGCGGGCAGGCGTGCCGAGTCCGGGGGATGGGATCACTTTGCAAACTAGGATTACCGCCAACGCGCAAGCGATGAAGCGGTGGCTGGGCAAGGCGGAAACAACGCTCGGTAACCACAGCGACCGTCTCAACGCCATCAATATTTTCCCCGTCGCCGACGGCGACACCGGCACCAACCTCTACCTTACGGTCCGTGCCGCGGCCCATGCCTTCGATCCTGCGGAGACTGCCCCCGCCGCCGTCGGGGACGGTGTCTTCGTGGCGGCGCCCGATCCGGTCCAGAACGACGTCGGGGCCATCCTGGCCTTGGCCGGCCAGGCCGCGATGGAGCAGGGCCCGCGGAAATTCCGGAACCCTGTTCGCCGTGTTCCTGGGCGCTGCGGCGGAACCGCTGGCCGGCCACACCCGGTTGAGCGCGCCATTGCTGGCAGCGGCATTTAACCGTGCCCAGATCCGGGCGTGGTCCGCGCTGAGCGATCCCGTGCCCGGCACCATGCTCTCCGTCATGGAAGCGGCCGCACACGCAGTGGCGGCAGTTGATCAGGCCCACAATGGCGATGACAGCAACCAAACCCTCGGCCTTGCCCTCGACGCCGCCGTCGAGGCAGCCCTGGAAGCGGTGGTGCGCACCGAAGACCAGCTCGCGGCCCTGCACGCTGCCCATGTCGTTGATGCCGGCGGAGTCGGGATGCTGCTGATCCTGGACTGCCTGCGGTCCGCCGTATTGGGTGAAGGACTCCAGGACGAACTGCTGGACGGACTGCATGGCTACGACGTGCAGGCTCCGCACATCCACACCGATATGCCCCGCGACGACGGCGTCGAGGTGATGTGCACCATCGCGCTCTCAGCGCTGGACGCGGCCATGATGCGCCAGCGGCTCGATGAAATGGGCGACTCCGTGATCATGAGCCAGGTCGGCGGCGCCGTGGACGTCGAAGGACACTACCGCTGGCGGATCCACGTCCACGTGACCGATCCTGAGCCCGCCGTTGCCTTCATCCGGTCCCTCGGTGACCCAACGGACATCACGGTCAGCGAACTCGCCGTCCCGCGCGACCCCGATCTCCACGCGGCGGGCGTTTCGGCACGCGACGGACATGAACTCTGAACTGGAGCTCGGCCTGGAACGCCGGATCGGCAAACGTTCCGCAGCTGTAATCGACAAACACCTCGGCATCACCACCGTCGGCGGGTTGCTGGACTACTTTCCGCGCCGCTACCTGAGCCGTGGCGAGCTGACCCCCATCAGCGAAGTCCCGCTGGACGAGGACGTCACCCTGATCGCACGCGTCGTCTCCAACAGCACCCGCCCCATGCGGGCCCCGCCGGGGATCGCTCACCGACGTGGTGATCTCCGACGACGCCGCCACCGCATCATCCCGGACCACCGGTGCCGGCCTGCCCGGCACCTTGAAAGTCAGCTTCTTCAACGGCTTCCGTGCCCGGGCCGAGCTGCAGCCGGGCCGGCGCGCCATGTTCTCCGGGAAGGTGACACGCTACGGCGGCTCGCTGGGCCTGACTAATCCCGATTTCCTGCTGCTCGACGAGGATCCGGACACCCCGGGCATGGACCCCGAGCAACTGGCGGCCATGCCTATCCCGGTCTACCCTGCCACCGCGAAACTCACCAGCTGGTCCATCCAGAAAGTCATCGCCACGCTGCTGGACACCGTGGACCTGGCGACCCTGGGGGACCCGCTGCCGGCCGGGATCACGGCCCGGGAGCAGTTCCTGTCCGTCGCCGACGCCTACCGCCTCATCCACGTCCCGCAGGTTCCTGCGGACTGGCAGCGGGCACGGGACCGTTTCCGCTACCAGGAAGCCCTCGTCCTGCAGACCGCCCTGGCCCGGCGCCGTGCCCAGCTCGCGGCCGAGGAAGCCACCGCCCGGCGACCGGCGGCGGACGGTTTACTCGCCGCCTTCGACCGCCAGCTGCCGTTCACCCTGACCGCCGGCCAATCCGCCGTCGGCAAGACGCTGTCCGAAGAACTGGCCCGTGACTCGCCGATGAACCGGCTCCTGCAGGGCGAAGTAGGGTCCGGCAAAACGATCGTGGCCCTGCGCGCGATGTTGCAGGTGGTCGACGCCGGGGGACAGGCAGCCCTGCTCGCGCCCACCGAGGTACTTGCCGCCCAGCACTTCGATTCGATCCGCCGGACCCTGGGCCCGCTGTCCCGGGACGGGCTGCTTGGCGGCCTCGGCCCGGACAGTGTCCAGGTCACGCTCCTCACCGGCTCCATGCCCACCGCGGCCCGGAAGCAGGCCATGCTGGACGCGGCCTCCGGAACGGCGGGGATTGTGATCGGCACCCACGCGCTGCTGAGTGAGAACGTCTCCTTCTACGACCTCGGGCTGATCGTGGTGGATGAACAGCACCGCTTCGGCGTCGAGCAGCGCGATGCGCTCCGGGCCAAGGCCAGCAAACCCCCGCACCTGCTCGTGATGACCGCCACCCCGATCCCCAGGACCGTCGCCATGACCGTATTCGGCGACCTCGAAACCTCCATCCTGGACGAGCTGCCGGCCGGCCGCGCCCCGATTACCACGCATGTCGTCGGGCTCGCCGAGCACCCCGCCTGGGCCACCCGGATCTGGTCCCGGTCCCGGGAAGAAATCGACGCCGGCCACCAGGTCTACGTCGTCTGCCCCAAGATCGGCACGGACGACGACGGCGACTTTTCACCCGGCGAAGCCGAACCGTCCGCCGCGGACCTCGACGAGGGCAACGGCGCCCGCGAGCTGGCCTCGGTCACCGGGGTTCTCGAGCACCTGCGGGACGAACCCGCCCTGGCCGGCGTCCCGGTGGCCCCCCTGCACGGACGGCAGGACCCGGTCCTCAAGTCCGAGACCATGGCCTCCTTCACTGCCAACCAGACCAAAGTGCTGGTCTCCACCACCGTGATCGAAGTCGGCGTGGACGTGCACAACGCCACGCTGATGGTAATCCTCGACGCCGACAGGTTCGGTATCTCCCAGCTCCACCAGCTCCGCGGCCGGGTGGGCCGCGGCGGGCTGCCCGGGACCTGTCTGCTCGTCACCACGCTGGAGCCCGGCCACCCGAGCCGCCGCCGCCTCGATGCGGTGGCAGCCACCACGGACGGCTTCGAGCTGTCACAGGAAGACCTCAAGCTGCGCCGCGAGGGTGACATCCTGGGCGCGTCGCAGTCCGGCGGGCGTTCCACGCTCAAACTGCTGCGGGTCCTTGAACATGAGGACATCATTGCCCGGGCCCGGCAGGACGCCCAGCGGATCGTGGCGGCGGACCCCGCACTGGCGGACCAGCCTGGCCTGGCCGCCGCCATCGACGAATACCTTAACCCAGAGAAGGAGGCGTTCCTTGAACGCGGCTAGGACCAACTGCCACAGGCGCCAAGAGCGCCAGGAGCTTCACCCATGAGCCGGATCATCTCCGGCGCCGCCGGCGGAAGCCCGCTGGTCAGTGTCCCCGGGACCTTGACCCGGCCCACCACGGACCGGGTCAAGGAGGCGCTGTTCTCGCGGCTGGATGCCTTTGACGTGATCTCCGGTGCCCGGGTGCTGGATCTCTACGCGGGATCGGGCTCGCTGGGCGTCGAAAGCGCCAGCCGGGGCGCGGCCACTGTGGACCTCGTGGAATTCGATGCCAAGGCCAGCGCCGTCTGCCAGCGCAACGCCGACCTCGTCAACACGGTGGCCGGCCGCAAGGTCGTCTCCGTGCACCGGTCCAAGGTGGAGTCCTTCCTGGACCGGACGGCGGACGCTGCACGGTGGGACCTGGTCTTCCTGGACCCGCCGTACCCGCTGGACGAGCCGGCCCTGGCCGCCGTGCTGGCCAAGCTCGCCCCGCACCTGGCGGCCGGCGGCGTCGTTGTTGTGGAACGTTCTTCCCGGACCCCCGAGCCGGACTGGCCCGCGGGGATGGAACGGTTCGCTGAGAAGAAATACGGCGAAACCCGGTTGTGGTATGCCGAACCCGGCATCGAGCCGGACACTGGGGCCGGCGCCGGGCCCGAGGCCTAACCCGAGAGCGCGTCCAGTTCGACGCCGGCGAGGACCTTGGCCGGATGCGGGCCGCGGGCCGTCAACGCGGCGGTCCAGGGCGCGGGCCACGGCTCCTGCGTTCCGGTGAGGATGATGTTCCCCGGATAGCGCCCGGTGAACATCCCCGCCTCGGCGAACGCCGCAACATCGGTCATGGCCCGGCGCAGGGCGGCGACCTGGCTCCGGACCAGGGTCAGCCCGGGCTCATCGCCCACATTTACCACCAGCACGCCCCGTGGGGTCAGCCGCGCCGCGGCCTCACGGTAGAAGTCGGTGCAGGCAATATGCTCCGGCGCCTCGGGTCCGGAGAAGATGTCGAGGATCACGACGTCGAAGCGCAGTTCCGCCGGCAGTACGGCCAGCGCCTCCCGGGCGTCTCCGATCAGCGGGTGCAGCACGGTCCCGTCGGGCAGCGGCAGTTCCTGCAGAACGAAATCCAGGAGCTCCCGCTCCAGCTCCACCGCATACTGCACCGAGCCGGGGCGGGTGGCCTGGATATAGCGGGCCAGAGTCAGGGCGCCGGCGCCGAGGTGCAAAGCACGGACCGGTTCACCCCACGGCGCCGCGAGATCGACCACATGGCCGATCCTGCGCAGATACTCGTAGAAGATGTCCTCCGGCTCTGCAAGGTTGACGTGGGACTGCTCAGCGCCGCCGATGCTCAGGACGAAGCCGCCGTCGGTGAAGGAATCGGACTCGATCGTGGCATGCTGTCCGGTGGTCCGCAGGAACCGTGCGGCGCCCTTATGCTGCCCGGTCATCCTCAGAGCCTCTCGCGCAGGGTCGCGAGCCGCTCGGCGGCTTCCTCCAGGACATGGACCTTCTTGCAGAACGCGAAGCGCAACAGGCTGCGGGTGCGTTCGGCGCCCTCGGCATGACAGAAGACCGGCACCGGGATCGCCGCGACCCCCACCAGCGCCGGAAGTTTGCGGGCCAGGTGCACGGCATCGGTGATCCCCAGCGGGGAGGTATCCACGTTGACGAAGTAGGTCCCCTGCGGGGTCAGGACGTCCAGCCCGGCCGCTCGAAGTCCCGCGCTGAGGATGTCCCGCTTGTAACGCAGGGTGTCGGCGATGCCCGTGTAGAACTCGTCCGGCAGTTCCAGTCCCACCGCGATCGCGGACTGGAACGGCGTGCCGGAACTATAGCTCAGGAACTGTTTGACGGTCCGGGCAGCAGCCACGAGATGGGCCGGGCCGCTGAGCCAGCCGATCTTCCAGCCGGTGAATGAGAACGTTTTTCCGGCGGAGGAAATCGTCATGGTGCGCCCGGCCGCGCCCGGCAGGGTGGCCACAGGGACGTGCCGCACGCCGAAAGTGAGGTGTTCGTAGACCTCGTCGGTGATGATGATGGAACCGAAGCGTTCGGCCAGGTCCACGACGCGCTGCAGGACCTCCGACGGGAAGACCGCGCCCGTCGGGTTGTGCGGATTATTGACCAGCACTACCTTTGTGCGGTTACTGAACGCCGCCTCAAGGGCATCGAGGTCCGGCTGGAAATCCGGCGCCAGCAGCGGCGCTGTGACGTGTGTGGCTCCGGCGAGACCAATGATGGCGCCATAGGAGTCATAGAACGGCTCGAAGGTCAGGACCTCGTCGCCGGGGCCGACAAGCGCGAGCAACGCCGCGGCGATCGCCTCGGTGGCGCCGGTCGTGACGATAATCTCCGTGTCCGGATCCGGGGTCAGTCCGTAAAACCGGGACTGGTGCGCCGAAATGGCCTCCCGGAGAACAGGGATACCCTTGCCTGGCGCGTATTGGTTGGCGCCCGCGGCGATGGCGGCCTGGGCGGCCTCCCTGATCTCCACCGGGCCGTCCTCGTCCGGGAAGCCCTGGCCAAGGTTGATGGCACCCGCGGAAAGGGCAAGCGTGGTCATTTCCTCGAAGATGGTCACGCCCAGCGAGCCGTCGCCGGAGAGCAGGTTTGCTCCCGTCGCGGCGCGTTGCCAGGGGAGCGGGTGGGGGCCGGACACGCCGAAGTCACTCTTCGTTGCTGACATGCTGTCATGCTATCCCGGTCCCCGTTCCCGATACGGTAGGTTCGGAGCATGAGACGCGCTGTATGCCCTGGCTCCTTTGACCCGATCCACAACGGACATCTGGAAGTCATCGCCCGGGCCTCCGGGCTCTTCGATGAGGTCATCGTGGGGATATCGACCAACTACGCCAAGAAGTACCGCTTCAGCCTCGAGCAGCGGATCGACATGGCGACGGAAACGTTTTCTTCGCTGCGCGGGATCCTGGTGGAACCGGTGGGCGAGGGACTCCTCGTCGACTACTGCCGCCAGCGTGGGGTATCGGCGATCGTCAAGGGCCTGCGCTCGTCCTCGGATTTCGACTATGAGCTTCCGATGGCGACGATGAACCGCCAGCTCAGCGGCGTCGAAACGGTGTTCCTCCCGGCGGAAAGCCACTATCTGCATCTTTCCTCGACGCTGATCAAAGAAGTCTTCACGCTCGGCGGCGATGTCTCGGACTTCGTGCCCCGGTCGGTGCTTAAACGCCTGGTCTCGGGCGAGCCGGTCCGGGACCAGCCGCATAGAGGGTAAGCTTGACCGGTACTCGGCGGCCTGCTGCCGGCTACGCGGCCGAATCGAGGCCTGGCACGGCGCCCTGGCGTTGTACCGGCACCCGGTTTGAGTCCGTCCGGAAGTTCAGGCTAGGATAGTACGTCGGTCATATGTTCAACAGGAGTTCTCATTAAACGAGATGCTAGTTCGCCCTTGGCGTTCGACGTCAAGGACCTCGGGCGCAGTCCCGGGAGCATGCGGACGCTGACGGAACATGTACCCGCACCAAGTGATCTTGGTGTGGCGCTCATCGGCGTGCAGGAAGGCTCGGATGTTGAGCTTGACCTGCGGCTGGAGGCCGTACACGAAGGAATTCTGGTTTCAGGAATTGCGCACGTCCGGGTAACCGGCGAGTGTGGCCGATGCCTGGATCCCCTCGCGTATGACCAAGAGGTCGATGTGCAAGAACTTTTCTTCTACGAGGACGTCGAGTTCCCGGACGAAGAAGACGAAGAAGAGCAACGTCGAGTCGAGCGCGATCTGATCGATCTTGAACCGGTGTTGCGGGACGCAGTTGTTACCATACTGCCGTTCCAGCCGGTGTGCCGGGAAGACTGCCAGGGCCTTTGCTCCGAATGCGGAGTTCGCCTGGAAGACGAGCCGGGGCATCACCACGAGGTCGTAGATCCTCGCTGGGGCCGCCCTAGCTGACTTGGCTAAGCCTGACCGGCAAAACTGATCTGTAAGTGTTTTTCTAGAGAGAAATGAGTTAGCCGTGGCTGTTCCCAAGCGGAAAATGTCTCGCTCGAATACCCGCGCCCGCCGCTCCCAGTGGAAGGCGACTGCCCCCCACCTGGTGAAGACCGTAGAGAACGGCCAGGTTGTATACAGCCTGCCGCACCAGGCAAAGGTCGTTACCGACTCGGCTGGCACTGCGCTGTTCCTTGAGTACAAGGGCCGCAAGGTCGCGGACGTCTAAACTGCCTCAAGGCTGACTAAGATGTCTTCAACTGAAGAGCTTCTGAAGCGTCTCGGTGTCACTATTGACGCCGGGACGCTTCGTCTTGCGCTCACACACCGTTCCTACGCCTACGAAAACGGCGGCATCCCCACGAACGAACGGCTCGAATTCCTGGGCGACTCGATCCTGGGCTTCTCCGTCACCGACGCGCTGTACCGCGATAACCCGACGCTGCCCGAAGGGGACCTGGCCAAGCGCCGGTCCGCCGTCGTCAGCACCCGGGCATTGGCCGGAATCGGCCGCAGCATCGGGCTGGGCGACTACATCTACCTTGGGCAGGGCGAAAAGCTCACCGAGGGCAAGAACAAAGCCTCTATCCTGGCGGACACCATGGAAGCGCTGATCGGCGCCACCTACATCTCCAATGACATCGAGACGGCGCGCCAGCTTGTGATGCGGCTGATCGGGCCGCTCCTGAAGGACGCCGCCGCCCTCGGCGCCGGAACCGACTGGAAGACGAGCATCCAGGAACTTGCCGCCGCCCGGCAAATGGGAACCATCAACTATGCCGTAGACGGCTCAGGCCCGGACCACGCGCGGACTTTCGAGGCAGTGCTGCGGATCGGCGGAAACGACTACGGCACCGGCGCCGGCAACTCCAAGAAGGAAGCCGAGCAGGAAGCCGCCGCTGACGCCTGGCGCCGGCTCACCGCTACGGCCGAGCCCGCTGAGGAAGATGCTGCCGAAGCGGCCACCGGACCGACGGACCCGGCTGCTGCCGAGCTCCCCGCCCCGCCGGCCGCGGCGACCAGCAGCTAGGCCACGCCATTGCCTGAACTCCCCGAGGTCGAGGTGGTCCGGCGCGGCCTGGTCAGCTGGGTGCGGGGCCGGACCATCACGCACGTCGAGGTGGTAGACCGGCGCTCGATCCGCCGGCATGTCCTGGGCCCCGAGGACTTCACCGGCAACCTCGAGGGAGCCAGGGTCCTTGACGTGGTCCGCCGCGGCAAATTCCTGTGGCTGCCGCTGGCGGACACCCCGGCCGGAGACACCCCGGCAGCGGACCGCCCTCCCGTCCCCGCCGTGGCCCTGATGGCCCATTTGGGCATGTCCGGGCAGCTCCTGATGCAGGACACTGCGGTACCGGATGAAAAACACCTCAAGGTCCGGCTGCGCCTGAGCCCTGCCGGCGGAATGCCTGACCAGCTCCGCTTCGTGGACCAGCGGATCTTCGGTGGCCTCTTCCTGACGTCCCTGATCCCCACGGAAGACGGCGGCCCGGGCGGACTCGCCGAACTCCCGCTGCCCCTGATCGCCGAAGAAGCCTCCCACATTGCCCGCGACCCGCTCGATCCGGACTTTTCCTTTGACGCGTTCTACCGCCGGCTCCGGGCCAGGAAAACCGGCCTCAAGCGCGCGCTCCTGGACCAGGGCCTGGTCTCCGGGATCGGGAACATCTACGCGGACGAGGCGCTTTGGAAGGCCAGGCTCCACTATGCCCGGCCCACAGACACGCTTCGGCGCGCCGAAGCCCTGCGGGTCCTCGAGGCCGCACGGGACGTCATGACCGATGCCCTCGCGGCAGGCGGGACCAGTTTCGATTCGTTGTACGTCAACGTCAACGGGGCGTCCGGATACTTCGACCGCTCCCTCAACGCCTACGGCCGCGAAGGACAGCACTGCAAGCGGTGCGCCGCCGCCGGTCTCGCCAGCACCATGCGGCGGGACCAGTTCATGAACCGGTCCTCGTACACGTGCCCGGTCTGTCAGCCCCGGCCCCGCAACGGACGCTGGTAGCTCCGGCACACGCGCCAGGCCGGAAGGAAGTCCCTGCCGGGAGAATTCCCGGCCTTGTCATCGAAAGAGAGTCCCAGCACCTTGCACCTCAAGAGCCTGACCGTGCGCGGCTTCAAGTCTTTCGCGTCCGCCACGACGTTCGACTTCGAACCCGGTATCACCGCTGTGGTGGGACCCAACGGCTCGGGCAAATCCAACGTCGTGGACGCCCTCGCCTGGGTCATGGGTGAGCAGGGCGCCAAGACCCTGCGGGGCGGAAAGATGGAAGACGTCATCTTCGCCGGCACCGCCGGGCGTCCTCCGCTGGGCCGGGCGCACGTGTCCCTGACCATTGACAACAGCGACGGCGCCCTGCCGATCGAGTACAGCGAGGTCACCATCTCGCGCACCCTGTTCCGCACGGGCGGCTCGGAATACGCCATCAACGGCGCCGGGTGCAGGCTGCTGGACATCCAGGAGCTGCTCTCCGATTCCGGTTTGGGTAAAGAGATGCACGTGATCGTCGGCCAGGGGCAGCTGGATAAGGTCCTGCATGCCACACCGGAGGACCGGCGCGGATTCATCGAAGAGGCCGCCGGGATCCTCAAGCACCGCCGCCGCAAGGAAAAAACCGTCCGCAAACTTGAAGCGATGCAGGCGAACCTGCAGCGGCTAAGCGACCTCACCGCAGAAATTCGGCGGCAACTGACACCTCTCGGCAAACAGGCCGCGGTGGCCCGGCGCGCCCAGACCGTCCAGTTCGAGGCCCGGGACGCCCGCTCGCGGCTCCTCGCCGATGACCTCGTTCAACTGCAGTCCGCGCTGGCCCGCGACGTCGCGGACGAAACCGCGCTGAAGTCCCGCCGGAACGTCGTCGAGCAGGAACTCGAGGCGGGACGACAGCGGCAGGCCACGCTGGAACGGCACGCAGCCGCCACCATCCCGGCCCTGACCGCGGCCCGGGACACCTGGTACCAGCTCACCGCCGGACGCGAACGGCTGCGGTCCCTCGGAACCCTCGCGGAGGACCGCCGCAGGCTGCTTGGCAGCGCCGACGCCGCCCCGGAACCCGGGCGCGATCCCGACCAGCTGGAGAAGCAGGCGGCCCGCGTCCGCGAGGAACAGTCCGGGCTGGAAAACACGATCCTCACCCGCCACCGGGACCTGGCCACTGCCACGGCTGACAAACAGGCAGCCGAGCATGCCGCCGCGGCCGAAGACCACCGGGTCGCCGGACTGCTCCGCGCGGCGGCGGACCGCCGTGAAGGACTGGCCAGACTTGCCGGACAGGTCGGCGCGGCGCGTTCGGTGGTCGAATCGGCGCAGGCCGAACTGGGCCGGCTGCGGGATTCGCAGCACGCCGGTGAGGAACGCCGGCGGCTGGCCGAGGCCGAATTCCGCGCCCTCGAAGCGCAGGCCGCCGGGGCCGAAGACGGCGAGGAATCCCTCGACGCCGAGTACGAGGATGCCAGCCAGGCGCTGGCGGCCATCCTTGCCGGAATCGACGCATTAAAGTCCGCAGGCCGCGAGGGTGAACGGGAGCGGGCCGCCCTGACCGCCCGCCGCGACGCCCTCCAGCTTGGCCTGAACCGCAAGGACGGCGCGGAGCACGTGCTAGGCGCCGGACTGTCCGGGGTCCTGGGGTCGCTGGCATCGCTGATCTCGGTTGAGGCAGGCTGTGAGGCCGCCCTCGCCGCGGCACTCGGCATTTCCGCGGACGCGGTGGTGGTGGACGGCGCCGTTGCCGCCGCGACGTCAGTACGGCTCCTGAAGGACGCCGACGCCGGCCGTGCCGCGCTGCTGCTGGCCGATGCCCCGTCCGATGCCCCGGCCCGTGCCGGGAGTTCCCGCCCCGCCGGCAGTCTCCCCGCCGGCAGGCTTCCCGACGGAGCCCGCTGGGCGGTATCGCTGGTCTCCGCGCCGGAACCGGCAGATGCGCCCGGCCCGCCGCCTGCGCGGCTCCCGCTGGACCGCCTGCTGGCAGGCGTCGCCGTCGTCGAGGGCCTGGACGCCGCGGCTCAGCTTATCGCCGCACACCCGGACCTGACCGCCGTGACCATGGCGGGCGACGTCTTCACCGCGCTGACGGTGCATGGTGGCTCCGCCACGGCCCCGTCGCTGCTGGAGGTCCAGGCCGCCGTCGACGAGACGGAGGCGAAGCTCGCCACGGTCACCTCTGAGCTCGAACGGAACCGTTTTGCGCTGTCCGCCGCGACCGCCCGGCGTGCCGCGGCCCAGGACCGGGCAGACGCAGCCCTGGACAAACTCCATGACTCCGATGCGAAGCTCGCCGCGGTGGCCGAACGCCTGGGCCATCTGAACTCCGTGCTGCGCAGTGCCGTCGCCGAAAGCGGACGCCTGACCGCGTCGCTGGCCAAAGCCGAGGCTAACCTCAGCTCCGGGCAGGAGGCCCTGGAAGCGATGACCGGACGGCTGGCCGCAGCCCAGGACGCCCCGGCGGAGGAGGAACCGTCCCCGCAGCACCGGGATGCCCTCACGCTTGCCGCCTCGCTGGCCCGGTCCGCCGAAATGGAAGCCCGGCTGGCGTTGCGCAGCGCCGAGGAGCAGCTGACCGCGACAAGAAACCGCGCCGCCGCCCTCGACCGTGCCGCCGCCACTGAGCGCCGGGCCCGGGAGGTGGCTGCCGAACGGGCGCTCCGCCGGCGCCTCCAGGCGCAGCGTGCCGCCGCCGTCGCTGCCGCCGTGGACCAGGTCGCCGGTTTCGTCGACGTTTCCGTGGAGCTGGCCGGCCGGGAGCGGGACAGCGCGGAGGCGCGCCGGGACCGGACGGACCGCGAACTGACCGACGTGCGCACCTCCAACGACGCCCTGGCCCGCGAACTGGCCGAGCTGACCGACTCGGTGCACCGCGATGAACTGGCCCGCGCCCAGCAGCGTCTCCGGATCGAGGCGCTCGAACTGCGGAGCGTCGAGGAGCTCGGCTTGACGGCAGACCAGCTCGTGGCCGACTACGGTCCGGACCGGCCGGTGCCGGTGCCGGCCGCAGACTCCGACGTGGGCGGGGACAAGTGGGCTGCCCTGCACGTTCCCGTTGACGCGGAGGGCCACGACATCATCGAGGGCATCCCGTACGTCCGGGAGGAACAGGAGAAGCGGCTCCGGAAGGCAGAACGCGATCTCACGGCCCTGGGTCGGGTCAACCCGCTGGCGCTGGAGGAATTCGCCGCTCTGGAGGAACGCCATCAGTTCCTCAGCACCCAGCTGGAGGATCTGAGGGCGAGCCGCAAGGATCTGCTGGACATCATCAGGGAAGTGGACGAGCGCGTCCAGACGGTCTTCGCGGAAGCCTTCGCCGATACCTCCGCCCAGTTCGTCCGGGTCTTCGCCCGGCTGTTCCCCGGCGGCGAGGGCCGGCTGGTCCTGACCGACTCGTCCGACATGCTCACCACCGGCATCGAAGTGGAAGCCAGGCCGGCGGGCAAGAAGATCAAACGGCTCTCCCTGCTCTCGGGCGGGGAACGCTCACTGACCGCGGTGGCGCTGCTAGTCGCGATCTTCAAGGCCAGGCCCTCGCCCTTCTACGTGATGGACGAGGTGGAAGCGGCCCTTGACGACACCAACCTGGGCCGGCTCATCACCATCTTCGAGGAGCTGCGCGAATCCAGCCAGCTGATCGTCATCACCCACCAGAAACGCACCATGGAAGTCGCCGACGCCCTTTACGGTGTCACGATGCGCGGCGACGGCGTCTCGACGGTCATCAGCCAGCGGCTCGGCGCAAACGTTTAAGCGGGCCAAAGCGCGTTCGGGGTTTATGAGAAGCTAGGGGAGTGAACGACATCCTCCCCATAATTTTGCCCATTCTCGCTGCCCTGGTGGTCCTTGCTGCCCTGATTCCGGTGCTCATGAAGACCCGGCGGAACATCAGGGACTACCCGGAAACGCGTGACGCGAACGATCCTGCGGAGTCCGGCCAGGCTCCCGGCGGAACCCTGCTGGAGGACCGCCCGGGGGCCGCACGGCCGGCAGCGGAACGCGGCACCCTGGAGGCCGCCGACGTCGACGGCACGGACACCGTCGAGGTCCCGGACGATGTTGCGGGGCTGGAAATCGTTCCCGTGGAGACCCCGATGCCGGTTGCCGGACGGCTGGCCCGGCTGCGTGAACGGCTCGTCAAGTCCAACACTGTCTTCGGCAAAGGCCTCCTGGCCCTGCTCTCGGCAGACAAGATCGACGAAAACGTCTGGGACGAGGTGGAGGAGACCCTCCTGCTTGCCGATCTCGGCACCGAACCGACGATGCAGCTCGTGGACGCGCTCCGGGAACGCGTCAAGGTCCTCGGCACCCGGACGCCCGAGCAGGTCAAGGCACTCCTGCGCGAGGAACTCCTCAAACTTGTGGACCCGGCGATGGACCGCAGCCTGAACGTCACCCGCCAGGGCGACAAGCCCGCCGTCGTGATGGTGGTCGGCGTCAACGGCGTCGGCAAGACCACCACGGTCGGAAAGCTGGCCCGGGTGCTGGTCGCCGAAGACAAGGACGTCCTTCTGGGCGCCGCCGACACCTTCCGCGCCGCCGCCGCCGAACAGCTGGCCACATGGGGCCAGCGGGTGGGCGTGCCCACCGTCAAGTCCGACATCGACGGCGCGGATCCGGCGTCGGTGGCCTACGAGGCCGTTAAAGCCGGCATCGACCAGGAGGTCGATGTCGTGATGATTGACACGGCCGGACGCCTGCAGAACAAAACCGGCCTGATGGACGAGCTCAGCAAGGTCAAACGGGTCATCGAAAAGCTCGCCGCCGTGGACGAGGTACTCCTGGTCCTGGACGCCACGACCGGCCAGAACGGCCTGAACCAGGCACGGGTCTTCTCCGAGGTCGTCAACATCACCGGCATCGTGCTGACCAAGCTGGACGGAACCGCCAAGGGTGGCATCGTCGTCGCCATCCAGAAGTCCCTGGGTGTCCCGGTCAAGCTCGTCGGCCTGGGCGAAGGCGCCGATGACCTGGCCCCCTTCGACGCCGAGAGCTTCGTCGACGCCCTGTTGAACTGAGGCTGAAACGCGGCCGGCCCGCAGCGGTGAGCGTTGAAAAACACTCTCTGCTGCGGGCCGGTCCGGCTTAAAGCCGGTTCAGTACGTGAAGTTCAGGACGGTGACGGTGCCGGCCGTGAGCTTGAACGTCTGCGTCTCGGAACGGTAGGCGAAGCCGGGCACCGTGGCGCGGTCTGCCAACGGCGTGGGTTCGGACTTGGCGCCGTCGATCACGGTCTCATCCTCGGCCGCATAGCTGGGACCGCTGAGCTGCGTCATGGTCCCGGTCACGGCCTTGCCGGGCAGTTTCAGGGTGACGTCGGTCTGGGCGGCCGTCTCCGGGTTGTTCTCGTTGACGAGGACAACGGTTGTGCTGCCGTCCTCGTGCTGGAGGGCGTAGGTGAAGGCCAGACCGCCGCCGGAGTGCTTCAGTTTCAGGAACTTTCCGTCGTTGAGCTCGGCGACCATGGAGATCCCGAAGAAGTTGGCCCGGCCGGACATCACTCCGTTGCCCAGCGGGTAGTCCCCGGCGCTGCAGATCGCGGACATGGGCGGGCCGCCCTTGCAGGTGAACGTGGAGCTGTGAAATCCGATCTTTGTGATCCCCAGCTGCGCGGCGTTCAGGGCGTAGTCGGCAGTCCACAGGGCCGAGGCGTGGGTGCGGGACGTTTCGTTCGAGCCCGGGCAGGCCGCGATTCCCGTTTCCGGCAGCCAGGTCTCCAGCCCCGCGGCCCTTGCCCGCCGCGAGGGCCGCCTGCTGGTAATCGGCGGCACGGTCATGCATGAGCTGGCTCATCAGGTTGGCCATGGTCGGCGATCCCTTGGGGTCGCTGCCGTCGCAGCTGTACAGCGGATAGTTGTGGAAGGAGAGGATCTTCTTCTGCGGGATCTCCGCGTCGATGAACGGCTGCCACCACTTTTGGTCGTAAGCGCCGGGCCCGGCAATCGGGACGTTCGGAGCGACGGCATGAATGGCCTGCGCATAGGCCTTCAGCTCCGTGATGTACTGCTCCAGGCTGTAGCCGTTCGTGCGGACGCCGTTGAAGACGTAGCCGTTCGGTTCGTTGCCGACGGTGATGCTCAGGAGCCGGTCGCCGAATATTTCCGCAGCCTGCTTGGCCATGTCCGCAGCGCGGTCCGGGTTGTAGTGGCCCAGGTCCACCGTGAGCGCGATCTTGGCGTCGCCGGCTTCGAGCAGGGTGTTGATCCGGCTCAGGTCCGCTGGCCCGACTGCCCGGGCCGGGTGGGTCTTGTCACCGCTGTACGGGAGCGGCTCGCCGGTCGAGGTCCAGAAAAACCTCCGGTCCACGGCGTTGCCGCCGAACCGGAGCACCGGCTGGTCAATCTCCTGCAGCAGTTTCACCATGGAGGCGTTCGAGCTGCTGAGATCGGCGTCGGCCAGATCGGTCGCTTCGAGCGAAATGCCCGCGATGCCCTTGGTCAGGGACGTGCCCACGAGGTCCTTGGAGACGTCGACTTTCAGGGCTTCGACCTGTTCCAGTGGGGATCCTTCGGGCGGGCCGGGCTGATCGTAGTACGTCACTGGCGGGCCGGCTTCGGCCGACTGGGTGGACACCGGCGCGGAGGATGCCGGGGAGGAAGGCGCCGGCTCCGGTGCGCCGAGCGTCAGGGGGATCACCACGGCCGCGGCGGCCACGACGGCGGCGATGGCCGCCGCGACGAGGATCCTCCTGCGCTTCGTGGATCCCGCCGGGGCGGGATCGTTGGGCGGCGGACTATCGGCTTTCCCGGGGGAAGAGTCGAATTCGGCCATGGTGCAGTACCTCCGGAAGTTTTTGGGAAAGTCGTCCCAGCTTAGCCAAGGGCCGGGGGTGCCGGGGACGCGGCGGGCCGACGGAATGTCTCCCGGGCCAGCAGCCATCCCACCGCCGCGGTAATGAGGACGCCGCCGGTCACCCCGAAGGCCCACGGATAGCCCAACTGGTCAGCGAGGAGCCCGGCGACCACGGGGCCGATGATGGCGCCGCTGTCCGCCGTCATCTGGAAGAGGGCGAGTACCCGTCCGCCGGAGCGTTTATTGCCGATCACGTCCGCGATGGCCGCCTGCTGGGCCGGTCCGAGCAATCCCGAGCCGATTCCGGCGACGGCGGAGGCCAGCAGGAACCAGGTCAAATCGTGCGTGAAGCCGATGGCCGCCGTGGCTGTCCCCGTGACCAGGAGACCGGCGAGCATCAGGGGTTTACGGCCCAGGGAGTCGGCCAGCCGGCCGGAGAACGTCAGGGCCGCGGCGTTGCCGCCCGCGAAGACGGCCAGCGCCCAGCCGGCCGACTCCGGCCCGGCGCCGAGGGCTGCAACGGCGAACAGTGGCACGGTGGCCATCCGCACGCCGAAGGTGGCCCAGCCATTGGCGAAGCTGGAGAACAGTCCGGCCCGGTAGGCGCTGTCCCGCAGGGCCTCGCGCAGTTCCATGGCCGGTGCCGTCGCGCCGGCGTCGCGGGCGGCCGCCGGCACATGGCTGAGCTGGGTCTGCACCACCAGGGCCGCGACGACCAGCGCCGCCGCGTAGACCAGGAACGGGACGCGGAGGCCGAAGCCGGCGAGCAGCCCGCCGACGATCGGTCCGCAGACGTTGCCGATCAGGAACGCCGAGGCATAGGCGCCCGAGACCCGGCCACGGCTTTCGGGTGGCGCCAACCGCACCACGAGGGCCATCGAAGCGACCGTAAACATCACGGAGCCCGCCCCGCCGAGGCCGCGGAAGACCAGCAGCTGCCAGTAGTCCTGGGCGAACGCACTCGCAGCCGCCGAGGCTGCCACAATGAGCAGCCCGGCGACATAGACCGGCCGTTCACCGAGCCGCACAATCAGTGCACCGCCGGCCGGGGCGAAGACGAGCCGCATAAAAGCGAAGATACTCACGATCACCGCCGCCGCCGTCGCGCCGACGTCAAAGGTGGTGGCGAACTGGGGGAGCACCGGCGCGACAAGGCCGAAGCCGATAGCAATCAGGAACGCAGCGACCAACATCACCTTGATGTCCCGGGGCAGCCGGGTGCGGCCCGGCGGCCGGTTTGCTGCCACAGGGCGGGCGTCACCGGGAGTACGGGAGGATTTGCTCATGCTGCTGTCGTCCTAAGTGGCCGGGCGTGTGCCGGCTGCGGGGGTGGTGCGGCCGGGACAGACGAAACGGGTGAAACACAACCGTAACAAGGCTGAGACACAGCATTTACGTCAGGGTGATCCTTGTAACAAGCCAGCAATCTAATTCCTGCAACTGCGAAACACGGCCCGGCGAAACTTTTAACCAAGAACGCAGCACTATGCGTTGGACCGGCGGGTAAATCCGCACCTTCAGCAAGAGAGGACGCAGACCATGGAACTCACCGCAGGTCTCGTTTGGCTCCTGGTCGCTTCAGCACTCGTGCTGTTCATGACCCCGGGCCTGGCATTCTTCTACGGCGGCATGACACGCGCCAAGTCGGCTTTGAACATGATGATGATGAGCTTCGTCGCCATCGGAACCGTCGCGATCGTCTGGGTCCTGTGGGGCGCCTCGATGGCGACGAGCAACGAGGACAACTTCTTCCAGATCTTTGCGAACCCGTTCAGCCACTTCGGGCTGCACAACTTCAGCGAACCGGCAGACCTGCTCTCGGTAGGCTACGCGGCCACGTTCGCCATCATCACCGTGGCGCTGATCTCCGGAGCCGTCGCTGACCGCGCCAAGTTCTCCGCCTGGGTGCTGTTCACCCCCATCTGGGTCACCCTGGTCTACGCGCCGATGGCCTTTATGGTCTGGGGCGGCGGGCTCTTCTCCGAGGACGGCTGGTTTGGCCAGACGTTCGCCCCGGTCATCGACTTTGCCGGCGGCACCGTGGTGCACATCAACGCCGGTGTGGCCGGCCTGATCCTGGTCCTGATCATCGGCAACCGCAAGGGCTTCGGAAAAGATCCGAACCACCGCCCGCACAACGTTCCGTTCGTGATGCTCGGTGCCGCAATCCTTTGGTTCGGCTGGTTCGGCTTCAACGCCGGTGCCGCCGGAACCGTCGAGCAGGCGGGCCTGATCTGGATCAACACTCTCGTCGCCCCGGCCGCCGCGATGCTCGGCTGGCTCGCCGTCGAACGTTTCCGTGACGGTCACCCGACGTCCCTCGGCGCCGCATCCGGCGTGGTCGCCGGTCTGGTCGCCATCACCCCGGCCTGCGCCAACGTCTCCCCGCTTGGCGCCATCGCCCTCGGAGTCGTCGCCGGTATCGCCTCGGCGCTCGCCGTCGGCCTGAAGTTCAAGTTCGGCTACGACGACTCGCTCGACGTCGTTGGTGTCCACCTCGTCTCCGGTGTCGTTGGCACCGTGGCGATCGGCTTCCTGGCCACCCCGACGCAGGGCACCGCCGGTCTGTTCTACGGCGGCGGCAGCACCCAGCTCGTCGCCCAGGTCCTCGCCGCGGTATTCGCCATGGTCTTCACCGCCGTGGTGACCTTCATCATCGCCTACCCGATCCACAAGTTCATGGGCTTCCGGGTTTCCCAGGAACAGGAAGCGGTGGGTGTGGACCTGAGCCTGCACGCCGAGACCGCCTACGAGTTCGGTGTTGGCGGCCACGGCGGGAGCTTCCAGCCGCTGCATGACCTCATCACCGGCAAGAAGCAGGGCAGCGACACGGCAACCGGCAGCGACACGGCAACCGGCAGCGAAAAGACGACAGACGCAGGCAAGGAAAGTGTGGGGGCATGAAACTGATCACAGCGATCGTCCGTCCGGAAAAGCTCGAGACGATTCGCGAAGGACTCGAAGCCTACGGCGTGCAGGGGCTCACCGTCAGCGCCGCCAGCGGCTATGGCCGGCAGCGCGGCTACACGGAGGTGTACCGCGGTGCGGAGTACAACGTGGACCTGCTGCCCAAGATCCGGGTGGAAGTCCTCGCCACTGACGAGCAGGCAAACGACATCCTCGATGTCATCATCGCCAGCTCAAACACCGGCCGGGCCGGTGACGGCAAGGTCTGGACGATGGATGTGTTCGAAGCAGTGCGGGTGCGCACCGGGGAACGCGGACCGGCAGCCATCTAGCCGGCAACGGCGTTAACAAGCGAAACAATTGGGGGAGCGGGCCGGATACCTGGAAGGTATCCGGCCCGCTTTTTCATGCCGGTCAGACCGGCCAGCCCTCCGGGGCCTGACGACCCGGCCGGATACTCCTCCAGCGGGACGTGACCGGCGGCCCAGGACTTCAGGACCGGGTCAATGATCCGCCAGCAGTCCTCCGCGGTGTCGGCACGGACGGACAGCAGCGGATCGCCGGTCAGGACTCCTTCGAGGACTTCACCGTAGGGCAGCAGGGCGGAGGCGCTCAGCTCGGCCTGCAGCGTCGCACGGTCCAGGTTCAGCACGTTGCCGGGGCCGTTCACGTCGACGTCGAACTGCAGGGTGTCCGGGCCGAAGCCGATCCGAAGCTGGTTGGGGGCGTCCACGCCCGTGAATCCCCTGGGCAGGTGCGGCACCGGCCGGAAGGTCACCACAGCCTCCTTGCGCTTGTTGCCCAGGGCTTTGCCCGAGCGCAGGATGAACGGCACCCCCTGCCAGCGCCAGTTGTTGATCTCGACCCGGACCTCCGCAAGGGTCTCGGTGTTGCGGGCGGCGTCCACACCGTCTTCCGCAACGTAGTCCGGGACCTTCCGGCCCTCGATGCGGCCGGCCGTGTACCGTGCGCGGCGGGTGCTCGTGCGGTAGGGGGCCTTGATGCTGCTGGCCCGCAGGACGGTTGCGACGGCGTCGCGGAGGTCCCGTTCGTCAATGGAGGCAGGGGGCTCAAGGGCCATCAGCGCCAGGATCTCCAGCAGATGGCTCTGGATCATGTCGCGGAGGGCGCCGGCGCCGTCGTAGTAGCGGGCGCGTCCCTCCAGGGCCAGGTCCTCATCAAAGATGATCTCCACCTGCGCAATGTACTGCCGGTTCCAGACCGGCTCCAGGAAAGTGTTCGCGAAGCGCAGGCCCAGGATGTTCAGGACCGTGGCCTTGCCCAGGAAATGGTCCACCCGGTGGATATGGTCCTCGGGGACGAGGCCGGCGAGCGTGGCGTTGAGCCGGCGGGCGGATTTTTCATCCGAGCCGAACGGCTTTTCCAGGACCAGGCGCGTCCCGGCCGGCACCTGTTCCGGCGCGAGGGCCTCGCAGGCCAACTGACTGACATGCGGCGGCAGCGCAAAGTAGACCGCCACCGGGCCGTCCAGTTCCGCGATCAGCCCTGCAAGGCGCCCTTCGGCGGTGACATCGAGCCGGTGGTAGCTGCTGGAAGCAGCGACCCGTTTCAGCTCCCGCTTGCCATAAGCGTCGGCCTGCGAGTTCTCGTCCGCGAAGGACTCCTCAACCCGGTCCCGCCATCGTTCCGGGGGCCAGTCGTCCGAGCCCGCGCCAACGAGCGTCAGGCCGTCGGCGCGGCCGCGGGCCACGAGCCGGGCCAGGCCGGGCAGCAGCAGCCTGCCGGTCAGGTCGCCCGAGGCGCCGAGGATGAGCAGGGTCTTCACCGTTGTTTCGCTGGTCACCTAAGCCAGCATGCCACCTTGACGGCGCGACTTGGTACCCTAGATAGTCGAGTCCCGTTGTCGAGACGGTTCGTTCAGGCGAACCCCAGTCGCGACGCTGGCGTGCCGGACCGGCCGCCATCCGTACATCCACTGAAAGAAGTGCACGGCGCGTGTTCAATTCACTCTCTGACCGGTTGACAGCAACCTTCAAGAACCTCCGTGGCAAGGGCCGCCTGACCGAGGCGGACGTTGACGCCACGGTACGCGAGATCCGGCGTGCCCTCCTGGACGCGGACGTGGCCGTTTCGGTGGTCCGGGAATTCACCGGACGCGTGCGCGAGCGTGCCCTCGGTGCCGAGGTCTCCGGTGCGCTGAACCCGAGCCAGCAGATCGTGAAGATCGTCAACGAGGAACTCGTGGAGATCCTCGGCGGCGAGACACGCCGGATCCGCCTCGCCAAGACCGGTCCCACCGTCATTATGCTCGCCGGCCTCCAGGGCGCGGGCAAAACGACCCTGGCCGGCAAGCTGTCCAAATGGCTCAAAGCCCAGGGCCACAGCCCCATGCTCGTCGCTTGCGATCTGCAGCGCCCCAACGCCGTCACCCAGCTGCAGGTGGTCGGTCAGCGTGCCGGCGTGCCCGTGTTCGCTCCGCACCCCGGTGCGACGTCCGAACTGGAGCACCCGGCCGGTGATCCGGTCGCCGTCGCCCGCGCCGGCGTCGACGAGGCCCGACGCACCCTGCACGACGTCGTGATCGTCGATACCGCCGGCCGTCTCGGCGTCGACACCGAGATGATGGAACAGGCCCGCCAGATCCGCCGGGCCATCGTTCCCAACGAAGTCCTGTTCGTGATTGACTCCATGATCGGCCAGGACGCCGTCAACACGGCGCTGGCCTTCGATGAGGGTGTTAACTTCACCGGCATTGTGCTGTCCAAACTCGACGGCGACGCCCGCGGCGGTGCCGCACTGTCCGTCGCCTCCGTCACCGGCAAACCGGTAATGTTCGCGTCCACCGGCGAAGGCCTGGACGACTTCGAACTCTTCCACCCGGACCGGATGGCCTCGCGCATTCTCGACATGGGCGACGTCCTGACCCTGATCGAGCAGGCCGAGAAGTCCTGGGACAAGGACGAGGCAGCCCGGATGGCGAAGAAATTCGCCGACCAGGAAGACTTCACCCTCGACGATTTCCTGGCCCAGATGCAGCAGATCCGCAACATGGGCTCCATGAAGAAGATGCTGATGATGATGCCGGGCGCGCAGAACATCCGGCAGCAGCTGGAGCAGTTCGACGAACGCGAGATCGACCGGGTTGAGGCGATTGTCCGGTCGATGACGCCGCACGAGCGCGTCGCACCGAAAATCATCAACGGTTCCCGCCGCGCCCGCATCGCCCGCGGTTCCGGCGTGCACGTTTCCGAAGTCAATGGCCTCCTGGAGCGGTTTGCGCAGGCCCAGAAGATGATGAAGAAGATGGCCGCCGGCGGCGGGATGCCCGGCATGCCGGGGATGCCGGGCGCCGGGGGAGCGGCCCGCAAGGGTGCCAAGAACGCGCCGAAGAAGAAGGCGCGCTCCGGCAACCCCGCCAAGGCCGCCCAGGAACTTCGCGACGCGGAGGCCCGGCGCGCGGCAGGGGCCAAGGCCTTGCCGACCGGAGCTTCCTTCGGCCAGCAGGGCGGGGATTTTGATCCCTCCCAGCTGAACCTGCCCAAGGGCTTCGATAAATTCCTCGGCGGAGACAAGTAACCCGCCAACCGCTGCTATGTCGCCCGCCGGATTGACGGGTCGGTGCCCTAGGGTTAGAGAATGTTCAAGCAGCGCGTAGTTTTTGTCCACGGGGCAGGCAGCTTCGGGGCTGCCGCGTGGCCGAAGCAGCACGGATTGGCGCTCTCCTACGATGCCCTTTTCCTCCGGCGTCACGGGTTTGAACCAGACGCTGAACCACTTGAAACGGACTTCGCCGCGGACACCGCCATAGTCCTGGCATCGCTGGCCGATGACGGCCGCGGTGAGGCCGGCGGCCACGTCGTGGCCCACTCGCAGGGAGCCATCGCGGCGATGATGGCCGCCGTCCAGCGGCCCGATCTTGTCCAGTCCCTCACCCTGGTGGAACCGGCCTGCCTGTCGCTGACGGCTGAACTGCCGGCGTCGGCGGCGCACCGGGCCTTGATGCAGCCCCTGTATGACGTCCGCCATCAGCTCAGCGACGAAGACTTTCAGCGCGAGTACCTTCGGCGGGCGTTCTCCGCAGACGCCCCCGGGGCGACAACGCCGGAGGCCGTCCGCGCTGCCCGGCGGCTGCGGTTGCAGGCGCCGCCCTGGGAGGCGCCGCTGCAGATCGTCCCCGGCGTGCCCACCCTGGTCCTGACCGGCGGCTGGGAACCGCTCTACGAGGAAATCGCCGGCTATTTGCGGGAGACCGGCGCCCTGCACCACGTCGCCGCGGGCGGGCACCGGCCCCAGGATTCGGCGGAAGGCCGCCGGATCATCCGTTCATTCATTGCCGAAGTCAGCCGGTCCCAGCACGCCCAGGCGTGCTGATCGGGACCGTCCGCGGATCCTCCGGCAACCGTCCGGCCGGCTAGGCGCGGCCGCCGACTGAGAGCTCCGGAAGGTAAACCTTCCCGCCTGAGGCGAGGAACTCCTGGCTCTTTTCCCGCATCCCGGCTGCCATCTCGGCCAGCGCGGCCTGCGACTCCGCGGATCCGTATTCGTCGCGGATGTCCTGGCTGATCCGCATGGAACAGAACTTCGGTCCGCACATGGAGCAGAAGTGGGCCGTCTTGGCAGGTTCTGCCGGCAGCGTCTCGTCGTGGAAGGATTCGGCCGTGACCGGGTCCAGGGAGAGGGCGAACTGGTCGCGCCAGCGGAATTCGAACCGCGCCTTGGAGAGTGCATCGTCGCGTTCGTGGGCGCCCGGGTGGCCTTTCGCGAGGTCGGCAGCGTGGGCGGCGATCTTGTAGGTGATGACGCCGGTCTTGACGTCGTCCTTGTTCGGAAGCCCGAGATGTTCTTTGGGCGTGACGTAGCAGAGCATTGCCGTGCCGTAGCGGGCAATCTCGGTGGCGCCGATTGCCGAGGTGATGTGGTCATAGCCGGGAGCGATGTCGGTGACCAGCGGGCCGAGCGTGTAGAACGGGGCGCCCTGGCAGAGTTCCTGCTGGCGTTCGACGTTTTCACGGACGAGGTGGAAGGGAATGTGGCCCGGACCTTCCACCATGACCTGGACATCGTATTCCCACGCCCGTTTCGTCAGTTCGGCCAGGGTGTCCAGTTCGGCGAACTGCGCGGCGTCGTTCGCGTCCGCCGTCGCGCCCGGGCGCAGCCCGTCCCCGAGTGAGAACGCGACGTCGTATTTGGCGAAGATTTCGCACAGCTCGTCAAAGTGCGTGTACAGGAAGTTTTCCTGGTGGTGTGCGAGGCACCACCCCGCCATGATGGCACCGCCCCTGGACACGATCCCCGTGACACGGTTGGCCGTGAGCGGTACGTAGCGCAGGAGGACGCCGGCGTGGACGGTCATGTAGTCCACGCCCTGCTCGCACTGTTCGATCACTGTGTCCCGGTAGATCTCCCAGGTGAGCGCGTTGGCCTCGCCGTTGACTTTTTCCAGCGCCTGGTAGATCGGGACGGTGCCGATCGGGACGGGCGCATTGCGGATCAGCCACTCCCGGGTGGTGTGGATATCGTCTCCGGTGGAGAGGTCCATGACGGTGTCCGCTCCCCACTTCGTGGCCCACTGCAGCTTGTCCACTTCCTCCGCGATGGAGCTGGTGACGGCCGAGTTCCCGATGTTGGCGTTGATCTTGACCAGGAAGGCCTTGCCAATAATCATCGGCTCGGACTCGGGGTGGTTGATGTTGTTGGGGATGATGGCGCGGCCGGCCGCCACCTCGCTGCGAACCAGCTCCACATCGCAGTTTTCCCGCAGCGCCACGAACTGCATTTCCGGGGTGATGATGCCCTGCTTTGCGTAGCGCATCTGGGTTACGGTCGTGCCTTCGACGGCGCGGCGGGGCACCGGTTGTGTGCCCTTCCACTCGGCGGAGGCGGCGCCGCGACGCACGGCCGACTTGCCGTCGTCGAGCAGGTTCCGTTCCCGGCCGCTGTACGGCTCGGTGTCCTTGCGGGCCTCGATCCACGGGGCGCGGAACGGCTCGAGACCCACCACGGGATCGCTGCCGGGGCCCTCCGTCCGATAGACCCGGAACGGGGCGTTGGGCTCGCCATTCGGGGAGATTTCCAGCGCGATTTCGGTGACCGGGACGCGGATCCCCGTTGTGTCGTCAGCGATGTAAGCCAGCGAGTGCGACTTCAAGGACTGGGTTTCAGCCCTCTCCGTTGTACCGGGTGCTTCATCTTGGGCAGGGCTGTGCTGTATTTCTGTGGTGCTCAAAGGATTACTCACTTCCTTCGCCGGCATTACCCGGACAGGTTCAACGGTCGCAGGCTGCATCAGCCCGATCTCAGCCCCTGCAAGGGCACCCGTGTGGTCGTAGATGAAGCTACCACACGCCGGACCAGGTGCCGTGATATGACCGGGCCGGGGCCGGCAGGAGGTCTACGCTTGGAGTCATGAACAGGATCATCGAGTTCAGCGGCCCGGTGCTGACCGCCCCGGACCGGGAAGAGCATGGACTGTGGTCGGTCGACGGCGTCCTGACCTTCCGGCGGCCTGCCGTCAGACCGGACCGGGTCCTCGCCGGCTGGGTGATCCCGGGCCTCGTGGACGCCCACTGCCACATCGGACTCGGACCCGGTGGGGATGTCCCGGACCATACCGCCGAGGAACAGGCGCTCACGGACCGGAACGCCGGCACCCTGCTGGTGCGCGACGCCGGGGCTGTCCACGACACCCGCTGGCTGCAGCAGCGGGCCGACCTGCCGCGCATCATCCGGGCCGGACGGCATATCGCCCGGACCCGGCGGTACCTGCGGGGTTTCGCCGTCGAGGTTGAACCGGAAGGCCTCGTAGAGGCTGTGCGGAAACAGGCCAAGGCCGGGGACGGCTGGGTCAAACTCGTCGGGGACTGGATCGACCGTGACGCCGGGGACCTTGCCCCGAGCTTCCCGGCCCGAGTACTTAAGGACGCCGTCGAGGCGGCCCACGACGAAGGCGCGCGGGTGACGGCGCATTGTTTCGCTGAGGACACGCTCGATGACATGCTCGACGCCGGGATCGACTGCATCGAGCACGCCACCGGGCTCCTTCCCCGGCACCTTCCGCGTTTCGTGGAGCAGGGCGTCCCGATCGTCCCTACCCTGATCAACATCGCCACGTTCCCGGACATTGCCGCCCAGGCCGAGGCGAGGTTTCCGCGCTACGCCGCGCACATGCGCTCGCTCTGGCAGCGCCGCAGCGAGCGGATCCTCGAGGCCTTCGAGGCCGGGGTTCCGATTTACACCGGCACTGATGCCGGGAGCGTAATCCGGCACGGGCGCATTGTGGACGAAATCCAGGCATTGCACGCCGCAGGCCTGCCGGCCAGGGCGGCCCTCGACGCCGGGACCTGGTCCGCACGGGACTGGCTCGGCGCCGACGGGATCAGCGAGGGGGCCAGCGCCGACGTCCTGGTCTGCGCCGAGGATCCCCGGACCAATCTGGGCACCCTGCAGGAACTCAAGCACATTGTCCTTCGCGGCGAACCGGTCGCTCCGGCAGCAACCGGCCCATTAGGAATAAATTGAAGCTTCAAGTAATTTAGCCTTATGTAGGGTCATCGAGGGTCGGTGGCCGCAGGAACACCGGAGCGCCCATGACCGCAGAAACCAGCACCCAGGATCTTCTTCCCGCCGAACTCGCCATGGGCACCGTGATGCTCAAGGTGGGGGACATGAAACTCATGTCGGACTACTATCAGCGTGCCCTCGGCCTGGACATTGTGGCGGAGCAGGACGGCGGGCTCTACCTCGGCCGCCGACGTAAACCCCTTGTGCACCTCGCCCCGGCCCCCGGACTGAGGATCCCCTCCCGCGGCGAGGCCGGACTCTTCCACACGGCGCTGCTGTTCGAGGACCAGCCTGCGCTGGCCGCCACGGTCGCCAGCGCTGCGCAGTACGCGCCGCAGTCCTTCACTGGAAGCGCGGACCACCTCGTCAGCGAGGCCTTCTATTTCACCGATCCCGAGGGTAACGGGATTGAGCTGTACTGGGACCGGCCCCGCGATGCCTGGTCCTGGGACGGCATGAATGTGGTCATGGACAGCCTGGCCCTCCCGCCGCAGCGATTCCTCGAACAATTCCTGACCGAGGAATCGGTGACCGGGCAGCGCGGGACCGCGGCCGGCGTCGGACACGTCCACCTCCAGGTCGGCGACGTGCAGTCCGCCCATGACTTCTACGTCGGAACGCTTGGCTTCGAAAAGACCGCCGGCTGGCACGGCCAGGCCCTCTTCGTCTCCGCCGGCGGCTATCACCATCACATGGCCATGAACGTCTGGAACAGCCGCGGCGCCGGACCCCGGCATGACACGCTGGGGCTCGGTGAGGTGCTGATTGAACTGCCCTCGGCAGACGACGTCGGGGCGCTCGCCGACCGGCTTAGGGTCGCCGGTATGGAATCGCACCACACCGGAGCCGAACTGCGCTTCGAGGATCCATGGCGCAACCGCATCCGTGTCGCGGTGCGCTGACGCCAACTGCGCTGACTGCCAACTGCGCTGGCCGCTGGACATGCCCAGCGCAGACTCCCAGCGATGGGCATAGTGGCTATATGTCCAGTGGTCGCGGTCAAGGGAGGGCATGCCCAGTCCAGCCCCGACGATGCCGCCCCCAAGCGGCTAGGCTGAAGCAAATGCCAAGATGCGGCCCAGCGCTGCCAGAAAACTAAGGACCAGCTTCATGGGCTTCACCGAAATCTTTGTGTCCACCCACGACGAAGCCCTCCGGCGCGCCGCGGCCCTTGAAAGTGGCGGGGCCGCCGCGCCGGGGGCACTGCGGATCGCGGACATCAGCGACTTCGAAATTGAACGGCTCGGCGACCTGGCCGGGGCCGCCGTGCACGCCGCGGGATCAAACTATGAGCTGGCCATGGTCGACGTGTCCAGTGACGCGCTCCTCGGCGTCCCGGACGCCATGGTCCGGGTCCTCGCTGACCTGCTCAGCTACGAAACCGAAGGCGAAGGCAACGTCCTTGAGGACGTGGCCGAGGGCTGGGCGGCAGAGGAGGACATGCCCTTCGGCGCGGACCAGGCGCTGGGCCATGTCCGCCGCCTGGCCGAACTGGCCGCCGGCGTTGATCCGACCAGCAGGGCGGGGCTTTACGTCTGGACGGCCTGACCTCCCCGGCGGCACTGGCCGGTAGACCAGGCCAGCAGACCTGGCCGGTAGACCAGGCCGGCGACCTGGCCGGTAGACCTGGCCGGGAGACCAGGCCGGCGACCTGGCCGGTAGACCTGGCCGGCGGCGCTGGCCGGTACATCCGTGCGGGGCATGAGGCCGGACCCTGGTGCCCTTGGCCCACACGGCGCCCCCGATGGTCCCGGGTTCGTTGAGACCGTGGGCTATCCTCGGCTCATTGGTAACAAGGAAAATTTTTTGGGGGAGTAACGATGGGGGAACCGCTGGCGGCCGGGGTGCGGTGGCCTGGCCGGCTGCGCCGACGGGTCCGGGCGATGTCCGGTCCGGCCGTGGCGATGTGGCTCGTGGTGGCCGGGTACCTCGTGGCCCTGGCGATGCACGGCAACGGCTACAGCCTTTGGATTGACGGCTGGCTGGGCCCGGTTGCCATATGGATGCCGGCGCTGGTCTGCTGGGCCGCTGTGGTCAGGCGGCGGCTCTGGAGCATACCCAGCGTTGCGGTCAGCCTGGCCGTGACGTGCTTCGCGCTGGGGGACCAGTACTACATCCTTGCCTCGGATGACGGAGCGGGAATTCCCGACATCTCACTGGCGGACGCGGGCTATCTGGCGGTTTATCCACTCATGTTCATTGCCCTCGCAGCCACGGTCCGGCGGCGGGCCCCGCAGTGGGCACAGTCGGTGCTGCTGGACGCGGCAGTCGGGGCCCTCGGAGCCGCCGCCGTGCTGGCGGTTGTCCTCGACCCGGTTCTTAGCCCGGAAACGGAGGACCCGTTGTCGGCGGCGGCGGTAGTGTCTGCGGCCTATCCGTTGATGGACCTGGTCCTGATCTCGGCAGCCGTGGGAATGGCGGCGGCCCCGAAGCTTCAGCTCGGACGTTCGGGTGTCCCGCTGATCGCAGGCCTGTTCGTCTTCGCCTTTTCTGATGCGGCGTATGCGCTCCTGACGGCTGAAGACGCCTACGTCATAGGAACACTTCTGGACGCCGGCTGGGTGCTGGGACTCGCTCTGATGGCAGTGTGGGTGGAGCACCCGCCCGCGGAGGTGGCTCCAGGCCCGGCCCCCGGGCAGCCCCATGCGCTGGCTGTATCGACGACCGCTACGCTGGCCGGGCTGAGCATCCTGACGATGGGCGCCTTTACCTTGGTCCCGGGGCGTGCGGTCCTGCTTTCCTGCTTGACGTTGGTACTGGCCGCACTCCGTGCCCAGGTGGCCTTTCGGGACCTGGCAAAGATGGCGGATCTGAGGGTGCTTTCGCGGACGGATGATCTGACCGGGTTGCCCAACCGGCGGGCCTTCCACGCGGACGTACCGGACGTTCTTGCCGCCGAAAAGCGCGGCGCGCTGCTGATTATGGACCTGGACAAGTTCAAGGAAGTCAACGACGGGCTGGGGCACGAATACGGCGACATGCTCCTGGCTGAAGTGGGGCAGCGGCTGGCCGGTCACGTCCGCACCGTTGATGTGCTTGCCCGGATCGGCGGCGACGAATTCGCGGTGCTCCTGCCCGCAGCCGGACGCACCCATGCCGCGGCCCGGGCGGCCGAACTCCGGGCCGCCGTCGGCGCCCCGGTCACATTGGACGGCATTACCCTCCGGCCGGATGTCAGCATCGGAATTGCGCTGTGGCCGGACGAGGGAAACGATCTCAGTGGCCTCCTGCGCAAAGCCGACGTTGCCATGTACCGCGCCAAAACCTCCCGCAGCGGCCACCATGTCTACAGCGCGGCTGATGACACCCGCGGTGCAGAGCGGCTCCGCGACCTGGAAGAACTCCGGATCGCCCTGACCTGCGGTCACCTGACGCTCTACTATCAGCCCAAGCTCGACGTCGCATCGGGCCTGATCGACGGAGTGGAAGTCCTGATCCGGTGGGATCACGGCAACCGGGGGATGCTCAAGCCCGGCGAATTTCTGCCCCTGCTCGAAGAAGCCGGTCTCATGCCCCGGATGACCGACTGGGTTCTTGAACAAGCCCTGGACCAGGCCCGTTCGTGGCAGTCGGGAGGGCGCAGCCTCACGGTCGCGGTGAACATCTCAGCCGCTTCGCTGGCCGATGACACATTGCCGGACCGGGTCGCGGCCATGATCGCGGCCCGACGCCTGCCGCCCGCCGCGCTGACCCTGGAGATTACCGAAGATTTCCTCGTGGCGGATCCGGCCCGGGCCCGGCTCATTCTCCTGCGGCTGCGCCAAACCGGGATCCGGATATCCATCGATGATTTTGGCACCGGCTACAGCTCCCTGGCGTACCTGCGCGACCTTCCGCTCGATGAGCTCAAGCTCGACCAGTCCTTCGTGGCGAGCCTGGGCGCTGACCCGCGGGCGACCACCCTGGTGCAGACCACCGTCACCCTCGCCCACGGGCTCGGACTGCGCATGGTGGCCGAGGGCGTGGAAAACCGCGAGGCATTCGAGGAACTGCAACGGCTCGGGTGCGATGAGGTGCAGGGCTACCTGATCGCCAGACCGATGCCGGCGGCAGACCTCACCGGGTGGCTGGCGGCCCGCAGCGGCGCCGGGAACACGGACCCGGGACCGGGAAGCCGCCCTCCCGCAGACCCTGCACGGGGTGTCAAGTCGATATCCCCGGGATGATCTGGCACAATGAACAGGTACTTGATCTGCGTGGCCCCTCTCTCCGCGTCCGGATCTTGTCCTATTAGAACCCCCTAGTATGGCCCGCCCCACGGGTGCAGAACGCCGGGCTCGACCCCGTTTCAGAAACAGGAGTGACCACAAAAGTGGCCGTAAAGATTCGCCTTAAGCGCTTCGGTAAGATGCGCGCACCGTACTACCGCATCGTCGTCATGGACGCACGCTCCAAGCGTGATGGCCGTGCCATCGAAGAGATCGGCAAGTACCACCCGACCGAAGAGCCCTCATACATCGAGGTCGACACGGATCGTGCCCAGTACTGGCTCGGCGTCGGCGCACAGCCGTCCGAGCAGGTTGCCGCGATCCTCAAGATCACCGGCGACTGGCAGAAGTACAAGGGTCTCCCGGGCCAGGAGGGCACCTTGAAGACGAAGGCTCCCAAGGCTGCCTTCGTTGCCCCGGAAAAGGGTTCCGTGATCATCCCGGAAGCCATCACCAAGAAGGCCAAGAAGGACGACGCAGCAGAGGCCCCGGCCGAAGCGGCAGCAGAGACCACCGAGGCTGAGTAAATTGCTGGCAGAAGCGCTCGAACACCTGGTCCGCGGGATTGTTGACAGTCCCGAGGACGTCAAGGTCGGTGCGAAGAACAACCGCCGCGGGGATACCCTCGAAGTGCGCGTTCATCAGGACGACCTAGGACGGGTGATCGGCCGCCAGGGCCGCACCGCACGTGCCCTGCGCACTGTGGTTGCCGCGCTGGCGGATGGCGAACCGGTCAGGGTCGACGTCGTCGACACCGACCGGCGCCGGTAACGCTTTCAGCTTTACTTGTCTTGAGTCCGGCCCCTTCACCAGATACTGGTGAAGGGGCCGGACTGCTTTGTGCCGCAGGCCCCTGTCAGGGGCAGCACGAACAACCGGCACCATGAAATCCAGCAGTACGAATCCGGAACAGAGGAACAGATGAAGCTCCAGGTGGCACGAATCGGCAAACCCCACGGCATCCGCGGCGAAGTCACAGTTCAGGTATTGACGGACGCGCCCGGTGACCGGTTCGTTCCGGGGACGGAGTTCATCGTGGAGCCAGCCACCGCCGGTCCGCTGACGGTGCTGAGCGCCCGCTGGAACAAGGACATCCTGCTGCTCGCGTTCGAGGAACTCGAGACCCGCAATGAGGCCGAGACCGTCCGGGGCGCCAAACTCTTTATTGAAACCGAGGAAATCGACGAGGACGACGATGAAGGCTGGTACGAGCACGAGCTCGAAGGCCTGGACGTCCGGGTCGGCGACGCCGTGGTTGGCAAGGTCACCGGCCTGCGCACGCTGCCCGTCCAGGACCTGCTGGTTGTCACCACAACGGACGGCACGGAAATCCTCATCCCCTTCGTCGAACAGATCGTCCCCGAGGTCAACGTCGGCGAGAAATTCATCCTCGTGACCCCGCCTCCCGGACTCTTCGAAGTCAACGCCGAGGAATCCAGCGGAGCTGCCAGCAGCGCGAAAGACGCCGAAGGCGACGCCGGAACCGGAGAGCGCGCCTAAATGAGGATCGACGTCGTCAGCATCTTCCCGGACTATCTGGCACCGCTGGAACTGTCCCTGATCGGCAAAGCCCGTCAGGACGGCCTGCTGGACTTGCGGGTCCACGACCTGCGGGACTTCACCACGGACCGGCACCGCACAGTGGACGACACCCCGTACGGCGGCGGCGCCGGAATGGTGATGAAATCCGAGCCATGGGCGCAGGCCCCTGGCCTCCGTGGCCGCCGGAAATACCGAAGCGGCAACCAAACCGGTACTGATCGTGCCCTCACCGGCCGGGGAACGGTTCACTCAGGCGGCTGCCCATGAACTCGCTGCAGAGGAACAACTGGTTTTCGCTTGCGGCCGCTATGAAGGAATCGACGAGCGGGTGATGGAGTGGGCGGCTGAGTATTTCACCGTGCGGCCCATGAGCCTGGGGGACTACGTCCTCAACGGCGGTGAGGTAGCTGTGCTGGCCATGGTCGAGGCCATCGGACGCCTGCTGCCCGGCGTGGTCGGAAACCCCGAATCCCTCGTGGAGGAATCCCACTCGGACGGGCTGCTGGAATACCCCGTGTACACCAAACCCTCCAGCTGGCGGGACCGGGAGGTGCCCGCTGTGCTGCTCAGCGGCAACCACGGCAAGATCGCCCAATGGCGCCGCCATGAGCAGTACCGGCGCACTGCGGAGCGCCGTCCGGACCTGCTGGCGGAGTTCGATGCGGCCAAGCTGCCGCGCGCCGACCGGACCGCTTTCGCGGACCTCGGCTTCGACGTCGTCGACGGGCGCCTTCGGCGCCGGGATTAGCGGGAACGCCCGGCATATGGCAAAATAGGGCATTGTGCCTGCTGGGTCGCGAGCCTGCCACAGGGGGAACGCTACCAACAGCCCGGCACCCCGGCCCAGTCAATTCCTGACGGAGCCGGAACAACAAACTTTCGACGGTAATTTCCGGGCGCCACGCGCCCGAACCTGGCCGCCGTAACCCAAAGTGAATGACCTGTGGCGTTTACCAGGAGTGAATCAATGCATATTCTCGATTCCGTAGATGCAGCCTCGCTGCGCACCGATGTTCCCGTCTTCCGTGCCGGTGACACCATCAAGGTGCACGTGAACATCATCGAAGGCAAGAACTCCCGCGTCCAGGTCTTCCAGGGCTTCGTCCTGGGCCGCCACGGCGATGGCGTCCGCGAAACCTTCACCGTCCGCAAGGTCTCCTTCGGCGTCGGCGTGGAGCGTACCTTCCCGGTACACTCCCCGATCATCGACAAGATCGAGCTCGTCTCCAAGGGTGACGTGCGCCGCGCCAAGCTTTACTACATGCGTGCACTGCGCGGTAAAGCCGCGAAGATCAAGGAAAAGCGCGACTTCCAGACCGCCAAGTAAGTCCTTCCGGACTTTCACCGCGGTCCACGGACCGTATCCGGCCGGCGCCGGAGCATTCCGTAACAGCGCTTATGACCTCGGAACAGCGCTAAAGGATACGGACCATGGAACAGACAAAACGCCAGCCCAGGAAACCGGGCTGGCGTTTTGCGTTCCTCGCGCTGGTACTGGCCATGGTCATCAGCGCTGTGGTGCGCTCTTTGTGGCTGGACGTGTACTTCATACCCTCCGCCTCGATGGAACCTCTCTTCCGCTCGGGTGACAGGATCCTGGTGTCCCGAACAGACTTTGCCGCAGAGCCGGTGCGGCGCGGCGACGTCGTTGTCTTCGACGGCCGCGGGTCCTTCGCTCCGCTGGCCAGCGGCAACGGTCCCGCGCTGGACGTCCTCTCCGAAGCCGGGCGCTGGCTCGGCATCGCCGGGAACGACACCACTTACGTTAAGCGAGTGATCGGGATCGCCGGCGATCGGGTGGTGTGCTGCGACGCCGGCGGCGCCCTCACAGTCAACGGCCAGCCGGTTGCGGAATCCTATCTCTATCCGGGGGACGTTCCGAGCGAACTGGTGTTTGACGTGATCGTCCCGGCTGGACGGCTGTGGCTAATGGGGGATCACCGGTCGAAGTCCGCCGATTCGCGAAGCCTCCTGGGTGCACCAGGGGGCGGGATGGTGCCGCTGAACCGGGTCATCGGCAGACCGGTACAGATTCTCTGGCCGCTTGATAGATTTGCAGCAGTAGCGCGGCCCACCGAGGCCGCTGCCGTCACCACCACGAAGAACGGACAATAGATGCCCGAGAGCGAACCCCGGATTCCTGATCCCAGGAATCCTGAGGCGCGGATCCCTGATCCGCGGGGGACGGACCAGTCCGGGGCGACCCCAGCCGCGGCTCCCGCCGCCGGGAACGGTCATCAAGGCGCCGACGGGCCCGCCGACGGGCCGGACGACGAGCTCAGCGCCGAAGGCCCAGACGCCGGGGACACGTCGCGGCGCGCGCTCAGGGCCCGGGCTACGCACAGTACGGCGTTCCTCTGGCTGAAGGAGATCGCCACGATCGTCGTTGTGGCGATCGTGCTGTCCTTCCTGATCAAAACCTTCTTCTTCCGGGCGTTCTATATTCCATCCGAATCGATGGTCAACACCCTGGACATCAACGATCGCATCTTCGTAAATCTCATGGTCCCTGCGCCATTCGCCCTTGAACACGGTGACGTGGTGGTGTTCAAAGACACCAAAGAATGGCTGGCGGTCGCCGCCGAGGCACCGAAGGGGCCATTCACTTGGGTTCAGGACGGGCTGACCTTCGTCGGCCTCCTTCCGGACAACTCCGAACAGCATCTGGTCAAGCGCGTCATCGGGCTCCCGGGCGATCACGTGATCTGCTGCGACGGCGGCGGACGGCTCACCCTCAACGGCGCCGCACTGGACGAAAAGTACATCAACCCCGCGGAGGTGCCTGAGGTCCGGGAATTCGACGTCGTGGTCCCGGCCGGTAAAATTTGGGTCATGGGAGACAACCGCAACCATTCCGCGGACTCCCGGGCGCACCTGGAGATCAGCGGTGGCTTCGTGGACATCGCCGATATCGAAGGTAAGGCCGGCGTGATCGCGTGGCCGCTGAACAGGATCTCCGCCATCGACAACTACCCTGACGTCTTCCGCAACGTGCCCGCAGCCACGGCGAAATAGGCCCGACTCCATGTCCGCAGCACCCACCCTGGATTATGAACGCCGGTTCCGGAGTTCCGGAGCGCGCCTGCTCGCCGGCATCGACGAGGTGGGCCGGGGCGCCCTTGCCGGGCCCGTCAGCGTGGGAATCACCGTCGTTGATCTACAGGACCAGACGCTGCTCGCCGACGTGCGGGACAGCAAACTGCTCAAGGTCGCGGACCGCGAACGGCTCGTCCCGCTGGTCCGGGACTGGGCCGTAGCCGCCGCCGTAGGGCACGCAACTGCCCCGGAAATTGACGCCCTCGGCATCATCGGGGCGCTCAGGCTTGCCGGGACACGGGCGTGGCTGACTGTGCTCGCCGCCGGCGTCACACCCGACGTCGTACTGTTGGACGGCAGCCACAACTGGCTCTCACCGGAGGCCCAGGCGTCGTTGTTTGACGAGGAGCCCGACGGGCAGGGCTGCGAGGCGCCCGTCCACACCCTGGTCAAAGCTGACATGCAGTGCCTGAGCGTCGCCGCGGCCAGCATCCTGGCCAAAGTGGAACGGGACACCATGATGCGTGAACTCCATACGGAGTACCCGGCGTTCGGCTGGGACGTCAACAAAGGCTATGGCACGGCGGTGCATAAGGACGCCCTGCGCGCCGCCGGACCCACACCGCACCACCGGATCAGCTGGCAGCTCCTCTAGGGCCCTGCCGGGGCAATCCGGACGGTAAGAGCCGGCCGCGGCACCGCAGGGGCCTCCGTGGCGCACGGCCGGCGCGGGATGGTGCAAGATGGAACCATGAGTGCCGAGGACCTTGAAAACTATGAAACCGACATGGAGCTGCAGCTCTATCGCGAATATCGCGACGTGGTCGGGCTGTTCAGCTACGTTGTCGAGACCGAACGGCGCTTCTACCTGGCCAATCACGTCGACCTGCAGGCCCGCAGCGCCGACGGCGAGGTGTACTTCGACCTGACGCTCCAGGACGCCTGGGTCTGGGACGTCTACCGCTCCGCCCGGTTCGTCAAGAGTGTCCGTGTTATTACCTTCAAAGACGTCAATGTCGAAGAGTTGCCGCGCAGCGAGGAGCTCGCCCTGCCGAAGGTCGAGGACCTGGGCAACTAGGCCGGGCTCCGGCCTTTACGGTTCCTGGGCCGTGGCTGCGCCCGCGCGCTGACCGCTGCAGCCACCGCTCTGCCACCGCAGCCGGCCACCGCAGCCTGCCAGGCCCACTCGGCGTCGCGGCTCCCCGCACCGGCCCGAGTGAATCGGATGTCACAACGACCTGCCAAACGCTAAACTAATAAGCAGGATGCGCATGGAGGAGGACGAGTGAGAGCGTGGTTCGGCAGGATGATCCGTCGGCACTTGATTGCCGACGACCCATGGCCGGAGCACTCCCGTCTCGACCGCCAGGACGGACTGCCGGCAACGGCCAGGTTCGAACGTCCCGCCCGGGTCCAGCACGCGGAAGAAACCGCACCCGCAGGGAGCAGCCAGGATCAGGCCGACGCTGCGTTTCCTGCCGGCGAGACCACGGACGTCGCGGTCTCACGTTCCAAGTAGTGCAGCGGAGAGTGCCGTCGCAGTCCTGACAAAACCTATGATTTTCTGTGCTTTCCTTGCCGCGCCGGTACACCTCCTGGCGTGGCATTGACTCTTCCTGCACAGCACGCGTTTCCCACATAGCGTCCTGACTCCCTGTGCCGGCCGGTCGCGGGAGCCCACGCTGATGCTATGAGAGCTAAGGACGCAGTAGGCCGCCGCGGCGAGGACATCGCCGAAGCCTACCTTGAGGCCCGCGGACTGCGGATCCTGGACCGCAACTGGCGCTGCCGCGACGGGGAAATCGACCTCGTGGCCCTTGACGGCGCGGTTGTGGTCATCGTCGAAGTCAAGGCGCGGACATCCCTGGCCTACGGGCACCCCTTTGAAGCCGTCGACGCCAGGAAACTGGCGCGCCTGCACCGCTTGGCGGTGGCCTGGTGCCGCGACCATTTGCCCGCGGTACCGCCGTGGCGGGTTGACGTCGTCGGAGTGCTCGACGACGGAAGTGGGAGCCCAGCCGTTGAGCACCTTCGAGGGGTGGCGTAGATGGTGCTCGGCCGCACTTACTCGGTAGCCCTGGTCGGCATCAACGGCTACATTGTCGAAATCGAGGCAGACATCGGCCAGACACTCCCGGCCTTTGTCATCCTCGGCCTGCCGGACGCTGCACTGAACGAGGCCAAAGAACGGATCCGCTCCGCAGCCCAGAACTCCGGCATCCCGCTCAGCCGCCGGAAGATCACCGCCAACCTCATCCCGGCGTCCTTGCCCAAGCGCGGCTCAGGCTTTGACCTGGCCATTGCAATGGCGGTCCTCTTGGCCGCGAATGATGTCCGTTCCACCGGCCGGACCGTGTTTATCGCCGAACTGGGCCTCGACGGCCGGCTTCGCCCTGTGCGCGGCATCCTGCCGGCGGTGATGGCAGCCGTCCGGTCCGGCTTTCCGGAAGTCGTCGTGGCAGCCGCCAATGCCGCCGAGGCGGAGCTGGTGCCTGGCGCCCGCGTCCGGGGCTACACCACTCTGGCCCGGCTGGCGTTCGACTTCGGCGCTGACCCGCGGGATCTGGCGCTCGGCTTTGATCCTGCGCCCGGTGACAATAACGAATCCGACGGCGAACCCGCCCCTGTCCTGATACCGGACATGTCCGACGTCTCGGGACAGTCCGATGCCCGGCGGGCCATGGAAGTCGCGGCAGCCGGAGCCCACCATTTGCTGATCACGGGCCCGCCGGGGGCCGGGAAAACAATGCTTGCTGAACGGCTGCCGGGACTCCTGCCGGATCTTGGGGACACGGAAGCCATGGAAGTGACGGCCATCCATTCGTTGTGTTCACTGACCTCGGCATCAGTCCGGCTGCTGCGCCGGCCGCCCTTCGAAAACCCGCATCATTCCGCAACGCCGGCTGCCATCATCGGCGGCGGGTCCGGACTGCCTCGGCCGGGAGCAGCGTCCCGCGCCCACCGGGGTGTGCTGTTCCTGGACGAGGCACCGGAGTACGAGCGGCGGGTCCTGGACGCGCTACGGCAGCCGCTGGAGAGCGGCGAACTGGTCATCCACCGTTCGGCCGGAACAGCGGCCTACCCCGCCCGGTTCCAACTGGTCCTCGCGGCCAACCCCTGTCCGTGCGGAAAAGCCTCCGGCAAAGGCACGGACTGCACCTGCACCCCGACCATGAGACGCCGGTACCTCGCGCGGTTGTCCGGGCCCCTTCTGGACCGGGTCGATATCCAGCTGCAGGTCGATCGGATCTCGCTGGCTGATTTCAACGGGTCCGGCGAAGGAGAAAGTACCGCTGCCATCGCCGCGCGCGTCACGGACGCCCGCCACCGCCAACGGGACCGGCTGGGCCCCGCTGCGGATCGAAACAAATTCGCAAGTTCCCGGGCGCGTGCTGCGGGGTGCCCTGCGGCTCCCGTCGCCCACCACCCGGATCCTCGATCTGGCGCTGGAACGCGGCGTGCTGACAGCCCGGGGCTACGACCGTGTGCTGCGCCTGGGCTGGACACTGGCTGACCTCTCCGGCCGGGATACCCCGGACGCGGACGACATCGGACAGGCGCTGGGGCTCCGCCAGGCCGCTGCCGGGACCGGCTGAACGCCATGAACAAGCGCGCCTGCCGCATGCGCCGCGCTGGCGGTCACTGCCGGTCCGCTTCCACGCCGCCGCCGCCGGGACCCGGCCAGTGGCCCACCGACCCCGAGGAAGGACAGCACCATGAAAGACGCTGAGAGACTGGCCAGGGCGGCGCTTTCCCGCCTCTTTGAACCGCAGGACGCGCCAGCCCTCGCTCTTGTCCGGCAGGCCGGCGCGGAGGACGCCCTGAAGGTTGCCTCCGGCCAACTCGCCGCCGGACCGGGGCTGGAACGAGAGATCTCCGGGATTCTGGCTGAGAACGGTGCAGGAATCAGCTGGCCGGGTCTCCGCGAGTCCCTGAAGCGTTGGGCCCCCCGGGTGCCCGAGCTGGCACCGGAGCGGGACCTGGAAACGATGAAGCGGCTCGGCGGACGCCTCATCATTCCCGCCGATGAACTCTGGCCTGCGCAGCTGACGGATCTCGGACTCCAGGAGCCACTGTGCCTTTGGTGGCGCGGAGCGGAGCAGGAACTACCGCCAGCCGCCACCGCCGTCGCGCTCGTGGGCTCCCGGGACAGCACGTCCTACGGTGCCTCGGTAACGGGCGACCTTGCCTATGCACTGGCCCGGCGTGGCTTCAGCATCATTTCAGGCGGCGCCTACGGGATCGACGCCCATGCCCACCGGGCAGCAGTGGCCGGCGCGGCATCCGGGCTGCCCACCGTCGCTGTCATGGCCGGGGGAGTGGACCGGTTCTATCCGGCCGGGAACGAGGACCTGCTCCGGACGGTCGCTAACCAGGGCGCTGTCCTGGCCGAAGTCCCACCGGGGTCAGCGCCCACGCGGTACCGGTTCCTGCAACGGAACCGCCTCATTGCCGCGCTCGCTTCGGTCACGGTGGTTGTTGAGGCGAGGTGGAGGTCCGGGGCGCTCAACACCGCGCACCACGCCGAAAGCCTGGGCCGAGCGGTCGGCGCCGTTCCGGGCTCTGTCCACAGCGCCAATTCCGCCGGCTGCCACCGGCTGCTGCGGGAAGGCGGAGCTGTTTGCGTGACGGATGCCGGGGAAATCGCGGAGCTGGCAGCCCCAAGCGGAGCCTCGCTGCCCGACGACAAGGCGGTCCGGGCAGAGGCCCATGATGGACTGGGCCTCGAAGACCTGATCCTGCTCGATGCCCTGCCGCTGCGGACCACCAGCTCCGTTGAAAAATTATCGACCGTCGCAGGGTTGAGCCCGGATTCGGTCCGGGCCGGCCTCGGGCGGCTTGGTCTTCTGGGGTTGGCCGAATCGGACCGGGGCCGCTGGAAGCGGGCAGGGAAGCACGTCTGACTGACCGCCGGCCCACCCCCGCCGGCCCACGCCTCCGGCGGAATCAGCTCCCGAATCATCAGTGGGAGTTGCGGCGCGCCGCCCGGCTGCTTGATTGCCCTGCGAAGACTGCGAGAGTAAGAGGGTGTCTTTAGAAGAACTCCCGGCTGCGCTGGCCAGCGCCGCCCGCGGCTTCGGCCAATATCTGGCTGCGGAGCGCGGCCGGTCCGCCCATACGGTGCGCGCTTACCTTTCCGACGTTGGAAGCCTTCTGGCCCACGCGGCGTCCGAGGGGATCGAGAACCCCTCGGAGCTCGAGCTCGGGACGCTCCGGCGGTGGCTCGGCGCGCAAAGCGAGTCCGGTATGTCCCGTGCCACCCTGGCCCGCCGGTCCGCCACGGCCCGGGCGTTTACTGCCTGGGCCGTCCGCGAGGACATCATCGCAGCGGACCCTGCCCTTCGGCTCAGGGCGCCCAAGCCGGAGAAGTCGCTGCCCGGCGTGCTGCACCAGCGGCAGGTCGTGAGGTTAGTCGAAGGAGCCGGGGCCGCCGCGGCCGAGGGCGCGCCGTTGGACCTGCGCAACAAGGCCATGGTCGAACTCCTCTACGCGACAGGCGTCCGGGTCGGTGAACTGGCCGGAATGGACATCGATGACCTTGATCCGGACCGCCGGACGATGCGCGTCCTGGGTAAAGGCAACAAAGAACGTAAAGTCCCCTACGGGCTGCCGGCCGCGCTCGCCGTCGACGACTGGCTCCGCCGCGGCCGGCCGGCGCTGAGCACCGGGACCAGCGGCCCCGCACTGTTCCTCGGCGCGCGGGGCAGCCGGGTGGACCAGCGCCAGATCCGCAGCGTTGTCCGGCGGATGCTGGAGGCCCTGGGAGACACCGCCGCCACCGGGCCCCATGCACTGCGGCACTCCGCCGCAACCCACCTGCTCGACGGCGGGGCTGACCTGCGCGCGGTGCAGGAAATCCTCGGCCACAGCAGCCTTGCCACCACCCAGCTGTACACCCACGTTTCCGTGGAAAGACTCCGACAGGGGTACCGGCAGGCGCATCCCCGGGCATAGCAAAGGTCATTAGCGGGCCTCCCCAGATCTCCGGGGAGCTGAGCGGCGTGCCGGAACGGGACGCGCCGGGTAGCACTGGCGTAATGCGGGGGCGTACGGCACAATAAAAGTCGCATCCGGGGGGTTTCAAGCGAAGCTTGAAGCCGCATTGATCCGCGCCCCGGCGTGGATCCCGGAGATACATTGGTAATCTGGCAGGACCGCTGGCACCGCTACGGGTCCGGGTTACAGACATACATCCAGGCAGAGGTCGTTGGGGAAGACGTACCTACAGCTATGGAGGATGGAATGTCTGTTGCACTGACCCGCGGTGTGTTGTTCGTTCACTCGGCCCCGACGGCCCTGTGTCCCCACGTCGAGTGGGCCATTGGATCCGTCGTGGACAAGCGGACGGACCTTGAGTGGACTGCGCAGCCTGCCGCGCCCGGAATGTTCCGGGCCGAGCTGTCGTGGACCGGAACGCAGGGCACGGGGGCTCAATTGGCGTCCGCTCTTCGGGGCTGGGCGCATCTGCGCTACGAGGTTACCGAAGAGCCCAGCCAGGGGGTGGACGGCGGCCGCTGGTCGCATACCCCGGAGCTCGGCATCTTCCACGCCACCACGGACGTTCACGGCAATATCATGGTCTCCGAAGACCGCATCCGCTACGCCTATGAAGCCGGCGCCGGCGAACCGTCCGCTGTTTACCACGAACTCTCCCTCGCCCTCGGTGAAGCCTGGGATGAGGAACTCGAGCCCTTCCGCCACGCAGGCGAAGGCGCCCCGGTGCGCTGGCTCCACCAGGTGGGCTGACGTCGCGCCACACCATCGCCACAGCTGCGCGCCAAATGACAGATGGCGGCAATGTTCACGAGGAACATTGCCGCCATCTGTCGTTTCGGCGCGGAGGCGCCTGACAACTGCCGGTGCGGGCAGCTACACGCTGCGGACCGCGATAACGGCGTTGTGGCCGCCAAAGCCGAAGGAGTTGCTCAGCGCTACGATGTCGCCGGAAGGCAGGTCCCGGGCCGTGGTGACGACGTCGAGCGGGATCTCCGGATCCTGGTTCTCCAGGTTGATGGTGACCGGCGCCTTGCGTTCGTACACGGCGAGGACGGTCAGGACTGCTTCCACCGCGCCGGAGGCGCCCAGCAGGTGCCCCATCTGGGACTTCGTAGCCGAGACTGCGACCCTGTCCACATGAGGGCCCAGGGCCGCCTTCAGGGCGGTGTACTCGGGCTTGTCGCCGACCGGGGTGGACGTGGCGTGCGCGTTGACGTGCACGACGTCCTCGGCCTGGATGCGGCCGTCAAACATCGCGGCCTTCAGCGCGCGGGTGGCGCCGAGGCCCTCGGGGTCCGGAGCCGTGATGTGATAGGCGTCGGCCGTGACGGAGGTGCCGGCCAGTTCGGCGTAGATCCGGGCGCCTCGGGCCAAGGCATGCTCCTCGGCTTCGATGACCAAGGCTCCGGCGCCTTCGCCCATCACGAAGCCATTGCGTTCCACATCGTAGGGGCGTGAGGCGCGCTCGGGCTCGTCGTTCCGGCGTGAAAGGGCGTGCATGGAGGCGAAGGCGGCGATCGGCATCGGGTGGATGGCGGCTTCGGCGCCACCGCAGACGACGACGTCGGCCTTGCCGGAACGGATCAGCTCAAGTCCCAGGTGGAGGGCTTCGGTGCCGGAGGCACAAGCCGAGACAGGGGTGTGGGCGCCGGCGCGGGCACCCAGGTCCAGGCTGACCGCCGCCGCGACGCCGTTCGGCATCAGCATGGGCACCGTCATGGGCAAAACACGGCGGGGCCCCTTTTCACGCAGGGTGTCCCATGCGTCAAGGAGGGTCCAGACGCCGCCGATACCGGTGGCGAATGCGACGGCCAGACGGTCGTGGTCGACCTCGGTGATGCCGGCGTCGGCCCAGGCCTCACGCGCGGCAACAACGCCGAATTGCGTGGACGGGTCCATGCGTTTGGCCTCGACGCGGCTCAGGACCTCCAGGGCGGGAGTCGACGCACGGGCGGCAAAATGGACCGGCAGTTCGTACTTGGCCACCCAGTCGTCTTCCAGCGTCCGCGCGCCGGAGACGCCCTTCAGCGCGTTCTTCCACATGGTGGGAACATCGCCGCCAATGGGTGTGGTGGCACCCAGACCGGTAATGACTACTTTGCGTGTCATGGGATCACTCTCTGTCGGTGCGCGTGCCGGGTCCGGTGCCATCGGGGCTGGAGGGCCGGGGCCTGCGGGGGAATAACTTTTCTGGCCTTGCGGACGGGGTCCGGCAAGGATGTGTCATTGGGGGCGGCCACGGGGAGGAGGCTCCGCGTGTCCGGTCAGGCTGACAGTGGTCCGGTCCGGGGCGCTGCTCGTGCAGATCCCCGGACCGGGCACTGGGTCCCGCCATACGGCAGGAGTCAGGACTAGGCCTGGGCGCTGGCGATGAAGCTGACGGCGTCGCCGACGGTCTTGAGGTTTTTGACCTCTTCGTCCGGGATGCGTACGCCGAACTTTTCTTCGGCGTTGACCACGATGGTCATCATCGAGATGGAGTCGATGTCGAGGTCCTCGGTGAAGGACTTGTCCATCTCGACAGCCTCAGTGGCGAGACCGGTCTCTTCGTTGACGATTTCAGCCAGGCCGGCCAGGATTTCTTCGTTGCTCGCCATGGGTGGCTCCTTTTCTTGTTGTTGCCCTCCGCAGCCGGGTGTGCCGGCGGCCTTGGACGGAAATGAGACAAACCGAGGGTTCGGCTTGGTTAGGGAATCCGTGCTGGGTAGAACGTATTCAGTTCGGGAGGGGTGGTGCATGCTTCAGGGAAGCACAACCACCTGGGCACCGAAGACCAGACCGGCTCCGAAGCCGATCTGCAGTGCCAGTCCACCACTGAGCCCAGGGTTTTCCTGGAGCAGGCGGTGGGTGGCGAGGGGGATGGAGGCTGCCGAGGTGTTTCCGGCGTCTGCGATGTCGCGGGCGATGGTGACGGTCTCCGGCAGTTTCAGCTTCTTGGCCATCTCGTCGATGATCCGCATGTTGGCCTGGTGCGGGATGAAAGCAGCCAGGTCCTCGACCCGGATACCGGCGGCCTCAAGGGCCTGCTCGGCAACCTTGGCCATCTCCCACACGGCCCAGCGGAAGACAGTCTGGCCGTCCTGGCGGAGTGTGGGCCACACGGCGGCGTCGGTCACCGCGGCCTCAGCAGCACTCATGCCGCTGCCGGGCTGGGCTGCGTCACGGATTGCCAGTTGTGAGTGCGTCATACCGATCGCGTCCCACTTGCTGCCGTCCGAGCCCCAGACGGAAGGACCGATGCCGGGGGTGTCGGAGGGGCCGATCACGACGGCGCCGGCACCGTCGCCGAGCAGGAAGGAAATGGTGCGCTCGGTGTTGTCGATGACGTCGGAGAGCTTTTCGGCACCGACCACGAGAACATATTTGGCGGCGCCGGACCGCACCAGCGAATCGCCCTGGGCGATGCCGTAGCAGTAACCCGCGCAAGCGGCCGAGATGTCGAAAGCCGGTGCCGGCGTCGCGCCGAGGCGGTCGGCCAGGCTGGCGGCGGCGGACGGGGTCGCGTACGGGTGCGTCACGGTGGATACGATGACGGCGCCGAGTTCGGAAGCCTCGATGCCGGCCTTCTGCAGGGCCTCGCGGGCGGCGCCTTCGGCCATGTCGATGACACTGATCCCGGCGGAGGCCCGGTGTCGTGTGACGATGCCGGTGCGCTGGCGGATCCACTCATCCGAGGAATCGATCCACTGGCACACATCATCGTTGGTGACGATCACGTCGGGCCGGTAGGCGCCGACACCCATAATGCGGGTGTTCGCCTGTACGGGCGCCTGCTTCAGAGTGGGTACGCTCATGCCCCGCCCTCCAGTTCTGCAAATAGGGCCAGGGCCGCGGAAAGATCGTCCGGGGTCTTGACGGTGACGGTCTTCACCCCGGGCATGCCGCGCTTGGCGAGTCCTGCCAGCGTTCCGGCCGGGGCCAGTTCGATCACGCCGGTCACGCCGCGCTGCACCATGGTTTCCATGCACAGGTCCCAGCGGACGGGGCGCGACACCTGGGCGATCAGGCTGTCGACCGCGGCATTGCCGTCGGTGACTTCCGCGCCGTCGAAGTTGGACAGCAGCGGAACCATCGGGTTCTGCGGGGCCAGCGACGGACGGAGGGCCTTCAGGGCGTCGACTGCGGGGGACATGTGCGAAGTATGGAAAGCGCCGGCGACCTTCAACGGAATGACCCTGGCTTTGGCCGGCGGGTTCTCGGCGAGGGCTTTCAGCTGCTCCAGTGTTCCCGCAGCCACCGTCTGGCCGGCGCCGTTGACGTTGGCGGCCGTGGCACCGGAAGCCTCGATGGCGGCCAGCACCTCGGCGGGGTCGCCGCCGACGACGGCACTCATGCCCGTAGGGGTGGCGGCAGCGGCTGCGGCCATGCTGTTCGCACGTTCGCGGACAAACGTCATGGCCTCGGTCTCGGTCAGGACACCGGCCAGGGCCGACGCCGTGATTTCGCCAACGGAGTGACCGGCGAGGACGATCGGCAGTGTGCCCAACTCGACGTCAAAGAGGGACTTCGCGGCCACCAGGCCGGCGGCGACGATCAAGGGCTGCGCGACAGCAGTGTCCTTGATGGTCTCCTCGTCGGAGGTGGTGCCGTGGGCGGTAAGGTCGATACCTGCGATTTCGCTAAGGGAGGCCAAATGGCCTGCGACGGGCGGCAATTCTAGCCACGGGGCCAGAAAACCTGGGGTCTGGGAGCCCTGTCCAGGGCAGACGATTGCAAGCACGTATCCAGCTTTCCAAATTAGCGCGTGATTATCGGTGTATTCATGCACCAAGCTCACTGGGTCAGTTTGTAGGAAGTCTACAACTGATCAGGAGTTGTTGCGCGATGGTTGACGTTCCGTGGCAGGCTTCGGCGGGGCCGACAGCCTGCCCACGACCAGCGCCGTCTGAAGGACGAAGGCCTCCCGGGGCAGCAACGGGTCCCAGCCCGTCACGTCACACACCCGCTTGAGCCGGTACCGCACCGTATTGGCATGGACGAAGAGTTCTCGGGCCGTTGCTTCCAGCGAGTGACCCAGTTCCAGGTAACTGCCCAGGGTCTCAATAAGCCCGTTGGAGGCGGCAAGCAAAGGCCGGTAGATGTTTTTGACCAGGGACCGCCGGGCCGCGTCGTCGCCGGAGATCACCCGTTCCGGCAGAAGGTCGTCCGCCGCCACCGGGCGCGGCGCCGACGGCCAGGCCCGGGCTGCCGTCAGCCCGGCAAAGGCGGACTGGGCGGAGCCGCTGGCTTCAACCAGGGAGCCTGCCTCTGGTCCGTAAACCACCGGGCCGGGGGCGAAAAGTTCGCTGAGTTTCAGGTAGGCGGTCTCCTTGTCCTGGACGCCGCCAAGAATGAGGATGAGCCGGTCGCCCTGGATGCCAACAAGGGCGTCTTCGGCGAAGCGGCCGGCCGTGCGTCGCAATTCGCTGACGTAGCTGGCGCTCGGTTCGGACGGCGAATTGCCCACCATGACCGTGAAACGCTCCTGTGCCTTCCAGCCCAGCGCCGCGATCCGGGACCTCAGCGCGTCCGTGTTCTCGCCCCGCAGGATCGCGTCGACGATGAGGGCCTCAAGCCGCGTGTCCCAGGATCCGCGGGATTCCGCCGCCCGGGCATAAACATCCGCGGCGGCGAAGGCGACTTCCCGTGAGTAGCGCAGCACCGCTTCGCGCATCCCCGCCTGATCAGCTTCCGGGGCGATCACAGGAACCTGGTCCTCCACGACCTCCACCACAATCCGGATCAGCTGGAGGGCTTTTTGCAGACTGATGGAGCGGGTAAGTTCGGTCGGCGCGGTCCCGAAGACGTCAGAGAGGATCCATGACGGCGAGCTCGGGCGCTCATACCACGTCACAAAAGCGGCGATCCCGTTCTGGGCCACCATGCCCAGGGCGGAGCGTTCGTCCGAGTTGAGCCGGCTGTACCAAGGAAGGGATTTCTCGAGCTGGCGCAGCGTCGTAGTCGAAAGTTGCCCGACACTAGCCCGCAGCTTCTTGAGGGTTTCGGCCTTCTCCGGATTCACCGCCCGCGAAGCCGGCTTGCGTTTGACGGGGGTCGTGATTGGCTCTGCCATGCATCGAGCATACGGCGCCCGCCGGTCAAGCTCCATTTGTGCGAAGGCTACAACGGGGTCTGTCGTGAATCACAGCGCGGCCGGAGCCTCCAGCGCCGCCGCACGGTTCAGGACCGGTGCCGCCCGCCGGTCCTGAACGGTGCAGGTGTTGCTTAAACGGCGGCGGCGGCCCCCACCGGTGTGGTGGGGGCCGCCGTCGTTCGCCGTTGGTGCGGGTGCCGGGGTTTTTTAGGAGTCGCCGCCGGCGTTGCCGGTGGTGCCGGCGTTGACGTTGTGGAGCTGGTATTTTTCGATGGCCTGGGTGGGTGTCTGGGCGTTGATTTCGCCGCGGCGGGCGAGCATCTGCAGGGATCGGACCACGATGGAGTGGATGTCGTTTTTGAAGAAGCGTCGGGCTGCGGCGCGGGTGTCGGAGAACCCGAAGCCGTCGGTTCCGAGGGAGGCGAACTCGTTCGGGAGGTACTGGCGGATTTGGTCCGGGACGGCTTTCATGTAGTCCGTGACGGCGACGATCGGTCCGGTGGCGCCGGCGAGTTGTGCTGTCACGAACGGGGTCCGGGGTTCCTGGCCGGGGTTGAGGAAGGCTTCTTCCTCGGCTGCCATCGCGTCCCGGCGCAGTTCGGTCCAGGACGTCACGGACCAGACATCGGCTGAGACGCCCCAGTCCTCGGCGAGGAGTTTCTGGGCCTGCAGGGCCCAGGGGACGGAGACGCCGGAGGCGAGGATCTGCGTGCGGGGCCCGTCGATTTTGGCCGGGGCGAGCAGGTAGATGCCCTTGATGATGCCTTCGGTGTCCAGTTCGGCCGGGGCCGGGGGCTGGTTGATGGGTTCGTTGTAGACCGTGAGGTAGTACATGACGTTCCGGGACGGGTCGTTGTCCGCCGGGCCGGGCCCGTACATCCGGTTCAGGCCGTCCCGGACGATGACTCCCATTTCGTAGCCGTAGGCCGGGTCGTAGGTGAGTACGGCCGGGTTGGTGGAGGCGAGGATCGGGGAGTGCCCGTCGGCGTGCTGGAGGCCTTCACCGGTCAGGGTGGTCCGGCCGGCGGTCGCGCCGATGATGAACCCGCGGGTCATCTGGTCCGCGGCGGCCCAGAAAGAATCCCCGGTGCGCTGGAACCCGAACATCGAGTAGAACACGTAGACCGGGATCAGCGGTTCCCCGTGGGTGGCGTACGAGGTGCCGGCGGCGGTGAACGCCGCGACGGCGCCGGCTTCGTTGATGCCGGGGTGGATCAGTTGGCCCTTGGCGGATTCCTTGTAGGCCAGGACGATGTCCCGGTCCACGGAGAGGTAGTTCTGGCCTTCGGGGTTGTAGATTTTCGCGGTCGGGAAGAACGCGTCCATCCCGAAGGTCCGGGATTCATCCGGGACGATCGGCACGATCCGGGACCCGAAGTCCTTATCGCGCATCAGGTCCTTCAGGAGCCGGACGAACGCCATGGTCGTCGCGGCCATCTGCTTGCCCGAGCCGCGGTTGGTGAACTCGTAGGCCTTCTCCCCGGGCAGGGTGACCTCGGTGTGCGCGGAGCGGCGTTCGGGCACGAACCCGCCAAGTTTCGCCCGGCGTTCCATCAGGTACTGGATTTCCGGGGTGTCCATGCCGGGGTGGTAGTACGGGGGCCGGTACGGGTCCGTTTCGAGCTGTTCGTCCGTGACCGGGATCCGCAGGTGGTCCCGGAAGGCCTTGAGGTCATCAAGGGTCAGTTTCTTCATCTGGTGCGTGGCGTTGCGGCCCTCGAAGTGCGTGCCGAGCCCGTAGCCCTTGACCGTGTGCGCGAGGATCACCGTGGGCTTGCCCTTGAACTCCGCCGCAGCCTTATACGCGGCATAAACCTTGTTGTAGTCGTGGCCGCCGCGCTTGAGGTTCCAGATCTGATCGTCCGTGAGGTCCTGGACCATTTCCTTGGTCTGCGGGCTCTGGCCGAAGAAGTGCTCCCGGACAAACGCCCCGGACTCGGCCTTGTACGTCTGGTAATCCCCGTCGACGGTCTCGTTCATGATCTTCACGAGCGCACCGTCCTCGTCCTTGGCCAGCAGCTCATCCCACTCCCGGCCCCAGACGACCTTAATGACGTTCCAGCCCGCACCGCGGAAGAACGCCTCAAGTTCCTGCATGATCTTCCCGTTGCCCCGGACCGGACCATCCAGACGCTGAAGATTGCAGTTAATGACGAAGTTCAGGTTATCGAGCTTATCGTTCGCCGCGAGCTGGAGCAGCCCGCGGGACTCGGGCTCATCCATTTCCCCGTCACCCAAAAACGCCCAGACCTGCTGGTCAGAAGTGTCCTTGATGCCCCGGTTCTGCAGATACCGGTTCGACTGGGGCCTGATAGATCGCGTTCATCGGCCCGATCCCCATCGAGACCGTCGGGAATTCCCAGAACTCCGGCATCAGCCGCGGATGCGGATAGGACGAGAGCGCATGGCCCTCCTTGGACTTCTCCTGCCGGAACCCGTCCAAATCCTCCTCGGAGAGCCGGCCTTCCATAAACGCCCGCGCATACATCCCCGGCGACGCATGACCCTGGAAAAAAACCTGGTCCCCGCCACACGGATGGTCCTTGCCGCGGAAGAAATGATTGAACCCGACCTCATAAAGCGTCGCAGCCCCCGCATACGTCGAGATATGCCCGCCGACACCAATCTCAGCCCGCTGCGCCCGGTGCACCATCACCGCAGCATTCCACCGCAACCACGCCCGGTACTTACGCTCAATCTCCTCGTCCCCGGGGAACGGCGCTTCCTGGTCCACCGGGATCGTGTTCACATAATCCGTGGTCGTCACCATCGGAACACCCACACTCCGGGCACCGGCCCGCTGCAACAGGCTGCGCATAATGTACTGGGCACGCTCCGTGCCCTGATCCTGAATCAGCGCATCCAGGGACTCACGCCACTCGGCGGTCTCTTCCGGATCACGATCAGGCAGCTGGTTTGTCAACCCGCTGAGGATATGGGAGCTATCTTCTCCTGCAGCCACGTCCAACCTCTCTTTGAGCGCATTCATCGGCGCCCTCAGCTCCGGCAGGGTAACTGCCCGGCGTGAACGCGTCGTGTGCGACGTATCGGTTACAACAGCCCGGTCGTGTGCGCCGGGCAAAGGTCCAATCACAACTACGCCTGCCGGTATTCAGTCGGGCGGTCGCCCTCGCAGGTGTAGTCGTCATCAGTCACTCTAACCGTGAGAGCTGGCTCATGCGTAGCTGTCGAAGACGGGCGCAGTCGTATTTCACGGGCATACTGGTTGTGTGACGACGAACCGCCCGGCGATTTGTCGATCGCACCGTGTGACGCAGAATATGGCGGATCGCGGTGCCAACAGCTTGAAGCGCAGGCGCAAAGGGTGTTGGCTGGTAGTAATGGAAATCACTAGCGTTTTTGAAGTCATCAAGCATAGGAGCAACACGTGAGCGAGGCCGACGCCGCCACTTCGGTAAATGTGGCGGAGAAACTGGGTTTCAAAGCCGGGGACCTGATTCAGGAATTCGGTTATGACGACGATGTCGACTTCGACCTGCGTGACGATATCGAGGACCTGACGGGCTCGGAACTCTTTGATGAGGAAGATCACGAAGTCGTTGACGCCGCCATCCTGTGGTGGCGCGCCGGCGACGGGGATCTGGTCGACGCTCTCGTTGATTCGCTCGTCTCGCTCACGGAAGGCGGGGTTGTCTGGATCCTGACCCCAAAGTCAGGGCGGACCGGCTACGTTTCGCCGTCGGACATCCAGGATGCGGCGCCCACCGCCGGACTGCACGTCACCACGTCAGCCGGAGTCTCGACGGACTGGAGTGCCACCCGACTGGTCACCCGGAAGAACAAGTGACCACTGCCGTCCGGCAGGCCGGTGCGGGGCCTGCCGTTAGTTGTGCCGTCCCGGCAATCGGCGAAGCTGCGCCGGATTTCGAACTGGTCAACCAGTTTGGAGAACCCGTGCGGCTGTCGGATTTTCGTGGCCGGAACGTCGTCATCGTTTTTTATCCGTTCGCTTTTTCCGGTATATGCACAGGCGAGCTGTGCGAACTACGGGACAACCTCGCTCTTTTTGAGAACGCCGACGCCGCGGTGCTGGCCGTCTCGGTCGACAGTAAGTTCACGCAGCGGGCCTATGCGGAGCAGGAAAATTACGGCTTCGATCTGCTGGCCGATTTCTGGCCGCACGGTGCTGTCGCCGGAGAGTATGGCATCTTTGACGCGGAGAGCGGCATGGCCAAACGCGGCACCTTCATCCTCGATGCCGCAGGGATCGTGCGGTACGTCGTCGTGAACCCACGCGGTGAGGCGCGGGACCTTAAGGAATACCGGGCCGCACTGGCCTCCCTCAGCGGAAACTGAGGCCATGCGGCAGCGCCAACCGGGGGTCGGGATGACTGGCTTTGCCAGTCTGCCCCCGGTCGCGGCCGCCGAACCGGCGCGCCATGAGATTGACGCGCTCCAGGACATCCATGTGATTCTCTCTGGTGTCCGGTTTGCGCTGCTCACCGGGGCAGGCCTCAGCACGGATTCAGGCATTCCGGATTATCGCGGGCCGGGATCCGCCCCCAGGGCACCGATGACCTACCAGGAATTCATCGGTGAACCAGGAAACCGGCAACGCTATTGGGCCCGGAACCACCTCGGCTGGTCACACCTGCGCCGGGCGGATCCGAATGATGGCCATGCCGCGGTGGCCCGGTTGGAGCACCGCGGGTTGCTCACCGGGCTCATCACCCAAAACGTGGACCGTCTTCACGAAGAGGCCGGAAGCCAGAACGTCGTGGACCTTCACGGCCGGTTCGACCAGGTGGTCTGTCTCGACTGCTTCCGCCGCTACAGCCGCAGGATGCTGGCCGGAGTACTCGAGGAACTCAACCCCGGGTTCCTGGAACGCGCCGCCGCCGCCGGCATCATCGAGATGGCCCCCGACGCTGATGCCACGATTGAAGATGCCGAACTAATCGAGAGCTTTGTCGTCGCACACTGTCCGGCCTGCGCCGGCACGCTGAAGCCGGACTTTGTGTACTTTGGTGAGAATGTGCCCAAAGACCGGGTCGAGCGCTCCTATGCCATGGTTGACGCGGCCGGGGCGCTGCTCGTGGCCGGCTCGTCCCTCACCGTCATGAGCGGTCTGCGCTTCGTCCGCCACGCGGCCAAGCACGGCAAATCCGTGGTCATCATCAACAGGGGCCCGACCCGAGGCGATGACCTGGCCACGGTCAAACTGGACGCAGGAGTCAGCGAGGCGCTGACTTGGCTTGCCCAGGAACTTCCGCCGCTGTAGGAACCGCAGCCTTGCCCGTTCGGGCCGGCCCGGACTCCTTGTGTCGCGGGTGGCCGCCGGAAGGCCGATTGGCGTTCCGTGCGTTGCATCCGGTACAGTAACACTTCGTTGGTTGAAGCGCTGATGCGCGGACATCAGCCTTTGGGTCTTTAGCTCAGCTGGTAGAGCGCCACGTTTACACCGTGGATGTCATCGGTTCGATCCCGGTAGGACCCACAGATAGATACCCCGTCGCAGCAGGCCTCAGGCCGGCAGCGTCGGGGTTTTTCTGTCGAGGAATATCTTCAACTGGACTCTTGGGGGGTCACCGTGTTTTACGGCGTCACGCGTTACAGCCTTTTCTCGCCCGGATCGCAGTCCTGGAAAACTTCAGGCGGCGGGGTTTTCCAGAGCCCGGCAGAATACAGGGACTACCTCTTCTCCAAGGAGCGGCTCCAGCTGCGGGCCGAGTTGTTCCTGACGCGCTCCGTTCCTGCGCTTGCGACGATGGCGGAAAACCACGATTACAAGCACTTCATCCTGTACTCGGAACTGTTGCCGGCGGAGCACCAGGAACGCCTCTTCGCAGCGGCTGGGCAGTACCCCTTCCTCATCCCTGTGGAGTGGAATGAGGTAGTCCGCGGGTCCGGGATAGAGGAAGTGCGCCCGCTGATCGAGCAGGACCTTGCCGCCAAGATCGGCGCGGGTGAAGGTGTGCAGCCTGTTGTCTGGTTCCGCCTCGACGATGACGACGTCCTGGCCGCTAACTACCTCACCCGCCTCGAAAGCTACCGGACCCTCGCCCACGTTGGTATGGCCGTTTCCTTCGGCCTGGGACTGACGGCGTACAAGGCCCGCAGGGAATTGGTCTCCCTTCGTGAGTACTACCACCCTAAATCCGCGCAGGGCATGGCCTTTATCGCCGCATTCAACCCACGCCAGCGACTCCTTTCGATTACCACTCCAGGCCCGCATCACGGCGTCGACCAGGTGATGCCGGTAATCCTGGACTCCCGGGAGCATATGTTCTTCCAGATACGCCATGGCGACCAGGACTCAACGTTGAACGCAAGCCCCTACCGGCGGATCGCCGGCTCACTGGCCCGGCTGGAAAAACTGCCGTCGATCCGGACCGCCGACGTCGGGGCGCCAAAATGGCCGAGTCTGATGGAAGACCTGACTCGCGGCGAAGCAGACTTCCATGAGCTCACCGCCCCGGGCGCCGAGCCGCTGCTGTTCACCGAGGACACGGAGCTGACTTTCCCGCTGGATGCGCGGATCGAGGCGGGCCTGGTGGAATTCGAGCTTGAATTTGAATCGGCCAAGGACTTGGCGGGCGGTTTCGCGACCATCACGTTCGAGCTTCGGGGCGCGAAACCGGAGGACCTGGGGAATTTGGGGTTGAAGAACGGACGGTTCGGGCCGGGCAGGCAGGTCTGGTCGCGCCAGGCGCGGGGAGTTGTGAAGTACTCCATGCTTCTGCCCGACGGAGTCAGCATCTCCGGGATCACCCTGCGGGGAAAGAATAAACAGCCGGCGGACGTGTTCATCCGGTTGCGGGCACCGCGGGTCGTCGAAATGGCGGCCGTGAGTTAACGCCACCCTGAGCTGTTTCCAAGGGCCGGCTCGGATGTCGTAGCCCCGCAATACTCTCGCTGGCATGGAATATGTGATGGTGAAGACGTGCCCGGAGGGCCGGCCGCAAGCGGTCCTCCGCGGCGGCAGGGAATGGACGCTGGGGGCTGAGCCCGTCCGTTGGTTTGAGCGGGTGAGCTGGTGGGAAGCCGAGCGGCGGATGCCAAAAGGACTGAGCCGGGTGGATGTGGAGGTATGGCAGATCCAGGCCAGGCTCGGGCAGAACCGGGAATCGTCGCTGACCACCATGGAAATCATCCGTGACGGGCTGGGAGGTGGATGGCGCCTTCGCGGGGCCGTCGCAGACGCGGCGTAGCAGCTTCCAGATACGGCGCGGCGGGGTCTGCGGCGCAGAAGCGTTGAGGCAATGGATAAGCCTTCCACCGCGACTATTGGGGGATGCCGCGGTGGAAGGCTTAGCTCTAATATACAGCGATTTTCCACAAATGTGAAATACGTGGACACGTTTCCGCTAGGGCCGAATTGCCCAATCGATGGTCAAAAAATCCCCGTAAATACGCCATTCGGTGGCCTAATGTCACGTCATGGCGTCCACGGTATACGGGAAGACGGTGGCGACGGCGTCGGCTTCCGCCGGCAGGACGGTCAGGGCTCCGTTGCCCGTCCCTCCTGTCCGGGTCCCTAGCTGCGTCCCAGCGGAACAAATACCCGGGGCTGGTCCCGCCAGGTCGGCTCCATCTCGGCGATGGTGTGCCGCATAATCCGGTCTGAGGATTCCCGCGCCATCCGGGCGTCCCCGGCGGCAATGGCATCGGCGACGTCAAGGTGCCACTGGAGTGCTGCTTCGCCAGGGCGGTCCGGCATCAAGCCGTGCACGGTGCGGCCTGTCAGCGTCTCCGCCACCTGGCCGACCAGGTTGGCGAACATTTCGTTGCCGGAGCCGGTCAGCAGGAGTGAATGGAAATGGATATCCAGCTCCAAAAACCGGGGCACATCGCCGGCGTGACCGGCGTCGCGCATGGCGTGCGACGTTTCCACAAGTTCGCGGCGCAGCTCGGCCGGGGCGTTGGCGGCGGCGAGTTCCGCGGCGACAGGTTCAACTGCGGCGCGAAGTTCGGCCAGCGAGCGAAGCTGCGCCCCGCGGCCGTCGCCGGCGAGCCGCCAGCGGATCACGAGGGGATCGAACGGATTCCAGCGGCTGGCCGGGAGGACCCTGATGCCAACGCGCTTAATTGTCTCCACCAGGCCGAGGGACTGCAGGACGCGGACGGCCTCCCGGACCACGGACCGGGAGACCCTCAGTTCCTCTTCCAGGTGCTCGCCGAGCATAACGTGGCCCGCCGGCAGTTGACCTGCGACAATTCGGGCTCCCAGGTGCTCAATGGCACGATGGTGGAGGCTGGTGGACATAGTCGTAAGCATAGTGCGGGAGACCCCGCGGGCGCCTGTGCCGGGAGGGCCTGCGTGGGAAACATAGACTGCAATTGAAGCGTTGTGTGACGCGCAGCATCCCACACCATGGTCACGGCTTCCCTGTTGCCGCGGAGATATATATGATTTATTGACAGTCACTGATCCGAAAAACCGAGTTCCATACAGCGTGTGGGGCGAAAGGCATTCGTTGCCCTGAAATGAATTGGAGTTTTTGATGTCAGCACACATCGGCGTCACCGGCCTTGCGGTGATGGGCGCCAACCTCGCCCGCAACCTGGCCCGTAACGGCTTTACCGTTGCCCTGCACAACCGGTCCGTCGAAAAGACCGACGCACTGCTGGAAAAGCACGGCAGCGACGGGGACTTCGTCCGCACTGAGACCCTGCAGGAACTCGTCGACTCGCTGGAAAAGCCCCGCCGGGTCCTGATTATGGTCAAAGCCGGCAAACCGGTGGACTCCGTCATCGAACAGCTCGAACCGCTCCTGGAGCCGGGCGACATCATCATCGATGCGGGTAACTCCCACTACGAGGACACCCGCCGCCGTGAGGCCGCCCTCGCCAAGAAGGACCTGCACTTCGTTGGCATCGGCGTTTCCGGCGGCGAGGAAGGTGCCCTGAACGGCCCCTCGATCATGCCCGGCGGCTCCAAGGAGTCCTACGACGCACTCGGCCCGCTGCTGGAGAAGATCGCCGCCCACGTCGACGGCAAGCCCTGCTGCGCCTGGATCGGCACGGACGGCGCCGGCCACTTCGTCAAGATGGTCCACAACGGCATCGAATACGCCGACATGCAGGTCATCGGCGAAGCCTTCGACCTCCTGCGCTCCGGTGCGGGGATCGAGCCGGCCGAGCAGGCTAAAATCTTCGCAGAGTGGAACAAAGGCGACCTCGCCTCATTCCTGATCGAAATCTCCGCCGAGGTCCTCGGCCACGTTGATGCGAAGACCGGCAAGCCGTTCGTCGACGTCGTTGTGGACGCGGCAGGCCAGAAGGGCACCGGCCGCTGGACGGTCATCTCCGCACTCGAACTCGGCTCCCCGACGTCGGGCATCGCCGAATCGGTGTTCGCCCGCGCACTGTCCTCACAGACAGAGCAGCGCCAGCTGGCCCAGGAACTGCTGGCCGGCGGCGAAGCCGCCGTCGAGGTCCCGGAGAGCTTTGTTGAGGATGTCCGCCAGGCGCTGTACGCGTCCAAGCTCGTCTCCTACGCCCAGGGACTGGACATGCTCACCTCGGCCGCTAAGGAATACGGCTGGGACCTGAAGCTGGATGAGATCGCTTCGCTCTGGCGAGGCGGCTGCATCATCCGCGCAGAACTGCTCAAGGAGATCACCAAGGCCTACGCCGCCGCGGAGAAGCCGGCCAACCTGCTGTTCGCTCCGGCGTTCACCAAGGCGATCGCCGAGGTCCTCCCGGCCTGGCGCCGCGTGGTCTCGACGGCCGTCCAGCTCGGCATTCCCGTGCCGGTATTCTCCTCCTCGCTCGCCTACTACGATGGCCTGCGCCGCAAGCGCCTCCCGGCCGCCGTAATCCAGGGCCAGCGCGACCTGTTCGGCGCGCACACCTACGGCCGCGTCGACGCCGAAGGCACGTTCCACACCCTCTGGGGCGAGGACAAGTCCGAAATCGAAGCAGTGGACACCCACTAGGCTTCGCACCTGCCCGGCGGCCGGTACCCTCCAGAGACTTTGGACGGGACCGGCCGCCGGCGTTTAATGCCCCCGCCGGGGGAGCCCGCAGGACAGCGGAAAGCCCCGACCGTCAACGGCCGGGGCTTTCGTTTTCCTGCACGGTGTTAGCTGCTAGATGCGGTATTCGATGTAGTACTCCGCCGGGTCCACAGCGGGCTGGGTTTCGCGCCCGGCGTCGCGGTGACGCCAGACCGCGGGAACCCCCGTGAGGATCGATTCCGGCGGGGCGTCCTTGACGACGACGGCGTTGGCCCCAACCGCACTGTCCCGGCCAATGGTGATGGGGCCCAGGACTTTGGCGCCGGCGCCGATCACCACCCGGTCTTCAATCGTCGGGTGCCGTTTGATCTTGGCGAGCGAACGCCCGCCCAGGGTCACCCCGTGGTAGATCATCACGTCTTCACCGATTTCCGCGGTTTCCCCGATGACCACTCCCATGCCATGGTCGATGAAGAAGCGCCGGCCGATAGTGGCGCCGGGGTGGATCTCAATCCCGGTCAGAAACCGTGCCAACTGCGAAATCAGGCGTGCCGGAAAGCGCAGCGACGGGTTCTGCCACAGCCGGTGGGTGACGCGGTGCGCCCAGATCGCGTGCAGGCCGGAGTAGGCGAAGAAGTTTTCGAAGGAGCCCCGGGCCGCCGGGTCGTGGGACCGGGCGGCGTCGAGGTCTTCCTTAAGTCTTGCGAAGAAGCTCACAAAGACCTTTCTGGGGAATCGTGGGACCGCGGTTGGGACTCAGCCGCGGATGTCGTCGTACAGGACGGTGGAGATGTAACGCTCGCCGAAGTCGCAGACGATGGCAACAATGAGCTTACCGGCGTTCTCCGGACGCTTCGCGAGCTCCAGGGCGGCCCAGACGATGGCCCCGGAGGAGATGCCGCCAAGGATGCCTTCCTGAACGCCGAGCTCGCGTGCCACCCGGACGGAGTCCTCCAAGGTGGCGTCGATGACCTCGTCGTAAATGTTGGTGTCCAGGATCTCCGGGACGAAGTTCGCGCCGAGGCCCTGGATCTTGTGCGGTCCCGGTGCGCCGCCGTTGAGGATGGCGGAGTCCTTCGGCTCGACGGCGACGATCTGGACACCGGGCTTGCGCTCCTTGAGGACCTGCCCGACGCCGGTGACGGTACCGCCGGTGCCAACACCAGCCACGAAGATGTCCACTTTGCCGTCGGTGTCTTCCCAGATTTCCTCGGCGGTGGTCTGGCGGTGGATCTCGGGATTGGCTGTGTTGGCGAACTGCTGCGCCCAGATGGAGTTCTCCGTGTTGGCCACGATCTCCTGGGCCTTCTCCACAGCCCCGCGCATGCCCTCGGAACCGGGGGTCAGGACGATTTCCGCCCCGAACGCCCGGAGCATCACACGGCGTTCAGTGGACATCGTCTCCGGCATGGTGAGGATGACTTTGTAACCGCGGGCTGCGCCGACCATGGCCAGGGCGATCCCGGTGTTGCCGGAGGTGCCTTCGACAATGGTGCCGCCGGGCTTAAGGGCCCCGGACTTCTCGGCGGCGTCGATGATCGCGACACCGATGCGGTCCTTGACGCTGTTGGCCGGGTTGTAGAACTCAAGCTTGACGGCCACGGTGGCGTCGAGGCCTTCGGTCAGCCGGTTGAGCCGCACCAGCGGAGTACCGCCAACCAGCTGGGTAACATCGTCATAGATCCGTGCCATGTAGATACGCCTGTCTCTGAAGTGGGATTACTGAGGTCAGCCTAACGAGACCGCACTGGGCCTAGCTAAGCATTAAGCCACGCAGAGTAATATTTCCGGGCTTTCGCCAGCTTGGGGTTGATGATGACCTGGCAGTAGCCCTGTTCAGGGAACTTGCCGTAGTAGTCCTGATGGATATCCTCGGCCACGTGGAACATCGGAAGCCGGCTGACCTCAGTCACGATCGGGTGCGCCCACAACGACTGGTTGCGTTCAATCGCCTCCTCGAAGAGAATTTTTTCCTCGGTGGTCTGGTAAAACATCGAGGAACGATACTGGGTGCCGACGTCGTATCCCTGCCGGTTCAACGTCGTGGGATCGTGCAACGCGAAGAACATGTCCAGGACGATCTCGGCCGGGACCTCCTCCTCGTCGAAGGTCACAGCCACAACCTCGGCGTGACCGGTCGTACCGGAGCACACGGAGTAGTAGTCAGGGTCGCGCTCATGGCCCCCGGTGTAGCCCGACACGACAGAGCTGACACCCTTCGTTTTCTGGTAGACGGCGTCGAGGCACCAGAAGCAGCCTCCGCCGAGGACAAAAGTTTTCATGCTTCCTTCAATGGTTTGGAGGCCCGGATGATTCCCGACTCACCTTACGAGAGCGTGACACATCCCTGCGGGGGCTCCCGGTTGCGTAAGAATGAGTCTATGGAACCTGTGAACAACGATGTTTCAGCCGGCTCCGCCGAAGGCGCCAACGCCGTCGCGGGTACTGCCCCGGGCGCGGCGGAGGCTTCCGGCGCCACCACCCTGGGTATGGTCCTGCTGGCGGTCGAGGAACTGTGGCCCGAATCGCTGGCGGAGCAGTGGGACGAGGTCGGCCTCGTGGCCGGGCACACCACCGCTGAGGTGACCCGGATTCTCTTCGCGGTTGATCCGACCCTTGAAGTGATCGAGGAAGCCATCGACTTCGGTGCGGAACTGCTGATCACCCACCACCCGCTGCTGCTTAAAGGTGTGACCTCTGTCGCATCCACGACGGCCAAGGGCCGGGCCGTGCACCGGTTGATTGAATCCGGCACCGCGCTGCTGACCGTTCACACCAACGGTGACTCCGCCGTCGGGGGTGTCTCCGATGTGCTGGCGGACGCGCTGGGCCTGCAGAACGTGGCGCCCCTGACTCCCGCCACGAACGGACTTCCGGAAGAAGGCATCGGACGGGTCGGGGACCTTAAAGACGTCCTCACGCTCGGCGACTTTGCCGCGCGGGTATTCGGTATCCTGCCCGCGGTCGCCGGCGGAGTCCGCGTCTCGGGGGACCGGGACGGCCTGATCCGCCGGGTGGCCGTGTGTGGCGGCGCGGGGGATTCCCTCTTCGCCGAAGTGCGTGCCAGCAACGCAGACGTGTACCTGACAGCTGATTTGCGGCATCATCCGGCCTCCGAAGCGCGCGAGGCCGCCGTCGATGGCAGGCCGTACCTGATTGACGTTTCACACTTCGCCAGCGAGTGGCTGTGGTTGCCCGCCGCGGCCGGGGCACTGGGCAATGTCCTCAACGACCAGGGCCATGACGTTGAGATCCGGGTCAGCGGCACCAACAGTGATCCGTGGGACTTCATTCTGACTCCGGGCTAAGCCTGGCGTGCGAGGGGCCCCGGGTGAGCGTAGCGAGGCCGGGGAGCACGCTAGGCGCTAGAGTCTAGGGAGCGCCGGTACGGTGCCCGGCTCCGGCCGGCAGGGAACAAGCGGAGGTAAATAGTGGCCAAGGCAGCACCGGCGGAACAGTTGAAGTTGCTCGAATTGCAGGGACTGGACGCCAGGCTCAAGTCCCTGTTTAACCGCCGCCGAAGCCTTGAAAGCGACCCCCGGATCACAGATCTTGAGGCTGCCCTGGCCGTCGCCAACGGCGAACTCGGCGCGGCGAAGATGGCCGTCCACGACGCCGAACTGGAGCTAAAGCGCTCCGAAGCGGATGTTGAGCAGGTGGCAGCCCGGATCGAGCGCGACGAAGCCCGGCTGAACAGCGGCACCGGCCTGTCCAAGGACCTCGTGGCCCTGCAAAAAGACCTGGTCTCGCTTAATAAGCGCCGCTCCGATCTTGAGGACGTGGAACTGGAGGTCCTCGAACGGCTGGATACCCTCCGCCTGCGCCAGGCGACGCAACAACAGATCGTCGATGACATCCAAGGTTCCTTCGGCGTTATCCGTGCCGAACTGGATGAGCAGCTGGCCGAGAACGGCGCGGAAGCCACCACTGTCCGCGGTGCGCGGGCCGAATTTGCTGACGGGCTGGACGCCGGCATGCTGGCAATTTATGAAAAGACCCTCGGGAAGCGCGGCGTGGGTGCGGCCCGGCTGTTCCACGGCACCTCGGAAGGCTCCGGCATGCAGCTGAGCCCTGGCGACCTCGCCGAAATCAAGGCCGCGGCCGAGGACGACATCGTGTTCTGCCCCGACTCCGGCTGCATCCTGGTCCGGTCGGCCGACTGGGCCTAAGCGCCCCGCCCGGCTGCCACACCGGAGGGCCCGGAGCAGTGATTGTCCCGCGGGGACCGGCACCGGCTGCCTGTTAGCCGGGCAGGATGATGTTCAATGCGTGCGGCTTCCGGGCCGTGCCCGGGACGAGCTCGACGGACCACTTCTCGGATGCGGCCTTATGCAGCTGAGCCGGGGACCCGGGAGCCTTGCCGCGCCGGCTCAGCAAATGCCGGGCCAGCTCGCCCCGGGTGTGTTTGGCGAAATGGCTCACGACCTTCCGGACGCCATTGACTTCGGTGAAAACATTCACGGCGACGGTTTGTTCCGGCGGCGGGGCCCACGCGGCAGCATAGGTGCTGGACCGGCAGTCCACGAGCAGCTCACCCGCCGCGGCGGTGCCCAAGGCTGCGGCCAGTTGGGGCTTCCAGAAGGCGGCGAGCCGTCCGACGTCGGGCAGCGCTGTTCCCATCGACAGCCGGTACGCCGGCACCCGGTCGGCGAAGCGGATCGCTCCCCAAAGCGCGGAGATGACCAGCACGCCGGCATCGGCCTTCGTCCGCTGCGCCGCCGTCAGCGTGTCGTAGCCGAGCGCGTCGTAGAGCACCCCGGAATAGACCTGGTGCGCCGGGGCAGCCGGTTCGGCGCGCAACCGCCTGTTGCGTTCGACGTCGGCGCTCAACGACGCGCCGACGCCCAGCAGCGCCAGGGCGTCCTCATGGGCGCTCACGGTGCCGAGGGACTCAAGCACCCGGGCCCGGCACACGTTCAGTTCCGGGAAGCTCAGGGTGGCCCAGTCCATGGCTTCCCCACCGGCAGCGGGGGTCTTGCCCTCGGAGGGCGGCAGTAAAATCAGCACCGTACGATCCTACCGGCGGCCGCGGGCCGGTCCCGATCCCTCCCAACCCTGTTGGAGACCCCCGTCGACGCCGTGTCACCCTTGTCACCGCCGCGTCTCTCCCTGCCCGTAGAATGGAGGGCGGATGGGTTGACCAGGCGGTCGCGCGTCACGCAAGTGGCTCGAGGAACGTCCGGGCTCCGCAGGGCAGGGTGGTGGGTAACGCCCACTCGGGGTAACCCGCAGGCCAGTGCCACAGAGAACAGACCGCCTGCAGGCAGCGTGTGCTTGCACGGGCTGCAGGGCAGGTAAGGGTGAAACGGTGGTGTAAGAGACCACCAGCTTCCCGGGTGACCGGGAAGGCTAGGTAAACCCCACCCGGAGCAAGGCCAGACAGGGCACGTTTGAGGGCTGCCCGCCCGAGTGCCCGGGTAGGCTGCTGGAGGGCGTCGGCAACGGCGTTCGTAGATGGATGGCCGCTATTCCCGCGCCGGTAACAGCGCGGGAACACAGAACCCGGCGTATCGGTCAACCCATCCACACACCACCGCCGCCATGCGGTGTATACGCGCTCGCCACGGGCGGCAGCGCGGTTGCAGACCATGGCGTGTGAGCGATTTCACGCTGCGACGGGGCCCGGGCCTACCCGGCGCAGCCGTAGAATCGATAGTGAACGTGGAAGTTCCGCCGCCGGGTCTGCGTTCGCAGCCGGCGGTTTATTTTTGCACTTTCCACAGGCGCCCGGGGTGGACCGAAACCCCGCCGGCGTCCAGGCTCCGGCACTCCCGGCGGCCGAGCCCTGCATACAGAGTCGTATGCGGCGGATTCTAGGAAGGCAGTTCTGTGAGCCAGACGTCAGATTCTTGTTTTGATACGTGGATGGGCCGTGAGGCGCTCGCCGAGGCCATGATTCCGGTGATCGGCCGGCTCTACCGCGAAAACAACGTGGTAACCAGCATCCACGGGCGCAGTCTGATCAACAAGTCCACCATGAACATCCTCAAGGCGCACCGCTTTGCCCGCCGGATGAGCAAGGAGGAACTCCGCCTCGAAGAGACCGCCCCGCTGCTAAATGCCCTGACGACCCTGGACCTGGGAGCCGCGGCCATCGACGTCGCCCGACTCACCGAGAAGTTCCGCGCCGAACCCGACGGCACCAGCCTTGAGGAATTCCTTCGCGCTGAACTCGCCGACGTCGTCGGCAAGCGCGGAGGAGACGACCGGACGAGTACCGACGTCGTACTTTACGGTTTCGGCCGCATCGGCCGGCTCCTGGCCCGCCTCCTGATCGAAAAGGCCGGCGGCGGCCACGGCCTGCGGCTGCGTGCGATCGTGGTCCGGCGCGGCTCGGACAACGATCTGGCCAAGCGCGCCAGCCTGCTCCGGCGCGACTCCGTCCACGGTCCGTTCGAGGGCACCATCAAGGTGGACCTCGAGAAGGACACCATCACCGCAAATGGCGTCCAGATCCAGGTCATCTACTCGGACAACCCCGCCACCGTGGACTACACCGCCTACGGCATCCACGACGCGCTTGTGGTCGACAACACCGGCCGCTGGCGCGACGCTGCGGGCCTGTCCCAGCACCTGCAAAGCAAGGGCATCTCCCGGGTGCTCCTCACAGCACCGGGCAAAGGCGACCTGAAGAACATCGTGCACGGCATCAACCACGGCACCATCCTGGATTCGGACAAGATCGTCACCGCGGCGTCCTGCACCACCAACGCCATCACCCCGGTCCTGAAGGCCATCAACGACAAGTACGGCGTAATCCACGGCCACGTGGAGACTGTTCATTCCTTCACCAACGACCAGAACCTGATCGACAACTTCCACAAGGGTGACCGCCGCGGCCGCTCCGCCGCCCTGAACATGGTCATCACCGAAACCGGTGCCGCCCAGGCCGTCGCGAAGGCGCTGCCCGAACTGCTGGGCAAACTGACCGGAAGCTCCATCCGCGTCCCCACCCCCGACGTTTCCCTCGCCATCCTGAACCTGAGCCTGGAAAACGGCACCACCAAGGACGAAGTCAACGACTACCTGCGGGAATTGTCGCTGCACTCCGGGCTGCGGAAGCAGATCGACTACATCGATTCGCCCGAGGTAGTCTCCACGGACTTCGTCGGCTCGCGCCGGGCAGGCATTGTTGACGGGCTCGCCACCATTTCCAACGACAAAAACCTCGTGCTCTACGTCTGGTACGACAACGAATTCGGCTACAGCTGCCAGGTGGTCCGCGTCATGGAGGAAATGGCCGGTGTTAACCCGCCGTCGTTCCCCGCCAAGGACGTCGTAACCGCGGCCGCAGCAGAGCTGGCCGTCGGGGTCTGACCGGGGCTTTTCTTCGCTTTCCCGGCCGGGCACTGGCAACGGCCGGGAAAGCGAACCACAATGGTGCCATGGAACAGAACTCGGCAGTGGAGCACGACACCACCCTGGAACACGCACTGGACATCGCCCGGAAAAACGTCAAGGAGGCCCAGCGCCTGCTCGACGACGCGCTCGCCAAACGGAGGACCGGAGACGTCGATGACGACCGCGTCAACCAACTGAAGACGCTACTGGACGTCGCGGCGGAAGATCTCCGGCGTGTGACCCGGGAACAGTAGCGCCACCACCCGTCCTCCACACTGTGGAGAACGGCGGCGCTCCGGGCGGCCTGCTCTAGGCTCGGAGCATGCTGGACCAACGCCGCACGGTTACGGGTGCACGATGACCACCAGGTGGCAGGAGTACCGGCGTGCCCGGCGCCGGACCCGTCAGGCGTGGCTGCTGCTGGCAACTGCGGGTCTTGTCCTGCTTGCGGGCCTCGTCTGGTTCTTTTTCGCCGGCCAGTTCGCCGTCTCCGAACCCGCTGACACCGGCCCGCGGACGGCCCCCGTGCTGGCCCCAGGCTGGATGAAACCTGTTCCGGCTGTCCGGGCTGTACCCCCGGGCACCGCGGCGTCGGCCCTGGATACGCTGACGGTCAAGGGCCGTGCACCCAGGGACAACTACGACCGCGGCGCCTTCGGCGAGGCCTGGCTGGACGTTGACGCCAACGGCTGCGACACGCGCAACGATATCCTCCGGCGCGACCTGACGGATCCCCTATTCAGCGCCGGATCCCGCTGTGAGGTTGCCGCCGGAGCCTTCCAGGAGCCTTACACGGGCCGTGTCATCGTCTTCCGTAGGGGCGCCGCGAGCAGCAAAGCCGTCCAGATCGACCATGTCGTCGCGCTCGGCGACGCCTGGCAGAAAGGCGCCCAGCAGTTGACGGCCCGACAGCGCCAGCACCTGGCCAACGACCCGCTGAACCTGATCGCCGCCGACGGGCCGGCCAATCAGGACAAGGGAGCTGCCGACGCTGCCACCTGGCTCCCGCCGAACAAGGCCTTCCGCTGCCACTACGTGGCCCGGCAGATCTCGGTCAAAGTGGCGTACCGCCTGTGGATCACCCAAGCCGAGAAAGCAGCGATGCAGCGCGTCCTCGGCTCCTGCCCTGGCCAACAGACGATCCTGCCGGCGGGGATTCCGCCCGCGACCGGATGAGGCGCCAGTACGGCCCAGCAGACTGCACGGTCCTAGGCCTCCAACGGGCGGGCCGCGAGTGCGGCTTCCAACCGTTCGACGTCGTCCCGGTGGCACAAATCAGTGGCCGGAGTCATCACCGCGGCGCTGCCGGCGGCGACCGCCGCCTGGAAAGCCTGTGCCAGGCCACGCCCCTGTGCCAGTCGGAGGACGAAGGCGGCCAGGAAACTGTCGCCGGCCCCGACGGTGCTGCGCACCGGTACTTTCGGTACGGCGAGGCGGAGAATTCCGTCCGCGGAGGCGAGGACGGCGCCCTGGCCGCCGAGCGTCAGGGCAACATGTTCCGCAGACCCGCCGGCGACCAGCGAAAGGGCTGCCTGCACCTGGCTTTCGGCGCTCTCCAGCGTCGTTCCGAAATGCAGCCCCAGCTCACGGCGGCTGGGTTTGATCAGGAACACCCCTTCGGCGAGGGCTTCCGCGAGCGGCGGCCCCGAGGTATCCACGACGCAGCGGGCACCAAGTTTCCTGGCCAGGCGGGCCACCCGGGCATAGAAGTCCTCCGGCACTCCCGGAGGCAGGCTGCCGCTGGCTACCAGATAGCCACCGGCCGGCATGGACTCCGACACCCGGTCCAGGCAGGCCCGCCACTCGTTTTCGGTGAGTTCAGGGCCCTCGAGGACGAACCGGAACTGCTCTCCCGTGGCTGTTTCGTCGATGGTGAAGTCCTCACGGGTGCTCCCGCCAATCGGGACCGCAACCGCGGGAACCCGTTCGGCTTCGATGAGGCGGCGGTAGGCCTCGCCCGCGGGACCTCCCGCGGTGTAGACCGCCAACGGCCGCCCGCCGAGCCGCTGAACTACACGGGCCACATTGACCCCGCCGCCGCCGGGGTCAACCCGGCTGGTGGCGCAGCGGAGCTTGTGTCCGCTGAACACCCGCTCCGTCGATGTGCTGATATCCAAGGCCGGGTTCATGGTGAGCGTGACGATGGGCTGTGCCGGGGTCGGTCTCGAAGCATCCATGGGGCAAGCATAGGAGTGCCGGGTCGTGATGGCACGGGCCGGCCGGGCGACTCGGTAGGCTGGGGGAATGTCGAATGAATTTGTTCTGAGCCTGGCCGGGATCGCCGTCCTGCTGTTCCTCGTCCGGCTCCTGGTGCCGGCCGTCCCGCCCGCCTGGCTGGCGCGGCGCATCACGACGGGGGAGCTGGCGCTGACCGTCGTCGGACTGGTGGGCCTGATCCTCCACTGCGGGGCGATGTTCTTCGAGTCCGTCGTGGCCGCGATTCCCGGCACGGGACCCGCGATCGGCCAGATCAACGGCATGGGAACGGCGAGCATGGTCTGGTTCGCGGTTCCGTCGGTGCTGCTGCTTGTGGGCCTGCGGCGGCAGCTGCCCGTTGCCCTGGCGGTGCTCGCGTTCGCCCTGCTGGCCGTGGGCATCACCATGTTCAACGGCGCGGCTCTGGCCACGCATCTGGTCACGATTTACGCCGCCGCCGTTGTGATAGCCGGCATTATGTTCGTGCTGGTCCTGCCGCCGTGGTCCGGCCGCGGCTCAGCCCGCGGAGGGACCGCGGCCACGCCGGCGTCCTGAGCCACCCCGCCACGCGGCGGGTCAGTGGCCGAACGGGTCCGGGTCCACGCCGGGCATCCAGGTCAGGCCGGGCACACCCCAGCCGCTCTTCTTGGCCAGTTTCGTGGCCTTGCGGGCGTAGCGGTCGATCAGCCGGTTGACGTACAGCTTGCCGTCGAGATGGTCGTATTCGTGCTGGATCACCCTGGCGAACCAGTCCGTCGCCTCGAAGTCCACCGGGTTCCCGTCACCGTCGAAGCCCTGTACCCGTGCCCATTCAGCGCGCTTGAGCGGAAACTGACCGCCCGGGAAGGACAGGCACCCCTCTTCTTCCTCGTCCGGGTCCGGAAGCGCGCCGGAAATCTTGGAGAGCGTCAGGACCGGATTGATGATGACGCCGGAGGGCGGAGCGCCATCGTCGTTCTCGAATTTGTACACGAAGAGCCGCCTGCCCACCCCCACCTGGGGTGCGGCGAGGCCGACGCCGTTGGCCTTGTCGTTCGTTTCGAACATGTCGGCGATCAGGGTGCGGAGGTCGTCGTCAAAGACTTCAACTTCCGCGGCCCTGCGGTGCAAAACGGGCTCGCCCCAGATCGTGATGGGTAGAACGGTCATATCAGGTGATTCCTCTGGTGCTCGTGGCCGGATCAGCCGGCGATACTGCGGCCGACGACGTCGCGCATGATTTCGTTTGTGCCGCCAAAGATAGTCAGGAGCCGGGCGGCCAGGTAAGCCTGCGCGACGGGGTACTCCAGGATGTAGCCGTAGCCGCCGTGCAGCTGGAGACAGCGGTCCGTGACGGACTTTGCCCGCTCCGAGGCCCACAGCTTCGCGCGGGCGGCCGAGGCGGCGTCGAGTTCGCCGGCGTTGAAAGCGAGCACGGCCTGGTCCACGTAGGCTTCGGTGACTTCGACCTCGGTGAGGATATCGGCGAGTTCGAAACGGCTGTTCTGGAAGTCGATGATCCGTTCGCCGAAGGCATTGCGTTCCTTCGTGTAGCGGACGGTCGCCTCGTACATCGCGCGGACGACGGCGGCGCCGGCCACCGCGATTGCCAGCCGGCCCTGGGGGAGCTGCTCGGCCGCGTACTGCAGTCCTTTGCCTTCTTCGCCCACGAGGTCAGCGTGCGCGACCCGGACGTTGTCAAAGAACAGTTCGGCGGTGTCGGAGGCCTTGAGGCCCATCTTGTCCAGCTGCTTGCCGGTGCTGTAGCCCTCGCCCTTGCCGACCATAAAGAGGGAGAAGGAACCGCGTCCTCCGCGCCCGGTGCTGGCGTCGGTCCGGGCCAGGACGAGGGACGCGTCCCCGGAGATGCCGTTGCCGATGAAGGTCTTCTGGCCGCTGATCAGCCAGTCGTCGCCGTCTCGGACAGCCTTGGTGCGGATGCCGCGCAGGTCCGAGCCCGCCCCGGGCTCGGTCCAGGCGACGGACGTGACCTTTTCACCGGACACCATGCCCGGCAGCCAGCGACTCTTAAGATCCTCGGAACCGTAGGCCAAAAGGTGGGGGAGGACCATGTCGTCATGCAGGTGGAAGGCGAGGCCCACGGCAAGGTGGTTGCTCTTGGCAAACTCTTCGTCCAGCACGGCACGGAAGCGGTAGTCATCCATACCCAGACCGCCGAATTCCTCCGGAACCGCGAGGCCCAGCAGGCCCTGCTCCCCGGCGGCGGTCCACAGCTCCCGGGACATCATGTGGTCCTTGTCCCACTGCGCGTAATGCGGGGCGACCGCTCGCGCATTGAACTCGGTGGCAATCTCACGGAACATCTCGTGGTCTTCTTCAAAGAGCGTGCGCTTCACTGCGGGTCCTTCCAATGACAGATCCGGGATGGCTGCAGGCAGCGGCCACAACGACAGACAACAAAGGCCGCACCGGATATCCGGTGCGGCCTTTGAAAAGGTCGGACAAACACTGCCGTCCTTCATGAGGGTGAGCGACGGGGGTTGAACCCGCGACCTCCTGGACCACAACCAGGCGCTCTGCCAACTGAGCTACGCCCACCATGTGCCTTTTTGGACCTTCCGGCGAACCGGCTGTCTGGAAAGGCAACGACAAATAGCTTACCTGCTCTTTGAGGGTGCTTTCGCCACTTTTGCCCGATTTGGCAAAATTTTCGTCAAACGTGGTGCAGATTACATCTCCGGCGACGGCTTCCCGGCCGGGCTATTCTGCTCCTGCTCCTGCTCCTGCTGCTGCTGCGTCGGCCGGTTCGCCGCCGGCCATGACCTTCTTCGCGATCAGCTGCGCGGTCTTGCTGTCCGGGCCCGGGGCGGGGACAAAAACGGCTTCCCGGTAGTACCGGAGCTCGTCGATGGAATCCTTAATGTCGCCGAGCGCGCGGTGTCCGCCTAGCTTCGCGGGGGACTGGAAATAGGCCCGGGCGAACCAGCGCCGGGAAAGTTCTTTGATGGTGCTCACATCGACGACCCGGTAGTGCAGGTGTTCGACGACCTCGGGCATGTCACGCACCAGGAAGACCCGGTCCGTCCCGACTGAGTTGCCGCCCAGTGGGGCCTTACGCGGCTCCGGCACCCACTTCTTGATGTAGTCCAGGATGATGGACTGCGCCTCGGCCATGGTCTTGCCGTGGGGAAGTTCCGCGAGCAGCCCGGACCGGGTGTGCATGTCCCGGACAAAGTCGTTCATCTGCGCCAGCGCGGCGTCGTCGGGTTTAATAACGACGTCGACGCCGTCACCGAGAATGTTCAGCTCCGAATCCGTCACCAGGGCAGCCACCTCGATCAACGCGTCGTTGACGGTATCAAGGCCGGTCATTTCGCAGTCGATCCAGACGATGCGTTCATTAGATATAGGCACCCGCCCAGCGTAACGGTTTCGACGGCCCGGATCGGTCCGGTGCTAGGATTTCGGGTACCCGGGTGTCGGTTTCTTTCGTCGGCCCGGCGCGCCCAGGGGCCCATTCCGCGGCCGGATGCGGGCGAAGACGTGTCCCCAACAGATTGGACGATCCTGAGATGACGGCGCGTGTACCGGCGGTGCGGACAACGGCTTCTGCCGCAGCGTCCCGGACCGCACCGACGGCAGCCGTTGCCGAAGTCGATAACGCCCGGTCCCCGCTCATTGCCGGCTTTATCGGTTCGATGTTTATGGCGGTCGGCTCACTCGGCGTCGGCTGGCTGGCTCCGGTCTCCGAACTCCGCAGGGTGCCCTTGTTTATCTGGATGCGCACCGAAGCGGTCGGCGTCGCCTTGTCGATTATCCTGTTGGCCGTCGGCGGTATGCTCCTGGTGCGGGCGTGGCTGAGGCTGGGCCAACGCGTCCGTGTCTGGGGCGCGCAGGCGCATAAGGCCACGCTCCAGGCCATGGTTGCCTGGGGACTGCCCATGATGTTCTCCGTGCCGCTGTTCAGCCGGGACGTCTACGCGTACATCGGCCAGGGCCGGCTGATGGTGGAAGGCTTCAACCCCTACGAAAACGGCATTTCGGCCTTGTCCAACTACTTCCAGCTGGGCGCTGACAAGATGTGGACCGAGGCTCCCGTCCCGTATGGTCAGTTGTTCCTGTGGATCGAGCAGTTCGTGGTCTGGGCCACCCAGGTCCACCCCGAGGCCAGCATCATGCTGTTTCGGCTCGCCGCACTGATCGGGATCGTCCTCTGCGTCGTCTACGTGCCCAAGCTCGCCGAACTCCACGGCGTTAACCCGCACCGGGCACTGTGGTTGACCGCTGCCAACCCGCTGTTCCTCACCAACTTCATCGCGAGCGTCCATAACGATGCACTGATGATCGGCCTGGCGCTGGCCGGTCTCTACTACTGCGCCACCCGCCGGGTCATTCTCGGCCTTGTGCTGGTGACGCTGTCCATCGCCGTCAAGCCCATCACCATCGTTTTCCTGCCCTTCATCGGGTTGCTGTGGGCCGGCAAGAACGCCGGATGGCCGCGGAAGATCCTGTTCTGGGGACTTACGGCCGGATTCAGCCTGGCTCTGCTGTACGCCATGAGCCTGGTCAACGGCTTCGGCTTCGGCTGGATTAACGGACTGTCCGCGCCGGGTAGCATCTGGATCTGGTACGCGCCGGTCGGTCTTCTTGGCCTGATCGTCGCCTCGATCTTTAATGCCTTCGGCCTCGACGGCTGGGGACTGGCCAAATGGGTGTACGACGCCGGCAAGCTGCTTGCCGTTGGGGTCATTGCCTGGCAGATCTTCCGTGGCGACCACGACCGGCTGATACGCCGGCTGACCCTGGCATTCGCCGCCGTCGTGCTGCTGGCGCCGATGATCCAGTCCTGGTACATCGTCTGGCTGATTCCGCTGTTTGCGGTCACCGGCATCCGGGATGACTGGCAGGTCAAAGCACTCTACTTCGTGGTGTCCTTCTTTATGGTTTACGCCATCTCGGACCAGCTGGAGGTCTTCCCCTACCTGCAGACTGCGGACCTCGGACTAGCCCTTGCGCTGGCCCGGAACGCTGCTGCGATTATTGCGCTGCTCTTCGGGCTGTACCTGATCTTCCTGGATCCACGGACGAAGCTGTTGTTTGCTAAGTCGGACGAACCCGTGACGACGCGGCCGGTTATCTGACGGGGTTTCACCGCAGGACAATGCCCGACGCCGTCACCGGCGATCCGCCGCTTTGAGGGCGGGCGCTGACGTCGACCTGCAATCTCCACCGCAGGCGCGGCGTTTCGAGAGCCGTGGACAGTTCGGCGAGGGCGGACGTCCGGATCTGGCTAATCAGGTCCTGGATGTCGGTTCGGTCAGTGACGGTGAGGCGCGTCGTTACATCCGGGGCGTCGGCGGTACCGCGCAGCACGGAATTAGAGGACACAACCCCGGGGAGCGTCGAAACGCTGGCGTCCAGGGCCCCGGCCAGGACTGAAGCGTCACAGAGGGTAAACCCGGCCGCATCGCCGTCGTGCAGACGATACGGTGTGGCACGGCCCTTCCTCGGAAGCTGGGCGAGGATCCACAACAGACCCAGCAACGCGGCCAAAATTCCCACGATCCCAAGGATCACCGCCGTCTCAGGGCGGTTGGCCACTGCCCACAGGTCTCCGCTTATAACGCGGGAACCGGCGTCCGGCAAGGCCATGCCGCTCAGGCCGGCCAGCAGTCCGCCAGCCTGCAGCAGAACGATGATGCCGGCGATCAGCAACAACAAGCCCAAGACAATCAGCCAGATCCGGTTCAACGTCCCCGCGTGCTGTCCCATGTGGCGGCCCTTGTCTCGTGGTTGGTTCTGGTGGTTGGTTAGAAGATGGCAGGCTATCGAGTGGCGGAGGGGTCAGCTCCGCGACCGGACGGTGGCGGTGACCTTTGGCAGCGGCTCCAGACCCGCCACGGCCAACTGCTCGCGGACCTCGCCCACGACCCTGGCCCGAAGCTGCGAAGTTTTGTGCAGGGGAGTCTCAACGATCAGATGGATCCTCGTAGCGGTGGCGGTAGCTGTGACCGATCCGACGCCATCAATCGCGGCGCAGCGGGCGGACGCCAGCCGGGCCGCTCCCCGCCGGGTCATCACGATCTCGCGTTCGCCCGGTTGTTCCGGAGCGTCAGGGTCACCGCCCGGCGCGTTCAGGGGAAGTGCATTGAATGCGCCCGGTACTACGGCCGCCAGTGTCAGGATCAGTCCCAGCAGACACGCCGCAGCGCCTGCTCCCCACATCTCCGGGCCGTTCCAGGTCAACGCCGTCAGCCAGTCCCGCGAATCCTGCAGGAAGCGTGGCCACGCCTCGCTGAGCAGCCTTGTTGTGCTGATCCACACCAGGAAAACTCCGGCCGCCAGCAAGAGTAACCCGACCCCAATGGCCGGGCCGGCGCGCCCGGGTCGATGCCGGAGTCGCTGCACGTCGCTCATGACCCACCGCTCATAGCAACACCCGGCGGGCCGGAGCGTCCCTGCCGCTCTTGAGCCACAAGATGCGGATGTCCACCTGCCTGACTTGCACCCCCGTGAGTTCCGTAACCCGCGACATGATTCGTTGGCGGAGACGTCCTGCCGCCTGACGCAGGGGGACCGGATACGGCATCGCCACCTCGATCGTCAGGGCGGCAACATTGCCCGTGAGTTCCACGGACGTCTTCGGACGGGCCGACATGTCCGCGCGTGCACCAATGCCCATAAAACCCCCGGATGCGCCCCCGGACGACGATTCCTCCCGGGCGACTTCGCCAGCGATCTTCTCGATCACCTTCACCGCCAGTTCAGTCCGTCCGCGGGACCCGTCGCCTGCACCGTAGCCCGCGCCGTCGGCGGGGCGAAAACTGGGAGGCTCCGGCGGCAGGGCATGGGCGCCGGCATTCATCGGCTCGAAGCCTTGCCAAACAAGGCGTTCAGATCCAGTTTGCCGTCCGCGACCCTGCCGACAATAAGCCCGACCAAACCGAACAGCACAACAATCAAGAGCGCGAGCCACCCGCCGAACGCCAGGACAATGCCAAGCACCAGACCGACGGTCAAACACCAACGTGTAGTGGACATCAGATTTCCTTCCTTCCCGTTCTCCGCCCCGGTCAATACCCGCCGGGTTCAGGCAGTCACGCAGGCTACTGGAGACGATCGGGCTTGGGTTCGTCCGGCGCGCTCTCATCACCGGGCAGATGGACGTCGGTGACGTGGATGTTGACCTCAAGAACTTCAAGGCCCGTGGCGTGTTCCACGGATTGGATGACATTACGTCGGATGTTGTTGCTGATCTCCACGATGGAGATGCCGTACTCCACCACGATTGAGACATCGATCGCGGTTTGGCGTTCGCCCTTCTCCACGCTGACGCCGCCGCTGACATTCGTCTGCGAGCCGGGAATCCGCTCCGCCAGGGCGCTGAAGGCACGCCGTCCGGCACTGCCCATGGCAAACACGCCGGGCACTTCGCGTGTTGCCATCCCGGCCAGTTTCTGCACCACACCTTCTTCGATCGTGGTGTCGCCACGGTCTGTGTGTAAGGCGTCCATTTTCTTCGCCGGCGCCGGGGTGTCTGCCTGCCCTGACGATGCGGCGACCACGCCGCCGGATGATCCGGACGGGGACTGTTGCTCTGCCATGGGAACTCTCTCCTCAAGGGACGATCCAGTGTGTGTACACCGATTAAGACGTGGCCCGGACGGAATCGTCACGCCGATTCGAAGAAAAGTTTTGGCCCCGGGCAACTTCCGCCCGTGGTCCGTCCGTGCCATATTTGGCAGAGGCATACAGCCGGGCGCAGGGCCCGGGCAGGACGGGTGGCCTAGTGGATGGGCAACGACGTTTTTCCGAGGAAGCGACCGATCTGGACGAAGGCTCGCTCGTTGCCCTCGCCCAGGACGGAGATCCGGCCGCGTTCGAAGGCCTTGTCATCGAGTATCAAGGTAAGCTTTTCCGCCTCGCCTACCGGATGCTTAATGACAGGGGAGCGGCCGAAGACGCGGTCCAGGAGGTCCTGACCGCGAGTTGGCGTGGCTTGCCAACGCTGCACAATGCCGATGCCTTTGGCGGGTGGCTCTACCGAATGGCCACGAACCACTGCCTGGATGTTTTGCGGCGGCGCGCCCGGCATCCGGAACCGTGCGTCGACACTGCGCAGTGGGAATGCGCGAGCGGCAGTGGCTTGTCCGGGGCGGTCGACGACCCGCCCGCGGTTGCCGAGGCTGCAGCAGAGATGCGCGCTCTCACTGCCCTGCTGCTGAGTCTTTCCGCGGAACTGCGGGTGTGCTGGTTGCTCTACGAAATTCATGGCCGAAGCTACGCGGAGATCGCCGCCGGGCTGGGAATCAGCCAGGGTGCAGTTCGTGGTCGGCTCGCCCGCGCCCGGCACCAATTAGCGGAGGGGCTGGAGCAATGGCGGTAGAACGTGACGTCCCGCGGCTGGGTTGCGGAGAACCAATCGACACGATTTGGGCGGGCATTGGACGCCCGCCGACCGCGCACCAGGCGCAGTGCCCCCAGTGCAGTGCCGCACGGGAGAGCCTGCTGCGGCTGCGCCACGCAACGGAAGCAATGCGTGACGCGGACGTTCGAAACCCGGGGTTGGAGCCGCGGCTTGACGTCACTGCCGCTGTGATGGACGTTGCCCGGTCGGAGGTCCGCCGGGGCCGGACAATTCGCCTCCGTGACACGCTTGCGGGCGCTATCAGCATCAGCGAGCAGGCCATTTGTGGGGTGGTCCGTGACGCGGTCCGGGAAGTTCCCGGGGTGCGGGCGCGGCGATGCCATATCGAAGTGGCCGCCGAGTCCGTCAGCGCCGGCCCGAACGGCGCCCGTACCGCCTGGCTGGACGTGAATCTGCGCGTCGTTGCAGCTGCAGGCACGTTAACGCCGGCCCGCATCAACAGCCTGCGCCACACCTTGGCGGAAACCCTGCTCGCCCACTTCGGCGTCACCGACGGCGCCATCAACATCACTGTGGAGGACCTCTACGATGAATGAAAAACCTGTTCGTGGCCAACTGATCGACGGCGGAGTGATCGCGGACCTTGCCATCCAGGCAGTCCTCGACACCCCCGGTGTGCTCCGGCTCGAACCCACGCTGCGGAACCTGCTGACCGGACTCGGACCCCGGCTGGGACGGAACCTGCCGGGCGTCGCCGGGCGGATTAAGACCTCACGGCACAACGGAGTCTGGGCCACCATCCGGGACGGGCGGGCGGACGTCCAGGTCGACATCGCAACGGACATCACGTTCACGGCGCTCGCCGTGGCTGAGGACCTCCAGCAGTTGATCCGGAAAAAGATCAGTCTGACCGGGCTGGAGGCCGGCCGGATTGATGTAACTATTCTCGCCGTTGAAGCCGCAAATTCCGGCCGCCGCTCCGGGTCCGGACGAGGGCACGTACCGTCGAAATCCCGCTAAGAACTGATCTTCCGGAGAGCTTCCAGGCGCGGTCGGTACTACAACGCCGCAGCACCGGGGGTCATGTCCTCCCGATAGGCCTTCATCAGATCGCAGAGGCGGTGCGCGACGCCGTCCACGAGGTCCCACCAGGCGCCGCTGCGAATTATCTCCTCGTAGAGCGGCAGCATGCCCGGCTCGCCGGCGGCCAGCCTAAGCCCGGTGAGGTCGCTGGCCGCGTACCGTTCCTCCCGCCAGCCGGCTCCGCGCCAGAGTTCCAGGATGGGTGCCTGCAGTTCTTCCAAGGACCCGGGCTGCAGCTCTCTGAAGGCGGCCGTGACGATCCGGCGAACCTCGGGCACCCGGACTCCCAGCGAGGGCATCTCCGACTTCATATACGCCTGCGCGCAGCCGGCCCGGCCTGGATCAGCAGCGGCCGCCGGCCGGGCCGGCTCACGGCGGTCAACTCCGAAGGGGCCATGGGGACACTTTAGCCAGACGCCCGGTGGCCCTAGAGTTGAAACCATGTCGATGATCAAGAGCCCCGCCGAGATTGCCCTGATGCGCGAAGCCGGCCGCGTGGTGGCCACTACCCTGGAACGCGTCCGTGCAGCGGCCGCCGTCGGCGTCTCCCTCAAGGAACTTGACCAACTCGCCGCAGCATCGATTGCCGACGCCGGGGCTACGCCGGCGTTCCTGAACTACAAGCCGCGCTGGTCTTCCGCGCCGTTCCCTGGAGTCATCTGCGCCAGCGTCAACGATGCCGTCGTGCATGGAATCCCCAACGACTACCGGCTCCAGGACGGAGACCTGCTGAGCGTCGATTGCGGTGCCTTCCTGGACGGCTGGTGCGGCGACGCCGCGGTCAGCTTCATCGTCGGCACGGTGGACCCGCTCGACCAGGCGCTGATCGATGCCACGGACGCTGCCCTGGCCCGGGGAATCGAAGCGGCCCGGATCGGAAACAAAATGGGGGATCTCGGCTACGCGATCGGAGGAGCCGCCCGCCGGGCCGGCTATGGCCTGCTTGCAGACCACGGCGGCCACGGGATCGGCAAGACCATGCACGCCGAGCCGCACGTCCCCAATGAGGGGCGGCCGGGCCGCGGCATCAAGCTCACTGAAGGACTGGTGATCGCCATCGAGCCAATGCTCATCGTCGGCGGCAAGGACGACTACTTCCACGACGACGACGAATGGACCCTCCGCTCGGCCAACGGGCGCCGCGCGGCCCACAGCGAGCACACGGTCGCCATCACGGCGGACGGCCCGGTAGTCCTGACCCTGCCCTGAGGCCTGCCCCGGCGCAGCCCTGACCCTGCCCTGAGGCCTGCCCCGGCGCAGCCCCGGGGCCGGTCTCTTGGCAGGGTCTCCGGTGCGGAGTCCCGGCGGTCCCCTCGTGGCTCCGTCCGCACTATTCCTGTGGCACAACAAAGCGGCCCTGACGATGCGTTTTGCACGTCAGGGCCGCTTTCTTTGTGCCCCAGGAGGGAATCGAACCCCCGACCGGCGGATTAGAAGGCCGCTGCTCTATCCCCTGAGCTACTGGGGCACGGTGGCGCGCTGCCCGGCCGCTGCCGGGCACGCCTAGAAAAGTTTAGCGTGCCTGGCGGCCGCTGATGCTCAACGTCGCGGCACCGGCTGGTCGCGAGCCGTACCGTCCCACGCCGGTTCCCCCGGGGGCCACGCCACGGATCCAGACCTCAGGTTATCCACATGGCGCTCCTGGGCACTGCCATCCGGGGGACTCCGGCGGGAGGCTGGTTCTACCTGCTAAGGCACGGAAAAATCGAGATTCGAGACAGGACAAGAGCATGAGTGACAACATTACGGTCCGGGGCTTTGTCGCCACGGACATCAGAAGTTCGACAACCCCCGGTGGTGTGGGCACAGCCTCCTTCCGGATGGGAGCCACCGAGCGGCGGTTTGACCGCACCTCCAACACGTGGGTCGACGGCACCACGAACTGGTTCACCGTCCAGGGCTACCGGCAGCTCGCGGGAAATATGGGCTGCAGCATCAAGAAGGGGCAGCGGGTCATCGTCGTTGGCAGGCTGCAGATGCGGAGCTGGGAAAAGGACGGGAGGATTTACCATGTCGCGGAAATCGACGCCGAGTCTGTCGGCCACGACCTCATGTGGGGTTCGGCGAACTTCACGCGTTCGGCCAGCGCCGGGTCCCATACGGCTGAGCTGCCGGCCGGTGCGCAGCATGGCGACGAGGCCGGCCGGGTGGGCGGAGGGGGGCTTCCACCGGAGGGACGGGACGACGATGGCGACGGCGGTGGGGGAGGTGACGGTGACGATGCGGCGTCCGGGGAGGGGTTTCCGGATGATGATGGCGGGGTTGGGGACGTTGATCGGGAGACCGGAGAGCTCAAAGACGCGGCCGCCTGAATCCGTGCTTCGCCGGGCGGCTGCCCTGAGGCGGGCGCCCGGTGGCGTAGCGCAGGCCCAAGAATGTGAGTTATGCCCGCCGAGCCACTAGATTTGTAGGCATGGCGGAATTTATCTACACAATGACCAAGGCCCGTAAGGCCGTTGGCGAAAAACTTATCCTCGACGACGTGAGCATGTCCTTCTTCCCGGGCGCCAAGATCGGCGTCGTGGGGCCGAATGGTGCCGGTAAGTCCACCATTCTGAAGATCATGGCGGGACTGGACACTCCCTCAAACGGGGAGGCCCGGCTCAGCCCCGGATACACGGTCGGCATCCTGCTGCAGGAACCTCCGCTGAACGAAGAGAAGACCGTTCTGGGCAATGTCCAGGAAGGCGTTGGTGAGATCTACGGAAAGATCCAGCGTTTCAACGAGATCTCCGAGGAGATGGCCAGTCCTGACGCGGACTATGACGCCCTCCTGGAGGAAATGGGACACCTGCAGGAAGCGATCGACGCCGCTGACGCCTGGGACCTCGACTCCCAGCTCGAACAGGCCATGGACGCCCTGCGCTGCCCGCCCGCCGACTCCGATGTCACGCTGCTCTCCGGTGGTGAGCGCCGGCGTGTCGCCCTGTGCAAGCTCCTGCTTCAGAAGCCGGACCTGCTTCTTCTCGACGAGCCCACCAACCACCTAGACGCCGAGAGCGTGCTGTGGCTCGAACAGCACCTCTCCAACTACGCCGGTGCCGTCCTTGCCGTCACCCACGACCGGTACTTCCTCGACCACGTGGCCGAGTGGATCGCCGAAGTGGACCGCGGCCACCTGTACCCGTACGAGGGCAACTACTCCACGTATCTCGAAAAGAAGCGCGCCCGCCTTGAAGTCCAGGGCAAGAAGGACGCCAAGCAGGCCAAGCGCCTGACCGAGGAACTCGAATGGGTCCGCTCCAACGCCAAGGGACGCCAGACCAAGTCCAAGGCACGTCTGGCCCGCTACGAGGAAATGGCAGCCGAGGCTGACCGGACCCGCAAGCTCGATTTCGAAGAGATCCAGATCCCGCCGGGTCCCCGCCTCGGCGGCCTCGTCCTGGAAGCGAAGAACCTGCAGAAGGGCTTCGACGACCGCACCCTGATCGACGGACTCTCCTTCTCGCTGCCGCGCAACGGCATCGTGGGCGTCATCGGGCCGAACGGCGTCGGCAAGTCGACCCTGTTCAAGACCATTATCGGGCTGGAGCCGCTCGATGGCGGCGAACTCAAGATCGGCGATTCGGTCAAGATTTCCTACGCCGACCAGAGCCGCGGCGGCATCGACCCGAACAAGACCCTGTGGGAGGTCGTGTCGGACGGGCTCGACTACATCCAGGTCGGGCATGTTGAAATGCCGTCCCGCGCCTATGTGGCAGCGTTCGGTTTCAAGGGTCCGGACCAGCAGAAGAAGGCGGGGGTGCTCTCCGGTGGTGAGCGGAACCGCCTCAACCTGGCCCTGACCCTCAAACAGGGCGGCAACCTGCTGCTTCTTGACGAACCGACCAACGACCTCGACGTTGAGACCCTCAGCAGCCTCGAGAATGCCCTGCTCGAATTCCCGGGTTGCGCCGTTGTGGTCTCGCACGACCGCTGGTTCCTGGACCGCGTGGCTACGCACATCCTCGCCTATGAAGGCGACGAGGAGAACCCCTCGAAGTGGTACTGGTTCGAGGGCAACTTCGAGTCCTACGAGGAGAACAAGATTGAGCGTCTGGGCGCCGATGCGGCCAAGCCGCACCGGGTCACGCACCGGCGCCTCACCCGCGACTAGAAGCAAAAAGGCCGGCTCCCCCCTCGGGGAGCCGGCCTTTTTCGTGTCCTACGGCACCCGGACCATGCCCTCCTGCGCGACGGTGGCCACATGCCGGCCGTCCCGGCTGAAGATCTTGCCCGTCGCCAGGCCACGGGCGCCCTGGGCGCTGGGGGATTCCTGGACGTAGAGCAGCCATTCGTCGACCCGGACCGGCCGGTGCCACCACATGGCGTGGTCCAGGCTCGCCACGGACATGCCGGGGGTGATCCAGCTCAGGCCGTGCTGGCGGAGAATCGACTCAAGGATCGTATAGTCGCTGGCATAGGCCAGGGCTGCGCGGTGCATGCCCGGGTCGTCGGGCATCGGGCCGAGGGTCTTCATCCAGACGGCGTTCCGGGCCTCTTTGGGACCGTTGGCCGACACATACAGGGCCGGGTCAACGTGCCGGATGTCGAAGGGCCGTTCGAAGGACCAGTGCCGTGCCACGGGGTGGTCGAACTTGCCCAACAGGTCCGCGGTGCTGGGCAGGGACTCGGGATCGGGGATGCCGGCGGGCATCGCTGACTGGTGCTCGACGCCGTCGTCAGCGTTCTGGAAGGACGCGATCATCGAAAGGATGGGCATGCCCTCCTGATAGGCATGGACCCGCCGCGCCGAAAACGAGCGTCCGTCGCGCAACCGCTGGACGCCAAAGGTGATCGGCTTGTTCGCGTCCCCGGGCCGCAGGAAATAGCCGTGCATGGAGTGCACGCTCCGCGCCGGATCCACTGTGCGGCTCCCGGCCACGAGCGACTGGGCCAGCACTTGGCCGCCAAAGACGCGCTGGTGGGGCTGCTGCTGGGACGGACCCATAAAGATATCCTCGTCCGTCCGGGCGCCCTCCAGTTCGCCCAGGTTCAGGAGGTGAATCAGGGAGGAGGTGGGATCCACGGCGGATGGCGCCTGCAATCCGGCTTCAGCTTCAGTCATGGTTCGACTCTAGACGGCCATCCGGCACCGCTCCAAGGAAGCGCAGCCGGTAGAGTCGATAGTGTGTCTGACGTCCTAACCCGCACCCTGCAGTTCACCGATCCCCGCGACCTCGCCGATCTGCGCACCTTCGCGACCCGGGCCAAAACCATTGACGACGGTGCCATCCGGCTCCAGGCGTCCGGTCCGGTCCTCGCCGCCTATGTCTGCGTCCTGCGGCCCCGGCTGCTCGGGGAATCCACGCCCACCATTCTGGGGCTCCGCACGATGGCGCTTGCGAAGCCCGCCGACGCGGATGTGACCGTGGCATTGTCCGCGGTGCTGGACCGGCTGGCGCGTGCAGGGGAGCACGACATCGAACTTGCCCTGCCGCCTGTAGCGGTCAATGAATCGTGGGCCGGCATCGGCGCACCGCGGTCCGGCTGGGAACTGCTGGGCGAGCTGCCGGACGCCGCCATGCGGCAGGCTGCGGAGGCAGGCATTTCCGAGGTGGCCGCCATCATGCCGGACAAGCCCGGCGCGCTGATCGTCAACAATGCCCGCGCCACAGTCTGGGGACGCGAACTTCCCGGCACCGGTGGCCTGCCGGCCGGCGCCGCGTTCGCCGCGCTGACCCTGGGCTTTCTGGCCGACGGCGAGCAGAAGCTCTACCGGGCCGGGCGCTGGTATCGCCTCAGCGGACCCCGCGGGCACGTCCTCGCCCGGACCGGCTCGGGCCTTTAGTCGCGGCCTTTCAGCCGTCCGACGGGCTGTTCACCATCGACAGGGCAGCCCGCTCCATGTAGTCCCACAGCGTTCCTTCGTGCAGCGGCGGGAGCTCCAGGGCATCCACTGCGGCACGCATGTGGTGCAGCCAGCGGTCCTTGGCCTCGGGGGTGACCCGGAACGGCTGGTGCCGCATCCGAAGCCGCGGGTGTCCGCGTTCCTGGCCATAGGTCGTTGGTCCGCCCCAGTACTGTTCCAGGAACATCAGGAAGCGCCGTTTGGCCGGGCCAAGGTCTTCCTCCGGATACATCGGCCGCAACAGGGCGTCGGCTGCGACTCCGTCATAAAAAACGTCGATCAGCTTCACGAACGTCTCGTGGCCGCCAACGGCTTCGTAAAAGTTGTCCGTGTACGCGGGCTGGCTAAAAGGATCGTTCTGCATCAGTTGCCTGGGCCGGGCGGGCTCGCCGAGGGGGATTGTCATGGTTACTGTTCTCCGGATTTCTGCTGGGGGTCCGCCCCTGCCTCGGGGCTGTCTGCCGTGTCCGCGGCGGGCGGGAGGTAGCGGCCCTGGGAGCGGTTGCCGACGCGCAGGATCTCGCCGTTGCGCAGGTACCAGATGGTGCCGTTCTCCGCCCGCACCCGGGTGATCCTGAGTCCTACCGACTCCACTACGCCCACGACTTCGGAGGTTTCGATCACGTCGCCGATCCCGAACTGGTCTTCGATGGTGATAAAGATCCCGGACAGGAAGTCGCGGATGAGTTGCTGGGCGCCGAAACCGATGGCGACGCCGAGGATTCCGACGCTGGTGAGCAACGGTGCGATGTTCACGTTCAGGTTGTTGAAGACATAAATGATGGTGATCATCACGATCACGACGCCGGTCACGCTGCTGAGCAGTGAGCCGATGGTGTTGGCCCGCTGGACCCGGCGCTCGTGGTCCAGGACCCGCAGCGCAGGCTGCACCCAGCGGAAATGGGGTTTCTTGAAGAACGTCGACCCGGCAGCGACGCGCTTGGTGATCCGGGCGATCGCGAACGACGCGACGAGCCAGACCGAGACGCCCACTGCAACGCTGATGATCAGGCCAGAGACATTGATGGCCGAAATTTCCTGGGTTGTGAGGAGGTATGGCGGGGACATGCGGTACATCGGCGGGGGCGCTCCTTTGGCACGGTGTTCAGCTTCAAGATTAGCGCCGCAGGATGGAGCCCCGCGCCGTCGTCATCCCCGGCGGCTCACGTCGCGAAGGGTGCCACCACCGTTTCCGGGTGATGGAGCACCGGGAAGTTAACGCTTCGGGCGATGAAGCAGACCTTGTTGGCCTCAACGTGGAGAGTCTCCATCAGATCCGCGGCGACCGGGACGGCGACGCTGACCCGGGGGCTGAGCGTCACCGACTCGAACTGGCCGCTGCCATCCCGGTTGGTCCGCATCAGTCCTGCTGCCCGGTCCTCGTAGGCCGTCACCACCACGCCGTGCTTCGCGGCCACATGCAGGAACGACAACATATGGCACTGGGAGAGCGCGGCAAGCAGCAGCTGTTCGGGGTTGTAGCGGGCCCGGTCACCGTGAAACGTCGGGTCTGCGGAGCCTTTGAGCACCGGCAGGCCGGGAATCTCGACGTCGTGGTCCCGGGAGTAGCCGCGGTAGGAAGCCGTCCCGTCGCCCAGGTTGCCGGTCCAGCGGACCGTCAGCGCATACCGGTGCTCATCAAGGCGCATGTGGCATCCCTAGCCGACGTCTGCCTGCCGGGCCCGCAGCGCCCTGGCCACGCCGTCTCGGTTTTCCAGCATCATCCGGCGCAGCGCCGCGCTGTCTGCCGGCAACGCCGCGAGGAACCCGTCCGTGCGGTCCACGGTCGCCCGCGTGGTGAGCTGTGCCGGGTAGAGGCCGACGACGATCTGCTGCGCGAGCGCGTGGGTGCGGTTGGCGACGATGCCCTGAACTGCGTCGAAGTACTTTTTTGCATACGGCTCCAGCAGGCTGGTGTCCAGGACCCGGGCAAACCCGGTCACGGCCGAGCCCTGCAGTGCGTTGGAGAGATCGCCCTTGACCACGATCGATTCCCACGCCGCCGCTTTGGCTTCGGGAGTGGGGATGGCCGCTGTGGCGAGGGCCGCGGCATTCTGGCCGTTGGAGGTGTTGTCGCGAGCCAGTTCGGCGTCGATCCTGTCCTTGCCCGCCCGGCCGCCGGTGACGAGGGATGCGAGCAGCTCCCACCGCAGGTCCTGGTCGACCGTGAGGCCCGGCAGCGTCACAGTGCCCTCCAGCAGCCCGGCCACGGTGTCCAGTTGCGCCGTGCTGCGTGCGAGCAGGGCATAGGACTTCACGAACTGCAGTTGCGCGTCGGAGCCGGCGGGGACGGCGGAGGCGAGTTCCCACAGCGTGTCGGCGGCCGCCGTGGTGGTGGCTTCCCGGTGTTCCTCGGCCACGTAGTACGTCAACGTGGTAGCCAGCTGGCGGAGCTGGACCAGGATCACGGAGGAATCAGACTCCTCCGCGATGTTGGCCAGGATCAGGTCCACGTAGCGGCGGGCCGGGGTTTCGCCGTCGCGTGCCGCGTCCCAGGCAGAGCCCCAGACCAGGGTCCGGGGAAGGCTCTGGCTGAAGTCTTTCAGGTGTGCCGTGGCGGTGGCGAGGGACGTTGGATCGAGGCGGACCTTCGCGTAGGCGAGGTCGTCGTCGTTGAGCAGGATGAGGTCGGGCCGGACGCGGCCGGTCAGGGTCGGAACCTCGGTGCGTTCGCCGTCGACGTCGAGCTCCTCGCGGTGCACACGCTCCAGTTTTCCGGTGTCGGTGAGGTTGTAGAACCCGACGGCGAGCCGGTGCGGGCGCAGCGTGGGCTGGCTTTCAATTGCTGACTGCAGGATCGCAAACGACGAGATCACGCCGTCCTCGCCGACCGTGAGCTCCGGCGCGAGCGTGTTAACGCCGGAGGTTTCCAGCCACAGCCGGCCCCACTCGTCCAGGTCGCGGCCGCTGGCCTTCTCCAGCTCGGCCATCAGGTCGCTGAGTTCGGTGTTGTCCCATGAATACTTGCTGAAGTATTCGCGGACGCCGGACATGAACTCCTCCGGTCCCACCCAGGCCACCAATTGCCGCAGCACCGAGGCGCCCTTGGCGTAGGTGATGCCGTCGAAGTTCACCTCGACGTCCTGGAGGTCATTGATGTCGGCGAAGATCGGATGCGTGGTGGGCAGCTGGTCCTGCCGGTAGGCCCAGGATTTCTCTACGGATGCAAATGTGGTCCAGGCGTGGGTGAACCGGGTGTTCTCCACTGCGGCCAGATGGGACATGTATTCGGCGAAGGACTCGTTGAGCCACAGGTCGTTCCACCAGCGCATCGTCACGAGATCGCCGAACCACATGTGGGCAAGCTCGTGCAGCACGGTGATGGCGCGGCGCTCCACCTGGGCATCCGTGACCTTGCCGCGGAAAACGTAGCCCTCCAGGATGGTGACCGCCCCGGCGTTCTCCATGGCGCCGGCGTTGAATTCGGGGACGAAGAGCTGGTCGTACTTTTCGAACGGGTACGGGCAGCCGAACTGGGCCTCGAAGAATTCGAATCCCTGCCGGGTGAGCTCGAAGATGTTATCGGCGTCGAGGTACTGCATCAGGGACTTGCGGGCAAAGAGGCCCCAGCGGAGTCACCCATCCCTCCGGGGACGTGTACTCGCTGCGGACCGACTGGTACGGCCCGGCGATGAGGGCGGTGACATAGGAGGAGAGCCGAGGCGTGGGCGAAAATTCCCAGATCGAACGGGCGCCGCCGTCGGCCCCCGGAGCTGCCGCTGCCGGCAAAGGGGTGGGGGAGTTGGACACCACGTCCCAGTGCGCGGGTGCCGTCACGGTGAAGCTGAAGCTGGCCTTGAGGTCGGGCTGTTCGAAGACGGCGAACATCCGCCGGGAATCGGGGACTTCGAATTGCGTGTATAGGTAGACCTCGTTGTCCACCGGGTCAACGAATCGGTGCAGTCCCTCGCCGGTGTTCATGTAGGGGGCATCGGCAACCACCAGGAGCTCATTTTCTGCCGTCAGGTCCGGAAGTTGGATCCGGACGCCGTCGGAGACCTGTGCGGGGTCCAGCGCGCGGCCGTTCAGGGTCACGCTGTGGACCGTGTGCGTCACGGCGTCGATGAAGCTCGAGGACCCGGGCACGGCCGTGAATTTCACGGCAGTGGTGGCACCGAAGACCTCCTCACCCCGGGTGAGATCCAGGCTGACGTGGTAGGAGTCGACGGCGATCAGAGCGGCGCGCTCGCGGGCTTCCGCGCGCGTCAGGTTCATACCGGGCAAAGGGGGACCTCCAGAAGGTGGTTGCTTCCGGCAGCAACGCCGGTGGGTACTGTGAAATTATTCTTTCACATCAGCGGCCCGTGGCAAGGTGCGCCGCGTGGCTGAACCTCCCGCTCAGGCCGCAGGCGAAGTAACGCCAGGGCACTGCTCCCTGCGCGCGAACCCGGATCCCGGCGCCCGGAGGTAGCGTTGGATCATGCGAAAGATCCGGGATTCCATGGACCTTCGGGCGCTGCGGTTTGCCCTGGGGTTCCCGTTGGTATTGGCCGCAGCCTTCACCGTCTGCGCATTGCTGGTCCGCGCGGACCTGCCCGAGCCGCTGGCCGTCCGGTGGACCGGTGCCGGGGCCGTGGACTTCGCACCCTTCCCCGCTGTGGTGGGGGTGGGCTCCGGGCTGATTGTCCTTTTCGGCTGGGCGCTGCTGCTGCAGGCCGTGCCGTTGTCCCGGCCCGTGCTCATGCGCCGGATCATGATGGGCTTGGGTTTCTCGGTGAGTCTTTTTGTCGCCACGGTCCTCGCCGCTGTACTGGTCGGCCAGGTGGGTCTGACTGACGCCGGTGCTGCGCGGCTGGACGTCTCTGTTTTGGCCCTGGGCAGCGGCGCGGCCGTCTCGCTCGGGGTGATCATGGGGTTTGTCTTCAAGGCCGATGAGCGCTGGTCGGCCGACGACGACGCGGCCCTGCGCGCGGCGCTCGACCGGGAACAGGACCGGGAGCTGGCCACGGACTCCGTTCGACTGTGGGTGCATGCCCGAAGCTCGGTGTTCGTGATGATCGGACTGGCTACGCTCCTGCCGGCTGCGCTGCTCTCCGTTGCCGCCCCGTGGCTGGCAGCCCTGCTGGTCGCCGTGGCAGTCCTGGCAGCAGCCTTTCTGGTTGCCCGCGTCCTGGTGGACCGGAGCGGCCTCCGGGTCTATGCCGGTGGGGTCCTGCGGGTGATCGATGTGCCTGCAGCCGCGATTGACGCAGCCGCCCTGAGGGAGATCAAGGCTGCCGACTACGGCGGCTGGGGATACCGTCGCCGCGGCGCCAACCAGGCCATGCTGGTCAGCAGCGGCCCCGGCGTGCTGATCGACCGGTCCGACGGGCGACGGCTGGCTGTGAGCGGTGGCAGCGCAGCCTCGGCAGAGAACCTGGCACGCGTGCTGTCCCGGGTGGCGGCGCGGGCACGCCGTGCCGGGGGGAGTCCGGGCGGAGGCACTCAGGGCGGCGGCACGCCGGCCTGACGCGTCGGGCGGCGGGGATCCAGATCGCGGCACGCCCGCCTGACGCGCCGGGCCATAGAAGGAGCCGGCTACTTCGTATTCCGATCCGCTGGCGCCCTGTCGCTGACGCCCTAGTAGGCTTGGATCAGCCCCCACCGCCGCCCGGCAGTAAGCCGGTGCCCGACCGAACGGATCCGCCGTGACCACCTCCGATTTCCCGCGCGTGCACATCGCTACCGACCACGCCGGCATGGAACTCAGCGCCCACCTCGTCAGCCACCTCAGCGCCCGGGGCTATGACGTCGTGGACCACGGGCCCAAGGTCTACGACGCGCTCGATGACTACCCGTCGTTCTGCATCAACGCCGCCCTTGCCGTGGTCGCGGACCAGGAAACCGGCGTGCACGCGCTCGGTATTGTCCTGGGCGGTTCCGGTAACGGCGAACAGATCGCCGCCAACAAGGTCGCCGGCGTGCGCGCCGCCCTGGCCTGGAATCTCTCCACCGCCCGGCTGGCCCGCGAGCACAACGACGCCAACGTCGTCGCTGTGGGGGGCCGCCAGCACACCGTCGAGGAGGCCACAACCATCATCGAGGCCTTCCTGACCGAGCCGTTCAGCCAGGACGAGCGCCACATCCGTCGGATCGGCAAGATCGCCACCTACGAGCGCACCGGCGAGGTTGTCGAGTAGTGCCCGAAGGGCATTCAGTCCACCGTTTGGCGCGCCAGTTCAGTGACGTCTTCGCGGGGGAGCGCCTCGCGGTTTCGAGCCCGCAGGGGCGGTTCGCTCCCGGCGCCGCCCTCCTGGACGGACACGTACTCACCCGCGCGGTTGCGCATGGGAAGCACCTGTTTCTTGGGTTCGGCCACGGCCTGGTCCTGCATGTCCACCTGGGCCTGTATGGCGCCTGGGACTTCGGCGGCGATGAGACCTTCCGCGGCGCCTCCAGCATCGGCGCGCCCCGGAAAGTGGGGGAGCGGGAGGTATACGACGACGCGACGGACGCTGCGGACCCCAGCCACGCAGCCGCCGGTGGTCCCGCCGGGAGTGTGCAGACCTACGCCGGCCCGCCCGAACCCGTGGGCGCCGTCCGGGTGCGGCTCGTCGGCGCCCACGGCTGGGCCGATCTTCGCGGCGCGACCACGTGTGAGGCGCTCACCGAGGCTGAGACGGAGGCCGTCAGTGCCCGCCTGGGGCCGGACCCGCTCCGGAACGGGCCCGGCGACCGGGCCCGTTTCGCCCGGGGCCTGGCGTCCCGCCGGACGCCGGTAGCGGCCCTGTTGATGGACCAGAAACTCATTGCCGGGGTCGGCAACGTCTACCGGGCAGAGCTGCTCTTCCGGCAACACCTCAACCCCTGGCTGCCTGGCGCTGCCCTCCCGGCCGCTGCCGCAGAGCGGCTCTGGGATGACACTGTGGCGATGATGTCCGACGGCGTCCGGGACGGCCGGATCATCACAACGCCGTCGCGCTACTGGAGCGGAGAGGGCGCCGGGCTGCCGTCGCCCGACGAGGCGCACTTCGTTTACCGGCGGAACGGCCGGGACTGCCGGGACTGCGGAAACGCGGTGGCGCTGACCGAATTGGGCGCCCGCAAGCTCTATTGGTGCCCGGTCTGCCAGCCGGACAATGCCGGCCTGGACCCCCGGGCGGCCACGACCTGAAGGCACAAAAAAGCCCCTCTGCGGAGGGGCTTCATTTGTACTCTCAACCTGCTGTTCTGCAGGGCAGGTGTTGGAGGGGACGACGGGAATCGAACCCGCGTAATCAGTTTGGAAGACTGAGGCTTTACCATTAAGCTACGTCCCCGTGCTTCCACGGGTCCAGCTGGACAACTCGAAAATCATAGCAACGGCCTGTGAGCCTTTGCAAATCCTGCCCCGGCGTCCTCCATGCCGTTGAGTTCCGGCGCCGGACTCAAAATCCGCTTCAAGTTATGGCCAAGGCAGCCCAGCGGATCATTCGGGCGTCCCCACTGAATAGCGGCTGGCGCTGACTGTAGACCGCCGGGTCCATTGGCGGCGCCGAGTGAAGGACGGGCCGCCGGGCCCAGGTAGTCGCATACGCTTTTCCGATGGCCATTCTTGCCACTGGCCGGCTCCCGAAACCGGTATCCGTTCCCGGGAACGTAAATCTTTACTCCCTGTCACCACGCACATGCGGAATGTCCTATGCGTCCGGACCCGAAAGGTACGGCGAGGAGCGGAACGGCTTCTCAATCAGTGGGGTGCGCCGTCCGTGCGTGACGGCGAATAACTCGAAAGATTGCGGGACGCCGCTGTCAAATGTGCAATTCGCCGCAAAATAACCGTAGACTGTTCTGTGCACTTACGGGGTGTAGCTCAGCTTGGCTAGAGCACCTGCTTTGGGAGCAGGAAGTCGCAGGTTCAAATCCTGTCACCCCGACTCTGCGAGGACTGCCAGAACGTGGCAACGCAGAACCCCACCCCCTAAATCCCAGGAGTACTTAGACTGTGAAGAGCGCTGTCGAGAACCTCACCCCCACGCGGGTCAAGCTCAATGTTGAGGTCCCCTTTGAGGAACTGAAGCCCAGCATCGCAGAGGCATACAAGACTGTTGCTTCGCAGATCCAGGTCCCCGGTTTCCGCAAGGGCAAGGTCCCCTCCAAGCTCATTGACCAGCGCGTCGGCCGCGGCTACGTCCTGGAGACGGCCATCAACGAAGGCCTCAATGGCTGGTACCAGGCTGCCGTGCAGGAAACCGGCATCCGTCCGCTGAGCCGCCCCGAGGTCGAGATCACCGAGGTCCCGGACCCGTCCGCCACCGATGGTGAGCTCAAGTTCCACGCCGAGGTTGACGTTCGCCCGGAAATCGAACTGCCCGACTACGCCGGTCTCAAGGTTGAGGTAGCTGCCGCAGAGTCTTCCGACGTCGACGTTGACAAGGCCCTCGATGAGCTCCGCGGCCGCTTCGGCACGCTGAAGTCCATCGACCGTCCGGCCGCCGACGGCGACTTCCTGACGATCGACATCGCCGCCTCCATCGACGGCGCCGAAGTTGACTCCGCCGCTGCCCTGTCCTACCAGGTGGGCGCAGGCACCATGCTCGAAGGCCTCGACGAGGCCGTGACCGGCCTCAGCGCAGACGAGGACGCCATCTTCGAGACCACCCTCGTCGGCGGCGAGCACGCCGGCGAGTCCGCGCAGGTCAAGGTCACCGTCAAATCGGTCAAGGAGCGCGAGCTGCCGGAAGCCAACGATGACTTCGCTCAGCTGGCCAGCGAGTTCGACACCCTGGCCGAGCTCCGCGAGGATCTCGCCAAGCAGGCTGCCGAATCCAAGGTTGTCGAGCAGGGCGTAGAAGCCCGCGACAAGGTCCTGGACAAGCTCGTCGAGCTCGTTGAGGTTCCGGTACCGGCGTCCGTCGTCGAAGAGCAGCTCGAAGCCCACTTCAAGGCCGAGAACTCCCACGGCGAGGGCGAGCACGACACCGACGAGCACCGCGCCGAGGTCAAGGCCAACACCGAGCGTGCTTTCCAGAACGAGATCATCCTCGACGCGATCGCTGAAAAGGAAGAAGTCAACGTCAGCCAGAACGAGCTGATCGACTACATCGTCACCACCGCCGGCCAGTACGGCATGGACCCGAACCAGTTCGCTCAGATCATCGATCAGAGCGGCCAGGTACCCATGATGGTTTCCGAGGTCCGCCGCCGGAAGGCCCTGGCTGTCGTCCTCGGCCAGGCAGAGGTGACCGACTCCGAGGGCAACAATGTTGACCTCAGTGACTTCGTCCGTCCCGGCGACGAAGAGGCTTCCGTCGAGACGGCCGCCGTTGAGGAAACCGACGTCGACGCTTCCGAGGAAGCAGCCGCAGAGGCTACGCCGAGCGACGACCCGGCAGCAGTGAAGTTCTAACATCTGCCCCTGGCAAACATCGCCGGCAGCCCCTGGATTACTGATCCGGGGGCTGCCGCTTTTAAGCCGGATGGCACGTCCGCCCGGCCCCGGCGCCGGATGCGGGCCCAATCGTGCGCCGTCAGCGAACAGCCCGGCGCCCGCGCACAAACGGGCCGCGAAAACGGTTAGTGTCCATGTAGGAAAGTTCAGTGACGTCGTTCAGTGACGTCACCGTCGCCAGCGAGAGGTAAGTACATATGTCACAGCACGCAGGGGCTCCCCGGATGGCTACGGTCGATCCGGCCGCCCAGGATAATTACATTTACAACCGCCTGCTGAAAGAGCGCATCATCTGGCTCGGCTCCGAGGTCCGCGACGAGAACGCCAACGCGATTTGCTCGCAACTGCTGTTGCTTTCGGCAGAGAACCCTGAAAAGGACATCTACCTCTACATCAACTCACCGGGTGGCTCAGTCACGGCCGGCATGGCGATCTACGACACCATGCAGTTCATCCCGAACGACGTCGTTACCGTGGCCACCGGCCTCGCGGCGTCCATGGGACAGTTCCTGCTGTCTTCCGGCACCAAGGGCAAGCGCTACGCGACCCCCAACGCCCGCATCCTGATGCACCAGCCGTCGGGCGGAATCGGCGGCACAGCCTCGGACATAAAGATCCAGGCCGAACTGATCCTGCACATGAAGAAGGTCATGGCCGAACTCACCGCCGACCAGACCGGACAGAGCGTGGAGACCATCCTCAAGGACAACGACCGCGACAAATGGTTCACCGCGTCGGAGGCCCTCGAGTACGGCTTCTTCGACAAGATTGCCGCGCACGCGGGTTCTGTGGCCGGCGGCGGCGGGACCAACGCCAGCGGCACCGGCACCGAGAACTGACCGGCACGTAGACAGCAATGAATTCAGGAGCAATGAACATGAACTACAACTTCGGTTCGACGGCCGGTAACCTGCCGAGCAGCCGCTACGTGCTGCCGCAGTTCGAGGAGCGCACCCCCTACGGCTTTAAGCGCCAGGACCCGTACACCAAGCTTTTCGAGGACCGCATTATTTTCCTCGGTGTCCAGGTTGACGACGCTTCCGCCGACGACGTGATGGCCCAGCTGCTGGTGCTCGAGTCCACTGACCCGGACCGTGACATCACCCTCTACATCAACTCTCCGGGCGGTTCCTTCACCGCCATGACCGCGATCTACGACACCATGACGTATATCCGGCCGGAGATCCAGACCGTCTGCCTCGGCCAGGCGGCCAGCGCTGCGGCCGTCCTGCTGGCGGCCGGAACGCCCGGCAAGCGCCTGGCGCTGCCCAACGCCCGGGTGCTGATCCACCAGCCGTCGCTGTCCGGCGGTCAGGGCGGCCAGGCTTCCGACCTGGAAATCCAGGCCGCGGAAGTGATGCGTATGCGGGCCTGGCTGGAAGACACCCTGGCCAAGCACTCCGGCCGCACCCCGGAGCAGGTCAACAACGACATCGAGCGGGACAAGATCCTGACCGCTGCCGAAGCCATGAACTACGGCCTGATCGACCAGGTCCTCGATTCACGGAAGATCAAGCCCCAGGCGATTACCCGCTAGCACGCAGTCGCTGACGCCGGTGCGGTTACACCGAATGACCGCACCGGCGTCCGCTTCCCACTCAACGGGTCCAAAGTGACCTAGAGTGGAATATGTCACGGCTCGCGTCTGGGTGGATTGTCCATGATTCCAGCAACAGATGCAGTGCCGCACAGCAGCAAGTTGCCGCCGGTGGCAAGATACAAAAGGGGTTCACATATGGCTCGGATTGGCGAGAGCACGGATCTGCTGAAGTGCTCTTTCTGCGGAAAGAGCCAGAAGCAGGTGCGCAAGCTCATTGCCGGGCCCGGCGTCTATATCTGCGACGAGTGCATCGAACTCTGCAACGAGATCATCGAAGAAGAACTCGCCGAAGTCGCTGACCTGGGCAGCTTGGAGCTGCCCAAACCCCGTGAAATTTTCGACTTCCTGCAGGAGTACGTGATCGGGCAGGAGCCCGCCAAACGTTCCCTCGCCGTCGCGGTCTACAACCACTACAAGCGGATCCAGGCCGGGCACGCCCCGAAGAGCGGTAGCCTCGCCGAGGGTGTGCACCACGACGACGTCGAGATCGCCAAGTCCAACATCCTGCTGATCGGCCCCACCGGGTGTGGTAAGACCTACCTGGCCCAGACGCTGGCCCGCCGCCTCAACGTACCGTTCGCGGTCGCCGATGCCACTGCCCTGACCGAAGCCGGCTATGTGGGCGAGGATGTCGAGAACATTCTGCTCAAGCTCATCCAGGCCGCGGATTACGACGTCAAAAAAGCCGAGCAGGGCATCATCTACATCGATGAGATCGACAAAATTTCCCGTAAGAGCGAAAACCCGTCGATTACCCGCGATGTCTCCGGCGAGGGCGTGCAGCAGGCCCTCCTGAAAATACTCGAAGGCACCGTCGCGTCTGTCCCGCCGCAGGGAGGACGCAAGCACCCGCATCAGGAATTCATCCAGATCGACACCACGAACGTTCTGTTCATCGTGGCCGGGGCCTTCGCCGGTCTCGAAGAAATCATCGGTTCGCGCTCCGGACGCAAGGGGATCGGCTTTGGGGCCCCACTTAATGAGGCCAAGAACACCACCGATTCCTACGGCGAAGTGATGCCGGAGGACCTGCTCAAATTCGGCCTCATCCCGGAATTCATTGGCCGGCTTCCCGTTATCACGACGGTCTCACATCTTGACCGTGCCGCTCTGATCCAGATCCTCTCGACCCCCAAGAATGCCCTGGTGAAGCAATACCAGAAGATGTTCCTGCTCGACGGCGTCGAACTCGTCTTCGCCGAGGAGGCGCTCAACACGATCGCGGACCAGGCCCTGGAACGCGGCACCGGCGCCCGTGGTCTCCGCGCCATCATGGAGGAAGTCCTGCTGCCGGTGATGTTTGATCTCCCGAGCCGGGATGACATCGCCAGCGTCATCATCACCGAGGAAGTCGTCAGCAAGAAGGCCGCGCCGACGCTCATCGCCCATGATGACGTCAAGCGACGGAAATCTGCCTGAACCGGAATAAATCCGGGCCGCGGCACGCTGGAAGTATCAGTGCACCGTGCGCATTTTTCCCCGCTGACTCTTCCTGAGGAGATCACCTGTGTCTGAAACAGCCGCCAACAAGGCCGAGTTCTGGTTTGATCCGATGTGCCCCTTCGCCTGGGTCACCTCCCGCTGGATCGGCGAAGTTGAAGAGGTCCGTGACATCCAGACCGAGTGGCACGTTATGAGCCTCGCCGTGCTCAACGACGGCCGCGACGAACTGCCGCAGCAGTACAAGGATTTCCTGGCCAAAGCCTGGGCGCCGGTACGGGTGATTACCGCTGCCGCCCAGCAGCACGGCACCGAAGTCATTAAGCCGCTCTACGACTCCATGGGCACCCAGATCCATAACGAGGGCAACACCGACGTCGAGGCGGTCATTGCGAAGTCGCTGGCCGACGTCGGGCTCCCGGCCGAACTGGCCGCAGCCGGCCAGAGCGAGGACTACGACGCACACCTGCGCACAAGCCACGAGGCCGGCATTTCGCTGGTCGGCCAGGATGTCGGCACGCCCGTCGTCGCCTTCAATGGGACCGCGTTCTTCGGACCGGTGCTGACCCGTATCCCGCGGGGCGAAGACGCCGGTCGTATCTGGGACGCCACGGTGACCCTCGCGTCGTTCCCCTACTTCTTTGAAATCAAGCGGAGCCGCACCGAAAGCCCCGACTTCAACTGAGTGTCCCGCACCGGACATCGGGCACAGGGTTGTTCAGCACTGAGGGGCCCGCAAGAATTACTCACCTGTAATTCTCCCGGGGCCCTTGCCTATCGGCGGGACCGGGAGAATACTTGACTGTACCCACTTCGAAAGAAGAGGGACGCAGGAACCAAAGATTCAGTGACACTCATCCGACGCAGCCTTCGGCAAAGTCAGATGATGGCTACCAGTGACGAGGTAGGAAAACCTGGACATCTGAGGATCTTGCCAGATTGCCTAAGACGTCACGTGGCAACCGAAAGTCGAAGCCCCACCAACGGCCAACGCTGATGGGGCTTCCCCTTTGCCCAAAAACCCCGGCCCACCCCCTCCCGCCAGAGGAGCGGGGCCCCGCACCGGATCAGGTTGCCCATGTCCCTGAATTTGATGAGGCATGATAGTTCCGGAAGGCGGTCCGCCAGCGATGCCATCGTTGCCGGCCCGCAGTCCCGAACTCACAACCTGAAGGATCACGAACATGAGACGCTCTCTGACACGCAGCATGGTCTTCGCTGCGGGAACACTACTGACTCTCTCGCTGGCTGCCTGCGGCTCCGGCGCCAACCCGCTCGACAGTGGCACTTCAGCCGCCCCGGCAACACCCGGAGCCCCGCTGGTCATTGGCTCCGCGAACTTCCCTGAAAGCCAAACGCTGGCTGAAGTTTACGCCGGGGCATTGAACGCCGCGGGCATCACCGCCTCCACGAAGCCTGGCATCGGGTCGCGCGAAGTGTACGTCCGCGCGGTGCAGGACGGTTCGATCGACCTCGTCCCGGACTACAGCGGCAACCTGCTGCGCTATGTGGACACGACCGCCACGGCTTCCAGCGCGGCCGACGTGATGGCCGCGCTGCCGGGCAAGCTCCCCGCCGACCTGCAGGTGCTCGAACCGGCGCAGGCCGAGGATAAGGACTCCATCGTCGTAACCCAGGCGACGGCGGACAAGTACGGGCTGAAAACCCTGGCAGACCTTGGAAAGATCTGTGACCAGATCGCCCTCGGCATGCCCCCGGAAGCCAAAGAACGGCCGCAGGGCCTGCCCGGGCTGGAAGCCAATTACGGTTGCGTCCCCAAGGAGTTTGTCCCCTTCAGTGACGGCGGTGGCCCTGTGACTGTTAAGGCCCTCCTCGATGACCAGATCCAGGCAGCCGATGTGTTCACCACCTCGCCGCTGATCGCCAAAAACAACCTTGTGGTCCTGGAGGACCCGAAGAGCAACTTCGCCGCGCAGCAGGTGCTGCCGCTGGTCCGTGCGGGTCGCCTGGACGCCAAGGCCATTGAGGTCCTCAACAAGGTTTCCGGGGTCCTCACGACGGAGGACCTGCTGCGCCTCAACGACGACGTCTCCGGCGACCAGAAGCTCAGCTCGAAGGACGCTGCGGCGGCCTGGCTGAAGGAAAAAGGTTTCATTAAATAACGGGTCTCCGGACCGGACACGCCGAAGGCCACGACGGATAGGATCCGTCGTGGCCTTCGGTATTTAACCCGGCGGTCAACCCGGCAGCACTGCCATCCGCCAGCGGCGGTGACGGCCTTCCGGGCCGGCCGTCAGGCCTCGATCCTCACGCCGCGCCAAAACGCGAGGTGACCCTTGATCGACGCAGCCCGGCTCTTTGGGTCGGCGTAGTACCACGCGGCATCCGCGTTTACCGCCCCGTCGACCTCGAGAGTGTGATAGCTGGCCGTGCCCTTCCACGGGCAGGCAGATGACATCCCGCTGTCCTTGAGGTACCGCTCGTCCACGGACTCGCGCGGGAAGTAGTGGTTTCCCTCGACCATTACCGTGTCGTCGGATTCGGCGATGACGGCGCCGTTCCAAACAGCCTTGACCATGGTGCTCCTTAGGTATGGCATAGCCCGTCCGGGACCCATGCGCTTACTGAGGGAACAACTCCGCGGCGGTCATTGTTCCCTAAACAAGCCGGCCGGCCGCCAGCTTGGCGACATCCACGCGTCGCCGCGGCCGTGGCCTGCCAGCCTTGCCAACTACCCTCATTGGAGCGTTATGTCCCTGACTGTCCACCTTGACCTGAACCTCAAATCGGAATCCCTCGACACCGCATCGGACATGATCCGCGACATCCTCGCCGGTACCCAGGCCTTCGACGGCTGCCTCGGTGTGGAGGTGCTGGTTGACCACCATGACCCGGCGCACATGCTCGTCGTCGAACGCTGGGCGTCGCTGGAACAGGACGCCGCGTACCGCGAGTGGCGTGCCGGTGACGGCGCAACCGAGCTGGGAAGCCTGCTCGCCGCGGCGCCCACGCTGACCTACTTCGTGACCTCCGCGGAGAGCTGAGGTGTCCGGGACGCGGACCGGCGCGTCCGTTTCCGCGGCCCTGGCCGTGCTGTGGCTGGTGCTGGCGCTGCTGAACCCGGAGACCACGTACCACCTGGCGCCGGTCCTGGTGGCTGCCGGCTGGCCGGTCGTGTACCGGCTGCGTGCAGGTGGCCGCCGCCCGGTCATGCTGAGGACCCTGGCTGTTGCCGGCGGCGCGGGGACCGCACTGCTGGTCACCGGGGTCCTCGGCGCCCTCGGTGCCCTACGCGGGCCGACGCTGACCGGCACCGGTAACGCGCTGGCGGAGACCATCATTGCCATTGCCGCCGGAGTGGTGGCCGGGATGATCGCCGTCGGTGTCGTTCCGCAGCGGCGCGCCAGGAAGTTTCCGCGCTGACAAAGCCATCACCGACCGGACCGGGCGCCTACCCGGCGGCAGGAGACGGCGGACACGAAAAAGGGGGGTTTCTGCCCGGCCGCGGCCGGGCAGAAACCCCCCTTTTTCGTTAGTTCCGGATTCCCGGTGCGGCCGGGTCAGGCCTGCGCTGGCTGCTCGGCGGGTGCCAGCACGACGTCGCCGACGGTCAGTTCGCCGTCGCCGGCGAGCAATGTCAGCTCCCGGGCGTTAGCCGCGGCCTTGAGATCGGCCAGGCCGGCCTCCAGCTGCGCGGTGACTGATGCGGCGGCCGTGATGGTCGCTGACAGCACCTCGGTCCGCTGTTTGACCTTGGCCTCTGACTTGGCCTTGCGGATTCCGCTCAGCGCAGCGCCGACGGTCGCCAGCAGGGTGGTGTCGCCGTCGACTGCCACGGCGGAGGGCCACGCGGCGCGGTGCACGGAACCGGCCCGCCACCAGCCCCAGACTTCCTCCGTGGCGAAGGGGAGGAACGGGGCGAAAAGCCGCAGCAGTGTATCCAGGCTCGTCGCCAAAGCGGCCAGGACAGATGCCTGCTGCTCCTCACCGGCGGCACCGTAGGCGCGGTCCTTGATGAGCTCCACATAGTCATCCGTGAAATGCCAGAAGAAGCTCTCGGAAATCTGCAGGGCCCGGGCGTAGTCGTAGTTATCGAACGCCTTGGTGGCCTGCTGGACCACGTCGGATAGCTGGGCCAGGACGGCCCGGTCCAGCGGGTTGGTCACTACCGAGAGATCCGTAGCGACCACGGAGTTCTCGGTGGCGCCCAGGTTCAGGACGAACTTGGAGGCGTTGAGCAGCTTGATGGCCAGGCGGCGGCCGATTTTCATCTGCGCGATCTCGTAGGCGGTGTCCGCGCCGAGCTTGGCCGAAGCCGCCCAGTAGCGGACGGCGTCGGAGCCGTATTCCTCAAGCACATCAGTGGGTACCACCACGTTGCCCTTGGACTTGGACATCTTCTTCCGGTCCGGGTCCAGGATCCAGCCGGAGACGGCGGCGTGCTTCCACGGCGCGGTGTCCTGCAGGGCGTCGGCCCGCACCGCGGAGGAGAACATCCAGGTCCGGATGATGTCGTGGCCCTGCGGGCGCACATCAAAGGGGTAGACCTTGGCAAAGAGCGCCTCGTCCGTGCTCCAGCCGCCGACGATCTGCGGGGTCAGCGAAGAAGTGGCCCAGGTGTCCAGCACATCCGGGTCGCCCGTGAAGCCGCCCGGCACATCGCGCCGGGATTCCTCGTAGCCGGGAGCGGCGTCGGCGGCGGGATCGACCGGGAGCTGCTCGTCGGCAGGCACGATCGGGGCAGTGAAATCCGGGTTGCCGTCGGCGTCCAGCGGGTACCAGACCGGCACCGGCACGCCGAAGAAGCGCTGGCGCGACACGAGCCAGTCGCCGTTGAGGCCCGAAATCCAGTTCTCGTAACGGGAGCGCATAAAGGCCGGGTGGAACTCGATCTCCCTGCCGCGGCCAATGAGACGTTCGCGGCGGTCCTCGTCGCGGCCGCCGTTGCGGATGTACCACTGGCGTGAGGTCACCACTTCGAGAGGTTTATCGCCCTTTTCGAAGAAGTTGACCGGGTGCATGATCTTTTTCGGCTCGCCATCGATCAGGTCCGCGGCGGTGAGGAGCTCAACGACGCCTTCCTTGGCGCCGAACACCGTCTTGCCGGCGATCGCGGCGAAGTTGGAGCGGCCCTCCTCGGTGGTGATCCACTCCGGCGTGTCACCGATGATACGGCCGTCGCGGCCCACGATCGCGCGGGTGGGCAGCTGCAGTTCACGCCACCAGGTCACGTCGGTCAGGTCACCGAAGGTGCAGACCATCGCGACGCCGGAGCCCTTGTCCGCCTTGGCGAGGGGGTGGGCTCTGACCTCGACCTCGACACCGAACAGGGGAGAGGTGACCTTCTGGCCGAACAGCGGCTGGTACCGTTCGTCGTCGGGATTCGCGACGAGTGCGGCGCAGGCGGCGAGCAGTTCGGGCCGGGTGGTCTCGATATAGATCTTCTCGCCGTCGGCGGTGAAGAACGGGTACCGGTAGTAGGCGCCGGCGACTTCGCGGTCCTCGAGTTCGGCCTGGGCCACTGCGGTGCGGAAGGTGACGTCCCACAGGGTGGGCGCCTCGGCCATGTACGCGTCACCGGCGGCGAGGTTGGCCAGGAAGGCCCGCTGGGAAATGGCCCGGGACTTGTCATCGATGGTGCGGTAGGTCAGATCCCAGTCGACGGACAGGCCGAGGGTCTGGAAGAGGTTCTCGAAGACCTTTTCGTCTTCGACGGCGAGTTCTTCGCAGAGTTCGATGAAGTTCCGGCGGGAGACGACGTCGAAGTCGCGCTGGTTCTTGGCGGGCTCGGCCGGCGGACGGTAGGCAGCATCGTAGTGGGTGGCGGGATCGCACCGGACACCGTAGTAGTTCTGGACCCGGCGCTCGGTGGGCAGGCCGTTGTCATCCCAGCCCATCGGGTAGAAGACGTTTTTGCCCGTCATCCGCTGGTAGCGGGCCAGGACGTCGGTCTGGGTATAGGAGAACATGTGCCCGACGTGCAGGGACCCCGACGCCGTGGGCGGGGGAGTGTCGATCGAATACACCTGCTCGCGCGTGGTGTCCGAGTTGAACTTGTAGGTCCCTTCGTCAAGCCAGCGCCGGGTGAGGGCGGCTTCAAGCCCCTCAAGGGCGGGCTTGTCCGGAACGTTGATGGGGGCGGTGGTGGGCGTGTCTGTACCCTGCGTGTCTTCAGCCATGGGCCAATTCTTTCACGGACACCGGCCTGATGGATGCCGTCGGCCGGGACCGCTGCCGCGCCGGACGCGGCAGCACGCCACAACCCCCGCGCGCGGTTCTCCGGAGCAACACTTCAGTGAAACTAAACAGTACTCGTTAGCTCTCTTGCGTGTGATTGCCATCACGAAAATTTTGCGGTCTAGTAGTGGAATGGCAACCTACCTGGCAGTACCTATGGCGACCCACGATGAGAGTTGGATAACCTCCGTCGAAGCGGCAATTGACTCCGTCTTCCAGCCCGTCACCGAAGTCTTCTCCAATATCGTGTTCTTCCCCGTGACAATCGGGTCCGTCAGCTTCCCCGTCGTGGTGGCCTGGCTAATCGCGGCCGGCGTCATCTTCACTTTCTACTTCGGCTTCATCCAGTTCCGCGGCCTCAAAACCTCACTGGAGGTCATCCGGGGGCGTTACTCGTCCAAATCCGACCCCGGCGAAGTGCCGCATTTCCATGCCCTGACCTCTGCGCTCTCCGGAACCGTCGGGCTCGGAAATATCGCCGGCGTGGGCGCCGCGATGGCCCTCGGCGGCCCCGGCGCGACCTTCTGGATGATCCTGGCCGGCCTGCTCGGCATGGCCACCAAATTCGCCGAATGCACCCTTGGCGTCAAATACCGTGAAGTCCACGCCGACGGAACCGTCACCGGCGGTCCCTTCAAGTACCTGCCGATCGCCTTCAAGAAGTTCGGCGTCATCCCGGCCAAAACCTTGACCGGTATCTTCGCCGCCGCCATCCTGATCTTCGGCATCGCCGGCGGCAACATGTTCCAGGCCAACCAGACGTTCGCGCAGTTGCGGAATGTCACCGGCGGTGAAGAGGGCTTCCTCGGTAACGCCGGTGCAGCCCTGATCTTCGGCGTGATCCTCGCCGCCCTCGTTGCCGCAGTCATCCTCGGCGGCATCAAATCCATCGGCTCCACCACCAGCAAACTGGTTCCGGCTATGGGCATCATCTACGTTCTGGCCTGCCTCTTCGTGATCCTGGTGAACCTGGAACATGTGCCGGCCGCGTTCAGCTCGATTATCACGGGCGCCTTCAACCCCTCCGGGATGGCCGGCGGCTTTGTCGGTGTGATGATCGTGGGGTTCCAGCGTGCGGCGTTCTCCAACGAGGCCGGCCTGGGTTCGGCACCGATTGCGCACTCGGCCGTCAAGACCCACCGGCCGGTGAGCGAAGGCTTCGTGTCCATGTTCGAGCCGATGGTCGACACGGTCATCATCTGCACCATGACGGCACTGGCCATCATCATCGCCGGGGCGCCGAGCCTCCAGGCCGGTATTGACCAGGTCCAGGCCGGGGACGGTGCTCCCGACGGCGTGATCCTCACCTCGGACGCCTTCGCCACCGTGCTGCCATGGTTCCCCGTGGTGCTGGCCGTAGCCGTGACCTTGTTTGCCTTCTCCACCCTGATCACGTGGTCCTACTACGGCCTGAAAGCCTGGGAGTACCTCTTCGGCCGCAGCAAGGTTTCCGAGATCACCTACAAGAGCGTGTTCCTGCTCTTCACCGTCATCGGCACCGTTCTGACCTTCACCCAGGTGCTGAACTTCGCCGATGCCGCCCTGTTCATCTGCGCGTTCATCAACCTCCTCGGCGTGTACATGCTGCTGCCGGTGATCAAGCGCCTGATGAAGGAGTACCTCGAGGACCGCAAGAGCGGCAAGCTGGATATCCTGGGCATCGAGCCTGAGGACCTCAAGGAAGAGAGCCAGAAGCCGTAGTTTCAGCCGTCCGGACCGCCGCGGCCGCCCGTATCCTGATCCGCTAGGGTGGTGCCATGACTGACGTACAAGGGCACAAAGCAGCAGTAGTCACCGGCGCCAGCACCGGAATCGGAGCCGCCACTGTGCGGGCGCTCTGCGCGGCGGGCTGGACGGTATTTGCCGTCGCCCGCCGCGCGGACCGGCTGGCGGCGCTCGCTGCGGAAACGGGCGCCGTCGCGCTCCCCGCGGATGTGAGCATCGACGCCGACGTCGCCCGCCTCCTGGACGAGGTCACCCGCGCCGGCGGCGCCGACACCCTCATCAACATCGCCGGCGGCGCCCGCGGCACCGACCACATCGGCTCCGCGAAAACGGAGGACTGGGAATGGATGTTCCAGGTCAACGTTCTGGGCAGCATGAAACTGATCCGGGCCTTCCTTCCCATGCTGCGCGCCTGCGGTGAGGGGACCGTCCTCAACCTGACCTCGACGGCGGCGCTGTCCGCCTACGAAGGCGGCGGCGGCTACAACGCGGCGAAATCGGCCCAGCGCGCGCTCACGGGGGCGCTCCGGCTCGAAGAAGCCGAGCACAACGTCCGCGTGATCGAGGTGGTTCCTGGCCTGGTCCAGACAGAGGAATTTGCGCTCAACCGCCTCGGCGGTGATCCGGACGCGGCCGCCAAGGTCTATCAGGGCGTGGAAAAGCCCCTCACAGGCGCGGACGTCGCGGACGTCATCCGCTACGCCGTCACGGCACCGCATCATGTGAATCTGGACCAGATCACGGTGCGGCCGGTGGCGCAGCCCGCCAACCACAAGCTCATCCGCAACGGTTAGTGACACGCCGCCCCGGGAATATCCCGCGCCCAGGGCCCGTTGACCACACCATGACACTTATCCCTACACAGCAAACGCCCGCGCTCGCCCTGGACCTCGTCAGCGGCGGCACCACCACGGATTTGAACCTGGGAACCGGCGCCGATGGCCGCTTCAGCCTGGTGGTGTTCTACCGCGGCCTGCACTGCCCCATCTGCCGCAAACAGCTCACCGAGCTGGACAAGCGCCTCGATGAACTCAAGGACGCCGGCATCGGCCGCGTTGTCGCCGTCAGCATGGAAACCGCGGAACGCAGCGCCGAAGTGGTGGAGAAGTGGCGCCTGAACAATGTGCCCGTCGCCCATGGACTGAGCGAAGCTTCGGCCCGCGCATGGGGTCTGAACCTGTCCAAGGCCATCAAGGACGGCGAGCCGGACCTGTTCAGCGAACCCGGTATCTTCGTCCTCGATGACGACGGCAGTCTCTTCTGGTCCAGCACCGCCACGATGCCGTTCGGCCGTCCGGCCCTGGATGACATCATGGCCGGCCTGCGCTACGCCCAGGAACACGACTACCCGGCGCGCGGCGCCGCCTGAAAACGCAGACGGGGCGGACCGGAAACGGTCCGCCCCGTCGCTGTTTCGCGGCACCTCCGCCGGACACCGTCACAGGAGCCCTATCGGCGCCGCTCCGCTCAACCAACAGTCCCGACCGAAAGGTTTGCCTCCGTGAATTCACGCAGTGACCTCCGACGCGGCTCCGTCGACGTCAACGGAACCACGCTTTCCTACCTGGAGAGCGGTCCAGCCGATGCTGAACCCCTGCTTCTCCTGCACGGAACATTCTGGAGCCGGGTCTGGCAACCGGTACTGCCGGCCCTTGGCGCCCAACGCCACTGCATCGCCCTGGACCTGCCCGGCTTCGGCCGCAGCGACGGCGAAATTACCCTGGAGCAGGCCACCATACCGGCGCTTGCCGGGTCCGTGCTCGCGGCAGCCGACGCCCTGGGACTGGAAAGCTTCGACCTCGCTGGCCACGACATCGGCGGCGGCATCGCCCAGCACCTGGCGGCGGCCAGCGGGCGGGTCCGGAAGCTGATCCTCATGAACGCCGTGATGTTCGACTCCTGGCCCGTCCCCGCCGTCGAGCGGTTCCGGGATCCGGCGGTGCGTGCCGCCACCACGGCCGAGGACCTTCTCAAGGGCCGTGCAGTCTCCACCCAGAAGGCCGTGGGGCGGGAACTCAGCGCCGCGGAACTCACCGACTACCTCTCGCCGTGGAGCGAACCGGCCCGGCACCGTTCCTGGATGGCCATGGCCGGCGCCGCCGATTCCCGGTACACCCTGGACCTGGTTCCAGCGCTCCAGGCAGCCGGCATACCCACCCGGCTCGTGTGGGGACGCGACGACGGGTTCCAAAAGGTGGAGTTCGCGCACCGCTACGTCGCCGAGATCCCCGGCGCGGACCTGGTGGAGGTGGCCGGCAAACACATCCCCACCGAAGATTCGCCGAAGGCCATGGCGGCCGCCATGCTGGAACACCTGGCCGGCTGACCGGGTTGCGGGGCGGCCCGCGGGAGCCGCTAGACTTGAAGGACCAGCGTTGACCCGGCCATCACCGGTGAGCTTCCGGAAGAAAACCGCCCGCCGTCCCGGCGTGTGGTCAGTAGAACCGGACGGGTAAGCCCGTCACAGCAGTAATGAGCGGCCGATGCCGGAGCAGTTCCTGGTCACAGGGGCAGACCGGTGCCGGTAAGTGAGGTGGTACCGCGGTGCCGGCGTAGGTCTCCAACGAGGTTGGAGACGCGCGCACGGGCCGTCCTCGCATCCTGAATGAATCCCGTGTTCACCAGCTCAACCCAGGATGTCGAGATGACCCATTACCCCAAGGCCTCCGCCGCACCATCCGGTGCAGGCGCCACCACCTCTGTTTCCAACACCTCTGGTGTGTCGGCTTCCGTGAAGTTCCCGGAAGTCGAAGAGCGGATCCTTAAGTACTGGGACGAAGACGGCACGTTCCAGGCCAGCATCGACCAGCGCGACGCCGACCTGCCCGGCGGCAAGCCCGGCAGCAACGAATTCGTTTTCTACGACGGCCCGCCGTTCGCCAACGGACTGCCGCACTACGGTCACCTCCTCACCGGCTACGCCAAGGACCTGGTCGGCCGGTACCAGACCCAGCGCGGCCGCCGCGTCGAGCGCCGCTTCGGCTGGGACACCCACGGACTGCCCGCCGAGCTGGAAGCCATGAAGCAGCTGGGCATGACGGACAAGACCCAGATCGAGGCCATGGGCATCGACAAGTTCAATGACGCCTGCCGCGCCTCCGTGATGAAGTATGCCGACGAGTGGAAGAGCTACGTCACCCGCCAGGCGCGCTGGGTGGACTTCGAGAACGACTACAAGACCCTCAACGTCGAGTACATGGAATCCGTGCTCTGGGCGTTCAAGCAACTGCACGAAAAAGGCCTGACGTACAACGGCTACCGAGTCCTGCCGTACTGCTGGAAGGACGAGACGCCGCTGTCCAACCATGAACTGCGCATGGACGACGACGTCTACAAGAACCGCCAGGATCAGACCGTTACCGTCACCTTCCCGATCACTGCGGGGGAGTCTGAGCTGTCCCGCACGCTGGCCGGTGTGCAGGCGCTGGCCTGGACCACGACGCCCTGGACCCTGCCCACCAACCTCGCGCTCGCCGTCGGACCCGCCATCACCTACGTCGTCCTGCCGGCAGGACCGCACGGCGTCAAGGCGGCTGCCGCGGAGGCACCCGTGACCGGCAGCTTCCTGCTCGCGGCGGACCTGCTGGGCGCCTACGCCAAGGATCTGGGCTACGGTGACGGCGCCGAGGGTGCCGCGGCCGCCGAAGCAGCCATCACGTCCCGGCACGCCGGCGCCGAGCTCGAAGGACTCTCCTACGATCCGCTCTGGAACGACTTCGCTGATACCGAGAAGTTCGGCACCGAGAACGCCTGGCGCTTCCTCGTGGCCGACTATGTCACCACGACCGACGGTACCGGCATCGTCCACCAGGCTCCCGCCTACGGTGAAGACGACCAGCAGGTCTGTGAAGAGGCCGGCATCCCCGTGGTCCTCTCCGTCGACGAGGGCGCGAAGTTCCTGCCACTGTTCGGGCACGGGGACCTCGCCGGGATCGTCGGACTGCAGGTGTTCGAGGCCAACAAGCCCATCACCCAGGTCCTGCGCGCCCAGGGCCGCCTGGTCCGCCAGGCCAGCTACGAGCACAGCTACCCGCACTGCTGGCGCTGCCGCAATCCCCTGATCTACCGCGCCGTGTCCTCCTGGTACGTCGAGGTCACCAAGTTCAAGGACCGGATGTCCGAGCTGAACCAGGAGATCAACTGGATCCCGGGCAACGTCAAGGACGGCCAGTTCGGCAAGTGGCTCGCCAACGCCCGCGACTGGTCCATCAGCCGCAACCGCTACTGGGGAAGCCCCATCCCGGTCTGGCAGTCCACGGACCCTGAGTACCCGCGCACCGACGTTTACGGCTCCCTCGCCGAGATCGAAGCCGAGTTCGGCCGGCTGCCGCTGAACAACGAGGGCCAGGTGGATCTGCACCGGCCCTTCATCGACGACCTCACCCGCCCCAACCCGGACGACCCCCGCACCCCGGAAGAAGGCCAGTCCGTGATGCGCCGTGTCGAGGACGTCCTGGACGTCTGGTTCGACTCCGGCTCGATGCCCTACGGCCAGGTTCACTACCCGTTCCAGAACGAGGAATGGTTCGACACCCACAACCCGGCGGACTTCATCGTCGAGTACATCGGCCAGACCCGCGGCTGGTTCTACATGCTGCACATCCTTTCCACCGCACTCTTCGACCGGCCGGCCTTCCGGAACGTCATCAGCCACGGCATCGTCCTCGGCTCCGACGGCCAGAAGATGTCCAAGAGCCTGCGGAACTACCCGGACGTCTCCGAGGTCCTGGACCGCGACGGCTCCGACGCGATGCGTTGGTTCCTGATGTCCAGCCCCATCCTGCGCGGCGGCAACCTCGTGGTCACTGAGCAGGGCATCCGCGACGGCGTCCGCCAGGTCATCCTGCCGCTGTGGAACGTCTACAGCTTCTTTACGCTGTACACGAACGCCGCCGGCGCATCCGGCGGACAAGCGGCCGGGTACGACGCGAAGCTGCGCTACGACGGCTACGCCGACACCCTGGACCAGTACCTCATGGCGAACACCGGCGACCTGGTCCGCAACATGACGGCCCAGCTGGACAGCTACGACATCTCCGGCGCTTGCGATGAACTGCGCGGCTACCTGGACATGCTCACCAACTGGTACGTCCGCCGCAGCCGCCAGCGCTTCTTCGACGAAAACACGGACGCTTTCGATGCGCTCTACACCGCACTGGAGACCGTATGCCGGGTGGCGGCGTCGCTGCTGCCGCTCGTCTCCGAAGAAATCTGGCGCGGCCTCACCGGCGGACGCTCCGTGCACCTGGCCGACTGGCCGGAGGCGGCGCTGTTCCCGGCCAACCCGGACCTGGTCGAAGCCATGGACCGGATCCAGCAGATCTGCTCCACCGGATCCTCACTCCGCAAGGCCGCCAACCTCCGGGTCCGGTTGCCGCTGCAGGAACTCACCGTCGTGGCGCCCGGCGCTGACGCACTTGCGGGCTTCGCCGCCGTCGTCGAGGACGAACTGAACCTGCGCTCCGTGCGCCTGCTCGACGCCGATAGCGCGTCCCCGGAGGAGTTCGGAATTGAGCAGAAGCTCGTGGTCAACGCCCGCGCCGCCGGCCCGCGGCTGGGCAAAAACGTCCAGCAGGCCATTAAGGGCGCCAAATCAGGCGACTGGTCGGTCAGCGACGCAGGTGTGGTGACCGCCGGCGGACTCGACCTCGAGCCGCAGGAGTACACCCTGGAAACGGTCGTCGCCGAAGCCGCGGACGGGGAAGGCTCACGGGCCGCTGCCGTCCTGCCCGGCGGCGGCTTCGTGGTGCTCAACACCGAAGTCACTCCGGAGCTTGAAGCCGAAGGCGCGGCCCGTGACATGGTCCGTGCCATCCAGCAGGCCCGCAAGGACGCCGGGCTGAACGTCAGCGACCGGATCCACACCACGGTCACCGCATCCCGGAACATCATCGATGCGCTGCTCGCCAACGCCGGGCTGGTCCAGGCCGAGACCCTGACCGTCCGGCTGGATACCGTTCCGGCCGAGGTCAAGGAACCGCAGATCACCGTCGACAAAGTAACCGCCGAAGTAGGGGCCTAAGCCATGACCGACGAATTTTCCGTAGAAAGCGTCTACGCCGAACTGCTGGGCCGCGCGCCGGAAAACAAGATGGAGCCGCGGCTGGCTCCGCTGCGCCGGGCGATGGACATTCTGGGGGAGCCGGAGAAGGCCTTCCCGATCATCCATATCACCGGCACCAACGGCAAGACGTCCACGGCCCGGATGATTGAGGCCGGGCTCCGCGCCCACGGCCTGAGCACCGGGCGGTACACGAGCCCGCACCTGTCCAAGGTCACCGAACGGATCAGCATCGACGGCGCGCCCGTCGCGGATGAGACGTTCGTCCGGATCTGGGACGAGATCCGCCCCTACCTGCAGATCGTCGACGGCGAGCTTGAAGCCGAGGGCCAGCCCCGGCTGACCTACTTCGAGTGCCTGACCATCCTGGCGTTCGCGGTCTTCGCGGACCAGCCGGTGAACGTCGGCGTTATGGAGGTGGGCCTGGGCGGCATCACCGATGCCACAAACGTCGGCGACGGCCAGGTCTCTGTCGTCACCCCCATCTCCCTGGACCACACGGAGCTGCTGGGCGACACCACGGAAGACATCGCGCACGAAAAGGCCGGCATCATCAAGCCCGGTGGCTTCCTCATCAGTGCCGCCCAGCCCATGGACGCGGCCCAGGTCCTGTTGGAGAAAGCGAACGAGGTCCAGGTCCCGTTCCGGTTCGAGGGCGTGGAGTTCGGCGTCGAGGCCCGGACCGTGGCCGTCGGCGGACAGATGGTCACCATCCAGGGCATCGCCGGCCGGTACGAGGACCTGTTGGTGCCGCTGCACGGCGCCCACCAGGCGGAAAACGCCGCCGTTGCGATTGCCGCGCTTGAGGCGTTCTTCGGCGGGGAAAAGGCGCTCGACGCCGAGGTGCTGCAGGAGGCCTTCGCCACCGTCACCTCGCCCGGCCGCCTCGAGGTGGTCCGGACGGCACCGACCATTATCGTTGATGCCGCCCACAACCCGGCCGGTATCCAGGTCTCCGCCGAGGCCATCCACGAGGCCTTCAACTTCACCAAGCTTGTGGCCGTTGTCGGCGTCCTCAAGGAAAAGGATGCCGAGGAAATCCTCCGCCAGCTCAAGGAATCCCTCGGCGACCTCGCCACGGAGTACTGCTTCACGCAGTCCAACTCGCCCCGGGCGGTTCCGGCCGAGGACCTCGCGGAACTCGCGGTCGACCTGGGCTTCGGCGAAGACAACATCCACATCGCCGAGAAACTCGACGACGCGCTGGAATGGGCTGTGGAGCGTGCCGAGGACAACGAGGACCTGGCCGGCGGAGTGCTCGTCACCGGATCCATCACCCTGGTCGCGGAAGCCCGGATCCTGCTTGGAAAGGCGGACGTCTGAGCCATGGCAAAACTGACGAAGGCCCAGCGCGAATGGCGCCCGGGTATGCCCAAGAAACGCCGATCCACCAAGGTTATGTTCGCCTCGACGGTCCTGCTGCTTGAAGCGTTCGTCGCGGTCTTCGGCACGCTCGCTGTCTTCGGGCTCCGGCGCGACGAGTTCTCCCCGGCACTGATCTTCTCGGTCGGGATTGGCTTGGCATTGGTGCTGGCTTTCACCTGCGCCGTGGTGACCAAGCCCTGGGGCATCGGCCTGGGCTGGATCCTGCAGCTTGTGCTGATCGCATCCGGCATCTTCGAACCCGCGATGTATCTGGTCGGTGCGCTCTTCGCGGTGGCCTGGTGGTACGGCATCAGGACCGGCATCCGGATTGACCGGGAGGCGGCCCAGCGCGACCGCGAACAGGCCGCGTGGGAGGCGGCGCATCCGGCCGGCAGCGAACCTGAACCCGGCGCCCGGAACCCGTAGACTTGTCCCCAATCCACCACCCCCACACATTGGAGCAGTTGTGAGCATTGAGCGCACCCTAGTCCTGATCAAGCCCGACGGCGTCACCCGCAACCTGACCGGCAGCATCCTGAGCCGGGTCGAAGCCAAGGGCTACACCCTGGCCGACCTCAAGAAGGTCAACGCTAGCCGCGAACTGCTGGAGCAGCACTACGAGGAGCACGTGGGCAAGCCGTTCTACGAGCCCCTGGTTGAATTTATGCTCAGCGGACCGGTCGTCGCAGCGATTTTTGAAGGTCACCGGGTCATCGAAGGCTTCCGTTCGCTCGCCGGCACAACCGACCCGACGACGGCGGCACCCGGCACCATCCGCGGCGACTTCGGCCGCGACTGGGGCCTGGCCGTGCAGCAGAACCTGGTCCACGGTTCTGACTCGGTGGATTCGGCCGAGCGCGAGATCAAGATCTGGTTCTAGTTTTCCCGATCCCGGCCCCGCCGAGGTGACAGTTAAGGCCAAAGTTCGTGGTGAACATTGGCCTTGGCTGTCACCTCGCGGTGTTTGACCGGTCAGTAGCCGGACGTCCCGACGAAGACGGGGAGGAAAGCGAAGAAGATGGTGGCGACCACTGCGATGTACAGCAGCGCCGTGATGATCCAACCCGACTCGCCGAGAATGCGGGTCGGCCGGGCGGGGAGCCTGATGACGCCGTGGGAGATGTTGCGGACGGTTATCCAGACAAAAAGCGGGATCATGGCCGCCCAGACAACCATGCAAAACGGGCACAGAATATGGATCGAGTACAGGGCCTGGGACCAGAGCCATACGACGAAGATGAAGCCCAGCGTCACGCCGGTCTGAAGCCCGAGCCAGTACCAGCGGGCAAAGCGGGCGCCGGCGAGAATACCCATAGCCGTCGTGATGATAACCGCGAAGGCCACAATTCCGATGAACATATTGGGAAAGCCGAAAACCGAACTCTGCGGCGTCTGCATCACGTCGCCGCAGGATATCCAAGGGTTCACGTCGCAGACGGTGACGTGGTTTGGGTCTTTCAGGACTTCCAGTTTCTCCAGCACCAGGCCCCCGGAGGCAAGCCAGCCGACGACGCCGGTGACCAGCAGGAGCCACGCGAACGGCCGGTCGCGGGTCATGGTGGGCAGGACACTGTCCGCAGGCGCCGGGGCCGGGGTGGATCCCGCGGTCCGTCGCTTCGCCTGCGGTCTTGGAGATGCTGTGCATTAAATATCGGTCCTTTAGATCGGGTACTTCTGGCCCTGATTGTAACGCCGGAGGCTGAAAGCCGACCGGGACGGGTCTATCCCATGCGCGGGCGCGGGGGTCCGCGCCGCTTCCAGCGCCCGCCTACGCCTGCAACGGCGGGTCCTGTGAGAGAATGGTCATGGCTGGAACCCGATCCACATCCGGATTCCGGTCCGGCGATTTTGTTGCCAAGACCGCCAATGATGAGCAGGGAGCTGCGGATCCTCTGATTCCAGCTGTCCCGCAATGCCATTGGACGGCACCTGGTAGTGACATTTAGGTCAACGGGTTCCACAACAATCTCGCCGGCCCTCCAGGGCTGCCGCACCCGTCTGACGGTGCGAACCTGAGGGTATCCAATTGACTTCTGTCGATGCCTGCGGGTGTTGGCAAATAATGGCCCCAACGGGCGCCGGATGTGGCGGCGCGCCAGGGGCAGGAGTGTCGCCACATATGGATAATGACCAGGTAGTAGCCGTTAACGACGATTCCATCGTTGTCGGAGAACATGCTGCAGAGACAGCGGAACCGGCAGCGACTGCCGCACCGAAACGGGCGGTCAGGACCCGCCGCAAGTCGGTCGTGACAAAGAGGACGGCAGACGCCCCCGTGGACGAGTCACCGGACGACACGGTGGCAGGTTCTGACGTGCAGGCCGACGCCCCGGCAGCCGGAACTGACGAACCGGCCCCCGCACTCAAAGCCAAGGCTCCCGCCCGCCGCTCCCGCGCCCGCAAGCCGGCAGCCGAGCCGTCGCCGGCCCCTGCAGACGACGCCGCGGAAACCCCGGAAGCCGCAGCAGCCTCCCAAAATTCCGAAAACCAGGACACGGAACCACGGACGCCGGTTGAGCCCGCTGTAGTTGAGCCCGCTGTAGTTGAGCCCGTTGTTGTTGAGCCCGACGCCGCCGTCGTTGCCGAAAAACCGGTCCGCCGCCGTGCCAGCCGGGCCCGGACCACCGTCCCCGCAGCGGCGGAAGCACCCGCCCCGGAAGCCCCCACCGCACCGGAAGCCCAGGAAGCGCCGGAAGCCCAGGAAGCGCCGGCAGCACAGAAGTCCGTCAACAGCGACACCCCGGACGCTGCCGGCCATCAGCCGGGAAGCACCGCCACCGCCGCAGCCGCGGCAGAACCAGCAGAACCGGCAGAACCCGCCGCGCCGTCGCTGTTCCTCGAACCGGCCGCCGTGACGTCGATGCTCTTCCAGGCCCCCGGACCTCAGCACGGCAGTCCGCCCGGCTCCGGCCGGCGCGGCGGAGTCCGCGGACGAGGAGTCCGGAGACGGTGAGGAAGGCACAGGCGACGACGACGCCGACAACCGCCGCCGCCGGCGCAGCCGCGGGCGCCGCGGGCGCACCCGCACCGACGGGGACAGCGGTAGTGAAACTGATGCCGAAGGTCCCGACGACGACACGGACGATGGACAGGAGGGAACGCTGGAGGACGGCGTGACCTCGCGCCGCCGCCGCCGCCGCCGCCGCGGCGACCAGGATCTCGAGTTGACCGGCGGGGGCGACGACGACCCGCCCAACACCGTGACCCGGGTCCGCGCCCCGCGGGCTGCCTCGGAGGCGCCGGTCAACAACCGTGTTACCGGGCTCAAGGGCTCCACCAGGCTTGAGGCCAAGAAGCAGCGCCGCCGCGAATCCCGCGACACCGGCCGCCGCCGTACCGTGATCACCGAGGCGGAATTCCTTGCCCGCCGCGAATCCGTTGACCGGCAGATGATTGTCCGCCAGCGCGACGACAGAATTCAGATCGGGGTGATGGAAGACGGCGTCCTGGCCGAACACTTCGTCTCCAAGACCCAGCAGGATTCGCTGATCGGCAACGTCTACCTCGGCAAAGTCCAAAACGTGCTGCCCTCGATGGAAGCTGCCTTCGTGGACATCGGACGCGGCCGCAACGCCGTCCTGTACGCCGGCGAGGTGAACTGGGAATCCGTTAACCTCGAAGGCAAGCAGCGCCGGATCGAGAACGCGCTGAAGTCCGGCGACTCCGTCCTGGTCCAGGTGACCAAGGACCCTGTCGGTCACAAGGGCGCCCGTCTGACGAGCCAGATCTCGCTGCCCGGCCGGTACCTCGTTTACGTGCCCGGCAGTTCCATGACCGGCATCTCCCGCAAGCTGCCCGACGTCGAGCGCAACCGGCTCAAGCGCATCCTCAAGGACCGCCTGCCGGAAGACGCCGGCGTCATCGTCCGCACCGCGGCCGAAGGTGCGTCCGAGGAAGAACTGACCCACGACATCAACCGCCTCCGCGCGCAGTGGGAGGGTATCGAAGGCCAGTCGGCATCGACGAAGATCCTCGCCCCTGAACTGCTCTACGGAGAACCGGACCTGACCATTAAGGTGGTCCGCGACGTCTTCAACGAGGACTTTACCAAGCTGATCGTCTCCGGCGAGGAAGCCTGGGACACCATTGAGGCTTATGTCACCTACGTCGCTCCGGACCTCGTCGGCCGGCTCGAAAAGTGGACCAAGGACACGGACATTTTCTCGGCGTGGCGCATCGACGAGCAGATCCATAAGGCTCTGGACCGGAAGGTCTTCCTGCCGTCCGGCGGATCCCTCGTGATCGACCGGACCGAGGCCATGACCGTGGTGGACGTCAACACCGGCAAGTTCACCGGCAGCGGCGGCAACCTCGAGGAAACCGTCACGAAGAACAACCTCGAAGCCGCCGAGGAGGTCGTCCGGCAGCTCCGTCTCCGCGACATCGGCGGCATCATCGTGATCGACTTCATCGACATGGTGCTGGAATCGAACCGGGACCTCGTGCTGCGGCGCATGGTGGAGTGCCTGGGCCGGGACCGCACCAAGCACCAGGTCGCCGAGGTGACCTCGCTCGGACTCGTGCAGATGACCCGCAAGCGCATGGGCACCGGACTGCTGGAAGTCTTCGGCGAGCAGTGTGAAGCGTGCGCCGGCCGCGGCATCGTCACCCACGACGAGCCGGTCGAGCACCGCCGCGCCAACACCGTCGCCGCCGAGCACTATGTGCCGCGGACCGAAAACCAGAACCAGCCGGCTGTCCGGACCGAACGCAAGAGCCGCCGTCGTGGACGCGGTGGCCAGGGGACCGCTGAGTCGGACCCGGCAGCGCCCGCCGCGCCGGCTGCAGCAGCGCACCCCGAACCGACGGAGGCGGAACGCCACGCCAAGGCGGAAGCCACCCGGGCGGCTCTGGCGAACATCGCCGCCGCGGCGCATGCCGCGCACCTGCACGACGACGAGATTGCGGCGGCGCACCACAACGACACCGGGTCAGATACCGGTGCGGAAGCAACGGGGCGGCTGGACGAAGACCAGGAGGCAGCGGGACGTACCGGGGCCGTCCTGACGTTCGGCGGCGAACAGGTGGTCCTGCCGTTCGTTGAGCATGATCAGGAATCCCAGGCTCCGGCCCTGACCCTGGACCTGCTCACTGAAGCGTTCGCGCACCTGGGCGAAGGCGAACAGGATGGCGCCGGGTCTGCATCGGCACCGGCAGCACTCCGGTCACCCGAGGTTTCGGCTCCGCGCGTTGGGACGGATTCCCCGGCCGGCGTCGCGGACGCAGGCGCGGACGACGCAGCGCCCCGCAGCCGGCGTGGCCGCCGCAACCGGAGCGCCAGCCGCGCCCAGGGGGCAGCCAACGAGACCACGGTTGAACACCGCGAAGTCTCCGCCCCGGTCTCCGCCGTCGCCGTCCACGAAGCCAAGGCCCCGGCTGCGGCTGCGGTGAAGGCTGCCGGTAACGAGCCGATCATCCTCGGCGTCGGAGTCCCGGCGTCCGAGTTGTAGGTCCTCAGCCAACCGGCCGCAGGTTCCGCCCGGTCCAGACGTAACAATACGTCGGGGCCGGACGGAACCCGCGGCCGGTTAAGGACAGGACCGCCGGGAGAGCTAGGCTGACACCTGACACGGGGTGCCGCGCATCGGGCCGGCTGAGATCCAAACCCGTTGAACCTGTCCGGTTAGCACCGGCGAAGGGATGTCCCTTTTGTCCTCATCATTTCTCGCGTACCAGCCACAGGCATCGTCGCCGGTCCGGATTCCCCGTGTGCTGACGATCGCCGGCTCGGACCCCTCCGGCGGAGCCGGGGTTCAAGCCGACCTGAAGAGCATCGCCGCGCACAGCGGCTACGGCATGGCTGCCATCACCGCCCTCACCGCGCAGAATACCCGGGGCGTGCGGGCCGTCCACATCCCGCCGGCGGACTTCCTCACCGCCCAGCTGGATGCGATCAGCGACGACATCCGCATCGACGCCGTCAAAATCGGCATGCTGGCAGACGCTGCGGTGATCGGGGCGGTCCACGCCTGGCTCGAACGGACCAACCCCGCCATCGTCGTGCTGGACCCGGTCATGGTGGCCACGAGTGGCGACCGGCTGCTGCAGGACACCGCAGAGGCCGCACTGCAGGCCCTGCTGCCCCTCGCCGACCTGATCACCCCAAACCTCGCTGAGCTGGCCATCCTCCTGAATGAACCGGTCGCCGCGGACTGGGCCGAGGCCCTGGCCCAGGGGAAGCGGCTGGCCGCACGGACTGAAACCACCGTCCTGGTCAAAGGCGGCCATCTGGCAGGCAGCGACGCCGGCAGTTGCCCGGACGCGCTCATCAACACCGGGGGAGTGCTCGGCCAGGAAACCATCGAGGTGCAGGGGGACCGCGTGGCTACACGCAACAGCCACGGTACCGGCTGCTCCCTCTCCTCGGCATTGGCCACCGTGCAGGTCCGGGTGGGTGACTGGGAGGCGGCGCTGCGCGAGGTGAAGCCATGGCTGCAGGGAGCTCTGCGGACAGCGGGCTCGCTCGACGTCGGCTCCGGCAACGGACCGGTCCACCATTTCCACCACCTGCAGCAGACACCGGTTGCCGGCGAATTCGCCGCGCACCTCCGGGCCGGAGCCACCGACGACCTCGAGGCCATCTACGGCCTCGACTTCATCCGGGGACTGAGCGACGGAACCCTGCCCGAGAAAGAGTTCGCCTATTACCTCGCCCAGGACGCCATCTACCTGAACGGCTACTCCCGTGTCCTGGCCAGGGTCTCCGCCCTGGCGCCCACGGAAGCCGAACAGCTGTTCTGGGCACGTTCCTCGCAGCAGTGCCTGGAAGTCGAATCCGAGCTGCACCGGACCTGGCTCAGTACCCGGCCGACGGCGTCGGCGCCGGGACCGGTGACCAAGTCCTACGTGGACCATCTGCTGGCTGCCTCGGTTACGGGCAGTTACGGGGTGCTGGTCGCCGCAGTCCTGCCGTGCTTCTGGCTCTACGCCGAAGTCGGCGCCACCTTGCATGCCCGGTTCCTCGACGCCGGGGCGCCGGCGGGCCACCCCTACGCGGACTGGCTGCGTACCTACGCCGATGAGGAATTTGCCGCCTCGACCCGGCAGGCCATCGCCTACGCCGACACGGCCGCGCAGTACGCCTCCCGCACGGAGCGGGACGCGATGACGCGGGCCTTCGCTGAGTCCTCCCGCTATGAGCTGGAATTCTTCGACGCGCCGAGAACCCACGGCTGAACCACAAGTGCCCGTGCAGCCGGTAGGATGGACGGGCACGGTTCGGGAAGTCGCCGCGGCACCACCCTGCGGAAGCAGTGTGGCGCTTACCACGTACTTCCATCCCGAACCAGCCTCATTTGCGGCCGAAGGCAAAATTAGCGTATTCTGGATCTTCGGTGCTTACGCCAACACTTGGGTTATGACCCTGAGAATGATTCATTCGCCACGCGAGTGTGATTATTCCGGGGATAGCTCATGGGTTCCCCCGGGGAATCCACCGGCGTTGAGGCACAGCGTGAGCCAGGCCAATTTCCTTGGACCGGGGTTCCGCACGCAAATCTAGTAATAAACGTCGAGAGAAGTGAGTTCCCCAGTGGTGTACGCGATTGTCCGCGCAGGCGGCCGCCAAGAGAAGGTTTCCGTTGGAGACTTCGTTACCCTGAACCGCGTCCCCGGTGGAGCCGGCAGCACATTTGAGCTGCCCGCACTGCTTTTGGTTGACGGCGACAAGGTCACGTCCGCTGCCGCGGACCTGGCCAAGGTAACGGTTACGGCTGAGATCCTTGAGGACCTCCGTGGTCCGAAGATTGTGATCCAGAAGTTCAAGAACAAGACCGGCTACAAGAAGCGCCAGGGTCACCGTCAGGAATTGACCAAGGTCAAGATCACCGGTATCAAGTAACCAACCGTTACTGTTCAGGTTTTCAGCAGATTCCCCAGAATTTAAAGGCAGGCATTTCAAATGGCACATAAAAAAGGCGCGAGTTCCACTCGCAACGGTCGTGACTCCAACGCCCAGTACCTCGGCGTCAAGCGCTTCGGCGGTCAGGTAGTCTCCGCAGGCGAGATCATCGTCCGCCAGCGCGGCACCCACTTCCACCCCGGTGCAGGCGTTGGCCGCGGCGGGGATGACACCCTGTTCGCACTGACCCCCGGCGCTGTCGAGTTCGGCACCCGCCGCGGCCGCCGCGTTGTCAACATCGTGGCTGCAGCAGCGGCAGAGTAGTACATAGTTTTCAAATCGGTGGGGCGGGCCATTAGGTCCGCTCCACCGGTGTTTTAACCGCATTAGAATCATCTTGGGCCTCGTGTGGGTCCGGGGAACAGCACTGAGGAGATCCACGTGGCGAGCTTTGTAGACCGGGTAGTACTGCACGTATCCGGCGGTACCGGCGGCCACGGCTGTGTTTCCGTCCACCGCGAGAAGTTCAAGCCGCTCGGCGGACCCGATGGCGGCAACGGCGGTAACGGCGGCGACGTCATCCTCCGTGTCGACCCGCAAACCACCACCCTGCTCGACTACCACCACGCCCCGCACCGGCACGCCACCAACGGCGGCCCCGGAATGGGCGACTGGCGCGGCGGTAAGAACGGCGAAACCCTGATCCTGCCCGTGCCCGTCGGAACCGTGGTCAAGACCAAGGCCGGGGAGGTCCTCGCCGACCTCGTCACTGAAGGCGCTGAATACATCGCCTCAGCCGGAGGCATCGGCGGACTCGGCAACGCCTCGCTGTCGTCGCAAAAGCGCCGTGCCCCCGGCTTCGCACTGCTCGGCATCGAAGGCGAATCCAGTGACATTGTCCTGGAACTGAAATCCATCGCGGACATCGCACTGGTGGGTTTCCCCTCTGCCGGCAAGTCGAGCCTGATCGCCGCCATGTCGGCCGCGCGGCCCAAAATCGCCGATTACCCTTTCACGACGCTGATCCCGAACCTGGGCGTCGTCCAGGCCGGTGACGTCCGCTTCACCATTGCCGATGTTCCGGGCCTGATCGAGGGCGCCAGCGAAGGCAAGGGCCTCGGCCACCACTTCCTGCGCCACGTCGAGCGCTGTGCTGCGCTCGTCCACGTGCTGGACTGTGGAACGCTGGAATCCGACCGCGACCCGCTCTCCGACCTGGCCATCATTGAATCGGAACTGGAAAAGTACGCGGTCGACATGAGCTTCAGCGGCGTCGACGGTGATGTGGTCCCCCTGAACCACCGCCCCCGGCTTGTGGCGCTGAACAAAGTGGACCTGCCGGACGGCAAGGACATGGCCGAATTTGTCCGGCCGGACCTGGAGTCCCGCGGCTACAAAGTCTTTGAAATCTCCGCCACGAGCCACGAAGGCCTTCGCCAGCTCGGCTTCGCCATGGGTGAAATCGTGCAGGCGGCCCGCGACGCCGTCGCTGCCGCGCCGCCCAAGGTGCAGGCCCCGATCCTGAAGCCGCGCGCCGTCAACGAGTCCGGTTTCAAAATCCGCCGTGAAGAGAAAAACCTGGAACCGCTGTTCCGTGTCCTCGGTGACAAGCCCGTGCGCTGGGTCAAGCAGACGGACTTCACCAACGAGGAAGCCATCGGCTACCTCGCCGACCGGCTCGCGAAGCTGGGCGTTGAAAACGAGCTCTTCAAACAGGGCGCCAAGCCGGGTGACACTGTGGTGATCGGCGAGGACGATGGCGTGGTCTTCGACTGGGAGCCGACCATGATGGCCGGCGCTGAACTACTGGCCGCCCCGCGCGGTACCGACGTGCGCTTCGCCGACATCGGAGACCGTCCCACCCGTGGCCAGAAGCGCGACGAACAGCAGGAACGCCGCGACGCAAAGGCCGCAGCCCGTGCGGAACTCGAGGCCGAACGCAAAGCCGGCATCTGGACCGAATCCGTCAGCAGCCGCCGCGTTGCAAAGCCGCTCAAGGAGAGCGCGCTGGACACCGAGCTTGAGGAGTGACCCTTAACACGTGACCGATAATTCCGCAGTTGTCATTGAGGAACCCAAAACCAACGACCGCCGGATGCTCGCCCGGGCACGCCGGATTGTGGTCAAGGTCGGATCGTCATCCCTCACCAGTATCAAGGGCGGCATTTCCGAAGAAGCGCTGATCGAACTGTCGAACGCGCTCTCGGCCAAAAGCAACAGCGGCACCGAAATTATCCTGGTCTCCTCAGGCGCCATCTCCGCGGGACTGGCGCCGCTGGGTCTGACGAAACGTCCCCGCGACCTCGCCACCCAGCAGGCCGCCGCCAGCGTGGGCCAGGGATTGCTGATGGCACGCTACACGCACGCCTTCGGCGCCCACGGAGTGACCGTGAGCCAGGTGCTCCTGACCGCCGACGACCTCATGCGGCGCAGCCACCACATGAATGCATTCCGGGCGCTGAACCGCCTGCTGAATCTTGGCGTTGTGCCGGTCGTCAACGAGAATGACACGGTCGCCACGCACAAGATCCGCTTCGGCGACAATGACCGACTGTCCGCCCTCGTTGCCCATCTCGTGCGGGCAGACGCGCTCCTGCTGCTGTCCGACGTCGATGCACTCTACGACGGGCCGCCGGCCCTCGGCGCCAAGCGGATTCCGCAGGTCGATGGCCCCGACGACCTCGAGGGCGTGACCATTGGGGCTCCCGGCAAGGCGGGGGTCGGAACCGGCGGAATGCAGACCAAGGTCGAAGCCGCGACGATGGCCGCAGACTCCGGCATCCCGGCGCTGGTCACCTCAACCGCAAATGCCGCTGCCGCACTGGCCGGCGAGGACGTCGGTACCTGGTTCACTGTCAATGGCGGACGCAAATCCGTGCGGATGATGTGGCTGGCCCACCTCGCCCATGTGCAGGGCCGGCTGATTCTCGATGACGGAGCCGTAACTGCTGTGCGGGACCACCACACCTCCCTGCTTCCGGCAGGCGTCACGGCTTTGGAGGGCACCTTCGAATCGGGCGACGCCGTAGAGATGGTGGCGTTGGACGGAACAGTGATTGCGCGCGGCCTGGTCAATTATTCTTCCGACGAACTCCCGCAAATGCTTGGTCGCTCGACCGTGGAACTCGGGGAGTCCCTCGGGCGTGGATTCGACCGTGAAGTCATTCACGTTGATGACCTGGTTCTGATCTAGCCGGTACCCTCGCCTAGACTTGAATGATGACTGAGGCACTGATTCACCAAACCGCAGAGAACTCCAACGACTCCACGACGGTAACTCCCGTGCCGGCAACTGCCCAGCTTTCACCGGCTGATGTGGAAGCCGCCGTCTTTGCGATCGCGGACCGTTCCCGTAGCGCCGCCCGGAAGATGGCACATGCCAACCGGGCCTGGAAAGACCGGGGCCTGCGCGCTATCGGCACCGCGCTGCTGGAACGTAAGGACCACATCCTGGCGGCCAACGCCAAGGACGTGGCAGCAGGCCGGGCCAACGGCACCACCGCCGCGATGCTGGACCGCTTGACCCTCACCGAAGCCCGCATCGATGCCCTGGTGAAGGCTTTGGAGAACCTCGCCACCCTGCCGGATCCGGTGGGTAATGTGGTCCGCGGCCAGACGCTTCCCAACGGTCTCCGGCTGCGTCAGATCAACGTGCCGATGGGTGTCGTGGCGGCGATCTACGAGGCCCGGCCCAACGTGACGGTCGACATTGCCGGACTGGCACTGAAGAGCGGCAACGCCGTAATCCTGCGCGGCGGATCGGCCGCCGCCGCGACCAACGCGGCCCTCGTCATCATCCTCCGCGATGCGCTGGAGACGGTGGGGCTGCCCGCCGACGCCGTCCAGACCGTGGACGAATTCGGACGTGACGGGGCGAACGCACTGATGCGCGCCCGCGGACGGGTGGACGTACTGATACCGCGCGGCGGCCGTGATCTGATCCAAAGCGTCGTCACCAACTCCTCGGTACCGGTCATCGAGACCGGCGAAGGCAACGTCCACATCTTCCTCGACTCTTCAGCCGACGAAGAGATGGCCGTGGACATCTTGTTGAACGCCAAGACCCAGCGTCCGAGCGTCTGCAACACCGTCGAAACGCTGCTGGTGCACTCCGGATCCACTGTGCTGCCCGCAGTCGCCAAGGCCCTCCGCGCCGCCGGCGTCACCCTGCACGTGGACGACCGGATCCGTGCGGCCCTCCCCGCCGGCGTCGAAACTGTGGCAGCCACCGAGGAGGACTGGGCAACCGAATACATGGACCTGGACCTCGCCGTGGCCATGGTGGACAGCCTGGACGACGCCGTGGACCACATCCGGACGTGGTCCACCGGGCATACCGAGGCCATCCTAACCAACGACCTGGCCAACGCGGAGCGGTTCATCGCCGACGTCGATTCGGCTGCGGTCATTGTCAACGCCTCGACCCGCTTCACCGACGGCGGGGAACTCGGACTCGGGGCTGAGGTCGGAATTTCCACCCAGAAGCTGCACGCCCGGGGGCCCGATGGGCCTGACTGAGCTGACCACTACCAAGTGGATCGTGCAGGGCGAAGGCCAAACGAGGGGCTAGCAACGCTGTAACATGGAACGGTAGACCGGAACGGCGGGCTCGTTCGCCGTCGGTATTTCTTGCATTCGGTCGCTCTTCAATGGGCACCTTTGAACTTCAGTACTTAATTAGAACCAGTCACTTCTTGAACTCACTAGGGGAGAACATGCTGTCGCAGCAGATCGCCACATTCGTCGCCGCCGCCGGCGAAGCGGCCCACGAGGAACTCGCACCACTCTGGGCGGAGCCGTGGGTTTTTGGCGTGGTGATGTTCGTGATCCTGCTGGTCCTGATGTTTATCACGCTGTCCTACTCGAACCTGGGCCTGCGCCACGAAATCGTTGAGGAGCACGCGGATCCGCACCGCCAGCACCCGAACAAGCATGACCACGGCCAGGGCCACTAATATTCCCGCCACCATGAAGCAGCGTGGCGATGGTCGCCGTGTTCGCTTGGGTGTGATGGGCGGAACGTTTGATCCGATCCATCATGGCCACCTTGTCGCTGCCAGCGAGGTCGCGGCCAAGTTCGACCTGGACGAAGTTGTGTTCGTGCCGACGGGCCAGCCCTGGCAGAAGATGTCCAAGAAGGTTAGCGAGGCCGAACACCGGTACCTCATGACCGTCATCGCCACGGCATCAAATCCGCGCTTTACCGTGAGTCGGGTGGACGTTGACCGGCCGGGACCCACGTACACGATCGACACCCTGCGTGACTTGCGCAGCCTGCGCCCCGACGCCGATCTGTTCTTCATTACCGGAGCGGACGCCCTGGCGCAGATCCTGTCCTGGAAAGACATTGACGAACTGTGGTCCCTCGCGCATTTTGTTGGCGTGACCCGGCCCGGCCACGTGCTCGACGGCATGGGCCGGACGGATGTCAGCCTGCTGGAGGTCCCGGCCATGGCGATTTCCTCCACCGACTGCCGCAGCAGGGTCGCGAAGGGCAACCCGGTCTGGTACCTCGTGCCGGACGGCGTTGTGCAGTACATAGCGAAGTACGGATTGTACGAAGGCCAGCCCGATCCCGCCGGGATCAACAGCGGCGGGCGGGACACCCTTCACGGTTCCGGGCCGGACAGTGCCGGCTTCGACCCGGGACAGTCAGCAACTGCCTTAGAGATACATCAACCAGCCAGCACCGAATGAGTTTTCAATGAGTCAGGAACAGCCACCCATCCGCAGCCGCCGCGCCTTGCGCGAGGCCAGAGATGAACGCCTGCAAGCGGCGACGGATACCGGCACTGCACGTCCGGACGACGCCCGGGCTGTCGGCGCGCCTGCCTCAAGCCCGGCGCCAGCCTCAAACCCGGCGCCTGCGTCGAGTCCGGCGCAGCCAGCCGGCCAGGGAAAACCGGCGCCTGCTGGGACTGCCGGGCGGAACCGCCGCGCCTCCGATGGCCCTGTCGATTCGTCGCCGACGGGTCCCGAACGCTCTTCCCAGGCCCGGGCCCGGGATCGTGCCGCCCTCCGCACGATCAAGGAACTGGCCGAGAAAGAGGGACAACTCGCGGGCGGGGGCCAGCCTACCCGCCGTCAGCTCAGGCTCCTGCAGCTGGCAGCCGAAACGTCCCCGGCGACTGCCGCGAACACGATCGTACCTGCCCGGCCGCGGACCCGCGCCACCCCGGTGGCCGGCCAGCCCGAAGCCACGGGCACAGCCGCGCCGGCAGCTTCGCCCGTGCGCGGCGGCCAGGTCTCTGCAGGGATGAGCGTCGAGCAGGCACTCGCGGCCCGGGAACTCCTCGTCGAGCAGGCCCGCAATCAGGTTGCCAAGCTCGAACACATCGCTGCCGCGGATCCCGCGGCTGTTGATCCGGCCATGCTTGCCGAACAGATCGCGCTGGCCGAGCGTGCCGCCGTACTAAACCGCCGGGCCGCTGCCAAGCAGAAACTGGCTGACCAGACCACGCAGCCGGCCCCGGTCCGCAACGACCCCACAACGGCCGACAACCTCGCCATGGTCACGCCGCTGGAATTCATCCGGGTCCCCGGGGTGGATCGACCCGTGATGAAGCCGCCCGCCACCACCCACGTTCCCGTCGCCACCAACCCGGGGCCTCTGGTCGACGCAGCCCGCAAGCCGGGCCTGCGGCGGGGCGGGACGGCCAAGCAGCGGGGTACCGGTTCTGCTGCGGGCCGAGGCGGGGTTCTGGCCCGCGCGGAGGCTGCCGCGAAGGCGGCATCGGCAGGCGCTTCAGCCGGCGACGGAACCGCCTCGCCGGAGACCCTAACAGGCGCAGGCCCTGCGCCCGTTGCGGCCAGGTCCGCCCACGGACTTGACCCATTGGACGTTGCCACCGCCGGACTCGGCCGGGCACGCCGCCTGCGCATCCTGCAGGCGGGCGTGCTCGCATTGGGGCTGCTGGCCCTTATCGCCGGCATCATTTTGATCGTGACCGGCCTGGGCCGTTAGGCCCCGGCGCGGAGCCGGTAGTTTCCGGCCCGCAGCACTATATTTTTTAACCACAACAAGGAGTCCCATGACTGCAGCAGATTCGTCCATCATCACAGCCCGCCACGCCGGCCGGGCCGCCGCGGACAAACTGGCCGAAGACATCGTCGCGCTCGACGTCAGCGAACGCCTCGCCCTCGCCGATGTTTTCCTGATCGCCTCCGCCCCCAGCGAACGCCAGGTCAACGCGATCGTCGACGGCATTGAAGAAGAGCTTTCCACGCTGGATCTCAAGCCCACCCGCCGTGAAGGCCGCTCCGGCGGCCGCTGGGTGCTGCTGGATTACGGCAATGTCGTCATCCATGTTCAGCACGAAGAAGACCGCGTCTTCTACGCCCTGGAAAGGCTTTGGAAGGACTGCCCGGTGGTTGACCTGCAGCTCGGCGACGACGCTTCGGCGAAGGCGCCTGCAGGCACCGAGACGGAATAGCAGTCCAGCCGGCACGGCGGCGGAGGCAGGGGAGACCGTCTGCCGGGCAGCAAGAATATGCCCGATTTGGAATTTTCGGAATGGCTGTTCTAAGATATTTGAGTTGCTTCGGAGAGATCCGGACCAAGGGCCGGGGTTGGGCGCGTGAGCGGACGGGACCGGGGCAACGAAAATTCGGGGCTGTGGCGCAGCTGGTAGCGCACCTGCATGGCATGCAGGGGGTCAGGGGTTCGAGTCCCCTCAGCTCCACCGGATAATCCGCCGGAATCAAAAGATTCCGGCGGATTTTTTGTGTCCAAACCGGCGCCGAACCCCGGCCGGGGCGCTGGCTCCGGGGCGGGGGGCTGCCGTTTCGGCCGCGCCGGCTCCGATTGGCGTCTTAGGAAAATGTGGTTTAAGATGATCAGGTTGCTCACGGGAAACTGTTTCTCCCGAAGTGATACTTCCGAAGAAGTTCGGGGCTGTGGCGCAGCTGGTAGCGCACCTGCATGGCATGCAGGGGGTCAGGGGTTCGAGTCCCCTCAGCTCCACCACAAGAGAGCAACACCCCGTCAGGCCCTACTCGCAGAGTGGGGCCTGACGTATGTCAGGGCCTGATCCAATTCCCGGTCGCCCGTCACGGACGTACCGGTGCGGTCACGGCCCCGGCTGGCGCCGGCGGCCCGACTACCATGGGAGGGTGAACGACACCCTTCCCCCGTGCCCCCTATGCTCCAGCGAGTACACCTACGAGATGGGGGCCCTGCTGGTCTGCCCGGAGTGCGCGCACGAATGGTCTCCGGCCGCCGCCTCAGACGATGGAGAGCCCGTCGAAACCGTTATCAAGGACGCCGTTGGCAACATCCTCGCCGACGGGGATACCGTCACCATCATCAAGGACCTCAAGGTCAAAGGCAGCCCCACATCCATCAAGGTGGGGACGAAGGTCCGCGCCATCCGGCTCGTCAACGGCGTGGGAGACCACGACATCGACTGCAAAGTGGACGGCTTTGGGCCCATGCAGCTCAAATCCAGCGTAGTCAAGAAGGCCTAGGTGACTCTGGGGTCCGACGGTGCCGCGGAGACGAACCTTGACGCCTTGTTCCCTCAGTTGCGCAGGTTTCCGGACGTTGAGGCGGCCAATCTCCAGGCCTGGGACGCAACGGACCGGCTCCTGCTCGACAGCGCCGCGGAATTCCTGGGCCCCGACAGCCGCCCCGCCGTCGTCGGCGACCGCTATGGTGCCCTGACCCTGGGAGCGATCACCGCCGGGGCGCCCGCACCGGTCCGGGTCCACCAGGACCTCATCACCGGTGAACTCGCGCTGCGCAATAACGCCCGCACCGTGGGGACCGGCGGAGGCTTCGAGCAGCTCCCGCTGGGATCCGCCCTCCTGGCGGGCGCGACCGTGGTGCTGATCCAGTTGCCCAGGTCTTTGGCGGAATTGGAGGAAATCGCCGACGCCGTGGCCCGCCACGCAGCGCCAACCGTCACCGTCCTGGCCGGCGGCAGGGTCAAACACATGAGCCTGGGGATGAACGCGGTCCTGGCACGCTACTTCGGCGATGTCCAGCCGCAGCTTGCCCGGCAGAAATCACGGATCGTGATCGCGCGGAAGCCCTTGCCGGTTGCGCCCGCCACGCCGTTCCCCATCACTTCCGCGAATGCCGCGCTGGGACTGCGGATCTGCGCCCACGGCGCGGTCTTTGCCGGTACGGACCTGGATATCGGCACCCGGTTCCTCCTGGAGTTTCTTCCGCAGATGCCCGACGCCGCCCACGCCGTCGACCTCGGTTGCGGTACTGGAATCCTCGCGGCCATGTATGCCCGCAGCCGCCCCGGCTCCCGCGTGACCGCGACGGACCGGTCCGCGGCGGCCGTTGACTCTGCCCGGGCGACTGCAGCGGCCAACGGGCTCGGGGACCGGATCGACGTCGTCCAGGATGATGCCATGGGCTCGCTGCCGGACAGCAGCGCGGACCTGATCCTGCTCAACCCGCCCTTCCACCTGGAATCAGCCGTCCACTCCGGCGCGGGACTCAAACTGTTCGAAGCCGCCGGCAGGGTCCTGGCCCCCGGCGGCGAGCTCTGGACCGTCTTTAACAGTCACCTGCAGTACCGTCCCGCGCTGGAACGGCTGGTCGGACCTACCCGGGAAATCGGCAGGAACCCCAAATTCACGGTGACGGCCAGCACTCGCAGATCCGGCGCCCAGGCCGGTGTCGGCTGGACCCCGGGCCCGTGACGTAGGATTCTGGAACCAGCAGTACAAAGACCACCTTGAGAGGTAACAGTGACCGAAATCCGACAGCCCTCGCCCCGGCGCGGAACCAACCTGCCAAGGATGGGTGATTTCAACCTCACTGTGATCCTGGATGCCATCCGGCGGGCGCCGGACAGCGGACTAAGCCGGGTGGAACTGGCCCAGATCGTAGGGCTCTCCCCGCAGACGATTTCAAACATCTCCCGCCGGTTGCTGGACCAGAACCTCATTGTCGAGGCAGGCAAGGAGGGCACCGGCCCCGGCAAACCGCGGACCATGCTGCGCCTCAACGCCTCCGGCAAGTACGCGGTGGGGGTCCATCTGGACCCCGCCGTCATTACCTGCGTGGTCCTTGACCTCGTGGGTGACGTGGTGCAGCACTGCCGGATCAAGACCCCCGGCAGCCAGATACCGGAGGAGGTCATCGAGACGATTGCCGCGGCGATCAAATCGGTCATCGCTGATTCCGGCGTCGACTCTGCCCTCATCGCCGGCCTCGGGGTCGCCGCCCCGGGCCCCATCGACCTCACCGAAGGCACCGTGGTGGATCCGCCGCTCATGCTCGGCTGGGACCATGTTCCGTTGCGGGACGCGCTGGCGAAAGCCACCGGACTGCCCACCCTGGTCGATAAGGACGTGACAAGCGCTGCCGTCGCCGAGACCTGGGCGGGCGGACCCAGCGGCGCCGGAAGCTTCGTATTTATGTACATGGGAACCGGCATCGGCTGCGGCATTGTCCTGCGGGACGAAGTGGTGCGGGGAACGTCCGGCAACGCCGGTGAAATGGGCCACATCGTGGTGGATCCCGGCGGTGCGCTCTGCGATTGCGGCCAGCGCGGGTGCGTGAAGGCCACCGCTATACCCAGAGTCCTGGTGGCCCAGGCGGAGCAGGCAGGCATCCTGGCGCCGCTGGGCCCCAACCCCAGCGGGCCGGCAATCCAGGAGAGCTTTGCGCAACTCTGCGCCAAAGCTGACGACGGCGACCCCAGGGCATCGGAGATCATCGACCGGTCCGCCGTGCTGGTGGCCCGTGCAGCCTCCGCCGTCAGCAATGTCCTGGACGTGGACCGCATCGTTTTCGGCGGACCATTCTGGACGTGCCTCTCGGAACGATACCTGGCGCTGATCCCGGACCTCATCCGTGCGGGCAGCGACACCCGGGATATCCATAGCACCGACGTCGTCGCGAGCGGTGTCGGCGAGGACGTGGGCGCCATCGGCGCGGCCTGCCTCGTCCTGGAGCACGCGCTGGCTCCCCGGGCGCAGCGGCTGCTGCTGGACGCCTGAGTTCAGCAACCCGCCAACAGGCAAAACAGCAGGTCAGAGACTATTTCACCGGTAGGATGCAGAGGTTGTCCCGACAACGTCGGGCCGCATCAGATCAAGATTGGGAATTCATGCGTGGGAGTTGGAAATCATTCGTAGCAGGGATCGCTGCCGCAGCGGTTCTCGCCGTGCCCGCGTGTTCCGCCGGCTCAACCGAGGCCAGCGACCGCGTCCTGAAGGTCGCCTACCAGAAAACTGACTCCCTCGCCGCCGTGGACGATATGTTCACCAAGACGAAAAAGGACTTTGAAGCCGCGAACCCCGGTGTCCGGGTGGAGCTGCAGCCGATTATGGCCAACGACGAGGACTACGGCACCAAGCTGGCGCTGGCTCTGAGGTCCCCGGAGACCGCACCGGATGTCTTCTACGAGGACAGCTTCAAGGTCCGGGCCGACGCCGAGGCCGGCTACTTGCTGAAACTGGACGAACGGCTGGCGGCGTGGGAGGACTGGGCCGTCTTTAGCGACGCCGCCAAAACCGCCGGCGCCGGAGACGACGGCGGCACGTATGCCGTGCCGCTGGGGACCGACACCCGCGCGATCTGGTACAACAAAAAGGTCCTCCAGGGCGCCGGTATCGACGTGCCCTGGCAGCCGCGGACCTGGGACGACATCCTCGCCGCGGCCCGGACCATTAAGGCCTCGGATGCCGGACTCATCCCGTTCAGCATGTATGCCGGCAAAGGGTCCGGCGAGGGGACCGTGATGCAGAGCTTCTACGAACTGCTCTACGGCACGGGGGACACCCTCTACGATGAGGCCACCAGGAAATGGGTGGTGGGGTCGAAAGGATTTATAGCGTCGCTGGAATTCCTGCAGACCCTCTACTCTGAGGGCCTCGCTGTGACGCCCGCCCAGGCGCTCGACGGCAACGTCTGGAAAAAGGTCGTTGGCGAGTGGCTTCCCGAAGGCAGGATGGGCGGGACGGTGGAAGGCTCCTACGCGCCGTCGTTCTGGCAGCCGGGCGGCAGCTACGAATGGCCCGGCTACGCACAGGACATGGGTGTGGCGAAGTTCCCCACCCGCAACGGCCAGGCGCCCGGCGCCGTCAGCATGTCCGGTGGCTGGACCCTCGCCGTCAGCGCAGACTCCAGCAACCCGGACCTCGCCTTTGGCTTCCTCACCTCGGCACTTAACAAGCAGAACTCGCTCGCGTTCGCCCTCGACAGCCTGCAGATCGCTGTCCGGGGCGACGTCGCGGCCGAACCTGCGTACCAGTCCGCGAACCCGTTCATCAGGGATGTATCCGAGCTCGTGGACGTGACACACTTCCGGCCCAGCACCGCTGACTACCCCAGGATTTCCGCCGCAATCCAGGAAGCCACGGAATCCGTCATCACAGGGACACTGACTCCTGAGCAGGCCGCGGCACGCTACGACGAGGCCGTCAGGGCCCAGGTCGGCGACGAGAAAGTTGTGCAGAAGTAGCCGATGAGGCCCGCTCACCGGCTGGCATCGCTGCAGCGCACCACCCGCGTGCTTCCCCTGGCGCCCGCCGCGATGCTGCTGCTGGTTTTCCTGGCAGGTCCGCTCTACTGGTCCTTCCAGGCGTCCCTGACCAACGTCGCCCTCACCGGCAGGAATGCCCGCTCGCCGGAGTGGGTTGGTCTGGCCAATTACGAGCGGCTGGCGGCTGACCCGCTGTTCCCGCTGTCGGTCGGACTCACCGTGGTGTTTGTGCTGGCCTCCGCAGTTATTGGCCAGAACCTGCTGGGCCTGGCGATCGCGGCGCTGATGCTGAAGGCGCGAAAACCGGTGGCTGCCCTCGTCGGAACGGCCGTGGTCGCGGCCTGGATGCTCCCGGAAATCGTCGCGGCATTTGCCGCCTACGCCTACTTCAGCCCTGAGGGCACGCTCAACCAGCTACTGGCAGGCGTCGGGATCCGCGGGGCGGACTGGTTGTTCTCGTATCCGCTGGCCGCAATCATCCTGGCCAACGTCTGGCGTGGTACGGCGTTCTCCATGCTGGTGTACCGCGCTGCACTGGCGGATGTCCCGGCCGAACTGATCGAGGCTGCCGCGCTCGACGGTGCCGGGGACTGGCAACGCGGCCTCTACATCACGCTGCCGCTGATCCGCAGGAGCGTCGCCACCAACCTGATGCTTACCACGCTCCAGACCCTCGCTGTCTTCACCCTGATCTGGGTGATGACAGGGGGCGGCCCGTCCAATGCGACCGCCACACTGCCGGTGCTGGCCTACCAGCAGGCCTTCCGGTTCGGTGACATCGGGTACGGCACCGCCATAGCCTCCGTCCTGATCCTCATAGGGCTTGTTTTCGGGATGGGGTACGCCCGCATGCTCCAGGAGAAGGTCCGGTGACCGGCCGGACCAGGCACAGCCCGCGGGCCGCTGTTCGGGCTGTCCCGTCCGCCGGGCTCTCGGCCAATCTTGCCCTGCTGCTGATCGGGGCCCTCGTTTGTCCTGCCGTTGCTGTGGCTTGTCTTCGCCTCGCTGGACACGGCCGCCGGCTTCCAGACGCAGGTGCCCGCCGCCCTGTCTCTGGCGAATTTTGCTGCCGTGCTGACGCCGGAGCTGCTGTTCGTGCCGCTGTGGAACAGCCTGCTGCTCGCCTTTGGTGCCGGGGCCGTGAGCCTGCTCGCCGCCGTCCTCGCTGCCTACCCGCTCTCGCGCTTTGACTCGAGGTTCAACAGGCCCTTCCTGTACACGATTCTCTGCGGCACGTGCCTGCCGGTCACCGCCTTGATGGTGCCGGTTTACGGACTGTTCGTGCAGTTCAAGCTGCTCGATTCACTGCTGGCGACCACGGTTTTTATGGCGGCCACCAGCCTGCCGATGGCGATCTGGATGACGAAGAACTTCATGGACGCGGTGCCTCTGGCCTTGGAAGAGGCTGCCTGGATGGACGGCGCCACCGGGCTGACTGCCCTGCGGACCATTGTCCTGCCACTCATGCGGCCGGGCCTGGGTGTGGTCTTCATTTTTGTGTTCATCCAAAGCTGGGGAAATTTCTTTGTGCCCTTCATTTTGCTGCTCTCACCTGACAAACAGCCGGCGGCCGTCTCCGTCTTCAGCTTCTTCGGCCAGCACGGCGCGATCGCCTACGGCGAACTGGCTGCTTTCTCGGTGCTGTATTCACTTCCGGTCCTGGTCCTGTACGCCATCGTGGCCCGGCTCTCCGGCGGGGCCTCCGCCCTGTCCGGAGCGATGCGCGGCTGACCTGCGCAGATGACCTGCGCAGATGACCTGCGCAGATGACCGGCCGCGGCTGACCGGCCGCGATCGCAGCGGCCGGTCTGATGGAATCGGCAGGCCTGGAAACTGTGGAAAGGTTGGCGTATGACTGCGAGCCTTGCCTTTGATCCGCCCTGTGGTCCTGTCGCCGGCTGGCGCGATGGCGACGTCGTGCGGGCGACGGGAATTCCCTATGCTTCCGCGAACCGATTTCAACCGCCCGTACCGATGGCCGACTGGTCTGAGGTGTTGATGGCAACCACCCGGGCCCCGGCCTGTCCGCAGGGTCCAGTGCCCTTCCTCGATGAGGTGCTTGGTACCCGCTTCGGCGAACTGCCGGGCAACGAGCACTGCCAGCACCTCTCGATTACACTTCCGGCCGGTCTCGACGACGGCGAGCGGGTGCCAGTCATGGTGTGGCTGCACGGCGGATCGTATACGTCCGGATCCGGCGACCTGGCGATCTTCGATCCGACGTCGCTCGTTGCTGAATCCCGGGTCATTGTGGTCGCTGTGACCTACCGCCTGGGCTTGTTCGGTTATCTGGCCACGAGCAAGGGCAGGCCCGCCAACTTAGGTCTGCTCGATCAGCTCGAGGCGTTCCGCTGGGTGCAGCGCAACATCGCATCCTTTGGCGGGGACCCAGGCCGTGTCACAGCGTTCGGCCAATCCGCAGGCGGGGACGCCGTGGCGCATCTGATGGCGACGCCGGACGCGGCCGCGCTGTTCCAACGGGCCATTATTCAAAGCGCGCCCTTGGGCATCACCCGGGGACGGAAGAAGATGAACAACGCCATGGGCGCGGTTGCGGAAACGATCGCTGCCGATACTCCTGCCATGGATGTTGTCGCCATGGAGGAAAGTGTTGCGCGGTCCGCCCGCAAGTTCGGGCTGATGGCTGCCATGCCGTTTGGCACCCAGTACGGGCACGCACCTCTCCCCGCCGAATCCGGGATTGAAGCCGCCTGGAACATCGCCGCACCGGGGATCCAGATCCTCATCGGACATACCTCGGAAGAGGCCCGGCTGTTCGTGCCGAGCAACCCTTACGCCAGCCGCCTGGCCGGCATTCCCGTCGTCGGCGGCGCCATCCTCAAGGTTGTCACCTGGGCGGTCACGGAAGCCGTATACGGCAGGGCAACCAGGAAGTTCGCCAAGCGGCATGCGCGTGCGGGCGGAAAAGCGCACCGCTACGTCCTGTCGTGGCGGGCGCCGGGAAACCGCTACGGCGCCGCCCACACGGTCGACCTGCCGCTGCTGTTCGGCGACCGGCGAACATGGGAGGCCGCGGGACTAATTGCCGGTGCCACCTGGGATGACGTCGACCGGCATGGTCGTCAGTTGCGTGCCGTCTGGGCAGCATTTGCGCGCGGCGAGAGCCTTGGCCGCCGGGGACACATTCCCGGGTCGTTCAGGTACCGTGCGGTTGGACGGACCGCCGGAGCGTTGCCAGGTGGAAGTGCCGATGACAGCCGTCGAGGCCATGGCAGCCAAAGCCGACATCAGTCCGCTTCTGCCGACCGTTAGCGGGGCAATGGGTCGGTAAATGATCATCAGGGGCCTCCTTGGTGGTTTTCTTCCTGCAACCAGTCTCGGGGCCTCGCCTTTCGGCGAACTTTGGCTGACCTTTGTGTGAGCTGTGGAGCATTGCAGGGCCTGGGGGCAGGATGGAGGACATGGAAGTCATAGGCAGCCGCATCCTGCTCCATCCGTCCGACCCTGACCGGAGCCACCGGTTCTACCGGGACACACTGGGCCTGGCCGTCTACCGGGAGTTCGGAAATCCCGACGCACCGGGCCGGGTGTACTTCCTGGGCAACGGCTTCCTCGAGATCAGCGGACAGTCCGCTGACCCGCAGGGGAGTGCCCTGGCGATCTGGCTTCAGGTCCGTGACGTGCAGCGCGAATACCGGGGGTTACTGGCGGCCGGAGTGCCGGTGGTCCGCGCGCCGCAGCGGGAACCGTGGGGGCTGGTGGAGATGTGGATCGCGGACCCCGACGGAGTCCGCATCGTGGTCGTGGAGGTTCCGGAAGACCACCCGCTGCGGCGCGACCCGAGGTAACTGCGCTGGTGCAACGCGAGATAACTGCGCCGCCCTAGTCGATGTCCTCGATTACCGTCCCGAACGGCAGGCTCTGATCGACGTGCGCCTGATGGTCATGCGGGTGCACCACCACACGGACCCCGTGGGACTTGTCCGCCGCTGATTGCATCAGCACCGGACGGACCGCGTTGATGAAACTCTCGCTCTTGCCGGCGAGGTACTCCTGGTAACTTGCTGGAAGCTGGATCATGGCATCAGGATAGTCCGACGCCCGGTGATATGGGAGAGGGTGCTCGGCTACGCTAAAGCGGTGACGACGACGAGCGGGAAAAACACCATGGGACACCGGACACGAACAGTCATGGCCGGCGTCGGCGTGCTGCTTGTGGCCGCAGGCTGCTCCGGCCCGGCGGCAGGGCCTACGGGCATGCAGCCTGACACGCCGTCCGAGCCGACCTCTGCCGGGAGCCCGTCAGCCGAAACCCCGCCGGCGGAACCCGCGGCCACACGAACAGCAGCGCGGCTGGCGCAGATCGAGGCAGCCGTTATCGCGTGGCAAAACGCGCCGGACCTGGAATCCGCCCGCAGTGCCGCCGAAGCGGCGCGCAATCTCATCGTGGGAGCGGCAGGCCCCTATTACGGCGACGCCGACGGAAACGGCAGCATCGACGGGGCCGGCCCCGTAGGGCTGCTGCCGGGACGGAAAGGCGAACCGGCCCTCGCGGACGACGCCGACGGGGCCTGCGTCGTGCGGGACGTTCTGGGCGGCAGCTGGGCTGATCCCGCCGCGCGATGGGCCGGGCTCGACGCCAAAATTGAGGCCTGGACACCGGCCAACAACCAGTTCCCCACGCTGCCCAGCCATCCCCAGCGGATCGTCGGCTGGGCGACGCTGGCACTGCGGGCCGGGACCCTCAGCGAGGCCGTTGAATACGCCGGCCACGCCCGGCTCCACAGCGACATCTCCCTCCAGGCCGTCACGGACTGTAGAAGCTAAACACGGGTTTATTGCGAACATTATTCTGTAAGGACCGGCAATTCAGTCGTAAAGGCACGTCTTAATTCGGGGACGGACTTGAAGACCTCCGGTCCGGGGCTTAGAGTTCTATACAAGTTACCTCAGTAACGTGTCAGCGATCCTCCGCAAACGGACGGCCACCGAGCCGCCCGGGAGGGTGTGGGTGCCCCCATGTGGGCCTGACATTTGCTCACGGACAACTTCGTTTCAGGCGTACCAGTCGCGGCTGCGTCCTGTTGAAGATTCCCTCCGTGTTCCCCAAACTCAATTCATTGTCGGCCGCTGCCGGCGTCCCCGGACACCATCACTCCGGAGACCCTGGCGAGGCCGCCGCCAATGACTCACAGCCAAGGACGCAAATGTCACCTCCAAGTTTGATCGAATCCCATTCCACTCTGTCCGACGCAGCACCCGTTGCCCTGTCCTACGAGCTGTTCCCGCCCCGGTCCCCGGCGGCCGCGGAATCGCTCTGGACCACCATTGGTGAACTCGAATCCACGGACCCGGACTACGTCTCCGTAACCTATGGTGCATCCGGATCCAACCGCAGCACCGCCGTCGAACTCATCTACCGGCTCGTGCAGGAGACCACGCTGCGGCCGCTGGCCCACCTGACCTGCGTCGGCAATTCGCCGCAGGAACTTGCGGAGATCATTGCTGAACTGCTCGACGTCGGCGTCCGCGGCATCCTGGCCCTGCGTGGAGACATGCCCAAAGACGGCGGAACGCCGCCCGAAGGCTCACTGCGTTACGCCCAGGACCTGATCGACCTCATCCGCCGGGTGGAGCAGCGCCGATCGGCCCTGCTGTGCGCCGGCAAGGTGGCGGTCGGCGTCGCCGCCTACCCGACACGTCACCCGGAATCCCCGAGCGAGGCGCACGACATCGAAGTGCTCCTGGCCAAACAGCGCTCCGGCGCGGATTTCGCGATCACCCAGGTCTTCTTCCACACCGGGCAGTACGCGGACCTCCTGACCCGGGCCCGCCGGGCCGGAGTCACGATTCCGATCATCCCGGGCGTTATGCCGTTGACCAGCATCCGCCGGGTCACCCGACTCGGAGAGCTGACCGGGGTGGAGCCGGACACGGGGCTCATGGACCGGCTCGCCGCAGCCGACTCCGACGCCGAACGCGCCAGGATCGGGGTCGGCGCCACCGTCGACCTCGCCAACGCGGCCCTGGACGCCGGCGCCCCCGGCATCCACCTCTACACGTTCAACGAACACGCAAGCGCCCTCGAGGTCCTGGACAAACTGGCGCTGCCCCGGCCCCGCCGCGCGGATCGCCGCCCCGCGGGCCGGCGCCTGTCCGCCTCCGGCCATCAGCTCGCCAGCTGAAACCCCCTCCGCTTCCTTCGCTCCCACCAACGATTTTAAGGACTTTGCCATGACTGAAAAAACCACTCCCCAGACCCCGTTCCCGGCAGCTTCGATCCTGGGCTACCCGCGCATCGGCCGCCGCCGTGAGCTGAAGAAGGCCGTGGAGTCCTACTGGGCCGGCACCATCGACGCTGCGGCCCTCGACGCCGCCGCCAAGGAAATCCAGCTCGGCACGGCCAAGCGCCTGCAGGGCCTGGGCCTGACCGAGGCTGCCGCCGTACCGGGCACCTTTTCCTACTACGACCAGGTGCTCGACGCCGCCGCCCACCTCGGCGCCGTGCCGGCCCGCTTCGGAAACCTCCTCAACGCCGGCGGCGAACTGGACATCGACGGGTACTTCACCCTCGCCCGTGGCACCAAGGACCAGCAGCCGCTGGAAATGACGAAATGGTTCGACACCAACTACCACTACCTCGTACCGGAAATCGGCCCCGAAACATCCTTCGCGCTCACCTCCAGCCGGATCGTCGAGGAGTTCGCGTACGCCCTCGCCAACGGTGTGGAAACCCGCCCGTACATCGTCGGACCGGTCACCTTCCTGCTGCTGAGCAAGGCCTCCGACGACGCCCCGGCCGGCTTCAACCCGCTGTCCCGCCTGGAGGATGTCCTCCCGGTCTACACCGCCCTGCTCGGGAAGCTGGCCGCCGCCGGCGCCGCGTGGGTCCAGCTGGACGAGCCCGCCCTCGTGGTGGACCAGGATACGTCCGCCGGAGAGATCCAGGCCGCCGTCGCACGCTCCTACGAGGTCCTTTCCGCTGCCCCGGCCCGCCCGCAGCTCTTTGTCTCCACCCCGTACGGCGCCCTGGACGGCCAGCTTGGCACCCTCGCGGCCACCGGCATCGATGCCCTCCACCTCGACGTCTTCAAGGGCGGGGTTCCCTCCGCCGCGGCCCTGGCCGCACTGGGCACCAAAACCCTGGTCGCCGGCGTCGTCGACGGCCACAACATCTGGCGCAATGACCTCCAGGCCTCGGCCGATAAGATCGCGGAGCTGAAAAAGAGCGTTGCCACGCTGGCCATCAGCACCTCCACGTCCACCCAGCACGTCCCGCACGACGTCGAGGAGGAAACCCAGCTCTCCGAGCAGCTGCGCAGCTGGCTGGCGTTCGCCGACCAGAAGGCCGTTGAGGTCGTGACCCTGGCCGGCCTGCTGACCGACGCCGGCGCTGCCGCCGTGCAGCCGGCCATCGACGAGGCGACGCGCATCATCGCCTCCCGCGCAACCGCCGACGGTGTCCGGCGTGCCGGCGTCCGGGAGCGCACCGCTGCCCTGACCACCGCCGACTTCAGCCGGTCCGAATACGGTGTCCGCGAAGCTGCCCAGGACAAGGCCCTGAACCTGCCGCCGCTGCCCACCACCACCATCGGTTCCTTCCCGCAGACCTCCGAGATCCGCACCGCCCGAGCCCGCGCCAACCGCGGTGACCTCAGCACCGACCAGTACGAGCAGCTCATGAAGGATGAGATCAAGCGCGTCGTGGAACTGCAGGAAGAGCTTGGCTTCGACGTCCTGGTGCACGGTGAGCCCGAGCGCAACGACATGGTCCAGTACTTCGCCGAGAACCTCGAAGGCTTCGACGTCACCGTCCACGGCTGGGTCCAGTCCTACGGCTCACGCTGCACCCGCCCGTCCATCCTGTGGGGCGACGTCACCCGCAGCGCCCCCATCACGGTGGCGTGGGCCGAATACGCTCAGTCCCTGACGGCCAAGCCGATGAAGGGCATGCTCACCGGTCCGGTGACCATCCTGGCGTGGTCCTTTGTCCGGGACGACCAGCCGCTCGGCGAGACCGCCAACCAGGTCGCCCTGGCACTGCGCGATGAGATCGCGGACCTGGAAGCCGCCGGGATCAAGGTCATCCAGGTGGACGAGCCCGCCCTGCGCGAACTCCTGCCGCTGCGCAAGGCGGACCAGCCCGCGTACCTGGACTGGTCCGTGAACTCGTTCCGGCTCGCCACTGCCGGCGCCGCTGACGCCACCCAGGTCCACACACACCTGTGCTACTCGGAGTTTGGCGCCATTATCGACGCGATCGACGGCCTCGACGCCGACGTGACCTCGATTGAGGCCGCACGCTCCAAGATGGAGGTTGTGCACGACCTCGAGCACCACGGCTTCGGCCGCGGCGTCGGCCCCGGCGTGTACGACATCCACTCGCCGCGTGTCCCGGGCAGCGACGAGGTCACGGAGCTGCTCAGCACCGCGGTCAAGCACGTCCCGTCCCGCCAGCTCTGGGTCAACCCGGACTGCGGACTGAAGACCCGTGGCTACGCCGAAACCGAGGAGTCGCTGCGCAACCTGGTCGCGGCCACCAGGACAGTCCGCGCGGAACTGCTGGCCACGGCCAAGTAGGCAACAAGACACAAACAAACGGCGGCCGGTCCCCCCAAGGGGACCGGCCGCCGTCGTTCGTTGCCGGGCACGTTGGTGCAGGCCGGGGGAGTCAGCTCTCCCAGAGGATCTCGTCATCCACGACGCCGTCCTCGTCCGCCGAAGCGACCAGAACCTCGTCGGTAAAGTGTGAGCCGAGGGTGAAGTCCAGGACAAAGTAGCGTTCCGGCTGGCCGGGGAAGATCCCCACGTGGCCCAGCTTCAGGGCCTTGAGGAATACCTCGTTGGTCAGCTGGCTCGTATCCGTGACGCCGAAGACCTTTTGCAGCTGCTCCGGCTTGATCGCATTGCAGTGGAAGTGGCGGTATTCCTGCGGGCTGGTGCCCTCCTCGTCGAGTTCGTCCGCGATCATCTCGCGGACCTGGTCGACGAGTTCGGGCAGGAAACGGAGCCGGTAGTCAACCTTGTGCAGGGCCGCCTCATCGAAGTGGTCATGGGCGTCCACGTTCAGGTCAAGCTCCAGGAGTTGCCCCGCCAATTCGTGTTTGGCGGAGAAATTATGGTCTCTCCCGTGGTTGAGCTCAATCTGTCCGAAGTGCTGGCTGGCTACCTTGCTCATACTTTCAACATAGCCCTGAATACGGCTCCGTTCCAGCATTCGCACAGCCTTTTTAGCGCAGGATTACCAGCGCGAGGGTTCCTTGTCGCCCCGGTCCGGGATGTCCTTGACATCGTGGGACGCGGACGGATCATGATCCACCACGTTGTCAACGTCCGAGATCAGGACACCGTCAGGCTCGGCGTTCTCGACCTGCAGTGCATGCTCCGAGGCGTGCCGCAGTTCCGGTTCCGCCGCCATGAGGGTATCCACCGCGGCGGTCGACGGTTCGGGGCTCGGCAGGATCTCCTCAGGCACGGCGGCTCCGGTGGGTGCATTGCGGCGGCGCAGCATCTGCATCCAGCGCGGGCTGCTGCCCAGGATGCCGTGCTCGGCGAGCTCCTCAACCTCCAGGCCGTAGAAGTCACCGATGTGGTCCACAAGTTGCGCACGGCGTGCACGATCGTAGGCCCGGCGTTCCCGGCTGAAAGCGATGTAGGTGGACCAGCAGATCAGCAGCATCACCACACTGAACGGCAGGGCAATGATGATCGCCGCCGTCTGCAGAGCGGTCAGCCCGCCGGAGATCAGCAGCGCGATGGCCAGAACCGCGGTGATGAGGACAAAGAAGGTACGGATGCGCTTCTTCGGATTGACCTGCCCGCCGGTGGCGATCATGCCCATCACGAGCGCGCCGGAGTCCGAGGACGTGATGAAGAAAATGGCGATCAGCAGGATAACGCCGACCGTCAGGACCGGGGTGCCCGGAACATAAGCGAGCATGCTGAACAGGGCGCTGGACGCACTCACGCTGCCGTCGGCACCGATCAGGGTTCCGCTGCCGGACAACTCCACGGCAAGGGCCGTGCCGCCGAGGACACTGAACCAGAGCATGCCGATGACGGTCGGCACCAGGATGACGCCGGCCACGAACTGCCGGACGGTCCGGCCCCGCGAGATACGCGCGATGAAGATACCAACGAAGGGGGCCCACGAGATCCACCAGCCCCAGTAGAAGGAGGTCCAGGAGGCCTGCCAGGAGGCGCCGGCTTCGCCGGAGAAGGCGTTGACGTTGAAAGACAGTGCCGCGAAGTTCTGGACGTAGGCGCCGATCGACTGCACGAATTCGCGCAGAAGGAACGTCGACGGACCGAAGAGCAGCAGGTAGACGACCAGCAGGCCAGCCAGCACGAGGTTAATGCTGGAGAGCCACTTCATGCCCTTGGTGAGTCCGGAGAGGACGGAGAGCAGGACAAAGAAGGAAATGATGATGATAATAACGATTTCCGACCCGCGGGTCGCCGGCATCAGGTTGATGCTCTCAAGCCCGGCGCTGATCTGCAGCACCCCGAGGCCCAGCGAGGTCGCCACACCGAAGAGGGTGCCGACCAGTGCGACGACGTCAATGACGTTGCCCCATGCGCCCTGGACTCGTTTGCCCAGGAGCGGCTCGAGGGCCCCAGCGGATCGAGACCGGCCGCTTGCGTCGATGGATGGCGTAGGCCAGGGCGAGGCCAATCACCACATAGATGGACCAGGCATGCACGCCCCAGTGCAGGAAGGTCTGGCTGAGGGCCTGCTGCGCAAGCTCGGATGGCGTCCCGGTCACGCCGGGGCGCGGATTCGCGAAGTGGCTCAGCGGCTCGGTGACACCGTAGAACACCAGACCGATTCCCATGCCGGCGGCGAACAACAGTGCGAACCACGCCATCAGCGAGAATTCGGGTTCGTCGTCGTCGTGCCCGAGCTTGATGTCACCGAAGCGGCTGAAGCCCAGGAACAGGCTGAAGGCTACGAAGAAGCTCGTGATGAGGACGTAGTACCAGTTGAACGTGTTGACGATGTTCGCCTGAATGGCACCGAACATCGCCTCTGCGGCTGTGGGGGCGAGCAGTGCAAATGACGCGAAAACCGTCACCAGCACTGCGGCAGGCCAAAAGACCCAGCGCTCGACTATTCGTGGTTTTGTTATTTCAGACATCCTTCTAGGCTACCGCTCGGTGCTTTAAAGGCTTGTATACAGATTTCACTGCTAATGTGCTCGCCCTGCGATTCGCAGGGCACCGGCAACACACGGCCTCCTACGTATGCTGGCGGGGCCGCAGCACGGGTTTGGCCGCGGTGCCGGCCGCGGATCCGGGGTGAAGCGGCGTCGAATCTGAACGGACGGGCGTGTGATTTGTCACGGCGGGTGCCGCCGGCCCGAACACTGACAGCCGTCAGCGTTGGCCCAGCCCAGCGGACACTTTTTCCCAGGGACAGGGCCGGGGCTGGGGCTGCTAGCCTGCTTCCTCGCCGTCCCATTCGACCTCGACCCACCGTTGGCCTTCGTCGTCGAAGGACTCCGAGTGGCCCAGCAGCGCGATGTCGTCGAAGCTGGCCTCGATGCCATTGCGCTGCAAGGTCTCCACCAGTTCCTCGGTGGCCTCGCGGACTGCGGCGTTCAGTTCTTCGGGTTTATTCGAGGGGACGGGACGCGATGCTGAATACGGTGCGCTGCTCATGGACCCCATCTTCATCGATTCGGGCCCGGAGCGGAACCCCTTGCCTCAGCCCGCCGGGTGTTTCATGGTGTCGGCCAGCAGGTCCACGAAGAGCCGGACGCGGGCGGTCTGCTTTTCATTGATCAGCAGGGCAAAGACGTTGCGGGCCAGCCGGATCTCCGGGACATCCAACACCACCACCCCTGCGGGACGGTGCCGCAGGGCGAGCTCGGGAACCAGGGCTGCACCCAGTCCGGCCGCCGCCATTTCGAGGCTGGCATGGAAGTCGTCGCTGTAGGCCACCACCCGGGGATGCAGGTTGCAGCTGGCGAACAGGCGCTCAATCACGGTGGCGTCGGACGTGCCCGGGTGGTGGACGATCCAGGGCATATCGGAGAGGTGGTCCGCGGCCACCCTGGAATCGGTGCCGATGCCCCAGGCCGCCGGCAACACGACCCGGAAGTCGTCATCGGCGATCCACTGGCGGTCCAGCGTGTGCGGCCAGGCGAGACCCGATTGGCCCACCTGGTAGACCAGGGCGACGTCAATTTCGCCGCCGGTCCGCAGGCCCTGGATGGTCTGGGCGGGCTCCGCCACGGACACCCGCAGGTCGATCCCGAGTTTCTTCCAGGCCGGGTTCTGCAGGAGCTGCGGCAGAACGTACGTCGCCAGGCTGGGGAAGATGCCCAGCCGGAGTTCCTGGCTGGTGCCCTCCTGCGTGCGGGAGGCCGCGGCCAGGAGCGCTTCGATGTCGGTCAGCACCTTGGTGGCGTGCCGGGTCATCACGACGGCGGCTTCCGTCGGATGGATGCTGCGGGCCGAACGCTCGAACAGGACGACGCCGGCGTCACGCTCCAGGGCGGACATCTGCTGGGAGACGGCCGACGCCGTATAGCCCAGCCGGGTGGCGGCGGCCGTGAACGAACCGACCCGGAGCACCTCAACGAGGGTTCGCAGGTGGACGGGATTGATCAAGGCGTTCCCTTCGAAGAGTGGCATTGGAGCCGCACCGCCGGATGGCGGCCGAAAACCCGCTTCATTCTGGCATAGTGTGCCGCCAGAGCAGTCCCATGGTGGCGGGTCGGAAATAAAACTCATCCGAAGACGCCGCGGTTTCGAATAGCACAGTAGAGAATGAACCAGGACGAGGCAGCAGGAGCAGAACAGTGTCGCAAGCAGCAGGGATTCCGGCGGGACGGCGGATAGCCGTCATCGGCAGTGGCGTCGCGGGGCTGACCGCAGCCTACGTGCTGAACGGTCAGGACCGCGTGACCCTCTTCGAGGCGGACTCCCGGCTGGGCGGCCACGCCCACACCCATGACGTGCCCCAGGCGGACGGCTCGACCCTCGCCGTGGACACCGGCTTCATTGTCCACAACGAGCGGACCTATCCCACTCTGCTGCGGCTCTTCGCAGAACTGGGCGTCGAAACCCAGGACTCGGAAATGAGCATGTCCGTCCGCTGCGACGGCTGCGGCCTTGAATACGCCGGAGCCCGGGGAGGTGCCCGCGGTATCATTCCCCGGCCATCGGCCCTGCTGCGCGGCCGCTACCTGCTGATGCTGCTGGAAGTCACCCGTTTCCACCGCCGGGCGCGTTCGTTGATCGACGCAGCGGAAAAGCCGGCGCCGACCGGAGAGGCCGACCTGACCCTCGGGGAGTTCCTGGCCCGGGAGAAGTTCAGCAGCTACTTCATCTCCCACTTCATGACGCCGGTGGTGAGCGCCGTGTGGTCCTGCGACCCCACGACTGCCCTGGCCTACCCGGGCCCGGTACCTCTTCACGTTCCTCGGCCACCACGGCCTGCTCGGGGTCAAGGGATCTCCCCAGTGGCGGACCGTGACTGGTGGTTCACGCAGTTACGTTGACAAACTCGCCGCGACCCTGCCGGATGTCCGGCTCTCCAGCCCCGTCACCGGCGTAGTCCGCGGCGCTGACAGTGTGAACGTCACCACCGTGCACGGCACCGAAACCTTCGACGCCGTGGTGATCGCCACCCACCCGGAACAGGCCCTGCACATGCTCTCCGACGCCTCGGCCGCAGAGCAGGAGGCCTTGGCAGGCATGCCGTATTCCGTCAATCAGACCCTTTTCCACCGGGACGAAGCAGTCCTGCCCGCGGCCGCCAACGCCCAGGCTTCCTGGAATTACCGTTTGCCGTCCTGCGATGCACGTCCTGACCGGGTCCTGGTCAGCTACGACATGACCCGCCTGCAACGGCTCGAACCCGCCGGCGGCGGACGCTACATCGTCAGCCTCGGCGAGTCCGAGCTCATCGGCGAGGACTCCGTACTGGACCGGATGGTCTACGAGCACCCGCAGTACACGCCGGAGTCCCTCCGGGCCCAGGAACAGATTTTGGCCCTCGGCGACGGCCGCCTGGCGTTCGCCGGCGCGTATCACGGCTGGGGCTTCCATGAGGACGGCGCCTTGTCCGGCGTCAAGGCAGCGGCCAGGCTGGGCCGCACCTGGGATCGGCTTCCCGCCAATACCGGCGCCGTCCAGGTTGATCCTGACTTGGTTCCCGTCCCCGCGGAGGGCCTGTGACCACGCCGGCAGCGATCTACCGGACCTCCATCGCCCACGTCCGGCACACCCCGCTGAAAAACGCGTTCACCTACAGCAACTACAGCTGGTACGTGGACATAGACCACCTCCCGAAGCTGCCGCGCCTGCTGGCTCCGCTGGCCGGGATCCACGCCGCCGACCACCTGGGTGACCCGCACGGCACGCTCCGCGGCAACGTGGAGACGTTCCTCGCCACCCGGGGGATTGAACTCGACGGCGGCCGGATCACCATGCTGGCCAGCGCCCGGGTGTTCGGCTATGTCTTCAACCCGCTGTCCCTGTTCTGGTGCCACAACGCGGCGGGCGACCTGCGCTGTGTGGTCGCCGAGGTGCACAACACCTACGGCGAGCGTCACTGCTACGTTCTCGACACCGACGACGCCGGCCGGGCCAGCGTCCCGAAGGCGTTCTACGTTTCACCGTTCAACGACCTCCAGGGCGATTACCGGATGAAACTGCCCGAACCCGGCGAACGGCTCGCCGTCTCGATCGTCCTCGAACGCAACGGCCAGCAGCCCTTTATCGCCACCATGGACGGCAAACGCCACGCAGCCACCGCCCGGAACATCCTCGCTGCGGCGCTCGCGGTCCCGCTGGCACCGCTTCGCGTCACCTTGCAGATCCACTGGCAGGGCATCAAACTGTGGGCACGCCGCCTGCCGATCATCAAACGACCACACCACCCCTCACAGGAGGCAGTTCAGTGACATTGACAGAAGCGACCGGATCCGCCGCAGGGCGGGGACACGAGGCCGCCGCGGCCGCAGGCCTTGGCGCAGTTCCCGGCACTGTCCCCACTGACGCCCTCCCCGCGGGCCGCGTTCCCTACGCGGTGCCGCCGGCGCCGGACACCATTGACCCGGAGATCTGGCCCGGCATCGCCACTGTGCCCGCCAACCTCAAGGCCAACCTGGCCGGCCGCACCGCCGCCGCCATCTTCAAAGCCGCCGTCCGCCGGCTTCCCATCCAAGTCCGCTACCCGGACGGGACCGTACTGGGTAAAGCCATGCCGGCCGGCCACAGCGTTCCGGTCATGATCATCAACCGGCCCGGGGCCTTCGCTACCCGGCTGGGCGACGGCGGACTGATCGGCCTGGGCGAGTCTTACATGGCCGGTGACTGGGACGCCGAGGACCTCACGGCAGTCATGGAAGTGTTCGCCGCCCGGGTCGGAAGCCTGGTACCGGAACCCCTGCAGAAATTCCGCGCCCTGTACCTGCCGCGCCAGCCGCGGAAGGAACGCAACACCGAGAAGAACACCCGTTCCAACATCTCCCGGCACTACGACCTCTCCAATAAACTTTTCGCCTCGTTCCTGGACAGCACCATGACCTACTCCAGCGCGCTGTTCCCGGCAACCGGCGCGGCCCTGAAAAACGTTGACTGGGATTCCCTGGTTGACGCCCAGCAGGCCAAGATTGACCGCCTGCTGGACAAAGCCGGCGTCACGAAGGGAACCCGCGTGCTGGAAATCGGCACCGGCTGGGGTGAGCTCGCCCTGCGCGCCGCCGAACGCGGCGCCACCGTCTATTCCGTGACGCTCTCCAGCGAACAGCAGGAACTGGCCCGCCAGCGCGTGGCCGAAGCCGGTTACGCCGACGCCGTCAGTATTGACCTGAAGGACTACCGCGCCGTCGAGGGCGAGTTTGACGCCGTCGTCTCAGTGGAGATGATCGAGGCCGTCGGCTACGAATACTGGGCCACGTACTTCCAGACGATCGAACGTGTCCTCGCGCCGGGCGGCAAAGTGGCCATCCAGGCGATTACGATCGCTCACGACCGCTTGCTCGCCACCCGCTCCAGCTACACCTGGGTGCACAAGTACATCTTCCCCGGCGGCGTTATCCCGTCCGTCCGGGCCATCGAGGAGATCACGGAAAAGCAGACCGGACTCCGGGTCCGCGAACGCCTCGCTATGGGCGACCACTACGCGCAGACGCTGCGGCTGTGGGAGGAGCGCTTTATGGGACGCGCCGACGAGGTCCGGGCCATGGGCTTCGACGCGATCTTCCAGCGGATGTGGCTGTTCTACCTGTGCTACTCCCGCGCCGGGTTTGAGACCGGATACCTTGACGTCCAGCAGATCGTCCTGGACAAGGCGCCCGCCGCCGGGTACCGCGGCAAGGGTACCAAGGCATAGCGCGTTGCCCCGACGGCGCCCGGGCCACTGCCCGGGCGCCGGCCGGCAGCTGCATTATGAGGACCCAAGGCGGGCACCCCGGTGCCCGCCTTTTTCGTGTTCCGGACCACCGCCGGTGGTGTTGTGAACCACGACGGCGGCGCGCCGCGACACGCCGCCGCGGACACGACACGCGGGGCCATTAATTGTGGCTAAGTAGTCCACAGGGTGTGGATTACTCCGGCAGAAACTGCGCCAATCCGGGTGTTTTCCAGACCCTGTCCTGTGGATTAAAGGTGTGTTAAATGACATACTTGTAATACATCATCTAGGGGTCCAAGCGGGACTCTTGCACTACATGTAGTATCGAATTACAGTTCAAGCGGAACATCAGCGCGAGGCGGCCGGAGCGATCCGGCCACGGACGCCGCCCCCGCAGGCAAGGCCGTCACGGACAGAAAATCCCGTCCGGACCCGCCCGGCGAACACGCTGATACGACTGCTGGCAAGACCGATGATTCACCGCAAAAACGCTGTATCGAAGACTTCAACAAAGGGGACAGGGACCATGACCGTAACGGTTTACACGAAGCCGGCCTGTGTTCAGTGCAACGCAACCTACCGCGCGCTGGACAAGAAGGGCATCACCTATCAGAGTGTCGACATTTCCCAGGATGCCGAGGCGCTGGAACGCCTGAAGTCCCTGGGCTACCTGCAGGCGCCGGTCGTCGTCACGGACCGGGACCACTGGTCCGGCTTCCGTCCGGACAAGATTGAAGAACTGGCGCAGGGCCGCCGCCGTCGCTGTAGCCTGAAACGCCCCCGAAGCCGCTGGCAGGGGAAGGCCTGGCGGCCCAGGAAATCACATCAGTTGAGGTGACTCGAATGCCTGAACCGGCAATTATGGAGGAACCGTTGGCTGGGGAAACTGCCGGGACGGCAGCATCCATCACCAGAGCATCCAGCACCACGCACAGCAGTTTGATCTATTTTTCCTCCACCTCGGAGAACACCAAGCGCTTCGTCGACAAGCTCGGAGTCGACGCGGCGCGGATGCCGCTCCACCCGCGGGACGCACCGTTGGTGGCGCGGGAACCCTATGTGCTCGTGGTGCCCACCTATGGGGGCACTGGGGGAGAAGGATCCGTTCCCAAACAGGTCATCCGGTTTCTGAACGACCCGGGAAACCGGGAGCTGATCCGCGGAGTGATCGGCGCGGGAAACACAAATTTCGGGGACAACTACTGCATGGCGGGGGACATCATCGCCGCGAAGTGCCAGGTACCGCACCTGTACCGCTTCGAACTCATGGGGACGCCGGAAGACGTTGCCCGCGTACAACAAGGATTGGAAGAGTTTTGGACACGACTGTCTCAGACACAGCAGTAACTGAGGGCTCAGGCTCACACGCGCGCACCGCCGTCGCCGTCGGGAAGCAGGACAAGCCCGAGATGCCGGCCGCCTACAAGGGCCTTGGCTATCACGAACTCAACGCCATGCTCAACCTCTATGGCCCGAACGGTGAGATCCAGTTCGAAGCGGACCGCGAGGCTGCGCACCAGTACTTCCTGCAGCACGTGAACAACAACACCGTGTTCTTCCACGACCTCGAGGAAAAGCTCGACTACCTCGTCAAGAACGAGTACTACGAGCGCGAAACCCTCGACCAGTACACGATGAACTTCATCCGCGAGCTCTACAAGCGCGCCTACAAGAAGAAGTTCCGCTTCGAGACCTTCCTTGGCGCCTTCAAGTTCTACACCTCCTACACGCTGAAGACCTTCGACGGCAAGCGTTTCCTGGAGCGCTACGAGGACCGCGTCTGCATGGTGGCCCTGCACCTGGCGCGCGGCGATGAGCAGCTCGCCACCCAGATGATGGACGAGATCATCGAAGGCCGCTTCCAGCCGGCCACCCCCACGTTCCTGAACGCCGGCAAGCGCCAGCGCGGTGAGCTGGTCTCCTGCTTCCTGCTCCGCATCGAAGACAACATGGAGTCGATCGGCCGCTCCATCAACTCCGCGCTGCAGCTCTCCAAGCGCGGCGGCGGCGTCGCCTTCGCCCTGACCAACATCCGCGAGGTCGGCGCGCCGATCAAGCAGATCGAGAACCAGTCCTCCGGTGTGATCCCCGTGATGAAGCTCCTCGAGGACAGCTTCTCCTACGCCAACCAGCTCGGTGCCCGCCAGGGCGCCGGCGCGGTGTACCTGCACGCCCACCACCCGGACATCTACCGCTTCCTGGACACCAAGCGGGAGAACGCGGACGAGAAGATCCGGATCAAGACCCTCTCGCTCGGCGTTGTGATCCCGGACATCACCTTCGAGCTGGCCAAGAAGGATGAGGACATGTACCTGTTCTCGCCGTACGACGTCGAAAAGGTTTACGGCATGCCGTTCTCCGACGTCTCGGTCACCGAGAAGTACTACGAGATGGTCGACGACGCCCGGATCAAGAAGACCAAGATCAAGGCGCGTGAGTTCTTCCAGACCCTCGCCGAGATCCAGTTCGAATCCGGCTACCCGTACATCATGTTCGAGGACACCGTGAACCGGGCCAACCCGATCGACGGCAAGATCATCATGTCCAACCTGTGCTCGGAGATCCTCCAGGTCTCCCAGCCCACGACGTACCACGATGACCTGTCCTACGACCAGACCGGCAAGGACATCTCCTGCAACCTGGGTTCGCTGAACATTGCGAAGGCCATGGATTCGCCGGACTTCGGCCTGACCATCGAGACGGCCATCAGGACGCTCTCGGCCGTCTCGGACATGTCCAACATCACCTCGGTGCCCTCGATCGCCCGCGGCAACGACCAGTCCCACGCGATCGGCCTGGGACAGATGAACCTGCACGGGTACCTGGCCCGCGAGCGGGTCCACTACGGTTCCGAAGAGGGCCTGGACTTCACCAACATCTACTTCTACTCGGTGGTCTTCCACGCGATCCGGGCCTCGAACCTGCTCTCGATCCAGACCGGCCAGACGTTCGGCGGCTTCGAGAAGTCCAAGTACGCGTCCGGCGAGTTCTTCGACAAGTACACCGAGCAGGAATGGGTCCCGCAGACTGAGAAGGTTGCGGAGCTTTTCAAGAACATCCACATCCCCACCCAGGCTGACTGGCGCGAGCTGAAGGCTTCCGTCATGGAGCACGGCATCTACAACCAGAACCTGCAGGCTGTCCCGCCGACCGGCTCAATCTCCTACATCAACAACTCCACCTCCTCGATCCACCCGGTGGCGTCCAAGATTGAGATCCGCAAGGAAGGCAAGCTGGGCCGCGTGTACTACCCGGCGCCGTACCTGACGAACGACAACCTGGAGTACTACCAGGACGCTTACGAGATCGGCTTCGAGAAGGTCATCGACACATACGCCGCCGCGACGCAGCACGTGGACCAGGGCCTGTCCCTCACGCTGTTCTTCAAGGACACCGCCACCACGCGGGAAATCAACAAGGCCCAGATTTACGCCTGGAAGAAGGGCATCAAGACCATCTACTACATCCGTCTCCGCCAGCTCGCGCTGGAGGGCACGGAGGTGGAGGGTTGCGTTTCATGTGCCCTGTAACCGATATCGGTTGATTACGGCATAGGTACGACGGCGGGCGCCCGCCCGCCGTCGTACACAAGACTTAAAAGCTTGAGGAGCCATGCGACAACATGACTCCTCAATATGTCCCGGTAACGAGACAGTTCCAAGTTCAACCCTGGACTGTTGAGTTTACAGGAGTTCTCGGTCGTCCGTCGACGACCCTCCACCCGGGCATTGCACCCGGAAGGAGTTGATAGCCATGGCGACTGTACGACGTACGATTCGCCGCACTATCCGCGTCACGATCCGCCCCATGTAGGGCCGAACGTGTCCCACTCGTAGACTCGGCAGAGAGGAGGAAGCCGCTATGGCCAAGGGTTCATACCGCAGCGCCAAGACCGGCCGTTATGTCACGCCGAAGTACGGAAAGTCGCACCCGTCGACAACCGTAAAAGAGTCCAAGTAAGGCAGATGCAGTCTGCTCTTTGACGGATTGACATCTCCTCGCCAATGAGTGGGTCCATAGTTGTGGACCCACTCATTGGCGTAGTTTCTCTGGTGTGTTGCCTGAAAGTCGGGCGTGGACACCCCCCACTGCACAGGGATGTCGGTCAGATTCTGGCGACTTAGCGACTAGAATTGATAGCTGAACGCTGGACATTTTCCGGCGCGCTAACCATCAGGCGGAGGGAACCCTATGACCGAGAAGGTCAAGCTGCTGAGCCACGTTGAGGCCATCAACTGGAACCGTATCCAGGACGACAAGGACGTAGACGTCTGGAACCGCCTGGTCAACAACTTCTGGCTGCCCGAGAAGGTGCCGCTGTCCAACGACATCCAGTCGTGGGCGACGCTGACCCCGGACGAGCAGCAGCTCACCATGCGCGTCTTCGCTGGCCTGACCTTGCTGGACACCATCCAGGGCACCGTCGGCGCCGTGTCGCTGATTCCGGATGCGATCACCCCGCATGAAGAGGCCGTTTACACGAACATCGCGTTCATGGAGTCCGTGCACGCCAAGAGCTACTCCTCCATCTTCTCCACGCTGGCCTCCACCAAGGAGATCGACGAGGCCTTCCGTTGGTCCACCGAGAACGAGAACCTTCAGAAGAAGGCCCAGATCGTCATGGATTACTACCGCGGCGACGATCCGCTGAAGCGTAAGGTGGCCTCGACGCTGCTGGAGAGCTTCCTGTTCTACTCCGGCTTCTACCTGCCGATGTACTGGTCTTCGCGGGCCAAGCTGACGAACACGGCCGACCTGATCCGCCTCATCATCCGCGACGAGGCCGTGCACGGCTACTACATCGGCTACAAGTTCCAGAAGGGCCTGGAAGGCGCCTCCGAGGAGCGCAAGCAGGAAATCAAGGACTACACGTTCGAGCTGCTCTTCGAGCTGTACGAAAACGAAGTCCAGTACACGCATGACCTCTACGACTCCGTCGGCTTGGCTGAGGACGTCAAGAAGTTCCTGCACTACAACGCCAACAAGGCCCTCATGAACCTCGGCTACGAGGCCATGTTCCCGGCCTCCGTCACCGACGTGAATCCGGCGATCCTGTCGGCCCTGTCACCGAACGCGGACGAGAACCACGACTTCTTCTCGGGTTCCGGTTCTTCGTATGTGATTGGCAAGGCTGTTAACACTGAGGATGACGACTGGGACTTCTAGTCTCCTGTGAGATGTCGACCTAATTGGAATAACAGCTCCCTATTTTGAAGATACGCCTCGTCCAGTTGGAAGTCTTCCAGGTAGACCTGTTCCCAGGCCAGAGGCCATTTGCCGGTTCGAGCTGATTCCATCCAGGTTCGCTGGCTCGGGAGCACCTGGATCAAATCTATTGCCATACCCGTGCCGTCGCTGCCTTTTCGGAGCGTATCGAGGCGGTGTTTGAGTCCGTGTGTACGCGGGAGGCGGTGAGACGAATCCGGGAGTCTCGGTTCTGATGGGACTTTTTTGACTGTCCGGTTAGGGCATATCCCTGCCTGACGTCAGGTGAGTACCGATACTCGCGGCAAATTGGGATGTGTTGCGGCATTCCTGACACCTTGCCGTGAGGCTCTACGGGGTCACGCTGACACTCGCCGCGAGAAGGCCACCGGCAGAACGTACGAAGGCCGCCGGGAGCGATTCTGGCCGCTTTTTCTCGCTGCCTATCGAAGATAAGGCGGCCGTGGTAACTTCTGCTTGGATTAGGAGTTCCTCATGCGATTGCCTTCCAATCCGGCTCCTGATACCGCTTTCGAAAGCAGAGGCAACGATGGCAACTCTATTGATCTTCCATGAGGTCGACGACGTTGACCACTGGCTCAGCTCGCCGCGACGCCAGGAACTCTTCGGACCTATGGGAATGACTGTTCGAACCTTTGTCGACCCGGCGAAAACCAACCGCGTCGGCCTGATCATCGAAGTCCCGGACATGGATACGTTCCAGCGAATGATGGAATCCGAGGCAGCGGCCGACGCCATGAAATTCGACGGCGTACGCCCGGACACGATCCTGATGCTGGTCGAACCCGAGCCCAGCACCTGACCCGGGGACGTAGTGCTGGCGGGTCTTTTGAGGCGTGCAGCCGCTCATACCTGCAATCTTCCGCCGGAGGGCGGTTCGTTTGGCTGGCCCCGCGGGTCGTTCAGGTGGCTGGCCTGGCACGCCCAGAAACACCGCGGTTCCGGCCGGGGCCACCGAGGCAGAGTCGCGTGGAAACGCGACGAGTGCACATGGGACCATCCGGATTGTCCATGCCTGGCGCGAACGAACGACTGCTGCCGCAGAAATACGCGGTGAAGCGATGGTCCTCGGGACCAAGTGGCCTGTCCATCACATCTTCTCCTCCGTGTGAGAGATGCATCAGATGTACATCTAATGCTTGCGGATGTACATTTGATGCATGTCGACCATCAACATCACGGACGCGCGATCACACTTGCCGGAACTCATCGAAAAGGCCGAGTCCGAGCCGGTATTCATTGAACGCCGCGGACATCGGGCGGCGGTTCTACTATCGCCAGAGCGATATGAGCAGATGCTTGATGCTTTGGAAGAAGTCGAGGACATTGCGGCGTTCGATGCAGCAATGGCGGAAGAAGGCGGGAACATTCCCTGGGTACAAGTGAAGGCGGATCTGGGCTGGGCATGAGTCCCTACCGAATTGACCTAAGACCTGCGGCCATCCGCGCACTTAAGAAGATCCATCCCGAGGACAAAGAACGCATTCAAGGTGCGATCGCGCTCCTCGGCCAAGACCCGCGGCCGCCCAAAGCGATTGCCTTGAGCGGCCGTCCGGGTTATCGGGTCCGTGTAGGTGACTATCGGATCATCTACACGATCCAGGACGACGTTTTGCTCGTGGTTGTTGTCACCGTAGGGCATGGACGCGAAGTCTACGATAAGTAGCCGTCCACTTTCCCCCGGTCAGGACATCGATGGGCTCTGCCGGTTTGCCCTTTCCACGCCCCGGAGGATGAGTTCCCAAGACGCCATTCTGCCAAGTCGCCGAAGATGCCGGGGAGTCGGCAGGATGCTGGGCTAGGCTCATTTCTGTGATGAGTTCGCAGAACGGCAACGAACGCTATGTCGTTCGCCCGTGGTGGAAGGGCAGATCGCTGCCGTGGGCGGCATTAGCCGTTGTCTCCATCATCCTGACAGTCATCGCACTGGAACGGACAGCATTCCTAAACTACGCGCCGGAGCCTGCGTACATCGACCGGCTCCGCACGGGCCGGCTCTTCATGCTCGCCGGGTCTGCGACGTCGCTTGCGGCAGCCGTATGGTCGCAGGTCCGGGGTAACCCGCTTTGGGTGACGATCTGCGTGGCTGCGCCGGCGGCGCTGGTGGGCTTGGCAACGATGATCATGACGCCGCCGTCCCTGACTCCGCAGATCGCCGGTCTCTTCGCCATCCCGGCAGCCCTGGTCGGACTTGTCGGAGGTCTGCGGCCCCGGTCCGTCTATCGCCGTCGTTCCTAACGCCGATCCGACCGTACTCCGCCAACCTGGGCTCAAATCAGATTGACATTCCCACGGGGGTGGGTCTTCTCAGGGCTTGTGCTAGGAGGCGGAATCGGAGCTATGTTTCGCCGGCGGAGGACCAGCGACGTCGCCCTCCTCGTGCTCGCCCTTCTTGTTGCCGAACGGCAGCGCTTTCAGCAGCGGCTGCACGATAGCCATGACCAGGAGGCCCCAGATGAGTCCCAGGACAGCCGAGCTCAGGGTGTTCACGAGCCAGACCAGGAAGCCGCCCGCCACCGGGATCCCCGCCAAAGGAGCCTCGAGGACATGGACCACGTCATACGGCATGTGCCAACCGAGGTCGTAGGCTCCCTGCAGCATGATGTGCCCGCCCACCCACAGCATGGCGATCGTTCCGATAAGTGTGATGGCGGCCAGCACGGCGGGCATCCCCTTGACGAGCAGCTCGCCGACGCGCTGGGAGCCTGCGGAGTCCTTGGCGGCCAGGTGCAAGCCGATGTCGTCCATCTTGACGATGAGTGCGACGGCCCCGTAAACGAGCACCGTGATCAGGACCGCGACGACTACCAGGATGAGCGCCCGGACCAGCAAGGACTCATTGGCCACCTCATTCATCGAGATGACCATGATTTCGCAGGACAGGATGAAGTCGGTGGTGATGGCGCCCTTAGTGACCTTGGCCTCCGCCTCCGGGCCCCGGTCGACCGCCGGCGCCGCCTCCTCGGCCTCGTGGTGGCCGCGGAACTTGTGCCAGACTTTTTCGGCACCCTCGTAGCAGAGGTAGGTGCCGCCCGCCATGAGGATGAACGGGATGACCGCCGGGATGAAGGCGCTGATGAGCAGCAGCGCCGGCAGGATGATCAAAAGCTTGTTCCGGAGTGATCCCCAGAAGATCCGCTTGATCATTGGCAGTTCGCGGGACGGGTCCGCTCCGGAAACGTACTGCGGGGTGACGGCGGCGTCGTCGATGACCACGCCGGCGGCCTTGGCCCCAGCCTTCGCGGCTCCGGCAGCGACGTCGTCCACCGAGGCGGCCGCTATGCGGGCCAAGGCTGCGACGTCGTCCAGCAGGGCAACGAGACCGCCGCTCATAGCTCGCCCCCTTGCTGCTCGAGGGCGGACGGCTGGGCGTGGATGCCTCGGTCGAGGCGCGTGATGGGCATATTCGGATTATATGGTGTCGGAAGCCCGCCGATGGGAGTGGAGTGCTTTCACGGGGACGGCGGCAGCTGCACCGGCGGGCTGGGGCGCCTTGACCGCTTTGCTGCTGTCCTCTTACTTCCCGGCTGGCTCGTGGCTGAACAGGTCGCCGACCTGGCATTCGAGGACCTCGCACAGCGCCGTCAGGGTGGAGAAGCGGATCGCCTTGGCGCGGTCGTTCTTCAATACGCAAAGGTTCACCAGGCTCACGCCGACGCGGCGGCTCAGTTCGGTCAGGCTCATGCCGGCCGTTTCGCCCGCGGTCCGCTGGTTCGCACCGATCAGCTCGGCGATCCGGTTCCGCGCGATCGCATCCAGGGCCTGCCCGAGACTTCCGGCAGCGGCCAGGACCACCCCGCTGGCACCCACGATCCATACTGAGGCCGGGGTGAACAGGTTCTCGCCGAGGAGCCGGAGCGCGAGCAGGAACAGCAGCGCCATGACGGCCAGGAGGCTGACCTGGTTCAGGGCGGCGCCCCAGGCCAGCAGTGCGGCCTCGTTCCCGGGGAGGGCAGGGATCGTCGCCTCCATCGCGGTAAACAGTCCCGTCGCCCCGGCCTCCAGCCCTGTCGGGCCTTGCTGGACCGCCTGCAGCGGCAGGGTCAGGGTCACCGGCCCGGTAAACGTTTCGATGGTCCCGCCGCGCGCATGAGCGAAGTGCTCACCACCCGGCCGTGCCCGGGCCGCCCTTGAACGGACCAACGATCTGCCTGGTGATCCAGCCGCCGTAGAAGTCTCCCTCCTGGAAGGTCACCTGCTCGCCGTCGACCTCGCAGGAGTCCATGCGACCCGGGTAGAGGGCCACGCGGGTACGGAGCGCCTCGAAGCCCCGGGTGGGTTCCGGGTAGGTCCACCCGGCGCGGGGAGCGATGACTCCGCCGGCAACGACGTCGAAGTAGTGCGCTTGAACTCGCGGAAGCTGCTGCCCTCGACCGGTACGAGCACACCGGCAGCGAAGGCGTCCAACGGCAGTTAGTAGACAGGCGGATGACTCGTCTCGAGGACGCGCACCGCATCGGTGGTCTCGGCAATCACCTGCCCGCCAAGCCGCACGATGACCCGCTCCGAGCGCGGCTCCACCAGTGGCGGCCGCGGGTAGTCCCACACCGATTCTTGACCGGTTTTGGGCTTGATGGGCCGGGGACGCCGGAAGGTGAATTCGGCATGCTGGCCATCTCAATTCCGACGGAGTGTGGTCGAGTGGCTGAGCCCCGCGCGTGATAGGAAAAGGGATCAACCAAGAGAATCGTTTTCCTTCTTCATGTAATAGTCCACCCCGGTGTACCCGCCGTCGACGACGATGGACGCACCTGTAATGAAGGCTGCTTCTGGGCTTAGAAGAAATGCGACGACCTTGGCGATGTCTTCAGGAAGTCCGTTGCGTCCCAGCGGAGTGAGGCTTGCCGCTTCGTATGATTCTGCAGTGATGCCATTGTCGACCCAGCCTGGAGTCACGGCGTTGACCCGAACGCCGCGGGGCCCAAGGATGTTGGCGAGACTTCGCGTGACGGAAAGCAGAGCCGCCTTGCTGGCCGAGTAAGCGATGCTTTGGTAGGACCCGATGTAGGCGTCCGTGCTGGCTATGTTCACGATGCTGCCACCGGCGCCCATATGAGAGCCGAGCGCTTGAGCCAGGATCAGGGGTGCCGTGACGTTCACCTCGAGGGCTCTATCCCACGCGCCCAACGTGAATTCTTCGAAGCCTTCCTTTTCGAGGATCCCGGCGTTGTTGACCAGCGCGTCGAAGGAAAATTCTGTACGGATTTGGCGGGCGAACTCCCACGATGTGGACCTGTCTGTCATGTCGAACTGCCGTACCTCGACGCCGTGCGTGCGCCTCAGCTCCAGGGCTTCATCAAGACCTGTGTTGTACGTCGCAATCACCTTCCAGCCGCACTCTGCCAGATGTTCCGCGATCGCTCGCCCTATTCCACGTGCGCCGCCGGTAACCAAAACGGCAGGTTCGTTTGTCATCGCGAGGCCTCCATCAATTCGTGATCCGCTGTAGGGCGACGAATGATGCGCAGGGGCTCTTGCCGCCGGACGCCAAAATATAGCCGACTATTGGCGAGCATGTAAGTGCTTTCCGATTAGCCATTTCCAAGGAATCAAAGGGCGAGCGAGATGAAGATCCCGGCCACTGACTGCGGGGCCGCTCCTCCGGCGACGCCCCCTGAAAATCCTTTGCCAACGAACGAACGTGGGTATGGGACTACGGCATCGGCGACAGGATCGAAACGATAAAGTCCGACGACGGCGAGAACGGCCTGAGGTCCCACGTCGAGAAGGTCCCGGCCGGAACCAGACCGGCGGCGCCGACGTCGTCGAAATACGTCTCGAAGTCGTAGCCGCGGCCGGAACCGAAGCCAATCACCGCCCGGCCGTCCGGAGTCAGATACTCCCTGAACTGCTGCAGAACCTCGCGGGCCGTTCCCGGTGCCAGGAACGCCATGACGTTGCCGGCGCAGACAATCAGGTCAAACTTCTGGCCCGGCAGGTTGAGTTCGCTCAGATCGCCTACGTGCCAATCCACGGACGGGTGGTCTTTGTTGGCGGCGGCCACCAGCTCGGGGTCGAGGTCGACTCCCGTGACGTGGTGACCGAGCCGGGCAAGTTCCCCGCCCACCCGGCCGGGACCGCACCCGGCGTCGAGAATCCGCGCGGATCGCGGAACCAGCGCGTCAATGAGCCTGGACTCGCCGTGGAGATCCCTACCCTCCGCGCGCATCGCCTCGAACCGGGAGATGTACCAGGCGGAGTGGCCCGGATTTTCTTTCCTTTGGGCTTCCCACAGGCTTTCGCGTTTCATGGTTCCAAGTTACCTGAACCTCAGAATGCGTAGCGGATGCGGCAGTACGGCGTGATCTCTTCAATGAGCGAGGCCAGTTGCCGCACGTAGCCGGCCTTGGATCCGGCACGGTAGCGGACGTTGGTGAAGCCGTTGGACGAGACCTTGGATTCTTGGAGGTCCGGACGCCACAGCACGCTCTCGGCCTGCGGATGCCACCCCAGGTTGACCTCGTGGAGTCGCTCGTTGTGGGTCAGGAAGATGACTTCTGCCGCGAGCTGGGCCTTTGCGGTGGTTGTCAGGGTGGCATCGAGTTGGCGCAGCAGCTCCTCCCAGTCGCTGAGCCAGGTGTCCGTAATGATGACGGGGGAGAAGTTCACGTGCACCTCGTACCCGGCATCGACGAAGTCGTTGATTGCAGCCATGCGTTCAGCCACCGGCGAGGTCCGGACGTCGACCGACTTCGCCAACTCCCCGGGCATGAGGGAAAAACGGATCCGGGTGTGACCGCCGTGGTCCCAGCCGAGCATCGCCCGGTTAACGTACTTGGTGGCGAAGGACAGCTTGGCGGTTGGCAGGTCGCGGAAGAGCATCACGAGGTCTTCCACGTTGTCGCTAATCAGCGCGTCGACGGAGCAGTCGCTGTTTTCACCGACGTCGTAGACCCAGAGTTCCGGGTCGCACTGGTTGGGTTCGAGCTTCATGCCCTGGCGTCTGACGTGCCGCTCCAGCGCCCCGACGATCTGGTCGATGTTCGCGAACACGGTTACCGGGTTGCTGTATCCCTTGTGCCGGGGCACATAGCAATAGGCGCATGCCATGGCGCAGCCGTTCGCGGTGGAGGGCGCAATGAAGTCCGCGGACCGGCCGTTCGGCTTGACCGTCAGCGCTTTCTTGACGCCGAGGACCAGCGCCTCCGTCTTGATCCGGGACCAGCGCGGCACGTTCGTTTCATCACCGTGCACCTCAGGGATGTTCCAGTGGCTGTCGACAAGCACGACGTCGGCGTCCGGCCAGCGTTCGAGGATCTCCCTGCCTCTGGGAAGCTCCAGAGCAGCCGGCTGCGCATAGATGCGCCGGATCTGCAGCAGCCGGTTGAATTCCATGATGCCATTCTCCCAAAACGCCGAGGATGCCGTGGACAGCACCGGTCCGCACTACGGCGTTATTTTTTTGCCTCAGGAAGTAGGCGCCGAGAACCCCGTGGGCTTATTCCCGCCATCGGAAAGGATGGTCGGCTGTTACGCTGACACCGTGGATTACGGGGTTCCGAACGAGGCTGAGGCGGTGCCCCTCCGTTCGCTTGAGATGGTCGCCCAGATGCGGGTCGGGACGCTGGATCCGTTTGGCCGCGCCGAACAGGTTGCTGAGCAGCTCACTGCGGCAATCGGCATTGGCATTCTCAATAAGGGAGAGCGGCTCCCTCCGGAGCTGACTCTTGCCGAGCACCTGGGGGTCTCGCCACTGACGTTGCGCCAGTCGTTGGCGCTGCTGCGAAGTAAAGGCCTGCTGGAAACCCGCCGCGGGCGGGGTGGCGGCAGTTTCATTAGCGGAAACGTCAGCGTCAGCGACGCGAGTATCCGCACCCGCCTGACCCAATGCGGCACAGATGACCTGCGGGATCTCGGAGACGTCGCGGCATCCGTTGCGGCTTCGGCGGCCAGGCTGGCCGCGCTGCGCTCAGACAGCCAGGATATCCGCCGCGTCAGAGACCTTGCCGCGCGATTCGACGGGGCGCAGGGGGCGGATGAGCTACGGCGTGCCGATGCCAGGCTGCATATCGGGCTGGGCGTCGCTTCCCAGTCGCGCCGCTTGACGACGCTCATGATCCAGATCCAGAGCGAAATGGCGCCCCTGTCATGGGGGCAATCGTGGACGGACTACCGGACTCAGGCCTCCGCCGCTCACGGCCTTTTGATAGACGCCATCGAACGGCGTGACGCGGCAGCCGCTGAGCAGTTGGCCAGGGGCCATTTTGAACTCGAGGCCGCCCTGCTGATCGATCAGCATCTGGATCTCCTCACCGCCGGAACGGAGTCACAATGACAGAGTCGCTGAGCACCGCTATTGAGTCCACTGCCCGGATCATCGGGGAGCACATTGACCGCATGTTTGACAGCCTCACAGCGATGCAGCCGCTGGTGCTGGACCTCACGGGCTCTGCCGGACCTGTTTACCGCAAGACGCTGACAGCGCTGCGGGAACCTCTGGGCGAACTCATTCATGCCCATGCCGGCCTGGTGGACGGCGCGGGACTGGCCGTGGCGCCCGGGCTCCTGGCTGACGCCGACCTGTGGCTTCAGTGGTGGCGCCGCGGCAGCGACGGCGGGCTCCACTTCAAGGAGCATACGTTCAATCCGGACTCGGTAAATTTCTACGACTACACAGCACTGGACTGGTTCAACATTCCCGCCGCCACGGGAGAACCGGTCCTCGTCGGCCCGTATGTCGACAGCGGGGGCACGGACCTGAGGGTCATTACGGCAGCGCTGGCCGTTGCCCATAATCAGAACCTCTGCAGCGTCCTGGCAGCCGACCTGTCTCTGGATTTTCTGGAAGTGCTGTTTCTACGTTCGCTGAGACGGCGGGAACAGCACGTTGCCCTGGTGACCGGCACCGGCAAAGTAGTTGTCTCCAACACCGCCCGGCATGCCACCGGCACGTTGCTGACCCCCAACGCCTTGGCCCAGGCAGCGCCGTCTCTGTCCTGCATCGTGCCGGTTTCGCGGATTCCGGCCGGTCCCTGGCGACTGGTCGTCCTGCCGTAGCGGCAGCCGCAGGGCATCGGGCCCCAGGGGACGACGTCGGGCCCCCGGTTTTCCTGGCTGGCACGGCTCACAAGCGCTTAACGGTGTCCCAGCCCTCGCGGAGTACCGTCGGGAGAACATCCAAAAATGATTTAAACCTTTAAGTCTAAAGTTTATTGCCTATAGCCTGTTTGTGTGATGTAGTTCATAGTGAGAAACATCCTCTGACTGCCCGGTTGATCGACCCGGCAGGTGTGTGATTCCAGCTATGGCGTGCAACGGCGCACGCAGAAAGTATTGGCGATTCATCATGACTCTGACTGATATTGCACGTTTTTCCGTCCGACGGGCCTCGGGCCACACTCCGGAGCTGGAACTCCCGCCTGCCGGGCACTTCATCGGAGGATCCTTCGTCCCCGGGTCCTCCGGCGCCCAAACGGAAATCGTGGATCCGACCACCGGGCAGAGCTTCGCCTCAGTGGCGGAAGGCACGGCGGACGACGTCGATGCCGCAGTTGCAGCAGCAGTCAGGGCCCAACCGGGCTGGGGTGCGACGACCCCCAAGGAGCGCTCCGAGGCACTCTCGAAAATCGCCGATATTATTGAGGCCAGCCACGCCGTCCTCGAAGCCCTGGAATCCGCAAATACCGGCAAACCGCAGAGCGTTTCCGAGGATGACGTCTCCAGCGCCGTTGACACTTTCCGCTTTATGGCCGGCGCCGGCAGGGCGCTCAGCTCACTTGCCGCCGGTGACTACGTTGCAGGCCACACCTCCGTCATCCTCCGTGAACCCATCGGCGTGGTCGGGGTGATAACGCCGTGGAACTATCCGCTGCTGATGGCCGCATGGAAGCTCGCACCTATTCTGGCGGCCGGAAATTCGGTGGTGTTGAAGCCCTCCGAACAGACCCCGCTGACCACCTTGAAGCTCATGGAACTGATCGCCGGTGTGCTCCCGGACGGTGTCCTGAACGTCGTCACAGGCCTGGGGCCGGTCGTTGGGGCCAGGCTCGCTGACCACCCGGATATCAATCTGGTGGCCGTGACTGGCAGCGTCGGCAGCGGTAAGGCAGTCGCTTCGTTGGCGGGCAGCACCGTCAAGCGCGTTCACCTGGAGCTGGGAGGCAAAGCCCCCGTGCTCATCTACGCAGATGCAGATCTGGCGGCTGCCGCCACAGCCCTGCGCACCGCTGGATTTTGGAACTCGGGCCAGGAATGTGGCTCGGCCTGCCGGGTGCTCGTCCACGAATCCGTAGCCGAAGAGTTTACCGAACTTCTGGTTCGTGAAGTCAGCACGCTGGTAGTCGGCGATCCGGCAGCAGGAGCCGATGTGGAGATTGGCCCGATGGTGTCCGAAGCCCACTTCGCCCGCGTCGCCGGCTTCCTGCAGCGCGCACTCGACGCCGGGATTACCGCGGCCATCGGCGGCCGGCCGCTGGAGGGTCCGGGCTATTTCATTGCTCCTACCGTCCTGGTCAACGTTCCGGCCGGGGCCGAGGCTGCGCGGGAGGAAATCTTTGGTCCGGTGATAACCGTCGAGACATTCTCCGATGAGCAAGAGGTCATCAGGCGGGCCAACGACACACCCTACGGCTTGGCGGCCTCTGTGTGGACCAGCGATGCGCGGCTGTCCATGAGTGTTCCCCGGAAGCTGGATTTCGGTACCGTCTGGGTCAACTCCCATCTGGTCCTGGCCAACGAAGTGCCGTGGGGCGGGTTCAAGGGATCCGGCTACGGCCGGGATCTTTCCCTCTACGCACTTGAGGACTTCTCCCGCACCAAGCACGTGATGATCAACCACAGCGCCTGAACCATCCACAGCGCCTGAATCATCCACAGCCCCTAATCCGCGTCATCATCACGTTCGGAGATCCGCATGACCACCACCGATATATCCGGAACCGTTCCCGCTACCGCCGGCCATAACCTGAACGCTCTGGCCGTTCCGCCGGTCCCTTTCGACACCCACCACCTCTGGACCAACTGGGCCGGCAACCAGTCCGCTACCCCGGCTTTTACCGTCCGGCCCCGAACCGAGCAGGAAGTCGTTGACACTGTTCGCTTCGCCATCAAGGAGGGTCTTCCGGTCCGCGCAGTTGGCGCCGGACACTCCTTCACCCCGCTGGTGCAAACCGGCGGAATCCTGATGGACCTTTCGGGGCTGTCCGGTATCACCGGTACCGATCCCGCCCGCCGTCGTGTCCGCGCCAAAGGCGGCACCCCGATCAGCGCCTTTGGCGACCCGCTCTGGGAGCAGGGTCTGGCGCTGAGCAACCAGGGTGATATCGACAAGCAGTCTATTTCCGGCGCCATCTCCACCGGCACCCACGGCTCCGGTATCGAGCTCGGCTCTTTCTCTTCGAGTCTCCGCTGGGTCCGCCTGGTCAACGGCCATGGCGAGATCGTCGAAATTGGTGAGGACCGGCTCCATGAGCTGCGCGCCGCCCAGGTTGCCCTCGGCACGTTGGGAATCTTCCTCGAGGTCGAGTTGCAGGTAGTGGACAGCTATCACCTTCAGGAACGGATTACCTACCCCACGTGGGAGGAAACGTCCGCCACGTGGGATGCGGACATAGCCGATAACCGCCACTATTCATTCCTGTGGTGCCCGGGGGAGGACTCGGCCGAACTGTACGAGTTGCCCACTCCGGCGGGCGAGCGGATGACAGACCGCAGCTACACCAAGCGCTACAACTCGGTGAAGCTCAACGAAGCCACGGATATCTCATTGGAGGAAGGATCCCGACGGGACCGTTCCTACCGGATCTACCCCGGCGGATTTATGATCCCATTCCACGAAATGGAGTACTACGTTCCCGTCGAACACGGCAAGGAGGCCGTGGAACGGGTGCAGGACCTGATCCGCACTACCCACCCGGACCAGAAATACCCGATGGAAGTCCGCTGGGTAAAGCAGGACGAAGGGTATCTGTCCCCGTTCGCCAAGCGCGACACCACCGTCATCTCCGTGTCCGGCGCCCCCGGCACCAACTACTGGCCCTACCTGCGCGACGTCGACGCCGTGCTGCAGGACTTCGACGCCCGCGCGCACTGGGGCAAGATCCACTTCATGACCCGTGCACGGCTTGAAAAGCTCTACCCCGAGCTTGACTCGTTCCTCCAGGTCCGCCGGGAGTTCGACCCCAACGGGGTCTTCCTCAACGACCACACCCGCGCCCTCCTCGGTTAAGCAAACCCTCCTCGCACTCCGCAGCGCTGGCGGTACCCCTGAGGTGCCGCCAGCCACTCCCGAAAGCACTTGGTGACCAATATGGAAGTAATCGGTCAAATTATCATCTACATCATGATGGGGTTCCTCCTCATAGGTGCGGTGAGCGCCATTTTCGACGACGAAAAAGGCTTCGGTAAAGAATTCAAAGAAGGCATCTACGCGATTGGCCCCATTTTCCTGCCCGTTGCGGGGATCATGGTTTTCATTCCGATCCTGAGCCAACTGGTGACCACCTATCTGGCGCCGATCTATTCCTGGGTCCATGCCGACCCGTCGCTGGCTGCAACGACGCTCATCGCCGGCGACATGGGTGGCTATCACCTCGCCTTCGAAACGGCCGGCAGCCACGGCGCGTGGATCATGGCCTTCGCCGTCAGCTTCACCGCCGGCTCCACCATTATTTTCTCCATCCCGGTCGGGCTGGCGATGCTGGATAAGCGGGACCATAAATACATGGCACTGGGGGTCATGGCCGGTCTGCTGTCCATTCCCTTCGCTGTCTTCATCATCACCCTGATCATGCAGGGCGGCGCCACGCCGCTGCGGAGCGATATATCCAACACCTCGGCGTCGGACACTCCGTTTAATCTGCCGGTCGGCGACATCCTGCTGAACCTGGCGCCTTTGACGTTTATCGTTTTGGTGCTTGCTTTGGGCCTGCGATTCTTCTCGAAGTTCATGGTGAAGGCATTCATCATTTTCGGCAGAGGCCTGGAAATCATCATCAAACTGGCTCTGGCCGTCTCCGTGGTGCAGTACTTCACCGGCGTCTTTGATGTCTTTGGAACGTGGCCGCTGGCCCCGTTCATTGCCGACGGCGAGGACCAGTTCCGGGCCCTCGAAGTTGCCGGCTACATCGGAGTTATGCTGGCCGGTGCGTTCCCCATGGTCCATGCCATCCGCACGTGGCTTGCCGCGCCGCTTTCGACCGTCGGCAAACGCTTCGGATTCAGTGAAGAGGGTGCAGCCGGACTCCTTGCGGCGGCCGCCAACATCCTGGCCCTGTTCCGGGTTGTCCGGTTCATGCCGCCCAGGGACAAGGTGCTCACCATTGCCTTTGCGGTCTGCGCCGCGTTTACCTTCGGTGACCACCTCGCCTTCAGCGCCAATTTCCAGCCGAACATGGTGTTTCCGCTGATTGTCGGCAAGCTGGCAGGTGGCGTGATCGGGATCCTCCTTGCCGTGTGGCTTGCCGTTCCCTATGCACGCGTCCTCGAAGCCGCGGATCGTGCGGACGGCACCATTGACGCCCACGAATACGACGCCCACGTGCACGGACACAAGCAGGACCATGAATCGTCGGAGGCCACTACGGGCGCGCTGGTCGGCAAGGCCGACGCCAGCTCACAAAGCGAACAGGACTCGGAAGTGAACGACGGCGGTCAGCCCGCCACCCGCCTCTGAACGGGCAGCACCGACGTGATCGTAGTAGACCCGGGTCCGGAGGCCCGGGTCTACCGCGATGTAGGACGTCAGGTCCGGGGGGTTACCGGTGCCCAACACCGTGCGGCTGCCGGGGCAGGGCGCCTATGCCACCAGCCGCAGCGGCCGGCGGTGGCCGTGAGTTGGTACCGGGAGGTCTGGTGCGAGGCGCGCCTGATGAAAACTTCGTTGGCTCAGGTGGCCCGCCCACCAATGAGCTAACGCTCGGCATTTGAGGGTTCCCTCTGCCGGGTGAAACTCTTACGCTAGGAGCGCTAAGTATGGTTCCTATTCGAGGGGGTTTTACCTGATGCGAAAAGTTCCTGCGCTTGGATTGACGACGGCAGCAATGATTGCCCTGGCTGGCTGCACCGGCGGGGGGACTGCCAGCCCGTCTGCCACGACGGCAACAGCTACGGCCACCGAAACGGCAGAATCCAAGGTCTACAGCGAGGATGAGCTCCGGGAGCTGATCTCCGGCACGACCGATGACAACGGCAATGAATTAGTGCTCTATTCCAAGGAGCAGGTGGACCAAGGCGGGAACATCGCCAACCTGCTGATGAGCACCGCCACGGTTGACCCTGCGGACTGCAAGGGAATTGCCACGGCGGGGTTGCTGGATACCGCAGAGAACGGTGACTTGGCCGTCGCAATTTCCGAAGCTGACCAGCCGCGAACGCTCTCCGCCCAGTCGGGCAGTGACGGCCCGGATGCCGCGGAAGTGCTGCAGCAGATCAGCAGCAAGATGGACCAATGCTCCAACTTCTCCGTGGTGATCCTCGGCCAAACGTACCAAGTCTCCAGCAAGGAGCTGAACGCGACCACGGATGCCCAAAAAACCTTCGCCACGGTGAGCACCCGCGGTGAGGGAAACCAGGAGATGCTGATGCAGGTCTCCGCTGCCCAGGGCAGGCTGCTGGTCGTCGCCACCAAGGGCGGCGCCGACCTGGGAGACCCGGACCAGAAGGAGCTCGAACATCTGATCAATGAGGTGCTCCAGAAGGCCGATGGTGGCAGCGGAACCTCCAGCCCCACGTCAACCAGCACTACTGGCTCCACCAGCACCGCCTCACCGGACGGTTCAGCCTCACCTACGGCCACCGAATCGGAGAACACCGCGACGTCCTCGCCGTCACCCACAACCTCGAAGTGAGGCCATGCGCTGAGGGAGTCCAGGACCTGGATGCTCACGGGTGATTTCCTGCCGCTGGGGCGAAGCCCGCGCGGCAGGGCCCTATCCGGTGGTGCGGCTTCCGTGCAAGCATGGGGCACACCGACAACGCGCCGTGAGGGGAATCATTGAAATCCAACGGAATGTTGCTGGACGCCTTCGGCCGGATTCATGAGACCGTGGCCGCCGTATTGGACGGGGCCGCCGTCGAGTCACTGGTCCGCAGGCCGGCCGGCACCGGTAATTCGATGGCGTGGCTAATCTGGCACCTCAGCCGCGTGGAGGACGCCCAGGTAACCTCCGCCGCAGGCCTGGACCAGGTCTGGCACTCACAGGGGTTTGCCGGCCGTTTCGACCTGCCGCTGCCCGAAGGCGACACCGGCTACGGTCATTCGACCAGTCAGGTCGACGCCGTGCAGGCGCCGCCGGAGTTGTTGCTCGAGTACTACAATGCCGTCCATCGGCAAACGGTGGAGCTCCTGAAGACCCTCGGTGACGCGGACTTGGATCGCGTCGTCGACACCCGCTGGGACCCGCCCGTCACCCTTGGGGTGCGGCTGGTCAGTACCATTGCCGACTGCTTCCAGCACGCCGGGCAGGCCGCTTACGTCAAGGGTCTGAACCCCAACAGCGGGTGACGTGGGCTAGCGCTTTTCGTCGCTGGCGTATTCGAGTCCGATCTGGCGCCTGACCTCATCCATGGCCGCCATCACCTCCACGGTTTGCCGTGGCGGGAGGACGTCATTGGCGATGGCGCGGGCGCCAATGAGGCGTTCCATTTCCTGCGCCTGATACTGCATGCCGCGCCCGGTGACTGGCTCGTCGAAGACTTCGACGACGTTCCCGTCGGCGTCGAATCGGGTGAACGGCGTCGGCGTGTACCAGACTGACTGAATCTCGATGCGGCCTTCGGTTCCGATGACGGAGGCCCCGGTTCGGTCCCGCCGTGTCCAGCGCGCAGTGGAGCAGTGCCTGCTGCCCGTCGGCGTATTCGAAGATCATCGCCGTCTGCCGGTCGACGCCGGTGGCCGTCAAGCTTCCCGCCGCCCGGATGCCGGTGGGTGCCCCGAGCACGTCGAAGGCAAAGGAAACCGGGTAGATGCCCAGATCCAGCAGCGCCCCGCCGCCCAGTGCGGGGTCGTTGAGCCGGTGCGAGGGCTCCTTGGGCAGGTTCTGGTTGTGGTCTGCGATTACGGTGCGGACGTCGCCCAGTGCGCCGGAGCGGATCAGCTCGCGGATGCGGACCATGTGAGGGAGGTAGCGTGTCCACATGGCCTCGAGTACAACAAGGCCCTGTGACTCGGCGAGGTCCACGATTTCCTGTGCCTGCCAGGCGTTCATGGCGAAAGACTTTTCAACCAAAACATGTTTGCCGGCGTTGAGGGCCAGCACTGCGTTTTCGTAGTGGAACGGGTGCGGCGTCGAAATGTAGATGACGTCCACGTCCGGGTCCGAGACCACGTCTTCGTAGCTTCCGTGGGCCGACGGGATCTTGAAACTGGTGGCGAATTCCGTGGCCGTGGCCAGGTTTCGGGAGCCCACTGCCTGCACGGTGAACCCGTGCCCGATCAGGTCCGTCGTTTGCAGGCCGGCTATGAAACCGGTGCCCAGAATTCCCCACCGGACGGCGGGGACGGATGCTTGAACGGACGGATTCAGGGCGTTCTCTGGCATGGGGTCGGTTCCCTTCGGGCAAACGGCAATGAATGCGTTGTATTTGGTTCGGAGCAGCCCACTGATTCTAAGGTGCCTGAACTTCGGGCGTCGATTAGCCGCGTCGCCCGCGAATTCCGTTCGAATCCGGCACCGTATGCAAGGATCGGCGCCATGAAGCCTTCCAGGTCACACGAGGTTCGTCAGGCTGCATCAGGAATTCTCGCCGTCGGGATGTTGATGCTCGGTATGGCGGCGCCGTCCCACGCCACGCGTCGGTGGGAGCAGAGTTCAACTCGACGCGGCGCGGTTTCGGGTACGGAACCTACAGCACCACGGTGGAGAAAAACCTCAGCACCCTGCAGAAGGAAGTCGTCTGGGGCTGTTTGTTCACTTACGCCCCCGCGGCCGCGCCGGGCCACGCTTGTGACCGTGGCTCCCGGGGGAGCGACGTCTGTGTTCAGCACATCCAGGGCAGCGTCTCTGCCGTCCATAAGAAGATTCTTCCAGCGACCTCTGACATTTACGGACCTTCGGGACCAGCACGAGCCGGCCTCCCGGGACCACAAGGAACACGAAAGAATGAGTACATGACCGACGCCGCCGACTTCATTGACCTTGCACTCCAGCGCGAGTCCTCCTGGCTGAGGGCCGAGGAAACGGAGGCCCGGCTGGGCGCCCAGGCAAACGGTGAAGCCCACAGGGATGGCAGCGGCCTGAAGTTCTACGGCGCCTCGGTTGGGGCCGTGCGCGGTACTGTCCGTGATGCGCTCCGCCGCTACCCGGACCTGACCCACGATTCCATCACCGCGCTCAGCAGCGAACTGTGGAACGAGCCCGTCTTCGAGCGGCGGCTCGCTGCCATCGTCCTGCTGCAGTCCAACGCCGCACTGCTGACCAACACCGATCTCACCCGGATAGAAGGCTTCCTCCGCACGGCGGGACTGCGCGAGCTGGTCGATCCGCTCGCCGTCGACGTCGTCGGCCCCCCTGGTGGCCCGGCTCGACGTCGTCGGCAGGGTCCGCGCGGAAAGCGTGCTGGACCGCTGGGTGCGGGATCCCGACCACTGGCTGCGCCGCGCCGCCCTGTTGTCCCCGTTGCGGGCGTTGCGCGCAGGGGCGGGGGACTGGGTCACGTTCGTCAGCCATGGACGCGCCGTGCTCGCAGAGGAGGCAGAGGCAATGCACGACGCCGACGCCATCGCCGCCGAGGCGGTCGCGCTGGTGCGCGCCGACGTCGCGAAGCACCGGCCCGAGCTGGAGTTCTAGGGGTCCTGACCAAACCCGTCCTGCCCGGACACCGACGGACCCGGGTAGGCAAAGCCGGACCCGCCGAAGCCCGGCCCACCCGGGAACGGCCCGCCGAAGCCCGGCCCACCCGGGAACGGCCCGGCATGACCATCGCCGTCTCCACCGCTGGCGCCGCTTCCGCTGCCGAGCAGGCTTCGGGTGAGGGCTTCGCCGTCGGCCATCAACTCATCCACTGCCGTGCCCAGGTAGACGTCGGCGACCGGGGCGCCGTCCAATGCGGCGGCGAGGACGGCCCGGCGGACGAGTTCGCGGGCGAAGGAAGCGGTGGTTCCTTCGGTGCGCGCTGCCGCGTCCTGGACTGCAGCGGCGCTGAACGGAATCCCGCGGGCATACAGCTCCACGAGCGCGATGCGCTGCGCCGGGGCCGGGAGGGGAATTTCGACGGCAAGGTCCACACGTCCGGGGCGCTGCGCCAGGGCGCGTTCGAGCATGTCCACCCGGTTCGTGGTCAGAACGAACGTGACGTCGGCGTCGTTGTCCAGGCCGTCCATGGCGTCGAGCACCTCGAACAGCAGCGGCTGGGGTCCGTGCCCGAAGCTGCGGTCCTCGGCTATGAGGTCGCAGTCTTCCAGAACCACAATTGAGGGCTGCAGTGCTCGGGCCATAGCGGCCGCCTCCCCGATCCTCGCCAACGATCCGCCGGACAACAGGATGGCGGTGGTGCCCTGGCTCTGGCTCAATAAATACCGCACCGTGTGGGTCTTGCCCGTCCCCGGCCGGCCGTACAGCAGGATGCCCCGCTTGAGGTGCTGCCCGTAGCGGTTGAGCGAATCCCGGTGCCGCGCAATCCCCAGGACATGGTCCGAGACCTTCTGCAGCAGGCCCTCCGGCATGATGACATCGGACGCGGCGAGGGCGGGCCGGGCATGGAACGTCACGCCGGCTGCGCTGGGGCCGTACTCGCCCATGACCAAGGAGATGACCTGCCCCTTCAGCACGCTGCGTTGCTGCATCCGCCGTCGAAACTCCGCCAGGAAGCTTGCGGCGCTTCCGGTATCGCCCGCCAGGACTTCCAGCGACGCTGACTGCCGCCCGTACTTGGGGTTGGCGTCCCGTTGCAGCACGGCGATCGGTCCGCCGTCGTGACTGAACAGCCACAGCCCCGAAGCCACGGCCTGCCGCTGTTCGTCCGGGCCCACCGCGAGGTTCGTATAGTCCGGCTGGGATAAGGGGAACTGCGGGAAGAACGGGGACAGCTGCAGCATGTCACTCAACGACTGATGGTGGCGCTGGTCCCCGCCACCGATACCCACCAGCCGGAACCCCGCATCCTCGGCCGCGAGCCCGGCCATCAGGATGTCGGCATCCACAAAACGGTGCGGCGGAATTTCTTCCACCACCACGGACAGCGATTCGGCCGGTTCCGCCAGGTGTTCCGTGAGCGTTGTCAGGAGTTGAATCCCCGACGGCGTCCGGTACTGCCCGGATTGTGCCAGCTGCACGAGCCGCGCAAAATCGTCGATGAACTTCCCCAAATTTTCATCCATGGCCAGACCCTACCAGCGTCACCGCAGCGCAGGCGTGCGGTCGGCCGGCACAGCGTGGCAGCCCGGCGCAGGGCGGCGGCTGGCAGGGCGGCGCTTAGGCTGTGCGTTTGGCGTAATCGACGAAGCCCTGCCAGTCAATGAGGATGCATGCTTCATCCCCGACGACCCACGCGTCGTGGCCGGGCGGAATAAGCATGTATTCGCCGGGGGAGACCTCCATCTCCTGGCCGTCATCCATAACGATCTTCATACGGCCGGACAGGACATAGCCGGAGTGCGCGGCCTGACAGCTCTCAGTTTGCGCAATCGGTTTGACGTGCTTCGACCATTGCCAGCCGGGCTCGAAGACGCCCCTGCCGACTCCTCCATTGGCGAGGTCAACGAGGTCCAGTCTTCCCTTGCCATCCTCGAAGGGACGGGTTTCTTCCGGTTTGTCGAGGCTCTTGTGAATCATGCCTGACATTTCAAACTCCTAGCCTGCGAAATTAATTACTGGGTCCAGCGAGGCGCGCGCGACCGCGTGAGTTTCACTGGATACGGCTTGGTCTACGCCGAGAAAATTGCCGCGTCAAGAAGGCCTGGCCACCAATTTTGCGCGCCCCGGAAATCGCCTGTGCGTGGGTGAAGCTCGCCCAACGCCGTAGCCCTGGTGGGCGCTATCCGCCGCTTGCTGCTGCGCGGCCGAGCACCACGACGACGGCGACAGCGGCGAGCCCGGCGAGCACCAGCAGAATCCCGGCAAGGACGAAGTCTGTACCGCCCGCATCCTGGCCGGGGTTCTGTGCCTCCGGTTCCGTGGCGGATGGTGCGTCGGTGCTTGTCACGGACGGGACGGGTCCCGCCGCAGGGGAGGAGGCTGCAGGGGAGGAGGCGACGCCGGTCGGTTCCGCAGCGGGTGGTGCGGCGGTTGGAGCGGCCGCAGGGATCGGGCGGGCGGGCAAAAACACATCACCCACCACACCCATAATGAATCTGTCGCCGGGACTCAGCGTCGTCACGACCCGGGTGGCAATTTCCAGTGTTGTGGACACACAACCGGCCGAGGGCCTGTTCCCCGCACCGAAGAAGATCGCGTAGTCGGCGCCGGGGACGGCGGGCGAGTCCGGCATGCGGTTGTAGTTAATGACGGTTGCCTGGGCGTAGGTGCCCTGATTGGCCCAGTACCAGAGGTTCTCATCCCGCGGGGATCCGCCCTCCAGATAGTAGTTGTAGGAGGGGCTTCCCGGGCCACCCCAGCGTGACCTCGGATTGATCACATGGTAGGCCAGGGTGGTCCCCGGATCGGCCAGCCCGAGTGCTTCCGTCGCAGAGAACGAACCGGTCGGTGAACGGAATTCACCTTCGCCCAGGGTTCCTGCGGGGGCGAATCCTTTGGCGCCGATGAAGCCGGCAACCTGCCACTCCTGAAGGTAGCCGGGGCCGTCCCGGGCGCAGCCCGTGATGAGGACGGAGGCCTGGTTAGCGTCTGTTGCGGTCACAAAAACAACCCTGTTGGCATCACCAGCAGGAAAGCTGACCTCGGCGGCCGCGAGCTTGGCGCACGGTGCCGTTTCCTGGGTGGCGCCGCGGGCCGTTGTAGGTAGGGCCGTGAATCCGGCAACAAGTGCCATGAGAAGCAAAGTCCTACGCAACAAGTGCAGGGACATACCGCAAGTCTAGTCGCGTCGGCCCTCACCCGCCGTCGCCCGGTCACCCGCTGCGGAGGAAAAAATCGTCAACTCGTCAGCAATTGGGCGGGTCAAACTCGTAGGCCCCCGAATCGGCAGCAGCCGTTCCATTACAGTCGCCGTCCTGAGGCGCAGGGCGTCCGTCCAGGTCTAAGACGGAAAGGCTGCTTCCGGCGCGGTCGATTGCCGGGCTGCTGCTGCTCAGATGGAGATCCGTCGGTGCGTTCACGAATTTTGCAGACGCCGTGGTGGACGTGCTGTTCTTCGCGAAGTTGATAGGACCGTTGAGGACATTCTGCTTTTCGGTCCACCCGGCGCCGTTGATCCATAGGGAGTTTTTCACACCTACGAGGATGTTTGCCCTGATGACCGTTGAGGACGGGCAGCCCGCGTGGCATACAACGGCCTGGGACCGTGGTCCATTCAGGTAGACCGTGTTGAACTCGAAAATCGTGCCGTTCGTGGGACCGAATGACGTGCCTGTTCCACGGGCCACCAAGCCCTTGGCCTCCGAGCAGTTGGCACCGCAGGTCGAGCGCACCGAGTTGTAGCGAAAGGTGTTGCCGTCGGCAGTTCCTGAGGACTTCCCCAACTCGGAGAAGTTGTTGTTGTCCTTGGCCACGTTGTGATGGATGATATTCCGGTTGCCGTTGTAGATTTCGAAGGCCGCGCCGTCGCGGTTGAAATCATAGGAAAAAGAGTTCGAGCCGCTGACGGTGTTTCCGGAAAACTCGTTGTCGTTGCCGTTGATCAACACTCCGGAGGAGCCTGAGTCGTCACTGCAGTTCACGGCTTGAGCAGTTCCGCAGTTTGAGCCCACCGTGTTCACGTTCATGATGTTGTTGTTCGTCAGGGCATTGCCGGTGTATTTCCCGAAGTCCGACCCGGAACCCGCCTTGATTCCAACTGCATTGCCGGACGCGCTGGAGTTCTTAACCGTATTACGGTCCCCTGTGACGCTGATGCCGGCATAGCCGCAGGCGACACTGCGCAGTCCATCAACGATGGTGTAGTTCCCGTTGATCCTGATGCAGTTTCCTGACTTGCCCCCGGTAATCGTCGGGGCATTGCCGCTACCGAAACCATTCAAGGTGATGGGAGCAGCGGAAGTTCCGCTCTGATTGGACACAATGCCGCCGGTCCATGTGTGGCCCCTGCGAAAACTGACGATGTCGCCCGCTTTGAGGACGACGGCGTTGATCTTTGCCAGCGATTTCCAGGGTGCCGAGATTGCGGTTCCCGAATTGCTGTCGTTCCCCGAGGCGCTCACATAGTATGTGGTTCCCGCAGCCGAGGCCGGGATCCCTATCGTGGTCGCGCTGACTAAGAGGACCGCCAGGAGAGCCGTGGCGGCGGTGGACATGATCTTCATAGTCGTGCTTGCTCCCTGGCCGAAGACCGGTGTGATGAAAAGCGTAGGACCTGTGCTTTTCTTTGCAGAGGCAAGAGTACCCCGGCGGCTCTACCGGCGCTACAGTCCAGGCGGCTCATCGGCGACGACGGCATCGACTCTGCCGAGCGCTGATTGGCGGACGGCCTGACCCCCGGTGTGCACCTGCCCTTGCCCGGTCACCCGCTGCGGAGGAAGATGTGGGGCGTACCCCCGGGAGGCCCTGAGTGACGCACCTTGGCAAATTTGAAAAATACCTGATCGAGGAGTTCTTCGACGACTACCGCGCCGGTGACATGACGGGGCGGACGTTTACGCGCCGGGTCGCGTTCATCACCGGCAGCATGGCCGCGGCGTCCGCGGCGATGCTGCTGGTCGGCTGCACCCCCGACGAGGTTCCGCGCAGCACCGACCCCATGCCGACCGCCAAGCCGACGGCGGCCTCCCCGGGGGCCGGCACCGCTGCCGCCGGGGCAGTACCCGGTGCAAAAAGCCCGCTATCCGTTCCGGAGGGCGCTACGGGATTGACGACGGCGACTATCCAGATAGCGGCCGGCGGCATCGAAATCAGCGGCTACCTCGCGCGGCCGGAGGCAGGTACCGCCGGACCCGCAGTGCTGGTCTGCCACGAGAACCGCGGGCTCACCCCGCATATCGAGGATGTCGTGCGCCGCTTCGCCAAATCCGGCTATGCCGCTCTCGCGCTGGACCTGCTGAGCAGGGAAGGCGGCACGGCAAGCATGGACCCCGATACCGTCCCGGGCGCGCTGACAAAGGCCGGGGCACAGCGGCACATAGCCGACTTCACGGCAGCCTTCGACTACCTGCAGTCGCAGGACTTCGTTGACCCGGACCGGATCGCCATGACCGGATACTGTTTCGGCGGGGGCATCACCTGGCAGTCGGCGGTGGAGCTGCCCGGGCTCAAGGCGACCGCGGCTTTCTACGGGCCCTCACCTGATTTGGACAAGGTTCCAACCATCCGGCCGGCGGTTTTTGGCGTCTATGCCGAACTCGACCAACGCATCACCGGGCCGATGCCGGCGCTCCAGGACGCCTTGGATGCCACCGAGGTGCGGCACAAACTGACTGTCTATCCCGGCGTCGACCACGCCTTCCACAACGACACCTCAACGCGTTACGACGAGGTGCAGGCCACCGCTGCCTGGAACGACACCCTGGCCTGGTTCGGCCAGTACGTCTGAGGGCCGGGATGACCGAACGCCAGGTGGGAAAAATCGATGGGGATTTCGGGGGCCCGGCACAACCTCAACCGTGGAACGGGCTTTCGGCGGCGCTGTTTCCCGCAGTCCTGGTCGCCTGCTCGGGTTACGTACTGTTCGTTCTTGAACTGCGGGTGATCGGGTTCGGCCTTCTGGCTGTTTCGCTGATCGCGGCGCGGTTCATCAGTGCGGCACTGCTGCGGGACCTTTCCCTGATCGCCGTAGGACTGGCGGCCATGAGCCTTGTCCCTATCACTACTGACATCAGCACCGGACACATGCTGGTCATGGGCGCCGCCATGGCGGTGGCCGTCGGTGTTCCTTACGGAGTCTCGCGTTTCGTCTTTAAGGACCACGCCGTCAGGTTTCCCGTGCTGACCGGACAGCCGTGGACACGGGCTGAAAAGTGGTACCTGCCCGCCGTGGTGATTATGGGCTGGGCGCTGCTGCCGGTCTACATGATCAGCAGCGGCGTCTACCGGAACTGGCCCGCAGTGTCGGATCCGGACGGAATCATCCGGCTCTTCCTGGGGACCAATGTGCTGGGGATCTGGGACGAGCTGTTTTTCATCTGCACCGTCTTCGCCCTCCTGCGTCGGCATCTGCCCACGGTGCAGGCCAATGTGCTGCAGGCCGTCCTGTTCACGTCGTTCCTGTGGGAACTGGGCTTCCGGGGCCTGGGCGCCGCTGTTCATCTTCCCCTTCGCGCTGGTGCAGGCCTTCATCTTCACCCGCACGAAGTCACTGTCCTACATTGTCTGCATCCACCTGCTGTTCGACTTCGTGCTGTTCCTGGTCCTGATCCACGCCCACAACCGCGACTGGATCAACGTCTTCATCTACTAGGGCCGTGCCTGCGGGCTGGGCACCACTTCCGGGCCCGCTTCAAGGGTAATGCAATCATGAATTCTAAATGCGGATAAAGCCAGTGGAAAACAGTGCGAACTGCGTGAGCGGCAAGAAATTATCCTGACTGTCATATTAATAATATGTTGCCCGGAGTCTGTATCGCCAGCGGTCCGCCGGAATACTTGGAAGGCTACTTGTTTTGCGCCAAAAAATTACCTGACTTTTCCTGCTTCGAATCGACCTGATATTGCGCGAAGAGCAATATCCGAATGCAGCCGCGAGGGCGTATGCCGGACGCGTACGGAAACCCGACCTGCCGTAACCCCCGCGAATCCGGGACTTCGCACGGCAGGTTGACGCGGCGGGTGGGAGTGGACGGCGAAGCCGCTGCGCATTTTTCCTTCCGGCGGCCAAGCAAGTAGTCAGATGACAACTAATTCATTACGAGAAATGACCGCCGGGGTGGGTCTTGACGGGAGCCTTGGTCGTGAATCTATGGTGGACAAAACAGTAGTCCCAGACGCGGTCCCAATGAATTGGTAATTTACAGAATTTCGAAATGCCGGGGGCATGGTGAAAAGAATCTGGCCGCCACAGGCGAATCGGGCACCGGCACCGAGGAAGAAACTCAAGGAGCACCAGTGGCTGCGTCAAAGGTCAAGAATGACACCATAGGACGGGACGATTGCCTCGACGATCCCGAAGCGGTCAAGACACTCTTCGACACCGATCCCGGAGCGCTCCTGGCCGCCGGCCGGTCGATGACACCGCCCGCCCGGGAACAGGCGGCCTGCCATGTCATCAACCATCTTCGGTATGCGAGGATCAGCCTTCGTGCCGAGCACGCACCGGTCCTGGCGGACCTCATCACTGAATTGCCGCTCCGTGAGCAGGTGGAGGCGTGGGCGCTGATCCTGGGTGGCGGGGACCGTCTCCCTGCTGAGGTAGGCCACGCGATTGATCGATGTGTTTCCGCCTACTTCGCACGCATGGTCGAAGACCATAAAGTCCCGTTCTGCGATGAAGCCATTCAACTCGTCAGGGACGTTCCCGCCTGCAAACGCTGGGCGGCCCTTCTCCGGGTTGCACCGACAGGCCAGCAGGGCAGCATTGAGAATGCCCTGAAGGCCTTCTCCGCCGAGGACTACAGCGTGGCCAGCCTGGTCGCGTTTGACGTTCTCGCATTTAAGGGACCCCGTAGTCCGGAAGGGTTGTCTGTTCTTTGCCGTTTGAGCGCGGTGGGCGGGGTAACGCCGCCTGTCCGGGCCCTGCGCTATATCCGGGCAGGCTTCCGCTACGCCCTCCACCGTCAACGCCACTCCGTTCTCATCTGGGCCTTTGATCAAGTGCTCCAGAGCGGGGATTTCCAGTCTCCGCTGCCGGACCGGCTGGCAGACGGGCTGTGGACTCTGCTGACCAATGAACGGAAGGGCACCTGCGCGGACGCACTGCAGACAGAGGCCGGAACTGCGCTGGACTGGCTGGCCGGCGCCGCGCCGGAACAGTTCAGGGTCCTCATGGAAACTGCGCCAGGTATTTACGGCAAGGCATCGGTGCGCTGGCTGGCCAAAATTACCCGGGCGGTCAACACGCAACAGACCCCAGGTGCTGCGGGCAGCCTGACTATCCCGGAGAACCACGCGGATCAGTACCCCAACGGGGGCAACCACATATACCGTGGAAATCACGAAGGCTACAGCTACGGCAACGGGGCCGATCGACCCGGGGCCGATGTCCACGGCAGTGTTCGACGGGTCCGAGGCAAGGCCCGGGAACCGTTCTGGAGCTAGTGGACGGGCGCGGCGGCGTCGACGGCGCTTCGTAATGAGATGAGAACCGGCGCACGGGATCCGTAATACCACCCCGTCCTCCTCCTTGGGCCGAACAACAAAATGTCCCCGAACTGCGCCGCGGTCGATTTCGTCGACGGGACCTCGAATACGGCGGCGATGGACTTCTACCTGCACTTCGCTGCAGCGGAGCGGCATTCCAGACCCGTGCCGTTCGGACCATCGACACGACCCAGTGGCATAACCACGCTGTCCAGTGGTCTCCGGCGGGGATCACCGGCTACATCGATGACGCCGCCTGGTTCACGGATACGACCCCCGCGCACCAACCCACGGTCGGGATGCACCAGACCATCCAGCTGGACTGGTTCCCGAATGGTGGTCCCACAACGCCAAGCCGGCTGCACGTTGATTGGATCCGCGTATACCGGTGAAATCTTCCTACGTTGCTTCCTCTGACGACTCGACCCGGTAGAGGGTGGCTTCCGGATCCGTGGTCAGACACTCCGGAAACAGTGCCATGACGGCGTGGACCTCAGGCAGCGACTCCTGGCGTTCACGGGCCGCGTCATCCTCGAACACCTCGGTGGCGATGAAGGCATGGGGATCGGCGAGGTCGTGGGCGATGTCGAAGTCGATTACCCCAGCCACCTGGCGACTCGGCGCGATGACCTGTTCAAGCGCCGCCCTGAGTTGTGGGGTTTTCTCGGGCCGGCACCGCATCTTGAAGCGTATGACGATCATGGCTGGTCCTCCGTGCTCCCGGAATGTGCTCCGCCGAACGTGTTCCGCCGAATCGGCACCGGCTGGACGTTTGCCAGACGTGGGGTGCATCCAGCGTTTGGGGCCGCAGGGCGGTTTCGACTTCAGTTTGCTCGCCGCGGATGCGGCCGTCAATGAGCATTTCAGCGTCGTGATGCCCGCACCGACGGGCCACGCCCGAAGCCGCATGAGCTCCGCGAACTCCGGAACGGCTGGAGGCAGGCAGCCGCACGAGCGTAGATTGCAACGATGGGGGTGATCGCGCCTGGCAGCAGGAAGGAGGAGTTGCAGTGAAGGTGATTATTTGTGGCGCCGGAATCAGCGGACTCTCCGCCGGGGCGTTCCTGGCCCGGAACGGCTGGCAGGTGGTGATTGTGGATCACGCCATGGGTCCGAGGCCCCAGGGCTATATGATCGACTTCTTCGGCCGGGGCTGGGAGGCTGCAGAAAAGCTGGGCATCATTCCGCGGATCCGCGAACTGGGCTACCAGATCCCGCGGGTGGATTACGTGGATTCGCGCGGGCGGAGCCGCGCCAGCCTTCCGTTCGCCCGGTTCTCCAAGGTTGTCAGCGGCGATTTCACCAGCATCCTGCGCCCGGATTTGGAATGTGCCATCCGCGAAGCGCTTCCGCCGGACGTGGTGGTCCGCTATGGCCGGACAATTACCGCCGTCGGGCAGGGAGACGACGGCGTCACGGCGACCCTCGACGACGGGAGCCTGCTGGAGGGGGAACTGCTGGTTGGTGCCGACGGGATTCACTCGACCGTCCGGTCGCTGCTCTTCGGGCCGGAGAAGGACTTCTTTTGCTTCCTGGGTTTCCATGTGGCGGCCTACTATGTCGATGACGCACACCTGGGTGCATTGGTAGGGGACCGGGTAGCTGTTACCGACACCCGGAACGAGTCGATGTTTTTCTACCGGCTGCGTGACGGCCGGACCGCTGTCCTGGCCGTTCACCGGACCGACGACCCCGCCAGGCCTCCGGACCCGCAGTCGCTGCTGCAGTCCAGATACTGTGCTCTGGGCTGGATCTGCCCGGAGGCGCTCGCCGAGTGCCCGGAAGACTTCTACTACGATCAGGTCGCCCAGATCAGGATGCCCTGTTGGCACACCGGGCGGGTGGTCCTGCTCGGCGACGCCGCCGCAGCCGTTTCATTGCTCGCTGGCCAGGGGGCTTCCCTCGGGATGGCCGGGGCCTATCTCCTGGCCGACCACCTCCGACTGGAGCCGGACATCGGCCGGGCGCTATCCGCCTTCGAAACGGGATGGCGGTCCGAGGTGGAGGACCACCAGCGGGCCGGTGCGGACGCCGCGGGCTGGTTCGTCCCGGCGACCCGGCGTGCCAGCATCATGCGACGGATGGCGATACGGCTCATGCGGGTTCCGGGCGTGGGCGGCCTGATCGGGTCCAACCTGATCGGCAAATCCGGGGCGGCACTGTGAGCAGCCCGGCCCGAGTTCTACGATTATTCTGCAGGCTAGTGAATAGGACACGGACATGACCAGCCATAGTTTATTCGGGATCGTCGTGGGTTTCGACGGGTCCGAGCATTCCCAAGCGGCATTGAACCTGGCCATGGAGGAGGCCCGCCTGCGCGGGGGCCGGTTGCACCTCGTGACGGTCTGGAGCCGGCCCGCGCTGACCTGGTATCCAACGATGCTGGGATCCGCCGAGGGACAGATTTTTGCCGCCGATTCCCCCGAACGCGTTGCCGAAACGGTGCAGGCCGAAGCCCTGATGATCGCAAGGCGTGAAGGCGCGGACGCCACCGGGGAGGTCGTCCACAGTGATTCACCGGCGTCGGCCATCCTTGATGCCGCCCGCGACGCCGATCTGGTCGTCGTCGGCTCCCGCGGTCACGGGGGCTTTCCCGGGCTGCATCTGGGGTCGGTGTCCCATCAGGTGATTAGCCACGCCCCCTGCCCCGTCCTCGTCGCCCGGCCGAGGGGCAGGTGAGCGGCTTTCAGGAGGTCGGGTCCGTCCCCGCGGAATGGTGGCAGGTTGCGGGCGCGCTTGGCCCGTTGGCGGTGCTCGTGGCGGCGGCCATCGGGGCTTATATGGCGTGGCGGACGGTGCAGCAGAAGGCCGTTGCCGACAACCGCGCCGAATGGTGGAAGCGGACCCAGTGGGCCCTGGACCAGGCACTCGGCCCCAACGCGAATGGAAGGGCGCTCGGGCTGGCGACGCTCGCGGTCCTGGCCCGCAGCCCACTGGCCGCTCCTGATGAACTCGAACTGCTCGACATCGCGTGGAAGTCCGTCACGCCGGAAGCCGGGGGGACCACAGCCGGCACCCAGGCGCCCCGGCAGGTTTTAGGGGCCGGTGGGCACCAGGCAGCGGAAGAGCGCCGGGTCCAGGCGGCCGCGGCCAGGTTGCGGGTCGCCCTCGACGGGCGCCTGGGCCGCGCGACGCCCCCGGCGATACAAGCGCTCGCCGGGAAGCGCGACTAACCCGGCAGCGCACCGGAGCACAGTGCAGCAAAACAATGGTGCGGGAATACGAACGGCTGCCCGCCCCGTGAATATCCCACGGGGCGGGCAGCCTGATGCCGTACACACCGCGCTGGAGCCGGAGATGCGTAAAACCGGTGTTACTTGTAGACGCGGACCCAGTCGACGTGCATCTGGGACGGCTTGGTGGCCGAACCATCGGGGAACCAGTCGAGCTGCAGCGTCTGGTGCATACCGACCGTCGGCTGGTGTGCCGGGTTGGTATCGCTGAACGTCTTCACACCGTCGATGAATCCCGTGATGCCGGCGGGTGTCCACTCAACGGCGTAGTTGTGCCACTGGGTGCTGTCGATCACGGTCTTTGAGTAGGTCTGGAAGTCCGATCCGCTGCACTTGTAGTGCAGGAAGAACTTCATGGTGGTCGTGTCGGTGCTGCCCTCGGCGAAGTCGATCTCGGGGCAGTTCGTCGCACCGGTGCCACGGTTGGGCCAGAGAATCGCGACCGGGTGGTACTTCGGGTCCCGGGCGCTGGTCTTCATCCGTACTTCCCAGCGGCCGTACTTCTGCTGCGCGAACTTCGCGGACATGCCGCCGGTGGTGCCGGAAGCGTCGCCGCTGACCGTCGCCACGCCATTGGCAACGGACCAGGGCCGCGGCGGATCGAATACCCTTGCCGGCGTGGCCGGTGCCCTTGAAGACGCTCCACTTGGTGGAGTCCGGGGCCCCGGTGTTGGAGAATTCGTCACCGGCAACAACCGGTCCCCAGCCAAAGTTGCTGGCGGCCTGGGCGCCATTGCTGGTGGCCGCCACGGCGGCCTGGGGCATGATCGGGGCGACAGCAGGCGGGGCCGCGGCTGCCGGCGTCGTGCCTGCGGGGGGAGTGTTAAGTTCGACGCGGGATGCCCCGGCGCCGGGCGCCGCACCAGCGGCCGGTGCGGCCGAACCGTCGGCGGCGACGGTCCCGTCCGCGGTGTCGTCGGATCCTTCGACGGCGACGTCGGAGGTCTCACCGGCCGGAACTTCGGACTCGTCAATTGCGGGTCCGTCAGTGGCGGTGCCGGCGTCCGAAGATCCCGCTGCCGCGGCGCCGGTCAAGGGAGCCTGATCGGACGGGGATGACGGTGCTGTGGCCGCCTGCATGCCGGGAGCGGCGCTGCAGCCTGTTAAGGACAGCGCCCCCATGGTCATTACGATTGCGATTTTCTTGAACAAGGAACCCCTCCGGGCGTAGGACTGGCGTACCCGTCCTGCTACCGGGGCGAGGGCGGGTACGGAAAGTGTGATCCGGCTCCGGCCACAGAGGCCGGAGCGAACGGGTAGTGACGGCGGGGCGGGCCCCGATGACCGGGGACCCGGGACCCCGTATTTAGGGACATACCGTCACGGCCAGCCGCCAACGTTACTGGATCGTTACCTTCCCGGGCAAGGAGCCGTCCCCCGGTTTTCCCTCCTGCGCTGGGCCTGCAGGAGCTCCAGCCCGTCACTCAGGGCTACGCGCACCGCGGGGCTCGGGCGCGGAACCAGCCCTTGACCAGCGCCGACGTCAGGGTTCGTGCCGGGACGCCGGCGTGGCACCGTCGAGCTAGGCCGGTCGCCGTTGGGTCGAAGATTTTTTGGCGGCCTGCATAACGGCGGGTCACAGGTGGCGTCACCCGCCGTTATGGGAACCGGCCCGGGGGAGGCGGCGCTAGATACAGCTCGGCTGGTACGCGGCGTCTGCCGGAGTTCCTGCGGGCCGGCCGAGGGCGTTGGCCACCAGTTGCTGCACTACGCGGTCGTTGGGCGCCTGGTCGTGTTCGAAAACGTCCGCCGGGCATTTGTCTTGGATGGTGATATTGGTGATCTTCTTCGTGGAGCCGGCAAGGAACTGGCTCTGATAGGGGGTAACAACTTCGTCGTATTTCGTGGACAGCACCGTGTAGGCCGGCCCTGGCACCGTGTCGCCGATCGAGTTCAGCTCCGTGAGGAACGCGGACCCGGCCTGCTGGTCCGCGCAGGCCTGGCAACCGTCGCCGCCTGCCGAGGTTACCGGCGGCACGAAGTCCGGCGGCGGCAGGATAACGCCCTGGGTGCCGTGGTTGGACGGGGCGATGCCGACCAGCTGGTTGACCTTCTTGGCGCCGTTCAGGAAGCCCATGTAGTAGCGCGGCATCATGCCGCCCTGGCTGTGGCCGACAAGATTCACCTTCTTCGCCCCGGTCGCACCCAGTACTGCGTCGACGAACGGGGCGAGCTGCCGGGCGGACTCGGCCACCGGTCCGGAGGCATCGATGCCGTTGGTCTTGCCGTAATTCAGGGCGTACACGCAATAGCCCGCGTTCTTCAGATAGGGCGACATGGTGGCCCAGTTCTTGGCCATGCTCTCAAAGGTTCCGGGCACGAGCACCACCGGGTATGGGTGCTCTGCCGAAGGCTGGCAGCTCCAGTCGTTCGCCCCGGGAGGGGAGATGTCTGTGGTGTCGGCCTGGGCCGCCGGCGCTGCGAGGATCGAGGCGCAAAGAAGGCCAATAACGGCGAGCGCGGCGGGTTTGACTTTCGAAATGTGGGACATGGACTACCTTTACCGGTCGGACCCCTCGACGGTGAGGGGTTGGCGTGGCGGAGGGTCTTCTACCGGATCTGCCCCCGCTGTGATCCGGCTCACCTCCATTTCCCAATGCTAGGAAAGGGCATCCGCTGACGGGTCATGTCTGCACACTTGTGCAACGCCTTTGCGGCGATAAATCTACTGACCGGTAACTTATGTTGGAGTTTTTGCACGCATTCGCCAATTCCGGCTCCGCTTGAGGCGGCATCCCTGAGGCGGCGCGTGGCAAACTGTACGCAACGCACTGTACTCAGCGCACAGTACCCAGCACGGCCGGGCGGATCCGAGGGGGACGCGCAGGCGGAGATGTCTGCTCAGGCCTCCTCGGCCGGCCTACCCAGGAGGGCACCATGCAGGAACCTGACCACGAGGCGCACGACGGCACCGCGGGAAACAAGAGCGCTGCCGGCCTGACCAGGCACCCGGAGAACACTGAGGTCCGGCCCTTGGAACTCCTCTTCGATCTGGTCTATGTCTTCGCGCTGAACCAGCTCTCGCATCATTTGCTTGAGCACCGGGACTGGGTGGGAGCGGCGCAGACGGCCATCCTGTTCCTTGCGGTCTTCAGTGTCTGGTCCTTCACGACCTGGATCGCCTCCCTGACGGACACCGAGAGGAACCCGGTTCGCTGGCTCCTGCTGGCCGTGATGACCCTCGCGCTGTTTATGAACGGGGCGCTGGGGGATGCCTTCGGCGAAGGCGGCTGGCTCTTCGTTGGCGTGTATCTCACCATTCAGGTCGGGAGGAACCTCTGGGCGCTCCGGCTCGGGCTGGAGCGGATCATGCACGATCACCACGGGCGGACGCTGATCTGGACGCTTGGCACGGCCGTGCTGTGGATCGGCGGCGCTATCGCGGAGGGCGAACTCAGGCTCGCGCTGTGGGGTGTTGCGACCTTGATCGACCTGCTCGGATTCGTCGCCGCGCATCCGCTTCCGGGGCGGAAGACGGACACCCGGGACTTTCCCTTTGTCGGGGAGCATCTCATCGAGCGATGCAGGCTCTTCCTCCTCATCGCGCTGGGCGACACGATCCTCGTTTCCGGCTCCAGCCTGGTCGGGGCCAAGCTGGACGTGCCCGCAGTCGTCGCCACCGGCGTGGCGATCATCGGCACCATTGCGCTGTGGTGGAGCTACTTCCGCCGCTCCGAGGGGGTCACGATGGAGACGCTGAAGAAGAGCTCAGACCCGGCCCGGCTTAGCCGTATGGCCATCTACGCGCTGATGGGCATGGTGGCGGGCCTGATCCTGGCGGCCGTTGGCGACGAGATCGCGATTGCCCACCCGCTGGAGCAGACCGATGTATTTACCAACCTGATGATCTTCGGCGGCCCCGCCACATTTGTCCTCGCCCAGGGCTGGTACCTGTGGCGGGTTGACGGGGATCTGCCGGCGTCCCGGCCCGTGGCGTTCCTCACGCTGGCCATCCTCACCGTGGCGACCCTGCCGCTGCCGAAACTCGGCGCGGCGGCCCTCAGCGTGCTGGTACTCGTCGCCATGGCGATCGCCGACAGCATCAAGGCCCACCGCGAAGGCGACCGGGACGAAGTTGCCAACCACTAAGGTTCAACAAGAAATCTGACAGCGACGATACCTTCACACTGTCCGTCCCATCATCAAGCGACAATCGTGAATTCGAGCCCGGCGCTGGCCTGCAGGCGCCGCAGCAGCGCCGTCCCCATCGCTGCTCCCGGGGTCCAGACCCCGCCCGCAGTTTCCTTGCGGTCCACGTCCTGCAGCAGGCACAGTGCGCTCTCGCTGATCATCTTCGACGTTGATCCGTAGCCGGGGTCTGCATCACCCCTGACCCGGGCCCGCAGCTCGGTGCCGTCGGTCGTCTCGCCAATGAACAGCAGTTCGTAGCTCCCGCTTTCGCGCTCCCGCGCATCCGGCCCCATGCCCGGCCTGGGCAGCACGAAGCGCTGCAGCAGTTTGCGTGACGGGGCAAAGCCGAGCAGCCGCTCCTGCAGCCGGTTCGTCAGCGCCATCCGGCGGGCGCGTGCCTTGCCGCTTTCGCCGCCGCCGGTCAGCATGCGTTCGTCGTAGACGAAGTCCCGGCCCCAGGGGTGGCCGCGAAGCGCATTGGTGCGGTGCACGTTTTTGGTGTTAATCGGCGCCATCAGAAAGGGCGCCGTCCAGCCGCCGGCCGCGTCGTCATACTCGGCCCCAGCGCTGTCAGGCTGCGCCGGGCCGCGAAAACCCGGCGTCAGCGCGAACGGGTCTGCCATGGTGCGCGCCGCGGCGGGATCGCGCCGCAGCTGCTCGACAGTGGCCAGCGCGCTGGCGATCGTGCCGCCTGAGAGCCCACCCTGAATCGCGCACACGCGGCCACGCACGCGCACCAGCGGCTCGCCGAAACGGTGCATCGCCTGGTTTTGCAGAAACATAACGCCGAGGTCAAAGGGAATCGAATCGAAGCCGCAGGAGAATACGATCCGCGCGCCGCTCGCCGACGCCGGAGCCTGCAATCGCGGGATCATGGCCGCCATCCACACCGGCTCGCCGCAGAGATCGACGTAGTCGGTGCCGGCAGCAGCGCAGGCGGCCACCAGTGCCTCGCCGTGGCGCTGATAGGGGCCGACAGTGCTGAGCACGGCGCGCGTGCGTGCCGCCAGCCCGGTCATGGTGTCCGGGTCCGCCGCATTGGCGCTCAGCAGCGGCAGCCCCGGATCTGCGCCGATCGCGTCACGTACCGCCGCCAACCGCACCGGATCGCGGCCGGCCAGGGCCCAACGAAGCGTGTTGCCGGTGCCATAGGTGCGCTGAAGGTATTCGGCCACGAGACGGCCGGTAAAGCCCGTGGCACCGAAAACGATGAGGTCGAGGGGCTGGTTCATAGGCCGGGGCTCTGTTCCGGTGGGAGTCGTGGGAGTCGTGGGAGTCGTGCCGTTGGGCCGGGACTAACCAGGCCCGTCCGATGCTCCTGTGGGCACCTTGCCCCGGCGTCGTTCCACCACCGCGTAGGCCCTGCCGTCCAGATACTCCCAGTCGGTGACCACCATAAATCCCATCGCGTCCGCCCGGTCGTTGAGGACATGGGCATCAAAGCCGCCGTCGCGGGGCTCGGCATCCCAGGTTCCCACATGAACTTCCCGGTCCTCCAGGATCAGCATCTCGGTATTGACGTTGAAGTCCTCCCGAGGCTGGGCACTCAACTGGCAGATGGCGACGCAGGGACTGGGCATTTGGGGCCTCCGGTACCGGGACGGGCTGATGGCACCATCCTATGCCAGGGACCCGGCAGTCCCAGGGCGTTTGCCTACGATACAAATCGAGTTGATAACGACCGCCACGCCGTTCGTTACCCTAATGTGACAATAGGCCTCCGGGTCGGTATTGTAGTTATCAGCCCGTTATCTTCTTTTCGGGCGCTCCCCAGCCGATTGCCTAACTCTGCCGCGGCCGCGGGGACATCCAGAACCAACGTCCGGCAGAGACGGGGAAACCACTTCCGACCCGCCACCTGGCCGGTCTTGGGGTGAAGCCGCACAGTGCCCGCATGACGGGCCCAGACGCGGCCGGGTGCCTCCCATCCGAATCCGACAGCTCACCTCGCAGGCATTGGGAGAGGTTACAGCTATGTCTTCAATCAATACTTTCGCGCGCCAAGCCGCCGTTCTCGCCGCTGCATCGGGCATGATCCTGGCCAGCGGAATTGCAGCCAACGCCGCCGGCGCCCCCGCCGAGCAGGCCGCCGCCCCGGCCTCGACCCTTAATCTTGCGACCCAGGTCGCAGCACCCGTTAGTGCTGATTCAACGGTCCAGATCAGCTTCGAACGCCCCGCCGTCGCCTCCACGGCGGCACCCGTCGTTGAACAGCCCAAGCCTGTGGCAGCAGCTCCGGCCGCCCCCGTTCGGGCGGCCGCTCCGAAGGCGGCAGTAGCAATTCAGGCAGCCCCGGCCGCTGCTCCGGCTGCAGCCCCGGCAGGCGGCCGCAACGCGACGATGCTCGCCGCTGCTTATGGCCAGCTGGGAATGACCCAGGACTGCACTGTCCTGGTGGAAAGGGCTCTTGGTGCAGCCGGAAAGCCGGTCGGCGATCTCGGTCCCCGCCAGTTCCTGAACCACGGCACCGTCGTCGGCGATCCCCAGCCCGGTGACATGGTCGTCCAGTCCGGCCACGTGGGGATTTACGCCGGGAACGGCCAGGTCATCAGCAGTGGCATGAACGGTGCCAACCAGACTGTTGTGCACCCGCTGTCCTGGCTCACCGCCACCGGCGGCGTGACGTTCGTCCGCGCCTAAGCAGCGCAGCAGCACGGAGCCGTTGCCAAAAGTCCGGACCTCGAGTGGCCGGAGGCTGGTCCGGACCGACGCGTCCCTGAGCAGGGGACTTCCCGCTCCCGGCAGCACCGGATGGATGTAAAGCCAGCACTCACCGATCAGGCCCATCCGCCGGAACGCGCCCCAAGATGCCCCTCCAGAACACGGCGCCGGGGGAAATTCTGCCCGAGAATCCTTGGGCCCGGGCCAATAGGCGGGGCGGACTACAGGATTTCCAAGGGTTGGGCTCTTGCAGGCGTTTCTCTTCGGATGCAGAATGCAGGGACCCTAGTGGCCCCCCGCGGCCAGATACTTGGGGGGAGAGATCATGCCTGCAAAGCACTCCATCCGGCAACCTGCGGTTCAGCCCAACGATCTGCCCGGGCGCCATGCCCGCGGCAGTCACATGGAGGGCGCCCGGCACCTGTCCGCCGGCGTTCAACCCGCTGCCCAGCGCACATCAATTCGTCCGGCCGCACTGCGGCCGCGGATGCTGCTCGCCGTCCTCACCGCGCTGACCCTGCTCACCGCCAGCACCGTGTACGCAACGGTCCAGGCCGGACCGGCGCCGGCGGGCAGGTCCAGTGCGGCGCCAGAGTCCGGCTCCGGCGCAATGTCCGCCGCCGGCACCGACGCGCGCCCGCCAGCCTTCGTTCTGCCGCGCACGGCAACTGCCCCCGCCCCGGCCGTTTTTCCGCAGGTCACACCCGGCGTGGTGGTCCCTTCCGGTCCTGCGGGTCCGGGACCTATGAACACGGCCACGACGGCGCCCGCTGAGGATCCCAGCCCCCGGGACGGCGACGTTATACCCGCACGCGCGGTGACGCCGATAGGCCCCCAGCTGGAGGAACGGATCAATGCCATCATCGCGGCCAACACTTCCTATGACCTGGGAATTGCCCTGATCGATGTCTCGGACGACGCCATCGACGATGCTGTTCATGAGTACGGGGTTCCGTCCGGGTTCGTGGCTGCCAGCACGGGCAAGATCCTCGCCGCGGCCGCCTTGTACCACCGGGTTGAATCCGGTCAGGGGGCGCTGACGGACCGGCTGGGTTCTTCCACCGCAGGCGTACAGATCCGCCAAATGGTCCAGCAGAGCAACAACGACTCGTGGGCCTTGATCCTCGGCGTCCTCGGAAAGCAGGGCCTGCGTGACTACGCCGCCGGCCTCGGCATCGACTATGACCGCAGCGTGAACGCCCTGACGCCGGCGGACATGGCCCGGATCCTCGCCCTGCTGCATCGGGGGGATCTCCTGAACCCGCAGAACACCGCGCAACTGCTGTCCTACATGCAGAACACCAACTACGAAACGTTGATCCCCGCCGCGGTCCCGCCCGGCGTCGCGGTCTTCCACAAATACGGTCTGCTCTCCGCGAACCTGCATGACGCGGCCATCCTGGCCCAGGAGGGCAGGGCCTTCGTCCTGGTGGTTTACACCCGTGGCCGGGGCCTGTCCGATATGGACGCCCGGGCCGCTGTCATCAGGGAAGTAGCCGCGGTGGTATCCGATGCACTGTTCTGAGGCCGGAGCGAAAACCGTATGCGATGCAGTCGGGCGATTCCGCTTCCTGGCGGACCTACGTACGCTGGGGAGGGGAGGTGAATACCATGAAAGCAGCTCCAGGAGACCGCATCATCATCCGCGGCACCACAGTCGAGTCAGCGGACAGGCACGGACAGATCCTTGAAGTCCGGGGTGAGGACGGCACACCGCCGTACTACGTCCGGTTCGACGACGGCCACGAGACCATCCTGTTTCCCGGCGGCGACTTCGTCGTCGAAGGCAGCGGGACGGTGACCTGAACGGCCGGGCCCGCAACTGACATCTAGAAGTTCGACGAACTACCGGATCCGGAGAAGCTTCCGCCGCTGGAGCCGTAGCCGGTCGTGGAGCCGCCACCGCGGGCGCTGCTGACGCTGCTGACGCCCGAGGACAGTCCGTTGCTGAACGTCGGGACGGAGAAGAAGTAGTAGGACGGATAAACCGTCCCGAGGATGCTCGGTTCGTATGCGCGCCCGTAGCCGTCCGGGGTTCCCGCCTGTGCTTTCTCCATGTTCTTTCGCATCAGCTTCGATTCCTTCTTGTTGCGGGCGTAACCGGCAATAACGGTGTCGGCATGATCCTTCAGTAATTCGGAAAGCTGGGTCCGGGCGTCCCGCAGCCGATCAAGGGCCGTCTCGGGACTGATCGTCCCGTCTGCCAGCTCTGACGTCCAGAGTTCGAGGTCGCTCCCGCTTTGCGAGCGGAAGGATCGCAGCACTGCCGCTGTCGCCGAATCGCCCTCGGCATGGGATTTGCCGAGCATCGGCTCCAACTCTTCCAAGTCGTCGCGGAATGGCGCCAGTTGCCGGTCCCAGGCTGCTGCCCACGTGGACCCGCGGTTGAGCAGGGCGTTTGTATCGGCAATGACGTCATCGAGTGCGTCCAGCTCCGCCGTGGCGTCGGCATAGCTGCGGATCAGTTTCAGGTTGGACCGCCGGCTGAGTTCCTTGCCGCCGAGGTCATGCACCCGGTTGGAGAGCCCCGTGGCGGTGTTGTACCGGCTGAGGAAGGTGCGGTGTTTTTCCAGGACCGTCCCCCCGTAGCGCGAGGACGCCGGGATGGTGCCCGCGTTGAGCTCGGTGACCTGCAGGTCCATGGTGACGTTTGCGTAGCCGGCGTCGCCGCGGGCCAGCTCCCGCCGGCTGTCCACCCTCGTCCGCCAGCGCACAATCAGCCACACCGTGGCACCCGTGACGGTCACGACGGCGGACGTCCACGCAGTGACGAGGAACGCCGTCGAGCGGTACCACGGCTGGTTGATCAATTCCGCGCCGCGGCGGATTCCGGCAATCGTGCCCTCTGTCCACTGGGCGTCCCGCAACAGCTCCTTGGACGCATCCTGGATGTCCTCGCGCTGTTGCAGTGAGACTTTCCGGTCCTCACCCATGTAGGTCCCGACATGCCGTCCCACCGGGTCCAGGGCGAAGATGAACAGGCCATCAGCCCACTTTTGTCCGTCCTGGCTGATCCACTCCGGGTGTTCCGCGCGGGCAAAGCGCAGGACCTCCTCGTTCAGGTTGTCTGACGCCGCGCCGTTATACGTGTAGACGGCAACCGTGGTCGGTTCGTAGAACTCGATCGACCGAACGGCGGGCAGGAGCGTGTTGCCGTCCAGGACCCCCGCGCGGTCCTCCACCAGGACCTCCGCCGGCGGGAAGGCGAGTGCCGCGCCGGCTCCGCCAAGCAGTCCGATCACCAGCAATGCCATAACCGCCATGATCTTGCGCATGATTCCCATTTTCCGAGCCTAGTGGCTGGTATCCGCCCCGTCGACGGACGGCCGGGCTTATTGGGTCGTAAGACATCGTGACGCCCCGCCTGTCTTCGTCCATACTGGCGGCATGAATGAAGCGCCGGAGGAACCGGTACCGCAGCCCTCCGGACGACCGGACCGGACCCTTTTGATTGTTGTTTCCGTGATCGCGGTGCTCGTCATTGTCGCTCTGGTGGTGGTCTTCACCCGCGGGGCACCGCCACAGCTCGGCGAAACCACACCCGCCGGCGTTGTGCAGCGCTATTCCGCGGCCGTGATCGATGGCGATGAGGCCGCCGCGGCGGCCTATTTGAGTGACGCCGCGGGGAAGAACTGCGACGCCTTCGGCCGGCCGTTCGCCCGGAACCTCCGGGTCACGCTAGTTTCGACGACGGAGCGGACGGACACCGCAGATGTCAGGGTGCTGATGACCGAGTCCGGCGCTGACGGCCCGTTTGGCAGCGGTGAGTATCAGACAGAGGACGGCTTTGACCTAATCAGGAGCGGCAACACGTGGCTGATCGCCAGGGCGCCCTGGCAATTGACTGTCTGCCCGGACCCGGACGTGAAGCAGTGAGCGGGGCCGTGCCGGCGTCTGTTGTCGCGGCCACCCGCCGCACCGGCCGTTCCGCCCAGCGCACTGTCCGGCGTCTGATCGTTTACGCCCTGCTATTTGTCCTGGTGGTCATCGCGGCCACCGGACTCGGCGGGCTGCTGGGCCGGCTTGCCGTGACCGGCAGTGAACTCATCGCGGATGACGTCTCCGGCCTGGCCTTGTCGCTGGCCTTCACCCTGATCGGGGCACCCCTTGCCCTGCTGCTGTGGTGGGCCGTCTGGCGGCGGCTGGGCGAAGGAGCGGAGAGGTCTTCCGTCGCCTGGGCACTCTACGTGGCCGGGATCTATGTGCTCTCCCTCCTCATCGCCGCGAGCAGCATTCTGGGGGCCATGGCATCCCTGGTCGGAGGGGAACAGGTGCAGTGGAGGCTGTCGCTGGCCGCCGGCGTGGCCTGGGCGGCGGTGTGGGCCTGGCATGTGTGGATAGTGCGGCACGGGCTCAAGAGCCCGACACGCCTGGCGGGTGTCCCCGCCGTCCTCGGGTCCGTCCTGGGGCTGGTGATCGGCGTCGGCGGTGCCGTGTCTGCGCTGGCCCTGCTGTTTGATGCGGCACTCCTGGGCGCTGGCGCATCTGTGGGCAGGCCGTGGTGGCTGTCCGGGCTGCAAACCCTCATCTGGGCGACCGGTGGTTCCCTGCTGTGGTGGTGGCACTGGAAGTACGCCGGCGTCCGGCGGCTCCGCGGCGGCCTCGCCGACGTTGCGCTGATTACAGCGGGAGTGCTCGGTGCCGGCATCCTCGCCCTCGGCGGCGCCGGCGTGGCCCTTTTTGTGGTGCTCCGGCTGCTGTTCGATCCCGCGGACGCGATCGAAATACTCCTGGAACCGCTGGGGCCTGCCGTCGCCGCTGCGGCTGTCGGCTCGATCGTCTGGGTCTACCACCGGGGCATTGCACGTGAGCGCCCGGGGAGCGCAGGCCACGGCGGAAGGCTGGTGACATCCGGCGTCGCGCTCGTCGCGGCGGCCTCCGGGGTCGGTGTGATCGTGAACGCAACGCTCGCCATAACAACCGCACCGCTCGCGGGGTCCGGGGTGCGGAGTCTGCTGCTGGGCGGAATCAGTTCGCTGGCCGTGGGCGGTCCGGTCTGGTGGCTTGCCTGGCGGCCCCGGGACCAGACCCGGGCGGGAGAACCCTGGCTGAACGCCCGACGAGTCTACCTGCTGGCGGTCTTTGGCCTGAGCGCCGTGGCCGTGGTTATCACGCTGCTCGTGATTGGTTTCCGGTTGTTCGAATTCGCCTTGGACGACGTCTTCGGCGGAAGCCTGATCGACCGCATCCGTGCTCCGCTGGGGCTGCTGGCGGCCACCGGACTGGCGGCGGGCTACCATTTCGCGGCCTGGCGAAGAGACCGGGAAATTCTGGCCGCGGCAGGGCAGCCGCGGCAACGGAACATCGGGCACGTCATCCTGGTTACCGGTTCCGATTCCGGACCGCTGCAACGGGCGATCGGTGAGGCTACCGGAGCGGGGGTCACCGTCTGGGCCCGCGCCGATGCCGGCGATACTGCAGGCAACGGGGCCGAGGCCGCCGGACCCGGCGGGATGCTCGAAACAAGGCTGATCGCGGCGTTGGCAGGCGTGAGTGGGAATCGGGTGCTGGTCATTGTGGCTCCCGACGGCAGCATCGAGACAATCCCGCTGCTGGGCTGAGACGCTAGGGGATGTCGTAGTCGCGTTTGTAGCTCCGGACGGCGTTGCTGACCGTGGGGAAGAAGTGACCCGGGCCGAACCGGCTGCTGACGCCGAAGCGGATCAGCCGGTCCTTAACCGGTCCCTTCATTTCGGCGAACACCAGGCTGATCCCGAGCCGGTCCAGTTCGTCGTCGAGTTCCACCAGGTCATCCAGTGCGGTGGTGTCAAGGTCCGTGATCGCCTCGGAGGCGACGATCACGCAGCGGACCGGGCCGGGCGCATGGGCGACCAGTGTGCGGATGTGCTCGGTAAAGACGGCGCCGTTGGCGAAGAAGAGCGGTGCGTCGAAGCGCGCAATCACGAGCCCGGTGATCCGCTGGCCCTCGGGGTGCCGGTTCACGTCGTGGAATCCGGGGCCGTCTTCCACGCTGGCCAGCTCGGTGCGGTAGGGGTCCCAGGCCCGGCGGATAAAGGCCACCAGCGACAGCCCGATCGCCACCATCACGCCCTCCAGGACGCCGGCGAAGGCCACTCCGAGGAACGTGGCCACGAGCAGTGCGGCCTCCACCCGGCTCATCCTGAACAGCCGGACCAGGGTCCGCCAATCGATGACCGACGACGCCGCCACCATCACCACCACGGCCAGCGTGCTGGAAGGCAGGTACGCCGTCACCCCGGGCAGGACGAGCATAAAGAGCACCACGAGCGCCGCGGCGATCACCCCGCTCAGCGGGCTCTTAGCGCCCGCTGCAAGTGCAACCGGAGTGCGGGAGGTACTGCCGGAGACCGGGAAGCCGCCAAACAGGCCGCTGGCCACATTCACCACCCCCAACGCCCCCATCTCCCCATTCCCGTCCACCGTGACGCTGTCCCGGGCGGCGAGGCTCCGGGACAGCACCGAGGTGTCGGCGAAGGCAATCAGCGCGATGCCGGCAGCGGGTCCGAGAAGCCAGTACACCTCATCCAGGGTGACGCCGCCGAGGGCCGGGCCCGGCAGGCCGCCCGGCAGCGCACCCACCATGGGGAGGGCCGCCGTCAGATCCAGTACGGCGGCACCCGCGGTGGCTGCCACAACGGCCACGAGCACCCCGGGCAGCTTCCACGGCAGGAAACGTGCCCCGGCAATCAAGGCCGCCGTCCCCGTCCCGAACAGCACGGCCAGCGGATTGACTTCGGCCTGCAGGACGGCACGGAGCGTACCCGCTGCGTTCTCAACCAGCGTGCCGCCCGGGGACGGAATGCCGAGGAACTTGGGCAACTGGCTGAGGATGACGGTGACTGCGATGCCGTTGAGATAGCCGACACGGATCGGTTTGGACAGCAGGCCGGTGACAAAGCCCAGCCGGAAGACGCGGCCTGCCAGGAGGATCACCCCGATCATCAGAGCGAGTACCCCGGCGAGCGCCACAGCGCGGTTGGAATTCCCGGCCGCCAGCGGCACTATCGCGGCGGCAATCATCGGCGCCAGAGCTGAGTCCGGACCCACGATCAGAACCCGGGAGGGACCAAAGACGGCGTAGGCCAGCAACGGAACGACCGAGGCATACAGTCCCGTCACGGCCGGCAGGCCTGACGCCTCCGCATATGCCATTCCGGCCGGGATGAGGACGGCACTCAGTGCCGCGCCGGCGGCTAGATCAGATTTCAGCCACGGGCGCTGGTACCCGGCGAGCAGCCGGGCGCCCGGCGGTCCGGACCGGATCCAGTTCCCTCGCACCGTGCCAGCGTAGTCCCGATCGGCGGATGAAACCTTGCAAAATGCGTTAGTGTTGCCTAACATATTTAGTGTGCCTGATCTTCTCGAAGTTGCCACGGAACCGAACAGGCGCGCGCTGCTTCGCCTTCTGGCGGCAGGGGAGAGGACGGTCACGGAACTGTCCGGCCAATTCCCGGTCAGTCGTTCAGCCATCTCCCAACACCTGCTGCTGTTGTCCGAAGTGGGACTCGTCGCGGCCAGGAAAGAAGGCAGGAACAGGTACTACCGGCTCAACCCGGCAGGGATGGCCCTGCTGCGTGATCAATTCGATGCATTCTGGACTTCCGAACTGGACCTGCTCATAGCTGATGCCGGCCGGCTCCACCCGCCCACATCCCAAGGGGAAATCTGATGTCATTCAACAAAACCGTCTTCCTCCCGGTAGATCCGGACACGGCGTTCGCACTGATCACCGAACCCGAGCGGCTCCGCCGGTGGAAAACCATCGCGGCGCGCGTGGACCTGCGCCTCGGCGGGGAGTACCGGTGGACGATCACCCCCGGCCACGTCGCTATGGGGATCTTTCAGGAAATCGAGCCCGGCAAGCGGGTTGTGTACACGTGGGGCTGGGAAGGCAGCGGCGATCTGCCGCCGGGCGCCTCCACCGTGACCGTAAACCTGGAGGCCGTCGACGGCGGAACCACGGTCCAACTGATCCACGAGGGCCTGACCGGGGAACAGGAAACGGCGCACGCCGCCGGCTGGAACCATTTCCTGGACCGGCTCGTCCTGCTGGCAGGCAGCGGCGACGCCGGACCGGACGAATGGTCGGCCGCTCCGGACCCAATGGACGAACTGGGCAGCGCCGAAGCCGCCCTGGCCGTCGCCCAGCGCGTCCTGCGCGGCGTCAGCGAATCCGATCTTGCCTCGCCGACGCCCTGCGAGGACTTTACGGTAGCCGGGCTGCTGGACCATCTGCACGGCTCGATCGCGTCCATCGGCGTGGCGCTGGGAGTCGCCGTCGCCGACCACCCGGCCGCGACGCCGGAGGTCCGGATCGCCGATGCCGCCCGGGACACGCTGGAGGCCTTCCGTGCCCGCGGCACGGAGGGCAGCCTGGACATGGGCTTCGCCGAGCTGCCGGCCACCCTGGTCGCCGGCATCCTGAATCTGGAGCTGCTCGTCCACGCCTGGGACCTGGCGACCGCCACCGGACAGAAGCTGGTGGTCTCTCCCGTCCTGACCGACTACGTCCTGGGCCTGGCCCGGGTCACCATCGGCCCTCAGGCCCGCGGCACCGCCTTCGCCGCCGAGGTCCTGGTGGACGAGTCGGCTGCCAGCCTGGAACGGCTCATCGGGTTCACCGGGCGTGAAGTCGCCGGCATCTGATGAGGTCCGGAGATAACACCCAACGAAAGGACATGCCATGAGCAAGTTCATCTTCCTCTACAAAGGACCGGCCACTCCGATGGATCAGTTCACCGAGGAGCAGTCGGCGGCGCAGATAGCCGCCTGGGGTGCGTGGATGGAGAAGGTGGGTCCAGCGCTGGTCGACGCCGGAGCACCCTTCGCCCCCGCGCGCACGGCAATCAGCGACGACGGATCGGGGACGGAGGCCTCCGACCTCAACGGCTACACGATCGTTCAGGCTGACAGCCTCGAGGCCGCTACGGCGCTCGCCGACGGGCATCCGTTCCTTGCCGACGCCAACGGAACATACGCGGTGGAAATCTTCGAACTCGCTGAGATGTAACTCCACGGCCGACGCATCACTACCACTGCTGAACCACAGGCCTGTCCGGCGCCCGCCCGGACCGGCCCACACCTAGGATGGCTTCATGTCTACTTTTGAAGTAACCCGCAATGCTCTCATCCCGGCTCCGGCCGAGGACATCTTCCCGCTCGTCAACAACTTCCACGAATGGACAAAATGGTCGCCTTGGGAGGCAGCGGATCCGGCAATGAAGCGCAGCTACGCGGGCAGCGCCGCCGGTGTCGGCGCCAAGTACGCCTGGAGCGGCAACCGCAAGGCCGGCTCCGGCACCATGGAGATCGTCGACACCGACGAGCCCCGCAGCATCAACATCGCCCTTGAATTCACCAAGCCGTTCAAAGCGGTCAATCCGACAACCTTCACGTTTACGCCGTCCGCCAACGGGACAGACGTAACGTGGACCATGACCGGGGAGAACAAGGGCATCGGCAAGGTTTTCGCCCTGTTTATGAACATGGACAAGATGGTCGGCGGGGATTTCGAAAAGGGCCTCGCGTCGCTCGCTGCCGCCGTCGCTCGGCCCAAGCCCTGAGCGCCGGGCGGGCTGCCGCCGTTCAGGACGGGCCGGGTGCCCTCACCAGTTCAGGATGATGGATCCGGGCCACCTCCGGGTGAGCCCGGATCCAGCCCTTGAGCACGTTGGCGCCATAGGACGCCAGCATCGGATTGGCCGGATCATCGGTGAGTCCCCGGGGCCTGGGCCGCCAACGCCGGCGGAAGCTGTACAGGTTCGATCACGGCGTCGAGCCGCGGCGACCAGAAGAACGGGATGGTATATCGGTCGACTCCCGGTGGCGGCGCCTCGACCCGGTGTACCGTGGCGGCGAGGTAGCCCTGCGTGGCGACCTCCAGCATTTCCCCCAGGTTAACCACGAGTGCCCCGAAAACGGGCTCCACCCCAATCCAGGCGTCACTACCCGGCGGCAGGACCTGGAGACCGCCGACCTGGTCCTGGAGCAGCAGGGTGACAAATCCGTAGTCGGCGTGGGCGCCGACGCCCTGGTCCCCTGCCTCCTTGACGACCCCGCCGACATAGTGGGTGAGTTTCGCCATCCAAGCCGGCGATTCCTCGAATGCTGCGCTGAAATGGTCCTCGGGCAGGTCCAGCGACACGGCGATGGCCCCGAGTAGCTCAGCCCCGACCCGGGCCATAAGATCCGCCCACGCCATGCACACGGTGCGGAGCTCCGGCAACGACGCTTCCGGCCACAGGTTGGGTCCCTGTACCAGCCAGTACGACTGATCGGGCGGATAATCAGTGACTGCGGGACGTTCCGGCCCAAAGTCCAGTTGTTCACGGGCATCCGGCCGCCCCTGGGTGATTTCGTGTCCCAGCCGGGTATACCCGCGGAAGTGCGGGGACGTACGGTTGTCCAGTTCCAGCCGGCGCGGCAACGGCAGATCAAAGAACTGACGGGTCACACGGAAAAGCTCCCGCACCTGTTCCGGCGGTGCGCCGTAACCGGTGAGCTGGAAGAAGCCCACCCGGTGCGCCGCGTCGCGCAGCGCGGTGATAAACTCCGGGTCGAAATTCCCCTTCCCGGTTCTCGCAGCACCGAGGTCCAGGACAGGAATTGAATCCGCTGACGCGCCCATGAGTGCAAGGTACCACCACCCGCGTCAGCGCAGAACCACCCGCGGCTGACGGTGCCGGGAATCCACAGCCAAAGCGGAGGGACTTCACGGGCAATCCGTAACTGCGGCTGGCACAGTGCAACCACCAGTGCCACAGACTCTCAACTGGCCGGACATGTCCGGTCCCGAGCGGAAGCCGAAACCGATGATCTGGAAGGCCACACACCAACCGAGACTGAAAACCACGCGCAGGCGGACGTGGCTGCTGATGGCAGCGGTGCTCGCCCCGTTCACCGTGACAGGAACGGTGACCCCGGGGCAGGTGCAGGGAGCCGGTTGCGTCTACCCGGCGTCAATTCCCACCGTCGCCGGCCAGCTCAGTGCCGCCGGCAAGACCTGGAAGGGCTACATGGAAGACATGCAGACCCCGTGCCAGCATCCTGAACCCGGTGCCAAGGACGACCACCAGGGTGCCAGGGCCGGGGACCAGTACGCGACCCGGCACAACCCTTTTGTGTACTTCGAGGAGATCACCTCCTCCCGGGACTGCCGGCACAACGTGCTCGACTTCAGCAGCCTCGCGGGTGATCTGCGGTCCGTCAGTTCAACGCCTAACCCCGCCTACATCACATCGAACCTCTGCAACGACGGGCACGACAGCCCATGCGTTGACGGCCGTCCCGGCGGCACGGACGGGGGACGGGTCGGGGCACTGGTCCTGTCGCCCCTGACGGCAGGAGGGACGACGTCCGAGAAGCTCTACAACCACTACAGCCTGCTCGCCACGATCGAGGACAGCTTCTCCCTGCCCCGCCTCGGCTATGCCGGGGCCGCGGGACTGGATAGCTTCGGGCCGGACGTTTTCAACGGGACCCCGTAGCCCGGGATCAGGCCCCGGACGGCCCGGTCAGCCGCTTCGGGGCTTCTGCGCCGCCCTATTCGGAACTTCCGGCGCCCCAAAGCGGCGGTCGCACGCATGGTCAGGGCCCAATACGCGGCACCGGCTGCCAGAGACGCTGCGACGGCCAGCGCAGGGCTCATCCCGGCCAGCGGGGGGTAGACCAGCCAGTGGACCAGATACGCAAAAAGGGACGAACTGGCCAGAACAGCGGTGAGCCGTCGCAGTCCAGCGGGGACCGGCAGGACCGGGACCCAGATCAGCAGCAGGATCCCGAGGAGAAGAGTCCACTCCCGGGGCACGTCTTGGAAGTAGCCGGGGACCGTCAGGACCGCGACTATTGACAGTGCGCAGCGCTGATACGCGGTCCGGGCCTGGGCAATCGCCCAGCCCAGGGCAAAAATCCAGAGAACCGGCGCCGTGTGCGGAACCCCCGGGTCGAGCACTTCGAAGCGTGTGAGGAGCCCGGCGCCGGTGAGCGCCAGTGGAAAGAGCAGGGGGTAGCGTCTCTCCGCCAGGTCAGCCCATGGGATGGCGAGGAGGGCCGTCACTGCCACCAGAAGATAGACCAGCACCTCCACAAACCAGAAATGCCACTGCGTGGTCACCTCCTCGGGGCCGAGGACAGCGTTGAGCAGCAGGATGTTCGCAGGACTGTAGTGGTCGGTGACCAGATAGGCGACGGCGATGAACGCCACGCTTGGCACCACGATCCTGGCCACGCTTGAAAGCTGGCGGCGCAGCCGGACGGACCGCTCACCGGAGACCTGAAAGCGCGCGAAGTTGTACCCGGCGACCGCCATCAGGACGTGGGCCGTGCCCTGCCAGTGGAAGAGGCCCACGTGCGTGCTGATGATGCAGACAATGGCGGCGGCACGCAGCACGATGCTGGTTTCGATCGGCGCGAAAAGCCGCCGGGTGCGGGAGGCGCGTCGGTGCGGCTGCAGATCCTTGACCGGGGTGACATGCCAGTTGGCCGGGAGGTGACCGAGCGCCTGTTCCAGCCGGACCGAGGCGGCGACGTAGGAGAGTGAGTCGCCGCCGAGGCTGACGAACGTGTCGTCGTCGCCAATGTCCGGGCACTCCAGGGTCTCGGCGAAGATGGTCCTGACGCTTACGGGGCCAGCTGTGCCGGCGCCGCGGACCGGCGCCGGCCGGGTGCTGGCCGGCAACCCCAGGGCAAGAACCGCGGGGTAGTCGATCTTGCCGGTGGACAATCGTGGCAGTGAGTCGACGGCGTGCAGGGCGACGGACGCCCGGGGCAGCCCCGCGTCCTGGGCCAGGACCTTGCCCAGAAGGGCCGTGTCGTGGTCGCCTTCGACCGCGACGACCAGGCCCGCGTCGTTTCCGGCGCACGCAGACTGCGCCCCCAGGTCCGCAAGGATTTGCTCGATCCGGCCCAGATCGACGCGCAGGCCGACGATCTTGACGAACCGGCTTCTGCGCCCCACGATCTCGTAGACCCCGGCCGGGTGCAGCCGGGCAAGATCACCGGTGCGCAACTCCCCGATGGTGCGGCCCGCGGCCAGGTCTCCGGCGTCTTCCGCGTAGCCGAGCATCACGTTCGGACCGGTATATACGAGCTCCCCGTGCTCCAGCCCCGGCACGGGATCAATCCGGAAGGACCCGCCAGGCACCGGGATACCGATGGTCTGGGGCACTGTGGTCGCCAGGTCCGGCGGGAGGTAGGCCATCCGGGCGGTCGCCTCCGTGGCGCCGTACATCACGAAAAGGTTCCAGCCTCGGCGGCGGCCCCAGCTCGGCGAAACTGTGCACCGTGTCCGGATCCAGCCGGCCCCCGGCCTGGGTGACGTAGCGGAGTCTGGGCAGGTCCATACCGGCAAACCCCACCCGTTCCAGCAGCTCGAAGGTGTAGGGGACCGCCGCGAACGAGGTTGCTCCCGCGCTGCGGAACAGGTCCCAGAAACAGGGATCCACAACGGAGTGTTCGGTGAGGACCAGCCCTGCGCCGCGGAGCAGATGGCTGTTGATGACCGACAATCCGTAGGAGTAGGACATCGGCAGTGTCGTCGCCGCCCGGTCTCCGGGACCTATGCCGAGGTAGTCGGCGATGGCCTCGGCGTTGGACTGCACATTGGCATGTGAGAGGCGCACGAGTTTAGGGGAGCCGGTGGAGCCGGACGTGCTTAGCAGCAGCGCGAGATCCGGATGCAGCTCATGCGCGGTGCCGGGGCGCCGTTCGTCGAACCCGGCCGCCCCGGCACGGGAGCGGAGGACGACGTCGGGGTCGTAGACGGACAAAACCGCGTCAAGTGCGGAGGGCTTATCCGCAGGGACGACGATCAGCGGGTGTCCGGATTCGAGGGCGGCAAGATAGGCGACGAGAGAGTCGACGTCATTGGCGGCGGCCAGGGCAACGAGCCGGCGGACCGGCCCCAGCCGCCGGGCCAGCGCAGTAACACGGTCGGCGAGTTCCTGGTACGAAAGGATGCCAGAGCGGGTGAGGATAGCGGGGGAGTCTCCGTAGCGCGCGAGGTCGGCGGCAAAAGGGACCCGGGCGAGGTCAAGCTGAATGGTCACCCGGACGATGATATTAGATAAGGCTTACCTAAGTAAAAACGGCTTGCATCGAACGTTACGGCCAGGTCCGCCCCAGGGCAGCAACGCCCGCTCAGCCGTCGTACGGCCCGGCGCCGTTCTCTGCGGCGAGCCCGTATTCGGCGGAAACCAGGATGGGCAGATGGTCCGACGCACCGCGCGGCAGCGTCTCCACACTGTCGATCACCAGTCCCTGGGACGTGGCAAAGTCAAAATGGCCCTTAAAGACTTTGTACCGGGTGTAGGTCCGGCGGTCGCTGAGCGAGAGGTCGTAGCCGGCGTCCTTCATTTGCGCGGTGAGCGACTTGGTGAAGAACGGATAATTGAAGTCACCGACCATCAGCGACATGAGGCCGCCGCCCATGCTCAGCAGCTCGGCGTGGGCGGCATGGATCTGGTTGCGCCTCAGCGAATTCGATGCCGTTAGAGGTGCGGCGTGGAAGGACGCGATCACGAGGCCGTGGTCCGTCTCGTTGTCGATGACGTGCGTGCCGATGAGCCGCTCATGCGCCGGGGCCAGGACGCGGTCGTGCAGTGACTTCTTCAGCGCGAACGTCTTGGTGTCGAAGGCGGTGAAGCGCGTCTGGCGGTAGTAGATGGCCAGGCCCAGCCGGTTCCCCTTCGTGGAATCGGCCAAGTGCAGGTCACCAATGGTCTCCGGCAGGTCCGCGGTATCGCACTCCTGCAGGCACAACGCATCGATGTTGAAATCCCGTGCCAGGTCAACCAGCTCACCACTGGCTTTGTGCTTGCGGAGGTTGTAGCTAATGACTCGGATCAGGAGAGCACCTCTTCGGCGGATAGTGGTGGAACCTGTGTCCGAGTGTACCCAGTCGGGCCCGTGACGGACTGAATACGTAGACGTGCGTCACGCCTGTGTCCGGCCTGATCCTGTACCTGCCACAGGACAGGCGGGCGGTAGGGTGAAGCGGGATACACCGATGGACGCTGCGAAAGGGTCGACGTTGACTGCTGAACTACCGGTTTTGGCCGAGGGCGATTTCTACTACGAAGTGCTGGGGCAGGGGCGGTTCCGTTCGACCGTCCACGCCCAGGGTGCCTGGAACGAGCATGAGCAGCATATGGCTCCCGCCTCCGGCATCATGGCTGACTGCCTCGCCCGGCATGAGCCGCGGGACGACATGCGGATGGCGCGTTTGAGCTATGAAATCCTGGGGCTCATCCCCGGCGGGGAATTTACTGTCGTCACCAGCACGCTTCGGCCGGGCCGGACCATTGAGCTGCTCCAGGCCGAGCTCGTGGCCGGCGGCCGCGTCGCGATCCGCGCCACGGCCTGGCGGATGATCGTGTCGGACACCTCCGCGATCGCCGCCGTCGAAGACCCCCGGATCCCCGCGCCGGAGGACTGCAAACCCTACGACGCCGCCGTCATCTGGCCCGGCGGGTACATCGCCTCGCTGCAGATGCGCATCGCCGAGGGCCACCGGGCCGGCTCGGGCACAGTCTGGCTGCGGACGGACTATGCGCTGACGGACCGCGCGGACAGCGGTGACCTGGCCCGACTGATCGGTCTCGTCGATACCGCCAACGGAATTGCGGCCCGCGTCCCGCCGGGCAAGGGCAGCTACGCCTTCCCCAACCTGGACCTGCAGATCCATATGTACCGGCGTCCGGAGGGGGAGTGGCTGGGCCTGAACAATGAGGTTTCTTTCGGTGCCGACGGCATCGGGCTCACCTCAACGGTGCTGCACGACCTCGCCGGCCCGTTCGGCCGGGCCGAGCAGATCCTGACCCTGCGCCGGAGCTAATTCCGGTGAAACACGAGCCAGCCGGCGACTGTCGCCAGGCCGGTCAGCGCGGCTCCCCACAGGATGTCGACAATAATGATGGTCAGCGGCCAGTTCCGCAGGGTCGCGGCGTTGGTCAAGTCATAGGTGGCGTAGGCAAAGGCTCCCAGCGCGGCTCCGTAGCCGAGGGCTGACAGCCAGCTGCCGCCGTCGAGGGACGGACGCAGGGCGAAGAAGACGATCCCGGCGATGTAGATCGCATAGAACACAACGGCGTAGCCTAGATTGGGCTTGTCCGCCATGAGATGGCCCAGATTGCTGCGGTAGAAACCGCTCATTGTCGTTAGCCAGATCGAATCGATAACTGCGAACGCTGCGGCGACGACGAGAAACTGCAAAATAACCATAAGGGAGCATAACAATATGCAGCACGCAGCCGCGACGAAGACGCTGACGGTGGCCCGGCAGGAGCAGTCCCTCGGCGCCGCCGGCGATCTTGACTTCGCGATCGAACTGCTGCACAAGGTCAAGACCGGACAGGGCCGGGCCCATGCTGCGGCTGTACCGTCCAGCACCCACTGTGGCCTTCGGGCAACGCGACGCCAACCTGCCCGGCTTCGACGCTGCGGCGCAGGCCTGCCGCGGCCTGGGCTTCGAGCCGCTGGTCCGCAAGGCCGGCGGCCGGGCCGCGGCCTATCATGAGGGAACACTCGTCGTCGACCACCTCGAACCCAGCACCGACGCAATCGCAGGAGCCAAAGGACGGTTCTCCTTCTTCGGCGAACTCCTGGCCGAGGCACTCCGGAACGCCGGTGTCGACGCTGCCGTGGGGGAGATTCCCGGCGAGTACTGCCCCGGGGAATTCAGTGTGCACGGCAAGGACCCACTGGATCCGGAGCGCCGGATCAAGTTGATCGGCACTGCCCAGCGCGTTGTGTCCGGCGGCTGGCTCTTCAGTTCGGTCATTGTGGTGGAAAACTCCGCGCCGATCCGCGCCGTACTCGAAGCCAGCTACGCCGCACTGGGCCTGGACTGGGATCCGGCGACGGCCGGGGCGGTCAACGACCTCGTCCCGCACCTGGACGTGGCCACCATTGAAGCGTCCGTGCTCGAGATCTACGCCCGGTACGCCCGGCTCAGCTCCGCGGACTTCGCGAGCCTGCGAAGCCAAGGTCTGGTCAACCCAACCGCCAGCCGGCCCTGAGCCAGCCGTGCGCCGCGGACGGCCGCCGTCGCTGGCGCCTGATTAACGACAGGAAAAGCCCCGCCCGGGTGAACTGCTCCCCGAGAGTCAGAACTGATTTCTCAGTCCAACGTTCGGGGAGCAGTTCAGGGTTTCCGGACGGGGCCTTTCCCGGCGTTGGTGTACCACTGGACGCCCTGGTGCATCACCTGAGCCGGTCCGGGATCAGTGCCCCCGGGCGATCCATTCCTGCAGTTGCGGCGCCTCGGCCCCGACCGTTGTCGAATCACCATGACCGGTCCGCACCACGGTGTCCGCCGGGAGCGTCAGCAGCCGGCTGCTGATCGATTCGATGATGGTGGGGAAGTCGCTGAAGGACCGGCCGGTGGCTCCCGGGCCGCCCTGGAACAGGGTGTCGCCGGCGAAGACGGTACCTTCACTTTCCAGGTAGAAGCAGGTGGAACCGGGGGAGTGCCCCGGCGTGTGCAGAGCCACGAGCCGTGCCCCGGCGACGTCGAAGGTATCCCCATCCGCGATGGCGTGGTCCGGTTCGGTACCGGGGAACACCCGCTCCCACAGCATCCAGTCGTCCCGGTTCAGATGGACCGGGGCGCCCAGCAGGCCGCGTACCTCGCCGACGGCGCCGATGTGGTCATCGTGGCCGTGGGTGAGCAGGACCGCCGTGACCTTCCGGCCGGCGACGGCGGCCGCGATAGCAGCCGGGTCGTGGGCCGGATCGATGACAATGCATTCCTCGTCATTGCCGACGATCCAGACGTTGTTGTCTACGTCCCAGGTTCCGCCGTCGAGCGAGAACGTCCCGGAAGTGACCAGCTGGTCAATCCGGACGCTGCCAGCGCCGCCGATCACAGTTCCACCACCGAGCGCAGCACAGCTCCGGCGTGCATCTTGTCGAAGGCTTCTTCGATCTGGTCGATCGTGATCCGTTCGGTAACGAAGGCATCCAGGTCCAGCTTGCCCTGCCGGTAGAGGTCGATCAGCATCGGGAAGTCACGGGACGGCAGGCAGTCGCCGTACCAGGAGGATTTGAGTGACCCGCCGCGGCCGAAGACATCCAGCAGCGGCAGCTCAAGTGTCATCTCCGGGCTGGGGACCCCCACCAGAACGACAGTGCCGGCGAGGTCGCGGGCATAAAACGCCTGCTTGTAGGTCTCTGGACGGCCGACGGCGTCGATCACGACGTCTGCGCCGAAACCGCCGGTCAACTCGCGGATGGCCTCGACGGCGTCCACTGCGGAGGAATCGACCGTGTGGGTGGCGCCGAGTTCCTTGGCGCGGGCGAGCTTCTTGGCGTCGATGTCGACGGCGATCACGGTGGTGGCACCGGCCAGGGCGGCACCGGCGATGGCCGCCACGCCGACTCCGCCGCAGCCAATAACGGCAACCGAATCGCCACGCTTGACGTTGCCGGTGTTAATGGCGGCACCCAGGCCGGCCATCAGGCCGCAGCCGAGCAGACCGATCGCTGCGGCGTCGGCGTCCGGGTCCACCTTGGTGCACTGGCCGGCGGCGACGAGGGTCTTCTCGGTGAACGCTCCGATGCCGAGCGCGGCGGAGAGCTCGGTGCCGTCCTCCAGTGTCATTTTCTGGGTGGCGTTGTGGGTGTTGAAGCAGTATTGCGCCTCGCCGCGACTGCAGGCCCGGCATTCGCCGCAGACGGCACGCCAGTTCAGCACCACGCGGTCACCGGGGGCCACCGAGGTGACGTCAGGGCCGACGGCGCTGACGACGCCGGTGGCCTCGTGGCCGAGCAGGAACGGGAAGTCGTCACTGATGGCGCCAAGCTTGTAATGCAGGTCGGTGTGGCAGACTCCGCTGGTGATGATGTCCACCAGGGCCTCGCCGGGACCCGGATCCGGGACCAGGATGGTTTCCAGTGTGACGGGGGCGTTCTTGGAACGGACAACGGCGCCCTTGACCTTATGGACCATAAAAATCTCCTTGAAAGGGTATCGTGACAAAATAAGACGGCGCGGCCCCCAAAGGAGGCCGCGCTATCATTGATCAGCCGTACTGAGTCCTGATCAGACTATGAAGTTGTGTATAAGAAAACTAGCACACTTTTCTCACGCGGCGAGACGGCTCTGAACGTCCGCGGCGGAGGGGTTGGTGGCTGCGGTGCCGTCGGGGAACAGCACGGTAGGCACGGTGCGGTTGCCGCCATTGAGCTTTTCGACCAGCTCGGCGGTGCCCTCAACCTCTTCGATGTTGATTTCCTTGTAGCCGATGCCCTTGGCGTCGAGCTGCTTCTTCAGCCGGTTGCAGTAACCACACCACGTGGTTGAGAACATGGTGATGGTGCCGGATTCGGGAGTGAAGTCCACGAAAATCTCCTAGGGTGTTGTCCGTAATTGGTTGTTCTTTCCACAACCGTAACCTGCAGCCCGCTATTCCCGGTGGTTGTCCGCAGATGGCATGCTGGTGCCATGTGTGGACGCTACGTAATGGCCCGGGCCGTCGGAGATCTCCTTGCCGCGTTTGATGCAGAGCTGGAAAATGAGATCGTAATTCCGCCGTCGTGGAATGTCGCACCCACCACTGATGTGCCGATTCTGCTGGAGCGGCTCGTTGATGGCAGCGTGGCCCGGCAGTTGCACATCGCACGCTGGGGTCTGGTGCCGTCGTGGGCCAAGGACCCGGGTATCGGCCCACGGATGATCAATGCCCGCAGCGAAAGCGTGCTGGAGAAGCCCTCGTTCCGGAAAGCGGTCCGGTCCCGCCGCTGCGCTGTCCCGGCGGACGGCTACTACGAGTGGAAGACGGAAGGGCGCAGCAAGCAGCCCTACTACGTGCACCCCAGGGACGGAAGTCCCATCGTGTTCGCCGGACTCTACGAGTGGTGGCAGGACCCGGCCAAGGCCGAAGGCGACCCGGAACGCTGGCTGCTTTCGACGTCGATCCTCACCACGGACGCGCCTCCGGATGGCTATGCCGGCGGCACACTCGCCGAATTGACTGCCCTGCACGACCGCGTCCCGATCCCCATGGACCAAAGCACCCTGGCGGCCTGGCTGGACCCGCGCGACGATGACGCCGCCGCCCTGGTGGACCTTGTCCGCGCGGGGGCACACGACGTCGCGGAGACCTGGACGATCGACGCCGTTGGCACCGCCGTCGGAAATGTGAAAAACAATGCTCCGGAGCTCCTCATTCCCGTGGCGGGGCTCTTCTAGCCGACCGCCGGTCCCGGCATCCGGACACCTGGCCGCTCCGAATACTTCCCAAAGGTAAGATTGGTTGCGCCCTTTTGCCGGCGTGCGCCTGATGCTCCCACCGCGGGGGTGCGCGGGGAATTGAGTCGGAGGAAAAAGAGTGGCTGCTGTAACCGGAGAATCCATCGGAGTCGTTGTTACCGGCATGGGCGCCATGACGCCGGTAGGCGGAACGCTGCCCGAGACGTGGGCGGGGCTGCTGGCCGGCCGGTCCGGGGTTGCTGCCCTCGAGGACGAATGGGCCGCCACCCTGCCGGTCCGTATTGCCGGACGCGTCACCGCGGACCCGGCCGACCACCTCTCGATGCGTGAATTCCGGCGGATGGACCGCTGCGGCCAGTTGGCCCTCATCGCGGCACGGGAAGCCTGGGTCCAGGCCGGTACCCCCGGGGCCGACCCCGAGCGGCTCGCCGTAGTCATCGGCTCCGGGTACGGCGGACTGGGGACCACTCTTGCCCAGGCCCGTGTCCTGGACAACGCGGGGGGCCCCGCCGGGTTTCACCGCATACCCTGACCCAGATTATGGTCAACGGTCCCGCGGCCTGGGTCTCGATCGACGTCGGCGCCCGCGGCGGTGCGCGGACTCCGGTCAGCGCGTGTGCGTCCGGGGCTGAGGCAATCGTCCAGGCAGCTGAGATGATCCGCAGCGGCGCCGCCGACGTCGTTATCGCCGGCGGCGTGGACGCCTGCGTCAATGAGCTGACCATCAGCGGCTTCGCCCAAATCCGGGCATTGTCCACCGCTGACGGGGATCCGGCCAAAGTGTCCCGTCCCTTTGACCGGGACCGCAACGGATTTGTGATCGGCGAAGGCGCCGGGATCCTGGTGCTGGAACGGGAGGACTTTGCCGTCGCACGGCGGGCTGAAATCCTGGGCCGGATCGCCGGCGGGGCAATCACCTCCGACGCCCATGACATTGTTGCGGCCGACCCGGCAATGCAGGAACGAGTGATGCAAAAAGCGCTGGACCAGGCATCGCTGACCGGCGCCGACGTCGGCTTCGTCCACGCCCATGCCACCTCCACCCCGCTGGGCGACCGGCTCGAGGCCGGGGCCATCGCGGCTTTGCTCGGTGACCAGGTCCCCGTCACCTCCACGAAGTCCATGACGGGGCACATGCTCGGCGGCGCCGGGGCACTGGGCGCCATCGTCGCGGTCCAGGCGCTCCGCACCGGAAGGCTCCCGGGAACCCTCAACCTCGAGAATCCTGATCCGGAGATCGGCCTCAACGTGATCGGCGCGGCCATCGATTGTTCAGCGGCCGGCGCTGGAATGACCAATGCCTTCGGATTCGGCGGCCACAGCGTGTCGCTTGTTATTACGGGCGGCTAAGCGCACGAATCGACCACGGGGCCGAACCTTGGATACGCTCAGGGACATGTCCACGAACCACGAAGCTGAGAAAAACGCCAAGGCCGACAGGGAACAGCTCGCCGCTGTCCGGGTAGCCGTTGACGAGGTGGACGAGCAGATCGTCACACTGATTGCACGCCGGGAACGGCTCATCAGGATTTCAGGCACCTTGAAGGGTGACGACGCGGAAGTCCGGGCGCCCGGGCGGGTCGAGCGCGTGATTGAACACGTACGCTCCGCCGCGGAGAAAAAAGACATCGATCCCGACATTGTGGAGACGACCTACCGGGCCATGATCTCGGCATTCATCGAACTGGAACTGAAAGTCCACAACGCCACCGACTGACACCGCCGCAGCCGGCTTGTACAGGCGGCCGGCCGTCACGGCGGGCCGCCTTTGTGTTGCCTACAGGGACTCCTGAACCGGAACGTTGGCCTGGAAATCGCGGCCGTCCGCTTCGCTGAACGCGCTCATCAGGTGCCCCTTGGTTAGGCCCATCACGGTGCTCAGCGGGAAGTTGCCGGTAATGGTGTTGCCCGAATGCTCCACGTCCTTGAGGTCAAAGTTCTCCTCGGTGCCGTCGTGGCTGAAGCAGTAAAAGGACACGGCCTCGCCGTTCATGAACTCGATCCCCATCCGGCGCTGGTGGGAATAGTCCGGGGTGGTCGCAACCAGACCCACCACGTAGGCGCCCTGGCCCGGGATATTGCCGTCAATACTAAATTTCGCCACCAAATGGGATTCCTTGGCGGCGACGCTGACGTGGTTCAAAAGTGCGTTATGGGAGCTCATGGCTCAATCCTGCTACCTGTGTCCGCGTCCGTCCACCCCTGATCTAGGTTTTGTTCCCCGCCCTGCGTAGACTGACTCTGTTCGAATATATATTCGAATAAAAATTGTGTGCCTGGCTGCCAGCAGGCCGTTCCCGGGCGCCGTCCAACTGTGTCCGGGAACCCTGCCGCCGGGTTGTTCAGGGAGGCTTAATGGGCGTTTTCAGCGAGTCTGTCTCTGTCGTCTGCTCTCCCGCGGGCCAGCCCGAGACGCTGGAGTGGTCCGGCCGCTGCTACACCGTCTGTGTGGAACCGGTCCGCTGGTTCGAGCGGCGAAAGTGGTGGGCCGAGGAATCCCGGGCGCCGCTCGGGAGCGGCCCCGGACTGGTGGACCATGAAATCTGGCGTGTCCAGGTGCGTGCTTCCGAGGATGCCGGGGAAGGCCTCCTCACCCTTGACCTCAGCCGCCACGTCGGCAGCGGCCGCTGGCGGCTGCTGCGGGTCCATGACGCCGTCCAGACCAGGCGGCGAGCATGAGCTTCACCCATCTGCACGTTTCCACCGCCTTCAGCGCCCACTACGGCGTCTCCTGGCCCGAGGACCTCGCGGCGGCCGCTGCCGCGGACGGCGCCACCGCACTGGCCTGTACCGACCGTGACGGACTCTACGGGGCAGTCAAGCACCTGAAGGCCTGCATGGCCGCGGGCCTGGACGCAATCATCGGGGTGGACCTGGCGGTCCTGGACGACGACGGCGACCTCCGTACCGACGTCGGGGGCCGCGTCGTCGTCCTGGCCCACGGGCACACCAGCGGTGCCGGGTACCGGGCACTGTGCCGGCTGATCTCCGATGCGCATGCCCGCACCACGGGAAAGGCCGGTGGAGCCGTGCCGGTGGCTGTTACCCGGGCCGAACTGGCCTCACGCACCCTGGACCCGGAAACCCTGCAGCCGGTGCTGACCGTGCTGATTGGCCCCGACTCGGACGTCGGACGCGCCATGGGCGGGCGGCGCTACCTGCGGCCCCGTACCCTCTTCAAACGCTGGCTGGAAGCCCTGCCGCCGGGGACCCTCGCCGCCGAAGTGGTCTCCCAGCTCAGCCCGCCCGGTGAACCGCTCAGCACGGCCCAGGCCGTGCGGATGCTCAAACTCGCCGCCGAACACGACGTCCCTCCGGTGCTGAGCAACGCCGTCCGGTATGTCGCCGAGGACGGGGCGGCCACCGCTGACGTCCTGGATTCAGCCCGGGCGCTGAAATCGCTCCCCGAACTCTCCGCTGCCCCGCTGCTTCAGCCCAACGGCCAGGGCTGGCTCAAACCGGCGGCACAGATGATTCGGCTGGGACAGGAAATCATTCACGCCGCAGGGTACGGCGCCGCGGACCTCAAACGGCTGCTGGACCAGACCGGGGCGCTCGCGGACCGGTGCAGGATGGATCCCGCCACGGACATGGGGTGGAAACAGCCCGTCGTCCCCGAGGCCTCTGTAATCGGGATTGCCGGGGACCCGCTCGTGGAACTCACCCAGCGCTGCGATGCCGGCATCAGCGCCCGGTTCCCCGGAATCACCGGGAAGGCCCGGGAACAGCTGCGGGCCCGGCTGGAACACGAACTCCGGATCATCGACAGCCTGGGTTTCGCCTCCTATTTCCTGACGGTCGCCGAGGTCTCACGGATGATCCAGGACATGGGGGTCCGGGCCGCCGCCCGCGGCTCCGGTGCCTCCAGCCTGGTCAACTACCTCATCGGCGTCAGCCAGGTCAATCCGCTCCAGCATGACCTTATTTTCGAGCGCTTTCTCTCCCGGGACCGCGCCACCCTCCCCGACATCGATATCGACGTCGAAAGCGCTGAACGGCACAATGTTTACCGGAAAATCTTTACCCGCTTCGGAGCCGAACGCGTCACCTTGATGAGCATGCAGAACGGCTACCGCGCTCGCGGTGCCGTGCGGGACGCCGGCATGGCCTTGGGGCTGGACGACGGCGAGGTTGGGGAGATCGCCAAGCAGCTGTGGCGGTTTTCTGCCCGGAATTTCCGCGAGGCGCTGGCGGAGAAGCCGGAACTTAAGGAGTTCGCCGGGCGGGTGGATCAGCGGGATTTCACCGGGAACCAGCAACTGGACCTGCTGGTGGACCTGACCGAACGGCTCGACCGGCTGCCACGCCACATCTCCATGCATCCGTGCGGGGTCATCCTGGGCGATGCCACGCTGCTGGACCGCACCCCGGTGCAGCCCAGCGGCTTGGGCCTTCCGATGAGCCAGTTCGACAAGCACGACATGGACCCTATGGGCATGCTCAAACTCGACGTGCTGGGGGTCCGGATGCAAAGTGCCATGGCTTTCGCCGTCCGGGAGGTCATCCGGCTCCACCCCTCCAAGGCCGAGGTGGTCGCGGCAGGCGCACATCCAACCGGGCCGGACGGGACCGGGCCGGACTACATCGCTGCGGACGGGCGGATCGACCTGAACGCCGTCCCGCTCGATGACGAACCCACCTATGAACTGATCCGCAGCACGCACACCCTGGGCTGTTTCCAGATCGAATCCCCGGGCCAGCGCGAACTGATCGGCAAGCTGGCGCCCCGGGAATTCAACGACCTCATCATCGACATCTCGCTGTTCCGTCCGGGACCCATGCAATCCGACATGGTCCGGCCCTTCCTGGAACACCGGCACGGGTTTGCCCCCGAGGTCTATCCGCACCCGGACCTGAAACCGGTGCTGCAGGAGACCCACGGTGTCACGGTCTTCCACGAGCAGATCCTGAAGACCTTCGACGTGATGACCGGCTGCGGGCTGGCGCGGGCCGACGAGTTCCGCCGCGCGTTGGGCAACGGGGTACTGGAAGGGAAAGTGGAGGAGTTTTTCCGGAAGGAGGCCCGGGCAAGAAAGTACACTCCGGAGGTGGTGGACAAGGTCTGGGGCACGCTGAAGGCTTTTGGCAGCTTCGGATTCTGCAAGGCCCACGGGGCTGCCTTTGCCGTGCCCACCTACCAGTCGGCATGGTTGAAGACCCACCACCCGGAGGCGTTCCTGGCCGGGCTGTGGGAGCACGATCCCGGCATGTACCCCAAGCGCCTGCTCGTGGCCGAGGCCCGGCGGATGGGAATCCCGATCCTGCCCCTTGACATCAACCGGAGCGGGGCCGAGTACCGGGTGGAATTGGTCGACGCCGGCCCCGGGCCGTGGCAGGCTGGGCATACGCCTGAGCCTGAACGGCATCTACGGGTTGTCCGGCGCCGAGCTGAAACGCATCGAGGCAGGCCAGCCCTATGATTCCCTGGCGGATCTGCGGGTGCGGTCCCGGCTGAGCAGGCCGGGCATCCAGCGGCTGGCACGGTTGGGTGCGTTTGATTCGTTGCACCGCGCCTCGGGAGGCGAGGGCAGTCGTGCGGACCTGGTCCAGCACCTGCAGAACCTGCAGCACCGGCCCCCGCGCAAAGGCACAGAGGTGATCGAGGGTCAGCTGGCCCTGCCGCTCGGGGACGTCGAGCTGAAAAACGTGAAGGCGGTCCTGCCCGCACCCAGCATGGTGGAAAATGTCCGTGCGGAGCTGGACCTGATGGCCATGGACGTCAGCGAACACCTGATGACCAGCCACCGTCCCCTGCTGGACAGGCTCGGCGTCACCACCGCGGACAAGCTGCTGGGGCTGCGCAACGGCACGGAAGTGCTCGTGGCCGGGGTCCGGGTCGCCACCCAGACGCCGCCCATGCGGGGAGGCCGCCGGGTGGTGTTCATCAGCGTCGACGACGGCACCGGATGCGTGGACTCGGTGTTCTTCCATGAGGCCCAGGAGCAGGCCGGGCCCCTGCTGTTCGGCACCCGGCTCCTGCTCATCCGGGGCACCACCCGCCGGACCGGACCCCGGGGGATCAGCATCAGTGCCAGTATGGCCTGGGACCTTAGCCGCACCGGCACCCTGCCGTACCCGGAGCAACCGTCCGCCGCACCCGGTCCCGGTGGGCCACGTCACCATGGTCCGTTGCTGCCGGGGCCGCTGGACGGCATCCGCCGCAACCTTGCCATCACCGGGTTCGGAGGCTGACCCCGGGCTCTACAAAAGGCCCGAAGTTTCGGGCCTCGGTCACCTTCACGGTTGGGCCAGCATCCTGGCAATCGGGCGGACCACTCGTCGAGTTGGTGCGTCGTCGGATGCGGCGAGTCGTCGTACGATCGCGTCAACCTCAGTCAGTAGCTTTGGTCGTTTGTGCACGATTGCGCGGAGCGCCATGGTTTGCGCTTTCCCCACCAGATGCCGGGGGTCGCTGGCATTCGCATCGATCAGCGCCAGGGCGTTCCCGAAGCGCTCGTCGTCGGCGCTCTTGTCGTGGAGGGCGAGAGCCCACAACAACGCGAAACCGGCGCGCTTCGTGAATTCGCCGTCGTTGTTCGCCCAGGGTTCGACCATCGACCAGGCTGCAGGAGCCTTATCGAACAGTGTGAAACACACAGTATCGACCAGGGCCCAGTTGTCGAAGTCAGAGCACCAATCATTCATTTGATCGACGTCGACAAGTTCGGGGTCATCAATGTGCGCGGCGATCGTGCGTGCCTCGTAGAGACCTGAGGCCCACAGCGCGAGGGCAAGGCCATGGTTCGGGCGGTGCGGCGCGGCGATCGCTTTCATTCTGGCCATTGTTATGCCGACCGCCCGGTCGGTATGAATGCCATAGCGCCTGCCGAGCTCGGCGCGCACCACCGGATCACCTTCGTCATGGAGTCCTTTGACGATGGCTGCTGCGGTTGCTTCCGGGTCGTCTGTCATCGTTTCGAAACCTGATGCCTCCTCCAGCATCAAGAACCTCACTGACGTCTGTGCTGCGCCCCATGAGGCGATCCCTGGTCGTTTCACTGTCGAATACAACCAAGTGCAATGCCTTCCAACGTGCCTAGGATACTGCGTCGCCTCCAGTCCCCGGGAGGGCCGACGACATCAACCGGGATGAACACTGGAGGGACATGCCCGGGAATGACCCTTCCGGGCGTGTCCGTGGCGCGTTGGGTGGCGTATCCGTAAACCGATAACATGGACGGGGCTGGCTGTGGTCCCCGTACGCCACAAGCTACGAAGCCTTAACTTTGAATAGGAGACACCCGTGTCAGATGCCCAGAAGATCACCGTTCTCGTCGATGGCGAAGAGACCAAGGTGACTACCGGGACCACCGGCGCGGAACTCTTTTTTGAGCGCCGTGACGTTGTGGTGGCCCTCATTAACGGCGAGCTGAAGGACCTCGATCAGCCGCTGCCCGAGAACGCCACGGTCGAAGGCGTCACCATCGACTCCCCGGACGGACTCAACGTCCTGCGCCACTCCACAGCACATGTGATGGCCCAGGCCGTGCAGCAGTTGCGCCCGGACGCCAAGCTCGGCATCGGCCCTTACATCACCGACGGCTTCTACTTCGACTTCGACGTCGCTGAGCCCTTCACCCCGGAGGACCTGAAGACGCTGGAAAAGATGATGCTCAAGATCGTCAATCAGAATCAGAAGTTCGTCCGCCGCGTGGTCAACGAGGCTGAGGCCCGCGAGGCCATGGCCAATGAGCCTTACAAGCTGGAGCTGCTGGGCAAAAAGAACGACGCCGACACCGCTGAGGGAGTCAACGTTGAGGTCGGCGCCGGAGACATCACCATTTACGACAATGTCGATCGCAAGAGCGGCGACTCCGTCTGGTGCGACCTGTGCCGCGGCCCGCACCTGCCCAATACCAAAATGATCTCCAACGCGTTTGCCCTGACCCGCACCTCCGCCGCCTACTGGCTGGGCAACCAGAACAACCAGCAGCTGCAGCGCATTTACGGCACCGCCTGGCCCACCAAGGACGCCCTCAAGGCCTACCAGGAGCGGATCGCCGAGGCCGAGCGCCGCGACCACCGCAAACTCGGGGTGGAGCTGGACCTCTTTTCCTTCCCCGACGAGCTGGGTTCTGGCCTGCCGGTCTTCCATCCCAAGGGCGGCATCATCCGCAAGGAGATGGAGGACTACTCCCGCCAGCGCCACGTGGACGCCGGCTACGAGTTCGTTTACACCCCGCATATCACCAAGGGCCACCTTTACGAGGTCTCCGGGCACCTGGACTGGTACAAGGACGGCATGTTCCCGGCCATGCACATCGACGCCGAACTCAACGCTGACGGCACCGTGCGCAAACCCGGCCAGGATTACTACCTCAAGCCGATGAACTGCCCCATGCACAACCTGATCTTCCGTTCCCGCGGCCGGTCCTACCGCGAACTGCCGTTGCGGCTCTTCGAATTCGGGTCCGTCTACCGCTACGAGAAGTCCGGGGTAGTGCACGGGCTCACCCGGGTGCGTGGCATGACCCAGGACGACGCCCACATCTACTGCACCCGCGAGCAGATGAAGGATGAGCTCACCAAGACCCTCAACTTCGTGCTTGGGCTGCTCAAGGACTACGGCCTGGATGACTTCTACCTCGAACTCTCCACCAAGAACGAGGACAAGTTCGTGGGCGAGGATGAGGCCTGGGAAGAGGCCACCCGTACCCTCGCCGAGGTGGCGGAGGCCTCAGGCCCTGGAGCTGGTTGCAGATCCGGGCGGCGCCGCGTTTTACGGCCCCAAGATCTCTGTCCAGGCCAAGGACGCCCTGGGCCGGACCTGGCAGATGTCCACCATCCAGCTGGACTTCAACCTGCCGGAACGCTTCGAGCTCGAATTCCAGGCCGCTGACGGCACCCGCCAGCGGCCCGTGATGATCCACCGTGCCCTGTTCGGTTCGATTGAACGTTTTATGGGTGTGCTGACCGAGCACTACGCCGGGGCCTTCCCGGCCTGGCTGGCGCCTGTGCAGGTGGTCGGGATCCCGGTGGCGGAGGCCTTCAACGACTACATGTTCGACGTCGTTGGTCAGCTCAAGGCCGCCGGCATCCGCGCCGAGGTGGACATTTCCTCGGATCGCTTCCCGAAGAAGATCCGCACAGCCAGTAAGGACAAGATCCCGTTTGTGCTGATTGCCGGGGGAGACGACGCCGAGGCCGGTGCCGTGTCATTCCGTTTCCGCGACGGCAGCCAGGACAACGGTGTGCCCGTGGCCGAGGCAGTCCGGCGGATTGTGGACGCTGTCCGCGACCGGACCAGCTAGCGGACAGGCAAGGGAGCGACGTGCAGGAGCAATCAGAAAGCGCCGGGCCGGCCGGGCCGGGCGACGACGCCGTGACCGACGACTTTGGCCTGGCCGGGGTCCCGGACGCTTTCCAGCGGCTGTGGACTCCGCACCGGATGGCGTACATCAAGGGCGGCCAGCACCAGTTCAAGAACGAGAACGACTGCCCGTTCTGTGTTGCGCCGGCGCGAAGCGACGACGATTCGCTCATCGTGTACCGGGGACGGTCCGTTTACGTGGTGCTCAACCTGTTCCCGTACAACCCCGGCCATCTGTTGGTGTGCCCGTACCGTCACGTTCCGGACTACACGGACCTGACGGTGGAGGAAACCGCGGAATTCGGCGAGCTGACCCAGACTGCCATGCGCGTGCTGCGCAAGGTCGCCAACCCTACCGGTTTCAACCTGGGCATGAACCAGGGCGTCACCGGGGGCGCGGGGATCGCCGGCCACCTGCATCAGCACGTCGTTCCGCGCTGGGGCGGGGACGGTAATTTCTTCCCCATCATTGCCCAGACCAAAGCCATCACGCAGACCCTGGGCGAGGTCCGGCAGCAGGTTGCGGATGCCTGGCCGCAACAGGCACGGGAGCAGTCCGGACCCGGGGAGACGCATGCTGAATAGGCACGCGCGGGGCTTTTTCACCGCCCTGTTCTCTCCGCTTGCACGCTGGCTGCTCAAGATCGGGGTTTCCCCGGACGCGGTCACTGTTGTCGGCACACTGGGCGTGGTGATCGGTGCCCTCGTGTTTTACCCGCTGGGCCAGCTGTGGTGGGGAACTTTGTTCATCACGGCCTTTATCTTCTCCGATGTCATCGACGGCATCATGGCCAGGATGCAGGAGCGCGGCGGCCGCTGGGGAAACTTCCTGGACTCGACCCTTGACCGGGTGGCCGACGGTGCGCTCTTCGCCGGCGTCTCCATCTGGTTTTTCACGGGAGGAGCGGACACGCCGATCGCAGTCGCCGCCATGGTGTGCCTGGTCCTGGGCATGGTGGTCTCCTACGCGCGGGCGAAGGCCGAGGCGCTGGGCTTCCACGCCAATGTGGGCATCGCCGAGCGGGCCCGAGCGGCTCGTGTCGGTGCTGGTCGTCACCGGCTTCACCGGCCTGGGCCTGCCTACCGTGGTGCTGTTTTCGACGTTGTGCCTCCTCGCGGCCGCCAGCCTGGTGACCGTGATTCAGCGGATCATCGCGGTCCGGCGCCAGTCGCTGGATGAATTCGGCGGCACCGCCTCCGAGCAGGCGGCGTAAATGTCACCGCGCGCCGGGGTATGCCGGGTGTCCGGCGGGCGGTGTCGGGTCGCGAAGAATCCGGGTCAGCCAGTGGAATTCCACGACTGTAACCGGAATTCTGCCGCGCCGTAGCCGGGGGCTAGTATTAGGATTACCGGCCAACGGATCCGGTAATCCGGTGTGTGCATCGCGGCATTTCATGTGCCGTCAGCGCCTCCGGCGAGGTCATCTATCTACCCATAGGGGTTTTTGTGTCTACACCTGATGTAAGCAGCGAAGCCGGCGTGTCCGCCAAGAACGTAACGGGCAGCAGCCGCGTCAAGCGCGGCATGGCGGAGATGCTCAAGGGCGGCGTCATCATGGACGTTGTCAACGTCGAACAGGCCCGCATCGCCGAAGATGCCGGTGCCGTGGCCGTGATGGCGCTGGAGCGTGTTCCGGCCGACATCCGCGCCCAGGGCGGCGTCTCCCGCATGTCGGACCCGGACATGATCGATGCGATCATCGACGCCGTTTCCATCCCGGTCATGGCGAAGGCCCGGATCGGCCACTTCGTCGAGGCCCAGGTCCTTGAGTCCCTCGGCGTGGACTACATTGACGAGTCCGAGGTTCTGACCCCGGCCGACTACGAGCACCACATCGACAAGTGGAACTTCAAGGTCCCGTTCGTCTGCGGCGCCACCAACCTTGGTGAGGCGCTGCGCCGGATCAACGAGGGCGCGGCGATGATCCGTTCCAAGGGCGAGGCCGGCACCGGGGATGTCTCCAACGCCACGGGACACATGCGCAAGATCCGGGCCGAGATCCTCAAGCTCGCGGCCCTGCCCGAGGACGAACTCTACGTCGCTGCCAAGGAACTCCAGGCACCGTACGAACTGGTCAAGGAAATCGCCGCGACCGGCAAGCTTCCCGTGGTCCTGTTTACCGCCGGCGGCATTGCCACGCCGGCTGACGCTGCCATGATGATGCAGCTCGGCGCTGACGGTGTGTTCGTCGGTTCGGGGATCTTCAAGTCCGGCAACCCGGCCCAGCGCGCCGAAGCCGTGGTCAAGGCCACCACCTTCTTCGACGACGCCGACGTCATCGCCAAGGTTTCCCGCGGCCTGGGCGAAGCCATGGTCGGCATCAACGTCGCCGACCTCCCGGCACCGCACCGCCTCGCCGAGCGCGGCTGGTGACCCTGCCTTAGCAGCACTGAAAAAAGCACGACGCCGGCAGGCCACCTTTTCGGGTGACCGGCCGGCGTCGTCTTGCGTTAATTCCCGGGTTGGTCAGCTTCCGGCCTGATCGAGGCCGCGGCGCTTGAGCAGCGGTTCAAGTTCGGCGTCACGGCCGCGGAAGGCGCGGAAGGATTCAAGCGGATCGCGGCTATTGCCCCTGGACAGCAGTTCCGCCCGGAAGAAGTCGCCGTTGGCGCGGTTCAGGCCGCCGTTGTCCTTGAACCATTCCACCGTGTCGGCGTCCAGGACCTCGCTCCAGATGTAGGAGTAGTAGCCTGCGGAGTAGCCGTCGCCGGCGAAGATGTGCTGGAAGTAGCCCGTGCGGTAACGGGGCGGAATGAGGGGGTGCGCCACCCCGGCCGCGGCCAGCGACTTCGCCTCAAACTCGAGCGCGTCGCCGGGGACCTGATCGGGGCCGAGGACATGCCATGCAAGGTCCAGCAGGGCCGCGCCCAGGTATTCGGTGGTGCCGAATCCTTCACCCCAGAGCCGGGCTGCTTCCAGCCGGTCCACAACGTCCTGCGGGAGCGGCTCGCCGGTGGCATGGTGCCTGGCGTAGTTGGCGAGCACCTCCGGCCACAGGATCCACATCTCGTTGACCTGCGAGGGATACTCCACGAAGTCACGCGGCACAGAGGTGCCGGAAAAGCGCGGGTAGGTCACCGAGGAGAAAAGGCCGTGGAGTGCGTGGCCAAACTCGTGGAAGACGGTGCGGAGCTCGTCCAGGGTCAGCAGGGTGTGTTCCCCGGCCGGTGGTTTGGAGATGTTGAGGTTGTTGATCACGACGGGCCGGGCGTCCAGGAGCCGGGACTGCTCCACGAGCGAGTTCATCCAGGCGCCGCCGCGCTTCGATTCGCGGGTGTAATAGTCGCCCAGGAACAGGCCGAGCCCGGCGCCGTCCTGGTCTTTGACCTCCCAGACGCGGACGTCCGGATGGTAGCCGGAGAGGTCGGTGCGCTCGTGGAACGTGACGCCGTACAGGGCGCCGGCGGCGTGGAACACACCGTCCGTGAGGACCCGGTTCAGCTCGAAGTAGGGGCGCAGGGCCTGCTCATCGACCGCATAACGTCCGCGCTTGACCCTGGCCGAGTAGAAGGCCCAGTCCCAGGCTTCCAGGGGGTGGCCGGCCACCTCCGCCAGCGCGGTGGCCTCGGCGTCGGCGTTCCGGACGGCGGCCGGGGCGAGCCGGTTGAGCATCGCCTGCACAGCGGCGAAGTCGGGCGCCGTCTGGCGGTCCACGGTCAGTTCCGCGAAGTTCCCGAACCCCAGCAGGCCTGCCTTCTCGGCCCGGAGCCGGACCAGGTCCTTGACTACGTCGAGGACGTCGAGGCCGCCGCCTGCGCTGCCGCGGCTGACCGACGCCTCGAACAGACGCCGGCGGATGTCCCGGTTCTCCAATGACGCCAGGGCGGGCTGGCTGCTGGGCAGGATCAGGGTGAGCAGGAATTTTCCGTCGTGCCCGGCGGTGCGGGCGGCCTCCGCTGCACTGGCGACATCGTCCGCGGGCAGTCCTGCCAGCTCGGCGGCGTCGTCCAGCAATACGGCGGCGGACTTCATCCCTTCCTTCACCCGCTGTCCGAATGCGGTGCCGAGCCGGGACAGTTCCGTATTGAGCGCTTTAAGCCGGTCCTGCCCGGTGTCGTCGAGCTGGATACCGGAGGCCCGGAACTGTTTGAGGTATTCCTCCACGAGCCGGCCCGCCTCCGGATCGAGGGCGTGGGAATCCAGGGCCGCGAACCGGTCAAAGAGGGCGCGGTTGAGGTAGATGGCGTCCTGATGCGCCGAGAACAGCGGGGACAGCCGGGTTTCCAGCTCCCGGATCGCGTCCGAGGCATCTGCCGAGACCAGGGTGAAGAACGATGCGGCAGCCCGTTCCAGCAGCCGGCCGGATTCTTCCATGGCGACGGCGGTGTTCTCGAAAGACGCCGGTTCCGGGTTGTCCACGATTTGCTGGATTTCGGCGAGGTGCGCGGCCAGGCCCGCTTCGATGGCTTCGCCATAGTGGTCGTCCGCAATGTCCGCGAACGGCGGCAGCCCATAGGGCAGGGTGCTGGGAGTCAGGAGCGGGTTAGTCATGAAACAACTGTTTCATGACTGGTGCTGCATCTCAACGGCATCACCCCATGAAATCCCGTGTCATCCGTCCTAGGATGACGGTCATGCGGTTGGGGTCCAGGAAGCTCAGGGCACGCGCGGCGGCGGGCTGCGCCGCGTCGGTACTGGTGGTGTCCGGCTCGGGCTGCGGTCTGCTTCCCGGGCAGGAACCTGCCGGCAGTACGCCCGCGGCCGCTCCGACGGCTCCCGTCATCAGCCCGGTCCCGGCCCCGCCGCCCACGCCTACGCCTACGCCCACGCCGGGGAAGGGGCCTGGGTGTGCTGCCGTGCGCTGTACCTCGGTGCTGGTGACTGGCGACATGCTGGTCCATGCTCAGCTCTGGCAGCAGGCCCGCGAGGACGCGGCGGCCACCGGCGCCCAGGGGATGGACTTTGTGCCGTTGCTGGAGGGCCAGCGGCGGTACGTAGCCGGGAGCGACCTGGCGATCTGCCATTTGGAGACGCCGGTGGCCGGGCCCGGCGGACCGTTTTCTGCCTACCCGTCGTTCAACGTCCCGCCCCAGATCATCCCCGCCGCCCGGGACCTGGGTTATCAGGCCTGCACGACGGCGAGCAACCACACCATCGACCAGGGGACCGCCGGGCTGGTGCGGACGTTGGATGCCCTCGATGCCGCCGGGATGAAGCACACGGGCTCTTACCGCACCGAGGCCGAGGCTCAGGGCGTCCTGATTCTGGACACCGACGCCGCCAGGATCGCCCTCGTCAGCGCCACTTACGGACTGAACGGGCTCCGCCCCGAGGCGGGCTGGCAGGTGGACCTGCTCGACGCTCCCGCCATGATCGCCAAGGCCAGGACAGCCCGCGCGCTGGGGGCGGACATCGTCCTGGGTGCGATGCACGCCGGCGACGAATATTCCAGCGCTCCCAACGCGCAGCAGCAGGACGTCGCCCGGGCTTTGGCGGACAGCGGTGAATTCAGCCTGGTCTACGGCCACCACAGCCACTCGGTGCTGCCGATCGAAAGCTACAACGGAACCTGGATCGTCTATGGGCTCGGCAATGGGATCACCGAGCTCTCGCCCTGGTACACCGTCAACAACGAAGGCCTGCTGGTCAGGGTCCAGTTCAGGCAGGACGACGCCGGTAACTGGACGGCCGGCGACCTCGCCTGGGCGCCGTCGGTGATGGTCCGGAACCCGTACCGGTGGTGTTCCGTCGCAGCCGACGCACCGCAGGGACCGTGTGCCGGGGCGGCTGCCGATGCTGCCACCCGCCAGCGCACCAGGGCTGCAGTGGAGTCGATGGGTGCTGCGGGGGCCGGCGCGCATGAGCTGCTGATCAGCCGGGAGCCCTAAAGCCGGGCACGGTGCAGTCTTTCCCGGATGTCGGCGTCACCCAGCGCCAGGTCCTCGAGGATGTCCTGGGCGACTCGCAGAAGGTGATGTCGAACTACACCAACCATCTGGCGCAAACGCCGGTGGATGCGCCGTTCCGCACGTTTGAGTGACAGGAAGCGGACGCAACGGTCTGAAGCCGGGGACGCCTCGGCCGATCACACCCTGCCGGCCTATACTCGTCGCATGACTTTCGCAAACGTGGGAACGCTCGGCGTCAGGCCCGGACAGCGCGGGAAGGTGGTCGATATTTTGACACGTCCGAACCGTCAGCTCGAGGAAGCAGGATGCCTGCTCTACGAAGTAGGCGTGAGCGATGAGCACCCGGATACTGTGTTCGTCGCCGAGCTATGGACGTCGGCCGAGGCCCACGGATCATCGCTGCAGCTGGAGTCCGTACGGGCCGCCATCGCTGAGGCGATGCCCTTCCTGTCCGGCCAGATGGAGGGGAAACAGTTCTCTGTGATCGGGTCCCCTCTCCGGGACCCGTGATGCTCCGGGGCAGCACTGCCGTTCGGCGCAGGCGGTCCGGCGAGTGAAAGAAGAAAAAGTCCCCGCGGAATCCGGGCGCCGCTGTGTGTGTTCCTGCTGTGGCCGTACTATGCCGCGCCGAAAGCTGCATGCCCTCGAACAGCGCCCGGCGTTTATCTGCCGGCGCTGCGGCCTCTGGGTTGCGCTGCGGCTCCGTCCAGATCCGCTCCCACCCGGCCGCTGACGCTACGGGACGGCCAGAAGGTCGGCGTGGCCGATGCCCGCTCCGGCGGCGCTGCCGTTCGGACAGCCACCCTTCTGTTTCGGCGGGGTGGCACAGTCTGCCTTCCTGCACCGCCGTCGCAATTCCGCCTGCCGGTTCGCCGCTCAATTGCTGGTCTCCGGCCCTAGAAGCCACGGCGAAGGTGCTGTCCTGACGGCGGGTGGTCTTTTGGCTGGTCCGACGTCCATCTCTCGCCGGGTGGCTGCAAAGTTCCCGCGGTCCAGCAGATGGTGCAGCAGAGCAGTCTCCGGATCCCCAGGGTGCTCGACGACATGGCGGCGCAGGCCTTCCCGGATCCCTTCCAGCTCGGGTCGGGTACCGCCCAGGATGCCACTGATGATTCCGAGCACTTGCAGCCGCAGGGCAAGATTCGGACTGTTCCCGGGGGCTGACGGAATCGGCTGGTCGCACGGCGCCGGGGAAACATCAGTTTTGGTCCCGCCAAAGGCGTTGACAGGGCGCTGACAGCCGTCGCCGTAGTTACCCTGGGTGGCTGGGCCGGCCTCCACGGGTCCACCGGATCGCAGCGGACCTGTGGGGGCCCGGGGCGGCTCGATGGCCGCTGGACCGGGCCCCCGACCGGGATGGTTACTGGACACGGACGGCAAACCCCGCGGCGGTGCCGCCCAGAACCGATTCCACGCTCACAGTCTGGCCAGCCCGACCCACAAGCGCGGATGATCCCCGAATGGAGAAGCCGCCCGTAGCGTCCACCGTGGTTGCCCCAAGAGCAGGACCGTCGAGGCCGCCCAGATGTATGGTCACCTTCTGGCCCGCTGGAACGGAACTGGTCCCGTCCACCCGCCACTCCCGCTTGCTGACGGAGTAACGGGCAGTGGTGATGGCTACCTCGTCTGCTTTGGGGGTGACGGTGACTGTGGCCCCGCTTACGGAGCCGTCAGTGCTAGTCACAGCCAGCTTGAACGTGAGCGCGCCGGAAGCGGCAGGATACGTGTAGAGCGGGTACGTGAAGCTGGGCCGTGGGGTGTTGGCACCGGTCAGGGGTGCCTGGGGGTCACCCGGGGCAACAACCTGGGTCCACGCATACGTGGCAGCGCCGGCCGAGCCGGTTCCGTCCAGGGTGACCTTCTCGCCCCGCGTCACACCCTGCTGGTTTGGCCCGGCGTTGGCTACAGCCGAGGCCGGGCTGCTGACGGTCACAGTGATGGTTGCTGAGCTGGGGCCGCCGGGGCCGTTGACGGTCAGCGTAAAGACGTACTCGCCGGGGTCCGGTGCCGTGAAAGTCGGCCGGACCGAGTTTGGATCGCTGAGTACCACTCCGGACGGGCCACTCCAGGAGTAAGTGGAGATCGGGCCGCTGGACGCGGATCCGTCGAGCGTAATTTGCTGGCCTTCGTAGACGCTTTGGTCAGCGCCGGCTTGAGCGACAACCGCAATTGGAGCGCGGGCCCTGGCCGGTGACTTCTACGGGCAGGACCACCTCTCCCTTGGCATCTGACCTGACCGTGACCGATACCGGCGGAACCTGCGTATCGGATTTCAAGGAACCGGACACGAGCTGGCCGAATCCAACCGCTGTCAGTGTGCGGGAGCCTGCGGCGTCGCTGGATACTGCATCGATCGACAACACATTGCTGTCGGTGTCATAGCTTGCTTTGCCGCTGACCCGGTCCGCAACCTGCATCTGTTTGGAGGTTGCCGGGACGTCGCTGGAGTTTGTGATGGTGACCACCGACGGCGGCTCGGATCCCTCGAACGCGATCCGCGCAAAGTACCGGCCGTCTTGTCCCACGAGTGACGTTGGGCTGAACGACCCGTTGCCGGCGGATGCATCGGCAGCCTGGATCGACTGTGACCCGGAATCGGACGAAGCGAACACGTCCACGTTTCCTGAGCTGGTGGACGTCCTGGAGTACGTTGCCCGCTCCGCGGTCACGCCGCTGTTGGTCGCAAGTTTGCCCTGGACGGTAAAAAGGTCTGTCTCCACGCAGTCCGCTGGTGGGCCGGGGACGGAGGGGCACGCGTCGGCTCCGGGGTTCGGATTGATCCCGGGGCCCTCGATGCGGAAAATATTGGTGCCGTACGGACTGCCCTTGATCCTGTGCGGGGTGGTGCCATCTCCGACATACGTGTTTTTTCCGCTCGCGTCGGGCCTGAGCGCAGGGTCGCCAGGAAATGTATCCCATGTCAGGAACGGCCCGATTGGCCCGCCCAACGCTCCCGAGAAGTCTCCCTTGCCGCCTATTCCGATGTCTTCGGTGTCGAAGACGATGCCGGGCTTGGACGTCTGGACAGTCTTCGTGCCTGCGGGCGTCGTGAACTTGTAATCCGCGCCGTCCCGCGCGTTCGTGATTCTCAGTCGAACCCGGGCGAAGGTCACTTGGTCCCCATTGGAGACCGGTCCGGCGCCGAACGCCTGTTCCAGCGCGAGCGCGGCGAGGGCCCGCCCGCCGCCCGCCGTGTCCAGGTTCCCGGTGGTGAGGGAGTAAAAGCCCTCATCCGGATAATTCGTGGGAAACGACACTGGTGAGGTCTCATCGGGAAGCGCTCCGCGGGCCGGGCAGAGCGGATCGGCCTGGGCAACGCAGCTCTGCAGCCGGAGTCCGTTTTTATCCCGGTACCAGACCGGATATCCGTCAGTGGTGTTGACCGGGCCCACCTCGGCAAGTCCGGGCCCGCTGGCCCCCGGCGGAATGACCTCAGCCCAGGCGACGCCGGCAAAGGCGACCACTGTGACGAACGTGAACAAGAACGCAAGTACCCTTTTCATGGCAATGTCCATCCTGAGTTTTCTCTGCCGCCGCGCCTGGCCGGAACAACCGGGTGACTCTGCCGGCGCACTTACGACCGTCACGGTATTGGCAGGGTCTTGTAAATATCCTGTCGTCGGCGTGGAATCGGCCGACGCCTGCGGGGAGGCCGGAATCATTTTCGAAGGATTTCCTAGGGCATCGACGGGAAACTTGGCCTCATGCCCCAGCCAGCAGCGTATAAGCGGACGAAGATCGTTGTGCCGGCCATCCTGCTTATTCTCCTGGCGGGCTTGATGGCCGCCGTTTTGACGGCTCCTCCGCGAAAGCCTCCCGTTCCCTTGGGCGCTTCAGCCACTGTCAACGGCGGTCTGGCGCGCGTCAACGGCATCTTGCCCTTCGACAACGGGGTAGGCGGTCCGGACGGTGTCGCGAGCCGCTTCCCCAACCCGCCAGGACCTGGACTCCACCGCGTTCGCATACTGCTGGAGCTGACTGCGCTGGACAAGGGCGGTCTTTCCTATCACCCGGACGATTACTCTGTGTCCGGTCTCGGTACGGGGAGGTGGACACCGGTGTGGTTCTCTCCCGCTCCGTCCCTCGCGGCCCAAGGTGAACGCATCAACGCCGAGCTCATGTTCGAACTTCCCGACCGCGCCGTCGAGCTGACCCTCGAGGTGACGGGCGGGCCGGGGCTGTCCTTGGGTGTGGGACATCACAGGACCCGGGGTTAAAGACTGCGGAGCGTCGCCTCGAGACCGATGTGACGGAAACAGGTACCCGCTACTCGTGCCGCCTGATGCCACATGGAAAAAACTTGAGAGCAACGGTTTCCGTCAGAATTGAAGGCCACTCAGATGTCCGTTGATCCTATGCAAGCGGCTGCCCGCGGGGCAGTCACAGACCAAGAGATGCCGTCACCGGAGATGCTTTACGTGACCATCCTGGGTTCGCTCCGGATCCGGCGTGGTGACTCCACCCTCGGTGGCTCTGAACTTGGCGGGCCAAAACCTCGGCAGATCCTTGAAATCCTTCTGATGAATTTCGGTAATCCGCTGTCCAAGGAGCGGTTGGTGGAAACTCTGTGGGAGGGACAGCCGCCTATGGAGGCGCTTCCCACCCTGGAAAGCTACGTCAGCGTCCTACGGCGCCACCTGCAGCCCGGCCTGGGAAAGTCGGGGCCCCTCAGGACAGTCACAGGCGGCTACATGATCGATCCGGATCTGGTGGATCTGGACCTGGCCCGCTTCAATGCGCTGCTTCAACAAGCTACGCACTGCGTGCCGCGGGCGGCACTGGAGCTCTTACAGGAAGCCCTGGACATGGCAGCCGCTCCATTGCTGGGGGATGAGCTGAAGGCCTCGTGGGCGGAGAACGAGCGGGCCAACCATGAACTACGGGTCAGCCGCGCCAGGACGGACGCCGCCGATTTGGCTCTGGCCCTCAAGGAACCGGACCGGGCAGTTGCCTGGGCCCGGGAAATCTTGTCAGGGGATCCGCTCAATGAACGCGCCTGGGCGGCCCTGGTCCGGGGGTTGGACGAATCTGGACAACCGTTGGAAGGACTCAGGGCATTCGAACAGTGCCGGCGCACCCTGGACCGGGAAATGGGGTGCAGTCCGGGTGAAGCCCTCCGCGCCGCCCACGCCAGCTTGCTGCGGCAGACCGGCGACCCCGTGCTGCCGGCTCCCGCGCGGGCCACGGTGGCCGGGTTCCCGCCAGCGGCCACCGCGGCTGGTACGGCGGGTATCCGGATCTTAACCGTCGACGACCACCGGACGTTCACCGAGTTGCTGACCGGCGCGCTGGACCGTGAGGCCGACCTGCAAAGCGTCGGCTCGGCCTTTTCCGTAGCTACCGCGATACGCCTGTGCCGAGAGCTGGCCCCCGACGTCGTCGTGATGGACTACCACCTGCCCGACGGGAACGGACTCACGGCTTCCGTCCGTATCCTGGAGCACGCACCGGACACGCGGATCATCATGTTGACGGGGGACCCGTCCCAGGATGTCCTGCGACAGGCAGCCGGCATCGGGATCTGTGGTTTCCTGCCCAAGGACGGCTCATTGGCCACGATGCTGGACACTGTCCGACACGCCCGCACCGGAAACATGGTGGTCCATCCTTCATTGGTAGCCCAACTTGGAATTCCCCAGGGACGCACCGCCCACGTCCCCCCAAACCCGCTCCTGAGTCCCCGCGAGCTGGACGTACTGCGGTTAATGGCAGATGGACAAGAGCTGCGGAGTGTCGCTAAAAGCCTGGGTATTTCCGTCCACACGTGCCGCGGATACGTCAGGACAATTTTCTCCAAGCTGGGTTCCCATTCGCCGCGCGAAGCCATGGCAGAGGCAGAGCTGCGGGGCATCCTGAGCGTGGAACTCGATGTCCAGGCCGTCTGAGACGGACGACATATCTTTCTCACGAGACGCCGAGGCCGCCGAACGGCTGCAAATCCGGACCGCCGTCGGAAAGTTCCTCATCATGGGGTTCATTGCCCTGCTGATAGTGGCGACACCGGTCGCGTTCTGGATCCGGAGCGCGGCCGAACGGCATGCCCTCGACAACGCGATCCTGCACACCCAGATGGTTGCGGATTTGGCTATCGGACCACTCGTCAGCAAAGCACTGCTGGCCGGAGACAGTGCGGCATTGGCTGGGGTGGACCGTGCCGTAAAACGGTGGCGCGAGGACACCTCGGTGCTGCGTATCAAGGTTTGGGACGCGGAGGGCCGTGTGGTGTATTCGGACGTGCACTCGCTGGTCGGGCAGCGATTCGATTTACCCGAATGGGGGCATGCCCTGTTGGCTGGAGCGCCGGGCACGGCCACCCTGGAGCAGCAGCAAGAGTTGGAAAACGAGTACGAGTCCGCATCAGGTGAGCTGGTCGAGGTCTATGTGAGCTCAGTGGCGGCAGACGGTACCAGGCTCATTTTTGAGGCCTACTACGACGACGGACCGGTGCGCGGCGAACAGCAGGAGGTCCTGTACAGCATGATTCCGCCCTTCCTGCTCGCGCTGTCGGCCCTGCAACTCGCACAGTTGCCCCCTGCCATCCGGCTGGCCCGGCGCATCCAGTACCACCAGGCAGTCCGAAACCGACTGCTTCAACGCGCTCTCGAGGCCTCCGATCTGGAACGTCGCAAAATTGCACGGGACCTCCATGACGAAGTCATCCAAGACCTCTCCGGGCTAGGATTCGCGCTTGAATCAGAAGAGCTTCACGGCCCCGTCGACCAGCGCCCCGTATTCCGCAGGGCGCGTTCGATGCTCCAGGGCAGCGTCCGCGCCCTGCGCGCCATGACCAGTGAGCTGTACCCGCCGGACCTCGACCAACTGGGGCTAAAGACATCCCTGGAACGGCTCGCAGAGCCGCATCAGGAACGTGGGCTGGCAGTCCGCCTTGTCATCCCGGAAGACGCCCCTCTGGAGCGTGGATCATCCGCTTTGCTGTACCGGGTGGCGCGGGAGGCACTGTCCAACAGCGCCAAACACTCCGGGGCGACCGCTGTGGTGCTCACGCTGCGAACAGACCATCAGGGCCCCGAGATAAGCATTTCGGATAACGGGGCAGGATTTGATAGGACACAGCCCTTACCGGGCGGACACCTTGGTCTGCGAATCCTCGAAGACACGGTCCGGGAAGCCGGGGGAGCATTGGAAATCCGCAGCGCTCCCGGCGCTGGCACGACGGTCACGGCGCGTCTGCTGCCCGGCTTTGCCGCGTCCAGTTGAGCCGCCTGCTTGGACATAAGTTTCTTCCAAGGTCCACAGACAGTACGCAGGATATCTCCAAGACGGATGGCGCAAAGTCGGGATACGGAATAAGTAAGGAGACCGGCCATGTCCATTTCACGCCGCCAGGTTCTGTTGATCGGTGGATTAGGGGTCCTCGGGGCGGGAGGTGCCATGGTGCCCCTCGGGTCCGTCGAGGCAAAGTCCGCGAGCCGCATCAGCGACCGCGAGATGCCGCGCCCATTCCAGACCAACTTCGTCCGGGCACCGTTTCTTCAGCCCGACGCGACCGGGACCGACCCCTCCGATGGGGCCCCGGTCAATTACTACAGCGTGGTGGAAAAGGCTGCGACCGCCAGTATCCTGCCACGGCTGATGACACCGATTCTCGGGTACAACGGCATTTTCCCGGGACCCACGATCAGCGTGGATCAGGGAACGAAGGCCGTGCTGAGAGTACGAAACCAGCTTCCGTCCCAGCACGCGCTGGACGGCCACGCCCTGTCCACGTCCACCCATCTGCACGGGTCCGCCTCGCTGCCGCAATACGATGGCTACGCCAGCGACATCACCAGCCCGGGGTTCTACAAGGACTACCATTTCCCGAACTTCCAGTCGGCCCGGACACTCTGGTACCACGACCACGGTGTCCACTTCACGGCCCTGAACGCCTATTCGGGATTGGCAGCGCAGTACCACCTGCATGATCCGGCCGAGAGGGAGCTTCTCCCGCAGGGCCGGTACGATGTCGCGCTGACCGTCAGCGATGCGATGTTCGCCGAGGACGGATCGTTAGGTTACGACGACAACAGCCACTCGGGACTCTGGGGGGACGTGATGCTGGTCAACGGGAAGCCGTGGCCTGTCATGAAGGTGCAGAAACGTATCTACCGTTTCCGGATACTGAATTGCTCCATCTCCCGTTCGCTGCGACCGACGCTCAGTACGGGCGACCCGGTAGTCGTCGTGGGCACGGACGGCGGTTTGGTCCCGACGGCGCAAACAGTGGCCAGCTGGCGCCAGGGAGGAGCCGAACGATACGAGATTCTCATCGATTTCCGCAAGTACAAGACGGGCCAGCGGATCGAACTGCGAAACCTTTCCAACAAAAACAACGTAGATTACGGCTTTACCAACAAGATCATGGCCTTTGACGTGACCGACGAGCCGGTCGATACTTCGGACCCGACGTGGGACCGGATCCCGACGAGCCTGGCCGCCAACAACGAGGCCATGGCACTTCAGCCGGGTCAATCGGTGGCCACACGAAAATTCCGGCTGCGGCGGAACGACACCACACGGATGTGGACCATCAATAACGACTCGTGGCAGGACGTCATTGCCAGTGGGTACAAAAAAGTCGTCGCCGAACCCGCGCTCAACTCGGTGGAAATTTGGGAGGTCGAAAACTCCTCCGGCGGCTGGTTCCACCCCCTGCACATCCACCTCGTCGATTTCCAGATCCTGACCCGAAACGGCAGACAACCCTTCCCGTACGAACGCGGACCCAAGGACGTGGTGTACGTCGGGGAAGGCGAGACCGTCCGTCTCATCATGAAGTTCACGCCCCATGCGGGCCTCTACATGATGCACTGCCACAATCTGCCCCACGAAGATCACGACATGATGGTCCAGTTCCGGGTGAGCCTCCCCGGGCACGATTATGACAGCGATGACCCGATGACGGCCGCCAAAGCTGTTTGGGACGACGGCCCAGCATGAACCGCGGGTCCGCGCGCCGTGATGGGCGGCGGACGTCCCTGGTTGTCCGTCCCGGGTCGGGCAACGCCCGGTCGGACAGCGGCCGGGGGACCTGGCTCCTTGCGGCCATGGTTGTCCCCTTCCTGGCAATGCTCGCCGTCCGCAGTTGGCTCGTGGAGCCCTTTACGGTAGCCGCGGACAGCATGTCCCCGGCTATTCCGTCGGGCAGCATCGTGTTCGTGTACAAGCCGGCGGCGGCCATGGGCCTGATCCGCAATGGCATGGTGGTCGCCTTCACGAGCCCCGTCGACGGCCGGACAGTGATCAAGCGCGTCATCGCGGGCGAGGGACAACGGGTCGCCATACGGGACTCGGAACTGTTCGTCGATGACGTTGCCGTCAGTGAGCCCTTCGTTGACCACAGCCGTATTGACGCTACCTATTTCGGACCCGAGACAGTGCCCCCGGGTCGAGTCTTCGTTCTTGGGGATAACCGCGCCGTGTCCATTGATTCCAGGGATTTCGGTGCCTTGCCGTTGTCCGCGATCCAAGGCAGCGTGCTGACTGGCCACCAGTAGCGGATGCGGCTCGTTCCGATTGCCCCCGGTTCGGCGCCCGGTCGAGTGGGCAGCACACGACTCGAAAGCCAAGGCAAAGGATGCAGGCAGCCCGGACGCCGGTTGCATGCGCAGGCCTCCGCCCTATCCACCTGCTCAGAAACGACGGCTACGGGATGGCCAGGAGGTCGGTGTGGCCGATGCTCGCTCCGGCTGCGCGCTGCCGTTCGGACAGCCACTCTTCCGCTTCCTCGGCAGATACGGCGTGGGTTTCCTGGGCCGCCGTCGCAATCCCGCCGGCCAGTTCGCTCATCAATTCGTGGTCCCCGGCCCCCAGAAGCCACGGAGAGGATGCCGTGCTGACCCTAAAACCGGCGTCCGTGAGCCGGCGTCCCAGGCTTTCGGCCGCCTGGGCGCCCGCTGCCGGGCCGAAGCCCTTATCCGTGCGCTGGTGGTCGTTAAAGGCGGCCACAACTGCCGCGTCCAGCCGGTGCGGCGGGGCCCACGACTGCTGGCCGTCGTAGCTGAGCACCGTGTACAACGGGATCCGGGCGGCTGTGAGCGCGGCGGTGAACGTGTCAAGCCAGGGTTCTGACACCAGGTCAAAGAGCGCGGACGCGGTAACCAGGTCAGGTGCCTGCGCGAGCAGGGCCTCCATCTCCTCCTTCAGGTCCGCTTGGGCGAAATCGACCTCGAGGGCCTTGGTGCCCTTGCGCAGGATCAGCCGCCGGCCGTCTGCACGGCTCTCATCGGCCCACCCGGTCAGCCGTTGCCGGGCGGCAACGAGCAACTCCGGGTCATAGTCCACCAGCAGCCAGGACTGCCGGTCCGGCAGCCACCCCGCGGTACCGCGCAGAGTGGATCCGGCCCCGCAGCCGAGGTCAATTACACTGACCTCATTCCGGCCGGCGAAATGTTCGCTCAGCTGCCACGTCAGCACCTCCGACCGGGCCTGCTGATCGGCGGGTTCGCGCAGGGCGAGCCACTCCGGGCTGGAGCCGCTCACCGCGTCCGCTCCGCACCGGCCGGCGACAGGCCGCTGAGCGCCGCCGCGCCGGCGGACGGCGCTTTGATCCCGGTACCGTGCGGGACCGTCCGCGCCGCCGCGCCGCCGGTGGATACCCTCGGCAGCCCGTGCGCCATCGCCCCGGTCAACGCCATGCCATAGCCTTCATAAAGAGAGGGCATCACAAAGAGGTCGCTGGAGCAATAGGCGGCGTCCAGGGCGTCGCCGTCGAGCATGCCGGCGAAGTTGATCCGGCCGGTGGGGGCCGGCGCGGCTGATGGCGTCCCGCACCGCCGTGATTTCGTCCGGGGAGCGGCGCGCCCGGTGTGGTCCAAATGCGCGCTGGCCCTCCGGGAGGCCCGTTTCTCGGGCGAGCGGGTGGTTGCACGAGAGCCACGACCGTCCGGTCCAGTCCGTGCAGGATCCCTTCCGGCAGGGCTGCGAGGAGCCGGCGGGCATACACATAGCCCCGGCCAGGGTGCCGAGTCCGCCCGGAACGGCGAAAACCAGCTCGACCTCGCTGCGGCCGGGCAGGGCGGGCGTTCCCTAGCGCGGCCGGCGGGCGGCGTGCTCGCGGGCCAGTGCCGCGAAGCGGTCATCCGGCGTTCCCGGGGTGAAGCTTCCGAACTTGCGTTCGGCGGCTGTCCGGATCAGGAAGTCGGCGAGGGCCGGGTTCTTTGGCAGCAATGAGCCATGCAGGTAGCTGGCCACGATGTTCTTGTACCGTGCACCTTCCTGGCCGTCGCTGCTGTTGTTGCCGGTACCCTTCGCGGTTGTCCCGAGGGGCTCGACGCCGGGTCCCAGACTGGTCTGGCCGCTGTGGTTCTCGTAGCCCAGGATGCTGCCGAATTCGCCGGAGGAGACAGTAACGTTGCCGATCAGCCGCTCGTCGGTGCCGTGCGTCTCGACGTCGAGGACGCCGATGCCCGGAATGACGGAGCCCGTCCGGGTCTTGAAGAACTTTCCGAACAGCTGGTACAGCCCGCAGATCACCAGCATTGGGGTGCCGTCCTCGGCCAGTTGCTTCAGGGCTGACGCGCGGGAGAGCAGATCGTCCTGGATGACCAGTTGTCCGCTGTCCTGTCCGCCGCCGCCAACGATCAGGTCAACATCCGCGGGGAACTCGTCACCGACGTCGTATTCGAGCAGGTCTGGGGTGTAGCCGTGCCAGCGCAGCCGCTGGGCGAGGACCAGCGCGTTGCCCCAGTCGCCGTAAATGTTCATGTCCCGTGGATACAGCTGCAGGATCCGGATGGTTCCCTTGCTGGCCGCGGCGGGTTCTGCCGGCGGGAGTTCGTGCGCGGCAGGGCTGTCGGGCGGGGGCTGGGGACTCATGAGACCACCTCAACTGTGGTGATTTTGGACAGCTCGCGGCGGATGGCGAGCATGGCGGTGTAGGTGCAGAAGATCCGCTTGGGTTTGTCCTTGGCGCCGCGGATGAAGGCGGCCAGTGCGGGCGCGATCTCGGTGTCCACCGCGCCGATGGCAACGTCGTCGTACTGCAGCCGGAGCGCCATGTCATAGCCGCGGGAACCGGTCAGCTGGTCCACGCCATCCTCCCGGAGCGTGTCGAATTCGACGTCCCAGAGCCAGGACATGTCCCGTCCGTCGGCGTAGTTGTCGTTGATGGCGATCATGGTGGCGTAGCCGGCGGCCGGGAAGGACTTCAGGCCGAGCCGGAAGCCGCTTGGGTTCTTCACCAGCACCAGATCCAGCGGAAGGCCGTCCACCACGAGGCTCTCGCCGCGGCCAAACGCCGGCGCCACTTGGGAGAGTGACTTCAGCAGGCCCTCGTTGTCGGCCACTGCCGGTCGTCCCGGACCTGCGCCCAGCACCGCGATCGCGCGGGCCAGGGTGAGTGCGGCGGCCGCATTGAAGATGTTGTAGACCCCGCGAAGCTTCATGCCCGTCGTGACCGTAACGCCGTCGTATTCAAAGTCGGCGTCGTCCGCCCCGACCCGGCGCAGCACGACGTCGGCGGGAGGCCGGGTGGCGGCCGGCACCGGACTGCCGGGAGCCGCTCGCATGTCGTCGTCGTTGGGGAAGGTGCTGAGCAGTGAGTCGTCGAGACCGAAGTACAGCACCTCGGGGCCGCTGATTTTGCCGGCGATCCGGGCCACCCGCGGATCCTCGCGGTTCAGCACCACGGTTCCGGTGGTTTTGGCCGCAATGTGTTCGAGGAGCTGCGCCGTTTTGTCGATCTCGCCGAAGCGGTCCAGCTGGTCCCGGAGGACGTTGAGCAGCAGGCTGTAGCGCGGTGGCACCTGGTTGACGAAGTGCACCGCGTGCGCCTCGTCCAGTTCCAGGATGGCAACGTCGGCCGTCAGCCGGCCGCGCCAGTCCACCTCACCGAGCAGGGCCGCGGCCACGCCCCGGGTGAAATTGCTGCCTGTGCGGTTGGTGAAGACTTTCAGGCCCTGGCCCTCGAGTAGCTCCACCACCATCTTTGTGGTTGTTGTTTTGCCGTTGGTGCCGCTGACAACAGCGACGCCCAGGGGCAGGGTGGACAAAGTCCGGCGCATGAAACCGGGGTCGATTTTTTCGACCACCAGACCGGGAAGGGCTGAGCCTCCGCCCCTGAGCCGGGAGACCCGGCGGACGAGCTTGCCGAGCGGAACGCTGAAGTAAAGCATGCTCTGTAATATATCCCAGCGGCGGTATGGAAGCCCGACGGCCGGCGGCTCCACGTGCGGCCCGGCGCCTGCGGGCGCATTATGCTGAGGGGATGACCACCCCTTCTTCTGCGCTTCCTTCCCGCGCGGGTTCAGGCATACGGATCGGCGTCCTGGGGCTGCAGGGCGACTTCCGGGAGCACTTGCACGCCGTTGAGGCCTTGGGCGCCTCGGGCGTCCGGATCCGCCGTCCGTCCGAGCTTGCAGGCCTGGACGGACTGATTATCCCTGGCGGCGAATCGACCACCATCGACAAACTGTCCCGGACCTTCGGTCTTCGGGAGCCCCTGCGCGAACTTATCCAGGCGGGCCTGCCCGTCTACGGATCCTGCGCTGGAATGATCCTGCTGGCGGACGAAATCGCGGACCCGGCGACGGACCTCTCCGGCGCACCGCAGCAGACGTTCGGCGGGCTCGACATCATGGTGCGCCGCAATGCCTTCGGCCGGCAGCGTGAGTCCTTTGAGACGGATCTGGAATTCAAGGGACTGGAGTTCAGCGCTACGGACGACGGCATACCGCCGGTCCACGCAGTGTTTATCCGCGGACCATGGGTGGAGCGGGTGGGCGACGGCGTGGAGGTCCTCGCGCAGGTGGAACCGTCCAAGATAGGTCACCCCGAGCAACTGGCGGGGAAGGCTAGAATTGTTGCAGTACGTTCCGGCAAGCTTTTGGCCACCTCCTTCCACCCGGAAGTGACGGGGGAGAAGCGCGTGCATGAACTATTTATCCGAATGATCAGAGGGGAAGCGTAAAGCATGTCAGGCCACTCCAAATGGGCGACGACCAAGCACAAGAAGGCTATCCTGGACAGCCGTCGGGCCAAGTCGTTCGCCAAACTGATCAAGAACATCGAAGTTGCCGCCCGCATGGGTGGCCCCGATCTTGCCGGCAACCCCGGCCTGGAACTGGCCGTTACCAAGGCCAAAAAGACGTCGGTTCCCGCGGACAACATTGACCGCGCGATCAAGCGCGGTGCCGGCCTCACCGGTGAAGTCGTGGACTACACCGAAATCATGTACGAGTGCCGCGGACCGCAGGGTTCGGCCCTGCTGATCGAGTGCCTCACGGACAACAAGAACCGTGCCGCATCCGAAGTGCGACTGGCCATCTCGCGCAACGGCGGCACGATCGCCGATCCCGGTTCGGTCAGCTACCTCTTCAGCCGCAAGGGTGTTGTCTCGCTGCCCAAGAATGACTTGACCGAAGATGACGTCCTGATGGCCGTCCTTGACGCCGGTGCCGAAGAAGTCAAGGACAACGGAGAGAGCTTCGAGATCCATTCCGAGCCGACCGACCTGCAAGCCATCCGCGAAGCGCTCAAGGAAGCCGGCATCGACTATGACACGGACGAAGCCGAGTTTGTCCCCTCGATGCAGGTCCCTCTCGACCTTGAGGCCGCGAAAAAGTTCATGAAACTCGCGGACGCCCTGGAAGAACTTGACGACGTCCAGAACGTCTACAGCAACGCCGACATCAGCGACGACGTGCAGGCCGCACTGGAAGCCGAGTGACCCGGCAGTTCCGCCACGACGGTGAGGCCCGGTTTTGACCCTTCGTGTTCTGGGGGTCGACCCGGGCCTCACCCGTTGCGGCATCGGGGTGGTGGATGTAGAGAAGAACCGCCGGGCCACGATGGTCGCCTATGGGGTCGTCGGGACGTCGCCCGAGGAAAGCCTGGACCAGCGGTTGCTGGTGATAGCCACGTCCATCGATGACTGGCTGGACCGTTACGAACCGCACGTCCTTGCCGTCGAACGGGTTTTCTCCCAACTCAACGTCAGCACTGTGATGGGCGTGGCACAGGCCTCCGGCGTGGTCATCGCAGCCGCAGCGCGCCGCGGCATCCCGGTGGCGCTGCACACGCCCTCGGAGGTGAAGGCGGCCGTGACCGGAAGCGGCACCTCCAACAAGGACGCAGTAACAAAACTCGTGACAAAGATCCTGCGGCTGGACACCCCGCCCCGCCCGGCCGACGCCGCCGACGCCCTCGCGCTGGCCATCACCCACGCGTGGCGGGCCGGCAGCGGGGCCGCCGTCGCCACCACCGGACCGGGCAGCCAGTCCCTGACTCCGGCCCAACGGGCCTGGGCCGACGCCGAGGCAAAAGCGCGCCGTGCACGCTGACGGCCGCCGCCACTTGCTAAGGTATTCGTAGATATGTTCGGATGGCCGGGTTTCTCCGGCTGCAATTTCGCTGTACACCCAGGAGCGCGGCTTTGATCAGTTTTCTTCGAGGAACCGTAGCCCACGTCGGCCTGTCTTCCGCCGTGATTGACCTCAACGGCGCCGGCATGAGCGTCAATGCCACGCCCCAAACCCTCGGCAGCCTCCGGGTGGGGGGCGAGGGGAAGCTCTTCACCTCCCTGATTGTCAGGGAGGACTCGTTGACGTTGTACGGGTTCGGCAGCGACGACGAGCGGGAGGTCTTCGATATCCTCCTGAGCGTGAGCGGCGTCGGGCCCCGCCTTGCGCTGGCTGTTTTGGCGGTCCACGAACCCCAGGCCATCAGGGTTGCCGCGCATTCCGGGGACGGCAAGGCTTTCACCAAGGTCCCCGGGATCGGCCCCAAGGTCGGCGCGCGGATTGTGCTGGAACTCGCCGGCAAACTCGTCCCGCATGGGACAGCCACCGGTGCAACGCCGGCAGTGTCGGCGGAAGCCGCGTGGAAGCCGCAGGTTGTGGCCGCCATGACAAGCCTTGGCTGGTCCGAAAAGGACGCTACCTCCAGTATTGATAAGTCGCTGGCCGACGCGCCGGAGCTGGCGGAGAAGGGCAACGTTGCCGAGATCCTGCGTGCAACGCTGCGTTGGCTTGGCCAGGACGGCGCCCGCGCCGGAAACAGGGCAGGCGCCCGTGGCTGAGCCGGCATCTCCAGTCGCTTCGGCGGAAGAGCCCGAAGAGCGCGTCATCGAGGCCGCCCTGCGGCCCAAGAACCTGCACGACTTCGTGGGCCAGCACCGGGTCCGCAGGCAGCTCTCCCTGGTTCTGGAAGCCTCGCGGATGCGGGGACGCAGCGCTGACCACGTTCTGCTCTCCGGACCTCCGGGACTGGGGAAGACCACCCTGTCGATGATCATTGCCGCGGAAATGAACGTCCCGCTCCGGATCAGCAGCGGCCCCGCGATCCAGCACGCCGGCGACCTGGCCGCCATCCTGTCCTCGCTGTCCGAGGGCGAGGTCCTTTTCCTGGACGAAATCCACCGGATGTCCCGGCCGGCCGAGGAAATGCTGTACATGGCGATGGAAGACTTCCGGGTGGACATCGTGGTGGGCAAAGGTGCCGGTGCAACGGCAATCCCGCTTGAGCTGCCGCCGTTCACCCTGGTCGGCGCCACCACCCGGGCCGGACTTCTGCCCGGCCCGCTCCGTGACCGCTTCGGCTTCACCGGCCACCTCGAGTTTTACTCGGTGGAGGAGCTGGAACTGGTGCTCCGGCGTTCCGCCGGGCTGTTGGATCTGAAAGTCAACTCCGCCGGCTTCAGCGAGATCGCCGGCCGGTCCCGGGGAACACCGCGTATCGCCAACCGGCTCCTGCGCCGTGTCAGGGACTGGGCGCTGGTGCATGGGATCGACCAAATCGATGCGCGGTCCGCCTCTGCGGCCCTGGACATGTATGAAGTGGACAAACGTGGTCTCGACCGGCTGGACCGGGCCGTCCTCGAAGCGCTCATCACCAAGTTCGGCGGGGGACCGGTGGGCCTGTCCACCCTGGCGATCGCCGTCGGCGAGGAAACGGAAACCGTGGAGACCGTCGCGGAGCCGTACCTTGTCCGCGAAGGCCTGCTGGGCCGCACGCCGCGGGGCCGGATTGCCCTCGCACCGGCGTGGACCCATCTGGGGTATGCCGTACCAGCAGGGATTTTCGCGCAGGACCCGCTGGAATTGTTCCGGGCCGCGGATATGGACGCCGAAGCAGGTGCCGATACCGGACCGGAATGGATCCAACAGGGCCGCTAACACCGCCGGCGGCCCTTTTCCCTCTAGACTGGAGAGACGCTCGGCACGTTCGGGTCTTCGTTTTGCGGCGGCATTCACACTGACGCCGGTCTGTCGCGGTTTCCGTCAGGCGACCTGAGCGAAGCGGACGTTGCTGAAAACCAGCTACGTAAGTACAGAACGGAACTTTTCCTGTGTTCGGATATATTTCTGCCCAGAACCAGCCGGCGGCCGGCGGCGGTTTCGACCCGATGACCATTCTCCTGTTCGTCATGCTCGGAGTCTTCGTCTTTATGATGTTCCGCCGCAACAAGAAGACCCAGCAGGCCCAGGCCCAGGTCCAGTCGCAGTTTGCACCTGGCGTAGAGGTCATGACCAGCTTCGGCCTGTATGGCCGCATCATTGAGATGGATGACGAGGAGAACAAGGTCGTCCTGGAGCTCTCGCCCGGAAACCTCGCCACCGTGCACCGCCAGGCGGTCACCAAGATCGTCGAACCCGTTGTGGCCGCCGAGGAGACCCCCGTGGTCCCCGACGACGCCTCCGCCCTGACGTTCGACAAGGCGCCCGAGCAGACTGCTGCCGGCGAATCGGCCGACGAAACCATGCGCCGCCTGAACGACGAAGGCAAGAAAGACAGCTAGTCTGCCTATTTGAGCCATACCCGCGCAGCTTCAGCAGCGGGCAGCCGCCGGTGCGGGCTCGCCACGCACCGGCGGCTTCTCCGTAATTAATAGAAAGATCGACAATGGCACGAACAGGCCCGAAAAACACAGCCCGCAGGGTGCTCGTCTGGCTCGGCGTTGTTATCGCCGTCCTGACCGCCGTCCTGGCCGGCGGAACCATGGCCGGGCAAGCCAGCTGGGCTCCGAAACTAGCCCTGGACCTTGAGGGCGGCACCCAGATGATTCTGGCCCCCCGGGTGGAGGGCGGCTCGAATATCAACGAGGAGCAGCTCAACCAGGCGGTGGCGATCATCCGCCAGCGTGTTGACGGTTCCGGCGTCGCGGAAGCCGAAATCAGCACCCAGTCCGGCCGCAACGTTGTGGTCAGCCTGCCCGGCACGCCATCGAGGGAAACCCGCGCGCTGATCCAGGCTTCGGCCGACATGAACTTCCGCCCCGTGCTTCAGGCCGGCTCCGGCGCTGCCGTGCCTGCCGAGGCGCAGGTTCCGGAGGACCAGTTGCCGAAGCCGACCGCCGAGCCGGTTGACGGAAGTGACACCAACTGGATCACCGCCGAGGTTTACCGCAAGTTCGAGACCCTCGACTGCGACAACCCGTCCCAGGACAAGCAGGAACGTTCCGATCCAACGAAGCCGCTGGTCACGTGCGAGCCTGCCACCGACGGCGCTCCGGCGATCAAGTACATTCTGGGACCGGTCGAGGTCAAGGGTTCAAACATCAAGTCCTCCTCGTTCCAGCTGCAGCAGGGCGCCCAAGGCGCGGTGACCAACGAGTGGGCCGTTAACATCCAGTTCGATGACGAGGGCTCACAGAAGTTCAAGACGGTCACAGAACGGCTGAACCGGTTCTACGTTGAGAGCCTCTCCCAGGGTGGTTCGGACCCGAGAGCGCAGTTCGCGATTGTGCTCGATGACCAGGTCATTTCCGCTCCCCGTTCGCTCGCTGTGATCACCGACGGACGTCCGCAGATCACGGGCGGCTTCACCGAGCAGTCCGCGAAGGCCCTGTCGGACCAATTGCGCTTCGGCGCCCTCCCGATCAGCTTCGAGATTCAGAGCGAGCAGCAGATCTCGGCCACCCTCGGCGGTGAGCAGCTCCGCATGGGCCTGTTGGCCGGTGTGATCGGCCTGCTGCTGGTGGTTGTCTACTCACTGTTCCAGTACCGCGCCCTGGGCCTGGTCACGATTGCCTCCCTGGTCGTGGCCGGCGCCCTGACCTACCTGGCCATCGCCATCCTCGGATGGACCGAGAACTACCGGCTGTCCCTTGCCGGCGTCGCGGGCCTGATCGTCGCCATCGGCCAGACGGCTGACTCCTTCATCGTCTACTTCGAACGCATCCGTGATGAACTCCGTGAAGGCCGCGGACTGGTTTCGGCCGTGGCGAATGGCTGGAAGCGGGCTAAACGCACGGTCCTCGCTTCCAAGGCCGTGAACCTGCTGGCCGCCCTGGTCCTGTACTTCGTGGCCGTGGGCAACGTCCGCGGCTTCGCCTTTACCCTGGGCCTGACCGCCATCGCCGACCTCATCGTCGTCTTTATGTTCACCCACCCGACCCTGCAGCTGCTGGCCCGCACCAAGTTCTTCGGCGAAGGCCATAAGTTCTCCGGGCTGGACCCGAAGCGTCTCGGTGCCGTGCCCCTATACCGGGGCGCCGGCCGGATCCGGACACCGCAGGAGAACCCCGCAGTGGCGGTCCGTGCCAAGAACACCGGCGCGACGGCCGAAGCCGCCCGCCGGATGACCATCGCAGAACGCCGCCTCGCGGAACAGCAGGAGCAGGCACAGCAGGAACAGCTTGCCGGCTCCGCCAAGGGTGCAGCCAAGGAAGGCAAGTAAATGGCCAACTTCGCCGAGTTCGGTAACGAGCTCTACACGGGAAAACGGTCCTACGAATTCGTCGGATCCAAGAAACTCTGGTTCCTGATTGCAACCGTCCTCGTTGCCTTCTCGATCCTCCTGCCGATCGTCAAGGGCGGCTTCAACCTCGGAATTGAATTCCGGGGCGGGTCCGAGTTCACCGTATCCAACGTGAGCACCACGGATGCGGCTCTCGGCGAGAAAGCTGTCCAGGACATCGTTCCCGGAAGCATCCCGCGGGTTGCCAACGTTGCCGGCAACACCATGCGGATCCAGACAGACAAGCTCACCGAGGACGAAACGCTCAGCATCAAGGAAGGACTGACGTCCGCCTACGGTGTGACCGAGAACGAGGTGACCTCCACGTTCGTCGGTCCCACCTGGGGCGCTGATGTCACCAATCAGGCGCTGCTGGGCCTCGTCATCTTTGTGGGGCTGGCAGCGGTGCTGATGGCGCTGTACTTCCGGACCTGGAAGATGTCGCTGTCCGCAATCGCCGGCATGGGCGTGACCATGTTCATCACGGCCGGTGTCTACTCCCTCAGCGACTTCGAGGTCACCCCGTCGGCCATCATCGGATTCCTGACGGTGCTCAGCTATTCGTTGTATGACACCGTGGTGGTGTTCGACAAAATCCGGGAAAACACCGCCGACCTTCAGGCCTCCACCCGCAGGACGTTCGCTGAAGAGGTGAACCTGGCCGTCAACCAGACCCTGGTCCGGTCGATCAACACTATGATGGTGGCCATCCTTCCCGTGGGTGCCATCCTGTTCATCGGTGCCGGCCTGTTGGGTGCAGGAACTTTGCGTGACCTCTCCCTCGCCCTGTTCGTCGGAATCCTGATCGGCACCGCGGCAACCATCTTCGTTGCTGCTCCGCTGTATGCCTGGCTCCGCCAGGGCGAGCCGGAGCTGGTCAAGCAGGCCACCCGGGTGGAACACCGGCGCGCCGACGCTGCTGCCAAGACGCTTTCGCAGGCGAACACCGCCAAGGCCTGACGGCGTTGGGTGGCCGGGCTGGTGATCGTCATCCGTGACGCTTGCCGGCCCGTCGTCGTATCCGGAGCGGTTATCAAAGTCTCCGGCTGCGGGAATACACTTGAATAATTAACCGGTTGTGGAAGGTGCTCCATTGGAAGAACGATCGAAGCCGGTGCCGGCGGCACCGGATCAGGGTCACGCCCAGGGGTCCCGGACCGGTGTGGTTGCCTCCGGACGCAATGATGGTCCGGTGCCGGTGGACAGCTCCGGCGCCCGGCCCACATTCCCGGGCCGCCGCGAACGGACCCGTTCCCGGCTGGCCCGGCTGACGGGTCGGGGAGCGCCGGCGTATTCGCCGATCCTCGAGCCGTTGCTGCGTACCGTCCGGGTCAACAACCCCAAGGAAGACTTCGACCTCATCCAGCGTGCCTTTGTCGTTGCGGAGCGCTGCCACCGGGGCCAGAAGCGTAAGAGCGGTGATCCTTACATCACCCATCCTGTTGCCGTCGCCACCATCCTCGCCGAACTGGGACTGAGCGGCACAACGCTGGCCGCCGCCCTGCTGCACGACACCGTCGAAGACACCGCGTACTCGCTGGAAGACCTGAAGGCGGAGTTCGGTCCCGAAGTGGCGATGCTGGTGGACGGCGTCACCAAACTGGACAAGGTGAGCTTCGGAGAAGCCGCCCAGTCTGAAACCGTCCGCAAGATGGTCGTGGCCATGGCCAAGGACATCCGGGTGCTGATGATCAAGCTCGCTGACCGCCTGCACAACGCACGGACCTGGCGGTTTGTGTCCGCTGAGTCCTCTGGACGCAAGGCCCGCGAGACGCTGGAGATTTTTGCTCCGCTGGCGCACCGCCTCGGCATGAACACGATTAAGTGGGAATTGGAAGACCTCTCCTTCGCTGCGCTCTACCCGAAGGTCTACGAGGAAATCGTCCGGATGGTGGGGGACCGCACTCCGGAACGCGAAAAGAACCTGAGCGTCATCCGGAATCAGATCACCGATGACCTGCGTGCTGCCAAGATTAAGGCAACCATCACCGGCCGGCCGAAGCACTACTACTCGATTTATCAGAAGATGATCGTGCGGGACAAGGACTTCGACGACATCAACGACCTCATGGGCGTGCGGGTGCTGGTCGATTCCGTCCGGGACTGTTACGCCGCCCTGGGAGCCATGCATTCCCGCTGGAATCCGCTGCCCGGGCGGTTCAAAGACTACATCGCGATGCCGAAGTTCAACATGTACCAGTCGTTGCATACGGTGGTGATCGGACCCGGCGGCAAACCGGTGGAGATCCAGATCCGCACCCACGAGATGCACCGGCGGGCCGAGTACGGCGTAGCCGCGCACTGGAAGTACAAGGACCAGCCCAACCGCTCGGCGGCCGGCCCCGGCAGCCCGCGCGACGGCGACATGGGATGGCTGCGTTCCCTTGTTGACTGGCAGCAGGAGACTTCGGACCCGGGCGAGTTCCTTGACTCTTTGCGCTTCGAAATTAATGCCCGTGAGGTGTTCGTCTTTACCCCCAAGGGTGAGGTGATGGCCCTGCCCGCCGGGTCCACACCGGTGGACTTCGCCTATGCCGTCCACACCGAGGTGGGCCACCGGACCATCGGCGCGCGCGTCAATGGCAAGCTCGTGCCGCTAAACAGCGAGCTCAACCACGGTGACTGGGTGGAGATCTTCACGTCCAAGGCCGAAGGAGCCGGCCCGAGCCAGGACTGGCAGCACTTCGTCAAAAGTGCCCGGGCGCGGAACAAGATCAGGCAATGGTTCAGCAAGGAACGCCGCGAAGAGGCTATTGATCACGGCAAGGAGCTGCTGACCAAGGCAATGCGCAAGCAGAACCTCCCACTGCAGCGCCTGATGACACACGATGCCCTGGCTGCCATCGCCGAGGACTTCAAATACGTGGATATCTCCGGCCTCTATGCCGGGGTCGGTGACGGCCACACCTCGGCCCAGTCCGTGATGGAACGACTGGTCGAGCATGTCGGCGGAAACGAAACCCCCGACGACGAGCTCACCGAGGTTTCCATCCCGACACAGGTCTCCAAAACCCGCTACTCCGATTCCGGTGTGGTGGTCCGCGGCGTCGACGACATCTGGGTGAAACTCGCCCGGTGCTGCACACCGGTGCCGCCTGACCCGATCCTCGGATTTGTGACCCGGGGGTCCGGCGTCTCCGTGCACCGGACCGACTGCACCAACGTGTCGGGCCTGATGGACGAGCCGGACCGTATCGTCGAGGTGGACTGGGCGCCGACGCAGTCCAGCGTGTTCCTGGTGGAGATCCAGGTCGAGGCGCTGGACAGAAAATCGCTCCTCTCGGACGTGACCAGGGTGCTGTCCGAGAGCCACGTCAACATCATGGCAGCGAGTGTGCAGACCTCCACCGACCGGGTCGCGATCTCCAAGTTCGCGTTTGAGATGGGTGATCCCAAGTACCTTAGCCATGTCCTGAGTGCCGTGCGCCGGATCGACGGGGTCTTTGACGTCTACCGCACCACCGGCAACCGGCGGCGCAGCTAGGCAACAGGGCCGGCACCGGGCCGGACGGAGTCCGGCATGCCCGGGCCCGCTGCAACGGGCAGCGGGGCCGGAAGGGGTCCCTGCTCTAAGGCGGCGAGTTTTTCCAGTGCCGCTTTTTTGTGCGGCAACCTGGGGCTGGCCTCAACTGCGACCCGCAGTAAGCGGAGCCGCACGCCCAACTCCGGGCGTGCAAGGAGCGCCCGGAGAGCCGGTACGGCCCGGTCCGCCTCCACGTGCAAGGCAATATCGAGGGCCGTCCGCAGCGGGCTGGAGACCAGCAGGCCACCGAAATTGACGACGTCGAACGGTCCCAGCCGGACTTCATGGAGCGTGCAGCCGCGCATGGACCTAAGGCCGGAGACACGGTGGCCGGCGTCAACGAGCAGCGCCAGCCGGTCCGGCTCCTGCGTCCCATCGTAAATCCAGGCGGCTGTCATCCGCCCTGCGACCACGCGGGCCCGGACGTCCGGCGGAATAATCAGCGCGGCGGCGCGCGCCCGCAGTAGCGGCGTGGCGCGGGCGCCCGGCGGCAGGTAGCCGCGCTGGAACAACCTGGTCACTACCCCGTCAACCGCCATCGCCTGCAATTCCTGCCACGAGAACAGGGCGCCGGGGGCGTAGAGCTCCGGCCGGTCCACACCCGGTGGCAAGGGCGCCGGTCGGGGCCTTGGAGGCCGGGCGGGGGAGCTGGGCGTGAGTACCATCCCGTCATCGTCCCCTGCCGGCCCGGACGCGGCACAGGCCCCGTCCCGGTCATGTGGATAACCGGGACGGGGCCTGTGGGCGTGCTGCGCGGGCGCGCGGCGGATGAAGCGCTAGGCGAGTTCGCTGGCGGAGCGTTCCAGCTGCTCCAGCCACGCCTGGCGGGCGTCGAGGGCTTCCTGTGCCGCCTTGATCTTGCGCTGGTCGCCGGCTTTCTCGGCCTTGGCCAAGTCATCCTTGAGGCCGGTTATCGCGGATTCGAGCTGGCTCAGGGCACTGTTGGTGCGCGCCTTCGTCTCCGGGTTGGACCGCTTCCAGTTCTCGTCTTCGGCGTGGCGGACGGCGTCCTCGACCTTCCGCAGCCCGGCTTCGATGCGGCCCATGTCGGCGCGCGGGACTTTGCCGGCTTCTTCCCAACGGTCACGGATCGACTGCAGGGCCTTCTTGGCAGCGGTCAGATCCTTGATGGGCAGCAGCGTATTCGCCTCCGCCAGGAGCTCTTCCTTCACAACGAGGTTAGCGCCGTATTCCTGGTCGATCTCTTCGTTGGCGGCCTGCCTGTGGGTGAAGAAGATGTCCTGTGCGGCACGGAAACGGGCCCAGAGGGCGTCGTCGTCCTTGCGGCTCGCGCGCGGTGAAGCCTTCCACTCATCCATCAACCGGCGGTATTCGCCGGCAGCATAGCCCCAGTCGGTCGAGGCCGACAGCGCTTCGGCTTCGGCGATGAGCTTCTCCTTGGCCGCTTTGGCTGTCGAGTTGTTGCTGTCCAGCTGGGAGAAGTAGGCGCGGCGGTGCCGGTCGAAAACGGTCCGGGCGGCCCGGAACCGCTTCCAAAGCGCGTCTTCGTTGCTGCGTCCGAGACGGACCCCGCTCTTCTGCGCAATTTTCCAGCTTTCGAACAGTTCGTTCATCCGCGCGCTGGACGTCTTCCACTGGATCTGGGCCGGGTCGTGGCCGGCGATTTCTTCGGCCTCCGCCACGATTGCTTCGCGGGCGGCCAGTTCGGCGGCGCGGACGGCGTCATGTTCTGCCTTCTCGGACTTCTCCAGATCGACGATCTGGCCGACCAGGGTGTCCAGACGGCCCTCGGCGGCCCGGAGGTCGCCCACCATGTTGCGCTCGGCGAGCTGTTCGCGCAGGTGCGTGACGGTCTTCTGCATGTCCGTGGACGGAGCTTTGGAGCTGACGCGCTGTTCGAGCAGGACGATTTGGGCCACGATGTCGTCGTACTTCCGGGCGAAATAGCCCAGTGCCTCGTCGGCGCTGACGCCGGGATACTGGCCGACGGGGTGTTCCTCGCCGTCGAGGGTCAGGAAGACGTGGCCGTCTCCTTCGACCCTGCCCCAGCGCGCTGCTTCGGCCAGGGCGGCAGCGGACGAGACGATGGCCGGTGCGGGGGCCGCGGCAGAGGGCGTGGCCTTCGGGCGTGCCGCGAACGCGGCGGGGGAGGGGGCCGGGCGCTTGGCAGGGGTGGGAACCGGTGACTCAGCCGTGGCCTTCTCGCCGTCGGCAGTCGGCTCGCCGGCGTGGATTCCCGGAGCCGCGGCATCTTCAGTCGTCGGGGCGTCTTCGGCCCCGGGGGCCGGGTGCGTCACCTCGGCCGGGCTGCTGTCCTCGGCCGGGGTTGCCGTGGTTTCGGTTTCGTTGGCGGGTGCTGCTGCCAACGTTTCGTCGGATTTCTGACTGTCTGTCACCGCTAGAAGTCTTTCGCTTGGAGGGAAATACCGGGACCGTGGCCTGTGGGGCCGCGGTTGGTTACTTCAGTGAGAACGAGTCTATCGTGACTGGTTCCGCAGGTTCGCCGTCGCTGGGGTTCTCCCCGGGTTTAAGACCTGCGGCGGCAATGCTTGCCACGACGTCCAGTCCGGTGGTCACCCTGCCGACCACCGTGTAGCCGCCCGCCGCGTCCGCCGGGATGACCGTGTCCTTGTAGACGATGAAGAACTGGGTGCCGTTGCCGTACGCGTTGCCGCTGGTCCTGGCCACGGCGATCGTGCCCGCCGGGTAGTTGTTATCCGGCGGGGTGTTCTCCAGCGGACCCCAGGTGTAGGCCGGGTCACTGCTGCCGTCCCCGGCCTTGGAACCGCACTGCAGGACCCCGAAGGTTTCGGCGGTGGTCAGGCGGTGGCAACTGACGCCGGCGTAGAAATTCCCGTCCGCGAGAGACTTGAAGACGGCGGCGGCCTGCGGAGCCGCTGTCCCGTCCAGTTCAACGCCGAGCGTCCCTGAGTTGAGTCGGAGCTCACCGGAAAACGTCTGGCCCGCGGCGCTTGCCGGGTCTGGAATGTTCGCTGCGTTCGTCGGCCCGGCAGTGGGCGTGGCGGATGCGGAGGGGCTCGTCAGATCCGCCTGCGTGGCGGCGAACTCCGCCTCGCTCGGGTTGCCGGCGAAGACGGAGAGTTGGAGAACGACGGCCAGGACGATGGCCGCGGTGCCGGCACCGGCGGCCACGAGGTTGTCGCGTTTCCTGCGTCGGTCCTGTTCCCGACGCAGCTCCCGCTTGCCTTCCATCTGCTGGATGCGCCGCCTGGCTTCGCGGGCGCTCCGTGAACTGGCCGCCAAAAGTCCTCCTGGGGTAGGGCCGAATACGCGGGCAGCGTGGGGCGCCGTCGCGGTTTCAGCGGTCATACAGCCGTCAGTCCGCCCCGCGCGGCCGCATTAGAGGATGCAGGCGCCGAAAGCATAAACTGACTGCCGCACACAGTTTATGCACGACTGGCTGGTCTGCCGTCCTTACTCTCATGCGTTTCGGGGAGAAGACGGCTCATGACGCCGGTGTTACCAGAGGAGAACAATCCACCATGGCACGCACAGCCTCCCTGTCCGGATTCCCCGAATGGCTTCCCGAGGAGCGGCTGGTGGAGTTGCATGTGCTGGATACGCTGCGGCGGACCTTTGAGCTGCACGGGTTCTCCTCGATCGAGACCCGGGCCGTGGAAACGGTGGGCCAGCTGCTGCGCAAGGGCGAGATTGACAAGGAAGTCTACGGACTCAGCCGGCTCCAGGACGACGACGGAACTCCCGGCAGCGACGCCGGGAAAACTGACCCGCACGCCCTGGCCCTGCACTTCGACCTCACCGTGCCGTTTGCCCGCTATGTCGTGGAGAACGCCGGGTACCTTGCCTTCCCGTTCCGCCGATACCAGATCCAGAAGGTCTGGCGTGGGGAGCGTCCGCAGGAGGGCCGCGCCCGCGAGTTCACCCAGGCGGACATCGACGTCGTCGGCGACGGTGACCTGCCGTTCCGCTACGACGTTGAAATCGCCCTGGTTATTGCCGAGGCCCTGAACGCCCTGCCAATTCCCGATTTCCTGCTCCGGATCAACAACCGCAAGCTCGCGGAGGGCTTCTACACCGGCATCGGGCTGACCGATACCGCGGGGGTGCTGCGCAGCATCGACAAGCTCGAAAAGATCGGTCCCGCCAAAGTGGCGGAGCTGCTCCGCTCCGAACTCGGTGCGACCGAGGACCAGGCGCAGGCAGCGCTGAAGCTTGCCGGCATCCGCACACCGGATACGTCCTTCGTGGATCAGGTCCGGGCGCTGGGGGTCAGCAACGACCTCCTCGAAGAGGGCCTGAATGAATTGGAGCAGGTCATTGCCGCTGCCGTCCAGCGGGCACCCGGACGGGTGGTGGCGGACTTGAGCATAGCCCGCGGACTGGACTATTACACCGGCACCGTCGTGGAGACCATCCTGGTGGGCCACGAACAGCTCGGCTCGATCTGCTCCGGCGGCCGCTACGACGCCCTCGCCAGCAAGGGAAACCGCAAGTTCCCGGGCGTCGGACTCTCGATCGGGGTCACCCGTCTGGTCTCGCGGATCCTCAGCCAAAACCTCGCCTCCGCCTCGCGTTCCGTTCCCACCGTGGTCCTCGTGGCGCTGAACAGCGATGACAGCTGGGGTGCGGCCCAGGACGTCGCCGCGGCGCTGCGCAGCCGCGGCATCGCCACCGAGGTCGCCGCGAAAGCCGAGAAGTTCGGCAAACAAATTAAGTTCGCGGACCGCCGGGGGATCCCGTTCGTCTGGTTCACGGACGACGATGGCAAGCACCAGGTCAAGGACATCCGCACCGGCGAACAGCACGACGCCGATCCGGCGGACTGGACCCCGGCCGAGGAAGACCTGCGCGTGCGCGTCACAACGAACTAGCTGCCCGGCACCTCCGGCCGGGACTGCCGCAGCCGCAGCACCACAAGCCGCACTGTCATGCCCGCCGCCAGCACAGCCGCCATACCAAGCACCGAGCCGGGCGGCAGCGTGACGGCCAGGGTCAGGCAGCCAAGGAAACCGAGCACGTTCAGCCAGCGCGGGGCATACCACGGCCGCCCGGTGAGGGTATAGGCCGAGGCGTTGGTCACGGCGTAATAGACCAGGACGCCGAAGCTCGAGAACCCGACGACGGTCAGCACCTCCGTGGTCAGCAGCAGGACAATCACGGCAGCCGCGACGGTGAGCTCCGCGGCGAACGGGACAGTGTGGGCGCCGCCCACCCGGGCCAGGGCTGCGGGCAGGTCACGTTCCCGCGCCATCGCCAGCGTGGTGCGGCCGACACCCGTGATCAGCGCCAGGAGCGCACCCAGGCTCCCGGCGGCGGCGCCGGCCTGCACCAGCGGCGCGCCGCCCTGCAGGCTGGAACCCGTGACGGCATCCAGCAATGGCGCCGTCGAGAGTGCCAGCTGCTGCGCCGGGAGGTGCCCCTGAAGCAGCAGCGCGAGCCCCAGATAAATCACAAATGCCAGGGACAGTGCGGTAAAGATGGCCCGCGGGATGGTGCGGGCGGGGTCTTTGACTTCTTCGCCCAGCGTCGCGATCCGCGCGTACCCGGCGAAGGCGAAAAACACCAGTCCCGCCGCCGACAAAACATTGCGGATATTTGCCGCGGCGTCCGGTCCGGCGGGCACGGCTCCGGACGGCGGGTGCGGGCCCACCACGGCAGCGGCGGCCACCAGCACGAGGCTGGCCAGTACGACGGCCAGCAGGACCCGGGTCAGCAGGGCCGTGCGGGTGATGCCGAGCAGGTTGACGCCGGTAAGGGCGGCGACGGCGGCCACCGCCACCGGGACGGCGTAGCCGGGGGCCAGATAGTGCCCGAAGGTCAGGGCCATCGCCGCGCAGGACGCCGTCTTGCCGGTCACGAACCCCCAGCCGGCGATGAACCCGGGCCATGGCCCCAGCCGGCGCCGGCCGTACACATACGTCCCGCCGCTGGCCGGATACAGTGCGGCGAGCTGGGCGGAGGCTATCGCGTTACAGCAGGCGACGACCCCGGCGACGGCGACGGCGGCCGGAAGCAGCGGGCCGGCCAGGGCCGCGGCCGGGGAGAACACCACAAAAACCCCGGCACCGAGCATCGATCCGAGGCCGATCGCCGTGGCGTCGAGGACGCCCAGACGGCGGCGGAGCGCAGGGGGGAGGGGTGGTTGGCTTGGCATGGCGGGAGGGGCCTTTCCAGCGGGTAAACTCTAACGGGATCGTTCCCGTAGCGGTTTCATTTAACATCACCCCTGTCTTCCCTCTGAAAGGTACGCTGTGCTGCGCACACATGACCTCGGATCACTTCGCTCTGAGCACATTGGACAAACCGTAACCCTGGCCGGCTGGGTGGGCCGGCGTCGTGACCACGGTGGTGTCGCATTCGTTGACCTTCGCGACGCGTCGGGCGTGGCCCAGGTCGTCGTCCGCGAGGAGGAGGTCTTCCACGGCCTGCGCAACGAGTACGTCCTGCAGATCACCGGTACCGTGTCCAAGCGTCCGGAGGGGAACGAAAACCCGGCCCTGGCCAGTGGCGAGATCGAGGTGATGGCCGAGCAGGTCACCATCCTCAACACCTCCGATCCTCTGCCTTTCCAGATCGACGAGCATGTCGAAGTCGGCGAGGAAGCCCGGCTCAAGCACCGCTACCTCGACCTGCGCCGCCCCGGCCCCGCCCGCAACCTGCGGCTGCGCTCGGAAGCCAACCGCGTGGCCCGCGAACTGCTCCACCGGGACGGCTTTGTCGAGATCGAGACCCCCACGCTGACGCGTTCGACGCCGGAAGGCGCCCGCGACTTCGTTGTCCCCGCCCGCCTGGCCCCGGGTTCCTGGTACGCGCTGCCGCAGTCCCCGCAGCTGTTCAAGCAACTCCTGCAGGTCGGCGGCTTCGAGAAGTACTACCAGATTGCCCGCTGCTACCGCGATGAGGACTTCCGCGCGGACCGCCAGCCGGAGTTCACCCAGCTCGACATTGAGGCGAGCTTCGTGGAGCAGGACGACATCATCAGCCTCGGCGAGAACATCGTGAAGGCACTGTGGCAGCTGATCGACGTCGAGATCCCGACCCCGATCCAGCGCATCACCTACCACGACGCCATGGCCCGCTACGGCTCGGACAAGCCGGACCTGCGTTTCGGCCTGGAACTCACCGAGCTGACCGAGTTCTTCAAAGACACCAATTTCGGCGTCTTCAAGGCACCCTATGTCGGCGCCGTCGTGATGCCCGGAGGCGCCTCCCAGGCCCGCCGCGCCCTCGACGCCTGGCAGGAATGGGCCAAGCAGCGCGGCGCCAAGGGCCTGGCATACGTCCTGTTCAAGGAGGACGGTGAGCTTGCCGGTCCCGTGGCCAAGAACCTCACCGAGACCGAGCGCGCCGGCCTGGCCGAGGCCGTGGGTGCCAAGCCGGGCGACTGCATCTTCTTCGCCGCCGGCGAAAAGTCTCCCTCACGTGCCCTGCTGGGTGCCGCCCGCGTGGAGATCGGCCACCGGACCGGACTGATCAACCCCGCTGACTGGGCTTTCTGCTGGGTCGTCGACGCACCCATGTTCGAGCCCGCCGCCGCCGCCGTCGCTTCCGGTGACGTGGCCGTCGGCGCCGGCAAGTGGACCGCGGTGCACCACGCGTTCACCTCACCCAAGCCCGAATTTATGGACACCTTCGACCAGGATCCGGAATCGGCCCTGTCCTACGCCTACGACATCGTCTGCAACGGCAACGAAATCGGCGGCGGCTCCATTCGTATCCACGAACGCGAGGTCCAGGAGCGGGTCTTCGAGCTGATGGGCCTGGACAAGGAAGACGCCCAGACCAAGTTCGGTTTCCTCCTCGAAGGCTTCAAGTTCGGTGCGCCCCCGCACGGCGGCATCGCCTTCGGCTGGGACCGTGTCGTTGCCCTCATGGCCGGCGTGGAGTCCATCCGCGACGTCATCGCCTTCCCGAAGTCCGGAGGCGGCTACGACCCGCTGACAGCGGCACCCGCCCCGATCACGGCGCAGCAACGCAAGGAAGCCGGCGTTGACTTCAAGCCCGAGGTCAAGAAGGCCGAGCCTTCGGCAGAACAGTAGGCCGCGGCCAACGAGTAACCAGCGCGTCGTATCGGCAGGGCCCCCGGGCTAAGGGGGCCCTGCCGTGCTTTAACGACACCGGCCTCCCAATTCGGTGCTGCCGTGCGCACTCGACGCGCCCGCCCTGTGTGTCAGGCTGTTGTGTGACAGGTTCTCTGTCGGCTCGGCCTGATCACGGGGGCGGGGAAAGGTCCGTCATGGATTTTGTTGTCCCTGTCCGTCGCTCCGGGAGGAGCCACTTCACTCTCGAGCAAAAGCACGCGATTCTGGATGAGTACGAGAAGTGCCTGGAGCGTGGGTCCCGGATCGCGTTCTGCCGGGCTGTGGGTATCGGCGATAACACCGTCCGGCTCTGGGTCCAGCAACGCGAGGCCGGGGAGCTGAGGTCCAGCATCAAGCAAGGGAACGAGGACCAGCGGTTGAACGCAGGCGACAAACAGCAGCTTAAGCGGGTGTTGAAGGAGAACGAGATCCTCAAGGCCAAGCTGGCCCGGGCCGAGGCGGCGGTGGACATTCTGGGAAAAGCTTCCGCGCTCTTGGACGCCATGGCCAAGAGCGCGGCGGCGACCGATCCGGTGCTGGAAGAACCGGAGCCGGGCCGGCCGGAGTGGTTGGTGCCAAAGTCTGGAAAGACATCGCCCTGACCTTCGCCGGCAATCTGATCACGGCGGGCTGGTCAGCGGTGAAGACCTGCGCCCTGCTGGGCCTCCACCGCACCACCTGGTACCGGCATCTGAGTCCTCCTGTCCCGGCAGGGGTCACCGTGCCGCGCCGTGACCGGGCTTACCCGAACCGGATCACCACGGCCGAGGCTGAGGAGTTCATGGAGCTGCTCAACTCCGAGGACTACGGGAATCTCTCGGTCACCCAGGCCTATTATCGGATGCTCGACGCCGGGTACTGCTCCTTCTCGATTGCGGCAGCCCACCGGATCGTCGCCGCGCACGGGCAGAACGGGGACCGCCGCGCACTACGCGGCGGCACGGGCCCGGGACGGGTCAAGCCGGTCCTGGTCGCGACGGCCCCGAACCAGCTCTGGAGCTGGGACATCACCATGCTCCACGGCTCCGGCAAACACACGTACAAGCTCTACACAATCATCGACGTCTACTCCCGCAAGGTCGTTGGGCACCGGGTCGAACACGGAGAAACAGCGGCCCTGGCGGCCGCTCTCATCAGGGACGCGGTCGCGGGAAACCGGCAGCGCCCCGCGGTGCTGCATGCCGATAACGGGGGCCCGATGCGCGCCGGCACGACCTTGGACCTCGCCCGGTCTCTGGGCATCGAACTCTCCTACTCCCGCCCGCGGGTTTCCAACGACAACCCCTACTCGGAATCCCTGTTCAAGACGGTCAAATATGACCTCGACTTCCCCCCACGGTTCCAGGATCTCCAGCACGCCCGGGCCCACATGGCCGCGTTCCTGGCGGACTACAACGCCAACCACCGCCACAGCGGCCTGAACTACTACACGCCGGACACCGTCCACCACGGGCTCGTCGAACAGGCCCGCAGGCAACGGCAGGCAACACTGGACGCCTGCCACGCACGCAACCCCCACAGGTACCGCCGCAAACCGACAGCGCCCGGCGCCCCCGGCCACGCCGGCATCAACTACAAAGAAACCAACCAGCTGTCACAAACAGCTTGATAGATACCGCCCGCACGTCGAGTGCGCACGGAGCCATCGAATCGGTGGCAACGGGTGGCCGTGCCGGGTGGTGGCAACGGGTGGCCGCGCCGGGCCCGGCCGCCGTCACAGAGTGGCCAGGAGCCCGGCCGTCCGCTCCAGCGCTCCGGGAACCAGCGAGTAGTACGCCCAGGTACCCCGCTTTTCGCGGTGCAGGAGGCCGGCGTCGACCAGGATCTTCAAATGGTGCGAGACGGTCGGCTGACCCAGCCCCAGTGGCTCGGTGAGGTCGCAGACGCAGGATTCCCCCGATTCGCCGGCCTTGACGATAGAGAGCAGGCGCAGCCGATTCGGATCGGCCAGTGCCTTAAATATCAGCGCCTTCTGCCGCGCATCCCCGGCGTTGAGTGCGGGTGCGGCCGAGGGTACGCAGCAGTCCGGTTGGGCAGCCGGTGCGGGCGTCTGAAGTGAGGTCATGTGACCATTATCCAACAATATTGACATCCATCAATATATCCGCGGATACTTTATATCGATCACCATCAATCTTCACCAATCTGCAGGAGCCCCGTGAGTATCCAGACAATCCCACCGGCGCAACGGTCCGGAGAGGCCGCCGTCGCCGGCAGGCTCTCCACCCTGGACCGGTACCTGCCCGTCTGGATTATCGCCGCGATGGCCGCCGGTCTGCTGCTGGGCAATTTTGTCCCCGGCCTGAACACCGCACTGGACTCCGTGAAGGTCGGCGAAGTGTCGCTGCCGATCGCGGTGGGCCTGCTGGTGATGATGTACCCGGTGCTGGCGAAAGTCCGCTATGACCAGGCACACCGGGTTATCGGGGACCGGAAACTGCTGATCACCTCGCTGGTGATCAACTGGCTGGCCGCACCGGCGTTTATGTTCGCCCTGGCCTGGATTTTCCTTCCGGACCTCCCTGAATACCGCACGGGCCTGATCATTGTGGGCCTGGCGCGCTGCATCGCAATGGTGATGATCTGGAATGATCTCGCCTGCGGCGACCGTGAAGCCGCCGCCGTGCTGGTCGCGATCAACTCTGTCTTCCAGGTGTTTGCCTTCGGCGCCCTCGGCTGGTTCTACCTGCAGGTCCTGCCGGCGTGGCTGGGGTTGCCCGCCACCAGCGCCGACTTCTCTGTCTGGGCCATCACCGGCTCCGTCCTGGTCTTCCTCGGCATCCCGCTGCTCGCCGGTTACCTGACCCGCACCCTCGGCGAGAAAGCCAAGGGACGTCAATGGTACGAGGCCAAGTTCCTGCCCCGGCTCGGGCCCTGGGCTCTGTACGGACTGTTGTTCACTATCACCCTGCTGTTCGCCCTGCAGGGCGGCACCATCACGTCCCGCCCGCTGGATGTCGCCCGGATTGCCCTGCCGCTGCTGGTCTACTTCGTGGTCGTCTTCGGTGCCGGGATGCTCGCCGGGCGCCTGCTGGACCTGGGCTACGCGAAGACCACCACGCTGGCCTTTACCGCGGCCGGAAACAACTTCGAACTCGCAATCGCCGTCGCGATCAGCACCTTTGGGGTGACCTCGGGGCAGGCGCTTGCCGGCGTCGTCGGACCCTTGATCGAAGTCCCCGCCCTGGTGGCCCTGGTTTACGCGGCCCTGTGGACCAGGGACCGCTACTTCACCCCCGATAACCTCCGCCCCATCCGGACAGAAACTGCAGGAGAAAAACCTTGAGTACCGAAGCCAGCAAGAAGCCCTCCGTCCTGTTCGTCTGCATCCACAACGCGGGCCGGTCGCAAATGGCCGCGGCCTTCCTCACCACGCTCGGCGAAGGCGCGATCGAGGTCCGTTCCGCCGGCTCCCAGCCCGCGGACAAGGTCAACCCCGCCGCCGTCGAGGCCATGGCCGAACTCGGCATCGATATGTCCGCCGAAATCCCCAAAATACTCACCACCGAGGCCGTTAAAGAATCCGACGTTGTGATCACGATGGGCTGCGGCGATGAATGCCCGTACTTCCCGGGCAAGCGCTACGAGGACTGGGTTCTGGAGGACCCCGCCGGGCAGGGCGTGGCAGCCGTCCGCCCGATCCGGGACGAGATCAAGACCCGCATCGAGGCCCTGATCGCCTCCCTGACATGAACTGAGGCCACGTTGGATTCACTCAACAAACTTCCCGTTGCCGTAATCGGCGCCGGCCCCGTGGGCCTGGCTGCCGCGGCACACCTCCTCAAACGCGGTCTCGAACCCTTGATCTTCGAAGCCGGGCCCGCCGCCGGTGCCGCCATTGAACAATGGCGCCACATCCGGCTCTTCTCTCCCTGGCGGATCAACATCGACGCCGCCTCCGTCCGGCTGCTGGAGGCCGCCGGATGGGAAGCGCCGCGACCCACCGCGCTTCCGTACGGCGGAGACCTGATCGACCAGTACCTGGCGCCGCTGGCCGCCCTTCCCGTCATCAGCCCACGGCTGCACACAGGCGCCAGGGTTCTTGCGGTGACCCGTGCCGGGCTGGACAAGACCCACAGCCGCAGCCGCGAGGCCGCGCCCTTCATTGTTCGCGTCGAGCACGCGGACGGCGGCACCCGGGACCACACCGTCGCTGCCGTCATCGACGCCTCCGGCACCTGGCACACCCGCAACCCGCTCGGAACCTCCGGGCTGCCCGCCACCGGAGAAGACGCCGCGGGGACCTGGATCTCCGCACCGCTGCCGGACGTCACAGGCCGGGACCGCGCATCCTTCGCCGGACGTCGCGTCCTGGTCGTCGGCGCCGGGCACTCCGCCGCCAACACACTCATCAGCCTCGCCGGCCTGGCCAAAGAAGAACCGCAGACCCGGATCCTGTGGACCGTCCGCGGTGCCTCCGCCGGGAAGGTCCTCGGCGGGGGCGACGCCGATGGACTGCCGGCACGCGGGCAGCTCGGGAGCCGGCTGCGCCGGCTCGTCGAGGCCGGAACCGTCGAGCTGCACACCGGCTTCGGCATCAGCTCGCTGACGGCCCGCGCCGCGCAGGTAAGGGTCGCAGCTGTTGACGGCCGGACCTTGGACGTCGACGTCGTGGTGCCCTGCACCGGCTTCCGCCCGGACCTGGGCATCCTCCGCGAACTCCGGCTTGACCTTGACCCTGCTGTGGAAGCGCCGCGGCAGCTCGGCCCGCTGATCGACCCCGAATTCCACTCCTGCGGTACCGTCCCGCCGCACGGCGCCCGGTTGCTGGCCCACCCGGAGCAGGACTTCTACATTGTCGGCACGAAATCGTACGGCCGGGCGCCGACCTTCCTGCTCGCCACCGGCTACGAGCAGGTCCGCTCCGTCGTCGCGGCCCTGGCGGGGGACCGGGAAGCAGCGGACACCCTCCGGCTGGAATTTCCCGGGACCGGAGCCTGCTCCACCGACGCGGGCACCCGTGGCGACGACCCCGCCGTTCCGACGGCAGAACCGGCGGAGGACAGCTGCTGCGGCACCCCGGAACCAGTGCTGGTCGGGCTCCCCAACCAGGCTGTCTGACGGCCCCGCGGGCGGCAACTGAACGGGTGACCGCCACTGCGGGACCGCGCCCCGGAGCGGAGCGCGGGTCAACCCGCCGCTGTCCCGACGGTCCCGGAATGGCGGCGGAACAGGCTAGGGTAAAGGATCCGTGACGAGGATCCGCACCGCGCAGGCCTGGGCAGCGGCGGTCTTCAGCGCGGCGGCCTTGGGATCCGGGACGTCCAGGAACCGCAGCCTGGCCAGCGCGGCGTAGCGTTTCAGCGCGGGTTCGGCGAGGACGAGCTCCAGCAACGGCCGGTCCCCGCCGGGCGCCACATACTCTACCCGGTGGTCCGCGAAGATCCTGGCAGCGTGTTCAGCGACGACCCCGGCCAAGGCATCGGCCTGATTGGCGCGGCGCCGTGCCATGCGTTGCTGGGACGAGCCGCCCGTGGACGGGCGCCCTTGGATCCGGCCGGTGCCGGTTTTGGACGCCAGGATCTCCCCGTCGCGAATAACTGCCACGGAATATCCGCCGCGCCGGACCAGGACCGCGCCGATGCAGCGGGGCTGTCCGGCGAGGGAAATCAGGCGGGCCAGAACGTCGCTGCCGCGTCCGGGCCGTCCGTCCGCCGGCCACGGCGGTTGAAGCAGGGCGACGGCGCCATCCGGCGCACCCAGCTGCAGCCCGCCGTCGACGTCGGTCAGGACAGGCGTGCCATGGGCGGTGCTGAACCGCTCCACCCAGCCGGCAAGCCGGTCGCCGGAGACAAATGCCACCCGGGTGGTCGAACCGTCGTTAACTGCCATAAGTGCACCCTCTGCCTGAACCTTGTCCGTGGAAACTAGAAGTAGCCTATCTATGTGGATGATCTCTTTGGCACCGGACCCGACGACGACGACGGCGACGCCGATGGATCCTCCGCGGCGCCCCGGACCTCAGGCGGCCCCGCTTCGCCGCGCAGCCCGCTGGCCGTCCGGATGCGGCCCCGGACGCTCGATGACGTGGTGGGACAGCAGCACCTGCTGGGCCAGGGATCGCCGCTGCGGCAACTGGCGGCCGGGACCGACGCCACCGGCCCCGCAGGTCCGAGCTCCCTCATCCTGTGGGGCCCCCCGGGGACGGGTAAGACCACCCTCGCGCATGTCATTGCCAAGGGACCCGGCCGGAAGTTCGTCGAGCTCTCCGCCATCACAGCCGGCGTAAAAGACGTGCGCCGGGTGATGGATGAGGCCCTGACCGCCCGGGACCTGTTCAAGACCACCACGGTGCTTTTCCTTGACGAGATCCACCGCTTCAACAAGGCCCAGCAGGACGCGCTGCTGCCCGGCGTCGAGAACCGATGGGTGGTGCTCGTCGCCGCCACCACCGAGAATCCGTCCTTCTCCGTTGTGTCGCCGCTCCTGTCCCGGTCGCTGCTGCTCACCCTCAAGCCACTGACCGACGCCGATGTCGAGGGACTCCTGCACCGTGCGGTCACGGACGTCCGTGGACTCAGTGCCCGGGTGGAGCTCAGCGCCGAGGCTCTCGCCCACCTGGTCCGGCTCTCCGGCGGGGACGCACGCCGGGCCCTGACCGCGCTTGAGGCCGCTGCGGGGGTCGCATTCGGCGACGCCGACGACGCGTCAGCAGAGACCACCGTCCTGATCGAGCTCAAGCACACGGAGCGGGCGCTCGATGTCGCGGCCGTGCGCTATGACCGGGCCGGTGACCAGCACTACGACGTCGCCAGCGCTTTCATCAAATCCATCCGCGGCTCCGATGTTGACGCGGCACTGCATTATCTGGCCCGGATGCTGGAGGCGGGGGAGGACCCCCGGTTTGTGGCCCGGAGGATTGTCATCTCGGCGGCCGAGGACATCGGCATGGCCGATCCGACGGCGCTCCAGACCGCCGTCGCAGCAGCCCAGGCCGTCCAGCTGATCGGTATGCCCGAGGGCCGGATTGTCCTGGCGGAGGCCGTGGTGCACCTGGCCACGGCCCCCAAATCCAACGCAGCCTATCTGGGCATCAACCAGGCCATTGCCGATGTCCGGGCCGGCCTGGGCAACGGCATCCCGGCCCACCTCCGGGACGCCCACTATCCCGGATCCAAGCAGCTCGGCCACGGCCAGGGCTACAAGTACGCCCACGACGCCCCGCACTCAGTGGCCGCGCAGCAGTACCCACCCGATGACCTGGTGGGCCGCGACTACTACCAGCCCACGGCCAACGGCGCGGAACGGGAAATCGCCCCCCGGCTGGAACGGCTGCGGAACATCATCCGCGGAACCTGAGGGGCGGCTACACCGGCTGAGCCCACCGTTGACTTCCGCCCACGGAGGTCTAACGTGGAAACTGCGGCGGCATGAATCTGCTGACCGCTTGTGCGGCGCCGGGGACAGCGACACGCATCGCCGGAAGCCACATCAGCGACCCCGACGGGCCGGCGGAATCACGTTCCATCCCCGCGAACACTTTGAGCCCCAGGTAGGGTCCCATGCCCGTAAATTGCGTCACAGCCATGGCCATCAAGTCATTCGACACCCCGGACCGGAAGCGCCGCCCTGACAAGGCAGAGTTCGACCTGGTCACCGTGAACGACTACACGGTCGCACGGCTGGTCCTTGACCCGGGATGGCGGTGGTCAGGGGACATCAGGCAATACGAACAGACCGACTCCTGTCAGCACCACCATCTTGGATTCTGCATCTCGGGCGAGCTGGAAATAGCAACGGCCGACGGCCTGCGCTCAAAGATCCACGCCAATGACACTTACGCGATCCCCCCGGGCCACGACGAATGGGTGGTCGGGCAGGAACCGTTCGTGGCCGTGGAGTTCCTCGGGGCGGCCTCCTTCGGCCGGCGAAGCAGCCGGGGCGCCCACTCGCGGCTGTAACCTCGGCGTGTTCCCGACACGTCGCCTCCCGCAGCGGGTCCGCGCCAGGTCAGGCGCGGACTGCGCCGGGCCCCTCATGGTAGGATTGATCTTTGTCTGGCAAGGCACAGACGCGCTCCCCACCAAATCCCTGATTTGATCCGGCGGTGCCCTGTGCCCAGTAGCAAAAGGCAGCGGTTGGCCGATGCTCTCCATCGTGGAGGCCAGTAACACTGACACACCGCAGATATTGGAAGGACACAAGTGGCTAACAACACTCGTGCTCGCCGCACCGCACGCCTTTCGCGTGCACTCGGCATCGCTCTGACCCCCAAGGCCGCCAAGTACATGGAGCGCCGCCCGTACGGCCCCGGTGAGCATGGCCGTGCCCGTAAGAAGCAGGACTCCGACTACGCCGTACGTCTGCGCGAAAAGCAGCGTCTGCGCGCCCAGTACGGTATCCGCGAAGCCCAGATGACCCGTGCCTTCGAAGAAGCACGCCGCACCAAGGGCCTGACCGGCGAAAACCTGATCGAACTGCTCGAAATGCGTCTCGACGCCCTCGTGCTGCGTGCCGGTTTCGCCCGCACCATCGCATCAGCCCGCCAGCTGGTTGTGCACCGTCACATCATGGTTGACGGCATCCGCGTTGACCGCCCGTCCTTCCGCGTCGGCGAGGGCCAGCTGGTCCACGTCCACAGCCGCAGCGAGACCATGGCTCCGTTCCAGGTCGCAGCAGCAGGCGCCCACCGCGACGTTCTGCCCATGGTTCCGGCCTACCTGGACGTCAAGCTTGACGCCCTGCAGGCCCGCCTGGTGCGCCGCCCGAAGCGCTCCGAAGTTCCCGTAACCTGCGAAGAGCAGCTCGTCGTGGAATTCTACGCACGCTAGATCCAAGGCACGACCTACAAAGAAGCCCGTGGCAAGCGCCACGGGCTTCTTTGTATGTAAGGTACTGGGGGGAGTTCCCGGGTTGCCGGATGCGTCCTGCAGCCAATCCCCCCGGGGAATTGACGCACAACGCAGGTAACCACTGCAGTCCAAGGAGATGATTGACGATGTCTGGTGGCGATATTGCCGGCCTGGTAGCGGCCGGAGTGTTTGCACTGCTGGTTCTGTTGCTGGCCGTCCCGATTCTCAAGCTCGGAGCCGTCTTTGACGAGGTGCGCGGTTCCATCCGCTCACTCAGCGATGGCGCCACGCCGCTGCTGGACGAAGTCACCGCCACTGTCTCCACCACCAACGAGCAGTTGAAGAAGGTCGACGGGATCGCCTCAAACGTCTCGGACGCGTCGGCGAACATTTCTGCCCTGTCCTCGCTCGTGGCCGCGACCGTCGGGTCGCCACTGATCAAGGTGGCCGCCTTCAGCTACGGCGTCCGTTCGGCGTTCAGCGCCAGGAAAAAACCCGCCACCGGCCGCCGTAGCCGCTAAGCACTGCTGGAGAACCTGACATGAAGAGAATTATCTGGATGGGCATCGGCGTCGCGATCGGCGTCATAGCTTTCCGTAAGATCACCGAGGCACAGTCCGCCCTCGGTCCCGAGGGCCTGAACCGCGCCGTCGGGCGGCTCGCCGACGGGTTCTACGACTTCGCCGACGCAGTCCGGGACGGCATGAGCGAGCGGGAAACCGAGCTCCGTTCCGCCCTCGGCGTGGACGCGACGGGCTCCGGCCGGGATGCGGACCGGCGCTAGCCGGGAGAGAATTAGTCATAACGGTGCCCGGAAGGGCATCCCGGTGCGGCCGCCACGGCCGGGTCCATGCCGGAACTCCACCTGTCCCGCGGACGATGCCCGGGACCCCATTACGCAGTGAATACTGAAGGGTAAGAAAACAGCTCATGAAGTCGCAGGAGATCACCAAGCGCTGGATCGACTTTTTTGTCAGCAAGGGCCACACGGCGGTTCCCTCCGCCTCACTGGTCTCCAGCGACCCTTCCCTGCTGTTCACGGTGGCCGGCATGGTCCCGTTCATCCCGTACCTGACCGCCCGTGAGGAAGCCCCCTACAACCGGGCCACCAGCGTTCAAAAGTGCATCCGCACCGGCGACATCGAGGAAGTCGGCAAAACCGCACGCCACGGCACGTTCTTCCAGATGTGCGGAAACTTCTCCTTCGGCGACTACTTCAAGGAAGACGCCATCAAGTTCGCGTGGGAGCTGCTGACCACCGGCGTCGACGACGGCGGCTACGGGCTGCCGCCCGAGCGGCTCTGGGTCACCGTCTACGAAGAAGACGACGAAGCCAAGGAACTGTGGCTCAAGAACACCGGAGTCCCCGCTGAACGCATTCAGCGGATGGGCAAGGCCGATAACTACTGGTCCACCGGCCAGCCGGGCCCGGCCGGTCCCTGCTCGGAGATCTATTACGACCGCGGTCCTGCCTACGGCATCGAGGGCGGTCCTCTGGCCGACGAGACCCGGTATATCGAAATCTGGAACCTCGTGTTTATGCAGTACCAGATCGACAACGTCCGCTCCAAGGTCGACTTCGACATCACCGGTGAGCTGCCCAAGAAGAACATTGACACCGGCCTCGGCATGGAGCGTCTCGCGATGATCCTGCAGGGCGTTGAAAACATGTACGAGACCGACCAAGTCCGGCCCGTGATCGACAAAGCCGCCGAACTCTCCGGCAAGGACTACACCTCGGCCGAAACGACCGCGGACCCGCACCACACGGACGACGTCCGGATGCGCGTCGTTGGCGACCACATCCGGTCCGCGCTGATGCTGATCGCTGACGGCGTCAGCCCGTCCAACGAAGGCCGCGGTTACGTGCTGCGCCGCCTGATCCGCCGTGCTGTGCGCTCCATGCGGCTGCTTGGCGTCGAGAAAGCCTGCCTGCCGGACCTGCTGCCGGCATCCCGGGACGCCATGAAGGGCGTCTACCCGATCGTCGAGACCGACTTCGACCGCATCAGCCGGATCGCCTACGCGGAGGAGAAAGCGTTCCTGCGGACCATCGCCTCGGGCACGGCCCGGCTTGAGGACGCCGTCCAGGAGTCCAAAGCCGCCGGCCAGCCGCTGTCCGGCGCCGACGCCTTCGCCCTGCACGACACTTACGGCTTCCCGATCGACCTCACCCTCGAAATGGCCGAGGAAGCCGGGCTCAAGGTTGACGAACCCGAATTCCGCAAGCTCATGCTGGAACAGCGCCAGCGCGCCCAGGCCGACGCCAAGGGCAAGAAGGGCGCCCACGCCGACCTCTCCGCTTTCCAGGAACTGCTGGCCGCCGGCGAAACCGTCTTCACCGGGTACACCGAGCTCCAGGGCGAATCAAAGGTCCGCGGTCTTCTCTCCGGTGGCCGAAAGGTCAACCAGGCCTCCACGGGCGATGAAATCGAACTCGTCCTGGCCGAGACACCGTTCTACGCCGAAGCAGGCGGCCAGTCCGCCGACACCGGGCTTATCACCGGAGACGGCTTCGTCGTCGAGGTCCTGGACGTCCAGCGCCCGATCAAGGGCCTGAGCGTTCACAAGGCCATCGTCCGGGAGGGCGAAATCGGCGCCGATTCAATGGTCCAGGCCGCCGTGGACCGGGAACGCCGCCACGCCGCCGAGCAGGCCCACACCGGCACCCACATCGTGCACGCCGCCCTGCACCAGGTTCTTGGCCCGGAAGCGCTCCAGCGCGGCTCTTTCAACAAGGCAGGTTACCTGCGCTTCGACTTCGCCTGGGGCGAAGGCCTTAGCGCCGCCACGCGCTCCGAAATTGAGGAAGTTTCCAACATCGCCATCCGGAACAACTTCCGGGTCGAAACGAAGGTGATGGGCCTCGCCGAAGCCAAGGAACTTGGAGCCATGGCCCTCTTCGGCGAGAACTACGGCAACGAAGTCCGCGTCGTGGAGATCGACGGCGACTGGTCCCGGGAACTGTGCGGCGGCACCCACGTCGACAACACGTCCCTGATCGGCAGCCTGTCCCTGCTCGGTGAACAGTCCGTCGGCTCGGGAAACCGCCGCGTGGAGGCGTTCGTCGGGATGGACGCGTTCCGCCACCTCGCCGCCGAACGCGCCCTCGTCACCGAACTCACCGAAATGCTCAAGGTCCCCTCAGGGCTGCTCACGGACCGGATCGCCAGCACCCTCGCCAAGCTCAAGACGGCCGAGAAAGAACTTGAGCGGCTCCGCAAGTCGCAGCTCTCGGCCGCTGCCGCGCAGCTCGTCGGAACGGCCACGGACGCCGCGGGCATCGCAGTCATCTCCCACGACGCCGGCCAGGTCAGCGGCGCCGATGACCTCCGCGGCCTCGCCCTGGATCTGCGTGCCCGGCTCGGGTCCGCAGCCAGCGCTGTCGCCGTCGCCGGCGTCAGCAACGACCGCCCGGTGATCCTGATCGCCACCAATGACGCTGCCCGCGCCGCCGGAGTGAAGGCCGGCGCGCTCGTCCGCCTCGCGGCCGGCATCCTCGGCGGCGGCGGCGGTGGCAAGGACGACGTCGCCCAGGGCGGCGGCACCGACGCATCCAAGGTCGGTGCTGCCCTCAGCGCCGTCGTGGATTCCATCACCCGCCGATAACGGGACTCTCCGTGACTGAAGCTGCCGCGCCCCCCGACTACCCCCACGGTGTGAAACTGGGGGTGGACGTCGGAACCGTCCGTGTGGGAGTCGCCGTCTGCGACCGGGATGGCATTTTGGCGACCCCGCTGCGCACCCTGGCACGCAATGCGAAGAAAAACACGGACGTGCGCATCCTCGCGGCACTCGCCGCCGAGCTGGATGCCGTGGAGATTTTCGTCGGGTTGCCGCGGACGATGAAGGGCGAGGAACACGCCTCCGCACGGATGGCCACCGAGTACGCGACGCTGCTGGCCGGAGCCCTCCGGGGCGCCGGATCTAAAGTGCCCGTGCGTCTGGTGGATGAGCGGCTCAGTACCGTAACGGCCCACCGCAACCTGCATCAGGCTGGCATGAGCAGCAGGGATCACCGTAAAGTGGTGGATCAGGTTGCGGCCGCGGGTATCCTGCAACATGCAATCGATATGCAAAAGGCCAGGGGGACGGAGGTCGGGGTCCGCGTCAACGCGGAGCCCGTTCCGGGGCCGGCAGGAGATGGCGCAGCCGCCGAAACGGCGGTGCACGCGCCGGCAGAGCAAGAGCCGGCAGAACACACACGATCCTCGGACCATGGAAGGCTACAGTGAGCCCCGTCAACAGTGATGACTCCGCCGGTGAGGTTTCTGGCGGCGGCCGACCGCTGACTCGCAAGGAGATCAGGGCCAGGGAGAAGCTCCAGACCACCCAAGGGCAAAGCATCATCCCGCCGCAGGCCTTCGAAACCGGCCCGGCCGGGGACCCGACACCGCCGGAGCCTGCGCAGCAGATGCCATCCAAGCCGGAGCCTGCGCGGCCGGAGCCTTCTCTGCCGCAGCCGGCAGACCCGCAGACGATGATGCAGCCTGCGCAACCGCCGGCTGACGCTCCCGGTGAATCCTATCCCGGAGACGCCGGAGACGAGCCGGCGATTGATTCCCGGGACCACCCGCAGGCCGCACCCACGGTGCACGAACCGGAAACCACGGCACTGTATACCGTCGCGGCTGACAATCCGGCCCCGGCAGCGGACAACGGGTACTACGACCACCATGAGGACGCGCCCACTGGCCCGTACGCCGAAACAGAGGCGCATTATGTTTATCAGGACGCCGGGCTCCACCCGGCAGGCACGTACTCACCTGACGGGCAGGCCGGCGTCGAGTATCACGGCGACGACGGAGAGGACCTGATGGCGCGCGCTGCCAGCCGTGCCCCCAAGGGACCGTCCAAGAAGATCCGGCGGCGGCGCCGTTTCCTGGCACTGGTCCTGACCCTGACCCTTTTTGTTGTGGCGTTTTCCGTGGGTTCGCAGTTACTGAAACCCCTGCTCGGGGCCGATGCGGTGGCAGATTACCCGGGCCCCGGAACCGGCGAGGTGACGATCACCGTGCCGCCGGGGTCCGGTGCCAAGGCGGTCGCCGATGAACTGCGCGCGAAAAACGTCGTGGCCAGCGCCGATGCCTTCCTCAAGGATTTCATGGCAGCCGGCGGTGCCCTGAGCCCGGGCGACTTTTCGATGCGCGAAGAGATGAAGAACTCGGACGCCGTCGCGGTTCTGCTGGACAGGGAACAGGGCAAGGTTATGTACATCGCCTTGAGTGCCGGGTTGCGCGTCAACGAATCGCTCCAGGCTATCTCCGAGGGCACCGGAGTCTCCGTCCCCGAACTGACAGCCCTCAGCAACGACCCCGGCCAGTTCGGTGTCCCGAGCCGGGCGAAAAACCTCGAGGGCTTCCTTGCCCCGGGGGAATACCGGTTCCCGCTCGGCACGTCCGCCACGGACATCCTGCAGAAGCTCGTCACAACCACCCTGGACGAACTCAAGGCACAAGGCATCACCGATCCGGCCAAGCAGTATGACGTCGTCACCGTCGCCAGCATCGTGCAGGCGGAAGGCGGCCAGGCCGAGTACGGCGATGTTGCGGGAGCCATTTACAACCGGCTCAAGCCCACCAATACCGAAACCAATGGACTCATCCAGTCCGATGCCACCGTCACGTACGGGCTCGGCATCAGGAGCTTCTACATCGATGAAGACCAGAAGGCCGACAAAACCAACCCGTACAACACGTACGCCAACACCGGGCTGCCTGCCGGACCCATTGGATCGCCCGGCAAGACGGCTATCGACGCCGCCGCCAAGCCCACCTCCAACGACTACATGTACTGGGTGACCATTAACCTGGACACCAAGGAAACCAAGTTCTCCCGCACCCTGGCCCAGCACAACGTCTACGTGGCACAGTACAACGCGTGGTGCAACGACAACCCCGGACGCTGCGTATGAGGCAACGGGCGGCCGTCCTGGGCCATCCGATCGGCCACTCAAAGTCCCCGGCGCTCCATCAGGCCGCCTACGCGTCGCTGACCGCGGAGATCGGCTACACGGCCATCGACGTCACGGCAGCAGCACTGCCGGATTTTATGGCCCGGGTGCGGCACGAAGTAGAAGCCGGAGAAGGCTGGCGCGGGTTGTCCGTGACGATGCCGCTGAAGTCCGCCATGGTCGGCGAGGTCGATGAGGTCCGCGGAGTGGCCCTCGCCCTCGGGGTAATCAACACGGTCGTCTGTGACCGCGGCAGCCGCAGCGACGGTCCGGCCCGCCTGATCGGCTACAACACCGACGTCACCGGCATCGTCAACGCCCTGCTGTACGCGGGCGTGGCACCCGGGCCCGCTTCCGTTGTACTCGGCGGCGGAGGGACAGCGGCCGCGGCCATCGCGGCACTGCAGGAACTCGGCGCACCGTCCGCCGCCGTGTACGTGCGGGACGTGACCCGGGCCGCCGAGGCCCGTGCCGCGGCAGCCATGCTCCGGTTCCCGATCGACGTGTACCCGATCGCCGGTGCGGCGGCCGCCATGGCCGCTGCCGACGTCGTAGTCTCCACCCTGCCGCCGCGGGCAGCGGACCCCCAGGCTGCAGCCCTCATACAGGAACTGGCCGGCCGCTCCGAAGCCGGGACGGCGCCCGCCGTGCCCGGGGTGCTTCTGGACGTTGCCTACGATCCGTGGCCCAGCCGCATTGCCGCGGTCTGGCAGAACGCAGGCGGGACAGTTGTCCCGGGCCTGGAAATGCTCATCTACCAGGCCGTGGAGCAGGTGCGCCACTTCACCGGACTGGATGGCGCCGTACCTGCCGAAGTCATAGATGTGATGTGTGACGCAGTCGGGGCACCCCGGCGGGTGTTCTAAGTGCCGGACATGGCAGGATGGATTGTATGTTGCGTTGGTTGACTGCCGGAGAATCCCATGGTCCGGCCCTGGTCGGAATTATTGAAGGCGTGCCCGCCGGTGTCGAGCTCACCAGCGCCCGGATCGGTGAGGCACTGGCACGGCGCCGCCTCGGCTACGGCCGTGGCGCACGGATGAAGTTTGAGCAGGATGTTGTCACGATCCTTGGCGGCGTCCGTCACGGGCTGACCCAGGGCGGCCCCGTCGCCATCCAGGTCGGCAACACCGAATGGCCCAAATGGGAGCAGATCATGTCTGCAGACCCTGTTGATCCCGAAATCCTGGCCGACCAGGCGCGTAACGCCCCGCTGACCCGGCCCCGGCCCGGCCATGCCGACTTCACCGGCATGCAGAAATACGGCTTCGACGAGGCCCGCCCCGTCCTTGAGCGGGCCAGCGCCCGTGAGACCGCCACCCGTGTGGCCCTCGGCACCGTCGCTGCGGCGTTCCTGCAGCAGCTGGGCATCGAGCTCGTGTCCCACACCGTCTCCATCGCCAGTGTCGCCGTCCCGGAAGGCCGGCCGCTCCCGCTGCCCGGCGACGTGATTGCCCTCGACACCGACCCCCTGCGCTGCTTCGACCGCGAAACATCGGACGCCATGGTCGCTGAAGTCGACATCGCGCACAAAGAAGGCGAAACCCTCGGCGGCGTCGTCGAAGTGCTCGCCTACGGCCTGCCGCCGGGACTGGGCAGCTACGTCCACTGGGACCGGCGCCTCGACTCCCGCCTTGCCGCCGCCCTGATGGGTATCCAGGCGATCAAGGGCGTGGAGGTCGGCGACGGCTTCCTGACGGCCGCGCGCCGCGGCTCCGCTGCGCACGACGAAATCGTCAAAGACTCCGCCGGCAGGATCATCCGCACGAGCAACCGCGCCGGCGGGATCGAAGGCGGCATGAGCATCGGCGACGTGCTGCGGGTGCGGGCTGCCATGAAACCGATCGCCACCGTTCCCCGGGCGCTCAAGACCATTGACGTCAGCACCGGGGAGGCGGCCAAGGCCCATCACCAGCGCTCGGACGTCTGTGCCGTCCCGGCCGCCGGGGTTGTCGCCGAAGCCATGGTCGCACTGGTCCTGGCAGAGGCCGTGGCCGAGAAGTTCGGCGGAGACTCCGTCGCGGAGACCGCCCGGAACATCAAGGGGTACCTGGGCAGCATTCCGGCGTCCCTGGACTCGATCGGGCACTAGTGCGGGCACGGGGTAACGACCGGCCCGGCGCTGCAGGGCAGGAGTTCACGGCAGCGACGCCGATCGTCCTGATCGGACCGATGGCCGTCGGCAAGTCGGCCATCGGACGGCAGCTGGCCAATCACCGGGCCGCAACGTTCGTGGACACCGACGATCTCGTGGTCGGTCAGCACGGTCCCATTGCGGAGATTTTCGCCAGGAGGGGTGAGCCGGCATTCCGCGAGATCGAGGCGCGTGCCGTTGCCCAGGCCATTGAACAATCACTGGGCAACAGCGCCGTCATTTCACTCGGCGGCGGAGCGGTCCTGGACTCGGGCACCCAACAGCTCCTCGGCCGGTGCATGGTGGTCTATCTCGAATGCGACGCCGCCACCGTCGCAGAACGCATCGCGAGAAATTCCGTCCGGCCGCTCCTGGCGGGCGATGCCATTGGCCGGTGGCAGACTCTGTTCGCCGCGCGGAAGCCGGTCTATGAACGGCTCGCCAATCTTGTTCTCGATGTCCGCAGCGGTACCGTTCCTGAGCTGACGCGCCGGCTCGAAAATGCGCTGCAGGGGTACGCCGCCGAGACGGCCGCCGTCGCTCCCATGCCAGCGGCAACAAAGAAAGTTGACTAGTGAATACCGAATCAACCGTCATCAAGGTCACCGGCACCACCCCCGGTGAAAACTACGACGTCGTAGTGGGCCGCGGACTGCTGGCCAGCCTGCCGGCACTCCTGGGGGAGCGGGTCCAACGCGTCCTCGTTATCCACCCGCGCGCGCTGCGCCTCACCGGCGACACCGTCCGGGAAGAGCTGGCCGCGGCCGGATTCAACGCCCTGACTGCCGAGATACCGGATGCCGAAGAAGGCAAACACATCGAGGTCGCCTCCTTCTGCTGGCAGGTTCTGGGGCAAAACGACTTCACCCGCTCCGATGCCGTGGTCACCGTCGGCGGCGGCGCCGTGACCGATCTCGGCGGTTTCGTCGCGGCCACCTGGCTGCGCGGCGTCAAGGTCATTCACATGCCCACCAGCCTGCTCGGCATGGTGGATGCGGCCGTCGGCGGCAAGACCGGCATCAACACCGCCGAAGGCAAAAACCTCGTTGGCGCGTTCCACCCGCCGGCCGGTGTGCTCGCTGACCTTGACACCCTGGACACGCTGCCGAAAAATGAACTCATCTCCGGCATGGCCGAGGTGATCAAATGCGGATTCATCGCCGACCCGATAATCCTGGACCTGATCGAAAAGGACACGGCCGCCGTCGCCGACCCCCGGTCGGCGCTCCTGCGGGAGTTGATCGAGCGGGCCATCAGCGTCAAAGCCGAGGTCGTCTCCGAGGACCTTAAGGAATCCGGGCGGCGTGAGATCCTCAATTACGGACACACCCTGGGCCACGCGATTGAACTCGCCGAACGGTACTCCTGGCGGCACGGGGCCGCCGTGTCCGTGGGCATGATGTTCGCCGCCGAGCTGGCCCGCAGTGTCGGGCGCCTCAGCGACGCCGACGCCGACCGGCACCGCAGCATCCTGGAAAGCCTGGGCCTGCCCATCACCTACCGCCGGGACCGCTGGCAGGCGCTGCTGGACGGCATGCGCCGGGACAAGAAGTCGCGGGGCGACCTGCTGCGTTTCGTGGTGCTCGACGGCGTGGCCAAGCCGGGGATCCTGGACGTCCCTGACACCTCTCTGCTGTTCGCCGCCTACCAGGAAATCGCCTCCTGATGCTCCTGGCCGCATCCTCCAGCGAATGGCCCGAGTCGGGATTTACAGGCATAAAAATCAACCCGGAAAGTCTGCTCCCGGAGGTTGTTAATGCGGAATCGTGCGCCGCGGCCTTGGCTGCATCCACGGATCCCGCAGACCTGATCTACGTCCGACTCGTTGAGGGTCGGACGGCTGAGGCTGCGGAACTGCTGGCCTCGGCCCGTTGCCGGCAGCCGAGCGCGATTCGTCTGCGCCTCTTTGAAGCCGTTCTGCTGCGCATGGCCAACCGGCTGGACGCATCCGCGGAGCTCTATGCCCAGTTGCTGGCTGAGACGCAGGGCACCCTGCAGGAGGCAGCCGTCCTGCAGCACCAGGGCCGCTCGCACTTCGCGGTGGGGAACATCGCCGCCGCCGTGGACAGCCTCGCAGCGGCACTGGATCTTCGGGTGGCCGCTTCCGACGACGCTGCCCTGATCTACGCGTCCACCGTGGCGCTGCAGCGTGCCAGGCATGTGCTCGAACAGGCCAGCTAAGGTCCGTCCGGGGGCCGCGTCGGGCAGGCCTCCCGGGAAACCGGTAGAATAAGTTTTGGATTTTTGATAATACGAGCGGGCATGCCGTTTGGCATGCCCGCCTGACATACCCGGCCGGCAGCTCGACCCCGCCGGAAACGAAACCAGAGGATACAGTGGCAACCACTAACGACATCAAGAATGGAACCGTCCTTAAGCTTGAGGGCCAGCTTTGGAACATCATCGAGTTCCAGCACGTCAAGCCGGGCAAGGGCGGGGCGTTCGTCCGCACCAAGATGCGCAACGTGATGTCCGGCAAGGTCGTTGACAAGACCTTCAACGCCGGGCTCAAGATCGAGACCGCCACCGTCGACCGCCGCGACTACCAGTACCTGTACCAGGACGGCGCTGACTACGTGTTTATGGACACCAGCGACTTTGACCAGCTCACGGTCTCCGCTGCCACCGTCGGCGATGCCACGAACTTCATGCTGGAAAACCAGATGGTGAACATCGCCATCCATGAGGGCAACCCGCTCTACATCGAACTGCCCCCGAGCGTCGTCCTGGAGATCACCTACACCGAGCCGGGCCTGCAGGGCGACCGCTCCTCGGCCGGCACCAAGCCCGCCACGCTCGAAACCGGATACGAGATCCAGGTGCCGTTGTTCGTGGAGAACAACACCCGGGTCAAGGTCGACACCCGTGACGGCAGCTACCTCGGCCGGGTCAACGACTAGTGAGTGCCCGCGGTAAGGCCCGGAATCGGGCCCTGGATGTTCTGTTCGAGGCGGAGCAGCGCTCCCTCTCGGCGTTCGATGTGCTGCGGTCCCGCCGGGAGCAGACCGACCAGATCGTTAACCCGTACACCCTCGAAATCGTTGAAGGCGTCGTCTCCCACCAGGCGGCCATCGACGAATTCCTGGAGACCTATTCGCAGGGCTGGACCCTGGAGCGGATGCCCTCGGTGGACCGGATCATCCTCCGGATCGGCACCTGGGAACTGCTGTACAACGACGACGTCCCCGACGGCGTCGCCGTGAGCGAGGCTGTGGCACTGGCCAAGACGCTCTCCACGGACGAGTCGCCGACGTTCATCAATGGCTTGCTGGGGCGGCTGCAGCAGCTCAAGCCCTCCCTGCTCGCCTAGCGCCTCTGAGCTTGTAAGAACCCCGTTCAGGTCCCCTGAACGGGGTTCTTTTGTTGCCCGCCGGGTCCCTGCGAATCAGAGCAGGCCAAGGGCCGGGTCAGCGCAGGACTGCGTCGCGGAGGACCGCGATGTGGGCGAGCTGGTGCCGTTCGTCGAGCTGGTGGGCCGCCACGTCCCGGCCGCTGAGGACCCGTTGCCGGGTGAACGCAAGCCGGGTTGCTGCGCGCAGGAACGCTTTCATCTGCGGACGCCGGCCGCTGGAGGCGGCCCAGCGCAGCGCCGTGCGGCGGCCGGAAGCGGTGGCCAGTACGTCCACCTCGGAAGCGGCAAACCAGCCGGCGGCAGCGTACTCCCGCAGCCGCTGCCGGGTGAGCCTGTTCTCCGCTACCCGCAGCAGCACGATCACCAGGACCGTGGCCAGGAAAATCGGCACCTGAACAAACAGGTACTGGACCAGGAAGTCCGACCCCATACTGTTCCAGCTGCTGTGCAGCACCATCGCCGGAACGAGCCCAACGCCGAACGCGACGACGGACAGCCCGGGCCCCGCGCGGCGGGCGGCTAAACCGAGGACAAGTCCGGTTGTTCCGGTGAAGATGGCGTGCGCGAAGGGGGACATCACACCACGCAGGAAGAACACTGCCGCGAGCTCCGCCCCGGGTGTGTCCGAGCCTGCGATGGCGCGGCCGAAGTACAGGATGTTCTCGGTGAAGGCGAAGCCACCGGCAATCGTGAAGGCGAACACGACGCCGTCGACGGGCCCGTCAAAATGCTTCCGGGCGAACAACAGGATCAGCAGCAACCCCAGCGACTTGGCGAATTCCTCGACCACGGGTGCCTGGACCGTCGCCGCGAAGGTCGTCGGATCCAGTCCGGCGGCCGGACCCGCGGCCAGCGCGAAAAACGGCTGGATCAGCATCGTGACGGCAATGGACACGACCGCCCCCCACATGAATGCGAAGAGCAGCAGACGCTTCGGTTCGGGTTCCCAACGGTCAATCACAAACACGGCCAGCAGCACTGCCGAGAGCGGGACCAGGGATGCCACGAAGCCCACGACGAAGCCTGCCGCTCCTGTGCGCTGCAGCAGGAACGGCAGCACCATAAACAGGCCGAGGAGACTCAGCACCCCGCCGGCCGCCACCAGTCCGGCCAGGCCGCGGGTGGCGCGTTGTCCCGCGGCCGGATACGCGGGCGGCAGGACGGGCCGGACACCACCGCCGTCGTGCGGGGCCGGCCGGTAATACCGGGGCTCGACCTGCCCCAGCCAGGTGGGGTTGGCCTGTTGGGGAAATGGCGCCCTGCTTCCGGGAGTTCCGCCGGAGTGAGGATAGGACGGCCCGTTATTCGTCATGGACCCAGCGTAGGCGGCAGGCGCCCCGCAGCCCTAGCCAATGTGATGCAGACCGCCAGTCCCGGGGCCGTGCCGCGGTGCCCCTTGTGGTAATTTGAAAGCACACATGTTCCTTTTTTAATTCCGTCCCGTGAGGCGGGGAAAGGGGAGACGAGCTTTGACTTCAGTGCCATCAGCGCCGGGTCCGGCAAAGGTTGTGCTCACCAGGGTTGTCCTTAACCAGGCTGACATCGACCGCGCTCTCACTCGTATTGCCCACGAAATTCTTGAGGCCAACAAGGGCGCCCAGGACCTCGTCCTGCTCGGAATCCCGCTCCGCGGGTACCCGCTCGCCGTTCGCCTCGCCGCCAAAATCGCCGCCGCTGATCCTTCCGTGGACGCCGCCGCGATCGTCGGCCAGCTTGATGTGACGATGTTCCGCGATGACCTCTCACACCAGCCGACCCGCCCTCCGTACCCCACCCAGCTGCCGCGGACCGGCATCGACAACAAGGTGGTCGTCCTGATTGACGACGTCCTGTATTCCGGCCGGACCATCCGCGCCGCCCTGGACGCCATCATCGATCTCGGCCGCCCCCGCATTGTCCGGCTGGCCGTGCTGATCGACCGGGGCCACCGGGAACTTCCCATCCGGGCCGACCACGTTGGTAAGAACCTGCCCACCGCCTCATCGGAAAAGGTCCGCGTCCGGCTGGCGGAAACTGACTCGGTGGACGGTTCTCCAGTCAACGAGGTCGTTATTGAGGCCTTCGCATGAGGCACCTGCTTTCCACCCAGGATCTGGGCCTGTCCGACGCCGTCCGCATCCTCGACACCGCCGAGGAAATGGCGGCCGTGGGGGAGCGCGAAGTCAAGAAGCTCCCTGCCCTGCGCGGGCGCACCGTCGTGAACCTTTTCTTCGAGGATTCCACCCGCACCCGGATCTCGTTCGAAGCCGCAGCGAAGCGGCTCTCCGCGGATGTTATTAACTTCGCTGCGAAAGGCTCTTCCGTCTCCAAGGGTGAATCCCTCAAGGACACCGCCCAGACACTGGCTGCAATGGGCGCCGACGCCGTCGTCATCCGGCACTGGGCTTCCGGCGCCCCCCACCGGCTGGCAGCCACCGACTGGATCGATGCTGCCGTCATCAATGCCGGTGACGGCACCCACGAACACCCCACGCAGGCGCTGCTGGATGCTTTCACGATGCGCCGGCACTGGTCGCGGCTGGCCGGCACTCCGTCTGCGGGTGCGGACCTGACGGGGATGCGGATCGCCATCGCGGGTGATGTCCTGCACTCCCGGGTGGCCCGGTCCAATGTCTGGCTGCTCCGTACCCTGGGCGCCCACGTCACCCTCGTCGCACCGCCAACCCTGCTGCCCATTGGCGTGGACGCGTGGCCCTGCGAGGTCAGCTATGACCTCGATGCCACCCTCGCGAAAGGCGTCGACGCCATGATGATGCTCCGGGTCCAGGGTGAACGGATGAATGCCTCGTTCTTCCCGACCGCCCGCGAATACTCGCGGCGCTGGGGCTTCGATGACAACCGGCTCCGTGCGCTCGACAGCCTCGGCCTGAAGGACACCATCATCATGCACCCGGGCCCGATGAACCGTGGCCTGGAAATATCCTCCGCCGCCGCGGACTCCCCGCGGTCCACCGTGCTCGCCCAGGTCCGCAACGGCGTCTCCATCCGGATGGCGGCCCTCTACCTGCTGCTCTCCGGCGACACCCGCGAGCCGGCCGCCCCGGCCATTGCCGCCCATTCCACCGCCGCCACTTCGAACAGGGAGAGCCACTGATGGCTGAACAGCAACAGACCGAAAGCAACAGCGGCGCTTACCTCATCCGCGGTGCCGCGATTCTCGGCGGAGCAGCCGAGGACCTCCTGATCCGCGACGGCCTCATCGCCGAACGCGGACAGAACCTTCAGGCCGGCGGCGCCACCGTCATCGACGCCGAAGGCCTCGTGGCACTTCCCGGCATGGTGGACATCCACACCCACCTGCGCGAACCCGGCCGCGAAGACGCCGAAACGGTTGAGACCGGCTCCAGGGCCGCCGCCCTTGGCGGCTACACCGCCGTCCATGCGATGGCCAACAGCACCCCGGTGGCGGACACCGCCGGTGTAGTTGAACAGGTCCATACCCTCGGCCGGACTGCCGGCTGGGTCGACGTCCGCCCAGTGGGGGCCGTCACCGTGGGCCTCGCGGGGGAACAGCTTGCCGAGCTGGGCGCCATGGCCGATTCCCGCGCCCGCGTCAGGGTCTTCTCCGACGACGGCATCTGCGTTCACGATCCGGTGATCATGCGCCGCGCGCTCGAGTACGTCAAGGCCTTCGACGGCGTCGTGGCCCAGCATGCCCAGGAGCCCCGCCTCACGGCAGGCGCCCAAATGAACGAGGGCGAAGTCTCCGCCGTCCTCGGCCTCGCCGGCTGGCCCGCCGTCGCGGAGGAGAGCATCATCGCCCGCGACGTCCTGCTCGCCCAGCACGTCGGATCGCGGCTGCACGTCTGCCACGTTTCCACCGCCGGGTCAGTGGAAATCATCCGCTGGGCCAAGTCCCGCGGAGTCAACGTCACAGCCGAGGTCACGCCCCACCACCTGCTGCTGACCGATGAGCTGGCCCGCAGCTATGACCCCGTCTACAAGGTCAACCCGCCGCTGCGCACCGACGCCGACGTCCAGGCGTTGCGGGCCGGCCTCGCCGACGGAACGATCGACGTCGTCGGCACGGACCATGCGCCGCATCCGAGCGAACACAAGGAATGCGAATGGGCCCAGGCCGCGATGGGCATGACCGGCCTGGAAACCGCGCTCTCCGTGGTTCAGCACAGCATGATCGAAACCGGGCTGATGGGGTGGGCCGATTTTGCCCGGGTCACATCAACGGCGCCAGCCGGCATTGGACGGCTCACGGACCAGGGCCGCCCGCTGGAGGCAGGGGAGCCCGCCAACGTCATACTCGTCGACCCGGCTGCGCGCTGGACCGTGGACCCTTCTAAGATGGCAACCATGGGCCGTAACTCACCGTTTGCCGGCCGGGAACTTCCCGGAAAGGTAGTGGCGACGTTCTTCAAGGGCCACCCCACCGTCCTCGACGGCGAACTCAACACACCCTACCGGTGGCTTCCGGAAACCCCGGCCCGGCCGGACGCCGACGCGGCGGGCAGGAACTGATGGACCGGATCCCCGCCGGACTGGCCATGCTGGCCTTCGCCGTCGTTGTCATCGGACTGCTGGGCATCGGCTGGCGGAACCGGCTGCGCCGGCAGGCCGACGTCGAGCCCCTGCCGGAGGTTCCCGCTGTCCTGGGTGCCGCGCTGGCCGCGGCCGAAGGCCAGTACGTGGCATCCACCACGTCCGGTGACTGGCTGGACCGGATCGCCGTGCACAACTTAGGCATCCGTACCAGCGCCGAACTGAACGTGCACCCGGAAGGCGTGCTGTTCGAACGATCCGGCGCCGGCCCGGTGTTCATCCCGGCGGCGCGGCTCACCGGCGTCCGCCAGGACAGCGGCATGGCGGGTAAATTCGTGGAAAAAGACGGCCTGCTGGTGTTGAGCTGGATGCTGGGCGCCCGCGAGCTGGACACCGGTTTCCGCACCCGACGTGCGCAGGACAAAACAACCCTTCTTATGGCCTTGCAGGAATTGATCTCCGCAGCCCCTCAGGCAAATGCCGATAGTGGAAAGTAACAACGTGACGGACCCCAACGCAGTAAAAACCGAAACACCAGCAACCGCAACAGTCTCCGCCCCCGCCGCCCTCGTCCTGGAGGACGGGCGGATTTTCCGGGGCGCCAGCTATGGCGCCACCGGAACCGCACTGGGGGAGGCGGTCTTCGCCACCGGCATGACCGGCTACCAGGAGACCATCACCGATCCTTCCTACGCCCGCCAGCTTGTCGTCCAGACAGCGCCGCACATCGGCAACACCGGAGTCAACGCCGACGACGCCGAGTCCCGGCGCATCTGGGTCGCCGGCTATATCGTCCGCGACGCCGCCCGCCGCCCGTCCAACTGGCGCTCCGAACGCAGCCTGGACGAAGAACTCATCGAACAGGGCATCGTAGGCATCCAGGGCGTTGACACCCGCGCCATCACCCGCCACCTGCGCGAACACAAGACCATGCGCGCCGGCATCTTCTCCGGCGACGCCGCCCGCGCCACCGACAAAGAACTCGTCGACTCCGTTCTGGCCAGCGCACCGATGGAAGGCTCCCGGCTCGCCGAAGAGGTCAGCGTCGACGCCGCCTACACAGTGGAACCCAAGGACCACGGCTGGGACGGTGAACCGCGGTTCAGTATCGCCGCGATCGACTTGGGCATCAAGCGGATGACCCCCATCCGCTTCGCCGAACGCGGCATCCGCGTGCACGTCCTGCCGGCCACGGCGACCCTCGCCGACGTCCGGGCCGTCAACCCGGACGGGTTCTTTATGTCCAACGGCCCCGGGGACCCCGCCACCGCGGACAACCAGGTCAAACTGCTCCGGTCGGTGCTCGACGCAAAGATCCCATACTTCGGAATCTGCTTCGGCAACCAGATCCTCGGCCGCGCCCTCGGCTTCGGGACCTACAAGCTGCGCTACGGCCACCGCGGCCTCAACCAGCCGGTCATGGACCGCCGGACCGGTAAGGTCGAGATCACCTCGCAAAACCACGGATTCGCCGTGGACGCACCGCTGGACGGCGCCACCCAGGCCCCTGAGGAGCGCTACGGCCGCGTTGAGGTCAGCCACGTAAGCCTCAACGACGACGTCGTCGAAGGTCTTTCCTGCCTCGATATTCCGGCGTTCTCCGTGCAATACCACCCCGAAGCCGCCGCGGGCCCGCACGACGCCGCGTACCTCTTCGACCGCTTCATTGACCTGATGGCCGATGCTGCAACCGTCACAAAGACTGCCACTGATTCCAAGACTGAGGACAAGAAGTAATGCCCAAGAGAACTGACCTCAAGAGCGTCATGGTTATCGGGTCCGGCCCGATCGTGATCGGCCAGGCGGCCGAATTCGACTACTCCGGAACCCAGGCACTGCGCGTCCTCAAGGAGGAAGGCCTGCGGGTCATCCTCGTCAACTCCAACCCGGCCACGATCATGACGGACCCCGAGTTCGCCGACGCCACCTACGTCGAGCCGATCACCCCGGAGGTGGTTGAGAAGATCATCGCCAAGGAACGGCCCGACGCACTCCTGCCCACCCTGGGTGGCCAGACCGCACTCAACACCGCCATCGCACTGGACAAAAACGGTGTGCTGGCGAAATACAACGTGGAGCTGATCGGCGCGAACATCGCCGCGATCGAACTCGGCGAGGACCGGGAAAAGTTCAAGGGCGTCGTCGAGCGCTGCGGCGCCGAATCCGCCCGCAGCCACATCATCCACTCCATCGACGAGGCACTCGCCGCGGCCGAGGACCTCGGCTACCCGATGGTCGTCCGGCCCTCCTTCACGATGGGCGGGCTCGGCTCCGGCCTGGCCTATAACGAGTCCGACCTCCGCCGGATCGTCGGCCAGGGCCTGCAGTACAGCCCCACCAGCGAGGTGCTGCTCGAAGAGAGCATCCTCGGCTGGAAGGAATACGAGCTCGAGATGATGCGGGACAAAAACGACAACGTCGTGGTGGTCTGCTCCATCGAGAACTTCGATCCGGTAGGCGTCCACACCGGCGACTCCATCACCGTCGCCCCTGCCCTGACCCTCACGGACCGCGAATACCAGCGGCTGCGCGATATTTCCATCGCCGTCATCCGCGAGGTCGGCGTTGATACCGGTGGGTGCAACATCCAGTTCGCCGTCGAGCCGGACACCGGACGCGTTGTGGTGATTGAAATGAATCCGCGTGTCTCGCGCTCCTCGGCCCTTGCCTCCAAGGCCACGGGCTTCGCGATCGCCAAGATCGCCACCAAGCTCTCGCTCGGCTACACGCTGGACGAGATCCCGAACGACATCACCCAGAAGACCCCGGCGTCCTTCGAACCGACCCTGGACTACGTCGTGGTGAAGGTCCCGCGCTTCGCGTTCGAGAAATTCCCGGCCGCAGATCCCACCCTGACCACCACGATGAAGTCGGTCGGCGAGGCCATGGCCATGGGCCGGAACTTCACCGAGGCGCTGCAGAAGGCCTTGCGGTCTCTGGAGCAGAAGGGCTCGCAGCTGGACTTCAGCCACGTCCCGGAATGGGAAGTCCCGGAGCTGATTGAGAAGGCCAAGCGGCCCACCACCGAGCGCCTGCACCAGGTCCAGCGCGCCCTGCTCGGAGGGGCCACCCTGGAACAGCTCTTTGAAGCCACCAAGATCGACCCCTGGTACCTGGACCAGCTGCAGCTCCTGAACGAGATTTCCCGGGAGATCCGGGCCGCCAGCGCCCTGACCCAGGAAATGCTCACCCGGGCCAAGAGGCACGGCTTCTCCGACGAGCAGATCGGCGCCCTGACGCACAATTCCGAGGCCGTCGTCCGCGGCGTCCGGCAGGCCCTCGGCATCCGCCCCGTCTACAAGACCGTGGATACGTGCGCCGCCGAATTTGCCGCCTACACCCCGTACCACTACTCCTCCTACGATGAAGAGGACGAGGTGGCGCTGCACGCCAAACCGTCCATTATCATCCTCGGCTCCGGACCGAACCGGATCGGCCAGGGCATCGAGTTCGACTACTCCTGCGTGCACGCCTCCATGGCCCTGCGCAAGGCCGGCTACGAGACCGTGATGGTCAACTGCAACCCGGAAACCGTCTCAACGGACTACGACGTCTCCACCCGGCTGTACTTCGAGCCGCTCACCCTCGAGGACGTCCTGGAGGTCATTGCGGCCGAGGAACGTACCGGCGGCGTCATGGGTGTGTTTGTCCAGCTCGGCGGGCAGACCCCGCTCAAGCTCGCGCAGCAGCTCGCCGACGCCGGCGTGCCGATCCTGGGCACCTCCCCGGAGGCGATCGACCTCGCCGAGCACCGCGGCGCCTTCTCCCGGGTCCTGGACGAGGCCGGGCTCATTTCGCCGAAGAACGGCACCGCCGTGTCCTTCGACGACGCCAAGAAGATCGCCGACGAGATCGGCTATCCCGTCCTGGTCCGGCCGTCCTATGTCCTGGGCGGCCGCGGCATGGAGATCGTCTACGACGAGCCCAACCTTTCGCGCTACATCGCCAACGCCACCGAGATCACCCCGGACCACCCGGTCCTGATCGACCGTTTCCTCGAAGACGCCGTCGAAATTGACGTCGACGCCCTTTACGACGGCACCGAAATGTACCTTGGCGGCATCATGGAGCACATTGAGGAAGCCGGCATCCACTCCGGCGACTCTGCGTGCGTCCTGCCTCCGATCACCCTCGGCGGCAACGTCCTGGACCGGGTCCGCACGGCTACCCTCGCCATCGCCGAAGGCGTCGGGGTCCGCGGCCTGATCAACATCCAGTTCGCGCTTGCCTCCGACGTCCTCTACGTCCTCGAAGCCAACCCGCGCGCATCCCGGACCGTGCCGTTCGTTTCCAAGGCCACCGGTGTGCAGATGGCCAAGGCCGCCGCCCTGATCGGCACCGGCGTGACCATCAACCAGCTGCGCACAGCGTACAAGATGCTGCCGGAAACCGGGGACGGGTCCACCCTGCCGCTGGACGCGCCCGTCTCGGTCAAGGAAGCGGTGCTGCCGTTCAGCCGCTTCCGCACCGTGGAGGGCAAGGTCGTCGACTCCCTCCTCGGCCCGGAAATGCGCTCCACCGGCGAGGTCATGGGCATCGACAAGCACTTCGACACCGCCTTCGCCAAGAGCCAGGCGGCCGCGAACAACGCCCTGCCGACCGAGGGCAAGATCTTCGTTTCCGTCGCGAACCGGGACAAGCGCTCGGTCATTATGGGTGTCAAGCGGCTCTCCGACCTCGGGTTCGAGATTGTCTCCACGGGCGGCACCGCGGACGTGCTCCGCCGCAACGGCATTCAGGCCACCCCGGTCCGGAAGGTCGCCGAAGGCTCCAGTGCTGCGGGCGAAGGCACCATTGCCGACATGGTTATTGCCGGCGAGATCGACATGGTCTTCAACACCCCCTCCGGCGGTGAAGCCCGCAGCGACGGTTACGAACTCCGTGCCGCGGCGACGTCGATCGGGATCCCCTGCATCACGACGGTGGCCGAATTCAACGCCGCCGTGCAGGCCATCGAGGCGCTGCGCACCTACGAATGGTCCGTGACCAGCCTGCAGGAGCATGCCGCCGCACTGACGGCATCACAGGCTGCGCAGCAGGCAGCCGCCCGGGAAGCGGCTGCGCAGGATGCCTGACGCAGACGCCGCCACGGCCGGCACCGTCCCCACGGGCCGGGAGTCCTTCGGCTCCCGGCTCGGCCAGGCCATGGCCGGCCGGGGGCCGCTGTGCGTCGGCATCGATCCGCACCCGTCGCTTTTGCGTGACTGGGGGCTGAACGACGACGCCGCCGGGGTGGAACGCTTCTCGCTCACCGTGCTGGAGGCCGTGGGCTCACTCGCGGCCGCGGTCAAGCCGCAGGTGGCACTCTACGAACGTCACGGCTCCGCCGGTATGGCGGTGCTGGAACGGACCCTGGCCGCGGCCGCGGACGCCTCTGTGTTGACCATTGCCGACGCCAAACGCGGGGACATCGGCTCCACGATGGCCGCTTACGCAGACGCCTGGCTGCGGGACGGTTCGCCGCTCGCAGCCGACGCGGTGACACTGAGCCCGTACCTGGGCTTCGAGTCGCTCCGGCCGGCCCTGGACCTCGCAGCTGAGACAGGCCGCGGCGTGTTCGTCCTGGCCCTGACATCGAACCCGGAGGGCGCCTCCGTCCAGCACGTCGGCGGGATGGATTCCGTGGCCCGCCGGATCGTCCAGGCCGCTGCGGCGGAGAACCGGCGCTACGCCGTCTCGGTGCCCGGTAACCTCGGATCAGTCGGACTCGTGGTGGGGGCCACGGTAGGTTCTGCCCTGACTGACCTGGACCTGGATCTCGCCGCGACGTTCGGGCCCATCCTGGCACCCGGGCTGGGGGCCCAGGGTGCAACGGCCGCGGTCCTGCGGCGCACGTTCGGGCCCGCCTACCCGCAGGTCCTGGGGACGTCCAGCCGGGATATCCTCGCCGCCGGACCCCACATCAGGTCCCTGCAGGATGCGGCCCGGCGGACCAGGGACGAACTGCTGGCCACCTAGCATTCCCGACGGCCCGGCGTAATGCCGGGCCGCCGGACGTGTTCCGGTTCGCCATTGATTTCTGCTGTCCCAAGACGGTAGGTTCAGGGCACGGCTTCGGTATCGGTGCCGTACGGAGGACCGGTAGCCGGTCAGCTGCACGCACCGTCCGGGCCGGCCAACCGGAGGACGGACACGGAGGACCCAGTGACTTTGCGACCCCTCACTTCGCAGGAGCGGGCCGACGCCCTGCGCAAGGCCGCCGCCGCCAGGACGACCCGGGCCACGGCCAAGGAGCGGTTGAAAGCCGGGGACCTGACTATCGCGCAAATCATCGGTTCCGCGGAATCCGATGACGCCATCGCCCGAATGCGGATTGTGGAGCTGCTGGAGGCGTTGCCGGGCATCGGACGGGTGCGCGCCGCGGCCATCATGGAACAACTCGGTATTGCGCAGTCCCGACGGGTCCGCGGTCTGGGAATTCATCAGCGCCGGGCGCTGGTAGATTTTATTGACGACAAGCAGCCCGCTTCGCCGGGCTGACCAGACACCGCCCAAAGGAACATGTGAGCAACAAACCGGGACTGACAGTCCTCGCCGGCCCCGACGGCTGTTGGCAAAGGCACCGTGTCCACCTTCATCCGGGACAACTATCCCGAAGTTTGGCTTTCTGTCTCGGCTACGACCCGTCCGCCGCGGCCCGGTGAGATCGATGGGGTGCATTACTTCTTCAAGTCCAAGGACGAGTTTGAAGCCCTCGTGGCCGCAGGGGAACTCTTGGAATGGGCCGTGGTGCATGGGCAGAATACGTACGGCACCCTCAAGAGCACGGTAGACGCGGCCATTGCTGAGGGTCGATCCGTGCTTTTGGAGATTGATCTTCAGGGCGCACGCCAGGTGAAGCAGGCCGTTCCGGACGCCCAGTTTGTCTTCCTGGCGCCCCCCAGCTGGGAAGAATTGGTGCGCCGCCTGGTGGGTCGCGGCACGGAATCGGACGAAGAACAGCAACGACGACTGGAAACCGGTAAAGTAGAACTAGCCGCTGAACCGGAGTTCGATCACACCGTCATCAATGATGACGTTCGACGGGCAGCGGACGAGCTTGTTTCACTCATGGGGCTGACCCCGCACCCGCACTAACCGCAGGGTCGGATCGGCCCGTTAGAATTTGGAGAATTCGTGTCCACGAACCTTGAAGGCATCATCAACCCGCCGATCGACGAGCTGCTGAAGGCTGCCGATTCGAAGTACGGACTGGTGATTTTCGGTGCCAAGCGCGCACGCCAGATCAACGCGTACTACGCCCAGCTGCACGAGGGCCTGTTTGAGTACGTCGGTCCGCTGGTCGACACCAAGCTGAACGAGAAGTCGCTCTCCATCGCACTGCGCGAAATCAACGAGGGCAAGCTCGTCTCCACGCCGATCGAAGCCGCAGAGTAATATCCCTGCTGGAAAGCAGAGTAAAGACTGCCTGTTGACGGAGATCACGTGCGCATAGTCCTCGGAGTCGGGGGAGGGATTGCCGCCTACAAGGTGGCGTCACTCCTCCGGCTTTTTACTGAAGCCGGTCACGACGTCACCGTCATTCCGACCGAGGCGGCCACCCGTTTCGTCGGTGTCGCCACGTGGGAAGCCCTGTCCGGGCATCCGGTCACCAGCAATGTTTTCGACGCCGTCGACACGGTAAACCACGTCCGGCTCGGCCACGAGGCGGACCTGATCGTCGTGGCCCCGGCCACCGCCGACCTGCTGGCGCGCGCGGCAACCGGACTGGCCGGCGATCTCCTGGGCACCACACTGCTGATGGCCCGCGGCCCGGTGCTGATGGCCCCGGCCATGCACACCGAGATGTGGCAACATCCGGCGACCCGGGCCAACGTCGAAACGCTGCGCAGCCGTGGAATTACGGTGCTGGACCCCGCCAGCGGCCGGCTCACCGGCACCGACTCCGGCCCCGGGCGGCTGCCCGAGCCGGAAGCGATCTTTGCGGCAGCCCTGGCCCTGGCCGGGACGGCCGCGGCATCCGCTGCCGGGACAGCCTCAGGAACTTCTGCGGTGCCTGCCTCCGGTCCGGTGCTGGCCGCACCGGACTCCGCTCCGGGTCCGGACGCTGCCGGCCGGCTGGCCGGACTCACCATGACCATCAGCGCCGGCGGCACCCGCGAACCGCTTGATCCCGTCCGCTTCCTCGGGAACCGGTCTTCCGGTAAACAAGGCGTGGCGCTGGCACTGGCAGCCCGCGACGCCGGCGCCAAGGTCCGGTTTCTGGCCGCCCACATGGAGGTCCCGGCGCCTGACGGCGTCGAAGTTGTGCTGGTGGAGACCGCCCTTGAACTGCGTGCGGCCGCCCTGCACGCCGCAGCGGACTCCGACGTCGTAATTATGGCAGCCGCCGTCGCGGACTTCCGGCCGGCGGACGTGTCCGGCACCAAGATCAAAAAGCGTGACGACGCCGCGGATCCCGTTATCGCGCTGGTCCGCAACCCGGACATCCTGCAGGAACTCGTCGAGGTCCGTGACGCGGCCTCCCACGGGCAGCTCATCATCGGGTTCGCGGCCGAAACGGGCGACGCCGAGGGCGATGTCCTGGAGTACGCGCAGGCCAAGCTGCGCCGCAAGGGCTGCGATTTGTTGGTGGTCAACCACGTCGGCCGGGATTTGGTCTTCGGCCAGGACACCAACTCCGTGGTCATCCTTTCCCGGACCGGCTCCGAACCTCAGGAGGCATCGGGTTCAAAATCCGATGTCGCGGCAGCCGTGATAGACCGGATCAGCGTCGAACTGAACCGGGTTGTCCCGCCGGCCTGAGCCCGGAGTAAGCAACGTCTCCTTAGTATGGAGACACACGTCCCCGGGCGTCCGTTTCCCAACCAGTAAGGTAGTTGAGTGACTTTACCGCTGCACATCCCAGACTTCCACGGGTCCGTTCCCGCCGCGCTCCGGCTGTTCACGTCCGAGTCGGTGACCGAAGGACACCCCGACAAGATCTGTGACCAGATCAGCGACGCGATCCTCGACGCCCTCCTGGCCAAGGACCCCGAATCGCGGGTTGCCGTGGAGACACTGGCGACCACCGGCCTCGTCCACGTCGCGGGCGAGGTCACGACCGATGCCTATGTCGAAATCCCGCAGATTGTCCGCGAGACCATCCTCGGCATCGGCTACGATTCCTCAGCCAACGGCTTCGACGGCGCCCGCTGCGGCGTGTCCGTCTCCATCGGCCAGCAGTCCAACGACATCGCCGGCGGCGTGTTCAACTCCCTGGAAGCCCGGGAAGGACGCCAGGAGGACGACTACGACCTCCAGGGTGCCGGCGACCAGGGCCTGATGTTTGGCTACGCCAGCGATGAAACTCCCTCCTACATGCCGGTTCCGATTTGGCTCGCGCACCGGCTCTCCGAGCGGCTGACGGAGGTCCGTAAAAACGGCGAGCTCGATTACCTGCGCCCGGACGGAAAGACCCAGGTGACAGTCGGGTACGACGGAGAACGCCCCGTCTCCGTCGAGACCGTCGTAATTTCCAGCCAGCACGCCGAAGGTGCCAGCCTCGACCAACTCCGCGCCGACCTGGCCGAATACGTCGTCAACCCCGTCCTGTCGATGTCCAACCTGGACATCTCACGGGCCCGGAACATCCTCAACCCGGCCGGTGCGTTTGTCATCGGCGGTCCCGTCGGCGACGCCGGACTCACCGGACGCAAAATTATCGTCGACACCTACGGCGGCATGGCCCGCCACGGCGGCGGCGCGTTCTCCGGCAAGGACCCGTCGAAGGTGGACCGTTCCGCGGCCTACGCGATGCGCTGGGTAGCGAAGAATGTGGTGGCCGCAGGGTTGGCCAAGCGCGCCGAAATCCAGATCGCCTATGCGATCGGCCAGGCCCGCCCGGTAGGAACGTATGTGGAAACCTTCGGGACCGAAACGGTGGACCCGGCCAGGATCAGCGCGGCGATCGCCGAGATCTTCGACCTGCGCCCCCGCGCCATCATCGATGCCCTTGACCTGAAGCGTCCGATCTACGCCAAGACCGCAGCCCACGGCCACTTCGGCCGCGAGGATCCCGATTTCACTTGGGAACGGTTGGACCGGGTCGATGCGCTGAAGGCCTTCTTCAACGCCTGAGGCTCAGCCTCGACGCCCGCCGTATGATGTGGTGCGCTGAGCCGTTTGCCTGAATGTCAGTGCCCTGTGGTGTGCTGGAACCAGGCCGTCTTCCGGCGGCCTGGTTTCTCATTTCCAGGCTGCATCGCATCGTTGCCTTCCCGAGGTGTCGGTGCAGAACGGTTGTTGAACGGAGGAAGTTGCCATGTCGACCGTCCGTTCCGGTGCGTCGGCGCCGGACGAACCCTTCCAGTTGTCGCTGCTCCATGGCTTCCCCACGGGTCCGGTTGCCCCGCCGGGGCCGGAGCTCGCCGCAACCCTGCCGGTAGCGCGGGTGCTGATCGAATCGTCGTTGCCGCATCTGGACCGGCCGTTCGACTACAGCGTTCCGGCCATCCTCGACACCGCGGCGCAGCCCGGAGTCCGGGTCCAGGTGCGTTTCAACGGCCAGGAATTATCGGGTTATCTCCTGGAACGGACTGCCGACTCGGACGCCGGGCACAGCCTCCTGCCGTTGCAGAAGGTGGTCTCCGCCGTGCGCGTGTTGACCCCCGCCATCGCCGAACTCGCACTGCGGATCGCCGAACGGTACGCCGGAACGGTCAGCGACGTGCTGCGCGTCGCCGTACCGCCCCGGATGGCCCGGCTGGAAAAGGAGTTCGCCCCGGACGGACGGCTGGACCCGGAGCTGTTCCTGGCCGGCCCGACGCAGGATCCCGGCCTGGCTGCATCCGCCGCGCCATCGGTACACGCCGCACCGTCGGCGCCGTCAGCCGGGCCCGTCGTCGGCGCGGGGGTCTCCCGCTGGGCGGCTTACCACAACGGCCCGGCCTACCTCCAGCACCTCGGCGCGGGGGAGTCGCCCCGCGCCGTGCTGAGCGCCCTGCAGGGTTTCGGGCCCGGCGGCTGGCCCCGGCTGATCGCGGAAGCGGTGGCCGCCGTCCGGCTCTCCGGCCGGGGCGCCGTGGTGGTTGTGCCCGACTACCGGGACCTGGACCGGGTGGAAGCCGCCCTTCTGGAACTGCTCCCCGCCGGCGATGTCGCCCGCCTGACCGCCGACGACGGTCCGACGCCGCGCTACCGCAACTTCCTCCGGCTCCTCAGCGGCGCCGCCGGGGTGGCGGTTGGCACCCGGTCCGCTGCCTACGCTCCGGTCCGTGACCTTGGACTCGTGGTCTGCTGGGACGACGGCGACGACCTCCACATCGAACAACGCTCCCCATACGCGCACTCCCGCGAAGTGCTGCTCCTGCGGGCCGGCCAGGAACGCGCCGCGTGCCTGCTGGCGGGTCACACGCGCAGCACGGAGGCGGAACGCCTGGTCGAATCCGGCTGGGCCAGGGCGGTGGAGGCCGAGCGCACCGTCCTGCGGCGGACCGTCCCGCGCGTCCTGAACACCGCCGACAGCTTCGAGCAGGAACGTGATCCACTCGCCCGCATCGCCCGGCTGCCGGGCGCGGCCTGGCGGGCCGCCAAGGAGGGCTTGCTCCGCGGTCCGGTCCTGGTCCAGGTGGCCCGGGCTGGCTACGCACCTTCGCTCGCCTGCGAGACCTGCCGCGAACCGGCCCGCTGCCAGGCCTGCAGCGGACCGCTGGCCATTGCCGGGGCCGTGGGAGCCTCGGCGGTACCGCAATGCCGCTGGTGTTCCGCCCCGGCCCAAGCCTGGCGTTGCACCCACTGCAACGGCATGCGGCTGCGCAGGGGTGCCACCGGCGCGCTCCGCACCGCCGAGGAGTTGGGCCGCGCTTTCCCCGGCACCCCGGTGATCACCTCGTCCGGGGACCACATCAAGGCCGCAGTCCAGGACAGCCCCGCCCTGGTCGTGGCGACGATCGGCGCCGAGCCGGTGGCCGCCGGCGGGTACGCGGCGGCACTGCTGCTCGACGGAGACTCACTGCTGCGCCGGGAGAACCTGCGCGCGGGCGAAGACGCGGTCCGGCGCTGGTTTAACGCTGCTTCGCTGGTGCGTCCGGCACCTGAGGGTGGCCTCGTGGTCATCACTGCGGACGATGCCGCCGGGGTCGGAGCGCTGCTGCGCTGGGATCCGGCCGGCTACGCCTCCCGCGAGCTGTCGCTGCGGCGGGAGCTGTTGTTGCCGCCAGCCGTCCGGATCGCCTCCGTCACTGGCGGCCGGACCGCCGTCGGGCACTTCACTGGAGATGTTGAACGGCGGCTGGCGGGACAGGGAATTGTGCTCAGGACCGCCGGACCGGCGCCCCTGGTGATGACCGGGGGAGCCACGGGCGTCACTTCCGGGGGCGGACCGTCCGCGGCCCGCCAGGCGCCGGGCCGGAATGATGACGATGTCCGGACCCTGATGTTCATCCCTTACGCCCAGGCCGCGGACGCCGCCGGGGTGATGCGCGCCGTCAAGGCCGCAGCTGCCGCCAAGCGGAGCGATGACCCAGTCCAGCTCCGGCTCGACGGCGTCGATATTCTTTAGGGCGGGAGGTTGGGCGCTGTTCTGACGGCCCTGTGCTGACGGCCCCGCAATGGCGGGCGCTGGGCCGTGGCAGCCCGCGAAACCTACCGGACCCGGCCGTTCCGCAGCGCCACGGCCTCGCCGGCCAGGTCCACGAGCTTGCGTGCGGAAGAATCCCAGCTGAAGTCCGCGGCACGCTCCACCGACCGGCGTGAGCGTGCCTTCCACAGTTCCGGCTCCTCGAGTTTCCGGACGGCCGCGGCGAATTCGGCGGGCGAGTCGGGGTGCACGTAGCTGACGGCATCGTCGCCGACCTCGCGGAAGATCGGGATGTCGCTGGCGATCACCGGGGTGCCGTGGGACATCGCCTCGACGAGGGGCAGTCCGTAGCCCTCCGCCCGGGAGAGGCTGATCAGGGCGGTGGTCCGGGCCAGCATTGCGTCGTATTCGGCGTCCGTGACGCCATTGTGGAAGACCACGTTGGCCGCGGCGGGAACCTGGGCTTCCAGCCCGGCGCGGAGCTCCGGGGAAATCCGGCTGAGCAAGTGCAGGGTCATGTCCGGCAGCTCTGCCATCCCTGCGATCATCGTTTCGACGTTTTTGTAAGGCATAAATGAGCCCATGTAGAGCAGGGTTTTATCCGCTCCCGTCTCCGGGTCCCGGGGTGTGTGGCCGTGCTGGGGGGCATTGCCCACGATCCGGACCGGCCGCCGGGTGAGGCGGTACTTGGCGATCAGGGCGGCCGTGGTGGAACTGATCGTCGCGACGACGTCTGCCCGGTTCAGCAGGAGGCGTTGCGGCCAGAACGCCTTGTGGTAGAGGCGCCACAGGACCCGAACCGGGGCCGGGAGGAATCCCGGCGGTTCCGGGTGCTCGTAGTAGATGAGGTCGTGAAGCGTCAGCACCAGGGCGTACTTCCGGCCCCAGCTGCCCATCGTCTGCATGGGGCAAACCACAACGTCGGCGCCGAGCTTGTTGACCTTGGCGGCCACGAACAGCTCAGCCGGCGAGAGCGGGCTGTTTATGAGTGTGTAAGGCACCTCGGGGAGCAGGGCCAGCTGGCGGCGGTCACTGATGAGCATGGAGACATCGGCGATCCTGGCGGCAGCCGCAATGAGGCTCGCGCCGTAGCGGCTGATGCCGTCGTGGTGGTCCAGGCGGGTGAATCGCGCATCGACGAGAATTTTCATGCGGTGGGCTCTTTCAGGAAGTCTCTGATGTAACGGGCCGCCGGCTCGGGGGTCTCGTAGTGGATCAGGTGCCCGACGCCGGGGATGACCCCGAGGAGGCCGTCCGGCAGCCGGGCAACGAGCTTGTGCTGGTCCGGCAGCATGGCGATCTCATCCTGTTCGCCCGCGACCAGCAGAACCGGGAGCTCCAACCGGTGGGCGACCTCGGAGACATGGCTGCCGACCGACGCTTTAAAGGCCTCCAGCAGACTGTCCCGGTCGGCGAAGGCGGAGAAGTAGGCGCTGTGCTGTGCATGGACGAACCGGCGGATGTCCTTGTCCCTGGTTTTCGCCATGGCTTCACTCATCACCCGGACAATCAGCTGGCTCCGAAGCAGGGCCTGACCGGGCCGCCGGGGCAGCCGCGCCGCGGCCTCATAGTAAAGGACCGCGAGCTTGGTCATGAGTCCCTTCGGCCCCTCGAGCGCTGGCGCTGCGATCGGGTTGATGAGGATCAGCCGGCACACGGCGGCGGGATGGTCCGCCACGAAATGACTGGTGATGATCGAGCCAAACGAATGACCCAGCAGGACCGTCTCCGGGCCCAGGCCCAGCGCGGCCATAAATTCGCCAATGAATTGTCCGTAGCGCTCCACGGTATGACTTGCGCCGGCAAAGGCCGCGGAGCTGCCAAAGCCCGGCAGGTCCGGCATGATGAGCCGCATCTCCGGAAGGTGGTCGGCCACCCGGAGCAGGCCGTGGTGGTCGCCGCGGAAGCCGTGGATAACCAGGATGGTACGGGTCTCGGGGGTCACCCGGACCGGCTCATACGTCCAGTAGGCTACCCGGCCGCCATCGAGGTCAACGGCAGCAGACCGGGTCCGGGCGTCGAGTCCGCTGCTGAACAGGGGCGCGGGGGAGGACTTGATGTCCACGTGTTCCATGCGTTGGATTCCTAGTTGACGTTGTCGGGATGGGAGCCACTGCGGAAACCGCGCTCAAGCGCAGCGAGTTCCGTCATGTCGCGGACCGAGAGTTCGAATCCGAAGACGTTATGGTTTTCGTGGATGCGGTCTGAAGAGCTGGCCTTTGGGATCGTGACGTTGCCCAGCTGAAGGTGCCAGCGGAGGATGATTTGGGCTGCTGTCCGGTCATGTTCGGCGGCGAGGGCGAGGATGACCGGGTCTTTCAGGACCTGGCCGCGGCCGAGCGGGCTCCATGCCTCGGTGCGGATACCAAGCTGTTCGTGCTTCTCCCGCATTGCGGCCTGCTGGAGCCACGGATGGAGCTCTATCTGGTTCACGGCCGGCACGACTTCGGCGGTCTCCAACAGGCGGTCCAGATGCTCCGGCTGGAAGTTCGAGACGCCGATGGCGCGCACCTTGCCCTCACGGTAGAGCGTTTCCAGGGCGCGGTAGGTCTCACGGAACAGTCCACGCTTCGCACACGGCCAATGGATCAGATAGAGGTCGATATACTCCAGGCCGAGGTTGGCGATCGAAGTATCGAAGGCGCGCAGCGTAGCGTCGTAGCCGTGATCCTCATTCCACACCTTGGTGGTAATAAAAAGGTCCTCGCGTGATACGTACGGGGCGGACTCGCCGGGGCCCGCGTCCCGTTCCGTCGAATCCGGACAGGCCCCCGATTCCCCGGCCGACGCCCGTTTCATTGCCGTACATGGAGGCCGTGTCGAAGTGACGGTAGCCAGCCTCGATCGCCATCGTTACCAGACCGGCTGCGTCGGCCGGCGGGACCTTGTACAACCCGAAGCCCAGCCTGTCGATCAGCACGCCGTTATTCAGGGCCAGCCGCGGGGAGATTCTCATAGCACTGACTTTACCCACTGACCGGCGGCTGTGTACGGCGCGGCCTGTCGGGCTGCCCCGGCAGGCCGCCCGGCTCAGGCGATGCCATTGAAACTGACCAGCCGGCGGGCGCTGGCCTCGTCGAGGATGAGGTCGGTGGCCAGGCCCGCGGCAAGTGCACCGCGGAGCCCGTTGATCTTCGATGCCCCGGAAATCACGCAGATGCGGCGCCGGACCTGCCGGAGCTGGGCCAGGTCCGGTCCGGTGGAACGTTCGTTCAGGGTGATGCCGTCCGAGGAACCGTCGGAGCGGAAGAACACGGTCGCGACGTCCCCGACGACGTCGGACGTGGCCAGCGTGGCAAGGTCAGCCTCGTCGAGGTACCCGCCCGCGTAAACGTGGCTGGGGTAGTCGGCATCGACTGAGCCCACACCGAAGATCGCAATGCTCATGCGGGCCTGCAGGGCCAGGATGCGTTGCACACTGCGTTCATTCCACATGGCCGTTTTGGTCGTTGCGTGGTCGAAAAACGCCGGGACAGGGAACTGCTCCACCCGGGCTCCGTAGGCGCTGCCGAAGCGCCGCATGATGTCGGAAGCATAGGTGATGCCGGTCGTCTGCATGTTGCCCGCCCCGTTGAGCTGCACGACGACGCTGTCATGGGTGATTTTGCGGGTCAGGTGCCGGCTCACAGCGCTCAGGGTGGATCCCCAGGCGACCCCGATGATGGCGTTGGAATCGACCAGCGGGCCGATCGTCCGGGCCGCCTGCATCGCCACCCGGTCCAGTGTTTCCGCCTCATTGAGGGTGTCGACCACCGGAACGACGTGCACATCGACCTTGTACTGGGCCCGGATGATGCTTTCCAATTCAGGTCCGGTGTCCAGCGGACTGCGGATCTGGATCTGAACCAGACCGGATTCCCGCGCCGCCGACAACAACCGCGAAACGGTCGACCGGGACGTCCGCAATTCCCGTGCGATGGCGTCCATGGTCAGGTCCTGGAGATAGTAGAGCTGGGCAGCCCGGAGGGCGTCGGACTGACGTGAAGGTGTCATTTCGGTTCCGTTCTGCACGTTTGTGCATAGTGCTTGACTCCATTTTCCAATACTCCGAACAATAGTGGTGAACGGCGTCACGCAATAGAGTGTGGCGCATAGGACCAAACCCAAGGGAGCAGTTTTGGGACAGCAGGATTTATCCCCCATGCAGGGCCCGGCCAGCGAGCGCACATCGGTCGAGAAACTGCGGTCGCGGCGCCGGGCGCAGGTGCTGATCGTCGGCGGCGGCATCAACGGGGTCGGTACTTTCCGGGATCTCGCGCTGCAGGGGGTGGATGTGGTGCTCGTGGAACGCGGCGACTACTGCCAGGGTGCCAGCGGCGCCTCGTCCCACATGATCCACGGTGGCATCAGGTACCTGGAAAACGGCGAGTTCCGCCTGGTCCAGGAATCCGTCGTAGAGCGCAACCGGCTCCTGCGGATCGCGCCTCACTACGTCAAGCCGCTGCAGACCACCATTCCCATCTTCAGCACGTTTTCCGGCGTCCTGTCAGCTCCGCTGCGATTCCTCACCCACAAGCAGCAGGGCAAGCCCAAGGAACGTGGGGCCTTCCTCATCAAGCTTGGCCTCAGCCTTTACGATTTCTTCTCCCGCGACGGCGGCACAGTGCCCCGGCACCAGTTCCGGGGCCGCAAAAAGGCACTGGCTGAGCTGCCCCGGCTGCACCCGGGCATCAAATACACGGCCACGTACTTCGACGCTTCCGTCCATAACCCCGAGCGGCTGACCCTGGATGTCCTGCAGGATGGCGAGAAAGCCGGACTTGCCGGCGCCGGCCAGGCCCGGGCCAGCAACTATGTCTCGCTGGTCTCACTCAAGGAAGCGGCCGGTACCGGCGGGGGCAGCACCGTCGAACTCCGCGATGAGCTGACCGGCGAGGTCTTCGACTTCACGGCGGACGTCATCGTGAACACCACCGGCGCGTGGGTGGACCTGACCAACGAGGCCATGGGAGCGGCGTCGGCGTTTATGGGCGGCACGAAGGGCTCACACATCGTGCTGGACCACCCCGAGCTGCTCAAGGCTTGCAACGGCGGTGAGATCTTCTTCGAGCACACGGACGGCAGGATCGTCCTGATCTACCCGATGGGGGACCGTGTCCTCGTCGGCACCACGGACGTCTTTGCCGACATGGCCGAGGACGCCGTCTGCACCGAGGCCGAGATTGACTACTTCATTGACCTGATTGGTCATGTGTTCCCGGATGTGTCCGTTGACCGCGGCCAGATCGTCTATTCCTTCTCCGGTGTCCGACCGCTCCCGAAGAACGATGCGACCCAGCCCGGCTTCGTCAGCCGCGATTACCGGATCGAACGCCGTACCGCGGCCCGTGACGGAGCAGCAGGAGGCGCCGTCGTGCTGAGCCTCGTGGGCGGGAAATGGACCACCTTCCGGGCACTGTCCGAGCACATGACCAACGACGTCCTCACCGAACTCGGCATGGAGCGGAAGACCTCGACGGCGAAGCTGGCCATCGGAGGCGGGGCTGACTTCCCGGATACCGAAGAGGGTATCCAGCGGTGGATTAAGGCCCACATGTCCGCAGACCGCGACGCGGACCGGGCCACCCTCCTGTTGACCCGGTACGGGACCCGCGCCGAAGACGTCATCGCTTACCTGGATCTCGCACCGGACCGGCTGCTGCGATCCACCCGGGAACTGAGCGTCCGCGAACTGGAGTTTATGGCCGAGAACGAGCAGATCGGTCATCTGATCGATGTGCTGATCCGCCGGACGTCCCTGGCCTTCCGGGGCCTGGTGACCGGCGAACTCCTCAACGAGGTATCGGAGATCCTGTCCGGCCCGCTGGGCTGGGATGCGGCACGCCGGGCCTCGGAAATCACCCACGCCCAGGAGGTGTTGCAACGGTTCCACGGCGTCACGGTGGACAGCCTGGTCGCCTGATTCAACTTGCGCGTCCGGGCGGGGAAGCCCGGGGGTAAGCACTGTGCGGTCCGCTTCGGCGGCCCGCGCAGTGGCGGACCGGCAGCGTCGACACGCTGCCGGTCCAACAGCCCTTCAAACCCGCGAAGGGCTGACAACAGAACATAGAGGAGTCAAAGATGTCTCTTGGAATAGTTTTTCTATCCGAAGTATTCGGCACAGCGATGCTGACACTGCTCGGTTGTGGTGTTGTTGCCAACGTCGCCCTCAAGGGCACAAAGGGCAACAATGGCGGGTTTCTGATGGTCACCTGGGGTTGGGGCATCGCCGTGTTCGCCGGCGTGTACGTGGCCGTAATGTCAGGCGCACACATCAACCCGGCCGTGACGTTTGGTCTGCTGGTCAATGGCAAGAGCGAGTATGCACCCGGGGTCCCGGTGGACATTGCCTCGACGCTGACCTACTTCGGCGGTGAGCTGCTGGGGGCCTTCCTGGGCGCCGTGGTGATGTGGCTGGCGTACAAGCAGCACTTCGACGCCGAACCCGAGCCCGCCAGCAAGCTGGGCGTCTTCTCCACCGGCCCGGCCATCCGCTCCACCACCTGGAACCTGGTCACCGAGATCATCGGTACCTTTGTCCTCGTTTTCGTCATCCTGACCTTCGGCGGGACGCCCTCCGGGCTCGGCCCGCTGGCCGTCGCCCTGCTCGTTGTCGGCATCGGCGTGTCACTCGGTGGCCCCACCGGATACGCCATCAACCCTGCCCGTGACCTCGGTCCCCGTATCGCCCACGCGCTGCTGCCGATCAAGGGCAAAGGCTCCAGTGACTGGAGCTACTCCTGGATCCCCGTTGTTGGACCGCTGGTCGGTGGCGGCCTCGCCGGCATTGTCGCCGCCGTCGTTCCGATCATCGCCAGGGCCGCCGCCTGACCGGGCGATCCGCCGCAGCCGCATCAGCCATCGCTTGATCGGCCGGTCAGCCGCCCGGCCACAACCAACCAGACAAGGACGTCAACATGAACCAGTATGTAATCGCCATTGACCAGGGCACCACCAGCAGCCGCGCCATCGTTTTCGACCACAGCGGCAGCATCGTCTCGTCCGGACAGCTCGAACACGAACAAATCTTCCCGCAGGCCGGCTGGGTCGAGCACGATCCCGCCGAGATCTGGAACAACACCCGTGAAGTCATCGGCAACGCGCTCTCCAAGGCAAACCTGACCCGACATGACATCGCTGCCGTTGGCATCACCAACCAGCGTGAAACCGCAGTCGTTTGGGATAAGACCACCGGCAAGGCCGTCTACAACGCGATCGTCTGGCAGGACACCCGCACCCAGCCGATCGTCGACGAGCTCGCCAAGGACGGCGGCGTGGAGCGCTTCAAAGCAAAGGTGGGACTGCCGCTGGCCACCTACTTCTCCGGCACCAAGATCAAGTGGATCCTGGACAACGTCGAGGGTGCGCGGGAGAAGGCAGAAGCCGGCGACCTCGTATTCGGCAATACGGACTGCTGGGTGCTCTGGAACCTGACCGGAGGCACCGACGGCGGCGTGCACGTCACCGATGTGACCAACGCGTCCCGGACCATGTTTATGGATCTCGAGACACTGTCCTGGGACCAGGACATCCTGGACGCGTTCGGCGTCCCGGCCTCCATGATGCCGGAGATCAAGTCCTCCTCCGAGGTCTATGGGACCGTGCACACCTCGCAGCTGCTGCGTGAAGTACCGGTCGCCGGGATCCTGGGCGACCAGCAGGCCGCCACTTTCGGGCAGGCGGCGTTCGAAGCCGGCGAAGCCAAGAACACCTACGGCACGGGCTGCTTCCTGATCTTTAACACGGGTGAGGAAATCATCCACTCGAAGAACGGGCTGCTGACCACGGTCGGCTACAAGCTCGGCGATGCAGCACCGCATTACGCGCTGGAAGGCTCGATCGCGGTGACTGGTTCGCTGATCCAGTGGCTGCGCGACAACCTGGGCATGATCAGCAGCGCCCCTGAGGTCGAAAAGCTCGCCGCCTCGGTCGAGGACAACGGCGGCGTGTACATCGTGCCGGCGTTCTCCGGCCTGTTCGCGCCGTACTGGCGGTCCGACGCCCGCGGCGCGATTGTTGGCTTGACCCGTTTTGTGAACAAGAACCACATCGCCCGGGCCGCGCTGGAAGCCACCGCTTTCCAGACCCGCGAGGTGCTCGATGCGGTCAACGCCGACTCCGGCGTCCCGTTGACCGAGTTGAAGGTCGACGGCGGCATGGTTGCCAACGACGCCCTGATGCAGTTCCAGGCCGACATCCTGGGCGTGCCGGTCATCCGGCCGAAGGTCGTGGAGACCACCGCTCTGGGGGCCGCTTACGCGGCCGGCCTTGCCGTCGGCTTCTGGAAGGACCTGGGCGAATGCTCGGCCAACTGGTCCGAGGACAAGCGCTGGGAACCGCAGATGGACGACGCCGAGCGTGACCGCCAGATGCGCCTCTGGAAGAAAGCCGTCACGAAGTCGATGGATTGGGTCGACGAGGACGTCAAGTAGGCGCCTGACCCGCGCTTAGCGCGGCGTACAGCAAAGAGCTCCGGCCAGGTGATCTGGCCGGAGCTCTTTGCTGTCCGGTGATCTGACTCTTCGGTGATGGGATTCCGTGGTGAAATTTCGATGCTGTGCCGGTTGGTGGATTCGGCAACGAATCTGGTGGCGTCCGGCCCCGGGGCGCTACCCCGGGCCGGACATGTCTCAGGAGTCGTGCCCGTGGCAGTCGCTGCTGACGGCACGGTGTGCCCGTGGTGTCTTGGCGTAGACGTCCGGGCTGACCCGGTAGCCGCGCCGGTCCAGTTTAAGAGCTTGATTGTTGACCCGATTCAATTGGGCGCACGTGAGCTTCGTGATCTTGATCAGGTCCAGAAACTCCTGGCTGTTGCCTCCGGCTGCGGTGACTTTTACCAAACCGGTTCCGGCGGCGTAGAACTTGCGCTGGTTGCCGGCGCTGGCACCCTCCAGCGGGTTGAATTCGTCAATCTCCAGCACACCCGTGTAGGAACCTGCCGGGACGCTGACACGCCTGTTCGTCCTGAATACGTCGCCGCAGTCGAGGAAATCAACGGTCGGTGCATAGGCCTGGACGTAGGCCGGTGTATTGAGCTTCGGCTCGGCCTGCATGGCGATGCCGGCCTGTGCCTTGTCGATGCCGCTGATGAACGTGCTGGGTGCGCCTGCGAGCTTGCCGTTCTCATATTCCTCCGGATACTCGCCGAAGAGCCAGACCGTGCCGGCTCTCGTCTGTGCGAAGAAGGCGAGTTCTGATTCAACAAGCTCACCATTGGAATAGTCGCGGTCCCACATCACAAGCGTTTTGACGCCATCGACCAGCTTTGTCAGCCCGGTGACGGTGTGAAGAACGGTGCGGGTGGAGGTGCCCTCGACGGCGTCCTTCACGGTGCCGCGTGTGAGGTACTGCATGCCGGGCTTCAAGGGAAACCACTTGTTGTTGATCTTCGGCATCGGGGGAAACGCAGAACGGTCGAATTTGATCTCGGAGCCCGGTCCGCAGAGTGCCTGCGAACCGGAGCCCCTGACGGTTGATGGGGCTGCCGCTGTGTCCGCCGACGTTGCCGTCAGCGACCCCAGCGCCAGCAGGACCGCGCTCCCGTAAATAATGATGGTTGTGCTTCGATGACCCATCGGTCATGCCTTTCGATACGGGTGCGCGGGCCGCAGCTAAATGGCTGCGACGGGGTCGGGCTGACGGTGCCCGGGAAGCCGTCCGCCGTGCTTCTTGGCGAACTTGAGGTACAGCGACGGAACGATGAACAGGTTGACCAACGTCGAGGTGACGAGGCCGCCCAGGATCACCACCGCCATGGGGTGTTCAATCTCGTGACCCGGGATGTTTCCCATGACCACCAGCGGCACGAGTGCCAGGGCCGTGGCGAGAGTCGTCATTAGGATCGGTGACAAACGCTCGGCGGCGCCCCGCAGCACCAGGGCGGGCCCGAAGGTCATGCCTTCATGGGTTTCCAGGTGCTGACAGTGGTTGATGAGCAGGATGCCGTTGCGGGCAGCGATACCCATCAGGGTCAGGAATCCGACGAGGGACCCGAGAGAGAGGATGCCACCGCTCATGTGCGCGGCAATGACACCGCCCACCAGGGCGACCGGGAGCGTCAGGATCGCCAGGGTGGCCAGCCGCCAGCTCCGGAATGCTGCCTGGAGCAGGAGGTAAACCACGAGCAGTGCGCCAATCGAATAGAGCATCAGCCGGGAGGATGCCGCCTGCCGCTCCGTGTACTCGCCGAGGATGGCGGCGCTGTATCCGGTCGGGAAGTCGACGGTCGCCATTTCGGCTTCCAGCGCCTGCACGACCTTGCCCAGGTCCCCTTCCACAACGTTGGCACTGACATCTAGCCGCCGGGACCCTTCCGAACGCTGAATCGAGTTCGGTGTCGGTGCCACGGTGATCTTGGCGACGTCCGCGACCCGGATCCTTTGTCCGCTGGGGGTATCCAGCGGGAGGTTCTCGATGCTCGTCACGCTGGTGCGGAGCTCCGGAGGGCTCCAGACCTGGACGTCGTAGGCCTTACCGTCCCGATAGACGTCTCCGACTTCCTCACCCGCGACTAAGGTCGCAGCCGCACGGCGCACGTCGCCGGGTTTGAGGCCATAGCGCTGCGCAGCCTCCAGATCGACCTCGACGTTCATTTGCGGGATATTGGCTTGAAGTGCAACCTTGGCCCCGACGGCCCCCTCGATCCCTCCGAGAATGGACTTGACCTTGTCGGCCTCCGTGCGCAGGACGTCCAGATCATCTCCATATACGCGGACAACAACTGCGTAGCCCGTGCCCGTCAGGACTTCCCGGATACGCTCTTTAAGGTACGTCTGGACGTCCCGGACGATGCCCGGATAGCCTTCCACGACCTCTTCAACCGCAGCCAGCGTCTCGTCGTAATCCACCGAGGGATCCACACTGATCCAGTTTTCCCCAAAGTTGACGCCCACGACCTCATCGGCTGCGAAAGCCTGGCCGATATGCGAGCCGCAGTTGTTCACCCCGGGAATTGTCATCAACTCCTTACACGCGAGCTGACTGACCCGGACCTCCTCGGAATTGGAGGCACTCGGCGTCGTCAGCCAGTGCATCAGGAAGTCGCGTTCCTTGAAGGACGGCAACAGCGACTGTCCCAGGAGCGGAGCAGCAACGATGCCGACGACGCCCATGGCGCCCAAGGCGAGGTAGCCCGGGGCGGGGCGGCGCACGATGGGCCGCAGAGCGGCGTCGTACCAGCGCTTGAGAACCCGCACCAGTGGTGGGTCCCGGTCTTCCAGCTTGGCATTGCGCAGGAAGATGTACGCCATGGCAGGCGTGACGGTGAGGGCAACCAACATCGAAGCAATCACCGCGAGCGTGTAAGCAGTGGCCAGCGGTCGGAAGAAGGCGCCGGTCAGGCCGTCGAGGAAGAAAATCGGCACGGTCGCAGCGACGATGATGAGTGTCGCATACACGATTGGTCCGCGGACTTCCAGGGACGCATCGACCACTACCTTGGCGGTGCTTCCGGCACCACCGGCTGCCCGGTGGTGTCTCAGGCGGCGGACGATGTTCTCGACGTCGATGATCGCATCGTCCACCACGACCCCGACGGCAATTACCAGCCCCGCCAGAACCATGGTGTTCACTGTGCCCCCGGTCCAGTAGAGGACAAGTGCCGCAGCCACCAGGGAGAGCGGGATGGCCGCCACACTCACGAGTGCCGTCCGCCACTGGAAGAGGAAGAGACCCAGGACCATGATCACGAGCAGAGTTCCCAGCAGCAGCGCCAGGCTCAGGTTGCTGAGGGATTCTTCAATGAAGGTGGCCGGCCGGAAGAGTGTTGTATCCACCGCGATGCCGGTAAGCCCCGGCTCCATCGTCTTGAGTGCTTCCTCGACGCCACGGGTGACTTCCACGGTGTTGCCCCATGGCAGTTTTTCGACGATCAGCATGATGCCGGGGCCACCGTTGATGACCGCATCACCAATGAGCTGCTGGTGGTCCTCGACGACGTTGGCTACGTCGGCGAGCCGGAGTGGCGGTTTGCCTTCTTCCTGATCAAGGGACACCTGAGCGAGATCGGCCGGGGATGTGATCGGCTGGATATGCCTGATACCCATGGTCTGGTTGGGTGTGTCCAGCGATCCGCCGGTACCGATCAGCGAACCGGGGGAGTATTTGAGCAAGCCGGCATCCAGCGCGTCAGACGTTGAGTTCATCACATTCTCGAGCGTGACGTCATTGGCGGCCAGCTTGGCCGGATCAACCTGGACCTGCAGCATCTGCAGCCGCTCACCCCAAATGGCGACGTTCGCCACGCCGGGGACGCGCAGCAGGTGCGCCCGGATGCTCCAGTACGAGATCATCGACATTTCGATGAGCGACCTCGTGTCCGATGACAAACCGATCTTCATGACACGGCTGGTCGAGGACAGCGGCTGCAGCATCAACGGGGGTGCAGCCCAGGTGGGCAGCGTCGGAATGACGGTAGCCATCCGCTCTGCCACCAGTTGCCTTGCCGTGAGCAGATCCATGTCGTGCTTGAATTCCAGGATGATGGAGGAGAGCTGGGATACGGACTTGGACCGCATATGATCCAGCCCGTCGATCCCGTTGAAGGCCTCCTCCAGCGGCACCGAGACCAGTTGCTCGACTTCGGATGCGGTGAGCCCCAGGCAGGCTGTCTGGACCTCGACCTTTGGCGGGGCGAACTCGGGAAAGACATCGACGGATGCGCTGCTTAGTTGTGTGCCGCCTACGATCATCAGTGCCGCCGCCATCGCTATGATGATGGAGCGGAATCTGAGGCTCGCTGCGACTATACGGCGCATGTCACTTCGCCGAATCGAACTCGGCGCCGAACAGTTCTGTCGCGCCTACGGTTACAACTGCTGTGCCCACCGCCGGGCCGGCCGTCGCCGTGACGACGCCGCCTTCCACCCGTGCCACGGTCACACTCTGCCGCTGGAAGACCCCCGGCGCCGGGTTGGTGAAGACCCAGGTCTTGCCGTTGGCATCGTAAAGCAGAGCCGAGTATGGCACGGTGATGTCCGTTCCTGCTCCGGCGTTGACGGTGTCGGTCTTCATGTCCAGGCGTTCCATGGCCCGTTCGGTGAGGGTGATTTTGGCGATGCCGGTGTCGACATTTTTTTCAACCTTCGCCGGAGCGTTGGCGTTTTGGGCGGCGGCGGGCGTTACTGATGCCGTCTGCCCACAAGCGGGGACCGAGAACAACAGTGCGGCGCTGATACCTGCCGCCAGGGACAGGCGCCGCAGGTTCATTTGGTTGGTCATGATACTTCCACCTTTTCCTGCGATACGGGCATGACGGGTAGGTCCGCTTCGTAGACTGAATCCCATTCCTCGGGGCCGGATCGTGGCCCGAACAGGATCATCAACAGAGGCAGGACGAGGATTCCGACGAGCGTGGTCGTGACGAGTCCGGCGCCGATGATCAGTGCGATGGGGCCGAAAACCGCCTCACCGGCGACTCCGCCGAACACAGCCGGTGGAATCAGGATCAGGAGCGTGATCAAAGCGGACTTCAGGACCGGCACCAGGCGCTCCCTGGCTGCCCGCATGACGACCGTAGTATGGAGTGAGCCCGGGGACTGCCGCCAGTGTTCGTCAGCGCTGGCCGACAGCAGCGCCGCATTGCGGGCTGCGACTGCCAGAACTGCTGCAAACGCCGTCAGGGTCAGGAGGGACACGGACGCCCCGGCCAGCCAGCCGGCAATCGCCGCCCCGGCCAGGGCCGCGGGCATTGTCAGGAAAATGGCGAATGCAAGCTTCCAGTTCCGGACTGCTGTCTGGATCAGGATCAGGATCATCGCGAGGGCAGCTGCCCAAAGCCAGAGGAACACGGTCCAATCGGCCTGCTGGCTACCGTACGCCGTCGGAATCTGCGCGTGGTATTCCAGCGGGAACTCGATGTTCTTGATCGCGGCCGTAATATCCCGCTGCACATCCGCGAGCGGCCTTCCGCTGACATCGGCCTCCACATCGATCCGGCGCGAGGTCGCATCGTGCAGGACGACGACTTCGTTGGGAGCGAGACGGACGTCTGCGATCTGGCCCAGCAGGACATGCCCGCCGTCGGGGGTGTCTATCAGCATTTCGCGGATACTCGTCAAGTCATCCCTGACGTCGACGGCGCCTCGGACCACTACTTCGAAAACCTTCTGCTGTTCGAAGAGGTTGCCGACCACAATTCCCTGCATCAGGGTAGCGGCGGCACGCCGGGCGTCGCCGGGCTTGATGCCGACTTTCTGTGCTGCCTCAAGGTTGACTTCGACTTCCACAACGGGCGTCATGGCAGTGGCGTTGATGTGCGGGTTCTGAACACCCTCAACGCCTTCGATCGCCTTCCGGACTTCTTCGGCCTTGTCCCGCAGGATGCCCATATCAGTGCCGTAGACCCTGACCGCGAATCCGGGTTCCATGCTGCTGCGTTCGGAACCGATCTGCTGCTGGGAGTAGTGCATGACGTTGTTGGCTATGCCGGGATAGCCCTGAACGATCTCGCGTACGGCCTTCTCGGTCTGGCTGAAGTCCGCGTCAGGAGTAATGGAGACCCAGAGCTCGGCCGAGCTGCTGCCAACGACCTGGTCGGAGGATATGGCGCGGCCAACGTGGCCGCCCACACTGGAAACCCCCGGCACGGCCCGCAATTCCTGCGATGCACGTGAGGCGATCCTGCGGACCTCGTCCGTGGACGCGCCTGCCATGGTGTCCCACTGGACCAGTAGGGTCCGGTCCGGGAAGGTCGGCACGATTGGCCGGTCGCCGGAGAGTTGGGATCCTGCGGCCAGGCCCAGAGCTCCCACGACGGCTACCGCCACGAGGGACGCTGCCGTCCGGCCGCGGACTGCGTGCATTGTCCGATCGTGATAGGCCCTGGTCTTCCGTACTGCGGGTCCTTCGGTTTCCTGCTCGATGCCGCGCGGCAGCAAGAGTTGAACCAGGACGGGGGTCACGGACAACCCGACCACCATGGCGATGAGCAGGGCAAGGGCCGCCGTCCAGAACACCGGCTGGAAGAAGGCGCCGGGCACTCCCGAGAGGAATAGCGTCGGTGAAAGGGCAACCAGCATGATCAGTGATGCGTGCATCAACGGCGTGCGGACCCTGTGCACCGCCTGAATGACGCGTGTGCGCCGGTCAGAGGCAACCAATGGCTCGGGGACCGGAACAGCGCCCGGCCGACGCTTGGCCTGGAAATCCTCGACGATGTCGCCGACGATCACCGATATGGCCAACATCATGCCGATGAGGACAGTGATGTTGAGAGTGGCTCCTTGGAGGTAGAGCACCCCGGCAGCCGTGGCCACCGTGGTGGAGATGGCCACCAGTGCGATGACGGCAACACGCCAGGACCTGAAAAGCAGCCAGAACAGGATCACGGCCAGCAGGAGGCTCAACAGCAGCGCAGTTCCGATACTGTTCACCGTGTCCTGGAGGAAGGTGGCCGGCCGGAAGACCGAGGTGTCCATCTGCACGCCGGAAAGTCCGGGCTGCAGTTCCTTGAGTGCAGCCTCCACGTCCTGGGTGACCTGCAGGGCGTTGGCCCCGGGGAATTTCTCCACCACGAGCAGCAGGCCGGCGTCCTGACCGAAGGTGTCACCGATCAGCGGCTGGTGGTCTTCCTTGACCTGCGCCACATCACCGAGATTCATCTTCCCGCCACTGTCCTCCAAACTGACCTTGGCCAGGTCGGCCGGGGTCCGGATTGGCAGGACGTGCTGGATTCCCAGGCGTTGGTTCGGCGATTCCACGAAGCCGCCGGTACCCGGCGTCGAAGCTTCGAGGTAGCTCAGCGGCGACACCCACACGGCGTTGCCGGCAGTCTTTACAACCTGTTCGAGGGTGACTCCTTTGTCGCGAAGCTGGTTGGGATTGACTTCTACCTGGAGCTGCTGCTCACGCTGTCCCCAGATGGAAACATTGGCAACACCCGGAATGCCGATCAGGCGCGGCTTGATCTGCCAGCGCGCGAGCACGGACATGTCGATGCCGGAAAGCTCGGTGGAGTTCATTTTCACCATCAGGACGCGGCTCGTCGATGAGGTCGGCTGCATGATCAGCGGCGGCGCCGAAACGTTCGGCAGCGCGTGGGCCTGGGTCATCCGTTCGGCCACAAGTTGCCTGGCCCGCAGCAGGTCGGTGCCGGGCTCAAAGATGAGTTCGATCGATGAAAGCCCCGCCACGGATTTGGACCGGATTTCATCCAGCCAGGCCACCCCGTTGAGGAGGTCGGCTTCCATCGGGGCGGTGATGAGCTGTTCAACTTCAACAGCGGAGAGGCCAAGGGCCTCGGTCTGGATTTCGACCTGCGCAGGCGAGAACTCCGGCATGCTGTCAACTGCAAGACGCGGCGCGTTGACGACACCGAAAGCAATGAGCCCGGCGGCAAGGGCGAGAACCAGGATGCGGAACTGCATACTGAAGCGGGTAACCCAGCCAAACATGGCTAATCCATTTCCATGGAGCCGGAAAATCCGAGGCTCACGGCCGGTATTTCTGGTTTACTCGCGCAGGAAGTTCGAACGTGCGACATAACAGGCTCCTCAACCTGAGACCAGTGCGAATCCCCCCATGAGATCCGTGGCATGCGACCCTGAGAGAATACTGATCCGATCCAATGCCAATGGCAATAAGCCCAATTTGGAGGGCTACGCGCAGTCTGCTCTCAGTGTTTTCTCAGCAAGGGACAGCATCATTGAGGTGAAGCATTGTTCTCTCGCGGAAATACGTGGCACGACAAAAAGTTCCACTTGCCGGGTCCGGCGTGCTACTTGGAAATCGAGAAATTAGCACTTGGAATGTATCGTCAATTACTTGATCTAATGCATGGGTCAACGTCAGTAATACGTTACTTATCCCTATTCACGTTTTATGTAACAATTCGGCTACGCCGACTTTTCGGCCCTTTCTGCCTGCTTTTACGAACAGGTTTTTGTCACGCGGGGGCTGCGTCTGGGTCGGCGGGCCGGAATGCGGTTCAGCGGATCAAGTGTGGGAGCCGGCCTGGATGCCCCGCAGGTGTTCGGTAAGGTTCAGCGGGAACTGGCCTGAGACGCTAAAGTGGACGTATGCCTGTGAACCTCCTGCTTAGCTAGCCGCCCGGTATTCGAACGGAATCCGGATCATCGAGCGGCAGCCCCTCCTAACGAGGGGCTTTTGTGTGTCCGGGGTCCGTTACGGACAGCTAGCCGCGGCGGCCGTTGGGGTTAGACAGCATCAGGTGAGGTATTCAGGCGTGACAGAACACGTGACAGAACAGAAGAGGCCAGCAGTGAGCGTTCAGCCGGAGACAGATACCGGAACAGCATCAGCCGCGACGGATGCGCCCGAAGAGGGCGCCTACAACTTCGCGGCGATGGAAGCCAAGTGGCCCCAGGTCTGGGAAGACCTGAAGGTGTTCACTCCGGTCGACGACGGATCGAAGGAACGCCGCTATGTACTGGACATGTTCCCGTACCCTTCCGGCGACCTGCACATGGGCCACGCCGAGGCGTTCGCGATGGGCGACGTCGTCGCACGGTACCTGCGGCAGCAGGGGTATGACGTACTGCACCCCATCGGCTGGGACTCCTTCGGCCTCCCGGCAGAAAACGCTGCCATCAAGCGCAACGCACACCCGAGCGAGTGGACCTACGCCAACATCGAGACCCAGGCGGCGTCGTTCAAGCGGTATGCCATCTCTGCCGACTGGTCCCGCCGGATCCACACCTCAGATCCCGACTACTACCGCTGGACCCAGTGGCTCTTCACCCGCTTCTACGACCGGGGCCTTGCCTACCGGAAGAACTCGCCGGTCAACTGGTGCCCGAAGGACCAGACGGTGCTCGCCAACGAGCAGGTCGTCAACGGCGCGTGTGAGCGCTGCGGGACCCCTGTCACCAAGAAGTCGCTGAACCAGTGGTACTTCAAGATCACCGAGTACGCCGACCGGCTGCTTGAGGACATGGACGAGCTGCGCGGCCACTGGCCCGAGCGCGTCCTGGCGATGCAGAAGAACTGGATCGGCCGTTCTGAAGGCGCCCACGTCAACTTTGTCATCGAGGCCACCGAGGCCAAGCAGGCCAAGGACGTTACGGTGTTCACGACCCGCCCGGACACTCTCTACGGAGCGACGTTCTTCGTGGTCGCTGCTGACGCCGCGCTGGCAGTCGAGCTTGTCACGGATGAGCACGCCGAAGCGTTGGATGCCTATCGCGAGCAGGTCAAGGCGCTCTCCGAAATCGAACGCCAGTCCACCGAACGCGAAAAGACCGGTGTTTTCACCGGACGCTACGCCATCAACCCGCTCAACGGCGAAAAGCTGCAGGTCTGGGCCGCCGATTACGTCCTGGCGGACTATGGCACGGGCGCCATCATGGCCGTCCCGGCGCACGACCAGCGCGACCTCGACTTCGCCCGCACCTTCGGCCTGCCGGTCCGGGCGGTGCTCGATACCGGGGCCGAAGATCCTGCCGTCACGGGCACGGCCACTACCGGCGAAGGCACCCTGGTCAACTCGGGCGACCTCAATGGACTGCCGAAGGCAGCGGCCATCCCTGCCGCCATTGACATCCTGGAACGCCAGGGCACCGGCGAGAAGTTCGTCAACTTCCGCCTGCGCGACTGGCTGCTGAGCCGCCAGCGCTTCTGGGGTACGCCCATCCCGATCATCCACTGCCCGGCCTGCGGCGAAGTTCCGGTCCCGGACGAGCAACTGCCCGTCACGCTGCCGGCCGAGCTGCGCGGCGAGGCCCTGGCCCCGAAGGGCACCTCACCGCTGGCCGCCGTCGAAAGCTGGGTCAACGTCGAGTGCCCCACCTGCCAGGGTCCGGCCAAACGCGACACAGACACAATGGACACCTTCGTGGATTCGTCCTGGTACTTCCTGCGCTTCGTTTCGCCGCAGTACACGAAGGGGCCCTTCGATCCGGCGAAAATCAACGACTGGATGCCGGTGGGCCAGTATGTAGGCGGCGTGGAGCACGCAATCCTGCACTTGCTCTACGCCCGGTTCTTCACCAAGGTCATCCATGACCTTGGCCTGATCGAGGCGGACGAGCCCTTCAGCGCGCTTTTGAACCAGGGCCAGGTGCTCAACGGCGGTAAGGCCATGAGCAAGTCCCTCGGCAACGGGGTGGACCTTGGCGAGCAGCTGGACAAGTTCGGCGTCGACGCCGTGCGCCTGACAATGATCTTCGCCTCCCCGCCGGAGGACGACGTCGACTGGGCGGACGTGTCGCCGTCGGGATCCGCGAAGTTCCTGGCCCGCGCCTGGCGGCTCGGACAGGATGTCGCCAGTGAACCCGGTGTCGACTTCAACACCGGCGACCGCGCCCTGCGCACCGTCACCCACCGCACCATCGCCGGCGCCGCGGCACTGCTGGACCACAACAAGTTCAACGTTGTGGTGGCCAAACTCATGGAACTGGTCAACGCGACCCGCAAGACCATCGACACCGGAGCCGGCGGAGCGGACCCCGCCGTCCGCGAGGCCGTGGAAGCCGTCGCGGTTATCCTGAGCCTCTTCGCCCCGTACACGGCAGAGGACCTTTGGAACACCCTGGGGCATCCCGCGTCTGTGGCCAACGCCGGCTGGCCTGCACATGACGAGTCCATGCTGGTGCAGGATACGGTCACCGCCGTCGTCCAGGTCCAGGGCAAGGTACGCGACCGCCTTGAGGTGTCCCCGGACATCAGCGAGGACGACCTGCGCGAACTCGCGCTGGCCTCGGAAAATGTCCAGCGGGCCCTCGACGGCCGCGGCATCCGCACGGTCATCGTGCGGGCACCTAAACTGGTCAATATCGTCCCGGCATAGACGGACCCGGCCGCCGGCACCCGCGGGCGGCCGGATGGACCGGCCAGCCCCGTCAACCAGCCCCCACAGCAGGAGTGTTCCGTGACTGACGCCGAACCAGCAGGACAGTCCTGGCTGCGGGGGCGGTTTCTTCGGCTCCGCGATGCTGCCCGGTCCGGGACTCCTCCGGCGGCGGTCGTTCGAACCGCCATTGTCACCGACTCGGCTGCCGCACTGCCGGCGGACTGGGTCCGGGACCTCGTTGCCGACGGCCGGCTCACCGTCGTTCCGATGCCGGTTATGGTCGGTGCCGAGATCTACGGCGAAGGTGACGACGACATCGCCGGGACCATTTCCGTCGCCCTGGCCACCGGTACACCGGTCAAGACCTCGCGACCCTCGCCCGGACAGTTTGACCATGCGTATCTGGCAGCCAAGGAACGCGGGTTTGACGCCGTGGTGTCAGTCCATCTTTCGGGGGACTTGTCCGGCACCGCCGACGCCGCACGCCTCGCCGCGGGTCGGGCCGGTATTCCCGTCGAAGTCCTCGATTCCCGGACCGTGGGAATGGCCCAGGGAATGGGTGTACAGAGCGCGGTCGCCGCCGCCGAGGCCGGGGGCGCCGTCTCCGACGTCCGGGCGGCAGCCGAGGAACGGCTCGCCCGCACCAAGGTCTACTTCTACGTCCCCAGCCTTGAACAGCTGCGCCGCGGCGGAAGGATCGGTGCTGCTGCGTCCGTATGGGGAACAATGTTTGCCATCAAGCCCATCCTGGCAGTGGAGAACGGCAGGATCGTGCCGCTGGAGAAGGTCAGGTCCGCGGCAAAGGCAGTTGCCCGGCTTGAAGAAATCGTAGCGGCCGACGCCGCCGCCAGGCCGTCCGGGAAGGCCCGGTTGGCGGTCCATCACTTCGGCAATCAGGCGGAAGCCGAGCAGTTGGCTGCCCGCCTCGCGGCGTTGCTGCCCAGCTGCCCGCCTGCGCAGATCAGCGCGCTCCCGGCAGTCCTCGCCGCACACGCAGGACTCGGGGTGCTGGCGGTGATCGTAGGGGAGTCCGAGGCGCCAAACACGGTCGGATCCTCGCCGCTCCGGAACGGTTCGCCGGTTTAAGGCTCCAGAATGTAGTCCGGCTGCGGGCCCGAGCCGGGGATCCACAAGCTGGCGGTCGCCTGCCGCGCGGCCCCGGCCTCAAACCACCACAGCACCCGGGTGTTGCAGCGGTACGTGACGGTCACGTGTGCCAGCGCCCCTTCCGAGGGGACAGCCTCAACGGCGGTATCGGCCGATTTCGTCTGCCAGATGAACCTTTGACCAGCCGTCATTCCCTCGCTTCCGTTCACCGTCACATAGGAAATGCCATACAGGCCGTTGTCAGGACAGAACTGCTCGGACACGGAGATAGTAACGGTCCGGGTCGATGTGGATGGAGCGGGCGAAGCCGGAGGGACGGGTGGTGTCGGCGCGGGTGGGGTGGACGCGGGTGGGACCGACCCGGCCTCGAATGCGGATGCCGCTGATGGGGCCTTGATGGAGGGTGGGGCCGAGCCGGCACCTATGGCCAGTGCAGCTGAGAGGACCCCGACGGGTGGCAGTACTGGGCTTGGTGCAGCCTCTGTTGTAGATGGCAGTGCTGGGGTTGTTGGTTCCTCTGTTGCGGGTGGCAGTGCTGGGGTTGTTGGTTCCTCTGTTGCGGGTGGCAGTGCTGGGGTTGTTGGTTCCTCTGTTGCGGGTGGCAGTGCTGGGGTTGTTGGTTCCTCTGTTGCGGGTGGCACTGATGAGTTTGGGGGTTCCTCTGTTACTGGTGGCACCGGTGGGGCCGGTAGGATTTCGGTTGCTGTCGTGGGTGCGGTCGGCGAAGCGGGCACTGCCGCGGAAGTATCTGGCGCCGAAGTCACGTATGGATGCGTTGTGGCCGTATCGGCGGGCGGCGTTAGCAGGGCAGCCTGTAGCGCGAGCAGGGCAACCGGCAAAAAGATCAGTGGCATGGCACACCAGCTTTCGACGCATGCAGGGCGTCCGGTCGATCAGGGTTGCCCCCAGCTGGCAGCTCATTCTTCGATGGAGTATGCAGACAGTATCACCGGCAACCGGCTTGGAAAAGAGTAGAGCCAGTCCAAGTAGCGGCGCCGGGACGGGTGCTGCGTCCGACTGTCCACATACGCGCGGTGAGTGATATCCGCTGCGATGAGTTGTTCTTACGCTGGATTCCATGCCGCGCCGGTCCCAGGAAACCCAAGACACAGCCGCACCGCACCCTGCCCGGGACCGCCTCGCAGCCACCCTGGGCGGCTCGTCAGCGCAGGATGGCGGCTCCGTCGGGCTACTGGAGTTACCGACGGACGGGTTGGCCCCGAAGGCCTCCGCGCGGTTCAGAACCCGCACGGGTTTGGCAGCGGTTGCCCTGCTAATGGTCTTAGTGGTGCTGGCAGGCAGTTGGCTGTGGTGGCAGGCAGCCACCGGCTCTCCCACAGCAGTTCCACTCAGTGATGTGTCCGCGCTCACTGGCGACGGTCCGGCAGCCGCGTCGGACCCGGCCGGGGCCGCCGCCGGACGGAGGGGATCCAACACCCGAATCAATCCTCGTCCACGTCGCCGGAGCAGTCGCCAGGGCAGGGGTAGTGGAACTGCCGGCCGGAAGCCGTCTCTTCGAAGCCATTGCGGCGGCAGGCGGGGGAACCGATGTGGCGGACCCAGCCCGGCTCAACCTTGCGGCTGTGCTGGCCGACGGACAAAAGGTCATCGTGCCGGCACTGGGAGAACCTGATCAGGCTTACACCCCACCCGACGGAACAGCTGGCTCCGGGATGAAACCAGACGCCGGCGGCCAGCTCCCCGGCAGCGGGAAGATCAATCTGAATACGGCCGACGTCGCCGAACTTGGCACGCTGCCACGCGTTGGCCCGGTCCTGGCCCAGCGCATCGTGGACTGGCGGCAACAGCACGGGCGCTTCACGTCCGTGGAGGAACTCGACGCAGTGGAAGGTGTGGGGCCAAAAATGCTCGCCGCACTGCGTCCGCTGGTGGCGATTTGAGATGGAGGGCGCTGAACTGAACGGACCCCAGAAGCAGGCTTCCCCGACGGATGGCACTGGGGCGGCCGGATCGAGCCCCGCCGTGCCGCGACGCTGGCAGCGCTTCGTGGACGTTGCGGTCGCGTCGGCCCCGGCCGAAACGTCAGGGCCAGCGGCCGGCCGGCCGGTGCGGACGGGCGCCGGCATCTCCGGACCAATAGTCCCCGGGGCCCGTGCCGGGAAAAGCCCGGTACCGGGAAGATACTTCGAGGCACGCCTCCGCCCCGGGCATGCAGCCGTGGCAGCGGACAGTGCTGTTCTGCCCCGCACCGACTTGCGCCTTGTCCCCGCAGCGCTGCTGGTGTGGGTCACGGCCGCAGCCGGGCAGTGGCTGACTGTTCCCGGGCTGGGGATCCTGTGCGTAGTGATGACGGTAACCGCAGGGCTCCTCGTGCGGGCGGCTTCCGCCAGGACCCGCGGCTGCCTGCGCGGAGAACCCAGTGCCAGGGGCCAGCGAAGCCTGCTGGCAACGCTGGCGGCAGCATTGATACTCGCCGCCGCCGCAGCGGCCCACGCGGCCGTTGCAGCGTCCCAACGCCTCGAGGGTCCCGTCGCGGCTGCTGCCACAGCCCGTGCGGCCATCGTTGCCGACCTCGAAATCGCGGGCATCCCGCGGCGGCTCACGATCCCGGGCAACCGGGGCGCGGCAGAACGCTGGGCCGTCCGGACAACCCTGCTCGTTATGCGAACGGACGGCCTCCAGTTCACGGCTTCGGCGGCCCTGCTGGTGATGGGTGGCCCGGAGTGGGCGGACGTCCTGCCCGGCCAGCAGTTGCGCGTCTCCGGCACGCTCCGCCCGGCCGAAGCAGGTCAGCCGCATGCGGGGGTCCTCGCTGCCTCGTCGGCAGCAGTAGTGACCGTGCGGCCGGACGACTGGCTTTCAGGCCTGGGTCATGTGCGCCAGGACTTCAGCGATGCGGCCGACCGGCTGGAAGGCGATGCCAGGGGCCTGCTGCCCGGGATGGTCACCGGGGACACCAGCGGACTCGACGGCGAGCTGGACCTCGCGATGAAAACGGTCGGAATGACCCACTTGACCGCCGTCAGCGGAGCGAACTGCAGCCTGATTCTTGGCGCGCTGCTGCTGGCAGCACGCACCGTGCGCCTGCCGCGACCAGCCGCCGCCGGTGTTTGCCTCTCCGGGCTCGGCCTGTTTGTACTCCTGGTCGGACCTGACCCCAGCGTTCTCCGCGCCGCCATGATGGGCGGCATCGGGTTGGCCGCATTGGCGTTCGGCCGCGCCGGCCGCGGACTGAGCCTCCTGTGCGTGGCCGTGATCGGCCTGGTCCTGGCTGACCCGGCCCTGGCTGCCAGCTTCGGCTTCGTCCTCTCGGTCCTGGCTACGTTCGGCATCGTGGTGGCGGGCCGGCGCATTATGAACTGGCTGCCGTCCCGGATGCCGCGATGGGCGGCAGCCGGGGTCGCGGTCCCGCTCTCGGCGCAACTCCTGTGCGGGCCGGTGATTGTGCTGCTGCAGCCCCAATTCGCAGCCTATGCCCTGCCCGCCAACGTGGCAGCCGCCGCGTTCGTGGTTCCGGTCACTCTTCTTGGGACCGCCGCGCTGCCACTCCTGCCGCTGATCCCGGCCGCAGCGGACATGCTCATGATGGTGTCCGGCGGGTTCGCCGCAGTCGTAGCCGGGACGGCGCGGTTTTTCGCCATTCTGCCGGGCGCGGCATTGCCATGGCCAGAAGGTATTTTTGGACTCTGCACCATGGCGCTGCTCTCCGCGGTAGCGCTGGCAGTCCTCTGGCTGGCGCTGCATCCGGCCGGGACGGTACGGCTGGCACTTTCCGCGCACGCCCGGACCAGTGCTCTGCTGGAGAGTTCATTTGCAGGGGCGTGGCGCGGGGGGCCGGTGGCGTGTGCGGCTCGCTCCGGCGCATCAGCGATCCCGCGGACGCGGTACTCCGGCCTCCCGACCGCGCCGCCCGCAGGCCGGGAACCGCGGCTTGGTGGACCGGTCCCGGCGTGGCACGCTTAGAGTCTGCAAACCAACTTCCGGGAGGAATCTTCAGTGGCGGCTTCCCAAACCCAACGCCCAAGGACGATGGCGGCGAACACCGCCACGTGGCGAGACGTGACCGCCGCGGCTGTCGTTCTGGTGGGCGGACCGGAGGACTACCTGGGCAGTCGTGCCATGGACCGCATCCGCGGCCAGGTCCGCGAGGCCGCTCCGGATGTTGAAGTGAGCCGGCTCAACGCCGCAATTTACATACCGGGCGCACTGGAGATGAACGTCAGCCCGTCCCTCTTCGGCGAGCAGAAGCTGATCGAGGCCGAGGGACTTGAAGCCATGAACGACGCCTTCCTCGTCGATGCCCTGAAGTATCTCGAGCGGCCCGAACCCGACGCCGTGCTGGTCCTGCGGCACGGCGGGGGCGTGCGCGGCAAGAAACTCCTGGACGCTGTGAAAGCCGGCGGCTGGCCGGTGGTTGATTGCCAGCCGCTCAAAAAGGATGCCGACAAGGTGGCGTTCGTGGCGTCTGAATTCAAGGCCGCGGCCAGACGCATCAATCCTGATGCCGTGCAAGCTCTGGTAAATGCCGTTGGTGCGCACCTGGCTGAACTGGCGGCGGCCTGCAGTCAGTTGATAGCAGATGCCACCACCGCTGTGGACGTGGAGATGGTTGACAGGTACTACGGCGGCCGGGTCGAGGCCACGGGCTTCAAAGTTGCCGATGCTGCGATGGCCGGGAACGCTCCGCTGGCTCTTTCAACCCTGCGCCACGCACTTGCGACAGGTGCGGACCCGGTCCCGATCGTTGCTGCGTTGGCATCCAAACTCCGGGGCCTGGCCAAGGTCGCCGGTGCGCAGGGGTCTTCGTCGCAGATCGCCAAACAGTTGGGTATGCAGCCGTGGCTCGTGGAGCAGGCGCAGCGCGACGTCCGGCGCTGGACGCCCGAGGGGCTGGTGCGCTCCATCCAGGTCACGGCCGAGGCCGACGCCCAGGTCAAGGGCCTGTCCCGGGACCCGGTCTACGCCGTGGAGCACGCCGTGACGGTGATTGCGACGTCGGTACGCCGCTCCTGAGCCACGGGGGCCGGGCCGGTTTTCCGGCCCGGTACCCAAAGACCCCGGTCAGCGTGGCCGAAAAGACACCCGGAGATCAAATCTATCCATTAACTGCATGTGGCCGGCGCCCCTAGGGGTGCCGGCCACAGTCATCAGTTCAGTTGAACTGGAAACCTTAGAGTGCGTTGACCTTCTTGGAGATCGCAGACTTGCGGTTTGCGGCGTTGTTCTTGTGGAGAACGCCCTTGCTGACAGCCTTGTCCAGCTTACGGCCGGCAGAAACCAGTGCAGCAGTAGCGGCATCCTTGTCGGTGGACGCAACGGCGGTGTTGACGGCGCGGATGGCAGTCTTCAGCTCGGACTTGACTGCGTTGTTGCGCAGGCGAGCCTTTTCGTTGGTCAGGATGCGCTTCTTCTGGGACTTGATATTAGCCACGTGTGAACTCTCTTTTTCAATGCGGAAAATGGTCTAGAGGGTTTTCAGATTGGCCATCGACTGAGCGGCGTGGGGATACCTATGGCGGCCAACCATGCATGGCCGTCGACCTGCACGGACACACAGCTGTCAATAATAGCAGAGACAGCGCTCGACCGACGTGTCGCGGACGGCGCGGCAGGCAGACGGGATCTGCCGGGTTAGGTCCAGCCGTGCCGGGCCCGCAGCTCCGCGGCGACAAGGCCAAAGCGCTGCGCATCAAGGATTGCTCCTTCGCGGCGGACATCTTTGGGGTTGATCTGCAGGACGCGATCGAGCTTGGCTTCGCTCGGCCGGCGCTGCCGGTCCCACGCGCCTGTTCCGATGTCCACATAGTCGTCAGCCAGGCGGGCATCGTCGTCGTGGTCCTTGCTTGTCAGCATCAGACCCAGCAGGTAGCGGCCGCTCGTCCCGACCAGCAAAACCGGGCGGTCCTTCCCCTGCGAGTAGTCCTCCTCGTAGGGAACCCAGGTCCAGACCACTTCTCCCGGCTCGGGCAGGCCGTTGGGGGATGGGGCGTAGCGGGCGGCGGCGGTTCCCCGGAAATCGCCCGGATAGGCTCCGGACAGTTCCGGTGCCGAAGTTTTTCCGGCGGGCGAGCCAGGCTGCGCCCGCCCCGGCTTCCGTGCAACTGGCCGCGCCGAGCTTCCGCGTGCCGGCTTGCCGTGCTTGTCCAGACTGTCGAGGAGGCGCAGTGCGCCGCGGACGGCATTGCCGATCGCGCGTAAGTTCAGTGCCATGGGAAAACCCTACCGCCAGCACTACTTAATGCGCCCTCATGCACGCGGACGTGGGACACTAGGAGTTCAGATATGCGGCACGCAGCAGGATGGTGGACCATCAACCGCGCAGCGCCGTCACAAGCCAACAGTAAGGACCCTGCGTGTCTCCCATGGCCCGCACCGCCCCGGTGCCCGCCGCAACAGATCCGGCCATCATCCGGAACTTTTGCATCATTGCGCACATTGACCACGGCAAGTCCACGCTGGCGGACCGGATGCTCCAGTACACCGGCGTCGTCCAGTCCCGGGACATGAAGGCCCAGTACCTGGACCGGATGGACATTGAGCGTGAACGCGGCATCACCATCAAGTCTCAGGCGGTTCGTATGCCATGGGAACTCGACGGCGTCAGTTACGCCCTCAACATGATCGACACCCCCGGACACGTGGACTTCACCTACGAGGTCTCCCGCTCGCTGGCAGCCTGCGAGGGTGCGGTCCTGCTTGTTGACGCGGCGCAGGGTATTGAGGCGCAGACTCTCGCGAACCTCTACCTGGCGATGGAAAACAACCTGACGATCATCCCGGTGCTGAACAAGATCGACCTCCCCGCTGCGCAACCGGAGAAATACGCCGCCGAACTCGCCAGCCTGATCGGCGGCGACCCCGACGACGTGCTCCGCGTCTCCGGAAAAACCGGAATGGGCGTCGAGGTCCTGCTGGACAAGATTGTCCGCGATCTGCCGGCCCCCGTGGGCGATCCAAACGCGCCGGCCCCGCGCCATGATCTTCGACTCCGTGTATGACACGTACCGCGGTGTGGTCACCTACGTCCGCGTGGTTGATGGCATGCTGCACCCCCGCGAACGCATCCAGATGATGTCCACCCGCGCCACCCACGAGCTCCTGGAAATCGGGGTCAGCTCCCCGGAGCCCACCCCCTCCAAGGGCCTCGGCGTCGGCGAAGTTGGCTACCTCATCACCGGTGTGAAAGACGTCCGCCTCTCCAAGGTTGGTGACACCGTCACCAATCTGGCCAAGCCCGCCACGGTATCCCTCCCCGGCTATGCCGACGCCAAACCCATGGTGTTCTCCGGCCTGTATCCCCTGGATGGCACGGATTATCCGGTGCTTCGGGATGCGCTGGAGAAGCTGATGCTCAATGACGCTGCGCTGGTGTACGAGCCGGAGACGTCTGCTGCTCTGGGATTCGGGTTCCGCGTGGGATTCCTGGGCCTGCTGCACCTGGAAATCACCCGTGAGCGCCTCGAGCGCGAATATAACCTGGACCTGATTTCCACCGCTCCGAACGTGGAATACGAAGTGACGCTGGAGGACAAGAAGGTCGTCCACGTCACGAATCCGAGCGAGTACCCCACCGGCAAAATTGCTGAAGTCCGCGAGCCGATGGTGTCAGCCACCATCCTTGCGCCGAACGAGTTTGTCGGCGCCATTATGGAACTTTGCCAAAGCCGGCGTGGCGTGATGGGCGGCATGGACTATCTCTCCGAAGACCGGGTGGAAATCCGCTACCGCCTGCCGCTGGCCGAAATAGTCTTCGATTTCTTCGACATCCTTAAATCAAAGACCCGCGGCTACGGGTCCCTGGACTGGAAAGCCGACGGCGAGCAGGTAGCGGACCTGGTCAAGGTGGACATCATGCTCCAGGGCGAGCAGGTGGACGCCTTCAGCGCCATCACACACCGGGACAAGGCCTACGCCTACGGCGTGATGATGACCGGCAAGCTCCGCGAACTCATTCCGCGCCAGCAGTTCGAGGTACCGATCCAGGCCGCGATTGGGTCCAGGATCATTGCCCGGGAAAGCATCCGCGCCATCCGCAAGGACGTCCTCGCCAAGTGCTACGGCGGTGACATCACGCGAAAGCGCAAACTGCTCGAAAAGCAGAAGGAAGGCAAGAAGCGGATGAAGATGGTGGGCCGCGTCGAAGTACCGCAGGAAGCGTTCATCGCGGCCCTGACCACGGACGAGTCCAAGGACAAGGCCAAGAAGTAGCTGTGACGGTGAAAGCAGCGGTCAGATCAGGGTCAGGCCGGACCCGTGCCTAGCATCCTTCCCCTCGGCGACCCCGCGCCGCCTGACGGACTGTTGCCGGCCCAGGCGCTCGACGGTGCCATCGGGCGGGCGTTTGGGCTATACGTCCACATCCCGTTCTGCGCGGTCCGGTGTGGCTACTGCGACTTCAACACCTACACCGCCACGGAGCTCGGCGGCGGTGCGTCGCAGGACGCCTACGCCAGCACGGCGATTTCCGAAGTTGAACTGGCGGTGAGGGTTCTGGCGGGGTCCGGCCTGCCGGCGCGTCCGCTGAGTACCGTCTTCTTCGGCGGCGGAACCCCCACCCTGCTGCCAGCGGAGGACCTGGCCCGCATCCTGACTGCCGCCATCGACGCCTGGGGGCTGGAACCCGGTGCCGAGGTAACCACGGAGGCCAACCCCGATTCGGTCACCCCCGGGTCGCTTCAGCTGCTGGCCGATGCCGGGTTCACCCGGGTCTCCTTCGGTATGCAGTCCGCGGTCCCGCACGTCCTGAAAGTCCTGGACCGCACCCATACCCCCAGCCGCGTGCCCCAGGTCGTTCAATGGGCCCGCGAAGCAGGGCTTGCCGTGAGCCTGGACCTGATCTACGGGACGCCGGGGGAGTCGCTGGCCGACTGGCGCCATTCGTTGGAGACGGCGCTGTCCTACGGCCCGGACCATATCAGCGCCTACGCACTCATCGTGGAGGACGGCACGAAACTCGCCGCGCAAATCCGCCGGGGCGAGGTTGCCGGCATCGACGACGACGATCATGCTGCCAAATACGAGCTCGCCGACAAACTCATTTCCGCCGCAGGACTCGGCTGGTACGAGGTCAGCAACTGGGCCCGGACTCCAGACCAGGTGTGCCGGCACAACATCGCCTACTGGCGTGGCGACGACTGGTGGGGCATCGGCCCCGGTGCCCACTCCCATGTGGGGGGCGTCCGCTGGTGGAACGTCAAACACCCCACAGCCTTCGCCGGACGGCTGGCCTCGGGAGCGTCACCGGCCGCTGGACGTGAAACCCTCGACGCAGCAACCCGCGATGTGGAGCGCATCATGCTCGAGGCCCGCCTGGCAACAGGGCTCAACGTGGTTGGACTGGGAGAGACCGGACGGCACGCCGTCGCCGGGCTGATTGCCGACGAACTCGTCGACCCGGCCCTTGCCTTCCGGGGCCGCCTGGTGCTTACGCTCAAGGGCCGGTTGCTGGCCGACGCCGTCGTCCGCCGGCTTCTGCCGGGCTAATACCTGCCCGAAGGCCGGCAGGACTGGCTGGGCCGAAACGCCAAGGCTCCGTGCGCCCCGGCCGTACGCCCAACTGATGTTGCCGGCTCGATCGCGGCTACTTGATCCAGCGGAGGTTGAACTCGTAACGGTGCGGCTGGCCGCGGTTGACGTGGATGCCTGCCGCGACCGAGAAACACGTCACGGCAATCCAGATCACGGTGGCCAGGACGGCGAACAGGTTTCCCACGACGGGGATAAAAACAAGCAGATTGGCCACGATTGCGGCGATGGTCGGGGGAAGCGTGAAGTTCAACGCTTCCTTGGACTCCTGCGCCGTGAAGGGTCCGCGGTCCTTGAAGATCAGATAGATCAAGAGGGCCGGGACGCAGCCCAGGATGCCGCCGAAGTGGGCCAACGTGGCCCACTGCCGGTCCTCGCTGGCTGTCAGCGGCAAGGCATTGGCGGGAACGCCATGGTACGGGTGCTGGCCATGGCCGGCCGGGTCGCCCATGTGTTCGTTATCTGCCACGGTGAAGTCCTTCGGATTGCGGTGATGCGTTGTTGCCTGGAAGTGCCCGGGCCGTACACGACGCGCGGGCACCCTTCCAAGAATACGTGCTCGGGCAGGGAAATGAAGCTCGGCGCCGGGGGCCACGCCGTCGCATGGTTACTCCACGGTCAGGAAATCAATGACTTCTTCGACCCGCCCCAGCAGGGATGCTTCCAGATCGGAGTAGCTGAGTACGGCCCCCAGAAGCTTCTGCCAACCCAGTCCGATGTCTTCCTTGGTGGTGTGTGGCCAGCCGAAGGCCGTCAGGATACCGGTCTTCCAGTCGACGCCGCGGGGAATGACCGGCCATTGCTCGATGCCAAGGACGGCCGGACGGATGGCCTGCCACACGTCCACGTACGGATGGCCCACGATCAGCACGTTGCCCGCAGCGCCCGGGGAGGCCATCACCGCATCGGCAATCCGGGATTCTTTCGAATTCGGCACAAGGTGGTCCACCAGGACCCCCAGCCGGCGTCCCGGCCCCGGACGGAAAGCTGCCACAGCGCCGGCCAGGTCATCGATGCCGTGCAGCGGCTCCACAACGATTCCCTCCACCCGGAGATCGTCGCCCCAGACCTTCTCGACGAGTTCGGCATCGTGCTTGCCTTCCACCCAGATCCGGCTGGCTTTCGCCACTTGGGCTCTCTGGCCCTCCACTCGGACCGACCCGGACGCTGTCCGTGCGGCGGCGGCCGGGGCCGGTGCGCGCGGAGCCGGCGGCAGCAGCCGGATCGGCTGACCCTCCAGCAGGAAACCGAAGCCAAGCCGGAAGGACCGCGATTTTCCGCGACGGTCCTCCAGCGCAACGACGTGCATGCCGCCGGACTTCTCGACCCGGGTCACGGCCCCGACCCAGCCGGACTGCACTTCCTCCAGCACCATGCCGCGCTGCGCCGGCACCTCCGGGAGCCGGCTGGGGGCCGGGGCAGACAGGTCCTGGGGTCCCCAGTTCTGGTACGACATCTCTATACACTCTGCTTTGCACTCGGAATCGATGGCTGCCGGTGATCCGGAATCAGATGCCCCGCGGTAATGCCCGGAGCGAATCCAATGCTAACAACGCGGCGACTCATATTAGACTGGTTAGCACTTGGGCATGCCGAGTGCTAACCCGTAGCCGCCGGCCCCGGTGAAAGCGGTCCGGCGCCGGGTGCCCGAACAGCAACACGTGTCGCATTTGGATGGGAGGCAGAGCATGAGTGAACCGCGCAAACTCGAAGTCCTGCGCGCCATCGTGGAGGACTACGTCCATTCCCGTGAGCCCGTCGGGTCCAAAGCCCTGGTGGAACGCCACCACTTGGGCGTCTCGAGTGCCACCATCCGCAATGACATGGCGGCTCTGGAGGACGAAGGCCTGATCGCCGCTCCGCACACGAGTGCGGGCCGGATCCCGACCGACAAGGGCTACCGGCTGTTCGTCGACCAGATTTCCGCCGTCAAACCGTTGTCCCAGGCGGAGCGCCGTGCCATTCAGGCGCTTCTTGAGGGTTCCGAGGATCTCGACGACGTCCTGGAACGGACCGTGCGGCTTCTGGCCCAGCTGACAAACCAGGTCGCCGTCGTGCAGTACCCGCTGCTGAGCCGGGCCAAGGTCCGGCATGTCGAATTCGTGCTGCTGGCGCCCCGGAAGGTGTTGGTGGTGCTTATTGCCGATACCGGCAAGGTGGAACAGCGGGTCATCGACGTCGGGCAGGAACTTCCGGATGAGGCGCTCTCCGAACTGCGGAACCGGTTCCTGGCCAGCTTGGCCGGGACACCACTGAGCTTGTTGGCACTGAGCCTGCAGTCCGTCGTCGCCGGCTGTCCACCGGCCCGGCGAGGGGCAGCCCAGGCGCTGGCCCGCGGCCTGGAGGCACTGGCTTTAAGCAGTCGCGAAGAGCGCATGGTCATGGCCGGCACCGCCAACCTGGCCCGTTCCAACGTGGACTTCCCACTCAGCATCGGCCCCGTCCTGGAGGCACTCGAGGAGCAGGTGGTGATGCTGCGCCTGCTCAGCGACATGGCGGAGGACCCCCGCGGCGTGACCGTGAGCATCGGCCGCGAGAATCCCTACGACGGCCTCGCAGAGGCATCCGTCGTGGCGACCGGCTACGGACCCGATGCGACCGCGAAGGTCGGCGTGCTGGGTCCCACCCGGATGGACTATCCCACCACCATGGCCGCAGTCCGTGCGGTAGCGCGGTACCTGTCGAGGATTCTGGGACCCTGAGGAACTGTTGACGGCCACCAACCCCGCGGACTTCCAGTCCGCACATTGACTTCTTGCCCACCGGGCTTTGCGCCCGGACGGCAAGGCAACTATGGCAGTACAAGAAGGAAGAGAAGCGAATTTTGAGCAGCCACTATGACGTTCTTGGAGTCTCCCGCGAAGCGACGGGCGAAGAGATCAAGAAGGCGTACCGCAAACTGGCACGGACCCTGCACCCGGATGTAAATCCGGGGGCGGACGCCTCGGACCGGTTCAAGGCCGTTACCCATGCCTACGAGGTGCTGTCCGATCCACAGAAACGCCGCGTCTACGACACCACCGGAAATGAGAACGGCACCGACAATGGCTTCGGCGGCGGCAGCTACTCCGGACAGGGCTTCGCGTTCCAGGACATCTTTGAGACCTTCTTCGGCGCAGGCGGCGGACAAGCCGGCCCGGCGTCGCGGGTCCGTCGCGGCCAGGACGCCCTGATCAGCGTGCGGATCGATCTGCGTGACGCCGTTTTCGGCGTCAACAAGAAGCTTGAGGTGGACACCGCTGTCACCTGCCCCACCTGCGAAGGTTCCTGCTGCCGTCCCGGCAGCCACCCGGAACGCTGTGACATCTGCGGCGGCAGCGGCCAGGTCCAGCGGGCCGTCCGGTCCATCCTCGGCCAGGTCATGACGACGGCGCCCTGCGGCTCCTGCGAGGGCTTCGGCACCGTCATCAAGGACCCGTGCAATGAGTGCAGCGGCCAGGGCCGGATCCGCAGCCGCCGTTCCCTGACAGTCAAGGTCCCCGCCGGTGTAGCCACCGGCACCCGCATCCAGTTGTCCGGTCAGGGCGAGGCAGGACCGGCCGGTGGTCCGTCCGGCGATCTCTACGTCGAGATCCGGGTGAACACGGATGCCACTTACGTCCGCGACGGGGACGACCTGCACGCAAGCCTGAACATTCCGATGACGGCGGCTGCCCTCGGCACTGAACTGACCTTGGACACCTTCGACGGCCAGCAGGAAATCGACGTCAAGGCCGGAACCCAATCGGGTGAGATCATCACCCTGCGCGGACTCGGCGTCACCCACCTGCGCGGCTACGGCCGCGGCGACCTCAAGGTCCACTTGCAGGTGGAGACCCCGGGCAAGCTCGACCCGGCCCAGGAAGACCTGCTCCGGCAACTGGCGAAGCTGCGCGGTGAACAGTTCACCGAGGGGAAACTGGCAGCCAGCGGTGGCGTCTTCGCCAAACTGCGGGACCGGCTCGGTAACCTGTAGCGGTGAGCAATCCGGTCTTCTTCACCGAACCGGGAACCCTGGACCAGCAGGTTCCCGGTTCGACCTTCATCCTCGGCGGCTCAGAGGCGCGCCACGCCGTTACTGTGAAACGCCTGGGTGCGGGGGAGCCCGTTGACATCGCGGACGGGGCCGGGAAACGGCTCACCGGCACGGTACGCGCCGCCGCCCCCGGCGAGCTCACCGTCGAATGTTCGGAACTCGCCGTTGAACCCCGGCCCGGTATTCGACTCGTCCTGGTCCAGGCCCTTGCCAAGGGCGACCGGGACGAGCTCGGTGCCGAAACCGCGACCGAGCTTGGCATCGACGCCGTCATCCCCTGGCAGGCCGAACGCTCCATCGTCCGCTGGAAAGCCGAACGGGCCGCGAAGGCCCACGCGAAGTGGCAGTCCGTCGTGACCGCGGCGGCCAAGCAGGCCCGCCGTGCCTGGATCCCCGAGGTCCGGGCAGCGGTCGACGGCGCCGGTCTGCAGTCCGCCGTGGCGGCCGCGGACTTCGCCGTCATCCTGCACGAGGACGCGGTCCGACCGCTGCGGCAGGTGCTGGAGGCGTGGCGGGATTCCCAGCCGCCCGCCGGCGGGCCGTCCGGCCCGGACCGTGAGGTGCTGCTGGTTGTGGGCCCCGAAGGCGGGATCAGCCCGCGCGAGGTCACCCGGCTGTGCGATGCCGGTGCCGTTACCGCCTTACTGGGCCACCACGTGCTGCGTTCCTCCACAGCGGGTCCCGCCGCGACTGTGCTGGCCAGCGATATTCTCGGCCGCTGGTAGGAACCCGCGCAGGGCAAAAGCGGGTGGAGCCGGGAGCAGAAAAATCCGGGCTGATGCAGGCTTAGGAAACAGTGAATCCGCGGGTGTCGGCGTACCGGCCGACGGTATTGGCCGCATCGATCTGTGATACCCGGACTTCGTAGGATCCAGGACCGAGGCTCAGCGAGAGGTCGAACGTCCCGGGGGACAAGGCATTGGCGGAGGATACGGCGTTGCCGTTCAAGTAGGGCGTCTTTGTCTTCTCGCCGTCGACGCGCAGGATTTCCCAATGGATTTTTCCGCCGGGGATCGTGCTCCGGCCGCTAATCGTGACCGGTCCCTCCACCATGGAGGCGCCTTCCTGCGGGCTGACGATCCACACCGGTGCGGCCATCCCCGGGGCGCGCGAGGTCGGTGAACCGAGCCGGACGTAATTGAACGCGACAAAGTCGGTGCGGCCGTCAACGAGCATGACCACCTGGATCTGTTGTCCGGAGTCGATCAGGCCGGAGCTGGCCGCGGCAGCCGTCGCCGTATAAACCAACTGCTGGATGGCGCGTTCGGCGGTGTCCGCATCCACGTTGCTGTTGAACGCGTCCGGGGAGACATCCACGGTGATAACGTTTTTGCCGGAAACAGACGTGGCCAGTTTCTTCGGGTTCTGCCACGGGCTAAAAAAATCCGGATCAAGGGGTTTTTCGGACATCATGACCCGAAGCGCCCGGGTGACCGGGTTGTCCTGCTCCGACACATCCCGGAACTCGCGGTACAGGAAAATGTGTTCGTTGCTTCGGCCAATCCAGTAGACCGGGGCCTTGTTGGAGGCCTGCGTTGTTTCGAGCGGCGTGCTCGTGCTCGGCACTCCCGCCGCCTCCGGGCCGGTGATGACCTGCGAAGGGCTGCTGGAATTGGTGATCCCGGTCTGGGGATTGGCCACACACGCTGACATAAACAAGGCAGCAGGCAGCGTCAACAACAGCCAGCCGTGGCGTAGATGCCCGGCTGGTGATGACTTTGTGCTCCCGCGCTGCCTGATTTTCGCTGTCCTTGCCTGTGCTCATTTACCGCCGTCGAGGCGGGACCGGATTCCAGCATGGCACACGGCCGGCCAGCGGCAGCTCCGTAGAGGACCCGTCGCCGGAACTGCAACGGGAACGATATGAGGCCGATACATAGTTGATATAAAAAAGCCGGGGATCCCGCCGTGCGCGCCACCGGAACCGACGGGCGACGGCGTGCAGTCCGCCGCGCTGGCGTAAGATGGAGGGACCCGCCAACACCGGCGCCGCAGGTGTAATCGCCGTCGGACCGATGCAGGCGGACAGACCAATTCCACACTGGAGGGGACCAGAGGCCCGCGGGCCAGCACTATGACTGAAGCAGCGAACGGCAAGGCCCGGTTCAGCGCCGCAGCGCGCACCGCAGGGGAATTCCCCCACTCCCTCCCAGGGTCGCGGACGGAGGTGGTCGTGTTCGACGACGCGGACCAGATGGTTCAGTCGCTCGGCAGTCATGACGAGGCCCTTCGGTTCATCGAGGAGCAGTTCCCTGCCGTTGACTTCCACGTCCGCGGCAACGAGCTTTCCATCAGCGGTCCTGCCGTGGACGTGCCGCGGATTATGCGGCTGCTGAATGAGGTGCGCGGTCTGGTGGCCCGGGACACCGTCATCACTCCTGCCGTGCTTCAGCAGCTTGTGCTGCTCCTCCGCAGCCAGTCCCTGCTGAACCCGGTAGAGGTGCTGACCACCAACATCCTTTCCACGCGTGGTAAGACCATTCGGCCGAAGACGCTGAACCAGAAGAACTACGTGGACGCAATTGATGCCAACACCGTGATCTTCGGGATCGGACCGGCAGGCACCGGCAAGACCTACCTGGCGATGGCCAAGGCTGTTCAGGCGCTGCAACAAAAAGAGGTCAGCCGGATTATTCTGACCCGGCCGGCCGTGGAGGCAGGGGAGCGGCTGGGCTTCCTGCCAGGCACGCTCAGTGACAAGATCGATCCTTATCTTCGTCCCTTATATGACGCCCTGCACGACATGATGGACCCCGAATCCATCCCCCGGCTGATGGCCGCCGGCACGATCGAGGTAGCACCGCTGGCCTATATGCGCGGCCGCACCCTCAACGACGCCTTCATTATTCTGGACGAGGCGCAGAACACCACTCCAGAGCAGATGAAGATGTTCCTCACCCGGCTGGGTTTCGGCTCAAAAATGGTCGTTACCGGTGACGTTACCCAGGTCGACCTGCCGTTCGGGACCCGCTCAGGGCTGCGGATCGTCGAGGAAATCCTGCAGGGTATAGACGACGTCAACTTCTCCATCCTGGACGCCGCTGATGTGGTTAGGCACCGTCTGGTCGGAGACATCGTCAACGCCTACGGCGTCTGGGACGACATTCAACGAAGCCGGGTCAAACATTCCAACACGCGGGAACCGCGGGGAGAACACGCATGAGCATTGAGGTCAACAACGAGTCCGGCGTCGCCGTGGATGAAGCCGGGCTGGTGGGGCTCTCACGGTTCATTTTTGAGCGCCTCTTCATCCACCCGCAGGCGGAGCTGTCGATCCTGCTCGTGGATGAACCGGCCATGGAGAAACTCCACATTGAGCTGATGGACGAGCCGGGATCCACCGATGTCCTTTCCGTCCCGATGGATGAACTCACACCCGGGACCCCGGACAAGCCCACGCCGCAGGGCATGCTCGGTGACATCGCCATCTGCCCTCAGGTCGCCGAGGTCCAGGCCCAGAACGCCGGCCACTCGACCCAGGACGAGATGCTGCTGCTCGCCACCCACGGCATCCTCCACCTGTTGGGATACGATCACGCCGAGCCGGATGAAAAAGAAGAAATGTTCGGACTGCAGCGTGAACTGCTGTCGGCCTACACCGGCAAAGCAGCCCCGTCAGAGACGATTCAGTGACCCCACTGATTCTCGCGGGCATGGCGCTGGTGTTCCTCAGTTTCGCCGCAGTCCTGACCGCCGCCGAGTCGGCCTTTAACTTCCTGCCCCGGCACGACGCGGAACAGGCTGTCCTGGAAAGCCGGGGGCCGGCGCTCAAACGCATCCTGTCGGACCCCGTGGCGCACATGAGGGCCCTCCGGTTCTGGCGGATCTGGTTCGACACGGCGACCGCCGTCGCCGTGACCGTCCTCCTGTACAGCGTCCTGGAGAACGTCTGGCTTGCCGGGATGGCCGCGACCGGCATCATGGCGCTCGTTGGCTTCGTGGTTGTCGGCGTCTCCCCGCGGCAGTTCGGCCGGGTTCACTCCGGCGCACTGGTCCGCGCCACGGCACCACTCGTCAGCTCCCTCAACGCCGTCCTGGGGCCCATCCCAGGGTGGCTCGTCACCCTCGGCAGCGCCGTCGCACCGGGGGCCCCCGGCCGACAACGAATCTTTCTTCAGCGAAGAGGAATTCCGGGAATTCGTGGACCGGGCCTCGGAATCCGACGTGATCGAGGACAACGAAGCGGAGCTGATCCAGTCGGTTTTCGACTTCGGCGATACCCTGGTCCGCGCCGTGATGGTGCCGCGGACCGATATTCTTTGCATTGATTCCGGCTCCAGCCTGCACCGCGCAATGTCGATGTTCCTGCGTTCGGGGTACTCGAGGATCCCGGTCATCGGTGAGAACACGGACCACATCCTGGGCATTGTGTACCTGAAAGACGTGGCCGCCGTCGTCCACAACCTCGGTCCGGGGGAGGAGCCGCCCGTCGTCGACGAACTGGCCCGCGGCGTGCGCTATGTGCCGGACTCAAAACCGGTCAGTGAACTGCTCCGCGAGCTGCAGAAGGAATCCACGCACGTCGCGATTGTCATCGATGAATACGGCGGGACCGCCGGGCTGGTCACCCTGGAGGATCTCATCGAGGAAATCGTGGGCGAGATCGTCGATGAGTACGACACCGAAAGCGCGGAAGCCGTGCCCCTCGGTGACGGCAGCTACCGGGTCAGCGCCCGGATGAGCATCGATGACCTCGGCGAACTCTTCGATCTGGAGCTCGACGACGACGAAGTGGACACGGTGGGAGGGCTGCTCGCCAAGGCCCTCGGCCGGGTGCCGATCGTCGGCAGCGCCGTCGAAGTCCACGGCCTGGCGCTCCGCGCCGACCGGCTGGAGGGCCGACGGAACCGGGTCAGCCACATCATTGCGGCCGCCGTTCCAAAGTCCGCCGTTCCAGACGATACTGACCTTGAAGACCAACTCGACGAGGCCGCACCAATCCAACAGGGAGTCCCACGTGAGCAAGCAGAATAAGACCGACGGCGAACCCGCCTATGGCGGTTACCGGGCCGGGTTCTCGGTCCTGGTGGGACGGCCCAACGCCGGCAAATCCACCCTCACCAATGCCCTCGTCGGCAAAAAAGTCGCAATCACCTCGGCGAAGCCACAGACGACGCGCCACACCATCCGAGGGATCGTGCACCGGGATGATGCCCAGCTGATCCTCGTGGACACGCCAGGCCTGCACCGGCCGCGGACCCTGCTGGGAAAGCGCCTCAATGAGCTCGTCGCGGACACCCTCGCAGAAGTCGACGCGATCGGCTTCTGCCTGCCCGCGAACGAAAAGATCGGCCCCGGGGACAAGTTCATCGCCGCGCAGCTCGCTGCCGTCGGGAACAAACCGATCATCGCGATCGTGACGAAGGCTGACACAGTCGACCGCCAGGCGCTCACCGAACAGCTGCTCGCCGTCGCTGCACTGGGCCGCAGCGTGCTGGGCGAAGAGGGCTGGAAAGACATCGTGCCGGTGTCCGCTACCGACGGGTTCCAGGTCGGGACCGTCGCCGACGTCCTGATCAGCCACATGCCGCCGTCGCCGATGCTCTACCCCGACGGTGAACTGACGGATGAACCCGAAGCCGTGATGGTCGCCGAACTGATCCGTGAAGCCGCCCTCGAAGGCGTCCGCGACGAACTGCCCCATTCCCTCGCCGTGGTCGTTGACGAGATTGTTCCCCGCGAGGGCCGGCCGGAAGACAGCCCGTTCCTTGATGTCCGGGTCAACCTTTACGTCGAGCGTCCCTCGCAGAAAGCCATTATCATCGGCAAGGGCGGCGCCCGGCTCCGCGAAGTCGGCACCACCGCCCGCAAGGGCATCGAGGCATTGCTGGGAACGCGGATCTACCTCGACCTGCATGTAAAGGTGGCCAAAGACTGGCAACGGGACCCGAAGCAACTCGTCAAACTGGGCTTCTAGACCGGCGGCCGCGGGCTGCGCCGACCCCACAACGCCGCTCCGGGGATTCCCGCCTTGGGTATTTTCACAGATTCGGACAGTAAAATTGGCAGACTCCCGTCTGTGAAAGAAGGCTCAACACGTGGTTCGTCCCCCTGAAAACCGTGCGCACGATTCCGGTGCGCCGGCACGATCGAGCGCTGCTGCCCGGCACTCGGAGGACCGTTCCGTCGGGCCGGCGCGCCACCTGGGTGCTATCCGGGGAGCTCCGGCCTGGCTGAAAATCGGCACCGGCGTCGTCGCTGTCATGCTCGTCGGCGTGCTGGCCTTCGGGGCCTATTGGGTCATCCGGCTGCAGGGAAACATCACGAAGGCGCCGTTGAGCGCCGGCACGGGCGCGGGCGGAACCGTGAGCAGCGACGCTACCGACCGGATGCAGATCCTGATCCTGGGATCCGACACCCGCGACGGAAAGAACTCCGACTATGGCACCTCCGACGACTCGACCGGGTACGGCCACTCGGATGTCATGATGCTGGTTGACATCTCGGCCGACAACAAGCGGGTCAACGTCGTCAGCTTCCCCCGCGACCTGCTCGTGGATATCCCGCAGTGCAGGGATCCAAAGACGAAAACAGACTATCCTGCGCGGACGGGCACGATGATCAACACGGCGATGTCCGAGGCCGGAATCGGTTGCGCCGTGGATACGGTCAACAAACTGACCGGGCTGAAGATTGACCACTTTATGATGGCCGATTTCAACGCTGTCAAGGAGCTTTCCAACACCGTCGGCGGCGTGAGCGTCTGCATCAGCGACGCCGTGTACGATCCCGATTCGCGGCTCAGGCTGCCCAAGGGCACCTCGTCGGTGCAGGGTGAGCAGGCGTTGGCCTTTCTGCGGACCCGCCATGCCTTTGCCGACGGCGGCGATCTGGGCCGGATCAAAGCCCAGCAGGGATTCCTGTCCTCGCTGACACGCAAGCTCAAGGACGAGGGCACGCTGTCCAATCCCGCGAGACTGCTCCAGATCGCCGACGTCGTGACGCGGAACCTCACGATTGATGACGGACTCGCCTCCATCCCTACGCTCGTGACGGTCGGCAACCGGCTGAAGAACATCGACGTCGACAAGGTCGCGTTCATTGCGGTCCCCACTGTTCCGGCGCAACTGGACGTCAATCGCCTGGAGCTCGCAGAGCCGGACTCCTCCCAGCTGTTCTCCGCGATGCGCAATAACGTGGACCTCACTGACCCCACGGGGACGGCATCGGCAACCGCCGGGGCGGGCGCCACACCGGAACCAACGCCCGGCGGCGCCGCACCCGCTTACGACAAGGCGCTTCAGCCCGTCGCCGTGGCGAACGGCTCAGGGGTCCCGGCCCGGGGCCAGGAAATTATGCAGGTCCTGACCTCGGACGGGTTCGCCCAGGCGAGCCAGCTCACCGCCCCGGCGGTCAACGCGACCGTTGTCTACTACGGGGCGGACTCCGCCGACGCAGCGGCCGACGTCGCCGCGCTGCTCGGGGTGGCGCCGGCCCAGGTGCTGGCGGCAGCCGGGGTTACCGGGGTGCAGGTCTATCTGGGCGCCGACTTCGCGACCGGCACGCCGACCGGCTCCGCCGCGGCTCCGCTTCCGGAGGACATCGTCAACCAGACAGCCGGAGACTCGGTCTGCCAGCAGGCAAACCCGGCACTGATCGTCCGCTGACCCTCCACCAGGACCGGCCCGCGACACCCTGAGGGCCGGCTGAGGTGCGGGCCTGCACTGCCGACCTCCGGGCCGGCCAGCCGGCGATCCGTTCTGCCATCTGCCCGGCTGCGGCCACGCACCGTACCGGAAGCGTAAGGATTGCGGTCTTGTGCCCCTCCGGCAGCGGGTCCTTAATGGGTCATATGAGCAGGGAGCGTTCGGCGACGATTGCAACTGCGGGTCCCCTCGGCACCGGGGACGACCGGCTGGTCCGCGCTGGGATTTGCGCATTGCGGGTCGGGGTTGCCCTGATGTGGATCCAAAACGTCGCCTGGAAGGTCCCCCCGGATTTTGGTGAGCGGGAAAACACGGGACTGTATCTTTTTACCCGCTGGGCCGTTGACTTCCCGGTGTTCCCACCCTTTGCGTGGTTCGTTGAAAACGTCGTGCTGGCCGCGTTCCCGTTATTCGGGTGGATGACGCTGCTGATGGAGGCCGGGCTCGGGGCGTTCCTGCTGATCGGCCTCGCCACCCGGTTCTGGGCAGTCGTCGGCATCGTCCAGTCCCTGGCGATCACACTGTCCGTCCTCAACGCCCCTAACGAATGGCACTGGGCCTACTATCTGATGATCCTGGCCCACACTGCGATCTTCGCCACCGCAGCCGGACGTGCTTATGGCGTTGATGGAGTCCTCAGGCCCCCACTGGCTGGAATCGGGCAGGGGATTCGAAAAGATCCTCGCGAGGCTGTCATGACCCGGACCCGGTTCGACCTGCCCGTTCTCACCCTGGGCGGCGCAGCGCTCCTGAGCTCGGTGTTTACCTTCTCCAGCGGCGGCCCCGCTCCTGTGGAGTTCATCCATATCCGGGGTGCCGGACTTGCCCTGCTCCTGATCTTTGGGGCGGCCGCGGTAGCAGCCGGGATAACGCGACTGCGGCTGTTGGCAATTATCGCCGGTGCCGGACTGGTCCTGGCAGCAGTGCTTCAACTGGTCCAGGCAGACCAAAACGTCAACTGGCTCAGCGGCGACGCTTCCACCGTCGCGCTGATGGGCGGGCTGGGGATCGGGTTGCTGGCCGTGACCCTGACACGGCGCCATTCAATCTCCGCGCATCCCGTTTCCACCACCCAGGACAGGACCCCCGATGACGAATCTGACCGATCTGCTTGAACCCGTGCTATCCGCCGCCCGCGCCAATGCCCGCGACGTGGACGAAACGGCCAGGTTTCCTGACGAAGCCGTCCAGGCCCTGCGCGAATCCGGGTTGCTCGGACTGACCCTGCCGCAGGAGTCCGGTGGCCTCGGCGGTGGTCCGCTCGAACTCGTCGAGGTCCTGAGCGCCCTGGCCGGGGCCTGCGGATCCACCGCCATGATCTACCTCATGCACATCAGCGCCGCGATGCCCGTGGCTGCGGCGCCGCCTCCGGGGCTGCCGGGCCTCGTCGCGGACCTGGCGAGCGGCCGCGCCCTCGGATCGCTTGCCTTCTCGGAAGCCGGGTCCCGGTCGCATTTCTGGGCACCTGTCTCGCAGGCACGGCAGAACGGTGCGGGCATAGTCCTCAACGCCAAAAAGAGCTGGGTGACCTCCGCCGGACACGCCGACGTCTACGTCATATCCACCCGGACCGCTGCGACGGACACGGTGGATCTGTTCGCGGTCCCGGCCGGCTGTCCCGGCGTCGACGTGGCCGGGGACTGGCGGGGCATGGGTCTGCGCGGGAACGCATCGAATCCGATGACCTTTACCGCTGAAGTGCCTGAGGACACCCGAATGGGCCCGTCGGGCGGCGGGATGGATCTGATGCTGCAGACGGTGCTGCCGTGGTTCAACCTCGGCAACGCGTCCGTCTCCGTGGGGCTCTCCCGCGCCGCCGTTGAAGCGGCAATCCGGCACACGAGCGCCGCACGGCTGGAACACCTGGCCGAGAGCCTGTCGGCACTGCCGACCGTCCGCGCCAGACTGGCTAAAATGTCCATTGAACTCGCCGTCACGACGGCCTACCTGCATCAGGCCGCAGACCGCCTTGCTGAGCCCCGTGAAGACACCATGCTGCACGTCCTGGGGGTGAAAGCCGCGGCCAACGATGCCGCTCTCAGCATCACCGACGCGGCGATGCGTGTCTGCGGCGGCGCGGCGTTCTCCGAGCATCTGCAGATCGACCGCTACTTCCGGGACGCGAGGGCCGGCCACGTGATGGCACCGACGGCAGACGTCCTTTACGACTTTTACGGAAGGGCCATCACCGGGCAGCCGCTTTTCGACAGTCCTGCCGCAACCGTGCAGGCGACGGCGTGAACGCCCCGCTCCTCGTGGGTTCGGTCGCCTACACCCCCACGGTCGTCACCATTTGGGAAGGGATCCGGGATTACTTCGCCGGGACGCCGGCGGAGTTGGACTTCGTGCTGTTCTCCAACTACGGTCGCCAGGTGGATGCCCTGCTGGAGGGCACCATCGATATTGCCTGGAACACCAATCTAGCCTGGGTGCGGACTGTCGCCCGGACTCAGGGCGCGTGCCGTGCACTGGCCATGCGGGACACCGATGCGGCCTTCCGGTCCGTCTTCGTGACCCGTGCCGGCAGCGGACTGGCAGGACTGGACGATCTGCGCGGCCGGCGACTGGCCCTTGGGTCACGTGATTCGGCCCAGGCTGCAATCCTTCCGGTCCATTTTCTGGCCCGGGGCCGGTCTTGGCAACGGGGCGGTGGAGCTGCTGCGGCTCAACAGCGACGTCGGAAAACATGGCGACACCGGCCGCAGCGAACTCGATGCCTTGCGGGCAGTGCTCGACGATCGCGCCGACGCCGCCGCGATCGGCATCAACACGTGGGAGGCGATCGGTCGGGATGAGCTGATGCCCGGTGCCTTCGAGGCGTTCTGGGAGTCTCCCGTCTACAGCCACTGTAACTTCACGGCGCTGCCGACCCTCCCGGAGGAGCGCACCGCGCCCTGGGTCGAGCACCTGTTCGCGATGGACTGGGACAACGCGGCGCACCGGCCCATCCTCGAAATGGAAGGACTCCGCCGCTGGGTGGAGCCCCGGATGGAGGGCTATCAGACCCTCTTCGATGCCGTCGATGAGCAAAGGATCGGCTCCCGATGGTGAATCCCGTCGTCATACTCGAACTCATGGAACGGATAGCAACCATCCCGGGCGGCTCCACTGTGACGGTGCCGCTGGGAACCGGGGACCCGGCAGAGGCAGCCCACACCGTGGCCGCCTGGTGCGAGCGAACCGGCAACGAATTCGTGCATGTTCTCGACGGCGCCGTAACGGTCCGCCGGGGCCGTGCCGCCGACCCGCTCGCGGCGGTGGAGCCGGAACGGCAGCCCGGGACCCGGCTGTGGATGTACACGAACTTCGACTGCAACCTGGCCTGCGACTACTGCTGCGCCCGGTCCTCACCGCAGACCGCCCGGCGTGCCCTCGGTATCGACCGGATACGCCGGCTCGCGGCGGAAGCCGTTGACTCCGGGGTCAGCGAGCTGATCCTGACCGGGGGAGAGCCGTTCCTGCTGCCGGACCTGGACGAGCTCGTCGCCGTCTGCACGGACGCCCTCCCGACCACGCTGCTGACCAACGGCATGCTCTTTCGCGGGCACCGGCTTGAACGGCTGCGCCGCATGGACCGCGACAGGCTCACACTGCAAATCAGCCTCGACTCCGCCATCCCGGAGGGTCACGACAGCCACCGCGGCAAAGGTTCCTGGGAAAAGGCGGTCGCCGGGATCCGGATTGCCCAGGATGAGGGGTTCAGGGTGAAAGTCGCGGCGACCCTGCCTGCCGCGCAAAGCCACGAACTCGCGCCATTCCACGAATTTCTCGATACCCTGGGTATCGATCCCGACGACCAGGTCATCCGGGCACTCGCGCACCGGGGCAACGCCGATGCCGGCATCGAATTGACGGTCGAATCCCTGATCCCCGAGGTCACGGTCACCGCCGAGGGCGTCTACTGGCACCCAATCGGCGCCGATGACACGGACCAGATGATCACCGCGGAAATCTTCCCCCTCGCCGCCGCCATCGATGAGGTCCGCCGCCGGTTTGCGGACCAACGGAGCCGCGCCGACGCCGCCAGCCAGTGGTTCCCCTGCGCCTGAGCATTCCGCCCACCCATCAGCGGCGCCAAAAGCGCCAACGTCACCGGGGCCCGGGTCACCAGATACTGACGCGGTCCTCCGCAGGCATCCACATGGCGTCCTGGCCGGTGACGCCAAAAGCGGCATGGAAAGCATCGAGGTTCCTGACGATCGCGTTGGTCCGGAACTCGTTGGGGGAGTGCGGGTCCGTGGCGAGCCGGCGGACCGCTTCCTCGGCCCGGATGACCTGCCGCCAGCCCGCGGCCCAGGACGCGAAGAAGCGCTGAACTCCGGACAGCCCGTCCAGTACGGGCGGCTCCTGGCCGTCGAGACTGATCAGGTAGGCCTTGTACGCAATGGCCAGGCCGCCGAGGTCGCCGATGTTCTCCCCCAGCGTCAGTTTTCCGTTGACCGTGTGGCCCGGCGCCGCGCTCGGGGACAGCACGTCAAACTGTGCCACCAGTTTCGAGGTCAACACCTCAAATGCGGCACGGTCGTCCTCGGTCCACCAGTTCCGGAGCATCCCGCTGCCGTCGTACTGCGAACCCTGGTCATCGAAACCGTGGCCGATCTCGTGGCCGATCACGGCTCCGATGCCGCCATAGTTGACGGCGTCGTCGGCGTCGGCCGTGAAAAACGGCGGCTGCAGGATGGCAGCCGGGAACACGATCTCGTTGAGCAGCGGGTGATAGTAGGCGTTCACGGTCTGCGGCGTCATGAGCCACTTTTCCCGGTCGACAGGCTTGCCGACCTCATCGAGGTGACGGTCGACGTCGGCGCTGTGGGCGCGCTCGACATTGCCCAGCAAATCCCCGGGAACAATGTCGACGTCCGCATAGTCGATCCACTGGTCAGGGAACCCGATTTTCGCCCCAAACGAATCCAGCTTCTTCAGCGCCTCCAGCTTCGTATCCGCACCCATCCACGCCAGGTCGCTGATGGACCCGCGGTAGGCCGCAATGAGGTTCGCGACGAGCGTCTGCATCCGGGCCTTGTGCGTGTCGGGGAAGTGCCGGGCCACATAGATCTGGCCCACGGCTTCGCCAAGGGCTGCTTCGACGACGGCCACTCCACGCTTCCAGCGGTCCCGGATCCGCGGGGTACCGCTGAGCGTGGTCCCGTAGAACGCGAAATTGGTGTTCACAAACTCCGTGGACAGGTACGGCGCGGCGGCACTGATGACGCGCATGGCGAGCCAGTCCTGCCAGGCCGCGAGCGGCTCGGAATCGAGCAGACCAGCCGCGCCGGAGAAGAAGTCCGGGGTGCTCACGACAAGTTCTGCGCGCTTCTCCGCAGCAATGCCGGCGGCGTCGAACCACGCGCCCAGGAGCGGGAACAGCTCCGCCGCTTCGACCGCGGACTTCAGGTTGTAGGTCTTTTGCGGATTGCGCAGCGTGACGTTGTCCCAGTGATGCGAGGCGAGGGCGGTTTCGAGCCCCACAACCCGGTCGGCGGCGTCCGCCGGGTCCGCGACACCGGCCAGGACGAGCATCGATTCGACGTGCTCCCGGTACGACTGCACCATCGGCGCGAACTTCTCCACCCGGTAATAGGACTCATCGGGGAGGCCGAGGCCGGCCTGGCCGGTGTAGAGCAGCACCCGGTCCGGGTTGCCGGCGTCCGGCGCCGGGTAGATATAGAACAGGCCGGACACGTCGGCCCGGAACAGGCGTCCGGCAAGCGCGATGAGTTCGGCCACCGATGTGGTGGCGAAAACCTCGGCGAGACGCCCGCGGACGGGTTCCAGGCCCTTGGCCTCGACCGCGGCCTCGTCCATGAAGCTGCTGTACAGGTCGCCGATCTTCCGTTCGACGCCGGTGGCCTCGCCGCCGCGGTCCGCGGCCTGTTCGATGATCTCCTTCACAGCCAACTCGGACGCATCACGCAAGGCCGTGAACGTACCCTCCAGCGGACGGTCGTCCGGAATCGTGGTGCTCTTGAGCCATCCGCCATTGACGTGTTGATAAAGGTCGTCCTGTGGCCGGACACCGGCGTCAAAGATGGAAAGATCGATTCCCGAAAGCGGCACGGATACTCCCTTGAGAGGCAACCCGGTCCCGACGCTGGCGGGACAGGGTCTGCATGGTGGACGGTGAAGTGGTCTGGCTCCATCATCTTACGCACCCGTGTTACTGTGAAATGGTGCGCGCAGAACTCCTTCTTCTTAGCTGCCGCGGCGAGGCCTCAGACGCAATCTAGCGCAAGGCCCACCCTCGCTGCGGAGTTTGTGTTGCCCGGCCACCTTTCACCCTGAATCACAGAAAAGGCCCCGAACGTAATGCGAAACGCACAGAAGCCCTCAGGAATGCCCGTCCACCGGTACGTCCCCTTCCAGGACCTGATCACCGTGGAACTGCCCGACCGCAACTGGCCGGACAAGGTCATCACCAAGGCCCCCCGCTGGTGCGCCGTGGACCTGCGTGACGGCAACCAGGCCTTGATAGATCCAATGAGCCCGGCCCGCAAGATGAAGATGTTCGATCTGCTGGTACGGATGGGCTACAAGGAAATCGAGGTCGGATTCCCGTCGGCATCGCAGACCGACTTCGACTTTGTCCGGCAGTTGATCGAAGGCAACCACATCCCGGATGACGTCTCGATCCAGGTCCTGACGCAGGCCCGTGAGCACCTGATCGAGCGCACCTACGAATCCCTCGTCGGCGCGAAGCAGGCAATCGTCCATCTCTATAACTCCACGTCTGTCCTGCAGCGCCGGGTTGTGTTTAACCAGGACGAGGATGGCATCCTGGATATCGCCCTGCAAGGGGCCCGGCTGTGCAAAAAATACGAGGAAACTCTCGGCGATACCCACATCACGTACGAATATTCACCGGAGTCGTTCACCGGCACCGAGCTCGAATACGCGGCCCGGGTCTGCAACGCGGTCGCCGATGTCTTCGAGGCGTCCGCGGACCGGCAGGTCATCATCAACCTGCCCGCTACAGTCGAAATGGCCACGCCCAACGTTTACGCCGACTCGATCGAATGGATGCACCGTAACCTGCACCCGCGCGAGGGCATCATCATCTCCCTGCACCCGCACAATGACCGGGGTACCGGCGTCGCGGCCGCAGAACTCGGCTACCTGGCCGGTGCCGACCGGATCGAAGGCTGCCTGTTCGGCAACGGTGAGCGGACCGGCAACGTGGATCTGGTGACGCTGGGCCTGAACATGTTTGTCCAGGGCATCGACCCGATGATCGATTTCTCGGACATCGATGAGATCCGCCGAACCGTCGAGTACTGCAACCAGCTGCCGGTCGCAGAACGCTCCCCGTATGGCGGGGACCTCGTCTTCACCGCGTTTTCCGGCTCCCACCAGGATGCCATCAAGAAGGGCCTCGAGGCGCTCGAGAAGGACGCCGCGGCGGCCGGAAAAGACGTCGCCGACTACCCGTGGCAGGTCCCGTACCTGCCAGTGGATCCCAAAGACGTCGGCCGCAGCTATGAGGCTGTTATCCGGGTCAACTCCCAGTCCGGCAAGGGCGGCGTCGCCTACCTGCTCAAAAACGAACACAGCCTGGACCTGCCCCGCCGTGCGCAGATCGAGTTCTCCGGCGTCATCCAGAAACAGACGGACACCATGGGCGGCGAGGTCAGCGGCGCCCGGCTCTGGCAGGTTTTCCAGGATGAGTACCTGCCATCCGGCGCTGCCGATGAGCAGTGGGGACGCTACGCCCTCGGTGCGATCAGCACTGAAACGGACGAAGGCGGCGACATGACACTGACGGCGGCGTTGAAGGTCGACGGCGTCCAGGTCCGCCGCACCGGCACCGGCAACGGCCCTATTGCGGCGCTGTTGAGTATTCTCCGCGAAGACGGCGTCGACGTCCGCGTCCTGGACTACAGCGAGCACGCCCTCTCGGAAGGCGGCAGCGCCTTGGCCGCCGCCTACGTCGAGTGCGCCGTGGGGGAACGGGTCCTCTGGGGTGTCGGAATCGACGCAAACACCAGCACTTCCGCGCTCAAGGCCGTTATCTCCGCCGTGAACCGTGCCATCCGGGACGCTCGCGCCTGAGAGTTCATGAGTGCGCCCTGCGCCGCCGGGACATCGGCGGTGAAGGGCGCGCTCATGCCGTGTTTCCCGACAGACAGTGCGAAGATTAACCGTGGCCCCATCCTTTGCAGCGCGCACCTACCGCGACGACGCCGTGGTGCTTCGCACCCATAAACTGGGCGAGGCCGACCGCATCATTACGCTGCTGACCAAGCATCACGGCCAGGTCCGGGCCGTTGCCAAGGGAGTCCGCCGCACCAGCAGCCGCTTCGGTGCCCGGCTGGAACCCTTTATGGTTGCCGATCTCCAGCTCATCTCCGGCCGCAGCCTGGACATCGTCACGCAGGCCGTCGCGAAGGGCGCCTACGGCGGCGCCATTGCCGCCGATTATGGCCGGTATACGGTGGCGGCGGCCATGACCGAAACTGCCGAGAAACTCACCGACGTCGACGGCGAGTCCGGAACCGCCCAGTACAACCTGCTCGTGGGGGCACTGGCCTCCCTGAGCCGTTCGGACCATGCCCCGGAACTGATCCTCGATTCCTATCTGCTCCGGGCCCTGTCCACCGGCGGGTGGGCGCCCAGCTTCACTGACTGCGCACGCTGCGGTGCCGCCGGGCCGCACAATGCCTTTTCCGCGCCGCTCGGCGGCATGGTCTGCCCGGACTGCCGGCCGCCGGGATCCCCGGCCCCCGCCGTGGAAACTGTACTCCTTCTGGGTGCCCTCCTCACCGGGAACTGGGCGACGGCGGACGCCTCCGCCACCGTCCACCGTCGTGAAGCCGCCGGTCTGGTTGCGGGCTACTTGCAGTGGCATTTGGAACGTGTCCTTAAATCCCTCAAACACGTGGAGCGTACTTAACAGTGGCGTTGGGAAAGAGCCTGGGGCGGAACCCGGGGAAGAAGAGTCCGGTCCGGCAACGGAGCACACCGGTGGTGGCCCCGTACCCGCACGCTTCCGGAGCTGTCCCGCCAGCGATCCCGCCCGAACTCATACCGCGGCACGTCGCTATCGTGATGGACGGCAATGGCCGCTGGGCGAACCAGCGCGGCCTGCCTCGGATCGAGGGACACAAAGCGGGGGAGCCGGCCCTTCTGGATGTTGTGGCCGGCGCGATCGAACTCGGCATCGAATACATCAGTGTGTACGCCTTTTCCACCGAGAACTGGCGCCGGTCCCCGGAGGAGATCCGCTTTCTGATGGGCTTCAACAAGGACGTGCTGCGCCGCCAACGCAACCAGCTCGATGACTGGGGCGTCCGCATCCGCTGGTCCGGGCGGCGCCCCAGGCTGTGGGGATCGGTGATCCGCGAACTGGAGGAAGCCGAGGACTACACCCTGGGCAACAGCACCTGCACCCTGAACATGTGCGTCAACTACGGCGGCCGGGCGGAGATCGCGGACGCCGTGACCGCCATCGCGGAGGATGTCGCCGCGGGGCGCCTCAAGCCCAAGGCCATCACGGAACGGACCATCCAGAAGTATCTGGACGAACCCGACCTCCCCGATGTGGACTTGTTTCTGCGCAGCTCCGGAGAGCAGCGGTTGTCGAACTTCATGCTGTGGCAGTCGGCCTATGCCGAATTCGTTTTCCTCGACACGCTGTGGCCTGACGTGGACCGGCGCACCCTGTGGGATGCCGTTGACATTTACGCCCAGCGTGACCGCCGCTATGGCGGGGCTGTCGACGCCGCCCCCGGCGCTCCCGCCGGTTAGCCCCTTATCCCGGACAGGCGCGCAGCCACTGGACGAGATCCCGATAGGCCTCCCGCCGGATGCCGCGGCGGGACAGGAAGATGTCGTGGATCGCTCCGGGGTAGCGGTAGATGGAGGTCCGGCGGCCCAGGCCCAGTGCGCGGCGGGCGGTTTCCTCTACGTCGATGACGGCGTCGACGCCCATCAGCTCCTCGCTCCATTCGGCCTGGATCCGGGTCCTCCCGGCCAGCATGATCAGCACCGGTTCCTGGATGTCCAGCTTGCCCTCCACGAGCGCATGCCCCGCAAGTACGGCTTTGGTCCAGCCCGCCCTGATCGGAAACGACGCCGTCGGACGCCACCGCGGGTCCAGCTCCCATTCGCCGTGTGCCTCCCGGCTCACGCTCTCCCAGTAGCCGGGCATATTGGGCAGCCGAAAGGACTGGTGGGGATCCGTCCGCGCCAGCAGATCGACGAGCCGGGTGGCGATCGTGCGGATCAGGCTGCTGCCCTGAAGCTCCAGCCACGGTGCGTTCAGGATCAACGTCGCCAGTTCGCCCGGATGCCGTTCCGCCCACAGGGCAGCCACCAGGCCGCCGAAAGAATGTGCCACCAGATGCACGGCCGGCGCGTCGGCCCGGCCGGTGCGGAGGGCAAGGTCCGCCGCGATGGCTGCCATGGCGGCCGCGATGTCCTCGTCGTAGTCCGCGAGATCGGAGATGTCGCCGGGACTCTGCCAGTCCCGGAGGCTCCGGCCAAACTTGCGCAGGTCGAGCGCATAGAAGTGGAGGCCTTCGGCTCCGAGGTGTTCCGCGAGTTCCGCCTGCAGGAAGTAGTCCGCCCAGCCGTGCAGGTACAGAATCGCCTGCGGCGGTGCGGCGGGTGCCGGTGATGCAGCCGGCCCGGCATCGTCGGGGCAAAGCCGCCGTCGCAGCGCCGCAGCGAGCGGGCCGCCGCCCTCCGGTCTCCGGCCCGGACCCGGGGTCCCGGCCGGGGTCCCGGCCTGGACCCGGTGCCGGACTAGCGTGGCCACCACTGCCCCTTCGGTGTCCTGCGCCAGCGGCAGCTCCAGGCACTCGAACCCGCTGCCCAGCACGTCCGGCTGCCAGACGGCGTCCTCCCGGGTTGTCACGGTGCTCCGCCGTCATCCAGGACGTAGGCCCGGATCCAACGGGCAAGCCGGTTGTAGGCGTCCGCGCGGACCCGCGGTGCGGAGAGGAAAACATCGTGCAGGGCCCCATCGATCCGCTCCAGCGTCACAGTCCTGCCCAGGCTCAAAGCACGAACCGCGATCGTGTTCACATCCAGGACCGCGTCTGTGCTGCGCATGGATTCCTTCCAGAACATTCCGTTGGCGCTGGCCCCGGAAATGAGCACCAGGATCGGGACATCGATGTTCAACCCGCGGGCCACCCGGGACTGTCCGGCCAGGACGGCGCTGAGCCAGCCGGCCCGGACGGGGAACGCATGAGGTGGCCGGTACTGGTCGTCCAGCGTCCACTCGCCCTCGGCCGCGCTGCTGATGCTGCGCCAGTAGAAGCCCCGTTCCGGGAGCCGGATGACGGATTCGGGCCACAACCGGGCAAACGGCTCCACCATGGTCCTGAACGCACGGCGCAGAGCAGGACTGCCATGCACTTCCAGCCACGGGCTGTCCAGAACCAGCTGGGGCCGCGTCCCCCGGGTGGATGCTGGCCCACAACGCCGCGATCAGTCCGCCGGTGGAATGCCCCATCAGGGTCAGCTGCGGCGGGGCTGTTCCCGCCGGGCGGAGCGTGGCGATGATGCCGATGGCAGCGGTGATCTCGGCGTCGTAGTCGGACAGATCCGCAACGTACCCGCCGTGGGTTCCGTGCGGCAGGCTGCGGCCGTGGTTGTGCATGTCGAGGGCGAAGAAATCGAATCCCCGGGCTGCCCAGAACTCCGCCAGTTCGACGTTGAAGAAATAGTCGCTCCAGCCGTGCAGGAACAGCACCGCTCGGCCGTCCGCCGGACGTTGTTCGCCAGTGGCGTCCGGGATGCGCCGGACCAGGGTTGCCGTCCGTTCGATCCCGTCGGGACCCGCCGCCTGGAAGGCGCAGGCCTGATAGTCATCGCCCAGGATGTCTGTCTGCCAGTCCATCGTGACCTCCTCAGGAATCATGCTAGCGCCCGGCGCCCGCTGGCTGCCGGATGCTCCGGCGGAAAGCGGCGGCCCGGCCGTGCCGGGTCATACGGGCGTCCTGGTCGTGTCCGGGTTTGGTCTGGGCGGCATGAACCGGAAAACTAGAGCCATGCGCGTATATCCCACCTTCTTCCGGCTGGCCTTTTCATGGATGGACGCCGAGCGCGCCCACAAGATCGGCTTCAAGGCCATCCGGTTCGCCCACCGCTCCGGCGCCGGCCGGGTGCTGCAGAAGTTCACCGCGCCCGCGGCGTCGCTGCAGACCCAGGCGTTCGGTCTCACCTTTCCTTCGCCGTTCGGCCTTGCGGCCGGCTTCGACAAGGAAGGTCACGGCATTGAGGCGCTGACCGAGCTCGGCTTCGGCCACGTGGAGGTCGGGACCATCACCGGCCAGGCGCAGCCCGGCAACCCGGCACCCCGGCTGTTCCGTCTGGTCGAAGACCGGGCAGTGATCAACCGGATGGGCTTCAACAACGACGGCGCCGCTGCGGTGGCGCCGCGGCTCAAGTCCGCCAGAGCCGCCCTACAGCGCCACTACCCGGCTGTCCGACCCGTGATCGGCGTCAACATCGGCAAGAGCAAGGCGGTGGAACTGGACGACGCGGTTGAGGACTACCTCGTCAGCGCGCGCAGTCTTGCTCCGGCGGCGGACTACCTCGTAGTCAACGTCAGCTCTCCGAACACCCCCGGACTGCGACTGCTGCAGGACGTGGCGACCCTGAGGCCCCTGCTCACTGCGGTGGGGCAGGAAGCCGACAAGGCCGCCGGCCGGCACATCCCGCTGCTGGTCAAGATCGCGCCGGACCTCAGCGATGAGGACATCGACGACGTCGCGCGCCTGGCTATGGATCTGCAGTTGGACGGCATCATCGCAACCAACACCACCATTGGCCGCAGCGGGCTGGTCTCAGGCCCGGACACGGTCCAGGCCTGCGGCGCCGGCGGCCTCTCCGGAGTGCCCCTGAAGGTGCGCTCCCTCGAGGTCCTGGCCCGGCTCAAGGCCTTGACCAACGGGGAACTCACCCTGGTCTCAGTTGGCGGCGTGGAAACGGCGCAGGACGTCCAGGAACGGCTCGACGCCGGCGCCACCCTGGTCCAGGGCTACACAGCGTTCCTCTACGAGGGCCCGTTCTGGGCGGCCCGGATCAACCGGATGCTGGCCAAGCACCCCGCGCGGCGCTAAGCCACCGCAACTGCCCTGACATAAAAGAAGCCCCCGTCGCCGGGGGCTTCTTAGTTGCGGTTCCGCAAGGGCCGCGTCGGGTGGATCAGGAGGGGAACTCGCCGCGCCGGACCAGCGGCTTGGGCAGCCGCAGACGGCGGAACTGCAGGGAACGCATCGAGCCATACCAGACGGTGCCGCGATCGACGTCGCCGAACTTCTCGGTCAGGCGTTTCTTCAGCTTGCGGGAGAGGATAAAGACGTCAACAAAGACGGCCAGGAACATGATCCAGAATCCGCCCAGGACGTAAATCATCTGCTCACTCGCGGCCGGGACGAGGAGGGAGATGATCACGAACACAAGTGCGCCAAACATCAGGTATTCACCGAGGCTGAACCGCGCGTCCACGTAGTCGCGGGCAAACCGCTTCTGCGGGCCCTTGTCCCGCAACGGCAGGAACCGCTCATCCCCGGTGTCCAGGGCCTGCCGCATTTTGAGCCGCTGCTCCTGCACCGCGGCGCGCTCGGCCGCCTTAGACGCCTTACGGTCCTCCGGCACGAGTGGTCGCTTGCGAGCGGCCACTTGGGCGTTGCGCTTAGGCGTGGGCGCGCCCTTGCCTACAGCGGTGTCCCGGGCGGCAGCCGCGGCTGCCTGCCGGTCAATTTCATCCTGCGCCAGGGGCGCTTCCTTTTTACGTCCAAACACCCCTCCAGAATACCCCGCGGTTGCACGCCCGAGACGCAGCCCACACGGGATCAGGCCCGCAGCGGCGCCGTTTGCGGGGACAGGGGACACAGGTATTGTTCTGGCCATGACTTCATCTCCCGCGCAGAACCCGCATACCGCCGACGCCCGGACCGGTACCCTCGACGCCGAGGCCATACGTCAGGCCGTTACCGAATCGTTCGACGGGACCATCCGCCACTTGAAGGACCTGGTCGCGATCCCGGGGATCGCCTGGCCGAGCTTTGACCAGGAACCGCTGAACCGCAGCGCCGACGCTGTCGCCGAACTTGTCCGCTCCAGCGGCTTCGAGAACGTACAGATCCTCCGGTGCGACAAGGAGGACGGGACACCAGGCGGGCCTGCCGTCGTCGCCCGCCGCCCGGCTGCGGCCGGAAAACCGACAGTTCTCCTCTACGCCCACCACGACGTCCAGCCGACCGGTGACCTCGCGCTCTGGGAGACAGAACCGTTCACCGCCGTCGAACGCAACGGACGGCTCTACGGGCGCGGCGCCGCGGACGACAAGGCCGGGATCCTTGCCCACATCGCCGCCTATACGGCGGTATCCCGGGTCCTCGGGGAAGAACTTGGCCTCGGCGTCACATTTTTCTTCGAAGGCGAGGAAGAAGCAGGATCGCCGACCTTCCGGTCCTTCCTGGAGGCGCACCGTGACCTGCTGCGCGCGGACGTGATCATCGTCGCCGACTCCAGCAACTGGAAGGTTGGTGTGCCGGCGCTGACCACCAGCCTGCGCGGACTCGTGGACGGGACCATCGAGGTGCAGGTCCTGGACCACGCCGTGCACTCGGGCATGTTCGGCGGGCCGGTGCTCGACGCCCCCACGCTCCTTGCCCGGTTGATAGCCACCCTGCACGACGCCGAGGGAAACGTCGCGATCGAGGGGCTGGTGAGCCGGGACGACGCCGCCGTGGATCTGACCGAAGCCGAATACCGGGCCGACGCGTCGGTGCTCGACGGCGTGCGGCTGGCGGGGACGGGCAGCATCGCCTCACGGCTGTGGACCAAGCCGGCCCTGTCGATCATCGGATTCGACGCCCCTGCCGTTGATGTGGCCTCGAATACTCTGCTGCCGCGGGCACGCGCCAAATTCAGCCTGCGGCTCGCACCGGGGCAGGACCCGGTGGCCGCCATGGAGGCGGTAAACCGCCATGTGGAAGCCAACGCGCCCTTTGGTGCGCGGGTTATCTTCACTCCGGGGGAGAGCGGTAACTCCTTCCAGACGGACACGTCATCCAAAGCCGCAACCATGGCCATGTGGGCCCTCGGCGAGGCCTGGGGTGTGCCGGCGGTGGAAATGGGCATCGGCGGCTCAATTCCATTTATCGCCGACCTGACAGATCTTTACCCGGACGCGCAGATCCTGGTCACCGGCGTCGAGGATCCCGATTCCCGCGCCCACAGCGCCAACGAATCCCTGCACCTGGGAGACTTCCGGAACGCGGTCGTCGCTGAGGCCTTTTTGCTTGCCCGCCTCAATGCTGAGGGTCTTGGCTGAACCAGTCCGATTCGGGGGAGCCGGGCGCCGGTGGCAGGGGGAACATCCTGCCGGTTCCGGCGGTTACGTCAAGAGTTAGAGCTGCACGTCGGATCGACGTAGCATGTAGCTATAGCCCATACCGATTAAGTAGGGGCGGGCATCGTGCAAGCGGAGCCGCCACCACCGTTGCAAGAAGGTAGGCCATGAGCACTACAACCAATGAAAACAGCACCGACAGCACTGCTGCCGCGGACACGGAACTGGCTACCCACGAGGTTCAGCTGACCGATGTAGCAGCCGGCAAGGTCCGGAGCCTCCTCGAGCAGGAAGGCCGCACCGACCTGCGCCTTCGCGTTGCCGTGCAGCCGGGCGGCTGCTCCGGCCTGATCTACCAGCTCTACTTTGACGAGCGGCTCCTGGACGGAGACGCCGTCCGTGATTACGACGGCGTTGAAGTGGTCGTCGACAAGATGAGCGTTCCGTACCTTAGCGGCGCCAGCATCGACTTCGAGGACACGATCTCAAAGCAGGGCTTCACCATCGACAACCCCAACGCCGGCGGTTCGTGCGCCTGCGGTGATTCCTTCCACTAAGGCCGGGCATTTGCCCGGCCTTAGTGCCGGCCGGCGCCGTTACGGCGCCGGCCGCCGGGACTGTTGAAAAGACTCCCGACGCACGGTGCCAGCATGTGGGCGAAAGCTACCGGAGAGCGGTAAGCTCTACACCGAGTAGTAAAACTTTTAGTGTGCCCTGGCCGCCATTGACGGCTGGGCGACAGCAACAAGTAGGAAGGGCCGTCTGTGAGTTCGCAGAACCGAACCGGCAGCCGACGCAAACAGATCACTACGATCACTGGCTTGGCACTTGCCGGCGCGTTGGTATTGACCGGATGTTCACCAGAGGTACAGCGAGGGTGGCTGCCCACTGATCGTGGCACCACCAGCAACACTGGCCGCATCATGGACCTCTGGGTCAACTCATGGATTGCTGCTCTTGTTGTCGGCATCATCACTTGGGGCCTGTTGATCTGGTGCATCGTCGCTTACCGCCGGCGCAAGGGCACCGTAGGGTTCCCGCGGCAGAACAGCTTCAACCTGCCCCTTGAGGTCTTCTACCTCACCATCCCGCTGTTTATGGTCCTGGTGTTCTTCTACTTTACCGACCGTGACCAGCAAGCGATCGATGACCGCTCCCAGCCGGCCGACGTCGTTGTCGACGTCCGCGGCAAACAGTGGTCATGGGACTTCAACTACAAAAAGGGCGACGTCGTCACTGACGATGTCTACGAGGCCGGCGTTCAGGCCAACCTCACCGGCGAGGCCATCGACTTGGAGAAGCTGCCGACCTTGTACCTGCCGGTCAACAAGTCCGTGGAGCTTGAGCTGAATGCCCGCGACGTTATCCACTCCTTCTGGGTGCCGGCGTTCCTGCAGAAGCGGGACATGATCCCGGGCAAGACCAACTACATCAGGCTGACCCCCACCAAAGAGGGAACCTACGACGGCAAGTGCGCCGAACTCTGCGGCGAGTACCACTCCGAGATGCTTTTCCGCGTCAAGGTAGTCTCCGAGGCCGAGTTCGCCGCGCACCTGGCCGATCTCCGGCAGGCCGGCAACACCGGCTCACTGGGCGAAGAGTACGACCGCAACCCGGCCCCGGCCGAAACAAAGTAAGGGGAGCGACGTGGCAACTTACACCCAATCCGCATCCGCCGGGACCCTTGAGGCTCCCGTAGTACCCCGGTCCAAGGGACGTATCGTCGTCAACTGGATCACCTCGACCGACCACAAAACGATCGGGTACATGTACCTGATCGCGTCGTTTGTGTTCTTCTGCTTCGGCGGCATCATGGCGCTGCTTATCCGTGCCGAACTCTTCGAGCCGGGCATGCAGATCCTGCAGACCAAGGAGCAGTACAACCAGCTGTTCACCATGCACGGCACGGTGATGCTGCTGATGTTCGCGACCCCGCTGTTTGCCGGCTTCGCCAACGTCATTATGCCGCTGCAGATCGGTGCCCCCGATGTGGCGTTCCCGCGCCTGAACGCGCTGGCGTTCTGGTTCTTCCTGTTCGGTTCCACGATTGCGGTCTCGGGCTTCATCACCCCGCAGGGTGCGGCGTCCTTTGGCTGGTTCGCGTACGCGCCGCTGTCCAACACGACCTTCAGCCCCGGCGTGGGCGGTGACCTCTGGGTCTTCGGCCTGGCGCTCTCCGGCTTCGGCACCATCCTCGGTGCGGTCAACTTCATCACCACGATCATCTGCATGCGCGCCCCGGGCATGACCATGTGGCGCATGCCGATCTTCACCTGGAACGTCCTGGTGACGGCAATCCTGGTCCTGATGGCGTTCCCGCCGCTCGCGGCGGCACTGTTCGCCCTCGGCGCGGACCGTAAGTTCGGAGCGCACATCTTTGATCCGGAGAACGGCGGTGCCGTCCTCTGGCAGCACCTGTTCTGGTTCTTCGGCCACCCCGAGGTGTACATCATCGCGCTGCCGTTCTTCGGCATCGTTTCGGAGATCTTCCCGGTGTTCAGCCGTAAGCCGATCTTCGGGTACAAGGGACTGGTCTACGCCACGATCTCCATTGCCGCCCTGTCCGTCACCGTGTGGGCCCCACCACATGTACGTCACCGGTTCGGTCCTGCTGCCCTTCTTCTCCTTTATGACGATGCTGATCGCGGTTCCGACAGGGGTGAAGTTCTTCAACTGGATCGGCACCATGTGGCGCGGTTCCATCACGTTCGAGACCCCCATGCTGTGGAGCATCGGCTTCCTGGCGACGTTCCTCTTCGGTGGCCTGACCGGCATCATCCTGGCTTCCCCGCCCCTGGACTTCCATGTCTCTGACTCGTACTTCGTGGTGGCGCACTTCCACTACGTGGTCTTCGGCACCGTGGTGTTCGCCATGTTCGCCGGCTTCTACTTCTGGTGGCCAAAGTGGACCGGCAAGATGCTCAACGAGCGCCTCGGCAAGATCCACTTCTGGTTGCTTTTCCTCGGCTTCCACGGCACGTTCCTGATCCAGCACTGGCTTGGTGTCGAGGGCATGCCGCGCCGCTACGCGGATTACCTGCCGCAGGATAACTTCACCTGGATGAACCAGTTCTCCACCATCGCCTCCTTCGTCCTGGGCGCGTCACTGATCCCGTTCTTCTGGAACGTCTACATCACCTGGCGCAGCAACGAAAAGGTCGAAGTGGATGACCCCTGGGGCTTCGGCGCCTCGCTTGAGTGGGCAACATCCTGCCCGCCGCCGCGGCACAACTTCACCTCCTTGCCCCGCATCCGCTCCGAGCGACCCGCCCTGGACCTGCACCACCCGGAGCTCGCTCAGTCATACACCGTCGACACTTCCGACTCCCCGGCCGCAGCTGTGCTGGGTAACGCCGACCAGAAGGACACCGCCCAGTGATAGTCGAATCCCGCATTTTCGGTCTCGGTGTCTTTTTCTTCGTCCCGGTCTCCGTGATCTACGGGTTCCTGACGAACTGGAGCGAATGGGTCGGTATCCTCGGCATCCTCCTGGTAGGCGGCCTCGCCGGCATGATCGGTGCGTACCTGGGCTTCACCGGCAAGCGTGTCGGCATGCGCCCCGAGGACCGTAACGACGCCGAGATCCATGAAGGCGCCGGTGAGCAGGGCCACTTCAGCCCGTGGAGCTGGTGGCCGCTGGTGCTGGGCCTCGCCTGTGCCGCAGGATTCCTGGGCCTGGCTGTCGGAGTGTGGATCCTCTACATCGGCGGCCTGCTCGCGGTCGTTGCCCTCGTGGGCTGGGTCTACGAGTACAGCCGCGGAGATCACGCGCACTAGAGTCCGCCGGAACTACGGTTCCCGGACCACAGCACTTACGACGGCGGGCCCCACCAAACGGTGGGGCCCGCCGTCGTTCGCGTTACAAGAGGAACGAGTGCCTCATTGCAGGGTGAGGCGGCAAGGTCAACAGTCGGAGCCCTGCTATCTTCTTGCCCGCGGTGCCTGCGTTGTTTCCAGCAGGACCCCAAGGCTCTCAAGGCTCCGTTCGACGTCGGCCCGACTCCAGCCCGAGGGAAGGGGACTCCCGGACACGGACAGTTCCACTTCGCAGTCACGCTGGAAATCCGCAGTCATGACCTCCAGCAGAGACCGGGCGTCGGCGCCCGCCTCTCCGGTCCTGGCAATAGTGATCGGCAGACCAGTCGCCTTGACGGCGCGGACAAATTCCGCAGCCGGCCGGGCGTGCAGGCCGATGGGTGAGCGGACGACTGATTTCCGCACTGGCATGTGTGCTCCTCTGTTCCTGGAGTGTTTCGGGTAATTCAGTGGCTGCTTCCTCAGGAAAAGAGCCTCTCCAAGGCTAGCCGTGGGGACATCGTGGAGCGATCTGCCACGCCATATTGGTCTAGACCTGTGCCGTGGATGTCTTATCCTTGACCTATGACTGGATACCGTGGGCCATACTGTGTCTTCACGTAACACTGCCCTCATGGCAGGCGAGATTGACCGGAAGAGCGGCACCGCGATCTATATCCAGCTCCGGGAGATACTCCGGGCCCATATAGTGAAGTCATGTCCTCCGGGTGCCGCGCTTCCCTCGGAACGCGACTTGGCGGAAAGGTTCGGGCTCGCCAGAATGACCGTGCGGCAGGCTATTGATGCACTTGTGGGGGAGGAGGTCATCGAGCGCGTAGTGGGCCTTGGGACGTTCGTGCGGAAACCCAAACTGGACCTGCAGGTGAAACTGACCTCCTACAGCGAAGAGATGCAGCGCCGTGGCATGGTGCCGGCGGCCAAGGTATTGAGCTTTGAACAAATCGGTGCCAGCGCGCTGCTGGCGCGCGAACTCCAGCTCGAGGAGGGTACACCGGTCGTTCGCTTCCGCCGGCTCCTGCTGGCTGACAGTGAGCCCATGAGCGTGGATGAGAACTTCATTCCGGCCCACCGGGTTCCCGGTCTTTTGGACGGCGAGCCGCCGACCTCGCTCTATAACGTCCTGAGCGAACGCTTTGGTCTTGTGATGGAGTGGGGCGAAGACATGATAGAGGCCACCGCCGCCTCACCGTCAACTGCACGGTTGCTCAATGTCGAGGTCGGATCGCCGTTGTTGAAGATCCAGCGGCACGCGTTTGTGGCCAGGGCAATGGTCGACTATTCGGTGTCCTACTACCGCGCCGACCGCTATAAGCTGTGGGTCCCGCTGCAGCGACCTGGCGTGCGGCCGACCCGCAACTACACCTCGGGCTACCGGCCGTAGCTCCGAAAGCACAACCAATGCGGGGTCACTGGATGCCCGTCCCCGAAAGGCTTATGCGCGGGTAGTGACGCCGCGTTGTTTTCAGCCGGCAGACAGGAAGGCCCGGCCCCCGTGCGGGGACCGGGCCTTCCGTGATTCGGAGCTGCGAATGCCTAGTGGCTGAGCGTCTTCTGCGACTCTGAAGATTCGACAGCGGCGTGTCCGTGGCCATGTGCGGCCTCGAGCTCAGCCGGGGTTGCCGGGGCGACCCGGTCCTCAAAGAACCAGCGCGAGAGCAGCGCGCGGCGCTTTTCCTTGCTGTCCACGACGCCGTTTTCATTCGGTTCCGCGGGGAGCGGAGCCGGGGATTCAAACCCGACCAGCTTGTAGCGCTTGTACTCATCCAGCGGGGCGTGGACCTCGATGAACTCGCCGTGCGGCAGGCGCACGATTCGTCCGGTTTCGCGGCCGTGCAGGGCGATCTCGCGGTCCTTGCGCTGGAGGGCCAGGGCAATGCGTTTCGTGACCACGAAAGCGATGACCGGTCCGACGAAGAACAGGGCCCGGAGCCAGTACGTCACGTCGTTCAGCGAAACACTGAAGTGTGTGGCGATGAGGTCGGAGCTAGCCGCGGCCCACATCACGCAGTAGAACGTGAAGCCTGCCATGCCGATGGCGGTACGGGTCGGGGCGTTCCGCGGGCGGTCCAACACGTGGTGTTCGCGGTTGTCCTTGGTGATCCAGCGTTCGATCCACGGGTAGGTGAACAGGACAGTGAAGACCAGGCCGGCCGGAACCAGCGCCGGAAGCAGGACGTTGAAAGCGAAGACGTGATCGAACCACACCTGCTCGACATGCCAGTTTCCAAAGGTGCCCGGCATGAGGCGCAGGGCGCCGTCCACCCAGCCGATGTACCAGTCAGGCTGGGTGCCTGCCGAGACGGGGGAGGGGTCGTAGGGGCCGTAATTCCAGATCGGGTTGATCGTGAAGAACGCTGCCATGAGGGCGATGACGCCGAAGACGATGAAGAAGAAGCCGCCGGCCTTGGCTGCGTAGACCGGTCCCAGCGGATAGCCGACGACGTTTCCGTCGTTGCGTCCCGGGCCGGGGTACTGGGTGTGCTTGTGGACGACCACCATGAAGAGGTGCATCACGATCATGAGCAGAATCAGCGCCGGGACCAACAGGATGTGGAGCATGTACAGGCGGCCGATAATCATGGTGCCGGGGAACTCTCCGCCGAAGAGGTAGAACGAGATCCAGGTGCCAACGACAGGGATGGACTTAACGACGCCGTCGATGATGCGCAGGCCGTTTCCGGAGAGCAGGTCATCGGGGAGGGAGTAGCCGGTGAAGCCGGCAGCCATCGAGAGGATGAGCAGGACGCCGCCCACTACCCAGTTAAGTTCGCGCGGTTTGCGGAAGGCTCCGGTGAAGAACACGCGGAGCATGTGCACGGATACGGAGGCGACGAACAGCAGCGCCGACCAGTGGTGGACCTGGCGCATAAACAGACCGCCACGGATGTCAAAGGAGATATCCAGGGAAGTGCTGTACGCGACTGACATTTCGACGTTCTGCAGCGGCGTATAAGAGCCATCGTAGTGCGTCTCCGCCATCGACGGATCGAAGAAGAACGTCAGGAAGGTGCCGGACATCAGCAGGATGACGAAGGAATACAGCGCCACTTCACCGAACATAAAGGACCAGTGGTCCGGGAAGACCTTCCGGCCGAATTCACGCAGCATCCCGGACCCGCCGACGCGCTGGTCCACGAAGTCCGTAATGCGCCCGCCCTTAGTCGCGGCGACGAAGGCGGGGGTTTCAGCTGTTGACGTTGCGCTCATGTACAGCACGCTCCCAGTAACTCGGTCCAACAGGTTCGTGGAAGTCGCTTGTGGCGACGAGATAGCCCTCGGCATCGACCGCGATCGGAAGCTGCGGGAGTGGCCGGCTGGCCGGGCCGAAGATGACCTTGCATTCCTGGGTCAGGTCAAAGGTCGATTGGTGGCACGGGCACAGCAGGTGGTGTGTCTGCTGCTCGTACAGGGCAACAGGGCAACCGACGTGGGTGCAGATCTTGGAATAGGCGACGATGCCGTTGTAGCCCCAGTCCTCGCGCCCGGCGGAGGGGTTGAGCTTTTCCGGGTTCAGGCGCATGAGCAGGACAACGGCTTTGGCCTTCTCGTTGAGCTTGCCCTCTTGCAGTTCGTTCAGCCCCTCGGGGATGACGTGGAATGCAGAGCCGATCGTAACGTCCGCTGCCTTGATGGGGGTGCCATCGGGGTCGCGGGTCAGCCGCTTGAGCTTGCCGTTCTCCGGTGCCCACATGGTGTGCGCGAGCTTGTCGTCAGGACGGGGGCCGAGGTCACCGAAGATGGCCAGTGCCGGCAGGGGAGCGAGTGCGACGGCGCCCAGCAGAGTGTTGCGGATGAGTGGCCGGCGTTTGATGCCGGTCTCTTCCACGATGTCGTCGACGATACGGACCGCAGCCAGCCGGTCCTCCTCGGTGCGGATGGCATGGCGTTCTTCTGAAACTTCGTGGTCCGGCATCAGGGCTTTGGCCCAGTGCACGATTCCGGTACCGATGCCGAGCATCGCAAATGCAGTGCCAAGGCCCAGCAGCATATTCTGCAGGCGGATATCGGCGATTGTGCCGTCCGCGCCCAGGTCGATGGCGAAGTACGCCACCAGGAATAACAGGGTGCCAACAACAGAGCTCCCGAAGAGGAGGGCCACCTGCCGTTCTGCTCGCTTGGCGGCCTTCGGGTCCGTGTCAGCCAGGCGCAAACGATGCGGGGGAATTCCAGGATCCTGGAACTTCTCCACCTCATTCTGACCAGCCCTAGCTACGGTGCCCGAGTGGCTCGGACTGCCGTCACTATGGTTGCCCATGATTCGCCTCATCCTTCTCTCGTCTCGACGTGTGCCGAGTTAGTTTTCAATTCAAACTGCTGAGCGGTCAGCAGAAAATTATGACAGGTGCAGGGTCCGCTTAGGACGTCCGGGACGTCAGCCAGATCGTGAACGCGATAATGACGCCCAGACCGGCAATCCATACGAAGAGACCTTCGGAGACCGGACCCAAGGCACCAAGATCGGCTCCGCCGGGAGAACCGTTGGCTTCAATCTGCTTCAGGAACGTGATGATGTCGCGTTTGCCCTCGGGGGTGATGTTCGCATCGCTGAAGACGGGCATGTTCTGCGGCCCTGTCACCATGGCCTCGTAGATGTGCGTTCCTGATACGCCGGCCAGGCCCGGTGCAAACTTGCCCCGGGTCAGTGCGCCTCCCGCGGCGGCAGCGTTGTGGCACATGGCGCAGTTGGTGCGGAAAAGTTCGCCGCCCTTGGCCGAATCACCTTGTTCGTCAAGGAGGCCCGCTTCCGGGATGGACGGGCCGGGGCCGAGGGTGGCAACGTAGGCTGCGAGCTGCCGGGTCTGTTCTTCGTTGAACTGGGCAGGCTTCTGCATGGCCTGCGGGCCGTTCATCTGCATGGGCATACGACCGGTACCGACCTGGAAGTCAACGGCGGCTGCACCAACGCCGACCAGCGAAGGCCCGGCCGTTGATCCGCTTGCACCCATGCCGTGGCAGGTGGCGCAGTTGGCGGCAAACAACTTGCCGCCCTCCTCTACGTCGCTTGCACTGAAGCTTGTGGTGTCGGCCTTGGCCTGATTGACGGTGGTGGTGACGGCGTACAGCCCACCAGTGACCAAGAGGCCCAGCAACAGCAATGCAATGGCTGCCAGTGGGTGACGTCGCTTTTGCGAGAGTGCCTTCACGTGGTGGTTCCTTTATTCGATCCTGCGTGGGCTCCGGGAGCCGATTCTTGAAATTCTACCTCTTGTAGAAAGAGTGTCTAGTCCTGGTTATTTGAGGACGTAGATGACCAGGAAGAGGCCGATCCACACAACGTCCACGAAGTGCCAGTAGTACGAGGTGACAATCGCCGACGTTGCCTCGAAGTGGCCGAATTTCTTCGCAGCGAAGGAGCGTCCGATGATCAGCAGGAAGGCGATCAGTCCGCCGATGACGTGCAGGCCGTGGAAGCCGGTGGTCATGTAGAAAGCGGAGCCGTAGGCGTTGCTCGAGAGCGAAACGTGCTCGGAAACGAGCATGGCGTACTCGGTGGTCTGGCCGGCGACGAAGATCGCCCCCATGATGAACGTCAGGATGAACCATCCGTTCATGCCCCAGCGGGTGAAGCTGAGTCGGCCTCCGCTCCGTCGCGGCTGAAGCCGCTCAGCGGCGAAGACGCCCATTTGGCAAGTAAAGGAACTGGCCACGAGGATGATGGTGTTTACGAGCGCGAACGGGAAGTTGAGCTTGGCTGTCTCTTCGGCCCACATCTGTCCGGAGGTCGAACGGAGTGTGAAGTACATGGCGAAGAGACCGGCGAAGAACATCAACTCACTGGACAGCCACACTACGGTTCCTACAGAAACCATGTTTGGGCGGTTCAGCGTCGGGTGCGCCGGGGTACTGGGGGCATGGGTCGCAGATGTCACATAGACATTATGTCTGTAAAAGTCCGTCCTGCCCAACACGAACCGCGTTTCGCGGGGACTTTTTCTACAAAGACGCGAATTCGCGCGGCAAAGTTCTTTGACTCGTTCACATTGGTCATTGCAGGGGGCCGCTCGATAGCATCGGGAGGTGACTTCTCCGGCATCTGCACAGACGGCAGGCAACACCTGGCCCCGGCTCATCAACGCCCTTATCAACGGCACGGACCTTTCCGCGGGCGATACAGAGTGGGCCATGAACTCCATCATGTCCGGCGAGGCCAGCCCGGTGCAGGTGGGTGGCTTCCTTGTGGCACTGCGGTCCAAGGGGGAGACCGTGGATGAACTGGTGGGTCTGGTTGACGCGATGCTCGCTCACGCCAACCCAATCGACGTTGCCGGTGAAAAGCTTGACATCGTCGGCACGGGCGGTGACCAGCAGAACACGGTCAATATCTCGACCATGGCCGCACTGATCGCCGCCGGTGCAGGCGCCAGGGTCGTCAAGCACGGAAACCGGGCCTCTTCTTCGGCTTCTGGTTCTGCCGACGTCCTTGAAGTCCTCGGTGTTCGGTTGGACCTGCCCATCCCCCGCGTGGCTCTCAACGCGGAGGAGGCCGGAATTACGTTCTGCTTCGCGCAGGCGTTCCACCCTTCGATGCGTCACGCCGCCGTCGCCCGTCGTGAGCTGGGCGTGCCGACAGCATTCAACTTTCTCGGTCCGATGACCAATCCTGCGCACGTCCAGGCGTCCGCGGTGGGGGTTGCCAACGAGAGGATGGCTCCGCTGGTGGCGGGCGTGCTGGCCCGGCGCGGGGGCCGCGGCCTCGTCTTCCGCGGCCATGACGGCCTCGACGAACTCACAACAACCGGTCCGTCCAAAGTCTGGGAAATCCGGAACGGCCATGTCACTGAGTCGATGTTCGACCCACGGATGCTCGGCATCCGCAAAGCGACCCTCGAGGACCTGCGGGGCGGCGACGCCGCAGCGAATGCCGCCGTCGTCCGTGCTGTCCTGGCCGGCGCTCCGGGGCCGGCGGCCGACGCCGCGCTGTTGAATGCGGCGGCGGGACTGGTGGCCTTTGATCTCGACGCTGTGGGTCCCTTCGAGGAGCGGATGGCAGCGGCCTTCAAGCGGGCGGAAGAGTCTGTGTCCTCCGGTGCGGCGGCAGAAGTGCTGGACAGATGGGTTTCGCTGTCCCGCGACTAGGAGCGGATTCCGGCGCAAAGTTCGAGCAGATCCCGCCGGATTAGCGGCGGGGCGCGACACGGACAGCCGCGGCTGATGACGTGTGCGCTACTGGTCGAAGCCGAGCGCGAAGGCCGCGTCGAGGTCGTGCTGCGAATAAGCCCGGAAAGCGATTTGCGTGGTGGTGTGCACAACCCCGCGGACTTTCGAGAGTTTGTCCGCGATGGCGTCGGCCAGGTCCTCGTGCTTGGCAACCCGTGCAATCGCGATGAGGTCCCATTCTCCAGTGACGGAGTACACCTCGCTGATGCCCGGAATTTCGGAGATTTCCTCCGCCGTCTCCGGAATCCGGGAAGCGTCTGTCTTGATCAGGACGAAAGCGGTAACCACGTGTGAACCTTTCCGGATCTGTTGCGCCGTTGCTGCCAGCCTAGTACATCAGACCCGCCGACGCCGTGCCCGGAACCGGGTACGGCCGGCCGCTGCAAGCCGCCATCCGAGCAGGAGGAATCCGAGGCTGAGCAGCGCAACGATCACGAACGGCAGGACAACCGTCTGCCCCGCTGCGGCGCGCAGGAGCATTCCGATGGCCACCGTGCCAAGCCACACGGCGACGCCGGCCGGCCAGAGGGAGAAGGAGTTGCGCCACACCCGAACGGCGAGCCAGGACACGGCGGCCCCTGCCAGGAACGGCCACGCTGTCGCGAAGATACCGGTGATGATGTCGCCGCGCGCATGCGCGTCCCTGCCGATGCCGGCGAACAGCAGGATCATGAGGGCGTCAGAGACTCCGGCAAACGCGGTGTTCCGCGCTGCCGGTTTTCCGGTCGTGGACAGGGCCGGGTCAGTGGGCGAAGGCATGCTCCAAGCCTAGTCGGGCTGCAGCGAGACCGATCCCCGACGACGTTCCAGTGGCGGGTAGGTGGGTGGAAGCGTAGCGGTCCGACCCGGATCCGCCTAGCATGGTGGACGATTCAGGAGCCCGCCCAACAGACAGGAGTTCGTCATGACAACCTTGTCAGGCCGGCCCAATACTGCCCTGGTGGTGGTCGACGTCCAGACAGGCGTCGTGGAACGAGCCCACCAACGCGGCGCGGTGGTCGCCAACATCGGCACCCTCGTTGCCCGGGCCCGTCAAGAGGGGGTGCCGATCGTCTGGGTCCAGCACTCCGATGAAGAGCTCGCGCGGGGGAGTGATGCCTGGGAGTACGTCCCCGAGCTGAGGAGGCAAGAGCAGGAAGCCCTGGTCCACAAGAGCTTCGGCGACTCGTTCGAAGGCACCGCGTTGGAGGACGTGCTGGCCGCGGCCGGCGTCGGGCGTCTTGTTGTGACGGGAGCGCAGACGGATGCCTGCATCCGGTCCACGATCCACGGCGCCTTTGCCCGCGGCTACGACGTGACCCTGGTCAGTGATGCACACACTACGGAGGACCAGAGCGCGTGGGGGGCTCCGCCGCCGGACCAGGTCATCGCGCACACCAACCTCTATTGGCGCTACCAGACCGCGCCCGGCCGGACCGCCGGCGTCACGGAAACCAAGGACGTGGCGTTCAGCGGCTGAACCGTAGGGCGCCGCCAGTGGCAGCGGGCAGCCTCATAGGCAAAGCCGGTCAAGGGTCTCCTGAAGGGCTGAGGCCATCTGGCCGTGGGAGGACACTGGCGGCGCCCAAGACCCTGTGGAGCGGAGAGTCGTAATGATCCGGGACCCGGGGCCGCCTCCAGTTCACGACCGCAAGGCCGGGAATGGCGACGAGGGCGTGTATCAGTAATCTGTTCACAGCGGGCCGTAGCCAACGCGTTGGGGTTCCCTTCAGTCCCGGTGCTCGCGGGTCTGCCCGTAGGGGACATCGCGGCTGACGGTGACGGTGTATGTCGTGAAGTTGTGTTGGGTGACGAGGATGCCGTGGCCGCATTCCTTCATGGCGTGTCGGCGGGCGATGTCGACGGCGGTGTTCAGATCGGTTTCGATGGTGTCCGGGTCGTTGGCGGTGATTTCCAGGACAACATCAGAGTGGTGCTTGATCATCGTGGTCTCTTTTCTCAGTGGGAGAAGCCGGTTCTCGGTGGGCACAGGCTTCCAGGACGGGCAGGACCCGTGAGGTTGAAAGCGGTGATTCGAGCGGGATTTGCCCGACATTCTCTGATGGGGCGATGGCCGGCCGGAGTATCCAGAGGGTTGGATCGGCGGAAGTATTCTTCCTGCGGATCTGTAGCCAGTCTGAACGGTCGGCGGCCCGAGCGCAACACCCGGCCCCAAATCAATTCATGAGTCCCCCAAAGGGAAACGCAGGATCATGCCCGCGTCCGGGTTGCGCTGAGGAGCGAACCCGCCGCGCACGCCTTCCGCAACACCGCCACTGCGGACGAAGCCGGCCGGTTCCTGCCAGCCGGCGTACCCCAGCGGGTTGTTCTTCTGCCAGCGCCAGTGATCCTCGCACATCTCATCCACGGTCTTTGTGGTGGACCAGCTGAGGTCAGCCAGGGCCGAAGAAGCATCGGCCCAGAACGCGGGAAGGTCGCCGGTGCGGCGCGCCGTGATTTCACGGGGGAGTGGCCGGCCGGTGGCTTTCTCGAAGGAGCGCAGCATTTCCAGCACCGACGTTCCGTGCCCGGAGCCGAGGTTCCAGCGGAAGACGCCCGCCCGCGGCGCAATGTGGTCCAGGGCGGCGACGTGCCCAGCGGCGAGGTCAACAACGTGGATAAAGTCGCGCAGGCACGTGCCGTCCGGAGTGTCGTAGTCGCCGCCAAAAATCATCAGCTTCTCACGCCGGCCCACCGCGACCTGGGCGATGAAGGGGACCAGGTTGTTTGGGATGCCCTGCGGGTCTTCGCCGATCCGGCCCGACGGGTGGGCACCTACCGGGTTGAAGTACCGCAGCAGCGCGATGTGCCAGCGGGGGTCGGCTGCGCCCAGATCGGACAGGATGTCCTCGACATGTTCCTTGGTCCGGCCATAGGGGTTGTTGGCGCCGATCTCCATTTTCTCAACGTAGGGGACCGGGTTGTGTTCTCCGTAGACGGTGGCCGAGGAACTGAAGACGAGCGAGCGGACGCCGTGCCGGTCCATGACCCGGAGCAGGTTCAGGGTCCCGACGACGTTGTTGTGGTAGTACCGCAACGGTTCCCGGACGGATTCGCCGACGGCCTTGAGTCCGGCGAAATGGACGACGGCGTCGATGGACAGTTCCACGAAGACGGCATCTAAGGCGGCCTCGTCCAGCAGATCCACGCGGTGGAATGTCACCGCAGTGCCGCTGAGTTCGGCAACCCGGCGCAGGGACTCCTCGCTGGAGTTCACCAGATTGTCGATGACCACCACATTATGGCCGGACTCCTGCAGGGCCAGAACGGTGTGCGTACCGATGTAGCCGGTGCCGCCGGTAACCAAAATTCTCATAGTGCGATTCCTCAAAAGTACGTCGGTGGGTGCAGAAGCCGGGCGTCGCCTAGCTGAGGCGCACGGCGCCGGCAGCCGGGGTGACGGTGAAGATCCCGGGAGCGACGAAGCCGGCGTCGGCAAAAGCCCGGGTGACGGCGTCGCGGACCTGCTGCTCGTCCCCGACCGGAGTCAGTGCAATCGCCGAACCGCCAAAACCGCCGCCGGTCATCCGGGCACCGATCGCTCCGCTGGCCCGGGCGGTGTCCACGGCGAGGTCGAGTTCCGGGCAGGAGATCTCAAAATCGTCGCGCATGGAGACATGGCTCGCGTCCAGCAGTGCGCCGATGTGTGCCGGACCGCCGGCGTTGAGGGTCTCCACGGTCTGCAGAACGCGCTCGTTTTCGGTGACCACGTGGCGGACCCGGCGGAAGGTCGTGGCGTCCAGCAGTTCCGCGGCACGATCGAGGTCCGCGGTCCCGACGTCGCGCAAAGACGACGCGCCCATGATTTCGGCGCCCCGCTCGCACGCGGCACGGCGGGAGGCATAGCCGCCGTCGGCGTGCGAATGTTCGACCTTGGTGTCAATGACCAGCAGGACGAGCCCGGCCTCCCGAGCCTGGAACGGGACAAGGCGCACGGACTGGTCCCGGCAGTCAAGGAAGACCGCATGGCCTTGGGAACCGCGCAGCGAGGCGGACTGATCCATGATGCCGGTCGGCGCGCCGACGTAATCGTTTTCCGCACGCTGGGTGAGCAGGACCATTTCTTCGGCCGTGAGTCCGGCTTCCGTGAGGTCATTGAGCGCCGTGATGACGGCGCATTCAATGGCATGGGAGGAGGAGAGCCCGGCGCCGAGCGGCACGTCCGAGTCGAGCAGGAGATCGAATCCCGGTACGTCGATTCCCTGCTGCTGCAGGGCCCAGACCACGCCCAGCGGGTATTTGGTCCAGTCTGAGGCGGCCCCGGGAGCCAGGGTGCGGGTATCGGCCTCAATGACGCCCTGGTTACCGAAGGTGGAAAGCAGCCGGACCATGGTGTCATTACGGCGTCGGACAACGGTCTTGGCGGTCTTATCAATGGCGAACGGCAGCACGAAACCTTCGTTGTAGTCCGTGTGCTCGCCAATCAGGTTGACCCGGCCCGGGGCCTGCCAGATGCCGTCCGGGCTGGCCCCGAAGGCGGCTTCGAAGCGTTCGATGAGACGTGACGGCTGCGCGCCGGTCATGGTGGTGTTCAAGCTGGGGCGCCTTCCGGAGAGCTGGCTGCGGTCCCGACTGCTGCTACTGCTCGCAGCCGTTCCGCGACGGATTCTGGGGTGGTGTCGTTGATGAAGGCGCCCACGGCGGCTTCGGAGCCGGCCAGGAACTTGAGCTTGTCCGCGGCGCGGCGGGGTGATGTCAGTTGCAGGTGAAGATGTCCGGCCCGGCGCAGCGCCGGCCCCACGGGAGCCTGGTGCCAAGCGGCAATGTACGGGGTCTCCGTCGGGTACAGAGCATCCAGGCGCGTCAGGAGTTCGGGGTACACATGCGCCAGCTCGTCGCGTTCGGCTCCCGTCAGGGCAGCGAAGTCGGGGACCTGCCGGTGCGGAACGAGATGAACTTCCAACGGCCAGCGGGCGGCGAACGGCACATAGGCGCTGAAGTGCTCGCCTTCGAGCACCATGCGCCGGCCGTCGTTCCGCTCCGCGGCAAGCAGCGCGGAGGAGAGCGATTGTGTGCCTCCACTGGCGTCCCAGTGCACCCCGGCGGCGGAGGCGATGGCTGCCGAACGCGGCGGAATGTACGGGTAGGCATAGATCTGGCCGTGCGGGTGGTGCAGGGTGACGCCGATTTCGGGGGCCCCGGTTCTCGAATGGGAAAACCTGCTGGATGCCGGGCAGGCTGCTGAGTGCTTCCGTCCGGTGTGCCCACGCATCAATGACCGTCCGGGCGCGGGGCCATCCGAGTGCGGAGAAGGACCCGGTGTGGCCGGGGGTGAAGGCAACCACTTCGCAGCGGCCGGATGCCGGGGCGGTAGTTCCCCAGCCGGGCTGCTGGGGGATGAGGCCGTTGACCGGTCCCAGCGAGGGGAAGCGGTTCTCAAAGACCACGACGTCGTAGTCCGGCGCCGGGATTTCGGACGGATTGGCGTTAGTAGTCGGGCAGATCGGGCATTGGTCCGCCGGTGGCAGGTGCGTGCGTGTCTGCCGGTGGGCGGCGACTGCGACCCACTCTCCGCTGAGGGCGTCATAGCGGACCTCTCCGGGCTCGGCGCGCCCCGGGAGTTCCCGCCGGTCCACGAGCGAATCGGGATGGCGGTCCGTTGACCCGGCGTCGTCGAAGTAGATGAGCTCTCGCCCATCAGCCAGGCGGGTCGTTGTGATTCGCGTCATGGCAACATTCTTACACGAAAAAGAACATTTAGCGACAGATTGGAACATTAACTATCAGCGGTGGCGGCTGTCGTGAATGGTTGACGGCGTCCGGAACGCGCCCCAAAATTGTCTCGTGAGCGACGCCCAGAAGGACCCCACGATAGGTGCCATCGTCGAGCGGCTGGCGGCCCGGTTTCCCGATGCCCCAAGGACCCACATCGCAGGAGTCGTCGGGCAGGAGTACGACTTGTTGGAGACCGGGCGTATCCGGCTCTACATTCCAACCCTGGTGGAACACAGTGCCAGACAGCGTCTCCACCGCGAGTTCCCGCCCCGGGCCCTCGATCCCTAGGCGGTTCCGCGACTGTTCAGCCTACGGCGACGATTGCCTGCCGGACCGAGAGGACCAGTTCGGCAGGCACCTCCACGAGCCCGTGAGCTGTGTCGGCATGTGCCGCGACCGTGGCCAGAATCTCATCCTCCGTGCTGCAGACCCATTTGGCCTGGCAGCCGGGGACAACGTCACCGCATGCAAACGACTTCACTTTTTCTCCTGACGATCCGGGGCCGCGAGTGTCCGGGCCCTCCTTGTAGTGAGTACTTCGACGGAGGCCGGGCTGCGGATGGGTCAACGCCTCCACGGCCTTCGGGCAGAGCCCGGGCTGCCCCGCACCGCCGCTGCCCCGCACCGCCGCTGCCCCGGATGCCCGGAGATGAGCCATGGTCAGGGGTGGGCCCGCAGGAAGCCGGCAACCGGCGCCGCCAGCGAGGACCCCACCGCCGCTGCGTCGAGCTTGCGTCCGCGGACCGCGAAGGAGTGGTCGCCGTCCTCGAGCCATTGGACCGCTGCGGAGGGGCCGATGCGCGCAGTCACGGCTTCGAGCAGCTCCGGGGTGGCGAAGGTATCCCGGGTGCCCTGCAGGAAGAGCATGGGCAGCGTCAGCCCATACAGGTGTTCGTCCCGGAGCTTCTCCGGTTTGCCCGGCGGATGCAGCGGATAGCCTAGGTAGATGAGGCCTGCGGCAGGCATGCCTTCGGCGACCGCCATGGAGGCCATCCGGCCACCAAATGATTTGCCGGCTGCCCACAGCGGCCCGTCGTTTCCCAGCGACGCGGCCGTGGCCATTGCCGCCCGCCATGCCGCGATGGCCAGAGGCGGCCGGTCCGGGAACTTTCGGCCCGCTTCACGGTAGGGGAAGTTGAAGCGCAGCGTCGCGATACCGGCGTCGTTCAACGCTCCGGTAAAGCCCCGCAGGAACGGATGGTCCATGCCGGCCCCCGCCCCGTGGGCAACCACAAGGGTCGCTGACGGGTTGTCCGGTCGAGCGTAGGCCGCGGACACGGAGACGTCGCCGACCCCAATGGTGACCGGAGAATCTTTGGCTGTCATGCTTCCATCATCCCTTGCCGTGGATGCCGTGGATGCCGTGGATGCTGAGTCCGCCGGCCCCATAAACCACCGCTGCTTCGAGCCAGCTTCCGTCCATTATCACTTCGGAATAGTCCGCACCGCGGACCGCAGGTGCGCCGGTGGATGGCTGGCACCGCGGCGGCACTCATCCTGACCGACTCCGCCGACGTAATGTGGGACTGCCCCTGCCACGGTTCCCGTTTTGCCCCCGACGGCTCAGTGATCCAGGGGCCGGCCAGCCGCCTCGCCGCCCGGCCCGCCCAGATCCGGCAAGGATGAGCGCAGCGTCCTCATCGTCGCAGGCCAGCCGCAGTCGCCCAGGAATGACGCCGTCGCGGGCCCGGCAGGGCGCCGTGTTACCTGAGGTCCGGTGCGCGGTTCCCGGTCCCGGCGGCGAGGAGGGCTTCGATCACAGTGGATGGGCCCGGGCCGGCCAGAAAATATCCCTGGCCCAATCCGCACCCGAGCCCGCGGAGCACATCCAGTTGCTCCATGTTTTCGACACCCTCGACAATCACCTCGAGCTGAAGCTTGCCGGCGAGGCCAAGGATGCCTTCGAGCATGGCCGCTGATGCTGCGTCTCTGGAATGCCCTGCCAGGAATGAGCGGTCAACTTTGAGGATGTCGGCCGGCAATGCAGCCAAGGTACTGAGCGATGAATAGCCGGTCCCGAAATCGTCGATGGCAAGGCGGGCGCCGTAGCTCTTGAGCCGATTAATGGCAATGATCCCGCTGTCGATGTTCGTCGCGAGAGCTGTTTCGGTGACTTCGAGCACCACCCGCTGCGGGCAGATCGTGGGATCAGCGAGGATACCCTCGAGGCGTGCCAGACACTTCGCGCTGGACAGCTGCAGGGCTGAAACGTTGACCGACACCCACAGATCCTCGCAGTGGCTCATGGACCGTCGCCAGCCGGCCACCTGGCGGACGGCGGTTTCCAGCACCCAAACGCCGATTTCGTCGATGTCGCCGGTTTCCTCCGCGAGCGGCATGAAGTCAGCCGGGCTCAAGCGTCCCTGCGTCGGATGGTCCCAGCGCACCACGGCTTCCACCCCGACGATGGCGCCGGAACCTAGATCGATCACCGGCTGGTAGTCGAGACCGAGCTGCCCGGCGGCAAGCGCGGCAGGAAGATCGGTCCGCAGGGCAGCCCGATACGACATGGTGTCGTCGCTCCGCGCGTCGAAGAGCTGATAGCGGCCCTTGCCGCCACGCTTTGCCATGTACATGGCAAAGTCTGCCTGCCGCAGCAGCTCGGCCGGGCTTCCGGTGGCCGGGTTTCGCTCGGCGGCACCCATGCTGGCGGAAACCTTGAGCCGGACGTCGCCGATGGTGAATGGTGTGTGCAGCGCTTCGTGAATCCGGGCTGCGACGCCGGTGGTGCGGGCCCCATCGCCGTCGTCCATGACCACGACGGCGAACTCGTCGCCTCCCAGCCGGGCGACGAGGTCTCCGGCACGCAAACAGGTCCTCAGCCGGTGGGCGAATTCGATCAGCAGCGCGTCGCCACCTTCGTGGCCGAGCGAGTCGTTGACTGCCTTGAAGTTGTCGACGTCAATGATCAGCAGGCCTCCGTGTCCGGCCTCACTGCCGGGTTGGCCGCGAAATACGTCGGCCAGGCGCTCGGTCAGCATGGTCCGGTTGCCCAGCCCGGTGAGGGGGTCGTGGTTGGCCCGGTGGCTGAGGGCCCGATGGCTGACCTGCACGGCTTCGGCCATGGTGTTAAAGGCCTCCGCAAGCTCTCCCAGCTCGTCACGCCGGACGACGTCGACGCGGTGGCTGTAGTCGCCCTTTTGGAGTTTCTGGACGCCACGGCGCAGGTCCTCGACTGGCCTGATCAGGAAGGTGGTCAGACGGCGGCGGAGGTACAGGACAGCGACGGCGAGAATGATCAGGAGTGCGCAGCGCCCCGCGAAAACCAGCAGATGAAGCTCCGTGGCGCCGGCGAGCCCAGTGTCCATCTCCTCGAACGAGATCCGCTCGATTTGGGCCAGCGTTGCGCGGGCGCTGGCACTCCCGGCGGCGTAGGCCGAGATCGTCTCCGGGGTTCCCGGCTGAAGGACTGCGACCTGGCCGCCCCAGAGGGAATGCGCTCTCAGGCCGGCCTGCCACGTGTCCTTCGTCTGCGCAGCGGCTGCCCGCATCCGTTCCGTCGGAAGTTTCGCCGTCGCGTCGTCAAGCAGGCGGGATATCTCTCTTTGCTGTTTCAGGAAATCTTCGGACTCGGAACCGGAGCCAGCCAACAGCCGGATGCCGGCCAGTTCGTGCGCTTCAAGGGCCGAGCGCAGTCCCGTGACCGTCTCAGAGACGAGCCGGAGGCGGTCGCCGGTTCCCAGCACTTGATCCGAAACGCCACGGACACCGAACAGTGTGGCGGATACTCCTACCAGCAGCGTCACGAGCATCAGCACGAGAGCCTTGGACCATTCCCGTTTCAGGCTCCACGTTCGGCCGGTATCCGCCGCCGCGGACCGGATGCCCACGGACGCCGGGTTCCGGCTGCGGAGTCCGGGCCGGTAGCCTTGCCGTTCGTGGGCGTCCGCATCGACGTCGTGGGTCATATCAGGCTTCCTCCGTTGCTGGCGGGGCCGGGCCCGGGGTCCGTGGCCAGCGCCGGCGCCCTGCCGGCAGGCACCGAATCGTCGATCAGGAGCTTATCGGAACATTTATATACCGGCGGGTACGGTACGTTGTTGGCGCCTTTGTGAAGCAGCCGCAGGCGGCTTGCGTGGCGGAGGCCCCGCGCACGCCGCCATCCGTCCCGCAGGTATCCGGGCCTCGTCGAGCCGGGTTGTCAGCTGAGGCAGTCCGCGCAGTAGGCATGTCCGGCCTTTTCGCGGGCCAATTGGGACCGGTGCCGGACCAGGAAGCATGAGTAGCAGGTGAACTCGTCGTCCTTCTGCGGGACGACGGTAACTGTCAGTTCCTCACCCGACAGATCCGCACCTGGCAGTTCCACTCCTTCGGAGGTATCCGCCTCGTCTAGTTCGCGCACCACACTTCGGGCATCTGGCGCGTTCGCGGAGCGGAGGGCCTCCAGGGAAGCGTTGCGGGATTCCGCGACGTCGGACCGTACTTCGTCATAATCTGTTGCCACTGTGCGCTGCTCTTTCCATTGCTGTTGTATTCGGTGTTACTCCGGCTTGCCGGGATTGAACGGTACAGCATCGTACTGTGCGTTTGCCGGGGACCGGCGCCATTCGGGGAGTGACCCTCACAACATCCGGGGGCGGGAGTCTCTGACCTCGGATAACAATGCACGGGGGATGTGATGCCGGGCCGTCATAGAGTTCCCGGACCGGCCTTGGCGGAGCCGTCCGGCGGTCCCCGGACGCAAGAGGGGGCCCAAAAGCGGGGGCCAGCGGGCATACTGTCCACAGGAGAGGAGTCCACGAATGCGGATTCTGATGGTGGAGGATGAGAAGGCCCTGGCCGAGACGGTGCGCCGGGGGCTGAAAAATGAGGGGTTCGTCGTGGATCTGGCCCATGACGGGCTGTCCGGCCTGGGCGCCGCGATCGACAACACCTACGACGCGATCCTGCTGGATTTGATGCTGCCGCTTAAGAACGGCTACGACGTCCTGAAGGAACTGCGGCAACACGAGATCTGGACGCCGGTGATGATGTTGACCGCCAAGGACGGCGAATACGACCAGACGGATGCGTTCGATCTGGGTGCCGACGACTACCTGACCAAGCCGTTCAGCTTCCTGGTCCTCGTTGCACGGATTCGGGCGCTCATCCGGCGGGGGGCGCCCGTACGCCCGGTCCTGCTGACCCTGGGCAGCCTGACCATGGACCCGGCAAAGCGCAGCGTCCGCCGCGGAGAAACCACGGTCAGCCTCACAGCCCGGGAATTCGGGCTTCTGGAGTATCTGATGCGCCGGCACGATCAGATCGTCTCCAAGGCGGAGATACTGTACAACGTGTGGGATCCGGCCTTCGAGGGAGGGGACAACGTGGTGGAGGTCTATATCGGATATCTGCGGCGCAAACTGGATCTGCCCTTCGGTGTGCACAGCCTGACGACGGTCCGTGGCATGGGCTACATGCTCAGCGCCGACTAGAGGCAGGCGGCCGGTGCCGGCGCGAACCGCGGGCCGCGGGGGCCGGCGCCGTAACCAGTCCGGGCGCCGGTAGGACCATTTCAAAACGGCATTGGCCGGAGGGCCCCTCGCTCGTGCGGATGGAGCCGCGGTGGGCGGTCATGATCCCTGCGGCGATGGCGAGGCCGAGGCCGCTGCCGCCGCTTTCGCGGGAACGGCTCGAGTCCAGCCGAACGAAGCGTTCAAAAATTCGGTCGCGGTCCGGCTCCGGCACGGGCGCCCCGTCGTTGTCCACTGTCACGATGGCAGCATCCCCGTAGGTGCTCAGCCGGATCGTGATTCGGGAAAGCGCGTGCCGCTCGGCGTTATCGAACACGTTGCGCAGTACCTGGGCGAGACGGTTGGCGTCGCCCCGGACCCGGGCCGGAATCAGTTCCGCCCGGATTTCCTTCCGGCTCGTGGAGCGCAGCCGGCGGACCTCCAGGTCCACGATGTCGTCAAGGTCCACGTCCGTCTCGTCCAGGGTAAGTCCGTGGTCATTCGCCTTCGCCAGCGTCAGCAGGCTTTCCACGAGGTACCGCATCCTGGCCGTCTCCTGGGACAGGACATCCTTCATCTCGAGCCACATCGCGCCGGACGGGTCCGCCGCGGCGATCTCCAGCCCCGCGCTCAGGGTGGCCAGCGGGCTGCGAAGCTCGTGGCTGGCATCTGAAACGAACCGGCGTTGTTCGTGATCTGATGCCTGCAGCCGCTCCAGCATGGTGTTCATTGTCAGCGCCAGGGCTCGGATTTCGTCGTGCGTGGACGGAACATCCACCCGCTCGTCCAGACGTTCGGCGTCGATCCTTGCCACCTGGCCGCGGATGGTTTCGACCTGGCGCAGGGAGCGCCCCACGAGCAGCCAGACCGAACCCGCCACTATGCCCAGCAACAGCGGTGTGGCGCCAAGCATAAACCAGGCGACGGTGGCGATGGTGTCCGCCCGGAGCTGGGTGGATTGGGCCACAATCACCGTATAGCCGCCCGGCGAGCCGCTGGCGACGAGGTGAAAATCATCCTGGTCGCCGAGGGTCGGCAGACTGGACACATCCTGGCTCAGCGTCCGGCCAGGTCCCGGGCGCTGAGCGGACAGCGGCGAATAGGCGGCTATCGGGTCGGAGCTGGCAACAACATAACCGGCAGGGTCCAGCAACTGTACGTACTGGCCGGCGCGTGCCGTTGCCAGCATGTACTCGTGGGCATCGGAAACATCCACATCCTCAAGCTCCACAATGACACTTTGTGCCTTCTGGCGGGCAGTCGTATTGGTCGAAGCGATCAACGACGACTGCAGCAGCACCAGGAGGAGCACACCGCCCAGAAGGAGCGCCACGGCGACAACACCGACGGCGACGGCGGTGGAGCTCTTTCGAACACCCCACCGCGTTTTGCCGGTGGCTCGGCCCGTGATGGCGGATATGACCTCTTCCATGTTCCAAGAATGCTGCACCGCGGAGGTACGGACAACCATTGGCGGGCAGGATCTTCTCCATTGTCAGATATCCGGGTTCTGCGGCGGGTTCTGCATTTGGCACGCCGAGGCCGGGGGAGCCTGCCGGAACCGCCGGTCCGGGGCCGGCCTGCCGTCCATTCTCAGTCCCTTCTCAGGAGACAGGGTCATAGTGATGGCAAGACCCGGAAGCCTGCCTGTCTGATTATTTGCAATTCGGACACACCGGCGGTTCGGACACACCGGCGGTTTGGGCACACCGTATGCCGGTGCCGGGGCTGGCGTTTCAAAGACTCCGGCCGCACGCTCTCCTCAACCAGCGTGCGGCCGGTACCTTGAATTTTCCTTTGGCGGCGTTCTGCCGCACCACTATTCACACGCATCATCGGGCAGTTTTGAGCCCCGCGGTGGTCGGGATCAGGGCTGGGCCGGGGAACGGAGCCATACAGACCCGTGCGGCCTGAGCACGATGCCCTGGTCAAGGCGCAGGTTCTCCGCGGTCAGGATGTCGACCGCCTCGGCCGCGAACCCGGAGAGGGTCTCCGCGGAGACCGACTGGGTTGCGTCGCTGAAGTTGGCCAGGGCCAGGATGGTGGTGCCGTCGCCGGGCCGCTGGTAGCCCAGGACGGCGCGGTTGTTCGTGGCAGAGTCGATTAGCCGGGTGCCGGCCAGTTCCGGCGTCGCCGATTGCGCGGTGATCATGCGCTGCAGCCCGGCGAAGACAGCACCGGACGGCGTCTCAGGGTCGTGGCGCTCCGCATACTGCTGCTCCGGGTAGTGGGGCCGGTTCACCCAACGTCTGTCCGCGCCGTGTCCGTCTTCGAGGGCATACCCGTAGTCGTTGAGCTGGCCCACCTCGTCGCCGAGGTACAGCAGCGGAATGCCGCCGGTGCTGAAGGCTTCCGAGTGCGCCAGGAGGATGCGGGCCACGGCCTCGGTTGACCCGTCCTCGAGTCCACAGAGCGACGCGGTGGTTCCGGAAATCCGGCAATCTCCAGTGCGCGGATTGTCCTGGAAAGGCACGCCGCGGGCGAAGCTGCCGGGGGAACCGGTCGACGTAGAAAGAATTCAGGAACCGGCGGTGCTCGAACCCGCTCATGCCGAGTTCGGCGGCGTCATCGTCCGCAAACGTCCAGCCAATGTCATCGTGGCTCCGAACGTAGTTTATCCAGGCGGTTCCCGCCGGAATGTTGTGCCTCCCCGCAGAGCATTTCATCGGACTGGAACCAGTCGGGGTTGGTTGCACGCTCGGCGTCCAGGGACTTGAGCTCCGCCGGCCGTTCCGACCAGGAGCGTGCGGCCTGCACCACCAGGGCGGTCAGCTGCGCCAGCCAGTCTTCCCGGACGCCGTAAAGGCCGTGGAACAACTTGCAGAGTTCGGGAAAACGCCGGTCAAACCACTCCTCGAAGTCGGTCCAGTCCGCTCCCTCGCGGACGATCCCGTCCCCCGTCGCCAGGGCGCTGCGCACGTGCTGCCGGGACTCGTGGTCCACGATGGCGGACTCGGGCACGGAGCGCCTCCTTGACGAATTTCGGACCGTGGTGGCCGGCTGGGATTTCCAGCGTATCGATGCCGGCGCTGCCTGCCCGTCTCCCGACGCCGAAAACCCGGGGACGACTCCGGTGATACGCCGGGACGCCTGTTACGCCGGGACGCGGATGGACAGCACGTCCATCGGCTGTCCGGCGGCGTATTGGCCGTCGAAAAGTTCGGCGCCGTCGGGGGAGTTCAGTACCTCAGCCTGCTCCCAGACCAGGAACCCGGCGAGTGCTCGGGGGGCTGACGCCTGCAGGAACCCCAGCTCGGCACGGTCTTGGCCAGCGCCGGTGCTGATGGAAAGAATTCCGCGGCCACCGGAGAACTCGACCCAAGGATCCAGTAACCGGACAAGGAGCATGCCGTGGTGGCCTGCAAGGCGGACGTCCCCCCGGAAGCGAAGGACCCCGGTACCGGTAAGGACGTCGTAATCCGAGCCGGCGGCCGGGAAGCTGAACCGTCCGGCCTCAGACATCGTGGCACCGGCGGAGACGGCCACAGTTCCGTCAGGGAGCTCCTTGATGTAATCAACGAAGCTTCGCTTAATGCCCCAGGTGAGGCCCATTGGAGGCAAGGGATCGGGTGAACGGGGCGCTGCGTGCACGCGGGAGCTCCTGTTGCTGGGTTGGCTGGTCTGCTCCGAGCCTAGCGGGGGATCGACGTCGGAATGAATTCTTGCAGCCGGCCCCCTCCCCGGCCCCCGTGCAGGAGCCTGGGCCGCACATGCTGCGGGGGCCACGGTCACCGCCGGATGCCGGGGGGAAGTCCGATCGTTTCCACCCCGGAGCATCGTTCCGGAAACTACTGGGACTACCGCGGGAAACTACTTGCCGCGCCATCGAACTACTTGCAATCCGGCCAACGCAGGCTACGCGGGACTACTAACCGCTGTACCCGTCTTTTTCGGGGCCCGAAGTCGGGTAGCGACATCGCTTGTTGCGCCCATTCAGGCGTGACACGGTGACATTGGAAAGTCGGAGGGAACAGTGTAGCAGCGCCGTCTAGTTCCGATGTTGTTGCGTCCCTCCCCCGAGCGATTAAGTTCGTTTTACCTGGGGAATACGGAGAATATCGTGCAAAACCAGACCGGACCCACACCATCGATTTCAGTGCGCCTCTTCGGAACGTTTGAGGTTCGCCGGGACGGGGTTGCCTTGACGGCGGCGGACATGGGCGGCTGCAAACCCCGGCACATCCTGGAAATACTGCTCTTGAATCTTGGTACGCCGGTTTCCAAAACGAGCCTGATTGAGCAACTCTGGGGCGCGGGCGCAAGCGACGGCGCCGTCGCAACCCTAGAGAGCTATATCAGCGGCATCCGCCGGGCGATCCAGCCAGGACAGACCAAGACCGGCCCGCTCCGCACCGCAAACAGCGGTTACGTTCTGGATCCGCAACTGGTGGATCTGGATCTCTCGAATTTCCACAAACTGGTGCGGGCCGCCGGTGTTTCGGAGCCCGCTGCGGCGTACCCGCTGCTGCTCGAAGCGCTGCAAATTTCGGCCGAGCCACTGCTCGGCTTCGAACTCGCCTCAGACTGGGCGGAGGAGGCCCGGATCCGCCACGCTGCCGACAAGGTCGCAGCGCAAATTGTCGCCGCGGAGACCGCGGCGACGCTGGGCGTGCCTGATGACGCTGTGAACCTGGCCCAGTCGGCCATTCGTGCCGAGCCGCTCAACGAACGGGCGTGGACGATTCTTGTCACGGCCTATGAACAGGCCGGTCTTCCCGTGGAAGGGCTCTCTGCCTACGACCGGTGCCGCCGGCTCTTTGATCATGACCTCGGCTGCGCCCCCGGGCCTGCCCTGCAGGCGGCTCACCTGAGGCTCCTGCGGCAACGCGCGGAAGGCAACACGGAGCTCTCCGAGGTGCTCGCAGCGCTGCTGTACCTGGGCGATCGCATGAATGGGTCCAAGAGCCGGCAACAGCCCGCGGCCGAGTCCCAGCGCATGCACGAGCACGCCGGGCGCGTTCTTGACGCCTTCCTGCAGAGGGTCCGGGCCGCCGTCTGACCTGCCGCACCGCATGCAGTCCGGCTGCGCTAGCACGGGGCTGACTGCAAGTCCCGCCAGGGATCCAGCCGCGCCGCCCGTTAGTTTCGTCACGTGCCCGGGGTTCGTCCGGCAACCTCCCTCCGATGGCCCCATAATGGGAGTGGCCCGCCCGGACTTTTCCTGCCGGCAGGCAGGAGGAGAAACCATGGACAAGCTGAAAGCCGTTGTGACCAACGAGTATTTCCCCGCGGCGGCGGTGCTCTTCGGCGTGGTCCTTTTCTGGACGCTTGGGCTGCTGGGCGGGCTCTCCCTCTTGAGCACCGGGCAGTCACCCGTGACCATTCTCAGCTGGCTCCTGTTCGTCTACGCCGCTGCGGTTTTGTCGCCCCTCGCCGGACTTATGGCGGTCAGCGACCTTATCCGCCGGTGGCTCCGGAACCGTACGCCGTCGGTCACGGCACAATCGACCGGCGCAACCTCCGGTAACTCACCGTCCGCGTAGCAGGGCGACGCACTTCCCAGAATGCCGGGCTGGCGCCGTCTGACGCTACTCGAACCGGGATGGGTCGCCCATGCCGCGGCGCACGACTTCCGCTTCGCCGCCGGAAAAATCGATGACCGTGGTCGGTTCCGCTCCGCAATCGCCGGAGTCCACTACGGCATCCACCACATGGTCCAGGCGTTCTTTAATTTCCCAGCCCTGGGTCAGGGGCTCCTCCTCGTCCGGGAGCAACAGCGTGCTGGAGAGCAACGGTTCGCCGAGTTCAGCCAGCAGGGCCTGGACGACAGGGTTGTCGGGTATGCGCACGCCGACAGTTTTCTTCTTCGGGTGCAGCAGCCGCTTGGGAACTTCTTTGGTCGCCGGCAGGATGAACGTGAAGCTGCCCGGCGTCACGGCCTTGATGCTGCGGAAAACATCGTTGTCGATCTGCACGAACTGTCCCAGCTGGGCGAAGTCCTTGCAGACCAGAGTGAAGTGGTGTTTGTCATTGAGCTGGCGGATCGTCCGGATCCGGTCCAGCGCTTCCTTGTTTCCCAGTTGCGCGCCGAGGGCGTAGCAGGAGTCGGTGGGATAGGCGATCAGGCCGCCTGACCGGATGATCTCCACCACTTGGCCTATGGAACGTGCCTGGGGATTCTGGGGGTGCACATCGAAGTATCTCGCCATCCCACGAGCTTACGCCCCGCGGGGTATGGTGCTGGCGATCTTCCCACGTCGACTCATAGAATGGCCGGTGTCACCGGGAGACTAATCCGGTGAACCCGGCGAACGCCCGTGGGCAGCCCCAACAGTAGGAGCAGCAATGACCTTGTCCCGTGAGGAAGCCAGCGATCTGAGGCAATGGAGCAGCCGGCTGATCCAGGCCCTGCAGATTCTCGATCTGGAGGTCGACCACGAGAAGATCATCGAGGTCGCCGAGCAGTCGGTACGGTCCGTGGGGCCCGCACGCCGGTGCGGTCAGTGCCTTCATCGTGGGATACGCGGCGGGCACAGTCTCCATCCACGGACGCAAAGACTCTCATGAGGCTGCAGCCACCGCGGCGGAGAAAGTTCTCCAGCTCACCGCCAACGGTGAGTCCGGCGGCCCCGACGAACACGGCTGGTCCAAGACCGCGCAATAAGACCGTTCTGCAGCATTACCGCCCCGGCAGCACACCGGCGGGCGCGCACCGCCGGCAGTACGGCGTGCGGGACACGAACGAGGCCGCCGCCCGGCAAGGCGGCGGCCTCGTTCGTGTTGCAGCTCAAGGAACGTCGGGGCCGCTAATGGGCTGCCGTTGCCCCTGCCGCTGAGTTCTCGGCGCTGTCCGGCGTCTGGTCCAGGCTGGGCTCCAGCCGGACAATGACCGCCTTCGAGATAGGCGTGTTGCTGCCCTCCGCGGTGTGGTTCAGCGGCACGAGCACGTTGGCCTCGGGATAATAGGCTGCAGCGCATCCCGGGGCGGTGGGGTAGGAGACCACCCGGAACTTGCGGATGACGCGCTCCGTCCCGTCCTGGTATTCGCCGCGGATGTCCACGAACTGCCCGTCGGCCAGCCCAAGCTCGGCAATATCCTCAGGATTGACGAACACCACGTGGCGCCCCTTCTTGATCCCGCGGTACCGGTCATTATGGCCGTAGATAGTGGTGTTGAACTGGTCATGGGACCGCATGGTCTGCAGAATCAGGGTCCCCGCAGGCCGTTCCACCGGCTCCAGGTGATTCACCGTGATAACGGCCTTGCCCGAAGGTGTCGGGAACGTGCGGGAGTCCCGCGGGCCGTTGGGCAAGATGAAGCCGCCTTCCTGGCGGATCCGCTCGTTGTAGTTCTCACAGCCGGCCACTACGCGGGAGATGTGGTCCCTGATCACGTCGTAGTTCCGCTCGAACCCATCCCAGTCGGCCTTGACCTTGTCTCCGACGACCTCCTTGGCGAGGCGGCTAACGATCACAGTCTCGGAGAGCAGGTGGTGCGAGACCGGCTCCACGCTGCCCCATGAACCATGCACCGCGCAGACGGTGTCTTCAACGGAAACAAACTGCGCACCGCTTTCCTGGATGTCGATCTCGGTACGTCCCAGCGTGGGCAGGATGAGGGGCCTCGGCCCCCGTGACGGTGTGGGAGCGGTTGAGCTTGGTGGAAACCTGGACGCTCATTTCCGTATTCTCCATCGCGGCCTCCGTGGCCTGCGTGTCGGAGATGGCGCCCACGAAGTTGCCGCCCATGCCGAAGAAAACCTTGAGCCGGCCATCGCGCATGCCCTCGATGGTCTGGACGGCGTCAACGCCATGCTCGCGCGGGGGGTCGAAGTCGAACTCTTTGGCCATGGCGTCCATAAAGGATTCTGGCATCTGCTCCCAGATGCCCATGGTGCGATCGCCCTGGACGTTGCTGTGTCCACGGATAGGCGAGGCGCCGGCGCCGGGCTTGCCGATGTTGCCGCGCAGCAGGAGAAGATTGATGATCTCCTTGATCGTGGCGACGCCCTTTTTCTGCTGCGTGATGCCCATCGCCCAGGTGATGATGACTTTGTCCGCCTTGAGGTAGCGGGCGGCGAGTTCATCGATTTCTTCGATGCGGAGCCCGGTGGCCTCGAGCACGGCGGCCTCGTCCAGCAGAGCGAGGTGTTCACGGAGCTCCTCGAGTCCCTCGCAGTGCTTGTTGAGGAAATCGTGGTCCAGGACTGTCCCGGGGTTCTTGGCCTCGGCGTCGAGGACGCGCTTCGACACGGCCTGGAGCAGCGCCATGTCGCCGCCAATGCGGATGTGCAGGAACTGGTCTGCGATCTCGGTGCCGCGCCCGACGACGCCCTTGACCTTCTGCGGGTTCTTGTAGCGGCGCAGGCCGGCCTCGGGGAGCGGGTTCACCGCGACGATCTCGCCGCCGTTTTCCTTGCAGGTCTCCAGCTCGGTCAGCATCCGCGGGTGGTTGGTGCCCGGGTTCTGGCCCATCACGATGATCAGGTCTGCATTGGCGTAATCCTCAAAGGAGACCGTTGCCTTGCCGATGCCGATGGTCTGCCCCATGCCCCAGCCCGAGGATTCATGGCACATGTTGGAGCAATCGGGGAGATTGTTGGTGCCGTAACCCCGCACGAACAACTGGTAGGCGAAGGCGGCCTCATTGGACGTCCTGCCGCTGGTGTAGAACACGGCTTCGTGCGGCGAGGCCAGGCTTTTGAGTTTGTTGCCCAGCAGCTTGATCGCCTCATCCCAACTGATCGGCCGGTAGTGATCCTCGCCGGCCGGTTTGTAGACCGGTTCCGTCAGGCGGCCCTGCATTCCCAGCCAGTACTCGCTGCGTTTACGCAGTTCACTGACCGGGTGTTCGGCCCAGAACTCGGAGCCGATAACGACGGGGGTGGCCTCCCAAGTGACAGCCTTGGCCCCGTTTTCGCAAAACTCAAACGTCTTGCGGTGGGCCGGATCCGGCCAGGCGCAACTGGGGCAGTCGAAGCCCTTTTTCTGGTTCATCGCGAGCACCGTCTTGCGGGTGCGGTTCACGCCCATGTGCTCGATGGCCGGGATCATGGAATGCAGGACGCCGGGAATGCCGGCAGCCCAACTTTTCGGACCATCTCCGACTTCGAGGTCTTTCTCGTCAGTCTCTTCGATCCGAGGGTTCTTGCGGGTCACGTAAACATCCCTTCTGCTAGCACCGCCGGGTTGGGCAGGCGTGCGGAGCTACCACTATGCACTTTACTCTCAGGCCGATCCCCGCGCGTCGACCGGCATGGAGCGAGGCGCGGAACCGTGTCGCGAGCAATGTTACGGACTCGCGTGCCCGGCCGGTTGGAAACTTCGCTGAATGCGCGGACCAAAATTTCCGGCCCGGTCGTCGATTTCCGTTGACCCGGCAAAGAATGTCGACGCCGCTGCGGTCTGTGTGTTCTAGCAGCGACGGAAAATAGTTTCGTACTGCCGCTCACTGCCGCTCACTGCCGTTCCTCGCGGCCTCCGGAGACGTCTACGGCTCCAGAATAAACGTTCCGGACAACCTTCCAAAAATTACTTTTTTGCTTTGATAGACAGTCAAATACCGCGTGTGGCATTGGCCTCGAAGCGTGCATTTAACTGCTAAACAAGCGCTTCTTGGGGTATTGATTCAGCTCACCGCGGACAAATTCTTTGGGGAATATGCCGAAATGATTGCGGGAGAGACTCGGCGCGACCGGATCCGTCCTCAGGCGGCCGAGGATCGCGTTACCATGTGGCAGCAGCGGACGGACGCGGGCCTGGCCTGCGGAATCACCGGAAAAAGTCCGCCATGTTGAGGGTTGGCCATCGCGCGAAGAAATCTCAGATTCCCACAAATCGCACATTTAGACCCCTTATCAATCGTTGGGGGTCCGTGCAAACTGCCCCGTGAAAAGCGCCCACGCAGGCGTCTTCCCGGATATCCGGTCGAAGCGTTGGCGTGAAAAATATGGTGCATAACGGCAGGCCCCGCAAGCATCAACAGGCTGCTGCCAGGGTGAGAATTGCCGTGCGGCCTGTAACTATTCCGTCAGCTCTATTTTTTTTGGATACGCTGCTCCTTTGCCGGCCGTGAATTAATTGCAAGGAGCGCTATCCGTGCTGTGATGCCGGCAATTTGCTGCTCCCACGCGTCCCATTCCTCCAAGAATAACTTTTCTATAAAGCGGCCTCTCGTCAGCCGACATCCGCCGCTTTCACGGGCCGATGACCGGGCTCTAAAAGTCCAAGTTTTCCCCAAGAATCTGGCCGCACTCTTGACCATCACTCACTCCAAGAGGCAGGTGTGCAATGAATGTGTTCGCATATTCGAGGGTTCAAGGTCAGGGCCGAGTCTTCGCCGGACCAACCCGCGTAGTCGCAGCAGGGACAGCGATGGCGCTGTTAAGTTTTCTCGGACTCACGTCCAGCGTTGTCAGCGCCAATGCGGCGCAGGCGCCCGTCGGCGCCGGATTCACCGTCACGGCAGCGGACCTGGCCTTCATCCTCAAGCAAATCAAGATTTCCGAAGCGCACGTAGCCAACACAACGTCGGCCACCGGCCCATGCGGGGCGCTGGTGGGAGCGGGGCCGAACCAAATTCCGAGTCCGCTGGTTTCCCAGGGACTGCGGACGGTGGACGGCTCCTGCAACAACCTCCAGCCGGGCCAGGAGAACTTCGGCGCGGCCGACCAGACCTTCCCGCGGTTGTCGACTCCCGTATTCCAGGACGCTGAGTTCAGTTCCCCCGCGTTCGGTCCTCCGGGACCAACGTCGTACAAGCAAAAAAAGGGGTCCGTTTTCGACTCTGAACCCCGCATGATCAGCAACCTGATCGTCGATCAGACGTCGACCAATCCGGCAGCCGTGGCGGCGGCCGGCAACCCGGTGAGGACCCAGGGAAACACCGGTGTCGTCCCGTGCACAACGGATCCGGAGCCCTTGGCCGCCGAGCCTGTGGCGGGAGTCCCCGAGGGCTGCGTTCCGTCCCGTCAAACGCTGTTTATCCCGAACGTGACAACCGATGTGGGTCTGTCCCCGCCATATAACTCGCTCTTCACCTTGTTCGGGCAGTTTTTCGACCACGGCGTCGACCAGACCGTCAAAGGCGGCGGCACCGTGTTCGTTCCGCTGAAATCCGACGATCCGCTCATAGCTGGTCCGGATGGTATCCGCGGCAACGGCGACGACCTGCCTGCGCACCTGCAGTTCATGGTGCTGACGCGGGGCCAGAACCAGCCGGGTCCGGACGGCGTCCTGGGAGACGATCCTGCGACGGCCGCCGATGAGAGCATCGACGATATCCAGAACGCGACTAATACGGACTCACCATGGGTAGACCAGAGCCAGACTTACACTTCCCATGCATCGCACCAGGTGTTCCTGCGTGAGTACATCAACAACGCCGACGGGAAGCCGGTCTCCACCGGGAAGCTGCTCGGCGGCCCGGCCGGGCCCACCGCAGGAGGCATGGCAACGTGGGAAGGCGTCAAACTGCAGGCCGAGATCGTCCTGGGCCTGAAGCTAGAAGACGTGGACATCCTGGACATCCCGATGATGGCCGCGGATCCGTACGGCAAGTTCATTCCGGGCCCGGCCCGCGGCCTGCCGCAGTACGTCACCTCGACCGGCCTGGTGGAAGGCAACAAGGCTGCCCCAGTGCCGGTTCCGGCCAATGTGTTGCACTTCAACACACCCTTCATGACGGATATTGCGCACAACGCGAACCCTGGCACGGTGGGGCCGTGCACTACCGGTATCGGTGTTACGCCTCGGGTCCCCACGGGTTGCCTGACACCCGATGCGGACAACGTTGCGTCGGCGGACTTCGCCAGCCAGCCCGCCGGAACCTACGACGACGAAATGTTGAACGCGCATTTCGCCGCGGGCGACGGCCGAGTTAACGAAAACATCGGCCTGACGGCGATCCACCAGGTCTTCCACTCTGAGCACGACCGCCTGGTCGACGACATCAAGAATACTCTCACCAACGACACGTCGACGTCCGGCACCGCTGCACTGACTGAATGGCATTCGGCCGCGGGCGCCAACGGCTGGAACGGGGAGCGGCTCTTCCAAGCCGCCCGGTTCATCACGGAAATGGAATACCAGCACCTGGTCTTCGAGGAGTTCGCCCGCAAGATCCAGCCCGCCATCAACCCCTTCCAGCCCTTTGCTTTTGTGCAGACCGAATTGAATCCGGCGGTCACGGCTGAATTTGCCCATGCCGTTTACCGCTTCGGCCACTCCATGCTGACTGAGACCATCTCGCGCAGGAATGAGGACCGTCCCGGACCGGACGGCAGGTTCGGTACATCAGACGACATCGGAGGCAGCGCGAACGACATCTCGCTCCTCGAAGGCTTCCTCAACCCGCCGGAATACACCAACGGCGGAGATGCAGGGGCTTTGACCTCGGAGGAAGCGGCCGGCAGTGTCATTATGGGAATGTCGGACCAGGTCGGCAATGAACTTGATGAGTTCGTGACCGATACTCTGCGGAACAAGCTCCTCGGGCTGCCTCTGGATCTTGCGACGATCAACATGACAAGGGCCCGCTCCGAAGGCATCCCGCGGTTGAATGTGCTGCGGCGGGACATCTTCGCCGCCACCAATGACAGCCAGCTGAAGCCCTACATCAACTGGATCGATTTCGGGGAGAATCTCAAGCACCCGGAGTCCCTGATCAACTTTGTGGCGGCGTACGGACGGCACCCGTCAATCACCGGGGCAACAACCCTGGCCGGGAAGCGGGAAGCCGCACGTCTGATTGTCAACCCGGATGTGCTCAACGGCGACGTCGCCCCGGGCGACGCTGCGGCATTCATGAACAGTATCGACGAATGGGCCAACAGCGGCACGCAATCCACCACGGGTCTGGATAATGTTGACCTGTGGGTCGGCGGCCTGGCCGAACGGACAAACCTCTTCGGCGGTCTGCTCGGCAGCACCTTCAACTACGTCTTCGAAAAGCAGTTGACGGATCTCCAGAACGGTGACCGGTTCTACTATCTTGCCCGCACGCCGGGAATGAACCTTCGAACGCAACTGGAAGGAAACTCCTTCGCCGAACTCATGATGCGCAACACGAACGTGCACACGCTGAAGGCCGACGCCTTCGCCACGGCGGATTGCAAGTTTGAACTCAAAAACCTGGCCGGAACGTCCGCGGGCTTTGCGTCTTTCGGTAACACCGTGGCGGATGATCCGCAGTCAGACTGCAACGAGAAAGCGCTGCTGATCCGCCAGCCCGACGGCACGATCAAGTACCGGGCACGCAACACCGTGGACCCGGCCGGGATCAACGGCCAGGGCGTTTACAACGGCACGGACGGCGTCGACCGGATTTACGGTGGCGTCGACAACGACACCTTCTGGGGTGGTCCAGGCAACGACATCATCGAGGGCGGCGACGGATCCGATGTCGTCCTGGGAGGGGATGGCAATGACATCATTACCGATCTGGCCGGTGACGACGTCCTGAAGGGCGGGCCAGGCAATGACGCGATCGAGGCAGGGCCCGGGCTGGACATCATCATGGGCGGTGACGGCAACGACTTTAGCAATGGCGGGGCCAACAGCAATGTGACGTTTGCCGGCACCGGTGATGACTTCGTGATCGCCGGACAAGGTGAAGATGCCGTCTTCGGCGACAGCGGCAACGACTGGATCGAGGGCGGAGACCAACCGGACCTATTGCAGGGAGACAGCGGTAACCTCTTCTTCCTGGATGACTCCCAGCGGCCCGGTCACGACATCCTTATCGGCCAGGGCGGGGACGACGACTACGACATGGAAGGCGGCGACGATATCGGTGTGGCCGGTCCCGGCGTCGAAAAGGTGGCCGGCGCTTCCGGCTACGACTGGGAGATCGGCCTGGGGGATCCGCAACCGCAGGATGCCGACCTGTCCCTGCCGCTCCCGCCGCTGGGAATCCTTCAGATCGGCGTGCGGGACAGGTTTAATGAGGTCGAAGCGCTCTCCGGCTGGGACTTCAACGACACTCTTCGCGGCGACAGCCTGGTACCCAGCGCCGTTGGCGGGGGCGGTTTCATCGGGTGTGACGTGCTGGATCAGTCGGGAGTGGACCGGATTTCCGGACTCGCCGCCATCCTGCCGCCATTGAACACGCCCTTGGCGTCTGTGGTCGCGAACTCGGCTTCGGGCGATTGCCCGCTGCTAAGCGGCACCAACGTCTGGGGCGACGGCAACATCCTGCTGGGCGGCTCCGGCAGCGACGTTATCGAAGGACGCGGTGGAAATGACGTCATCGACGGCGACGCTTACCTCAGCGTGCGGCTGAGTGTCCGGACCAACGCGGCCGACCCGTCCACCGAGATCGGCAGTGCGTCGGTGACCCAACCGGGGCAAAGCGCCATGACCAGCCGGTATCTGCGCGACGCAGCTGGCGTCCTGATAGGGAAAACTCTCCAGGAAGCGGTCTTCGCCGGCACCGTAGATCCCGGAAACATTGTGGCTGTCCGTGAGATCCTGATGGGCTCCGGTGGACGGGACGTCGCCGAGTTCTCAGATGTCCGGGCAAACTACACCGTCACTACGACCGGTGGGGACGGTACGCTCGGCTCACCGGGATCTGTCACGACAGTGGCACATAACGGTGGGGGCATCGATGGAACGGATACCCTCCGTAATATCGAATTTCTCAAGTTCTCCGACACCGTGGTTCCCAATGCCCCCGTCATTGGCACGGCGACCGCCGGCAACGCGTCGGCAACGGTCAACTGGACAGCCCCGACCGTCGGGGCGGCAGACTCCTTCTCGGTCAAGGTGCTGGACGTGACGACGAACCCGGCCGGTGTCCAGGTCGGAACGCTGCGAACCGCTCCGGCAGGGGCAACCAGCCTGGCGGTGACCGGTCTGACGAACGGTTCCCAGTACCGGTTCCAGGTGCTGGCAACCAACGCGCTGGGTGACAGCCCGTTCTCGGCAGTGTCCAACTCAGTGACTCCGGCCGAGGCCGTTACTCCCGGTGCTCCGACGATCGGGACCGCAACGGCCGGGGATGCTTCGGCTACCCTGACCTGGACGGCGCCCGGCACGGACGGCGGATCGGCGATCACGGGCTACAGCGTGCGCGCCTTCGCCGGCGCAGTTCTGGCGAAGACGCAGGCCATTGCCGGGAATGTGGGTACCGTCGTCATCACCGGCCTCACCAACGGGACTGCGTACACGTTCGATGTGGCCGCGATCAACGCAGTGGGCACCGGGGCCTTCTCGGCCCGCTCGGCGGCTGTTACTCCGGCAGTGCCGGACACGGTGGCCCCGACGGTCACGGCCAGGGTCCCCGCTTCGGGCGCCCTCGCGGCCAGCCGGACAGCAAACCTCACGGCGACGTTGAGCGAACCTGTGACCGGGGTGACGGGAACCAACTTCCAGCTGCGGCTGGGAACCACGTTGATCCCCGCCGTGGTGTCGTACAACCCGCTGACCCGGGTTGCGACGCTGAATCCGAACGCCACGCTGCTGACGGACCGTGTGTACACGGCCACTCTCTCGGGAGTCCGTGACGCAGCCGGGAACACTATGACCCCGGTGACCTGGTCCTTCACGACCGGGCCGTCGCCGATCATCACTGCAACGACGCCGGCTGCGGGAGCCACCGGGGTGCGGCGTGCGGCCAATGTGACCGCCAGGTTCAGTGAAGCCATCACTGGCTTCAACGTAGCCGGCAAGGTGAGGGTCGAAAGGGTATCCACCGGGGCGCAGTTCAGTTCCGCGGTGTCGTTCAACGCCGCCACGAGGACGTTGACGATCAACCCGAACGGTCCCCTGCTCCCGAACACCCAGTACCGGGTCACCATCACCGGTGGCACCACTGGCGTCCGGGATCTGGCGGGCAACCCGCTGACAACCCGGACCTGGACCTTCACCACAGGTGCGCGGCTGTAGCAGCATTTTGAGATCGCCGGCCGGCGGGTCTGCGCGGACCCGCCTGCCGGCGATCTCGTTCCGTCGAAAAATTTATCGACATCGACATAAGTTCAATGCCCCGCATGGAGGGACCATGACCACACGACGAGACATCTTTAGGATGGGAGCCGTCGGCGCCCTCGGCCTGGCCGGCCTTAAAAAGGGAGACGACGCGACCCCGTCCCCGACTTCATCGACGACCCCGTCTCCGACTCCCACCCCCACAGCACCGCCGCTGACATCCAGTCAACTGGCGACGAAGAACATGCCCATTCCCTACGCCGCGGTCTTTCGCCGTCCGCCGGAACTGCGGCCCTTCGACACCGGGTTCGACGACGGCGACCCGTCGCGGCCGTATGAGCGCTATGCGTTGACCCAGCAGCTGGGCCAGGCGCAGTTCGTGCCCGGACTGTCCACCACCGTGGCCGGGTACAACGGTATTTTTCCAGGCCCGACCATCCGCGCCACGCAAGGAACCCGGACCGAGATCCGGATCCGCAACGGCTTCCCGACGTTGGGGCCTCATCCACCCAGAGGCGTTTAATACCGTCACGCACCTGCACGGCTCCGCATCGTTGCCGCAATACGACGGCTACGCCAACGACTTCACCGCTCCCGGCAAGATCAAGAATTACCATTACCCGAACTGGCAGGCGGCCCGGACCCTCTGGTACCACGACCATAATCATCACGTCACCGCCCAAAATGTGTACTCCGGACTCGCCGCCTTCTATCCGTTGTCGGACGAGTTCGACCGGGCGCAGCTCCCGCAGGGAGAGTTCGATGTGCCCATCATGATCTCGGATGCCCTCTTTAAAGCGGACGGTTCCCTGGGTTACAACGACAACGACCACAAGGGATTGTGGGGCGACATCATCCTCGTCAACGGCGTGCCGTGGCCGACCATGAAGGTCAAGCCGAGGATCTACCGATTCCGGGTCCTCAATGCCTCAATTTCGCGTTCCTACCGCCCGACCCTTTCCAACGGGGAACCGGTGCACCTCGTGGCGACGGATGGCGGCCTGGTGCCAAAAGTCCAGGCGCTGAAATCGTGGCGGCACGGGTCTGCGGAGCGCTACGAAGTCTTGATTGATTTTCGCCGCTACCGGGCCGGGCAGACGGTCGAGTTGCGGAACCTGAGTAACAAGAACAACATCGACTTCCGCAATACCGGGAAGATCATGCGGTTCGAAGTGGTGGCCGACTCCGGTCCCGCGGCAGGGTCCATCTCCAGCATCCCGGCCACCTTGGATGACGGCGGGGCCCGCCATCCCGCCAGGGGCGGAATCGCCACGATGGACCTGACTCCGGACATGGCCGTCGCCAAGCGCGACCTGAAGCTCTTGAGGAAAAACAGTCAGTGGACCATCAACGGAGTGACGTGGGACGACGTCGAGAAGTCTGGTTTTACCAAACTGTTCAGCAATCCCAAGCCGTATGACGTGGAGCAGTGGACGATCATCAATGCCTCCGGCGGCTGGTTCCATCCCGTGCACGTTCACCTGGCGGACTCGAAGATCATTGGGCGCAACACGAATGGTGGGAAGCCCTTTCTCTGGGAAACTGGACCAAAAGACGTCTTCTATGCTGGCGAGAACGAGTCAATCACCGTGCTGATGCAGTTCAACACCGGTGAGGATGCCGGCGGCCGGTACATGGTGCACTGCCACAATCTGGTGCACGAGGACCATGACATGATGGTGCAATTCTCCGTCGGCGACCTGCGGAACAACGATCCCGTCACCACTGATCCTCCCGTCCTGGACATGACCCCTTTTGGATCCTTTCCACCGGCCTACCGGCCGGGTTTTCCCGCGGGGACGTGACGTGGGGATCAGAATGAGAGTCGCTGCAGCCGTAATTCTGCTGACGGCGCTCAGCGCCTGCACTCCCGGTATGCAGGGATCGCCCGGTCCGGCCGCCGGGGCAGAGACGGGTTCAGCAGCCGGCGCAGAGCCTATCTCTCTCGAGACGGGAACCGACGTCGGCAATGGCAGACCCACCGTCAGTCACGACGGGCTGATGGTTCGACGTCGGGCGGTCATCGCCGTCCACCCGACGCCGGAATTCGATCTCAGGTCTGTCCGCTCATCGCTGGACCAGGCAGCCGCCGGCAACGGCATGGAGCTCTACGAGATTTCACCGGATGTACTGGATCCGGCCGTCCTGGACCATCTTGTTCCGGAGCTGATCGTGGCCCTTCCGCCGGACGCCGTGCGTGCGGACGCGGAGCAAGTGGCGGAGCGCGCCTTCGGGCCAGAGGCGTCGTACCCGGGGGTGGAGCACCTCCATGTGGCCTTGGTGCTGGTCCATGATCTTAGATTCACGCTCGCCTCCACGGACCCGGGCGCATTGCTCGAATTTATCGCAGCCGAAGGAATTCTCTCAGACGCGCTGGGGAACTATGCCACGTCGCTGGAGGGAAGCGCCGTGACGGTCAGTTACACCGGTCCGTTGCTCAGCGACGCCCTGGTGGAAGCGGTAAGGACAGGGATGGCCCGCAGCGCAGGCGTCACGAGCGGCGACGTCGCCGTGACACCGCGTTCCCCTGCCGGCGAAGGCGTGGATCTGTCCAAGGAACCGGAACCGGAACCCGAATCAGGGCAGGAGGCCGGCTCCGGGCACTCGGGCAACGACGACCCCGGTCATGAAGACGACTCGCGCCGCGACCCGGGGACGTGACTTTCGGCCCTAGGTCCGGCCCTTGCCGGAGCGGAAGCTTAGGGTACACAGCGACTCACAGGTCCAACACGGTCCCGTGCCCGCACCCGGCATAATCCGGGTACCCCCGTGGCCGGACGGTGGCGGGTACCGGCACGGGAGCATCATGACGAAGCACCAGCAGCCCACCCTTCGTTTCCTCGGAGCCACAGATACCGTCACCGGTTCCCGCTATCTGATCGACTCCGGCGGAAAACGCGTGCTCGTGGACTGCGGGCTGTTCCAGGGTTATAAGCGGAGCCGCGAGCGCAACCGGGCGCCTTTCCCCGTCCCGCCGCACTCCATCGACGCCGTCGTGTTGACGCACGCGCATCTGGACCACACCGGCTATGTACCGGCGCTGGTCAGGGACGGATTCGGCGGTCCCGTGTACGCCACAGCCGGCACCACGGATCTCTGCAAGCTTCTCCTCCCGGACAGCGGATACCTTCAGGAGGAAGAGGCCAGGTACGCCGACCATCGGGGATCCTCCAAACACAGTCCGCCCCTGCCGCTCTATACCGCCGCCGACGCGGTCGCCTCGCTCAATCGTTTTAAGATCTGCGGGTTCGACGAGCCATTGGACCTCGGCGGCGGCATGGAACTGACCTTCTTTCCTGCCGGGCACATCCTCGGAGCTGCGCAGGTCCATATCAGGATCGGCTCCCAGTCGGTGCATTTCACTGGTGATCTGGGCCGCTCCGATGATCCGTTGATGTTTCCGCCGAGGGCCCCTGGGGAATGTTGGCGTGCTCGTCACCGAATCAACGTACGGCAACCGAAAACACTCCACCGTTGATCCGGAGCAACAACTCGGTGAGATCATCACCAGGGTTGCGAAGCGCAATGGCGTAGTGCTGATCGCCTCGTTTGCCGTTGGCCGGGCGGAGACCCTCATGCTGTACCTCTCCAGGCTCCGCCGCAAGCACGCAATCCCCGACGTTCCGGTGTATTTGAACAGCCCTATGGCCATCGATGCCTCCGATATGTATCAGCGCCACCCAGAGGAGCACCGGCTCCCGCCGGAAGACTATGAGGGGATGTACAAGGTTGCCAAGCTCTCCCGCACCGCGGACGACTCGAAGCTCCTGAATCTCCGGGGCGGCCCCATGGTCATCATCTCCGCAAGCGGCATGCTCACCGGCGGCAGGATCCTGCACCACGTGTCGGCGTACGGCCCGGATCCGAAGAACGCCATCATTCTCAGCGGCTACCAGGCCGCCGGCACCCGCGGAGCTGCACTGGCCACCGGGGAGCGGGACCTCCGGATCTACGGGGACAATGTTCCGATCCGGGCGGAAGTCATCCAAATGGAAAGCCTTTCCGCGCACGCGGATGCCGACGGCATCCTGGCATGGATGAGAGCTGCCGGGACCGCGCCGCGCATGACATACATCACCCACGGCGAACAGGATGCCTCCGACGCCTTGCGGTGCCGGATCAAACACGAACTCGGCTGGCGGGCAAGGGTGCCGGAGCACCTCGAACAGATTTCCCTCGAAGAGCCTCGATGACGCCCGGCGCCGACCCACGGCGCCGGATCGAGGAACGTGCCCCTGCGGAAGCCATCCGCGGCTGAACCCGGAGTCGGCTTCATGAGGCGACCCCATGCGCCGCGATACCTAGCCGGTGAGGGGCTTAAGGCACTACCGTGGGACCGGACAGCCGGGAACACTGAAGTGTCGGCAGCCGGTCTGTGCCGCCCGGACCGCAAGGTTTAAGGAACACACGACGGAAAGAGCAGGATTCAGCATGAGCAAACCCATCGTCGTCGGTATCAATGGTTCGCCGGGAAGCGAAGCGGCCCTGTCGTGGGCCCTCGACCGCGCCGCCCGGCGGGAACTTCCGGTCCTGATCATGCACGCCACGGATGACCGGTGGATTACCCGGGACGCCCAGAACCGCGAAGTCGTCCGGGAAGCCGGCCTGGCCCTGCTGCAGGAGGCCGAGACCAGTGCACGAGAGCAGTCAGCCGGTGTTGCAGTCGAGACCCAGTTGCGCCATGGCAGTGCGGCGGCGGCGCTGCGCGAAGCTTCGGCCGGCGCCGCGATGGTGGTGGTTGGTGTGCATAACAAGCATTGGCTGGACGGCGGTCCGCTGACGGACCGGGCGCTGCAGGTTGTGTCGGCCTCGGACTGCCCGGTCGCCGTCATCCCGCCAGGGCCGAGGAATGGGCACACGGGTGTCGTCGTCGGCGTCGACGGCTCCGAAGAGTCCCTGCAGGCCGTAATTCTCGCGGCTGCCGAGGCCGACCGTGCCGGGGAGGAACTGACGGTCGTGCATGCCTTCCCGAGCGCGGACCGCTGGGTGAAGGACACGATGCCGGACGGCCGCCTTACCGAGACTGTCATTGAAGAGGACCGGATCGTTCTGTCCGAATCCGTCGCAGGCCTGACAAATAAGTATCCTGACCTGGTGGTGCATCAGGAGCTTGAAACGTACAAGGAGCCGGCCAAGGCCCTCGTGGACGCTGCCGCGAAGGCGCGGCTGCTGGTTATCGGAAGCCGCGGCCGCGGGGGGTTTTCCCGGCTGGTGCTGGGTTCCACGGCGCACGCCGTCCTTCTGAACGTGCCCTGCCCCACCATCGTGACCCGGCTGGAGAAGGTCAAGCACAACGGTTGAGGCGCACGTCGGGGCCCGCGTGGTTTTGTCCCGTGCGGCTCTGCCGGCCGAGCCGGATGCAAAGAAGCCCCCGTCAGCAGGACGGGGGCTTCTTTCGCAGTGTTGTCTTAACCCTGGGTAAGGCCGTCGACGTAGTCCCGGTTCTCGGAAATCCACTGGGTGACCGCAGGGCCGTAGTCATCTGCCTTGGCACCGTTGAACATGGCGTTTTCCAGCGAGAAGAGCTTCTCCGGGTCCATCGCGAAATTTTGGAGCCAGCCGGCCAGGGTGGGGAAGTCCTGGGTAAAGGACTTGCTGGCGAAGCTGTGGATGCTCTCCGCTGCGCCAAGAGCCCCCTTGGGATCCTTCAGGTCCTTCAGCGGAAAGGCATCATAGGCCCAGTGCGGGCGCCAGAGGGTGACGGCAATGTTCTCCCCGGCGGCGGTGGCAGCCTTGAGTTCGGAGAGCATGGCAGGTGTTGATGAAGTGAGGTAGTCCATGTCCTCGAGGCCATATTCCGGGATCACCTTGTTGGTGGTCGCTTCGGTCAGGCCGGCCCCCGGCTCGATGCCTACCAGCCGGCCACCGAAGGCGCCGGAGTTCGCGGCGAGCTCCTCCAGGGAATCCACCGGGGCGTCCTTGTTGACGGCGATGGTCAGTTTCGCTTCGTCATTCCAGGCTCCCAGGTCTTCCATGTCGGAACCATATTTTTCGATGTAGCTCTTATGGGTCACCGGCAGCCAGGTGTCCAGAGTGACGTCGTAGTCTCCGGTGGACAGCCCGGAATAGACCGGTGCGGGGGCCGCGTATTCGAGTGCGACGTTATATCCCTTCTCCTCGAGCACCGCCTTCCACAGCTCCGAGGCCGCAATGCCCTCGTCCCAGCCGTTAAACACTGCAATCGTGAGGTCCTTCTTGTCCCCGTTGTCCGGGCCCGCTGACGCCTCGGTGGAGGCGCCACCGGCGCAACCGGACAGGGCGAGCATCGCTGCAGCGCTGAATGCGGTCAAAAGTGTCCGTGGAAATTTCATGGGTTCCTTTCGTCGCTGCGCGGGGCGCAGCATGGGTGCGGCGCCGGGCTCCGCGGTGCAGGGGCCCGGCAAATGTAAGGGAATGGTCGAGCGGTACGGTGGACGCCGACGGCGGCAGGCCCGGTCAGTGGGCGGTGGTTTCCGACCGGCGCCCGAGGCTTGCGGTGATGCGGTCCAGGAAGATGGCCAGAATGACCACCGAGACTCCGGCTTCGAAGCCGAGGGCGGCATCGATGCGGCTCAGGCTTTTGACGACGTCGCCGCCAAGGCCGCCGGCGCCCACCATGCCGGCGATGACCACCATCGACAGTGAGAGCATGATGACCTGATTTATGCCGGCCATGATCGTCGGTGTGGCCAGCGGCAGCTGGATCCGGGTGAGGATACGCCGGGGGCTGGCCCCGAAAGCGTGGCCGGCCTCAACAACTTCGCGGTCCACGCCGCGGATGCCGAGTTCGGTGAATCGCACGCCGGGCGCCATCGCGAAGATGATCGTGGCCACGATGCCCGGAACCACTCCGACCCGGAAGAGCAGAAGCGCCGGGATCAAGTACACAAAGGCGGGCATGGTCTGCATAAAGTCCAGCACCGGCTTCACAGCCGACGAAGCGGCCGCGGACCTGGCGGCAAGAATGCCGAGTGGAACACTGATGGCGATAGCGATGGCGCTTGCCACCAGGACCAGTGCCAGCGACGCCATGGCGTTCTCCCACTGCCCGACCCCGTAGATGACGGCGAAGCCGAGCAGGGATCCGGCGGCTAGCTTCCAGCCCTTGGCCGCGTACGCCAGACCGGAGAGCAGCACGATGACGGCCCAGAACGGGGGTGTGCCCAGCAACCAGTTCACGCCCTCAAAACTTGCGAGGAACAGCTGCCGCAGGGCCGTGAAGAAACCCCCAAAGGACAAAATGATCCAATTCAGGGCGGTGTCTACCCAGACCCCGAGGGGGATTCTGTACAGTGTCGAATCCATCATTAGTTTCCGCCTCCCACATGTGCTGCGGGCTCTGCCGCGGTCGATTCAAGGGTGTCGGTGACGATTTGTTCGGGGATCGGAGCCGGTGTCGCCTCCACGATCGGCAGACCGGTCGTGGTGGAGGGCACGTTGCCCAGGGCCGCCAGGAGCGTGACCCGCGGGATCGCACCTACCAGCTTGCCGTCGTCGTCCACAACTGCCAGCGGGATCGGACTCTCCACCGCCAGGCCGAACAGGTCGGCGAGAGCGGTCTCCGGAGACACGAAATCGGTGCGGTTGCGGACCACGGAGGACAATTCCGGATCGCGGTTTTCGACAAGTGTCATAACATCGCGGTCCCTCACGATTCCATGGAACTTCCGGCGGCGGTCGACGACGAAAGCCGCCGACGTCTGCAGGTCCCGCATCGCACGCAGCGCGTTGCGCGGTCCACCGGTGAGGTTCACGACCGCGCGGGCCGGTTCCATGACGGACCCGGCAGTCAGCACCCGGGTCCGGTCGACGTCCTGGACGAAATGGGCGACGTAGTCGTTCGCTGGCTGCGTCAGGATGTCGTCCGGGGTGCCGACCTGGACGATCTCTCCGTCGCGCATCACGGCGATCCGGTCGCCGAGGAACATGGCCTCGTTGAGGTCATGGGTAATGAAGATGATCGTCTTGCCGAGGTCGGACTGGAGCCCCAGGAGCTGCTCCTGCATCTCCCGGCGGATCAGGGGATCGAGCGCTGAGAAGGCCTCGTCCATTAGCAGGATGTCCGTTTCGGCGCACAACGCCCGGGCCAGCCCAACGCGCTGCTGCATGCCGCCGGAGAGCTGGGCCGGGTACTTGTCTTCCCAGCCGGCAAGGCCCACGAGGGACAGCACCTTCGCGGCGCTGGCCAACCGCTCCTTTCTTGCCACGCCCTGGACTTCCAGCCCGTAAGCGGCGTTCTCGATGATGGTGCGGTGCGGCATGAGGGCAAAATGCTGGAAAACCATCGAAATCTTCTTTTGCCGTACCTGCCGCAAGGCCTTCCCGGACAACGAGGAAATGTCGGTCCCACCGATCACAACGGTTCCGGCAGAGGCAGGCACTAGTCCGTTCAGCATCCGGATCAGGGTGGATTTTCCGGAGCCGGACAACCCCATCACCACAAAAATCTCTCCTGCTTTGACGTCGAAAGATGCGTCGACGACCGCGGCGGTGCCGAGGGCTGCCACGTCGGTGCGGGACTGTCCGGCCTTGATCCGTTTGACGGCCTCGGCTGGTTTCTTGCCGAAAACCTTAAAGACGTTGTTCACACTTACTGCAATTTCTTCGCTCACTGATGGCCTGTCTACGCGGTCACGGCCCCGGAACGGCGGGGGACGACGACGCGTGTAAATGCTTCGTTGGTGGTGCGGTCAGGGTCGAACCGGACGGCCCGCGAAAACGGCCCGCCGGGTGCCTGGTTCAGGGTGCCGGCGGACGGGCTGTAGCCAGGACCGCCGGGTGACCGTGCCCTGAAGAACGCCCCAGGTCGACTCCATCGACACTAACAACCGGCCGTTCACTCAGAGCGTAAAAATTGACTGTTGACGTGCGCTGACGTGCGATGGAGCCGCCGGCCGGCCCGCGGGTGCCTGCCGGGACCGGAGTTATGGCATTGTGACCCGAAGCGGCCAGATAGCCATCCAAGGCGGCTCCGGCGAGAATTCGAAGGCGGCCACCGGACGGTCGATGCTATCCGCGCGGCGCACACGCGCGGTACAAGAGGAAACGCTGCGTGCGGGCCGTGGACATTTTTCTGCGGATCCGGGAATGCACTCCGCGACGGCCGGAGGACCTTGAGGCCTGCCCGGGCCGGTGGGACGATGTACCGGTGGAGGACATCTTCGACTTCGTCGGGCACTTCTGGTGGCTCGTGTTTCCGCTGAGCGGGCTGCTCGGCGGGTGGGCGCGGTCCTGGTCGAGGGCCAGCGAACGCCGGCACCGTCGTCGGGTGGAGCTCTACAAGCTCCTGAACCAGGAGCTGCACGCCGAGGTGGCGAGCCAGGCCGAGGTGGCGTCGCTGCTGGCGACCCACGACGCGGTGAACCGGCGTTGGCTGGACTACGAGCTCGACGTCGGCAAACTCATCGACTATCCGGTCATGACAGATGTCCGGGAGCCCCTTACGGTCGCTTTCCTTCGGGCCAAGCGGCAGGTCGACGGCCTGCGTCCCGCCGCCGGAGAGGTCACGACGCCCGCGCGCCTCGCGGAGTACCGGGACGCCGTGCATGGCTTCGGGGTCGCTTTCGACGTTGCTGAGCGCGAGGCCATCCGGATCAGGGACAGCAAATTCACCGGACCGGAGCGCCGGCGCCTGGAGATCGCCCGCAAGCTCCTCAGAATCGCTGCTGATGCCGCCGCTACCCCGGCTGAACGCCAGACCGCCTATAAACGGGCGAAACGTGAGTTGGATGGGCTCATCGTCCTGCCCATGCCGACGCAGGCCGCCCTTGAACGGAGCATTGCCTCGACGCTCAGTGCCGGGGACAGCCCGGATTTTCGCCACCGCTGACAACCGGTCCGCATCCGGCAGGGGACAAGCGCCCCTGCGTGTGGAACCACCCGTCTGGCTGTTCGCGCCGATCGACTTGATGTTCACCAATGTGAGGTTTTGCGCAGCCACGGTTGCCGCGTACGATTTACCGGGGTTTCAAGCCGCTGTGTCCAAGGCTGGGCTCCGTTCGCACGGGGCTCCGCGGCAACGGGGAAGTGAAACTGCTGACCGTAGACTCTGCAGATTGGGCATTAGGTGGAAATCACCATCATGGTGGCGCTAGTGATAGCGCTGGCACTATTTTTTGACTTCACCAACGGATTTCACGACACGGCGAATGCCATGGCGACGCCCATCGCGACCGGCGCCATTACGCCCAGAAAAGCCGTCGCGCTGGCCGCGCTGCTGAACCTGGTTGGCGCCTTCCTGTCCACGGAAGTCGCCAGGACAGTCTCCGGCGGGATCATCCGCGAAGGCTCCGACGGCGTCCTCATCACGCCGGAGATCATCTTCGCTGGGCTGATGGGCGCGATCCTGTGGAACATGATCACGTGGCTCAAAGGCCTCCCGTCGAGCTCGTCCCACGCCCTTTTCGGCGGATTGATCGGTGCCGCCATCGCGGGCATCGGCATCCATTCTGTGAACTTTACGTCGCTTATGCAGAAAGTTATTATCCCGGCCGTGTTCGCGCCGCTCATCGCCTGTGGCGTGGCCTACCTCGCCACCCGGGTGGCATATTCCCTGACCTCACGGCACAACCCGGAAACCGGTGACAAGCTCACCCAGCGTCGCGGCGGTTTCAAAACCGGGCAGATTTTCACTTCCAGCCTCGTCGCCCTGGCCCATGGCACCAATGATGCACAGAAGACCATGGGCATCATTACGCTGGTCCTGATTGCGGCCGGGACCCAGCAGGCGGGAACCGGACCCCAGTTCTGGGTAATCACTGCCTGCGCTCTCGCCATCGCCATCGGCACGTACGCCGGTGGCTGGCGCATCATTCGCACGATGGGCGCCGGACTGACGGAAGTCAAGCCCGCCCAGGGCTTCGCCGCGGAGGCGAGCACGGCCTCCGCTATTCTCGCTTCCTCGCACCTTGGCTTCGCGCTCTCGACCACGCAGGTCGCCTCCGGATCCGTCATTGGCTCGGGACTGGGCCGCCGGGGTACCTCCGTGCGGTGGGGAACGGCAGGACGCATTGCGGTGGGCTGGCTCTTCACTCTGCCGGCCGCCGGAATCGTGGGGGCCTTGACGGCCCTGCTGGTAAACACTGGAGTCATCGGTGTGGTGATCGCCGCCGTGGCCGGAACAGGCGCCGTCCTGTACATGTTCATCCACTCACGCCGTTCCCATGTGGGCCACCACAATGCCATCGAAGTCGAGGACGCCGGCACTGCCGTGCGCTTCGCCACGAAGAAATCCGGCCGCAAGCCCGGCCGGAGCAAGGAACTGCAGCGATGAAATGGTTGGAACTCTTCACCGTGGCGGGGGCCACGCTCACCGCCGCCATGACGGTCGTTGTGCTTTACTCGCTGGGGGTCAGGCTCACCGCCATCGCCGGTGACGGAGCCGATGGACAGCGGAGCTGGCAGCGTCCCGTGTCGTACGTATGCTTCGGCCTTTGTGCCCTGGCCGTTCTCTTTGGCCTGTACCTGATCATTCCCTACTTCTCCAAGTAGCGCCCGGGCCCGCCGGCAAGACCTGCGCGCCGCGCAGTGGGCAGCCCGCAGCGCAATGGCTAGGCTTGGCCCATGGCAGGTTTCCAGTACTTCGTGGCATCGTCCCTTGATGGATTCATCGCCACCGCCGATGACAACCTTGACTGGCTTCTGCAGTTCGACGGTTTCGAAGGCGGCCGGGAAAGCTACGACGCGTTCATGGCCGGCATCGGCTGCGTGGTGATGGGCGGCGAAACCTACGCCTGGCTGCGGGAACACCAACCGGACGAGTGGCCGTATCCGGGCATCCCCTGCTGGGTCTTCACGCACCACGAACACTCTGCACCGAAAGGCGCCGACGTCACCTTCGTGCGCGGACCTGTCAAGGAGTTCGAATCTGACCTCGCCGCGGATGCAGGTGACCGGAACGTGTGGATCATCGGCGGGGGAGTCCTCGCGGCACAATTCGCCGACGCCGGGCTGCTGGATGAGCTGATCATCTCAATCATTCCCGTGATGCTGGGCGGCGGTAAACCGGTGTTGCCGGTGGGCCGCCCGACGACGCCGCTGGGACTGCTCTCGTCCCACTCCATGGGCCGGGGAGTGGTTGAACTGCGCTACCGCTTCGGCGGCAGGGCGTAGGCTACGCTGCGGCCTCGCGGATCAGGTTGGTGATCCGTGCCGTGGAGAGCCGCCGCCCCTGCTCGTCCGTCATAACGATTTCATGCGTTGTGAGGGTCCGGCCCAGGTGGATGGCAGTGCAGGTCCCTGTGATGGTCCCGCCGGAAACTGCCCGGTGGTGCGTGGCCCCCACCTCGATTCCCAGCGCCTGACGCGCGGGGGCCGGCGTGCATCGCGGCGGCGAAGGAACCCAAGGTCTCCGCCAGGACGACATGCGCACCGCCATGCAGGATTCCCGCCACCTGGGTATTCCCTTCCACCGGCATGGTCGCCACCATCCGCTCCGGGCTCATCTCCAGGAACCGGATCCCCATTTTCACCACCAGCGCGCCGACGCCCATCTGGCCGAGCCAATCATGCAGGCGGCTGGGTACCCCGGCGGCGGCCAGCTCGGCGGCGAAGGGACCGGGCGTGAAATTGTCCATCATGGCAACTAGGCTGGCACCTGTGAGTGAAACTACCAAACCGGCCCCTTCCCCCTCCGTGACAGACAATGCAGCGGACACACCAGCTGAACCTGCCGCCGGCCAGGGCACCCCGGTTCTTGTGGCGGAACCCGCCGCGAAACCCCGCAGCACCGCCGTCGACGTCTCCGCCACCGAGGCACCCGTGGCCCCCATTACCAGCCAGCCCCGGCTGATGGTGCTTGATGGCCACTCCATGGCATTCCGCGCGTTCTACGCCTTGCCGGCAGAGAACTTCGCCACTTCCACAGGCCAGCACACCAACGCCGTCCACGGCTTCACCTCCATGCTGATCAACCTGATCAAGGAGCAGAAGCCCACGCACGTCGCTGTCGCCTTCGATGTCTCCGACGACACCACCTTCCGAAAGGCCGAATACGACGGCTACAAGGGCGGCCGGAATGAGACGCCGCGCGAATTCAGCGGCCAGATCGACCTGATCGACAAGGTCATGCAGGCCTGGGGCATCAAGACCATCGCAATGCCCGGCTTCGAGGCCGACGACGTCCTCGCCACGCTGGCGGCCCAGGGCGACGCAGCCGGCTTCGAGGTGCTCCTCGTCTCCGGCGACCGCGACACCTTCCAGCTCATCACAGACAACGTCTTCGTCCTCTATCCGAAGCAGGGCGTCAGCAATATCCCGCGGATGGACGCGGCAGCCATCGAAGCCAAGTACTTCGTAACCCCGCCGCAGTACTCGGACCTCGCCGCGCTCGTGGGGGAGTCCGCGGACAACCTCCCAGGGGTGCCCGGCGTTGGCCCGAAGACCGCCGCCAAATGGATCAACCTCTATGGCGGCCTCGAAGGCATCCTCGAAAACCTGGACAAAATCGGCGGCAAAGTCGGCGACTCGCTCCGCGAACACATCGGCTCCGTCAAACGGAACCGGCGGCTCAACCACCTCCTGCGCGACCTGGAACTGCCGGTATCGCTCCAGGAACTCGAAGAGCCACGCCCCGACCACGACGCCGTCGAGGAACTCTTCGACACGCTGGAATTCAAAACGCTCAGGACCCGGCTCTTTGCGCTCTACGGCAACGAATCCAAGGACGTCCACGCCGAGAGCATCGAGGTTCCCGACTACACCACGCTCACCGGGGCTGCGGAACTCCGGGAGTTCCTCGACGCCGGCAAGGGGCAGCGCTCCGCCCTCGCCGTGGACCTGGTGCCCGGCGGAATCGCCGACGACGCCGCCGCGATCGCCGTCGCGCGTCCCGACGCCGCCGCGTTCATCGACCTCGCCTCCCTCGATGCCGAGGCCGATGCGGTGCTGGCCGCCTGGCTAAACGATCCGCACGCCCCCAAAGTCCTGCACGGCTTCAAACCCGCGCTCAAGGCCTTCACCGCCCGTGGCCTGGGCCTGGACGGCGTCGTCGACGACACATCCATCTCCGGGTACCTGATCCAGCCGGACCGCCGCAGCTACGAGCTGGCCGAACTCGCCCAGCATCACCTGAAGATGAACGTCTCGACGGAAGCTGCCAAGACCGGTCAACTGGAACTGGCCTTCGACGGCGAGGACGACGGCGCCGCCGCCGGCGCGCTCGTCCAGCAGTCCGCCGTCGTGCTGGCCCTGAGCCACCACTTCGAAACGGAACTGACGACCCGCGAGGCGCAGGAGCTGCTCACCAGCCTCGAACTGCCGGTCAGCCGCGTCCTGGCCCGGATGGAACTCGACGGGATCGCCGTGTCGATGGACCGTATGAACGAGCAGTTGGCGGATCTGTCGAAGGTCATCGAAAATGCCCAGGAGCTTGCGTTCGCGGCGATCGGGCATGAAGTGAACCTGGGATCCCCGAAGCAACTGCAGACGGTACTTTTTGAAGAACTGGGCCTGCCGAAGACCAAAAAAATCAAATCCGGGTACACCACCGACGCCGCCTCGCTCAAGACGCTGCTGGAAAAGACCGGACACGAATTCCTGGTCCAGCTGATGGCGCACCGGGAATCAGCCAAACTCCGGCAGATGGTGGAGTCACTCAAGAAGTCCGTGGCGGACGATGCCCGGATCCACACCACGTACGCGCAGAACGTCGCCGCGACGGGCCGGATCTCCTCCAACAACCCCAACCTGCAAAACATCCCGGTCCGCAGCGAGGAAGGCCGGCGTGTGCGCGGCATCTTCGTGGTCAGCGAGGGTTTTGAATGCCTGCTGTCCGCGGACTACTCGCAGATCGAGATGCGGATCATGGCGCACCTCTCCGCCGACCCGGGCCTGATCCAGGCCTACAAGGACGGCGAGGACCTGCACCGGTTCGTCGGTTCGCACATCTTCGGCGTGGCACCGGCCGAGGTCACCAGTGCGATGCGTTCCAAGGTCAAGGCGATGTCCTACGGCCTGGCCTACGGGCTGACCTCCTTCGGGCTGTCCAAGCAGCTGGAGATCTCCGTCGACGAGGCCCGGACCCTGATGAAGGAATACTTCGAACGCTTCGGCGCCGTCCGCGACTACCTCCGCGGCGTTGTTGAACAGGCCCGGATCGACGGCTACACGGCCACCATCGAGGGCCGCCGGCGTTACCTGCCGGACCTGACCAGCACGGACCGACAGCTGCGGGAAAACGCCGAACGTGTGGCGTTGAACTCGCCGATCCAGGGTTCCGCCGCCGACATCATCAAACGCGCCATGCTGGGGGTCTCGGAGGCGCTGGCCGACCAAGGCCTTAAATCGCGGATGCTGCTCCAGGTCCATGACGAACTGGTCCTCGAAGTCGCGCCCGGGGAACTGGAGGCCGTCCGGAAACTGGTCACGGAGCAAATGGGCGCCGCCGCGGAACTGTCCGTACCGCTCGATGTCCAGATCGGCGTTGGCTCCAGCTGGTTCGAGGCGGGCCACTAGTCCGTTGCGGCCCGGCTGGCCCGTTGGTTAGGCTCAGGACTGTGTCGAATCCACGAGGGGACTATGAAATCCGCCGGTTTGAACCGGCAGCCAAAGACGATCCGGCGTACCCCGGGTCGGTCGCGTGGAAGCGGGCGGTCGACTTTGGCTTCCACGACGCCCGCCGCACCGACGAGCGGGTGGACAAGGGCCTCGAGATGGACCGCGCTGACCGGCGGGTGATGACCGGTGCGTACCAGGCGGGGCCAGTTGCCGGCCACTCGCTCGGCGCGGACATACCCGTTGCCACGTTCGGAACGATGACCCGGACGCTGAACATTGGTTTCGGCCGCCTTCTGGATACCCGGCTGGTGACCAACGTGACCGTGCGGACCTCGCACCGGCGACGCGGACTGCTGCGCCGCATGATGGGCGGGGAGCTGGCCCTGGCCCGGCAGGAAGGCCTGGCGATGGCAGCACTCACCGCCTCGGAGGCCTCGATCTACGGCCGCTTCGGGTACGGCGTCGCGACGTCCGAGCAGTCGGTCAAAGTGGACACCACGGCGCGTTTCGTGTTGAAGCACATTCCGGTCGGCAGCGTCGAGGTGGCCGATCCGAAGGTCCTCCTGGAGCTGGCTCCGGAGGTCTTTGACCGCCTGCACCGCGTTACCCCCGGATCGATCGGCCGGCACGAGTTCTACCGGCAATTGGCCTCGGGTTCGGTCGGCCGCGACGGGGACGAGGACCTGAAGGTCAAGGTGGCGTTGCATTACGGGCCCCGACGGCGGTGTGGACGGCTACGTGTCCTATAAGTTCCGCGGCTGGTCCAGCACCCCCTACACGATGGAGGTAATCGACCTGGTGGCGGCGACCCGGGCGGCCTACCTGGAGCTGTGGCAGTACCTGGGCGCCATCGACCTCGTCGAACGCGTCACCTGGGCGGAAGCGCCCGTGGACGATCCGCTGCCATGGGCACTCGAGGACCCCCGTTGCGTCGACGCCTCGGAGGCCAGGGACATGCTCTGGCTGCGGGTGCTGGACGTCAGGAAGGCCCTGGAGGCACGCCATTACCCCGCCGACGGGCGGCTGGTGCTAAACGTCGCCGATCCGCTCGGCCTGGCGGACGGCACGTTCGCCCTCGACGTGAGCGGAGGTGCCGCCGTCGTCACGGACACAGGCGGTGCCGGCGCGGACCTTGAATTGGATGTGTCGGCGCTCTCCTCGATCTACCTCGGTGGCGTTCATCCGGTCACGCTGGCATCTTCGGGACGGATCGAAGAGCAGACGCCGGGCGCGGCATTTGCAGCCGCCCGCATGTTCGCCGTCGAACGCCCGCCGCACTGCCTGACGCATTTCTAGGCCCTGCCTGGTCCGGTTTTACGGTGTGATTCCGCGGCGCGCGGACGGACGTGGCGCTTTGACCGGGGGTAACGGAACCGACTAGACTAAACGGGCGTGCATTACGTGCGCGCATCTTCAAATCCACAAATCAGGATGACCCGGCGACGGTCCATGTGATCGGCCGAAATCTTTGCCTGCGTTCCATAATGCGGGACAAGCGGTTTGCCTGACCGACTAACTATCCACAACGGAGCCCCTACTACATGACCATCACCTCCACCGAGAAGCCCGGTACCCCCGTAGTCGCGATTAACGACATCGGTACCGCTGAGGACTTCCTCGCAGCAGTCGACGCCACCATCAAGTACTTCAACGACGGAGATCTCGTCGAAGGTACCGTCGTCAAGGTCGACCGCGATGAAGTTCTGCTCGACATCGGTTACAAGACCGAAGGTGTCATTCCCTCCCGCGAGCTTTCCATCAAGCATGACGTTGATCCCGGAGACGTCGTCTCCGTCGGCGATCTCGTCGAGGCCCTGGTGCTCACCAAGGAAGACAAAGAAGGCCGCCTGATCCTCTCCAAGAAGCGTGCTCAGTACGAGCGTGCCTGGGGCGACATCGAGAAGGTCAAGGAAGAAGACGGTGTCGTTACCGGTACCGTCATCGAGGTTGTCAAGGGTGGTCTTATCCTCGACATCGGCCCTGCGCGGCTTCCTGCCCGCATCCCTCGTCGAGATGCGCCGTGTGCGCGACCTTGCTCCGTACATCGGTCAGCAGATCGAAGCCAAGATCATCGAGCTGGACAAGAACCGCAACAACGTTGTGCTGTCCCGCCGTGCATGGCTCGAGCAGACCCAGTCCGAGGTCCGCTCCACGTTCCTCAACAAGCTGGAAAAGGGCCAGGTCCGTCCCGGCGTCGTTTCCTCCATCGTCAACTTCGGTGCATTCGTGGACCTGGGCGGCGTAGACGGCCTCGTGCACGTTTCCGAGCTGTCCTGGAAGCACATCGACCACCCGTCCGAGGTTGTCGAAGTTGGCCAGGAAGTCACCGTCGAGGTTCTCGAAGTCGACCTGGACCGCGAGCGTGTTTCCCTCTCGCTCAAGGCTACGCAGGAAGATCCGTGGCAGACCTTCGCCCGCACCCACGCCCTCGGGCAGGTTGTTCCGGGTAAGGTCACCAAGCTCGTTCCGTTCGGCGCGTTCGTTCGCGTTGAAGACGGCATCGAAGGCCTGGTCCACATCTCCGAGCTCGCCGTGCGCCACGTTGAGCTGGCCGAGCAGGTTGTCTCCGTTGGCGACGAGCTGTTCGTCAAGGTCATCGACATCGACCTCGAGCGCCGCCGCATCTCGCTCTCCCTCAAGCAGGCCAATGAGGGCGTCGACGCCGACAGCACCGAATTCGATCCGGCACTCTACGGCATGGCCGCCGAGTACGACGAAGAGGGCAACTACAAGTACCCGGAGGGCTTCGACCCGGAGTCCAACGAGTGGCTTGAAGGCTACGAGAACCAGCGCGCCGTTTGGGAGCAGCAGTACGCTGACGCCCAGACCCGCTGGGAAGCCCACAAGAAGCAGGTTGCCCAGCACGCTGCCGACGACGCTGCAGCTGCAACGTCCGGCGAGTCTGACTCCGGCACCACGAGCTACTCCTCTGAGCCGGCTGTAGCCGAGACCGGTGCAGGCACGCTTGCTTCGGACGAGGCTCTTGCCGCTCTGCGCGAGAAGCTCACCGGCAACTAGTTTGCCCCAGGTCATCATGGAGTCCGCTCCGTAAGACCAGGCAGTTAGTTCGCAGAAGGCGGCCGTCCCCCCGGGGCGGCCGCTTTTTTGTGCTCACCTGAATCCGTGGCCGGGGGACATGCCCAGTTTTTGTTTGACGTGGCTTGGGGACATGCCCAGTCCCTGCGGCCGGAGATGGGCACTTTGTCACTATGTCCAACCGCTGGCGTTGCCGGTGGACACTTCCCTTGACGCTGCATCCCTTGACGCGCGTGCCCTCCGCGACGAGACTGTCCGGGTCCGCTGCGGCACCGCCTACCGGAAAGGCCAAGAATGTCCAATACCTCAAACCCGAGCGATGCAACAACCGGCAACGCATCTGGCCAGTGGCCTCAGGGCGTTGGCGCCATCACGCTGTTTGTAGATGACCTGGCCGCATGTAGGGACTTCTATCAGGACGTGTTTGGCCTCGCCGTGACATTCGAGGATGATGTCTCGGCGGTCTTCAAATTCCAAAACGTCATGATCAATCTGCTGGACTCCACGGCCGCCCCTGAGCTCATCGGCCCGGCCGCCGTAGCGCCAGCCGCGGCCGGGGCCCGTCAGCAGTTCACGATCGAAGTCGGCGACGTTGACGCCATGTGTGCCGAACTGGAACGCCGCGGGGCAACGCTCCTCAACGGACCGATGGACAGGCCCTGGGGAATTCGCACGGCCAGCTTCCGTGATCCCGGCGGCCACATCTGGGAGATTGCCCAGTAGCCGTGCCGGTTGGGCTCGCCGGTCCGGGCCAAGGGACATGCTCAGTCCAAGACCCGGGTGACGGACACTTTGCCGCTATGCCCACCCGTGTGCGCCAAGGCAGAGCATGTCCCTCGGAACGGGCCGGATCTTACCCTGGGGGCGGGGCCGGCACCGTGGGCGTGGGGGGCCTCAGCCCAGTCGGATCCGGGCAGCGACGGGTGCCTTCGGCTCCTCAGCCCAGTCGGATCCGGGCCCTGACAGGTGCGGCCGGGGTATCTGCACCGGCGCTGGGACTGATCCCGGACACGATCTCGGCACCCCCAGCCCGCAGCAGGGCCTGCGCGGCATGATTGCCCGGGCTGGTTTGGGCCCTCAGCTCGCGGGCGCCGGCGGCCAACGCCAGGTCCCTGACCAGCCGAAACGCCTCCGCGCCGATGCCGGTCCCACGCATGGCCCGGCCCAGCCAGATTCCGGTCTCCAGCGACTGGCTGTCCGATTCGTGGTCCCGCCCACGGCTTGGGTCCCGCCCACGGCTTTGATCCGCCGGTCCGGTCCGCCGGAGCCGGATGGACCCGGCAATTTCGCCATTGCTGTAGACGGCCCAGGTCTTCTCCGCGGCCGGCCCTTCGAGCCCGGCAGCGGCGGCCCGGTGGTAGGCCCGGAACCAGCTGATCCGTTCGGTGTTCCAGCCGGCGGTGCCGCCCAGGGGTGGGGTGACTTCGTCGGCGTCGGCGTCGCTGGTGGCAAGGGCCAGCAGTTCCACGAGGACGGCCTCAGTCACGTCCTCCAGCACTACTCGGGATTCATTTGAGACGGGCATCGATCCACCGTGTTTCTCCGGGCACCAGGGTGGCTGTTCCGGCCGACAGCGAGGCCAGGAGCGCAGCTGCCTCTGCGAGGGCCGCCGCTTCGTCCGGGAGGGCAATCTTCAGGACAGCATCCTGCGCCTCATATCCGGTCTCTGCCATCACCTGGCCTGCCGAGCGCAGTTCGTTCTCCAGGCGACCGGCCGCGGCATGGGGGACCCGCACCGAGCAGATGCGCAACCGCCGCCGCAGGACCAGCGGCGCGAGATCCGCCGCGGCCGAGACCGATTCCGAGTAGGCCCGCACCAGACCGCCGGCGCCGAGCAGGATGCCGCCGAAGTAGCGGACGACGACGGCGGTGATGTCGCTGAGGTCGGCGTTCCCTGTGGGGGTTTCCCGCTTCAGGAGCGCGTCCAGCATCGGGATCCCCGCGGTTCCGGACGGCTCACCGTCGTCGCTGGAGCGCTGGATTCCGCGGTCCGGGCCGAGCACGAACGCGGAGCAGTGATGGCGGGCGTCATGGAATTCCCGGCGCAGGCCGGCAATCACAGCCCGGGCGCTGTCCTCGTCTCCGGTCCGGGCAAGAACGGTGATGAACCTGGATCGTTTGACCTCCAGCTCATGGCGGAATCCCGGTCCGGCGGCCAGGGTTGTGTAGACCGTCGCCCGGCTCTCCTCGATATCCACGTCATCTGCCACCGGATCAGTTTAGTCTGGTGGGGTGTTGATGATCGGGTTGACCGGCGGGATCGCTGCAGGAAAGTCAGTGGCTGCTGCCCGCCTGCGTGAACGCGGCGCCGTGCTTGTTGATGCTGATGCGCTGGCCCGCGAAGTGGTGGAGCCCGGCACGCCGGGCCTGGCCCGGGTAGTGGAGGAGTTTGGCGCGGAGATGCTCACGGCCGACGGCGCGCTGGACCGCGCCCGTCTGGGTGCTGCGGTCTTCGGTCATCCCGGGCGGCTCGAGACGCTCAACGGCATCATCCATCCTTTGGTGCGCGAACGCGCCGCCGCGCTCGTCGCCGCGGCCCCTGTCGGTGCTGTCGTTGTCCAGGACATCCCGCTCCTGGTGGAAACCGGGCAGGGCCGAAACTTCCACCTGGTCGTAGTGGTGGATGCGCCGGACGGACTGCGGCTCCAACGGCTGCTGGAGCGCCGGCAGATGGGCGAAGAAGCCGCACGGTCGAGAATGGCCGCCCAGGCATCCCGGGCCGACCGGCTGGCCGCCGCCGATGTAGTGCTCGAGAACGAGGGCACGCCGGAAGACCTCGCGGCCGCCGTCGACCGCCTGTGGGATGACCGGCTGGTGCCCTTCGCGCTCAATGTCGCACAGGAGCGGATCGCCCCACGGACGGAAGGCCCGGTCATTGCCGCGTTCAATCCGGACTGGAACACCCAGGCAGGCCGGATTATTGCCCGACTGCAGGCGGTGGCGCCGCAGGAGATCCTCGCGGTCGACCATATCGGGTCCACCGCCGTACCGGGACTGGACGCCAAGGACGTTATAGACCTCCAGCTCAGCGTCCGCGATCTCGCCGCCGCCGATCGTCTCGCGCCGCTCCTGGCAGCCGCCGGTTATCCCCGCTGGCCCGGCATCATCACGGACAACCCCAAGCCCTCGCACCCTGACCCCGCCGACTGGGGGAAGAGGCTCCACGCCAACGCCGACCCAGGCCGGGCGGTAAACCTTCACCTTCGCTCCGCAGGATCGCCAGGGTGGCGTTACGCGCTGTGCTTCCGTGACTGGCTTCGGGCGGAAGGCCGGGCACGCACCGACTATCTGGCGGAAAAACGACGGGTGGCAACCCTGCACGCCGTGGACAAGTCCACCGCGGGATACGCGGCAGACAAGGAAGGCTGGTTCACCGAGTACGCCGCGCCCCGCATGGAGGAATGGGTCCGGGAGGCCGGCTGGGCACCGCCGACGCCTGCCGTGGCGGTCAGTGGAGGCCCGGTCAGCGGCGGCCCGGACGATGCGGTGCCGCCTAAAGCTGAATCCGGAGCCGATGTCGGTGGTGCGCGGTAAATTAGTCGCATGAGTCTTGCCCAGGAAATTAACCGTGTTGTGGCTCCCTTTGAGGTCATCAGCGAGTTCCAGCCGGCCGGTGACCAGCCCGCAGCCATCGCGGAACTGACCGAGCGCATCCAGAACGGCGAAAAAGACGTGGTCCTGCTCGGTGCCACCGGAACCGGTAAAAGCGCCACGACGGCGTGGCTGATCGAACAGGTCCAGCGTCCCACCCTGGTGATGGTGCAAAACAAGACGCTCGCCGCGCAACTCGCCAACGAATTCCGCGAACTGCTTCCGAACAACGCGGTCGAATACTTCGTCTCCTACTACGACTACTACCAGCCAGAGGCGTATGTGGCGCAGACAGATACGTTCATCGAGAAGGACTCCTCGGTGAACGAGGAAGTCGAACGGCTCCGGCACTCGGCCACCAACGCGCTGCTGACGCGTCGGGATGTGATTGTGGTGGCCACCGTCTCCTGCATCTACGGCCTGGGCACCCCGGAAGAGTACATTGCCGGGATGGTTACGCTCCGTAAGGGGGCAGAGATGAACCGGGATGACCTGCTCCGGAAATTCGTGTCGATGCAGTACACACGAAATGACATGGACTTCCACCGCGGCACGTTCCGGGTCCGCGGGGACACCGTGGAAATCATTCCGATGTACGAAGAGCTGGCGATCCGGATCGAGTTCTTCGGCGATGAGATTGAAAACATCCATACCCTGCACCCGCTGACCGGCGAAGTGCTCCGGGATGAGGACGAAATGTACGTCTTCCCGGCCTCGCACTATGTGGCCGGCCCGGAGCGTATGGGCCGGGCAATTACGAGAATCGAAGACGAGCTCGCCGAACGGCTCAAGGTCCTGGAAAGCCAGAACAAACTGGTCGAATCCCAGCGGCTGCGGATGCGCACCACCTATGACCTGGAAATGATGCAGCAGATGGGGTTCTGCAACGGTATCGAGAACTACTCCTCGCATATCGACGGCCGCGCCCGCGGAACCGCGCCGCACTGCCTCATCGACTACTTCCCGGACGATTTCCTCCTCGTGATCGATGAATCCCACGTCACGGTGCCGCAGATCGGCGCCATGTACGAGGGCGACATGTCACGCAAACGCAACCTCGTGGACCACGGCTTCCGGCTGCCCTCGGCAATGGACAACCGCCCGCTCAAATGGGATGAATTCCAGGACCGCGTGGGCCAGACGGTCTACCTGTCCGCCACCCCGGGCAAGTACGAGCTCGGCAAGTCCGACGGCTTCGTGCAGCAGATTATCCGCCCGACCGGCCTGATCGACCCCGAGGTGATCGTGAAGCCCACCAAGGGCCAGATTGATGACCTCCTGGCCGAAATCCAGACCCGGACCGCGAAAAACGAACGCGTCCTCGTGACAACGCTGACCAAACGGATGGCCGAGGACCTCACCGACTACCTGCTGGGGCACGGCATCAAAGTCGAGTATCTGCACTCGGACGTGGACACCCTCCGCCGGGTGGAACTGCTGCGCGAACTGCGGATGGGTGTCTTCGACGTCCTGGTCGGTATCAACCTGCTCCGCGAAGGCCTTGACCTCCCCGAGGTCTCCCTCGTCAGCATCCTCGACGCGGACAAGGAAGGCTTCCTGCGCTCAGCCACGTCGCTGATCCAGACCATCGGCCGCGCCGCCCGCAACGTCTCCGGTGAGGTCCACATGTACGCGGACCGTATCACCGACTCGATGGCCAAGGCCATCGACGAAACCAACCGCCGCCGCGCTATCCAGGTTGCCTACAACACCGAGAAGGGCATCGATCCGCAGCCGCTCCGGAAGAAGATCGCCGACATCACGGACCAGATCGCCAAGGAGGACGCGGACACCCAGGAACTGCTGAACAACAACCGCCTGGCGAAGGGCGGCAAGCGGAGCAAATCGGGCGCAAAGGGCGCCGCGATGATCCGGCAGGACGGGCTGGCCGCCGCGCCCGCCGAGGACCTTGTGGGACTGATCGAGCAATTGACTGAGCAGATGCACGCAGCCGCCGCTGAGCTGCAGTTCGAGCTCGCCGCCCGGCTCCGCGACGAGGTCGGCGATCTCAAGAAGGAACTCCGGCAGATGCAATCGGCCGGGCACGCCTAGGGTACAGTGGACCGAACGTAGGGGAGTATCCCAAGCGCTACGATCGTCAGCACGCACGGCACAGATGCCGTGCCGGGCGTAGCGGGCAGCCAGGCAGTACCAGGTACGCAGTACCGGACATGCAGAGCCGTCGGAGAGACTTGCACCGCTGAGTCATACCCTGCGAAAGGTACATACGTGCCCGAATTGCCCCTCTGGTTCGAAATCGGCTCGTTTGCCGTCCTCGGCGTCATCCTCGCCATCGACCTGCTCATGGTCCTCAAACGCCCGCATGAGCCTTCCATGAAGGAAGCAGGGCTGTGGGTTTCCTTCTACGTGGCCCTCGCCCTCATCTTCGCCGGGGCCATGTTTGCCTTTACCGGCCCGGAATATGGCGGTCAGTTCCTCGCTGGCTGGGTGACGGAATACAGCCTCAGCATCGACAACTTGTTTGTCTTTATCATCATCATGGCCCGGTTCTCGGTACCGCGGAAATACCAGCAGGAAGTCCTGATGGTGGGTATCATCATTGCGCTCATCCTGCGCGGGATCTTTATCCTCGTCGGTGCCATTGTGATCGAGCAGTTCAGCTGGGTGTTCTACATCTTTGGTGCCTTCCTGCTCTGGACCGCCTGGAAGCAGGCGCAGGACGACGGGGAGGACGAGGAAGACCGGGAAAACCCGCTCATCGCCCGGATCCGCAAGGTACTGCCGATGTCCGAGAAGTACGACGGCGGGAAGCTGCGGACTGTGGTCGACGGCCGGCAGGTGTTCACCCCAATGCTGATCGTTTTCATCACCATTGGTTTGACGGACCTGCTGTTCGCGGTGGACTCCATCCCCGCTATTTTTGGGCTCACGCAGAGCGCGTTTATTGTGTTCACGGCTAACATCTTCGCTCTGATGGGCCTGCGCCAGCTCTACTTCCTGCTCGGCGGCCTGATGACCCGCCTCGTCTATCTCAAGCACGCGCTCTCGGTCATTCTGGGGTTCATCGGTGTCAAGCTGGTCCTACATGCCATGCACGTCAACGAATTGCCGTTCATCAACAGCGGCCGGCACATCGAGTGGGCGCCCGAGATCCCGACGTTCGTATCCCTCGGGGTCATCATCGTCACCATCATCGTCGCCGTCATCGCCAGCCTGCTCAGCTCCAGCGCCACGTCCACGAAGGTGGACGCCAGGCTCGAGGAGGACTCCCGCAAGAGTTTGGTTGACGCCGAGTAGGGCCTGACTTTCCGGGATCAATGCGGCGCGGACACCTGAGCAGGTGTCCGCGCCGCATTTCTGATTGACCGAGCCGTGTAGAAGTGGTGCTCCGCGGAGCTATCCCGCGGCGCGGACCATGCCAAGGAGCCGGCTGAAGATCGCTTCTCCGTCATCGGCGATGCCGTCGTGGTGGAAGTCCGCCGTCTCCCAGACCTGCAGTCCGCGGACAGCAGATGCCGTTTCAAGCGAAAGCTCCCGGTCGACATAAATGTCGTCGCTATAGACCGCCGCTGCTACCGGCACCGCGTTGTTCGCCAGACGACCGGAATCGTAGAGCCGCGGCCAGTCGGCCTTCGCAGCCAGCAGCTGTGCGACGTCGCCCAGCGGGCGGAGAGCGGCGTCCTGCTCGAAGTACCAGGGGTAGACCATCTCGCCGGTCAGCAGCGGCTCCGGGGCATCCGGGCGGAATTCCGGGAAATCCTCCAGCACCCGCCACGCAGCCCAGTCCGTCGCCGTGCCCTGGCCGTAGATCGACTCGTGCATCAGCGCGTAAAGCGGATTCGCAGAGCGGGACACAAGCGCGTGGACCTGCTCCAGGAATGCGTCGGAGAGCCGGTCGCCGTCGGGCGTCCGGACGAAAGCATCCTCCAGCAGGTGGTGCAGCGCGTCGACCCTCGTGTTGCCGCCAAGAAACGAGCCGACCATCTGGAAGCGCTCGACCGTGAGCCGGGCGCCGTCGGGCAAAATCTCCGCCGTGCTGCGCAGGTGCCCCGCGATCCGGCTGACAACCGCACGGTCCCCGGGATACCAGCCGAAGTACTCGGCGTTCCGGGCCGCGACCCGCTTAAAGGTTGCCTGGTACACCCGGTCTGCCGGTCCGCCCAGCGGGGCGAGGCCTCCGGTGACCAGTACTTCCCGCAACCCCTCCGGGGCGAAGGAAAGATAGCTCAGGGCACAGAAGCCCCCGAAGCTCTGGCCGTAGGCTGTCCACGGGCCGGATCCCAGGGCCTTCCGGATGGCCTCGGCGTCGGCGACGATCGAGTCAGCCCGGAAGTGCGCCAAATACTTGGCCTGGGCTGCGGCGTCGCCGCGCAGCGGCAGGGTGTTCCGGTCGACGGGCTGGGACAGGCCAGTGCCCCGTTGATCCAGCATGAGGATCCGGAAGTCCTTCGCGGCGGCCTTGGTCCATCCGTTCAGTGACGACAGCCGGTTACCGCGTCCGCCCGGTCCGCCTTGCAGGTACAGCAGCCATGGCAGCTGCGCGGCGTCCTCCTCACTGTGGTCTGCGGACACATATTCACGGGCGAAAACGGTGATCGATTCCGCGCCGCCGGAGCGGCCACCGCCCGCCCCGGCACCTGCACCAAAATGATCCAACGGGATCCGGAAGTAATGTTCAGCGGTCCGCATGCCGCGGTAGCTGTGACGGGCCCGGACGGTATGCGGGACCGTGCTTTCGGCCTCCAGCCGGCCGGCCGCGGCAAGACCCGTCATCGGCAGGTCGACGAGCGGCACATTGGCTTCGGGCAGGTCAGCCGTGGGCAGGCCGGACTGGGGCACTTCAGCCACCGGGAGCTAGCCGCGGGCCAGGGCCGTGCGGGCGCTGCCGAACGACGCCAGCGCGTCGCCGGTGAGCCGGAACGTTGACCAGCCGTCCATGGGTCCCGCACCGAGGCTCCGGTAGAAGTTGATGGAAGGCTCGTTCCAGTCCAGGACACTCCACTCGACACGGGCGTAGCCCTGTTCGACGGCGGTCGCGGCCAGGTGCTGCAGGAGCGCCTTGCCGTGCCCTTCGCCGCGGGCTTCCGGCATCACGTACAGGTCCTCCAGGTAGATACCGTGGACGCCCTCCCAGGTGGAGTAGTTCAGGAACCACAGGGCGAAGCCCTGGACGTCGCCTGCCGCGTTTTCCGCCATTGTCGCGAAGGCCCGGGGGTTCTCGCCGAAGAGCACTTCGGTAAGCAGCTCCGGGGTGTTCCGGACCGCATCCGGCTCCTTCTCGTACATCGCCAGATCATGGATCATCTGCAGGATTGCGGGGACATCGTTTGCCGTAGCAGGTCGGATTACACTCATGGTCCGAGCTTACCGGCGCCGGATGCCGGATTGGTCCGGACCCGTCAGAGGCGGTTCACGTCGGTGACCCGCACTACGGCGGTGCCGGTCTCATCCGAGGCAGCCAGATCGACATCCGCGGAAATGCCCCAGTCGTGGTTGCGGGCCGGATCATCAAAGATCTGCCGGACCTTCCAGACGCTGGCTTCCTCCGTGATGAACAGCAGGCCGGGACCGCGCGCGTCCGGACCCGTCCCGATGTCATTGTGCTCGTCAAAGTAGTCATCCAGTGCATCCTCCCAGCGTTCGGCATCCCAACCGGAACCGGCGTCGAGTTCACCCAGTGCGGTGGCTGCCTCGTCGGCGAACAACTCCACGCGGCGGAACATCTCATTGCGCACCATCACCCGGAAGGCCCGGGTGTTGGCGGTCAGCGACGGCGGCGGGGGAGGCGGGGCATCGTGCGGGGTCGGTGCGGCGCCGGAGGTGAGCTCCTCCCACTCGTCGAGCAGGCTCGAGTCCACCTGCCGGACGAGTTCGCCGAGCCAGGCGATGAGGTCCTCAAGGTCCTCGCGGAGCGCATCCTGGGGGACGGTCTGGCGGAGGGCCTTGAAACCGTCGGCGAGGTAGCGCAGCACAATCCCCTCGGAGCGGGCCAGGCCGTAAAACTGGACGAATTCGCCGAAGTTCATGGCGCGCTCGTACATGTCCCGGATTACGGACTTGGGCGCGAGTTCGAAGTCGCCGATCCAGGGAGCGGCCCGGCGGTACACGTCGAAGGCCTCGCCAAGGATCTCCGCGAGTGGTTGCGGGTAGGTGACCTCTTCGAGCATGGCCATGCGCTGGTCGTACTCAATCCCGTCGGCCTTCATCGCCGCGATCGCTTCGCCGCGGGCCTTCTTCTGCTGTGCGGCGAGGATCTGGCGCGGCTTCTCCAGCGTCGATTCAATCACCGAGACAACATCCAGGGCATATGACGGCGACTCCGGGTCCAGCAGCTCCAACGCGGCGAGGGCGAACGGGGACAACGGCTGGTTCAGCGCGAAGTTGGCCTGCAGGTGCACGGTGAGCCGTACGGTGCGGCCGTCCGGGCCTTGTTCTTCGGGCGGGATCCGCTCGACGACGCCGGCGGCGAGAAGTTCGCGGTAGATGCCGAGCGCCTTCTTCATCAGCTGCAACTGGGAAACCCGGGGTTCATGATTCTCCGTCAGCAGCCGGCGCGCCGCCTGGAACGGGTCGCCGGGGCGTTCCATGAGGTTCATCAGCATCGCGTGGGTCACCGTGAAACTGGACGTCAGCGGATCGGGGACCGACTCCACGAGGCGCTTGTACGTCGGCTCGCCCCAGGACACGAAGCCTTCAGGTGGCTTCTTCTTGACCACTTGGCGGAGCTTCTTCTGGTCATCGCCAAATTTCGCCGTAGCCTTCGCCATGGCTTTGACGTTTTCCGTGACGTGTTCCGGGGCCTGCACCACAACAGTTCCGGCCGTGTCATAGCCGGCGCGGCCGGCGCGGCCTGCGATCTGGTGGAATTCGCGGGAGTTCAGCAGCCGGGTCCGGACGCCGTCGTACTTGCTCAGGGCCGTCAGCAGGACGGTGCGGATGGGCACGTTAATACCCACCCCGAGGGTGTCCGTGCCGCAGATAACCTTGAGCAGTCCGGCCTGGGCCAGTTGCTCCACGAGCCGGCGATATTTCGGCAGCATCCCGGCGTGGTGGACGCCGATGCCATGCCGGACGAGCCGGTTGAGGGTCTTGCCGAAGCCGGCGGCGAAGCGGAAACCGGCAATCAGCCCGGCGATCTTGTCCTTCTCCTCGCGCGTGCAGACGTTGATGCTCATCAGGTTCTGCGCCCGGTCAATCGCCTCGATCTGGCTGAAGTGCACCACGTAGACAGGAACCTGCTTCGTCGCGAGGAGCTCCTCAAGCGTCTCGTGGACCGGGGTCTGTTCGTAGTAGTAGTGCAGCGGAATGGGACGTTCCGCGGAACTGACGGTCGTCGTCGGGCGCCCGGTCAGTTCGGTGATGCCCGCCTCGAAACGGCTGACATCGCCGAGCGTCGCAGACATCACCAGGAACTGGGCCTGCGGGAGTTCCAGCAGCGGGACCTGCCAGGGCCCAGCCGCGCTGCGGGTCGGAGTAGAAATGGAACTCATCCATGATCACGGCGCCGAGCACTGCCGCGGCGCCCTCACGGAGGGCGATATTGGCCAGGATTTCGGCGGTGCAGCAGATAATCGGTGCGTCCTGGTTGACGCCGGAGTCACCGGTGATCATACCGACGTTCTCGGCGCCGAAGATCTCGCAGAGGGCAAAGAACTTCTCCGAAACGAGGGCCTTGATCGGCGCCGTGTAGTAGCTGCGCTGCCCCCGGGCCATGGCCTGGAAATGCGCGGCGATCGCCACGAGCGACTTACCCGACCCGGTGGGCGTGGCCAGAATGACGTTGGCGCCGCCGGCAAGCTCCATCACGGCTTCATCCTGGGCGTCATAGAGCGCCAGTCCGCGGGTTTCGGTCCACTCCACAAAGCGGGTATACAGCTCGTCCGGGTCCAGGCCCGTCCTGCCGGAAAGTCGGGCGGCAGGGGCAGGGAGCTGGTCAACGAGTTTCATCGCTCTCCAGCTTAGTGCCCGCCGCAGCGTCGGCGGGCCTGTCCCCCCGGCAGCCCTGGTGGGTGCCTCCTCCGCAGGCGTCTGGTCCCCGGCTAGGATTCGACCAGTGCATCATCGTCCGGAACCGGAGGCACTCGTGAAATGGGATCCCGCAAAATATGTGCAATTCGGGGACTACCGGGTCAGGCCCTTTTTTGACCTGACGGCACGCATCCATGCCGAAGCGCCACGTCACGTCGTTGACCTGGGTTGCGGCCCGGGCAACCTGACCGCAACCCTCGCCGCACGCTGGCCGGGGGCGCAGGTGGTGGGCCTGGATTCCTCGCCCGAGATGCTGGCCAGATCCCGGGACCACGCCGCCGCCGCGGCCAATCTTTCCTATGACCTGATGGACATCGCCGGCTGGATGCCCTCCGGCGGGACGGACGTGGTGGTCAGCAACGCCGCCCTGCAGTGGGTGCCCGGCCACCGCCAGATGCTGCCGGCGTGGCTTGACGCGCTCAAGCCGGGCGCCTGGTTCGCCCTGCAGGTCCCGGGAAACTTCGGCGCCCCGTCGCACACCCTCATGCGCGAACTGGCCGAGTCCGACGCCTGGGCCGGCAGGCTCGCCGGTGTACTCCGCCATGCAGACGTTGTGGGGGACGCGGAGGAATATCTGGGCATCATGCTCGACGCCGGATGTGACGCCGACGCCTGGGAGACCACGTATCTGCAGCTGCTCCCCGGCGCGCATCCGGTACTTGAGTGGGTCCGCGGCACCGGACTCCGGCCGGTGCTCGCCGCCCTGCCCGGGGACGAGGCGGAGGAGTTCGAAGCCGAGTATTCGGCGCTGCTGGACACGGCGTACCCCGCAGGCGCGCACGGGACCGTCTTCCCGTTCCGGCGGACCTTCGCCGTGGCCCGGAGGCGCGGCTGATTCCCCCGGCGGCCGCAGTACGGTACCGGCACGTCTTGACACGCCGGCGGAAGAAAAGAAGTGTGACAAGAACAGCGGTGTGACCGGGCTTACAATTGCGAAGCGGCGTGTGGGGCCGGCCGTACCGAAATTATTCTGTCTGGGCCCTGACCTGATGATGGAGGTTCAGTGCTTCTCCGTCTGATGGGGCGGCTCCTGTCCGCTCACAAAATGACCGTGCTGGCCATCGTCGTCCTGCAGCTGGTGCAGACCACGGCGAACCTGTTGCTGCCCACCCTGAACGCTGCCATCATCGACGACGGAATTGTCGCGGGGGACACGGACGTGATCACCTTCCTCGGCGCCTGGATGGCCGGGATCGCGGCGGTGCAGGTCGTGACAGCCATAGCGGCCGGCTACCTCGGCGCCGTCGTCGCCATGGAGATCGGACGGCAGCTCCGGTCCGAGCTGTTCACCAAGGTGCAGTCCATGTCCTCGCAGGAAGTTGGGGTTTTCGGCGCCCCGAGCCTGGTCACGCGGTCCACGTCCGATGTGGCCCAGATCCAGAACCTCGCCGTCCTGGTGTTCACTATGCTGATCGCCGCCCCCGCCATCTTCCTCGGTGGAATCGCCCTCGCCGTCCACCAGGACCGGGCGCTGTCCTTCGTCGTGGTCGCCGTGGTGCCGATACTCACAATCATCATGGCCCTGATCGTGCGCCGCCTCATCCCGCTCTACCGTGCCGGCCAAGGGCTGATCGACCGGGTCAGCCGGGTACTCCGGGAACAAATCATCGGCGCCCACGTCATTCGGGGCTTCGCCCGCCAGGGGCACGAAATCCGCCGGTTCGACGCCACGAACAAGGACCTCACCCGCAACAACCTCCAGTCCGCACTGCTGGTGGCCGGTATGCTTCCGGCGATCATGCTCGTGGTCAACGTGTCGTCCGTCGCCGTGGTCTGGCTGGGCGGGCACCGGATTGAAGCCGGCCAGATGCGGGTGGGCGCCCTCACCGCACTGATTGCCTACATCCTCCAGATCCTCATGGCCATCATGATGGCCATGTATGTCTTCTCGGCCGCCCCGCGCGCGAACGCCTGCGCGGAACGCATCCGCGAGGTACTTGACCTGGAACCGGCAATTACTGACGGGGTGGAGCCCGGCCCGGCTGTGTCGGGACCGCCGGCGGCCCGGAGACCGGCAGGCTTCGGTGCGGCAGGCTTCGGTGCGGCACCTTCCGTTGAGGCAGCGGGCCGGACGGTACCTTCCGGCAGCAGAGTCGAATTCCGTGACGTCTCCTTCGCCCACCCCGGCGCCGAGGCTCCCGTGCTCGACGGCATCAGCTTCACGGCGGAGCCGGGCACCACGACGGCCATCATCGGCGCCACCGGCAGCGGCAAAACGACCCTGCTTAACCTGCTGCCCCGATTCCTGGATGCGACCGCCGGAGAAATCAGGATTGGCGGTCGGACTATCCGCTCGATGACGCTCGACGCCCTGCGCGGAGGCATCGCTGTCGTGCCACAGCGTTCATTCCTGTTCGCCGGAACCATCGCGGAAAACCTGCGCATCGGCTCGCCTGCGGCGACCGATGAGGAACTCTGGCAGGTGCTCCAGACGGCGCAGGCCGGGGAGTTCGTCCAGGCCCTGCCGGCAGGGCTCGGGTCGCCGGTGAGCCAGGGCGGCACAAACCTCTCCGGCGGCCAGCGTCAGCGGCTCTGCATTGCCCGTGCCCTGCTCCGCGCCGCCCCCGTCTTCCTCTTTGACGACAGCTTCTCGGCACTGGACTACCAAACTGATGCCAGACTGCGGGAGGCCCTTCAACCGCTCCGTCGTTCGGTCACCGTCCTGATCGTCGCGGAACGGGTGGCCACGGTCATGGATGCCGATCTCATCCTGGTTCTGGAGGCCGGCCGGATTGTCGCCCAGGGCACTCACGACCAGCTTCTGGTGTCGTCACGAAGCTACCAGGAGATCGCCGCCTCCCAGCTGGTCCTTGAGGACAGGCTGTGAGGCGGAACCAGGCCATCGACGCCCGGGCCGCTCCGTCGGGCGGGTCCGCCACAGCCGACCACGGCCGGCACCGTGCGCCCGCACCGACCGGACACGGGCCGGCCCGGAAAAACCGGCCACCGGCGCCAGCCGACGACGCCGTCCGGACCCGGTGGCGAGCCGCCCTCCGGCTGCTGGGGCTGCTCCGGCCGTCCAAGCGGCGGATGTTCCTCTCCATCGCTGCCACGTGCGCATTCGTCGCCCTGAATGTTGCGGCGCCCAAAGTCCTCGGCGATGCCACCGATGTGATTGTCAACGGCGTGGTGCAGGGCGCCTTCGACGAATCCCGGCTTGCGTCGCTGCTGCTGGCAGTGGCATGGATATATGTGGGAGCCTCGCTCTTCAGCTGGCTCCAGGGCACCCTGACAGCGACGGCAGTCCAGCGCGTCGGCTACGGACTGCGCGCCGCCGTGGAGGCCAAGCTGCACCGCCTTCCCTTCAGCCATTTCGAAGTGCAACGGCGCGGAGAAGTACTCAGCAGGGCCACGCACGACGTCGACATCATCGCGCAGGCGCTCAACCAACTGCTCAACCAGTTGATCCTCTCGGTCCTGATGCTCTCCGGGGCCCTTGCCATGATGGTGTGGCTCTCTCCGGTCCTGGCCTTGATCGCACTCGTGTCCGTGCCGGTGTCCACCGCGATCACCGTGCTGGTGGCCCGCAAGTCACAGGCCCAGTTCGCGGCGCAGGGAAGCAGTACCGGCGAGCTCCACGCCCAACTGGAGGACTTCTTCACCGGGCATGAGGTCATCAAAGCCTTCGGCCGGCAGGGGGAGGCGGCAACGGAATTCCATGCCCGCAACGACGAACTCACCCGCGCCGGCGCGCGGGCCCAGTTCCTGTCCGGGGCCGTGCAGCCGCTGATGGTGCTGGTCTCCAACCTCAACTACATCGCCGTCGCGGTGGTCGGAGCGCTCCAGGTCACGACGGGAACCCTGACGATCGGCGGCGTCCAGGCATTCATCCAGTTCAGCAGGCTGTTCAGCCAACCGATGGGCCAGATCGGCAGCATGCTGACGCTGGTACAGCCCTGCCTGGTGTCCGCCGGACGGGTCTTTGACCTGCTGGACGCAGCCGAGATCCCCGCCGAACCCGCAGCCGATGCCAGGTCAACGGCGGCCGCCGAAGCACCTCGGGACATGTCTCCGTCAACGCCTCCGGCGCGCCCGGCCCCGGCCCGCCGGGCTTCTGCACGGGTGGCCTTCGAGCACGTAACTTTCAGCTATGGCCAGGGCAAGCCTGTGGTGCAGGATCTGTCCTTCGTGGTGGAACCGGGCCAGCTGGTGGCCATCGTCGGTCCGACAGGGGCCGGAAAAACAACCGTGGTGAACCTGCTGATGCGGTTCTACGACGTCGGCTCCGGCCGCATCACCGTCGACGGCGTGGACATTTCGCAGGTGCCGCTGGACGAACTGCGCGGAATGTTCGGTACCGTGCTCCAGGACGCCTGGATCTTCACGGGAACGATCCGGGAGAACATCGAGTACGGCCGGCCGGGGGCCACCGATGACGAGATCATTGCCGCTGCAGTGCCCAGCCTTGTGGACCAGTTCGTCCGGTCGCTGCCGGCCGGGTATGGAACCCTCCTCGGCAATGACGGTGCTTCACTCAGCCACGGACAGCAGCAGCTCATCGGCATCGCCCGGGCGCAACTCGCAGCCCGCAACATCCTCGTGCTGGACGAGGCGACAAGCTCTGTGGACAGCCGAACCGAGGTGCAGATCAGGGAGGCCATGCAGCGGCTGCGCGAAGGACGCACCAGCTTCGTCATCGCCCACCGTTTGGCCACAGTCCGGGACGCTGATCTAATTCTCGTTATGGACCATGGACAGATCGTTGAACACGGAACCCACCGGCAACTGATGGCGGGAGGCGGATTCTACGCCAGCCTGCATCAGGCCCAGTTCGCTGGCCGCGAACAAACCCCCGGCGCTGCGGAGCCGAAACAGTGAGTCCCGCTGGGCACACAACCGCGCCGTTCCCGGGCGGCTGGAAGCCCAGTCCGTCCAGCTCTGTTCCGCTCTTTGAACAACTCCGGCTCTACATTATTGAACGTGCCGACAGCGGCAGCCTGGCACCCGGAACCAGGCTGCCCGCGGTCCGGAACCTTGCGGGCGAACTCGGTGTCGCACCGCATACCGTGGCGCGCGCCTACAAGGAACTTGAAGCTGCCGGGATCGTCGCGACCAGGGGCAGGAACGGGACGGTCGTCTGCGCCAGGGACGAAGCCTGGAGCTCGCTGTCCGAGGCTGCCGCGATGTTCGCCGCCGCGGCCAGGGCACAGGGCGCGAGCTTCGCTGAGGCGGTGCAGTTGCTCGCCGCTGCCTACGACAGCGAATAGCAGCGCGGCGTCTATGAAGTCCGCAGTACGGTCACAATTCGAAGAAGTTTTCGATTAGCATTGATTTCGTGCCTAAAGCTGTAGCTGAAGATCCAGCCGTTAAAGTTCAGTCCGACATCGCGCCTAAGACCTCCGCTGCCCCGGACGGGGAGCGGGCGGCCGTCCACCGCCCGGACCTGACGCGCCTCGTAGTGCAGGGTGCGAGGGAACACAACCTGCGCAACGTGGACCTGGACCTGCCCCGTGACGCGATGATCGTCTTCACCGGGCTTTCGGGGTCCGGGAAATCCTCGCTGGCCTTCGACACAATTTTTGCCGAAGGGCAGCGCCGTTACGTGGAATCGCTGTCCGCGTATGCCCGGCAATTCCTCGGCCAGGTGGATAAACCTGACGTCGACTTCATCGAAGGGCTTTCGCCGGCCGTTTCAATCGACCAAAAGTCCACGAGCAAGAATCCGCGCTCCACCGTGGGCACCATCACGGAAATCTACGACTACATGCGCCTGTTGTGGGCCCGGGTGGGCCGGCCGCATTGCCCCGTCTGCGGCGAACCGGTGGCGAAGCAGACCCCGCAGCAGATCGTGGACCAGTTGCTGGAACTGCAGGTCGGCACGCGCTTCCAGGTGCTGGCCCCGGTGGTCCGGGGACGCAAGGGCGAGTTCGTGGACCTTTTCAAAGAACTTACTGCCAAGGGCTACTCCAGGGCACGGGTGGACGGGGATCTTGTCCAGCTCAGCGACCCGCCGAAGCTGGGCAAGCAGTTCAAGCACACTATCGAAGTCGTGGTGGACCGGCTCGTCGTGAAGGAAGGCATCAGCCAGCGCCTGACCGACTCGGTGGAGACAGCGCTGGGGCTGGCCGAGGGCCGGGTCCTGGCTGAGTTCGTCGACCTGGACGCCGAGGATCCTGAACGGATCAGGGCCTTCTCCGAGCACCTTGCCTGCCCCAACGAACATCCCCTTGCCATCGACGAGATCGAGCCGCGGTCCTTCTCCTTCAACAATCCCTTCGGCGCCTGCACCGCCTGCAGCGGCATCGGCAGCAAACTGGAGGTGGATGAAGAGCTGATCATTCCGAACCCTGAACTCTCGCTCGCCGAAGGCGCTATCGCCCCGTGGTCGCTGGGAACGGCCACCACCGAATACTGGAACCGGCTGCTCGCCGGACTCGCAGATGAGCTCGGTTTCTCGATGACCGCCCCGTGGGAAAAACTCTCCACCGACGCCCGCCAGACGGTCCTGCACGGCAAAGACCACAAAGTCGTGGTCCAGTACCGGAACAGGTTTGGCCGGGAACGCAAGTACAGCACCGGCTTTGAAGGCGTCGTCCAATATGTGCACCGCAAGCACGGCGAGACAGATTCCGACCACGCCCGGGACCGCTACGAGGAGTACATGCGGCAGATCCCGTGCCCGGCCTGCAACGGTGCCCGGTTGAACCCGGCCTCGCTTTCCGTCCTGATCAACGGCAAGTCGATTGCCGAGGTCGCGGCCCTGCCAATGCGCGACTGCGCCCACTTCCTGAACACCCTCGTCCTGACCGGGCGTGAGGCGCAGATCGCGCACCAGGTCCTGAAGGAAATCCAGGCCCGCCTGACCTTCCTCCTTGACGTCGGCCTGGAGTACCTGAACCTGGAACGGCCCTCCGGTACGCTGTCCGGCGGCGAGGCCCAGCGCATCCGGCTGGCCACCCAGATCGGTTCCGGGCTGGTGGGCGTGCTGTACGTCCTCGACGAGCCCTCGATTGGCCTGCACCAGCGGGACAACCGGCGGCTGATCGAGACGCTGACCCGGCTGCGGGACCTGGGTAATACCCTGATCGTCGTCGAGCACGACGAGGACACCATCCAGGAGGCCGACTGGGTGGTTGATATCGGACCGGGCGCCGGCGAGCACGGCGGCATGGTGGTGCACTCCGGCTCCTACAAGGCGCTGCTGGAGAACACCGGCTCCCTGACCGGCGACTACCTCTCGGGCCGCAAGAAGATCGACATCCCGAAGAAACGGCGCAAGTACGACAAAAAGCGCGAACTGAAGGTCGTGGGCGCCAAGGAGAACAATCTCCTCAACGTTGATGCCACGTTCCCGCTGGGCTTGTTCACCGCGGTCACCGGGGTTAGCGGCTCGGGCAAGTCCACCCTGGTTAATGAGATTCTCTACAAGGTCCTGGCCAACAAGCTCAACGGCGCCAAGCAGGTCGCGGGCCGGCACAAGTCCATCCAGGGCCTGGAGCACCTGGACAAGGTGGTGCATGTCGACCAGAGCCCTATCGGCCGCACCCCGCGCTCCAACCCGGCCACGTACACCGGCGTGTTCGACAACATCCGAAAACTGTTTGCCGAGACCACTGAAGCGAAAGTCCGCGGCTACATGCCCGGACGGTTCTCTTTCAACGTCAAGGGCGGGCGCTGCGAAGCGTGTTCCGGTGACGGCACGCTCAAGATCGAGATGAACTTCTTGCCGGACGTCTACGTCCCGTGCGAAGTCTGCCACGGCGCCCGCTACAACCGCGAAACCCTCGAGGTCCACTACAAGGGCAAGACCATCGCGGATGTGCTGAACATGCCGATCGAGGAAGGCGCGGAATTCTTCGCGGCCTTCTCTCCGATCGCCCGGCACCTCAACACGCTGGTCGACGTCGGCCTCGGTTACGTCCGGCTGGGCCAGCCTGCCACAACCCTGTCGGGCGGCGAGGCCCCAGCGCGTGAAGCTTGCGGCGGAGTTGCAGAAGCGTTCAAATGGCCGCAGCATTTATGTCCTGGACGAACCCACGACGGGCCTGCACTTCGAGGACATCCGGAAGCTGCTCCTGGTCCTTCAGGGCCTGGTGGACAAGGGCAATACCGTCATCACGATCGAGCACAACCTCGACGTGATCAAGAGTGCCGACTGGATCGTGGATCTGGGACCCGACGGCGGATCCGGCGGCGGCCGGGTGGTCGCTTCGGGGACCCCCGAACAGGTCGCCAAGTCAGAGGAAAGCCACACGGCGGCCTTCCTGGCGGAGTTGCTGGGTTGACGGTGGGGCCGGGCGACTCCCCGGGCCCACCGCTCCGGGTGGATGAGACGAAGTATTCCGTCCGGGGAATGCGGGTTTCTGGCATCAGCGGACTCGTGAGAAACTAGGCCGGTGACCCATACAACAGTGCCCGTGATCTTTGACCTGGATGGCACTCTTGTCGATCCGGCCCGGGGAATATCGGACGGAATCACCACAGCCCTCAGCGCGCTGGGACTCGCGGTCCCGGGACAGGACCGCCTGGACGCGATGATCGGCCCCGAACTCCGTCACTCCATGCTGGACATCGCGGGTGTGCCGGCAGGACACCTCGAGGAAGCAATCAGGATCTACCGGGACTATTACTCGTCCACCGGGATCGCGCAGGGCAGGCTCTATCCGGGGATCCGGGATCTCCTGGCCGAATACGTCGAGGCCGGCCGCCCGGTCGCCGTCGCCACCCAGAAACCTGAGGGACTCGCCCGGATTGTGCTCGAACATCACGGAATCGCGTCCTTTTTCCAGTCCATCCGCGGTTCCGCTGCCAATGAAGCAGCGCGCACCGTCGGCCCTCCCGGCAAGATCGGCATTGTCGCCGCGGCACTTGCCGACCTCGCTGCACGCTCATCCGTGGACGCGGGCGCAGCCGTCATGGTGGGGGACCGGGCCCCAGGACGTCGCCGGCGCGGCCGCCAACGGACTCGACTGCATTGGCGTGGGCTGGGGCTTCGCGCTCGACGGTGAACTCCATGCAGCGGGTGCCGCTGCGATCGTGCACAACACGAGGGACCTTCGTGACACCATAGGCAGGCTGGACCACGTCCGCACCGCCGCCCTGACGACCAACGCCCTGAACGAGGTTCCTACCGATGGCAATGTTTGACGCAATCCGCTGGACCACACGCGGCCTGATCTCTTCGACGTGCCGGCCCACCGTCATCGGCCTGGAAAACGTACCGGCCGACGGAGCGTTTATCGTGGCCCCGAACCACCTCTCGTTCCTGGACAGCGTTATTGTCCAGGCCCTGATGCCACGGCCCGTCGCTTTCTTCGCGAAAGCGGAGTATTTCACCACCGGCGGCGTCAAGGGAAAAGCGATGAAATCATTCTTCGAGGCCGTCGGCTCCATCCCGGTAGAGCGCGGCGAACAGGCCGCGAGCGTTCAGGCCTTGAAGACCCTCCTGGACCTCCTGGAAGCCGGCAAAGGCATCGGTATCTATCCTGAGGGCACGCGCTCCCGCGACGGCATCCTGTACCGCGGACGGACCGGAGTCGGCTGGCTTGCCTTGACCACCGGCGCCCCCGTCATCCCCGTCGGCCTGATCGGCACCGAAAACCTGCAGCCCGCGGGCAGCAACGCGGTCAAACCACAGCACTTCACCGTGAAGGTGGGTGAGCCGCTCTACTTCGACAAGACCGGACCGGACCATTCGCTGCCGGCGCGCCGACAGGTGACCGACCGGATCATGGATGCCATCGCAGAACTCAGCGGGCAGCAGCGGTCGACAAGCTACAACCAGAGCAAGAGCGCTTAGCAGCCTCCAAAGGCTCAGTAGACTGGAGCCGTGGCAGATCCAGCAAGTTACCGACCCCAGACGGGTGAGATCCCAACCAACCCGGGCGTCTACCGCTTCCGCGACCCGCACGGCCGGGTCATCTACGTTGGCAAGGCAAAGAACCTCCGGTCCCGACTGAACTCCTACTTCGCCAACCCGGCCGGACTGCTGCCTAAGACTTTCGCCATGGTGCACGCCGCCAGCAGCGTTGAATGGACCGTGGTTGGCAGCGAACTCGAATCGCTCCAGCTCGAATACACCTGGATCAAGGAATTCACGCCGCGGTTCAACGTGATGTTTCGGGACGACAAGAGCTATCCCTACCTCGCCGTCACGATGGCCGAAAAATACCCCCGGGTGCAGGTTTTGCGCGGCGAACGCCGGAAGGGCACACGGTACTTCGGCCCGTACACGGCCGGCGCAATCCGCGAAACCCTGGATACACTGCTGCGGGTGTTTCCGGTCCGCAGTTGCAGCGCCGGGGTGCTTAAGCGGGCCGAGGCCAGCGGCCGACCCTGCCTGCTGGGCTACATCGACAAATGTGCGGCCCCGTGCGTGGGACGGATTTCGCCCGAAGACCACCGTGCCCTGGCAGAGGACTTCTGCACTTTTATGGGCGGGGAGGCGCGGCCCTTTGTGTCCCGGCTGGAGAAGGACATGGCCGCCGCGGTCGCGGAGCTGGACTATGAACAGGCCGGCAGGATCCGGGACGACATCATCGCGCTCAAAAAGGTATTTGAACGCAATGCTGTAGTCCTGGCTGAGGACACTGACGCGGACGTCTTTGCACTGCATGAAGATGAACTGGAAGCTGCCGTTCAGGTCTTCCACGTCCGCGGCGGACGGATCCGCGGGCAGCGCGGCTGGGTGGTGGAGAAGGTGGAGGACACCTCCACCCCGGACCTCGTGGAGCATCTGCTCCAGCAGGTCTATGGCGACGAAGCCGGAAGCCCGGGCAGGCTTCCCCGTGAAATCCTCATCCCCGCCGAACCAAGCAACCTGGCCGAACTCACACAATGGCTGGGCGGATTGCGCGGTGCGAAGGTGGATATCCGGGTGCCGCAGCGCGGCGACAAAGCAGCCCTGCTGTCAACTGTCCGGGACAACGCCGAGCACGCCCTCAAACTTCACAAGACCCGTCGGGCCGGCGACTTGACGCTCCGTTCCCAGGCGCTGCAGGAACTTCAGGAAGCGCTCGACCTGCCCGTGGCGCTGCTGCGGATCGAGTGCTATGACATCTCGCACGTGCAGGGCACCAACGTCGTCGGATCGATGGTCGTCGTCGAGGACGGACTGCCGAAGAAATCCGACTACCGTAAGTTCTCCGTGACCGGGGATGCCGCCAATGACGATACCGCTGCAATGCACGACGTCCTGACCCGCCGGTTCCGCAATTACCTGCAGGAGAAGGAGGTCCACGCCGAAGCGGCGAGGCTGCCCGGACATCAGGCGGCCCTGGACGCCGCAGTGTTCGGGGCCGCCGGTGCTTCCGCGGACACGACCACCCCGGCGCCCCGGGCGAAGTTCGCTTACCCGCCCAACCTCGTGGTCGTCGACGGCGGCCTGCCCCAGGTCAACGCAGCCGCACGGGCCCTTGCCGGCCTCGGCATCGACGACGTTTACGTCGTGGGGCTCGCCAAACGGCTGGAGGAGGTCTGGCTGCCGGACTCAGAATTTCCGGTGATCCTGCCGCGGGCGTCGGCCGGTCTCTACCTGCTGCAACGCATCCGGGACGAGGCACACCGCTTCGCCATCTCCTTCCACCGGCAGAAGCGCGGCAAGGCGATGACCGTGTCCGCGCTGGACAGCGTTCCCGGCCTCGGCGACTCGAAACGCAAGGCCCTCCTGGCCCGGTTCGGTTCCGTCAGGAGCATCAAGGCGGCCACTGTCGAGGAACTCATGGAGGCCAAGGGGATCGGTCCGTCCCTGGCCACGGCAATCGCCCGGCATTTCAGCCCGGACGGCGACGCCGGAGCAGCCAACGTTCCCGCCATCAACATGACAACCGGGGAAATACTCGAAACTTAGCTAGCACTGCGAATCTTAGCTAGGGTAAGGACTTGGGAATCGGCACGCCCGGCGGCAACTCAAGCACTCCGCGCGGCCACCGAACAGCAGAATGGGGCATCACAGATGGCAGATCCGACTACAGGATCCGGGCCGGAACCGGACGGCATGACGCCAGTCAAGCCCGAGGAGGCCGAACTGCTCGTGGTGACGGGAATGTCCGGTGCGGGCCGGAGTACGGCCTCGGACGCTCTGGAGGACCATGGCTGGTACGTCGTGGAGAACCTTCCGCCGCAAATGCTGGGGACACTGGCCGAACTCGTGTCCCACTCGCCCCGTTCCATCTCCAAGCTCGCGGTCGTGATCGATGTCCGCAGCAAGGACCTCTTCGCCGACATTCGGACCGCACTCAGGGCCCTTGCGGCCAGCGGCGTCACGTTCCGGGTGCTGTTCCTGGACGCGAGCGACAACGTGCTGGTCCGCCGCTTCGAACAGGGCCGGCGGCCGCACCCGTTGCAGGGTGGAGGGAGAATCCTCGAAGGCATTGCCGCGGAACGGGAGATCCTGCGCGAACTCAAGGAATCCGCCGACATCGTGCTGGACACCACGTCCCTGAATGTCCATGGGCTGGCAACGGCCATCACCGAGCTTTTCAGCGAAACCGGGCCGGTGGCGTTGCGTTTGAACGTGATGAGTTTCGGCTTCAAGTACGGGCTCCCCGTGGACGCAAACTTCGTTGCCGACGCGCGCTTTATCCCCAACCCGCACTGGGTGCCGGCGCTTCGTCCGCATACCGGGCTGGATGAAGACGTCAGCGACTACGTGATGGCGGCAGAGGGCGTCAGCAATTTCGTGGAACGTTATGTGCTGGCCCTCGAACCGGTCCTGGATGGGTACCGCCGTGAGAATAAGCACTACGCAACCATCGCCGTTGGCTGTACCGGCGGCAAACACCGTTCGGTTGCGGTGGCCGTGGAGTTATCACGGCGGCTAGCCCAGTACCCGCGGGTCACTGTGACCACCACGCACCGGGATCTGGGCCGGGAATAATGGCGCTTCTCACCGGACCGTTGCCGCTGATTTCTCCCAACAGCGCGGCGTTCGCTAGCCAGCAGGACAAGGGTCCGTCCGTCGTCGCGCTCGGCGGCGGACATGGCCTGTCCGCGTCGCTGTCCGCGCTCCGGCTGCTGACCTCGGAGTTGACCGCCATCGTCACGGTCGCGGACGACGGTGGCTCTTCCGGCCGGCTGCGGGAGGAATACGGAGTTCTGCCTCCCGGCGATCTGCGGATGGCGTTGTCGGCTCTGTGCGATGACACGGACTGGGGCCGGACCTGGCGGGATGTTATGCAGCACCGCTTTGAGCCGGGGAAGGGCCGCGGCGGCTCCCTCGACGCCCACGCTATGGGCAACCTTCTGATCGTGACGCTGTGGGAGCTCCTGGGCGATACCGTGGCGGGGCTCAAGTGGGCGGGCGCCCTGCTGGGTGCCCGTGGTGAAGTGTTGCCGATGTCCAGTGTGCCGCTGACCATCGAAGGGCAGGTCCGCGTCACGGCGCCGGACGGATCCTCGGTGCTGCAAACGGTCACCGGCCAGGCAAAATGCGCCGTCGCCGGTTCCCTTGAGCATGTCCGCCTCCTCCCCGAGGACGCGCCAGCCTGCCTCGAGGCCTTGACCGCCATCGAGTTTGCCGACTGGGTCATCCTGGGGCCGGGGTCCTGGTACACCTCCGTGTTGCCGCACCTGCTGTTGCCGGAAATGCTCGAGGCGCTCTGTAACACTGCTGCCCGGCGCTGCCTGACGATGAACCTCGACATGGACACTAAGGAAACGGCGGGAATGACCGCCGCGGACCACCTGCTCGCGCTGCGCGACTATGCCCCCGGCTTCACCGTCGACGTCGTCCTGGCCGATCCGGCGTCCGTGCAGGACCTTCCTGCCTTCGAACGTGCCGCCGGGATGCTCGGAGCCGAGGTTGTCTTGGGTAAAGTAGGGGCGTCCGGTCGCCGGTCGGTCCACGACCCTTTGCGTCTGGCTACGGCGTACCACGACATCTTCGGGAACAGTTAGGAAGCGTGCCATGGCACTGACAGCATCAGTCAAGGAAGAACTTTCCCGTCTGGATATCAAGAAATCTTCGGTCCGCAAAGCGGAAGTGTCGGCCATGCTGCGCTTCGCCGGCGGACTGCACATCGTGTCCGGCCGGATCGTGATCGAGGCCGAGGTGGACCTCGCCTCGACCGCCCGCCGGTTGCGTGCCGCCATCGCCGAAGTCTACGGCCACCAGAGCGAGATCATTGTGGTTTCCGGCGGGGGACTGCGCCGTGGCAGCCGCTACGTGGTGCGGGTGGTCCGTGACGGCGAGGCACTGGCCCGCCAGACCGGGCTGCTCGACGCCCGCGGCAGGCCCGTCCGCGGGTTGCCCTCGGTGGTTGTCAATGGATCGGCTGCCGACGCGGAGGCCGTTTGGCGGGGCGCGTTCCTCGTGCACGGCTCCTTGACCGAACCCGGGCGTTCCTCCGCGATGGAGGTCACGTGCCCCGGACCGGAATCTGCCCTTGCTCTCGTCGGCGCAGCCCGCCGTCTCGGCATCCAGGCCAAAGCCCGGGAAGTCAGGGGCGTTGACCGGGTCGTCATCCGTGACGGCGACACCATCGCCGCCCTGCTGACCCGCATGGGCGCCCACGACGCGTTGATGGTCTGGGAAGAACGCCGTATGCGCAAGGAGGTCCGGGCCACAGCCAACCGGCTGGCGAACTTCGACGACGCCAACCTGCGCCGCTCCGCCCAGGCTGCCGTTGCCGCCGGAGCCCGCGTGGACCGTGCCCTGGAGATTCTCGGCGACGACGTCCCGGACCACCTCAAATACGCCGGCGAACTCCGGGTTGCCCACAAACAGGCGAGCCTGGACGAGCTGGGCAGGCTCGCCGATCCTGTGATGACGAAGGACGCCATCGCGGGTCGGATCCGCCGGCTGCTGGCAATGGCGGACAAACGCGCCGTGGATCTCGGGATCCCGGGCACAGAGGCCAACGTGACGCCGGACATGCTGGACGACTAGCTCCCCGCCGGTGCCGGGAACCCGATAGGCTCCAGACGATGGAAATACTCCGGCCGCGCTGCGGGTTATTCCCACCGGACGCTTCCGAAGGATTCCACGCAATTTTCCGGGTGTACAGACACCTGGATGCACAATCCAAGAAGTAACAAACCGGACATCCCGTCCACGACATTGGAGGATTTTGTGACCGAGTACGTTTTGCCTGAACTCAGCTACGACTATGCGGCGCTGGAGCCCAACATCTCCGCCCGCATCATGGAGCTGCACCACAGCAAGCACCACGCCGCCTACGTGGCGGGGGCGAACAATGCGTTGGCCCAGCTGGCTGAAGCACGCGACAAGGGCGATTTCGCCAACATTAACCGCCTTTCCAAGGACCTCGCGTTCCACACCGGCGGCCACGTCAACCACTCCGTGTTCTGGAACAACCTGTCTCCGGACGGCGGCGACAAGCCCGAGGGTGAACTCGCGGCAGCCATTGAGGATGCATTTGGTTCCTTCGATGCCTTCCGTGCCCAGTTCAGCGCTGCTGCGCTGGCGCTGCAGGGCTCCGGCTGGGCTTTCCTGGCCTATGAGCCGATTGGCGGAAACCTCGTCATCGAGCAGCTCTATGACCAGCAGGGCAACGTCGCTCTCGGCACCACCCCGCTGCTGATGCTGGACATGTGGGAGCACGCTTTCTACCTGGACTACGTCAACGTCAAGGCCGATTACGTCAAGGCCTTCTGGAACATCGTGAACTGGGCAGACGTAGCGAAGCGTTTTGACGGTGCCCGCAAGAACGCCACGGGTCTCATTACGCTCTAGTGTGACCCCGGGGACACCCGGACGTAACAAAGCTCACAATGCGCCGTATCAAGGCCGGATTGTGGACGGTCTGCCTCCGCAGTTGCGGGGGCAGACCTACTTAAACGTAAGATGGGTCACGGAAGGCGGTCTGCCTTCAGCAATGTCGCTGGTCGTCCTCCTATCTGTTAATCATCTCTGCCCAATGGCGTGCGGGATCCGTTAGTTGGCTTGAACGCCTGACTCAACTAGTCGTGCTTGCACAAGCACCAAGGAGACTGAAAACGTGACGACACGTATTGGTATCAACGGCTTCGGCCGTATCGGCCGCAACTACTTCCGCGCAGCCCTCGCACAGGGTGCCGACCTGGAGATCGTTGCCGTCAACGATCTCACCAGCCCTGAAGCCCTAGCCCACCTGCTGAAGTACGATTCCGTTGGTGGCCGCCTGAAGGAAACCGTAGAGGTCCAGGACGGCAACATCGTCGTCGACGGGAAGTCCATCAAGGTCCTCGCCGAGCGTGACCCCGCCAACCTGCCCTGGGGCGAGCTCGGCGTCGACATCGTCATCGAATCCACCGGTTTCTTCACCAAGGCAGCCGACGCTCAGAAGCACATCGACGCCGGCGCCAAGAAGGTCCTCATCTCCGCCCCCGCGTCCAATGAAGACATCACGATCGTATTGGGCGTCAACGAGGGCCTCTACGACCCGGCCGCGCACCACATCATCTCCAACGCCTCGTGCACCACCAACTGCCTCGGCCCGCTGGCGAAGGTCATCAACGATGCGTTCGGCATCGAGCGTGGCCTGATGACCACGATCCACGCCTACACAGCAGACCAGAACCTGCAGGACGGCCCGCATAACGACCTGCGCCGCGCCCGCGCCGCCGCCATCAACATGGTCCCCACGTCCACCGGTGCCGCCAAGGCCATCGGCCTGGTCCTCCCGGAGCTCAAGGGCAAGCTCGACGGCTATGCCATCCGCGTCCCGGTCCCGACCGGTTCCGCCACAGACCTGACCGTCACCGTCTCCCGCGAGACCTCCGTGGAGGAAGTCAACGCTGCCCTCAAAGCCGCGTCAGAGACCCCGGAACTCAAGGGCTACCTCACCTACACCGATGAGCCGATCGTCTCCTCGGACATCGTCGGCGACCCGGCCTCCTCGATCTTCGACTCGGGCCTCACCAAGGTGCTCGGCAACCAGGTCAAGGTTGTGTCCTGGTATGACAACGAATGGGGCTATTCCAACCGCCTCGTGGATCTGACGGAGCTCGTCGCAGACAAGCTGGGCTAGGGTAGGACTCATGACATTCCACGCCCTCAACGAACTGATCGCTGATGGTGTCCGCGGGCGGTATGTTCTGGTCAGAAGTGACCTGAACGTGCCGCTCGACGGCTCTACAGTCACTGACGACGGCCGGATCAAGGCCTCTCTGCCAGTGCTTGCAAAGCTTACGGACGCCGGTGCCCGCGTGCTGGTCACAGCACACCTGGGTCGCCCGAAGGGTGCACCCGAGGACAAGTACTCGCTCACGCCTGCCGCCGCGCGGCTGGCCGAGCTTGCCCCGTTCAAGGTCTCCCTGGCAGATGACACCGTCGGCGCCTCGGCGACAGCGCTTGCCGCGGCACTGGGCGACGGCGAAGTCCTGATTCTCGAAAACGTCCGCTTCGACGCCCGGGAGACGTCCAAGGACGACGCCGAACGCGGCGCCTTCGCGGACGAGCTCGTCGCCCTCACCGGCGACAACGGCGCCTTCGTCGATGACGCGTTTGGTGCCGTGCACCGCCGGCACGCGAGCGTCTACGACGTCGCCACCCGGCTGCCGTCTTACCAGGGCGACCTGGTCCGCACGGAGGTCGAGGTGCTGCGCAAGCTCACCACCGACACCCAGCGGCCGTATGTCGTTGTCCTCGGCGGTTCCAAGGTTTCGGACAAGCTCGCCGTGATCGACAACCTGATCGGCAAGGCGGACACGATCATGGTGGGCGGCGGCATGCTGTTCACGTTCCTCGCCGCGGCGGGCCACAAGGTGGCCGGCAGCCTGTTGGAAGAGGACCAGATTCCGGTCGTCCAGGAGTACCTGAAACGCGCGGCGGACGCCGGCACCGGTTTCGTGGTGCCCACCGACGTCGTCGTGGCGGCAAAGTTCGCCGCCGATGCCGAGTACGAGACCGTCGCAGCAGACGCCATCGAGTCGAGCAGTTTCGGCGCCCAGGGCATCGGCCCTGGACATCGGACCGGACTCGGCGGCCGCATTCGCGGAGCAGATCAAGGGTGCCCGCACGGTCTTCTGGAATGGACCTATGGGCGTCTTCGAATTTGCCGCGTTCGCCGACGGTACCCGGGCGATCGCCCAGGCGCTGACCGAAACCGAAGCGTTCACCGTCGTCGGCGGCGGCGACTCCGCTGCCGCAGTCCGAACCCTCGGCTTCGCCGATGACCAGTTCGGCCATATTTCCACCGGCGGCGGCGCCAGCCTCGAGTACCTTGAAGGCAAGGAACTTCCCGGTCTGAGCGTCCTGGACCGCTAAGCACGCCCCCAGGCAGGGTGCCCTCCGCGAGGAACCGGGCACCCTGCCTGCTGTCCATATAACAAGCACTTTGGAGATCACGTGACTACGTCAACCAACGGCACTTTTGACCGCACGCCTTTCATCGCAGGTAACTGGAAGATGAACATGGACCACGTGCAGGGCATCACCCTCCTGCAGAAGCTCGCGTGGACCCTGTCCGACGCCAAGCACGACTACAGCCGGGCGGAGGTCGCGGTCTTCCCGCCGTTTACGGATCTCCGCGGCGTCCAGACCCTCGTCCAGGGCGACGAGCTTGAGGTCGTCTACGGCGGTCAGGACGTGTCCCCGTTTGATTCGGGTGCTTACACCGGCGATATCTCCGGGCAGTTCCTCGCCAAGCTTGGCTGCAGCTACGTCCTGGTCGGCCACAGCGAACGCCGCACGATCCACAACGAGTCCGACGACGTGCTGAACGCCAAGGTCAAGGCCGGTTTCCGTCACGGCGTTACGCCCGTGCTCTGCGTCGGCGAAGGCCTGGAAATCCGCCAGGCTGGAACCCATGTGGACCACACCCTGGCCCAGCTCCGTGCCGGCGTCGAAGGGCTCAGCCCCGAGCAGGCAACCGAACTGGTCGTCGCGTACGAGCCCGTCTGGGCTATCGGCACCGGCGAAGTCGCCGGCCCCGAGGACGCACAGGAAATGTGCGCCGCCATCCGCTCTGAGCTCGCCACCTTGTTCGGCGCGGATACCGCTGCCGCGACCCGCCTCCTGTACGGCGGTTCGGTCAAGGCCAACAACGCCGCCTCGATCCTGAAGGAACGCGACGTCGATGGACTGCTTGTTGGCGGTGCCAGCCTCGATGCCGCGGAGTTTGCTAATATTGTGAGGTTCGAGAGCCACCTCGTGACGGACTAGTCCGACACAGGCGTCGCCCCGCATTCCATCTCTTCTGAAAGGCCGTCGTGGACGTTCTTCATGTCATTCTGCAGGTCCTCCTGGGCATCACCAGCCTTCTGCTGACGCTGCTCATCCTGCTTCACAAGGGACGCGGCGGGGGTATGTCCGACATGTTCGGCGGCGGCATGAGCTCGGGTCTGAGCTCCTCGGGTGTTGCTGAGCGAAACCTTAACCGTTTTACGGTCGTCCTGGGAATCACCTGGGCACTTGTTATCATCGGCCTGGGGCTCCTTATGAGGTTCAACACGGGCGTTGATTCCTAGGCATTCTGCCGATAAATAAATATCAGGACCGCGGTGGCACTGCAGCATCGGGAACTTACGAACTACACTGTGGCTGTTGGCAGGCACCATTCCACCAGTCGAGTAGCGAGGAGTTGCCGATGCTGCATTCTGCTTCCGGGTTCAGGGGCATTCGTGTAGGTGCCATCGAAGGGGCATCGCCCCGGCATGAGCCCCGCGATGGGACAGGTGCAGGCCAGCCCCGCATCTGCGTCTCCTACCTCTGCGCGAAGGGCCATGAGACCCGCCTCGTTTTCGCGCGGCTCCCCGAGGAACAAATCCCCGGCGTTTGGGACTGCCGGCACTGCGGCGGCGTAGCAAGCCGTGATGCGGCTAAGTTCGGCCTGGACGCCCTCCCCGGTGAGGGCTACAAGACCCACCTCGAATACGTTAAAGAGCGACGCTCCAGCCAGGACGCCGAAGACGTGCTGGCTGGAGCGCTCGAGCGGTTACGCGCCGGACGGGGCCTTCCGGACTAGCTGCTCCGGCACCCGCGAGGCCGCGTTCGCGTCGATCAGCCACAGCGTCTTGGACCGTCCACGCGGCCCGGCGGCCGGAACCTGCACCGGATTGGCGCCAGCCAGTGCCAGGCCGACTGCGCCGGCTTTGTCTTCGCCGGCCACCACTATCCAGACTTCAGCGGCCGTGTTGATCGTCGGGAGGGTCAGGGAAACACGCAGAGGCGGTGGCTTGGGGGAATGCCGGACGCCAACAACCGCCAGATCCGTCTCGCGGATTCCGGCCTGTTCGGGGAACAGCGACGCGACATGCGCGTCCGGGCCAACGCCGAGCAGTACGATATCCAGCCGAGGCAGGTTGCCTGGCCGCTCAGGACGGTCATCGGACATATCCGCCGCGTGTTCCGCGGCGGCAGCTTCGTTCAGCTGGCGCGCATAGTCCGCGGCGGCATCCTCCGGCGTAGCAAACTCATCGGAGGAGCCGGGCACGTGCACCCGGGCCGGGTCCACCGGGATGTGGGCAAGCAGAGCCTCGTGTGCCTGCCGGGCGTTGCGGTCGGCTTCGTCCGATCCGACGAAGCGTTCGTCCCCCCACCAGAAATTCACCTTGGACCAGTCAACGGCCCGGGACGCCGGAGAGTCCGCGACGGCCTTAAGCGAGCCGATGCCCATTGAGCCGCCGGTCAGCACGATCGTCGCCTCGCCGTGGGTGTCCTGGAGGTCGACGAGTTTGGTGATCAGGCGTGCCGCTATGGCAGCCATCAGCACTTCCGAGTCGGGATGGATGCTTACTCTCGGGTCAGCGCTCACTGGGTCGGACACTCCTTAGGTTGGTTCGTGGCAGTCCCATAGTAATCACTTCGCCGAATACTTCGTCGGGGTCGAGGCGGCGGAGTTCTTCGGCGAGGCAGGCTTTGAGGCTGCGGCGTGGCAGGGAGATCCGCTGGGCGGGTTGTCCGGGCTGGGTGAGTTCCGCGACGGTCTGGCCCGGGCGGAGCAGTTGGATGTCGCCGCTGCGCCGGCGCAGGCGGACCCGGCGGATCCCGGTCCCGGCGGGGTCCGCGACGATCGTGACGGGGACGTCCAGGGCCAGGGTGAGCCAGGCCGCGAGGAGCGCGGTGCTGGGAGAGTCGGAGGCGCCTTCGACTTCGACGGCGGTCACGGGGGAGTCGTCGGCCTGGTCCAGGACGGCGGCGAGCTGGATCCGCCAGTTCGTCAGCCGGGTCCAGGCGAGGTCCGTGTCGCCGGCTTTGTAGGTGCGGCGGATGTTCTCCAGCGCGGCCAGCGGTTCCGCCTCGCTGCCGGAGTCGGTGATCCGTCGGTGCGCGATCCGGCCGATGGAGGACTGGTAGGCGTTGTTCGGGGAACCGTGCGGCCACCAGGCGACAATCGGGGCGTCCGGCAGCAGCAGGGCCGCGACCAGGGATTCGCTTTCCCCCGCGAGTTCACCGGAGCCGCGGAGCACGATCACTTCGGAGGCGCCGGCGTCCCCGCCGACCCGGATCTGGGCATCGAGCCGGGTCGGGGCCTCCGCCCCGGCGTCGGCCAGGACAATGATCCGGCACGGGTGTTCGCGGCTGGCTTCATTCGCGGCCTCGATGGCGTCCTCTTCGAACCCGGACCGGGTGATGACCACCAGGGTCAACACCCGGCCCAGGGCAATCACGCCGCCTTGCTCGCGCAGGGACATGATTTTCTTGGAAATCTTCGAGGTGGTTGTATCGGGAAGATCTACGATCATGGCCTTCTCCAGGTTCGTCCGTCACGGGCAAGGAGTTCATCGGCGGAGGCAGGACCCCAGCTGCCGGGCGCGTAGGGTTCGGGCTGTTCGTTCAAGGACGCCCAGTAGTCCTCGAACGGGTCCAGGATCTTCCAGGACAGCTCGACTTCGGCGTGCCGGGGAAACAGCGGCGGCTCGCCCAGGAGCACATCGAGGATCAGCCGCTCATACGCTTCGGGGCTGGATTCGGTAAAGGAATGCCCGTAGCCGAAGTCCATCGTCACATCACGGACTTCCATCTGCGTGCCAGGGACCTTGGACCCGAACCGGATCGTCGCGCCCTCATCGGGCTGGACCCGGATCACGACGGCGTTCTGGCCGAAGTCATCCTCGCCGTGGTCGGTGAAGAGCAGGTTCGGGGCGCGTTTGAACACCACGGCGATCTCCGTCACGCGCCGGCCCAGCCGTTTGCCGGCCCGCAGGTAAAACGGCACCCCGGACCAGCGCCGGGTATTGATATCGACCCGGATCGCGGCGAACGTCTCGGTCCGGGAATCAGCCGGGATCCCGTCCTCATCCAGGTACCCGACCACCTTTTCCCCACCCTGCCAGCCGCCGGTGAACTGCCCCCGCGCGGAGTGGGTCGAGAGGTCCTCCGGAAGCCGGACCGCGGCCAGGACCTTTTCCTTCTCCGCCCGCAGATCATCGGCGTTAAAGGAGATGGGCTCCTCCATCGCGGTCAGCGCCAGGAGCTGGAGCAGGTGGTTCTGGATGACATCCCGGGCCGCGCCCACCCCGTCGTAATAGCCCGCCCGGCCGCCGGTACCAATGTCCTCGGCCATCGTGATCTGAACATGGTCGACGTAATTCGCGTTCCACAGCGGTTCGAAAAGCTGGTTCGCGAAGCGCAGCGCCAAAATATTCTGGACCGTCTCCTTACCCAGATAATGGTCGATCCGGAACACCGCATCCGGCGGGAACACCGACTCAACAATCCCATTCAGCTGCCGGGCCGAGGCCAGGTCATGCCCGAACGGCTTCTCAATCACCACCCGCCGCCACTTATCACCCTCGGCCTGGGCCAGGCCGTGCCTGGAAAGCTGACGGCAGACCAGTTCAAAGGCCTTGGGCGGGACGGACAAATAAAACGCGTGGTTCCCGCGCGTCCCGCGCTGCTCATCGAGCTCATCGATCGTCTCCGAAAGCCGCTTAAACGCGTCGTCATCGTCGAACTCGCCCTGCACAAAACGGATACCCTCCGAGAGCTGCTCCCAGACCGCCTCATCAAACGGGGTCCGGGCGTAGGCCTTCACCGATTCCTTCACCTCAGCGGCGAAATCCTCGTTATCCCACTCCCGCCGGGCAAACCCGACCAGCGCAAAACTCGGCGGCAACAACCCCCGGTTCGAAAGGTCATAAACCGCCGGCATCAGCTTCTTCCGGGCAAGATCACCCGTCACCCCAAAAAGGACAAGCGAGGACGGCCCGGCAATACGATTCAGACGACGATCCCGCGGATCCCGCAACGGATTACGCCGCGGGCCTCCCGCGGTCCTGCCGCCATAGTGTGTCTCTGGCATGGTGGAGTGGGTGCCTTAGCTTTCGGTAGAGTATCCGGCGTGGCCGGCGAGCGATGCGACGATCTCCTGGAGCTGGCGGACACCAGCAGCGCGATCCGTCAGGTGCAGCCGCAGGACCGGGCAGCCGTGATCGGCCAGGACCTGTGCGTCACCGGCCGCCTGCGCCGAAATCAGTTCGCCGAAGCTGAACGGACGCTCCGGGATGGCCAGATCAGCGGCGGCCGCTGCCGTCACCTGCAGGAAGACACCAACCGCCGGGCCGCCCTTGTGGAACTGACCGGTCGAATGCAGGAACCGCGGACCCCACCCGAAAGTGACCGGGCGCCGGCTCAGTACTGCCAGTTCGTCCCGGATGCCTTCCAGGGATGCGAACGCGAGGCGGTCGAAGTAGGCCTGGACGCTGAGATAGCCGTCCTCGCCAAGCTCGGACAGCAGGGCCCTGACGGCGTCGGCCGCCGTTGCCGCGCTGCCGAGCCAGTCGCCGCCGCGGACCTCGATGGCGCCATCGGTGAAGTTCGCAGCCGTCGGTTCCGGCTGGGCGTCCAGCAGTCCACGGGCCGCCACCTTAGCGGCTTCGACGTCGGGCTGGTCAAACGGGTTGATGCCGAGCAGCCGGCCCGCCACAGCGGTGGCAAATTCCCAGACCATCATTTGTGCGGCCAGCCCGCCGGCAATCGCGACTTCGTTTTCGCCGAGTTCGATGTCGGCGTCTGCCGCGACGAGCCTGATGACCAGGACGTCGGAAGCCCCGAGTTTCGCCTCGGCGGAGTTCGGGCCGGCCACAACGGGCAGCACGCCGCTGCCGTTCTTGCCGGTGGACTCGGCGATCAGCTGCTCCGCCCAGTCGGCAAAGCCGACGATTCCGGAGCCGTCTTCGGCGATCACGATCTTGTCGCGAAGCGGATTCGTCCCGCCCAGGGCGGCGCCCAGCGCAAGTCCGATGTTGTCCCTGGAATCCTCGTTGAGGATTTCGGCGGTTTCCTCGGCTTCGTCCAGGAACGCCTGGATGTCCACGCCCGCGAGTCCGCACGGCACCAGACCAAACGCGGTCAGGGCCGAGAAGCGGCCCCCGACGTTGGGGTCGGCGTTAAAGATTGCCCGATAGCCGGCCTCGCGGGAGGCCTGTTCCAGCGGCGAACCCGGATCGGTAACAACGATGATCCGGCTCTTAGCGTCAATTCCGGCCTCGGTGAAGGCGTGCTCGAAGATCCGGCGCTGCGAATCCGTTTCCACCGTCGACCCCGACTTCGACGACACAACGATGGCTGTTTCGGCCAGCCGGTCCGCGAGGGCGGCTGCCACCTGGTCCGGGTCGGTGCTGTCCAGAACGCTCAGCTCGACGCCTGCGGTCCCGGCGATGACCTCCGGGGCCAGAGAGGATCCGCCCATGCCGCACAGGACAATCCGGGTGACACCCTCGGAACGCAGGGCGTCACGGAGTTCCAGGATGCCTGCCACGAGTGGCTGGGAGACGGTGGCCGCCTCGACCCAGCCGAGCCGGACAGCAGCCTCGGACTCGGCCTCGGGACCCCATAGGCTGGCGTCCTTGGCGAAGATCCGGGTGGCGATCCGGTGCTCCAGCAAGGCGGGCAGAAGGTCTTCGTGGGCTTTGCGGGCAGCGCCGCTGGCGTCGTAGCTGAGAGTGGCCATGAGGGGTTAGGCGTCCTTCCGTGCGGCGGTGAGGGCGGCCTCGACGTCGGCGAGGAGTTCTTTCCAGCTGGCGACGAATTTGTCGAGGCCTTCGGATTCGAGGACGGCGACGACGTCGTTGTAGGAGATCCCGAGACCATCGAGCGCGTTCAGGGTCGCGTTGGCGTCGTCGTAGCCGCGGGTGATGGTGTTGCCGGTGACGGTGCCGTGGTCGAAGGTGGCGTCGAGGGTCTTCTCCGGCATCGTGTTCACGACGCCGGTGGCGACGAGCTCGGTGACGTACAGGGTGTCCGGGTAGGCCGGGTCCTTGACGCCGGTGGAGGCCCAGAGCGGGCGTTGCGGGAGCGCTCCGGCTTCGGCCAGCAGGCCCCAGCGTTCGGTGGAGAAGAGTTCCTCGTAGACCTGGTAAGCCAGGCGGGCGTTGGCGAGCCCGGCTTTGCCCTTGAGGGAGCGGGCCTCGTCCGTGTCGATCGCGTCGAGGCGCTTGTCGATCTCGGCGTCGACGCGGGAGACGAAGAAGGACGCGACGGAGTGGATCGTGGCGAGATCGTGGCCGTTGTCCTTGGCCTGTTCGAGGCCGGACTGGAACGCGTTGATCACGGCGCGGTAGCGCTCGAGGGAGAAGATCAGAGTCACGTTGACGCTGATGCCTTCGGCCAGGGTCGCGGTGATCGCTTCGAGGCCTTCGAGGGTCGCCGGGATCTTGATCAGGACGTTGTCCTTGTTGACCTTCTTAAACAGGTGCTTGGCTTCGGCGATGGTCCCGGCGGTGTCCCAGGCCAGGCGGGGGTCGACCTCGATGGAGACGCGGCCGTCAACACCGGACGTTGCGGCGGCGACGGGGGCGAACAGGTCGCAGGCGTCGGCGACGTCGGTGGTGGTGATTTCGAAGATTGTCTCTTCGACGGTGGCGCCGGCCTTGGCCTGGGCGGCGATGGTGGCGTCGTAGTCGTGTCCGGTGGTGATCGCGGCGTGGAAGATCGACGGGTTCGTGGTGACACCGACAACGTTCTTTTCTTCGATCAATGTCCGCAGTGTGCCGGTGGAGAGGCGGCCGCGGGAGAGGTCATCGAGCCAGATCGAAACGCCGGCGTCGGAGAGCTGCTGGGTGGGGGTTGTCATGATCATTACTCCTGGAAATCAAGGGTGCCGGGGGAGCGGGGTCCCCCGGCACCGTGGTGTGGGTCAGTTAGTGAGGCCGGCGAGGGAGTCTTTGGCGGCGGCGGTGACGGCTTCGGCAGTGATGCCGAATTCCTGGAAGAGCCGTTTGTAGTCCGCGGACGCGCCGTAGTGCTCCAAGGAGATCGAGCGACCGGCGTCGCCGACAAACTCGCGCCAGCTCAGGGACAGGCCTGCCTCGACGGAGACGCGGGCCTTGACCGCGGACGGCAGGACCGCCTCGCGGTAGGCGGAGTCCTGTTTGGCGAACCATTCCACACACGGCATGGACACGACCCGGGTGGGGATGCCTTCGGCCTGGAGGGCCTCGCGGGCGGTCACGGCGAGCTGGACTTCGGATCCGGTGCCGATCAAAATGACCTGCGCGTCCACGGTTTCACCGTTGGCGGAGGCTTCGGCCAGGACGTAGCCGCCCTTCGCGACCCCGGCGGTGGAACCGAACGTGTCACCGGTCGCCTCGCCCTCGCCGCGGGCCCAAGTGGGGATGTTCTGCCGGGTCAGGACAATACCGGCGGGGTTCTGGTGGTTCTCCAGCATGACCTTCCAGGCCGCGGCGACCTCGTTCGCGTCGCCGGGACGGACCACGTCCAGGCCCGGGATGGCGCGCAGGGAGGCGAGCTGCTCGACGGGCTGGTGGGTCGGTCCGTCTTCGCCGAGGCCGATCGAGTCGTGCGTCCAGACATAGAGGGACGGGACGCCCATCAAAGCGCCGAGCCGGATTGCGGGCCGCTGGTAGTCGGAGAAGATCAGGAACGTCCCCGAGAACGCCCGGGTGGCCCCGTGCAGGGCGATGCCGTTCACGATCGAGGCCGCAGCGTGTTCACGGATGCCGAAGTGCAGCACCCGGCCGTACGGGTTCCCGGTCCACGTCGACGTGGAGCGGGAGGCCGGGATGAAGGACGCGGCGCCTTCGATCGTGGTGTTGTTCGACTCGGCCAAGTCCGCCGAACCGCCCCAGAGTTCGGGCATGACCGGGCCGATCGCGTTCAGGACCTTGCCCGAGGCGGCGCGGGTCGAGACGTCCTTGCCGGCTTCGAAGACCGGCAGGGCAGCCTCAAAGTCAGTCGGGAGCTTGCGGGCCCTGGACGCGTTCGAGGAGGGTCGCCTTCTCCGGGTTGTTTTGTTGCCAGGCCGTGAAGGACTCGTCCCATTCCTTCCGTGCCGCTGTGCCGCGGTCACCGACGGTGCGGGCGTGGGCCAACACTTCCTCGTCGACGGCGAAGGTTGCCTCCGGGTCGAAGCCCAGCACATTCTTCAGTGCTGCGACTTCCTCGGAGCCCAGGGCGGAGCCGTGGATCTTGCCGGTGTTCTGCTTCTTCGGCGCCGGGTATCCGATGATGGTTCGCAGCGAAATGATCGAGGGCTTGGTGGTTTCGGCCTTCGCCGCGAGGAGCGCTGCGTGCAGTTCGGCGATGTCCTCGACGTAGTCCCCGGTCCGGGTCCAGTCCACCCGCTGGGTGTGCCAGCCATAGGCCGCGTACCGTCCCAGGACGTCCTCGGTGAACGCCACATCGGTGTCGTCTTCGATGCTGATGTGGTTCTCGTCGTAGATCACCACGAGGTTCCCGAGTTCCTGGTGCCCGGCGAGGGAGGAGGCCTCGGAGGTCACGCCTTCCTGCAGGTCGCCGTCGGAAGCGATCACCCAGACTGTGTGATCAAACGGGCTCGCACCGGCGGGCGCTTCGGCGTCGAACATTCCGCGCATCCGGCGCTGGGAGTACGCGAACCCGACCGCGGAGGCCAGGCCCTGGCCCAGCGGGCCGGTCGTGATCTCGACACCCTTGGTGTGCTTGTACTCCGGGTGTCCCGGGGTCAGGGAATCCCAGGTCCGCAGCGCCTGCAGGTCCTTGAGCTCCAGCCCGTACCCGGACAGGAAGAGCTGGATGTACAGAGTCAGGGAGGTGTGGCCCGGAGACAGGACAAACCGGTCCCGGCCCAGCCAGTCCGGATTCGCCGGATCGTGGCGCATCATCTTCTGGAACAGCAGGTACGCGGCCGGAGCCAGGCTCATCGCCGTCCCCGGGTGTCCGTTACCGACCTTCTCCACCGCATCCGCGGCCAGCACCCGGACCGTGTCTACGGCGCGCCGGTCCAAATCGGTCCATGACAGTTCTTGCTCTTCCAAATGTGGCACGAAAACCGGGCCCCTCTCTGTGCTGACGGCCGGCGGTACGGTCCTCCGCTCCGGGCACAGGGTGGTGCCCGTTGCGGTAGGTACCCGCCGTTCACCATCGAAACGTGGATCTATCATTCAGACGCAGGTCAAGCTACGGGATAGCCTAGTCCGGTCTCTCAACGAGAGTGCGCTGATCTGCAGACAGCTTAGCCCTTTTCCATGGCCCGGGCGGTGGATATCTCACTAATTGGACCGCAAATGGACTTATATGAATCACAGCGACACCACGTGTCGGTGAGCGCGCGTTAACAAGCCGGAATCACGCGGTGCCGTAAGGCGGGGGACCGCGGGCACGGCGCCGGTGCGGTCACGGTATGATGGGTGGTGGCTTCCAACGGGGTGTGGACACGCATCTGCGCTGCGCGTGGACCCCCGGCCGTTGTGAATAACCAGCCGGACTGAACAGCCAGACAGAACAGAGTGACTGCCACCGTGAGCACAACTGACATACCGTTGAACGCCTCCCCGGTCCCGGGGAGACTCGGCTTCCGCCGTAAAGCCAAGGCTTACCTGGCGCTCACCAAACCCCGTGTGATTGAACTTCTGCTGGTCAGTACCCTGCCCACGATGATCTACGCGGAACGCGGCTTTCCCTCGATCGGCCTGATCCTGGCGACGCTCGTGGGCGGCGCCTTCGCGGCCGGCAGCGCGGGAGCCTTCAACTGCTATATCGACCGCGATATCGACAAGCTCATGCACCGGACCGAGAACCGCCCGCTCGTGACCGGAGAGATCACGCCCCGGGAGGCCCTGGTGTTTTCGTGGCTGCTTGGCGCGGCGGCGATCGCGATTCTCTGGTTCGGCGCGAACCCGCTTGCTGCCTGGCTCGGGGTCGGTGCCATTGTCTTTTACGTCGTGATCTACACGATCATTCTTAAGCGACGGACCGCCCAGAACATCGTCTGGGGCGGCGCTGCCGGTTGTTTTCCGGTGCTGATCGCTTGGGCGGCGGTGACCAATACGGTGGAGTGGCCCGCCGTCGTGCTCTTTATGGTGATCTTCCTGTGGACCCCGCCGCACTACTGGCCGCTCTCGATGCGGTACGGCGAGGATTACCGCAATGCCAACGTTCCGATGCTCGGTGCCATTGCCGGCGCCAAGGTGGTTTCGGTCCAGGTTGTCCTGTATGCGTGGGCCATGGTTGCGTGCTCGCTGCTGATGGTCCCGGCCGGCGGGGCCGGCTGGGTCTACACCGTGACGGCTGTTGTGGCCGGCGCCTGGTTCCTCTACGAATCTCATGCCCTGCATACGCGGGCCCACGACGGCGATGTTTCCAACAAGGGCGCGATGAAGGTCTTCCACGGCTCCATCAGCTACCTGACCCTGCTGTTCATCGCCCTCGCGGTTGACCCGTTCGTTGGCGCCCCGCTCATGGGCGGCTAGCCTCCCCCCTTTCCGCACGTCCTGCAGATCGTCAGGCAACCCTCCCGCGCTCCATCTGCGGGAGCGTCACGTCCATCGGCGCAGGATCCGCGGGAGCGTCCGCACTTGTGCCGCAAAGAGTACCCCCGGTCCTAAGGGGCCGGGGGTACTCTTATGCGTTGCTGTGGTGCGGAGGGCTCGCGGCCTTACCGCACGGGGCTGTCGCGGGCCAGGTCTGCGGTGTTGGTCGCGGCGCTGATGAGCAGGGCGGCGCCGAGCATGTGCGCGCCGACGAGCAACTCCGGGATGCCGTTGTAGTACTGCGTGAACCCGATTACGGCCTGCAGGAGGGTGACCCCCAACAGGAGGAGCACTCCGGTCCGGAACGGGCCGCGGATCCCGGCACGAATCACCAGGTACACCCCGAACAGCGCCCCGGCCGTCACCAGGTACGCGGGCACGGCGTGGATATGGGAGAACAGGTCCCAGTCGAGATTGTTGCGGGGGGCGTTGGCATCGCCGGCATGGGGGCCGGCCCCGGTCACGACGACGCCGAGGCAGACCGCCACTGCGGCAAAGACAGCGACGGCCATCATCACCGGCCGGGCTGCCCCCGGCAGGGCGGCAAGCTCGGCCGTCTGCGCGCGGCCGGTCCGGCCATATACGCGGTTGACGAGCAGCGTCGCCAGGACAACGAGTGCCATGGAGACCAGGAAGTGCAGGCCCACCACCCAGGGGTTCAGCCCGGAGAGGACGGTGATCCCGCCAATAATGGCCTGGGCGGGGATACTGGCGAGCAGCCCCAGGGCCAGCAGGAACAGATCACGGCGTTCCCGGCGGAGGTTCCACAGGTAGACCAACATCATCACCGCGACGGCAGCCAGCGCAAAGGTCAGAAGCCGGTTGCCGAACTCGATGATCCCGTGGATCCCCATCTCCGGGGTGTTCACGAGTGAATCTGCGGTGCAACGCGGCCAGGTCGGGCAGCCGAGGCCGGAAGCAGTGAGACGGACGGCACCGCCCGTCACCACGAGGACCGTCTGGCCGATCAGGGACAACACGGCCAGCCGCCTGACTGCCGTGTTGACCGTGCCGGGCAGGCGGGAGGTGATCCGGGAAGCCATCCGGGGTGAACGTGACGCCGTACTCACAGTGATCTCAATTCCATTTGAACCAACGGATTGCGGCCCCACCGGCGATCGCCGTCCAGAGCAGCAGGACAAACACGGCAGCGGTATTGACGCTGCCATGCAGGAACGCGTCCCTCAGAGCCTGTCCCAGCGCGCCGGACGGGAGCAGATGCGCGGCTGCCTGCGCCAGCGCGGGCAAACGTTCAGGGGGGATGACGATGCCGCCGAGGGACCCCAGCAGGATCCACAGCAAATTGGTGATGGCCAGCGTCGCCTCCGGCCGGACGGTCCCGGCGACGAGCAATCCCAGCGCGGTGAAGGCGGCCGCGCCCAGCACCAGCATGGCAAGGCCCGGCAGCCAGCCGGCAGGATTGGGTTCCCACCCGAGCACGAATGCCACTGCCGCGACCGCTATGACCTGCAGGAACAGGACCGCCAGAACGGCGAGCACCTTGCCGGCGATCAGGCCCGTGCGCCCCAGCGGTGTGGTGGAGAGGAAGCGGAGAACTCCGTACCGGCGGTCAAAACCGGTAGCGATGCCCTGCCCGGTGAAGGCGGTGGACAAGGCGCACAGGGCCAGGATTCCCGGCGCTGCGATGTTGATCCGGCTGGCGCCGAGCCCGTCCAGCAAAGGCGTCACCGTGAGTCCCACCATGGCGAGGAGTGGCAGAACGACCGCCAGGATCAGTTGTTCTCCGTTGCGCAGCATCGTGACGGTTTCATACTTGCCCTGCAGCAGGATCCGCCGCAGCAACGGTGCCGGGGCGCTGCCCAGTGCAGCACTTCCAAGAACCGGGGTCATCGGATCTCCCTTCCGGAGATGTCCAGGAAGACGTCCTCAAGGCTGCGTGCCTCAAGGCTCATGGAGCTGGGCATGATGCCGCGGACTGCCCACCAGGCCGTGACGGCCGCCAGATCCGACGGTGTCAGCGCCCCGGTGGCGGAATAGCTTCCTGCGCGGGATTCCCTGACTTCGATGGCCTCGGGCAGGACGCCGGTCAGGTCCAGGCCCGGCTCGGCTTCAAACAGGAGGGTCCTGATGTGCGGTCCGCCGTCGCCGGTCTCGAGCTCGTGCCGCAACAACTGGGCGACTGTGCCCTCTGCGACATTGCGGCCGGCATCGATGATGTAGACGTAGTCGGCCAGACGCTGGGCGTCGTCCATCAGGTGCGTGGTCAGGATGATGCCCATGCCGCGGTTCCGCAGCTCGGAGATCAACTCGAAAACCATTTGGCGGGACTGCGGGTCCAGGCCGGCGCTTGGTTCGTCGAGGAAAAGCACTTCGGGTTTCCCGACGAGGGCCGCGGCCAGGGCGAGGCGCTGTTTCTGCCCGCCGGACAGCCGGCGGACGGTGGTGCGGCTGAAAGCGTCAATTCCAAGGCGGCGGATCAGGTCCTCGACGGGCCAGGGGTCCTGGTACATGCCGGCAATGTGCCGCAACAGGGGGATGGGGCGCGCCGACGGCGGGAGCCCGCCGTCCTGCAGCATGACGCCTACCCGGGAACGCAGGGCCGCGCCCGCCGTGTCCGGATCCTGGCCGAGCAGGCTGATGGTGCCGGCCGTGCGCTTCTGCAGTCCCTGGGCGCATTCGATGGTGGTGGTTTTGCCCGCGCCGTTGGCCCCAAGCAGTGCCGTGACCTGTCCGCGCCCGGCGACGAGGGAAAGGCCGCTGACCACCCGCAGCATCTTGCCGTCGAGGGTGGGCAGCGGCCCAACATCCTTGACCAGCCCACTAATGGACAAAACGGGGGAAATGGGGGATCGCACCAAAGCATTCTACGTGATGTAGTACCCGCCGCGGCGGGGACGCGGAGCCGGCCGCGACGCCCGTCCCGGCCCCGCCGCTGCAGGCAGGGTAGCCATGCCTTACTGGCCGCCGGGAGTAAATTACGACATGATTGTGTTGTGTATTCCATGAGTATCCCCACGCCTGCGCGGTTTTCTGCGCACGGCTCCCCGCACGGGACGTCGGCCGACGCCCCGCAGGTGCCGGTGCCGTCGGGAACCCCGGCTGGGAGTGCCGCCCAGCCGCACGATGCTGACGAACGCACCCGCGACCGTGTCCTCAATGCGGTGCTGGAACATGGCCCGGTCAGTGCCGCCGAACTTGGTGACCTGCTGGGTTTCACGCCCGCCGCCGTGCGCCGCCACCTGGACCAACTTTCGCGCCGTGGCGTCATCGAGGTTAAGAAAGCCAACCGGGCCGGAGCCGGCGCCGGGCGTCCCGCCCGCCGCTACGTCCTCAGCTCCCAGGGTCAGTCCACGCTCGGTGACGACTACCTGGACATCGCAACCTCCGCACTCCGGCGCCTGGATGAAATGGCCGGACCGGATGCAGTCCGGCAGTTCGCCGTCGAGCGTTTTGCGGAGATGGAACGCCGCTACGCACCCGAAATTGACCAGGCCGGCCCGGACATCGCGGCCCGCGCCCAGGCCTTGTCGGAGGCGCTGAGCCGTGACGGCTTCGTGGCGTCGGCGCAGTCCATCGAGGCCAAGGCGCCGCTGCCGGCGGCTCTTTCCAGCGTCCAGCTGTGCCAGGGGCACTGCCCCATCCAGCACCTGGCGGCACAGTTCCCGGTGTTCTGCGACGTCGAGACCGAGCTCTTTTCCCGGCTGGTCGGCGTCGACGTCCGGCGGCTGTCCACGCTCGCCCGCGGCGGGCATGTCTGCACCACCCACATACCTACTGGGCGCCCGGCGGCCAGGGGACCTCACGGTCCCGCAACCCCGGACTCCTCGGTCAAAGTATCCAACCATCTGCAAGAAAGGCCGTGATGACGGACCAACTATCAGAGAAGACGGTTGCTGAATCTACTGTGATTTCGGAAATTCTCGAAAAGAATCCCGAGCTCCACGGAATCGGCACCTACGAGTACGGCTGGGCTGACAAGAATGACGTCGGCGCCAATGCCCGTCGAGGCATCAACGAAGAAGTCGTCCGCGACATTTCGGCCAAGAAGAGCGAGCCCCAATGGATGCTCGATCTCCGCCTCAAGGGCCTGAAGTACTTCGACCGCAAGCCCATGCCCACGTGGGGTGCGGACCTGTCGGGCATCGACTTCGACAACATCAAGTACTTCGTACGGTCCACCGAGAAGCAGGCCGCGACCTGGGAAGACCTGCCCGAGGACATCCGGAACACGTACGAAAAGCTGGGCATCCCGGAAGCCGAGCGCAGCCGCCTCGTCTCCGGCGTCGCCGCGCAGTACGAGTCCGAGGTTGTCTACCACCAGATTCGTGAGGACCTGGAACAGCAGGGCGTCATCTTCCTGGATACCGATACCGCGCTGCGGGAGCACCCGGAGATCTTCCAGGAATACTTTGGCACCATCATTCCGGTCGGCGACAACAAGTTCGCTTCGCTGAACACGGCCGTATGGTCCGGCGGGTCCTTTGTGTACGTTCCCAAGGGCGTCCACGTGGACATCCCGCTGCAGGCGTATTTCCGCATCAACACGGAAAATATGGGCCAGTTCGAGCGCACCCTGATCATCGCCGACGAGGACTCCTACGTCCACTACATCGAAGGCTGCACCGCGCCGATCTACACCTCGGATTCGCTGCACTCCGCCGTGGTGGAAATCATCGTGAAGAAGGGCGCCCGCGTCCGCTACACAACGATCCAGAACTGGTCCACCAACGTATACAACCTGGTCACCAAGCGCGCCATCTGCGAAGAGGGCGCCACCATGGAGTGGATCGATGGCAACATCGGCTCCAAGGTCACCATGAAGTACCCGGCCGTCTACCTCGTGGGCGAGGGCGCCAAGGGCGAGACCTTGTCCATCGCATTCGCCGGCGAAGGCCAGCACCAGGACACCGGCTCCAAAATGGTCCACATCGCGCCCAACACCAAGAGCTCGATCGTCTCCAAGTCCGTGGCCCGCGGCGGCGGCCGCGCCGCCTACCGCGGCCTGGTACAGGTCCGCGAAGGTGCCAAGCACTCGGCCAACACGGTCCGCTGCGACGCGCTCCTGGTGGACACCATCAGCCGCTCGGACACGTACCCGTACATTGACATCCGTGAAGACGACGTCACCATGGGCCACGAGGCCACGGTCTCGCGCGTCAGCGAGGAACAGCTGTTCTACCTGATGTCCCGCGGCATGCGCGAAGACGAAGCCATGGCGATGATCGTCCGTGGCTTCATCGAGCCGATCGCCCGCGAGCTGCCGATGGAATACGCCCTCGAGCTGAACCGCCTGATTGAACTGCAGATGGAAGGATCGGTCGGTTAATGACTGACATCACTACTGAAAAGGCCCGCATCGGCGCGCCCTCGTCCCAGCCGTTTATCAACGGTTTCACCGAGGAAGGCGAGAGCCTTTCGCCGCTGAACTCGGCGGATTCCAAGTCCCCGCTGACCGGCGACGTGGTCAAGCGTCACTCGCACGGCGGCGGCGTCGGGGTTCCGGACAGCTCACGCGCCGGGCGCCTCACGTCCTACAACCTGGCTGACTTCAAGCCGTTGACCGGGATGGAAGAGGACTGGCGCTTCACTCCGCTGAAGCGTCTGCGCGGACTACACACTGACGTCCTCGGCGGCGCGGCTCCGGCCGTTGACGTCACCGCACCCGAGACCGTCAGGGTCGAAACCGTCGGCCGTGGCGACAAGCGGATCGGCTCCGCCGGCATCCCCGAGGACCGCGTCTCCGCGAACGCCTGGGAGAACTTCGCCGAGGCCACGGTCATCACCGTGCCCGCTGAAGTCCACGCCGAGGCCGAGGTCAGCGTCCTGCTGACCGGCCAGGGCACCGAGGCAACGGCACAGCACATTGTCATTGTGGCGGAGAAGTTCTCCAAGGCCGTCGTCGTCCTGGATCACCAGGGCACCGCCGTTGTCTCGGAAAACGTGGAAATGGTCGTCGAAGACGGCGCTGAACTGACGGTCATCTCGTTGCAGGAGTGGACGGACGACTCCGTTCACGCGTCCTCCCAGCAGGTCAAGCTTGGCCGCGACGCGAAGTTCAAGCACATCGTCGTCAGCCTCGGCGGCGACGTCGTGCGGGTCACGCCGTCGGCACGCTTCACTGCCCCGGGCGCCGAGGTTGAAATGTTCGGGCTGTACTTCGCCGACGCCGGCCAGCACCTTGAGCAGCGCCTGTTTGTGGACCATGCCGTGCCGAACTGCAAGTCCAATGTCCTGTACAAGGGCGCACTGCAGGGCCGCAACGCGCACACCGTGTGGGTGGGTGACGTTCTGATCCGCAAGGAAGCAGAAGGCACCGACACGTACGAAGCGAACCGCAATCTGGTCCTGACCGACGGCGCCCGCGCCGACTCGGTGCCGAACCTGGAAATCGAGACCGGCCTGATCGCCGGCGCCGGCCATGCCAGCGCCACCGGCCGTTTCGATGACCAGCACCTGTTCTACCTGATGGCCCGCGGCATCCCCGAAGACGTCGCCCGCCGGCTCGTAGTGCGCGGATTCCTGAACGAGATCATCCAGCAGATCAGGGTCCCGGCCATCGAAGAGCGACTCACGGCCGCCGTCGAGCGCGAACTCGCGGCAACGAACAACTAGTGCGCAGCACTAGGGAACACGGAACCATCAGATGACTGAACAGCCAAAAGGCGAGCTGGTCTGCAACGCCAGTGAGATCCAGGTCAAACAGGCGTTGCGGATCCTGATCGATGACTACCCCGTAGCCGTCGTCCGGGACTCGATGGGTGAGATCCACGCCATCGGTGACACCTGCTCGCATGCGGACATCTCGCTGTCCGAAGGCGAGGTGGAGGGCTGTGCCATCGAGTGCTGGGGGCACGGCTCCCAGTTCGACCTGCGCAGCGGCGCGCCGCTTCAGCTGCCGGCCTATGACCCGGTTCCGGTCTTTGCCGTCACCATTGAGGGAGATGAGGTCTACGTGGACGTCACCACCATCCTGAACGGTGCCGACGCCCCGAACTTCAGCTGACCGCCCGGGCCCCCGGCGCCGCCAGCACCCGCATCATAGAACTTATCGACAAGAAACCGCACCGTGCCGGAGGGCACGGCGCAGAGGAGAACAAGACATATGTCTACTCTTGAGATCAAGGACCTGCACGTCAGCATTGACACCGAGCAGGGCACCAAGGAAATCCTGAAGGGCGTCAGCCTGACGATCAGGACCGGCGAAACGCACGCCATCATGGGCCCCAACGGCTCCGGCAAGTCCACGCTGGCCTCCACCATCGCCGGACACCCGCGCTACAACGTCACGTCGGGCACCATCACGCTCGACGGCGAAGACGTCCTCGCCATGAGCGTGGACGAGCGCGCCCGCGCCGGCCTGTTCCTGGCCATGCAGTACCCGGTAGAGGTCCCCGGCGTCAGCATGACCAACTTCCTGCGCACCGCCAAGACTGCCATCGACGGCGAAGCACCCAAGCTGCGGACCTGGACCAAGGACGTCAAGGCCGCTATGGCCAAGCTGCGCATCGATGCGGACTTCACGCAGCGCAACGTCAACGAGGGCTTCTCCGGCGGCGAAAAGAAGCGCGTCGAGATCCTTCAGCTTGAGCTCTTCAAGCCCCGGTTCGCCATCCTCGACGAGACCGACTCCGGACTCGACGTCGACGCGCTCAAGGTCGTCTCCGAAGGCGTCAACCGCGCCCACGCCGAAGGCAACATGGGCACCCTGCTCATCACGCACTACACCCGGATCCTGCGTTACATCAAGCCGGAATTCGTGCACGTGTTCGTTGACGGCCAGGTCGTCGAAGAGGGCGGCCCCGAACTGGCTGACCGTCTCGAAGAAGAAGGCTACGACCGCTACGCCAAGGGCGCCGGAGCCGCCACCATCGCTGCCGCCGACGCTGCAGCACAGGCCTAGTTAGGACTGAGTCATGACCGAAACGAATGTGGCCCGGACGGGCCTCGAGGATGTCGAAGAGGCACTCAAGGATGTGATCGACCCGGAACTCGGCGTCAACATCGTTGATCTGGGCCTGCTGTACGGTCTGAAATATTCGGACGACGACGGCGCCCTGCTGATCGACATGACACTCACCACGGCCGCGTGCCCGCTTACCGATGTGATCGAGGAGCAGGTCGGCCAGGCCATGGACGGTGTCGTGGACGAATGGCGCCTCAACTGGGTCTGGATGCCGCCGTGGGGGCCGGAACGGATCACCGAAGACGGCCGCGACCAGATGCGCGCCCTCGGCTTCAACATCTAGACTGTTTCCGCACAACGATTGTCCGACGCCGGCCGGTCACCTTCTCAGCGAAGGTGACCGGCCGGCGTCGTTGTTGTGCATCGATGGGTGCGGTAGATGCCGGAGCCTGGTGTTGAGGTGGTGTGGGGTGCGTCTTCGCGGGCCTGGCGGAAGGCCCAGTATGAGGAGCTGTGGCTGCAGTTCCGGCCCCGCGGTTCCAAGGAGGTCCTGGACGCGGTGGAGACGGCGGTCGAGGTGGCCAACAAGGCGGTCGAGGACGCCGGGTGGGGCGCGGACGTCTTCACCGAGGGAGTTTCCGATTCCGACGCCGGGCCAGTGGCCCTGATGAGCCGGGCTGGGCCCGAGGAGGGCGTGCGCGCCTGGTTCGATGTCTTCGCCCGGCACTTGCAGGAGGCCAGGCTGTCACGGAAGGTGACAGCGGCCCCGGAGGCGTTTATACCCGACTGGCTGAACGGTGATCTCTGGGCGCCGCGCCAGGTCACGGCCTTCGTCAACCCCTCGGCGGAGGCAAACACCTCGTCCAGGCCAAAGAGCTGGCACCCTGGTACGCCACGATCGACCCGGACCCGCAAACACTCGCCAAGGCCCGCGCCGACTTCGGCGGGATGATCCTCACGCCGGAAATCATCGCCGCCAACCCGCCACCCTGGCGTTGACTAAAGGAATTAGGGGGTCGCGACGGCGAACGTGTCGCACTGGTTGATGTCACCGGACGTGTAGCCCTGGTAGAACCATTTCTGCCGCTGCTCGCTGGAACCGTGCGTCCACGCTTCCGGGCTGACGCGGCCGGTGGCGGCCTCCTGAATCCGGTCGTCGCCCACGGCTGATGCGGCCGAGAGTGCGTCCTGGATGTCCTTCTCCGTGAGCGGATCCAGGAACGGGAGTCCGGTCTTCGGGTCGGGCTGGGTCGTGGCGTGGTGGACCCACAACCCGGCGTAGCAGTCGGCCTGGAGCTCGACCCGGACGGCACCCGATGCCGGGCCCTGCGGATCCTGCTGGGCCTGATCCAGGGTTCCGAGCACATTCTGGACGTGGTGCCCGAATTCGTGCGCGACGACGTACTCCTGCGCCAGCGGTCCGCCGGAGGAGCCGAACCGGTCCACAAGCTCCTGGAAGAATCCCGGGTCAAAATAAGCCGTGGTGTCAGCCGGGCAGTAGAACGGACCCACGGCCGACGTCGCTGAGCCGCAGCCGGTGTTGGTGCCACCGGTGAAGATCACGGTCTCCGGCCGCGGGTAGTCCCGGTTGTACTGGGCCAGGTAGTCGGGCCAGAACGCGTTCAGGCTGTTGACGGTACCCACGATCCGGCAGTCCAGCCGGGCGTCAGCGTCGGCGCCGGTGTCACAGGCAGGCGCTGAACCCTGACTCTGCGCGGGCGGTTCCTGCACAGCACCGGCCAGGCCTTCGAGCAGCTGCGGGTTGATACCGAACAGGGCAGCGATCAGCAGGATGACGCCGCCGCCGATGCCGCCGCCGATCTTGGTGCCGCGGCCCACGCCGCGCCGGTCCTGGACCTGAGACGGATCCAGCTGCGCATTGTCATTGAAACTCATGCTGTCACAATATCGCGTGCCGCCCGCGGCGACGCCACCCGCCGCTAAAGTTGATTTGATGCCATTCCTTGACCGACTTCAGCGCTGGGCCGATGAACGCCCCGACGGTTCCGCCGTCGTCGTCGCCGGGCAGCGCCTGAGCTGGTCCGGGCTTCGCGACGCGGCCGCGTCGCTGGTGCCTGCGGCGCCCGGTGTCACCGTGCTGGCGGAGGGTAATTCCCCGGGATTCGTCGTCAGGTTCGCCGCCGCCGTCGCGGGGGAACGGCAATGCGCTGTGCTGGACCCGGACTGGCCGACTCTGCTGAAGGATGGAATCGCGGCCCGGATCGCCGCGACGGTGCCCGCTGCGGTTCCCGGACCTTCGGCGCGGGGCGACGGGCTTGCCGACGGGCCGCCCGGGACGACGTTCCTGATCGGCCTGACGTCCGGCACCACATCGGTCCCCAAGGCTTTTACCCGCACGAGGCGGTCCTGGCGCGAGTCCTTTGAGGCGTCGATCGAATTCTTCGGGCTGACCCCCGAGGACAAGACACTGGCCCCTGGCCCCCTCGCGGCCAGCCTGAACCTGTACGCCCTGGCCGAGTGCCTCTACGCCGGCGCGGAGTTCCACACGCTGGAACACTTCGACGTCGGCGACGCCCACTCCGCTGTCAGCCACGACGGCATCACCCGGCTGGTGCTGGTTCCCACGATGCTGAGGCTGCTCAGCGAGCGCGGCCTCACCGGCGGCGTGGATGCTTCCGGAATCCGCAGCATCATCTGCGCCGGTTCCAAATTGGACGCCCGGACCGTGGAGGCTGCCCGCAGGTGGGCACCGAACGCGGTCATCTATGAGTACTACGGCGCCTCCGAGCTCAGTTTCGTTGCTGGCGCCGGGCTGTCGCCCGGTGAGGCTCCCGAGCCCGCAGGCACCGGCCTGGGACTGCCGTTTCCCGGCGTCGAAATCAGAATCCTCGACGACGCCGGAGCTCCGGTTCCGGAGGGCCGTGATGGAAACATCTGTATTCGCAGCGGCATGGTCAGCGACGGTTACCTCTGGGGCGACGACGGCCAGGCGCTGCGGTGCTTCTCCGGCTGGTACACCGTGGGAGACCAGGGTTACCTGTCGGGCGGCATCCTCCATATCCTGGGCCGCCGTGCCGACATGATCGTGACCGCCGGCACGAACGTCTATCCGCACGAGGTGGAGCTCGCTCTGGCGTCTGTTCCCGGCGTCGCTGCAGTCGTCGCGGCCGGGCAGGATGACGACGTCCGCGGCCAGCGGGTGGTCGCTGCGGTCCTGCCCTCGCACGGCGGGCTGACGGCCACGCAGCTAAAGGCCGGTGTCGCGGAGGTTCTGACACGGGCCAAACGCCCGCTGGAGTACTTCGCCCTGACTGAGCTTCCGCTGACGGACCGGGGCAAAATCAGCCGGCAGCTCCTGCTCGACTGGATCGGCTCCAACGATCAGAGAATTCGGCGTCTTGGCTGAGCCTGTCCGGAACGCCGTCCGGAGAAGCCATGGCTCCGGGGCCCTTCTGCCCGGGCTTCTCCTGCCCGAGGACCGGCAGCCCGTCATCATTGCGGCGCGGCGGACGCCGATCTGCCGCGCCGGCGGTGCCCTGAAGTCGCTGCCGGCGCACCGGCTGCTGGCACCCGTGCTCTGCAGCCTCCTTAACTTGCCCGACGGCGGCACCCTGCCTCCGGCCGCCGTTACAGACGTGGTGATCGGCAACGCGGTAGGCGGCGGCGGCAATGTCGCCCGGTTGGCCGCGCTGGAGGCCGGGCTGCCTGCGAGCGTCCCGGGGATCACCGTGGACCGTCAGTGCGGGTCGGGCCTGGATGCGATTGTGCTGGCTTCCCGGCTCGTCGCAGCCGGCGGCAACGGCCTCTATTTGGCCGGCGGGGTGGAGAGCATCAGCACAGCGCCGCTCCGGGCCCACCGCACGGCCGACGGCACTCCGGAATTCTTTACCCGGGCACAGTTTGCGCCTTCGTCCACGGGGGACCCGGACATGGGTGTGGCCGCCGAGAACGTCGCCGCGCACTTCGGGATCAGCCGGGCACGGCAGGACGAATTGGCTCTACGCAGCCACCACCGCGCCCTGGCCGCCGCTGCCGCCGGTTCGTTCGACGACGAGATCGTGGCGCTCCAAAGCGTGGATCACGCCGGTGGCAGCCGCGACGTCAGGAACGACGACGGGCCGCGCGCCAGCCTTACCGCGGCATTGATGGGCCGGTTCCCTCCCGTCTTTGCCGAGGGAGGAAGCGTGACGGCCGGGAACTCCTGCTTTGACGCGGACGGGGCCGCCGCGGTGCTCATCACTTCGCTGTCGCGCGCCCGGGAACTTGGTGCCGGTGACGGCCTGCTGGTTCTCGGATCGGACACGGCCGGGGTGGAGCCGTCCCTGCTGGGGATCGGAGCGGCGGCAGCGGCCGAACGGCTCCTGGCAGCGCAGGGCGTTGCTGCCGCGGAGCTTGGCCTGGTGGAGTTCAACGAGGCGTTCGCCTCCCAGACCCTCGCCTGCCTGGACCAGTTGGGCATTGCCCCGGAGCAGGCCAACCAAGACGGCGGGGCGCTGGCACTTGGGCACGCCTACGGTGCCTCCGGGGCCGTTCTGGTGACAAGGCTGCTCGCGCAGGCACGACGGGACCGGGAGGACGGCCAGTTGGCCCTGGCCATGATCAGCATCGCCGGAGGCATGGGCACCGCGGCCTTGCTGCGGTATTGCCTTCTCGATGAGCGTCCTTCCGGCTCCCCGGAGGGACATGCTCATTCTTTGGCTCAGCGACCGAGCACTTAGGCCATATGCCCAGTGCTCCGGGGCAGCGGAGGGCATGTCCCGTGGCGGGGTGGAGCATCGCCGTGCGGGCAGATTGTTCCCGCGGGGGACATGCTCATTCTTTAGCTCAGCCACCGGGCACTTAGCTCATATGTCCAGTGCTCCGGGGCAGCGGAGGGCATGTCCCGTGGCGGGGCTCAGCTGTCCTGGTCTTCGGCGTCGCCCAGGCCGCGGGCAGCCAAGGCCCTCGCCGGTCTGGCGGGCGAACGCGACCGTGGTGATGAACACGGGCAGGACCAGCGCCCTCGGGTTCCGTTCCAAACCCCGCGCCCGGGCCGAATCGCGTACATCGGCAAACGCGCCGGCAATAAAGGGGATGCTGCGGAGCATGATGGCGATGGTCAACGCGAAGCGCTCCGGGTCCGCGCCGAAGCGCCGGAACGGTCCGGCAAGGGACGCGACCCCGTCAAGCAGGCGCTGCACCGGCGTCGTCGCAGTGAGGATCGATGCCGCCACAATGCAGACCAGGACATTCAGCACAATCCGCGCGGCGTCGGGGGCGCCGATTTGCCACCACTGGAACACTCCGATCGCCAGCAGTACCGGCAACGCGGGGCGGACGGCGCGGAACAGCCGGACGGTTCCGGCCCCGCTGGCCAGGAATACCGCGCACAGCAGGCCCAAAACTCCGGCCGCCACGAGCCAGTTGACCACGAGGAAAGACGCCATTCCGCAGCCGAGCACCAGCAGGAACTTCAGCCACAGGGGCGCCCGGTGCACAGCCGAGGCTCCGGGCGCGTAGTTCGCCAGCAGGAAGCCGTGACCGCTCATTGCGGTTCCCTCAGCGTGTCCGGCAGTTTTTCCCGATCTGCTTCCCGCCGCGTTTCACGTCCCGGAAACGGCAGCGCCGCTCCGCACAGCGCCCGGTAATGCGCGACGGCGTCGGCGGCCGCGCCGTCGAACGCCACTGTCCCGCTGTCGATCACCAGGACACGGTCCAGGTCCAGGGCGAGGTCAAGGTCGTGGGTGGACAGGATAACCTGCTGGCTGAGTCCCCTGAGGGTCCTGCGCAGCAGTTCGCGGTTCCGCAGGTCCAGCAGCGTGGATGGCTCATCCAGGACCAGGATGTCCGGGTCCACCGCGAGGACAGCGGCGAGGGCCAGGAGTTGGCGTTCGCCGCCGGATAGCTCGTAAATACTCTGGTCCGCCAGCGGGAGCAGGCCGAAGCGGTCCAGCGCGGCTTCTGCGCGGTTCCGCCGCTCCCGGGGGTTCCGCACTGAACGCCGCAAGGAAAGCTCCACATCCTCCCGGCCAGACGGCATCACGAGCTGGGACAGCGGATCCGTGAACACGAAACCCACACGGCGCCGGACATCCCGCACGGCCCCGGCTGTGGTGTAACCGTCCACGGTGACCGTGCCGGTGCTGGGCAGAACCAGACCGTTGAGGAGCCGCAGCAGCGTCGATTTGCCCGATCCGTTGGCGCCGATCACCCCAATCCTCTGCTCCGTCAGCTCAAGGGACACGTCCTGAAGCAGGGTCTTCGGCTCGGGACGGCCGTCAACGTCGACCCGGACCGTGACCCCGTCCAGGATGATGCCGCTCACGGGCGGACGTCAGCCTTCCTCGAGCGGCGCAACAGCAGATCAGGGAAGGCCTTGTGCAGGGCAAGCGCGATGGGGACGGCGAGCACGTTTTTGACGATGTCACCGGGGTAGAAGGCGAGGTCGGCGATGAAGGCCTTGGACAGGTCCATCTTGGCGTTCAGCACCAGGCCCCAGGACGCCGAGCCCGTGAATCAGGACGATGCTGCTGATCATCGCGGCGCCAAAGAGCAGAACCGCCCGGAGGTTTCCACTGCGGGCGGTGCGCCGCAGGATGATGACGGCGAGCCAGCCGGCGGCAGCCGCGGCCAACGGGAACCCGATGATGTAGCCAGCCGACGGGCCGGCCAGGACGCCCAGCCCGCTGCGCCCGCCGCTGAAGATCGGCAGCCCGGCCAGTCCGAGCAGCACATAGAGTCCGACGGCGGCGAAGGCCCGGCCCGGTCCCAGCGCGAGTCCGGTCAGGATGATGGTCAGGCTCTGGACCGTGATGGGGACGCCGAGACCGCCGACCGGGATCGCGGCGATGAGGGCGGAACCCGCAACGAGGGCGGCGAAAACCGCGATCAGGCCGAGGTCGGTGGCATTCCAGCGGTCGCGTTGCCGGGCGGGCCGCGGGGCGACGGTGGGTTTCGTTGAAGTCATGATGGTCCTGTCGAATGCTGGAGGGATAAGTGCTTTGTTTCGACTCTACGTCCGGGGTGCGGCGGGGTTTTTGTAGGAGGGCAACTAACCGGCGCACGGGATTCTGGAGGACGTCGCCAAGGGGCCGCTCCGGCCGCGGGACCGGGACCGGACCGGGACCGCGGAGGGTGCCAGCCGTCCATGGATGGTGGCAGCCGACCGGGTACGACAGCCGCCTGACCCGGGGTCCTTGTCATCCGTGGGGAACGGTGCCGGTAGACTGGGAACGGCCGTCCTCTCGGCCGCCCCGTCCCGGTGCCCTCCAGACTCCATCCGCTGCGCCGTGACGTTCCCCGTTGTGAAAGGCCTTACCTGCATTGATTACCGTCCAGGATCTCGAACTGCGCGCCGGCGCCCGCCTCCTCATGGACCAGGTGAGCTTCCGGATCGACAAGGGAGACAAGATCGGCCTTGTGGGCCGGAACGGTGCAGGCAAAACCACGCTGACCCGGGTGCTCGCGGGCGAGGGCCTGCCTGCCGGCGGCAAGGTTACCCGCAGCGGAGAAATTGGCTACCTGCCGCAGGATCCCCGCACTCCGGATATGGAGCAGCTGGCCCGCGACCGGATTCTTTCGGCCCGAGGCCTGGACATTGCCGTCGGAAAGCTCCGGCAGGCGCATGAGGATATGGCCAGCGAGGACGCTGAGGTCCAGCGCAAGGCGATGAACCGGTATGACCGGCTCGAGTCCGAGTTCCTGGCGGGCGGCGGCTATGCGGCCGAAGCCGAGGCCGCGGCGATCTGCTCGAACCTGGCGCTTCCGGACCGACTGCTGAACCAGCCGCTCAGGACCCTGTCCGGCGGCCAGCGCCGGCGCGTCGAGCTCGCCCGCATCCTGTACTCCGATGCCGAAACCATGCTGCTCGATGAGCCCACCAACCACCTCGACGCCGACTCCATCGCCTGGCTCCGGGACTTCCTGAAGAACCACCAGGGCGGGCTGATCGTGATCAGCCACGACACGGAGCTGCTCCAGGCAACTGTCAACAAGGTGTTCCTGCTCGACCCCAACCGGGCCAAGATCGACTTCTACAACATGGACTGGAAGCGCTACCTGACCCAGCGCGAAACAGACGAGCGCGCCCGCAAGCGGGAACGTGCCAACGCCGAGAAGAAGGCGCAGGTCCTCATCGACCAGGCCAATAAGATGCGCGCCAAGGCCACCAAAGCCGTCGCGGCACAGAACATGGCCAAGCGGGCCGAGCGGCTCCTGGGCGGCCTCGAAGCCGTGCGTGCCACCGACCGTGTCGCAGCGCTGCGCTTCCCGGATCCGTCCCCCTGCGGGAAGACCCCGCTCACGGCCGAGGGGCTCAGCAAGTCCTACGGCTCCCTGGAAATCTTCACCAACGTGGACCTCGCCATCGACCGCGGCTCCAAGGTGGTCATCCTGGGCCTCAACGGCGCCGGCAAAACAACCCTGCTGCGGATGCTGGCCGGCGTCGACAAACCCGACACCGGCGAAGTCGTCCCCGGCCACGGTCTGAAGGTCGGCTACTACGCCCAGGAGCACGAGACGCTCGACGTCGACCGGACCGTTCTGCAGAACATGCGCTCCTCGGCCCCGGATATGAACGACGCGGAAGTGCGCAACATTCTGGGCTCCTTCCTGTTCTCCGGCGACGACGTCGACAAGCCTGCCGGTGTGCTCTCAGGTGGCGAGAAGACCCGTCTGGCGTTGGCCACGATCGTTGCCTCCAGCGCGAATGTGCTGCTCCTCGACGAGCCGACCAACAACCTTGACCCCGCCAGCCGCGCCGAAATCCTCGGCGCCCTCAGCAACTACACCGGCGCCGTCGTTCTGGTCAGCCACGACGAGGGTGCCGTAGAGGCCTTGAACCCGGAGCGTGTTGTACTGCTGCCCGACGGCGACGAGGACCTCTGGAACGAGGACTACCTGGACCTGATCACACTGGCGTAGCAGCCGGCGATGTGCCCCGGGCGTCCCGGGCACGCCAATTGCGTGCCGGACAGAACCGGCGGCCGGTCAGCGGACCGGCATTTCCTCGGCGCCCGTGATTCTTTGCAGCTCCCGGTAGCCGATGGAAAACATGGCGTGGTGGTCTCCGGCACCGGCCCACAGGACGGGGTGCCCGGCGAGCGAGCTGTCCAGGATGGTGCGGATCCGCGCCGGATGGCCCAGCGGGGCGACACCGCCGATCGCCTGGCCGGTGTGTTCGAGCACGAAGCCGGGCGTGGCACGGCGGATTCTTCCGGTGCCCAGCCGGGCCGCGACCAGGACGACGTCGACTTTGGCGGCGCCGCTGGCAAGGATCAGCAGGGGCGCGCCGTTGAGGTCGAACACGAGGCTGTTGGTGACGGCGGCGACGGCGCAGCCCAGCGCGGAAGCCGCGGCGGCCGCCGTCGGGACTTCCGTGGCTAAGATCCGCACGGTGTCCGCGGCGCCGGCTGCGACCAGTGCACTCCTGACGTTGGCGACCGGCTCCAGGGTCACCAGCATCGCCCGTCAGTACCCCTGGGCATCCAGGATGGCATCTTCCTCTTCCTCCGCGGTCGCCTGCCGGCGCTTCCGCGGGGCCGCTTGACGCCGTACCGCTGGTCCGCTCGAGTGGAGAACCAGGCCGTCCTCCGCAGCAAGCTCAGCATCCTCCGCGTCGATCGCCGCATTCCGGGCCTGCTGCCGGGCCGCGTAGCCGAAACCAATAAACATCAGGACCCCGAACGCGAACCACTGCAGCGAATAGGACAAGTGGGTTCCCTCTACCGTGGACGGCATGGGGAAGGGGAACGGCATGTCGGAAACGGACGGGCTTTCGGACGCCAGTTGACCGTAGGCGCCCGTCAGCAGAGGGTAGCCCAGGTCGGCTGAATAGGACCCGAGATCAATCGACGCCAGCTGGCCTTCCGGGGCGCCACGCTGCAGTTGCGGTTCGGCAGGCTTCAGGCGGGCCACCACCGTCACCGTCCCCGTGGGCGGTGCGGGGACCGAATCGGGACGGCCGGGAGTGTTGTTCCCGATGGGCAGCCAGCCACGGTCGACAACCACCGTTTCGCCGCTGTCCAGCCGGAACGGCACCACGACTTCGTAGCCGGGCTGGCCGTTGAGGGGCCTGTTGCGGACGATCCGCTGGTCGGAAACAAGGTAGCTGCCGCGCAGTTCCACGGGCGTCCACTCACGCTCGGCGTCGAGCGAGGCGAATTGTTCCCGGACAGCGGCGAACGGGACCGGATCAGCGGTGTAGTTCGACACCACACGGTTGATTTCTGCGAGGGTCTCCGCCCGGCGGTCCATTTGCCACCGGCCGAGCCCGACGCAGGCTGCGGCGAAGATCGCGGCCAGGAGCAGGTACCCGAGCCATTTCCTCGAGAACAGAAAACGGTACATTCAGCTGACCTTGCCGGAAACGTCGAGGGCGACGGTGTCTTTCCAGAGCCCGCGGGTCTGCAGGTAGTCCTCGAGCCACTCCCGGTGGTCCCCACAGGCCATCCAGATCTTCCGCCGCTCCGGGGTATGGATTTTCGGGTTGTTCCACAACAGTTGACACTCGGCGTCGGCACGGCAGGCCTTCCGCGAACAGAGCACGCCGACGGCAGCGGCCTGGTCCGCCGTCCCGGCGGTGCCGGCCAGATCAAAGAGGTTCATGAAGCAGCCCGTCTCTGGTTTTCATTGTCGTCCTCGTCGTCCTCGTCGTCCTCGTCGTTATCGTCTTCTTCATCATCGATGAGTTCGCCCTGCAGCAGCACCATGGACGGATCGTCCCGATCCGGACCTTCAGCGCCGGAATCCGCCCCGCCGGTCGAACCGGCCGAAGACACTTGACCCTCAAGTTCAGCCAGCGGCGCGTTATCCAGGAGCGAGTCGCTGTGGATCTCGGCCGTGTCGCCTCCATTGGCGATCACCACCGCGACCCACGGCAGGAACACGGCACCAATGATTGGAAGCAGCCGCCACCAGCCGTCCAGTACGAAGACCAGGATCAGGCACACCATGCGGATACCCATTGCCACGGCGTACTTGATCATGCGCTGCCGCATCTCTGCGGAATGCGCAGTGGCGGCGTCCGTGATGCTGTGCACCTCGGTGTCGCCGGGCACCGGCTCACCGTGTCGATTCTTGAGTGTCAAAGTTGTCAGATCACGCTCCCGAGGCTTACCACAATTCTCTCACCATCGGCGGTGCCGCCCAAACGAAGCCGGTGCGGGCGCTAAGATCGGAGGCAGTAAAAATCCGCCCCCAGCGCGGCGCCGACGCGCCGCAGAATTCCGGAGCATGTTATGACTGACACATCCACCACCGGCCGCAGCGTTCTGATCACTGGCGGCAACCGCGGGATCGGGCTGGCAATTGCACAGTCTTTTCTGGCCAACGGGGACAAAGTGGCGGTCACTTACCGCAGCGCATCCGAACTGCCCGCCGGGATCCTGGGTGTAAAGGCCGATGTTACAGACGAAGCGTCGGTGGACGCCGCCTTCACCGAAGTAGAAGCCGCCCACGGTCCGGTGGAAGTGCTGGTCGCCAACGCCGGCATCACGAAGGACACCCTGCTCATGCGGATGAGCGAGGACGACTTCACCTCGGTCATCGACACCAACCTCACCGGCGCTTTCCGGGTCATCAAGCGGGCTTCCAAAGGCATGATCCGGGCCAGGAAGGGCCGTGTGGTTCTTATCTCCTCGGTTTCCGGCATGTTCGGCGCACCCGGCCAAATCAACTACTCGGCGTCCAAGTCCGGGCTGGTCGGCATCGCCCGCTCGCTCACCCGCGAACTCGGCGGCCGCGGCATCACCGCCAATGTGATCGCACCGGGCTTTATCAACACGGACATGACCGCCGAACTGACGGAAGCGACCCAGAAGGACTACCTCACCAAGGTCCCCGCCGGCCGCTTCGCAGAGGCCCTCCGAGGTCGCCAACGTCGTCCGCTGGATCGCCAGCGACGAAGCCGCCTACATTTCCGGTGCGATCATCCCGGTTGATGGCGGACTCGGCATGGGCCACTAAGTCCAGCCACCGAGCCGGTTTTCACCGCGGCGTCCCGGCAGTCGACGGCGGCTTTGGTTCGAATTCCCACGGCCGCTGTCGCCTGCAGCAGGCGGCGCCGCGGCCCGGGTCCCGGCACCGGGCCGCCAGCGCAGGACTTTGCCCTTGCCAGCGGCACTCCGGGGGCGTGTACTGGGCTTACAGCCCCGCCGCGCCGAGGTCGGGGCGTGCAACCGGGAGGAAGGCCATGGCCGAATCAAACAAGTGGGCGCCCTCAGACATGCTTGAGCCGATCAAGCGTTTCCTCGATGGTGACCTCGCCGTGACGCCGACGATTAAGGTCGAACAGTTCCAGGATGGCACCACCCTCGTGGTCCGCGCCGAAGTGCCCGGAATCGATCCCGACAAGGACGTCGACGTCTCCGTCAGCGACGGCATGCTGCACATTAAAGCCGAGCGCGAAGAGAAATCCGAACACAAAGGCAAGGCCGGATACCGGTCCGAGTTCCGCTACGGCTCGTTCACCCGCAGCATCACGTTGCCGGCCGGGGCCAGGGAAGAAGACATCACTGCCACCTACAAGGACGGAATCCTCGAAGTGTGCGCGCCCGCTCCCGTGCCGCCGACAGCTGAGTCGGGCAGGAAGATCCGCATCGACCACGGCTGAACCATCCGTGCCGCCGGAACTACCCGGCCTCGGCTTCTTTGTGGACCCTGGACAACCCAAATAGACCGTCCCGCTGGCATGATGGACAGCAGCCCGACAGTATTTGGACGTTTGGAACAAAAGGAGCTCGAATGGGAATGCTGGACAACAAGACAGCGATCGTGACCGGATCATCGCGTGGAATCGGCGCCGACGTCGCCAAGCTGCTCGCCGCGGAAGGCGCTGCCGTCGTCGTCAACTACCGCCAGAAGGCACCCCGCGCGAACAAGGTTGTCGCCGAAATCGAAGCCAACGGGGGCCGCGCGGCCGCCGTAGGAGCCGACCTCACCAGCCAGGACGGCGTTCAGGCCCTGGCCAGCGCCGCCATGGAGAACTTCGGTTCCCTCGACATCCTGGTCCTGAACGCCTCCGGCGGAATGGAATCCGGCATGGAGGAGGGCTACGCGCTCAAGCTCAACCGCGATGCCCAGGTCAACATGCTCAACGCCGCCGTGCCGCTGATGCCCGAAGGCTCGCGCGTCGTTTTCGTGACAAGCCACCAGGCCCACTTCATCAACACCGTCCCGACCATGCCCGATTACGAGCAGGTCGCCCGCAGCAAGCGCGCCGGTGAAGACGCCTTGCGCGAACTCGTGCCGGCGCTGGCGGATAAGGGCATCACCCTCGTCGTTGTGTCGGGGGACATGATCGAGGGCACGGTCACCGCCACGCTCCTGGACCGTGCTGCGCCCGGCGCCATCGAGGCCCGCCGCGCCGAAGCCGGGAAGCTGTTCTCGGTTCAGGAATTCGCCGCAGAGATCACAAAGATGGTCACGGCCGACGTCGAATCCGGACACACGGAGTACGCCGGCGGTTCGGAGTACTTCGGCAAGGGCGCCGGCAACTAGCCGGCAACCTCTCCGGGATGACAGATCCCGGGCACCGTTCCTGACGACGAGTGCCCGGGATCTGTCATCTTGCGTGCAGGCGCGTCACACACCAGTGATGTGCCGCACAACATCAAGATAAGGAACGTTGATGGCGGCGTCCGCGGCGGCCCGTACGGCCGGCTTCGCGTTGAACGCAATACCGAGCCCGGCGGCGCCGAGCATGTCGAGGTCATTGGCGCCGTCGCCGACGGCGATGGTGTGCTCCATTGGAATTCCCTCGGCGGCCGCCCATTCCCGCAGGTACTTCTCTTTCGCGGCGCGGTCGATCACAGCGCCGAGAACCTTGCCGGTGAGTGCGCCGTCGACAATTTCCAGTTCGTTCGCGATCCAGTGGTGAAGGCCGAGGTCCGCGGCGATCGGCCGCAGAATCTGGTTGAACCCGCCGGAGACCACGGCCACAGCATGGCCTGCCGCCTGGAACGCGGCCACCAGTTCCGCCGCACCTTCCGTGAGCCTGACTTCGGCACGGACGGCGTCGACGACGTCGGCCGGCAGCCCGGCGAGCACCGCCACGCGGGCATGCAGGCTTTGCGCGAAATCGAGTTCGCCGCGCATCGCAGCCTCGGTCACCGCTGCAACTTCCTCGCGCTTGCCGGCGTACGCGGCGAGCAGTTCGATCACCTCCTGCTGGATGAGGGTTGAGTCCACATCCATGATCAGGAGCTTCCGGGCGGCATTTCGCAGCTCTACGGGGACGAGCGCGGTGTCCACCCCGTCGCCCCCGGCGCCGGCAACAACATGCCGCAGCCCGGCCAGGCCCGCCGTATCCGGGCCACCCCCCGTACCCAGGGTGCAGTCGGCGGTATGCACGGAAAACCGGTCATCGCCTGTGCGGGTTTCACCGTCAACGCTCAACCCCGCCTCGGCCAGGGTCGAGCGCACCTGCTGGACGTTGGTCAGGGACAATTTCAGGCCGTAGCTCACTGCAGTCACGTTCGAACTCATGGCTGCAATCCTAGCGAGCAGGCACGCGAGGGCCCGAATCCGGCCGGCTCCCGCCGCGCCCGCATGACGGCCCGGCGGATCCGTGCCGCCCGGCCCCGGTGCCGGTTATCAGTCGTCCGCTTTTTTGTCCTAGTGTCTACTCCTATGAGTGATGTTCTTGAATTGGCCGCCGTCAGCGTTGTACGTGGGGCAAAAACCCTGTTGGACAAGGTCGACTGGCAGGTCAACGAAGGCGAACGCTGGGTAATCCTGGGCCCCAACGGCGCCGGCAAGACCACTCTGCTGCAGGTCGCCGCCGCCCGGCTCCACCCCACATCCGGTATGGCCGGAATCCTCGAGGAAGTCATCGGCGCCGTCGACGTCTTTGAACTCAGGCCGCGGATCGGGCTGTCCTCCGCCGCCCTCGCCAACCAGATTCCCGAAGATGAGAAGGTCCTCAACGTCGTGGTCACCGCCGCCTACGGGGTCACGGGCCGCTGGCGGGAAGGCTACGAGAAAGCCGACGAGCGCCGCGCCTTCGGCCTGTTGAACGAGTGGGGGATGGGTCCGCTGCTCAACCGGCCGTTCGCCTCGCTCTCGGAAGGCGAACGCAAACGGGTGCAGATTGCCCGTGCCCTCATGACGGACCCGGAACTGCTGCTCCTCGATGAGCCCGGCGCCGGACTCGACCTCGCCGGCCGCGAGGACCTGGTCCGGCGGCTGAGCGAACTGGCCCGCGACGAGTCCGCACCGGCGATCGTCCTCGTCACCCACCACCTCGAAGAAGTCCCGCCAGGCTTCACCCACGCCATGCTGATGCGCGACGGCGGCGTGGTGGCCGCCGGCCCGCTCACCGAGGTCCTCACCGCCGAAAACCTGAGCGAGACCTTCGGCCTGCCGCTCGCTGTCAGCGCCAACGCAGGCCGGTACACCGCCACCGCACGCCACTGACCAGGGGCTGCTGAGCGCGCGTGGAGTTCTTCAACAGCGTCATCATCTTCTTCGCCGGACTCTGGGCAGGCACCATCAACAGTGTTGTCGGCTCCGGCACACTCGTGACATTCCCGGTCCTGATTGCCCTCGGCTTCGCTCCAGTGACGGCGTCCATCAGCAACGCCACAGGGCTTGTGGCCGGCAACGCTGCCGGCGCCTGGGGTTACCGGCGGGAGCTCGCAGGCCGCCGGAAGCAGCTGCTCCGGCTCCTTCCCGCGTCGCTGCTGGGCGGCATCACCGGCGCCTACCTGTTGCTGAACCTGCCTGAGAAGGTCTTTCACTACGCGGCGCCGGCGCTGATTGTCCTGGCACTCCTTCTGGTGGTCTTCCAGCCGCGGCTTCAGCGCTGGGTGAAGGACCGCGAGCAAAACCCTGAACACGCCCTCCGCGACCGCAGCCACGGCGCCCTGCTCATCGTCCTGGTATACCTGGCCGGTGTCTACGGCGGTTATTTCGTCGCGGCCCAGGGAATCCTGCTGGTCGGCATTCTTGGGGTGTTTATGACGGGGACGATGCAGAACGCCAACGCCATGAAGAACGTCCTCGTCCTCGGTGTGAACGTCGTGGCGGCTATCTCCTACCTGCTCTTTGCCTTCGACCGGATCGAATGGGGGGTCGTGGGGCTGATCGCCGTCAGTTCCCTGATCGGTGGAGGGGTCGGGTCCAAGGTGGGGCGCAGGCTTCACCCGGCCGTCCTCCGGGGCGTCATTTTCACCCTCGGCCTTGTCGCCCTGGGATTCCTGATCGCCAACCTGCTGAAATGAACGCGCCATGACCTTCCACTATCTAGACTCCGCCAGTGATCCCCGGGTCGGTGACTACACCCGGCTCACGGACGTGCACCTGCGCAAGGTGCGGGAACCAGCTGAAGGCCTGTACATCGCCGAGTCCTCCCGGGTCCTGCGCCGTGCGCTGGCGGCTGGTCACCGGCCCAGGTCCTTCTTCCTGGCGGAAAAGTGGATCGAGGACCTCACCGACATCTTCGCCCTGTACCCGGAGGTGCCCGCCTTCATCGGTTCCGCCGCGCTGCTGGAAGAGATCACCGGATTCCACCTGCACCGGGGTGCGATGGCTGCCATGCACCGGCCGGCGCCTGTGCCGCTGGACGATCTGCTGGCCGGCGCCCGGCGGGTCGCCGTGCTCGAGGACATCGTGGACCACACGAACGTCGGTGCGATCTTCCGCTCCGCGGCCGCGCTCGACGTCGACGCGGTCCTCGTCTCGCCGCGCTGCGGCGACCCCCTGTACCGGCGCAGCGTCCGGGTGAGCATGGGGACCGTGTTTCAGGTGCCGTGGGCGCGGCTCGAGGACTGGCAGGGCGGCCTCGCCGAACTCCGCCGGCACGGTTTCACCGTGGCGGCCATGGAGCTCACGGACGACGCCGTCACCCTCGACGACCTGGCCGCGCGCCGGCCCGAAAGGCTCGCCCTGGTGCTGGGCACGGAAGGGGCAGGGATGAGCGCGGAGACTCTCGCCGCCGTCGACCTGGCGGTCAAAATCCCGATGCGTGCCGGGGTTGATTCGCTCAACGTCGCGGCAGCATCTGCCGTGGCGTTCTGGGAGTTGCGGCCGAGGGGCTGACGGCAGCCGCCGGTGGCATGCCAAGCGGTATCACAAGCTGTCAACAGAGTTGACGCTTTTCCGCTATGCTTGATTGCTGGCTGTGCGGTGCTTTCCGTCAGCCATCCCATTCATACCTGGCAACTGGCAAAATCCAGTTGTGCGAACAAAGGCCCAATTATGAAGTCTGATATCCACCCGAAGTACGAAGCTGTTGTTTTCAACGACCTGGCTTCCGGCGTTCAGTTCCTGACCAAGTCCACCGTGTCTTCCAAGAAGACCATCGAGTGGGAAGACGGAAACACCTACCCGGTCATCGACGTCGAAATCTCCTCCGAGTCCCACCCGTTCTACACGGGCAAGCAGCGCATCATGGACTCCGCAGGCCGCGTCGAGCGCTTCAACGCTCGCTTCAAGGGCTTCGGCGGCAAGAAGTAATACTTCTCCCCAAGGTCTGTTTGGAAAAGCCCGCACCGGCGACGGTGCGGGCTTTTCGCGTTCCGCCTCCGGCCCGGCAGCAGAACCGGGCGTGGCAGGATTGGGGACATGACAAGCTTCCCTCTGTATCCCGGTGCCGGCATCGAGGCCGGCCGTCACCACGGGGAATATAAGGTTCCCGGCGGCAAACTGGTCGTAGCCGACGTCTGCGTCGAGGATGGCGTCCTGGTCGATGTCTCGCTCAGTGGAGATTTCTTCCTGGAACCGGACGAGGCGCTGCTGGAGATCAACAGGGCACTGACCGGGCTGCCGGCGGATTCCGGCGCCGCCGAGCTGGCCGCTGCGGTCACAGCGGCCCTGCCGTCCGGCTCCGTCCTGTTCGGTTTCTCCGCCGACGCCGTCGCGGTTGCCGTCCGCCGCGCCCTCGCGAAGGCCACCGGCTGGTCCGACCACCACTGGAACATCATCGGTCCCACCGTTCTGCCCACCCACCTCAACGTTGCCCTGGACGAGGTCCTGACCGAGGAGGTTGGCGCCGGACGGCGTAATCCCACCCTGCGGTTCTGGGACTGGGAAGAGCCATCCGTGGTGATCGGCAGCTTCCAATCCGTCCGCAACGAACTCCACCCCGAAGGCGTCGCACGGCACGGAATCAGCGTGGTGCGCCGGATCAGCGGCGGGGGAGCGATGTTTATGGAGGCCGGCAACTGCATCACGTACTCGCTGTACCTTCCGCAGACCCTCGTGGACGGCATCAGCTTCGCCGATTCCTACGGCTTCCTGGACGCCTGGGTGATGGCGGCGCTGGAACGGCTGGGCATTAGCGCCTTCTACGTCCCGTTGAACGACATCGCCACGGACCAGGGCAAGATTGGCGGCGCAGCGCAGAAACGGCTCGCGAACGGCGGCATGCTGCACCACGTCACCATGAGCTACGACATGGACGCCGACAAGATGCTTGAGGTCCTGCGGATCGGCAAGGAGAAACTGTCGGACAAAGGCACAAGGAGCGCCAAGAAACGGGTGGACCCGCTCCGCCGCCAGACCGGCATGGCGCGCGGGGAGATCGTGGCCGCGATGATCGAGGTCTTCACGGACCGCTACGACGCCACGTCCTCAGAACTGACCGGCGCCGAACTGGCGGAAGCCCGGCGCCGCGTCGAGGCAAAATTCGGCACGGACGAATGGCTGCACCGGGTGCCGTAGCCGCCCGGACCGAAAACCGCCGGTAAGCCCGTCCGTGCTGCCGGCGGCCGGTCCCGGTGGACTGGGCTAGACCGGGGAAACTTCCACCGCGGCTGTCCGGGCTGCAAACTGGGCGCTCAGTGCCCGATGCAGGTGGCTCCGCTGTTCGATGATGATGCGCCGCAGAGCCCGCGGCGAGCCGGGGTGGTCAGCAAGCCACTGATCCGTCCGCAGGATCACCGGGTGGGACGCCGGGGTCCCGCTGTGCCCGTCGGGTCCCCGCCCGTCCAGGTCCTGCCCCGCCGGATACAGGCCACGGACAATCCGGCTGGCGATCTCGATGCTGCGGCCCGTCCACACTTCTTCCAGGCTCTCGAAGTAGCGGTCGATGAAGTCAGCGAGCAATGCCGCCGGTCCGGTGTTGAAGCCGGCGATGGTGGCGCCCAGCAACTGGTTGGACAGCGTGGTGCCGTGGACCGCAGCCTGCCAGGCGGCTTCTTTGACGTCCGCCCCGGGGCGGGCTGTCATGGCCGTGGTGTGGCCGGACCGGCCGGCGGCCGTATTGTCCCGGAGCAACTCATCACTGAGCTGCGCGATGGACGCCTGGCCGTTGGCCGCGAGGGCGTGCCAGAAATTCCAGCGAAGCTCGGCGTCGACGGCGAGGCCTTCGGGCACGGTTGTGCCGGCCAGGATGCCGCGGATCAGGTCCAGCCGGCCCGCATCGTAGCGGCTGGTTGCGGCCAGGGTGCGGGGCCCAGGCCAGCTGCGGGTCTGAGCCCGGTGCGGCCGTGAGCAACCCGTCGGCGGCCAGCGAAAGGAAACTGCGCCGCACGTCGGCCCGTTGCTCCCGTGGCGTGTAGCGTTCGATAGCGGTGGAGGCGTTGCCCAGCACGTTGAGCAGGACGCCGATGCCGGTCTCGGACGGGCCGAAGCGCCGGACCGCGTCGACGTACAGGGACGCGGGCGTCACGGCGTCGCGGGCGGAATCCCACAGGGCCGTCCAGCACAGGGCCCGGGCCATCGGGTCACTGATGCGGTCCAGGGAGGCCCGGGCGGTAGCCTCGGAGTGCGCATCGAGCCGTACCTTGGCGTAGCTGAGGTCCTCATCGTTGACCAGCAAGAGCGCCGGCCGCGGCTTTCCGGCCAGGACCGCGAGTTCCGTCCGGGGGCCGGCGACATCGGTCTCGACGCTGTCGCTGCGGACCAGGGCACCGGCGTCGTCCAAGTTGTAGAAGCCGATCCGCAGCCGGTGCGGCCGCGGTTCCTGCCGGCCGGTGATCGGATCCTCGGCATCCTGGAAAACCGTTACGGCGCCCAGCACGCCGTCGCGCTCCGTGATCTCGCTGGTGAGGGTCGAGATGCCGGAGGTTTGGAGCCACTGGCGGGCCCATTCCCCAAGGTCGCGGCCGGATGCGGCGCTGAGCACGGCCAGGAGTTCGGTCAGCGTCGTGTTGCCGTAGGCATGGTCCTTGAAGTACTGGCGTGACCCTGCGATGAAGGCGTCGAAGCCCACGTAGGCGACGAGTTGCTTAAGCACGGAGGCACCCTTGGCGTAGGTTATTCCGTCGAAGTTCTGCTTGGCGGCCTCAAGGTCCGGGATGTCCGCGACGATCGGATGGGTCGTGGGAAGCTGGTCCTGGACGTAGGCCCAGGACTTGCGGTTGTTCGCGAAGTTCACCCATGCCGTGTCCCAATCCGTGGTCCGGTCGACCCCGAGAGTCCCCATGTAGTCCGCGAAGGACTCCTTGAGCCACAGGTCGTCCCACCACTGCATAGTGACGAGGTCACCGAACCACATGTGCGCCATTTCGTGCAGCAACGTGTTGGCGCGGGCCTGATACTGCGAATCGGCGGCTCGGGAAGTGAACACATAGCTCTCGGTGAAGGTCACGAGGCCCGGATTTTCCATCGCGCCCAGATTGTATTCCGGGACAAAAGCCTGATCGTACTTGCCCCACGGATAGGGGAAATCGAAGAGCTCGTTAAAGAAGTCGAGGCCGTTCCTGGTGAGCGTGAAAAGCTCCCCGGTGTCGAAGGACGGTGCCATGGATGCGCGGCAGTACAGGGCAAGCGGCACCTCGAGGGCCGTCCCGTCGGCGCGGGTTCCGGTCCAGGAGTCTTCGGCCTTGAAATACGGGCCGGCCAGCACGGAGGTGATGTAAGTGGACACCGGCCGGGTGGGCACGAAATCCCAGCGGCTCGCGGCGGGGTCGGCGGTCAGGACCGTGCGATCCGATGCGGCGCCGTTGGAGGCCACGTGCCAGTCCGCGGGGGCGATGACGTGGAAGGTGAATTCGGCCTTGAGGTCCGGCTGTTCGAAGTTCGCGAAAACCCGGCGCGCGTCGGCGGGCTCGTACTGCGTGTAGAGGTAGCACTGCCCGTCGGCCGGGTCGAAGAAACGGTGCATCCCCTCGCCGGAGGTGCTGTACAGGGCGGTGCCGGTGACGGTCACCTGGTTCTCGGCCTGCAGGTTCTCGAGCCGGATCCGGGCGCCGTCCACGACGTCGGCGACGGCGAGGCCCTTGCCGTTCAAGAAGACGCTGTGCACCTCGCCGCTGATGAAGTCCAGGAACGTCGAGGACCCGGGCTCGTTCGCCGAGAAGGTGATGACGCTGCGGCTTGTGTAGCCGGCAACGTTCGGGTCCGCTGCCAGCCGTACGTCCAGGGAGACGTCATAGCTGTGCGTGGTGATCAGGGCTGAGCGGACTGCCGCTTCATCGCGGCGCAGGTTCTGGTTCGACACCCTGCAATCTAATCACGCTGTGCGGGTGCAGCCGGCTGGACGGAGATTCAGGCGCAGCCCCGACGACGGCAACTCAACCCTGGTTGAACATCAGCCTGGCGGCTGCCAGGCCGAGTACGGCAATCAGCAGCCAGGACGCCAGAGCGGCGAGCAGGGCACGGGAACCGGTGTGCAGGAGCTGCCGCACCCGGACGGCGGAGCCGAGTCCGAAGAGTGCCATGCCCAGGAGGATGTCCTGCAGGACGGCGGCGGCGTCCAGCGCCTCGGGGGAGAGCCAGCCGGTGGTGCGCAGGGCCGCCAGAGCCACGAAGCCGAGAATAAAGAGGGGAATGATCGGTGGCCGGGATCCGTCCGCGCCGGCCCCCATCCGGTGGTGGATACCGGCGACGGCGACGATGGGTGCCAGCAGGATCACGCGGGCCAGTTTAACGACCACGCCGATCGCAAGGGCAGAAGCCCCGGCCGTCTGGGCGGTGGCCACCACCTGCCCGACGTCGTGCACCGAGGCGCCGGCCCAGGCGCCAAAGACTTTCGGTCCCAGGCCCAGCGGCTGGATGAGCAACGGCAGCACCCCAATGGCCAGGGTGCCGCACAGAGTCACCAGGGCCACGGGGAGCACGGTATCCACATGCCTGATCCGGCGCACGGCGGCCATCGCCCCGATGGCGGATGCCCCGCAGATCGCGAAGCCCGTAGCGACGAGCAACGACACGGTGGGCGGAAGCCGGAAGAGCCGGCTGATGCCATACGTGCCGGCGAACGCGGCCGCCACGACGCCCGCGATCAGCAGCAGGGCCACCCAGCCGAGACCCAGCACGTCCGCCAGGCTCACTTTAAGGCCGAGCACCACGATCCCGGCCCGCATCAAGTGCTTGCCGGCGAAATCGAGGCCGGGACGTCCGGCCCCCGCCGTCCAGACAGCGGCGCCCGGAAGATTGGCTGCGAGCAGTCCCAGCATCACGGCGACCGTCATCGCCGGCAGCGTGGGCACCAGCATGTGCACAGCCAAAGCGAGTCCGACGGCGGCCGCAGCACCCAGCAGGCCGGGGGCGAGGGGACGCGCCCGGGCGCCCATCTGATGCAGAGGTGATGCTTTCACGCCCCCACTTTGCCGCATCAGCGCCAAAACCGGGAATTGCCCTGCTTTCAGCGGCGCGTGACGGTATCCCTGTGCGTCCAGGCCGCCCCGGCAGAGGGTCAGGAAATGCTTTAGCAACAAAAAGGTGATTGGCTAAGGTCTATGTCAGATCTTTTCCAGGATTACTCCGAGGCCGCCACCCGCAGCGGCGCCTACGACGAGATGTTCACCCCGGACCAGCAGGCGCGAAAATCGTACGGGCAGGTGTCCGGGGCGCTCAGTGAACTCTCGCTCGCCGACGTCACCGCCCGCGCCGATTCCATGGCCCGGACCTTCCTGGACCGGGGCGTCACCTTCGACTTCGCCGGGGAGGAACGGCCCTTCCCGCTGGACATCGTTCCCCGGGTAATACCGGCCCACGAATGGGCGGTCCTGGAACGCGGGGTTGCGCAGCGGGTCCGTGCCCTGGAAGCGTTCCTGAATGACGTCTACGGCAAAATGTCGGTGGTTTCCGATGGAGTCATCCCGCGCCAGCTCGTTACGACGAGCGCTCATTTCCACCGCCAGGTGCAGGGTTTCGAACCTGCGGGCGGCGTCCGGGTGCACATCTCCGGCATCGACGTGGTCCGTGATGCCGCGGGCACGTTCCGTGTCCTGGAGGACAACGTCCGGGTTCCCTCCGGGGTCAGCTATGTGCTGGAGAACCGCCGGGCCATGGCCAAGGGCCTGCCGGAAGCGTTCGGCCAGCAGCTGATCCGCCCGGTGGAGGAGTACCCCCGGCGGCTGCTGTCCGCGCTGCGCAAGACGGCACCGTCCGGTGTCGACGACCCGACCGTCGTCGTCCTCACCCCCGGTGTCTTCAACAGCGCCTACTTCGAGCACACCCTGCTCGCCGGCCTGATGGGCGTGGAGCTTGTGGAGGGCCGCGACCTCATCTGCCGCGGCAACCGCGTCTACATGCGGACCACCGCCGGTGAGCAGCGGGTCGACGTGATTTACAAGCGGATCGACGATGAATTCCTGGACCCGCTGCAGTTCCGGGCCGATTCCATGCTCGGCTGCCCGGGTCTGGTCAACGCCGCCCGCGCCGGCGGCGTCACCATTGCCAACGCCGTCGGCAACGGAGTGGCCGACGACAAACTCGTCTACAGCTACGTACCGGACCTGATCCGGTACTACCTGGGCGAACACCCCATCATCGCCAACGTGGACACCTTCCGGCTGGAAGAAAAAGAAGCCCGCGAACACGTCCTGGACCGTCTCGACGAGCTCGTGGTGAAGCCGGTCGACGGGTCGGGCGGCAAGGGGCTCGTCATTGGCCCGGACGCATCCAAAGATGAACTGGAAGCGCTCCGCAAGCGCATCATCGCCGATCCCCGCGGCTGGATTGCCCAGCCCGTCCTGCAGCTCTCCACCGTTCCTACCCTGAGCGGCGACAGGTTTGGTCCCCGGCACGTGGACCTGCGGCCGTTCGCCGTGAACGACGGCGACGACGTCTGGGTCCTGCCCGGCGGGCTGACCCGGGTCGCCCTCAAGGAGGGCTCCCTGATCGTGAACTCCAGTCAGGGCGGCGGCTCCAAGGACACCTGGGTTCTGGCGGATTCGCCGCAAGTCCCGGTCGAAACCCTGCCACGGCAGCCTATTGCGGTCCGCGAACGCGTCTCCGTCTGGCCCGTGGAGAGCAACTGGCGGGACCGCCAGGCAGAGCAGCAGCAGCAGCAAATTTCTGACGCGCCGGAGGTAACCGAGAATGCTTAGCCGTATTGCAGAATCACTCTTTTGGATTGGCCGCTATGTGGAGCGCGCCGACGGCACCGCCCGCATTCTCGATGTCCACTTGGAACGGCTCAACCACCTGCCCATGGAGGAACAGCGCAGCGTTGCGCAAGAACTCCTCGCCGTGATGGGGGCGCGCACGCAGAACGAGGAGTTCGGCCTGTCCGAGCTGCTGAACGCTCTCGCCTATGACAAGCACAGCACCACGTCCATCGCCGGTTCGCTCGGCGCGGCGCGGGAGAATGCGCGCCGGGCCCGGGAGACCGTGTCCTCCGGGCTCTGGGAAAGCCTGAACACCACTTACTACGGACTCAACCAGCACCGCAAGGATGTGGTGGGGACCTACCGGTTCTGCAATTGGGTCCTGGAGCGGACCGCCATGGTCAGCGGCCTCGCCGACACCACGGTCAGCCACGACGAAAGCTGGCTGTTCCTGGTCCTGGGTCGGTCGCTCGAACGGGCCGACATGACAGCCCGTATGCTGTCCACCCGCGACGTCCTCTCCGCCGGTATGTCCTGGGTGAACATGCTGCGCTGCGCCGGAGCCTACGAGTCCTTCCTGCGGACCCGCCGGGCGGCCTTCGGTGACCAGCACGCGGCCGAGTTCCTGCTGCTCGACCGGCTGTTTCCCCGCTCCATCGTGTACGCCCTGCGCGACGCCGATGAATGCCTCGCCAAGCTCGACCCATCGGCGCAGCGGGTCGGTTTCATCAACGACGCCCGCCGCATCGTGGGCCAGGCCCGTACGTTCCTAGAATTCCACCGTACGGACGACCTGATGGCGGAACTTCCGGAGCACATGGAACGTGTGCAGAAGGCCGTGTCCGAGGCCTCGGATGCCATTTCCCGTAAGTACTTCAATCAGGCAGACGAACTCGCCTGGGTGGGAGAAGTTTCATGACCCGGCTGAGTATCGTCCATAAGACGGCCTACAAGTACAACAAGCGAGTCACGCTCTCGTACAACGAAGCCCGCATGACGCCACTGACGGACCCGCAGCAGGTGGTGCTGGAGTCCTCGCTCAAGGTCTCGCCTTCGCAGGCGGCGCTCAGCAGCTACCGCGACTATTGGGGCACCCGGGTGACGGCTTTTGACATGCAGATGCCGCACGATCATTTGGAAGTCCTGTCCACCACCACCGTCGAGGTACACCGGGTGGAGAAGCTCCCGTCCGAAGCGGACATCGTCGGCTGGGACGAACTCACCACTCCGGAGACTCTGAACCGGTACAGCGACTGGATTCCGCAGTCACAGCTCACCGGGCCGGGTGCCGAGGTGCTCGGGATCATCCCTGGTGTGGTGGAGGGTCGGTCGCCGCACGAGGCTGCGATGGCCGTCTTTGAATGGATGCGCGGTGAGATGACCTATATGAAGGGCTCCACGGGCGTCACCACCAGCGCCGAGCAGGCCTGGAACCAGCGGCAGGGCGTCTGCCAGGATCTGGCGCATCTCGCCATCGGCGCCCTGCGCAGCTGCGGGATCCCTGCACGCTATGTGTCCGGTTACTTGCACCCGCGCTCGACGGCGGAGCTTGGCGAGACGGTTGCCGGCCAGTCGCATGCGTGGCTCGAGTGGTGGGACGGCGAGTGGCGAAGCTGGGACCCGACCAACCACAAGCCTGCCGGGGACTTCCACGTCACCGTGGCCCGCGGCCGCGACTACCGTGACGTGCCGCCGCTCAAAGGCATTCTGTCCGGCGGCGGGGGATCGGCCCTGAGCGTGAGCGTGGAGATTACCCGCGTCGCCTGACCGGTGCGGGACAGCTGTCCCGCACCGGGATTACTCGAGGCCGGACCGGGTTGCGTCATCCAGCGGTGTCCACCAGGTCAGGGGCGGCACCACCTTGAAGCGCCGGCCCGTGATGGTATCCGGTGTGATCCGGACAAAGTGCTCTTTCTTTCCGGACTGCCACGGGAACAGCAGCAGCCCCACCGTATCCAGTAGTTCGTCCGGATTCCGGACCGGCGCGGCCTGGCCTTTGATCACAACGCTCCAGGCCACTCCGGTGTCCGGATCCACGCCGTCGGCCTCCACCGCGACCGGCGTATCCCCGGTCGCGGCCTGCAGCTTGGTACCCTCGGCCGTGCGGAACACCAGAGTCCCGTGGTCGACTTTGTAGTTGACCGGGAAGATGTCCGGGTGGTCATCCACCCAGACGGCCAGCCGCCCGACCGTCACGCTGCGCAGCAGCCGCCAGCAGTCTTGGGTCTCGAGCGCCTCCACGGCGTGGACATTATGGTCTCCGGCCTTCGGATCAGTAGTCATGGCCGCGAGCCTACGCCCGCACCCGGAGGGTCGGCTAGGGCAAAAAGTCCCGCGCCACCCGTCACACTTCGACCAGACCGGGCCGCCGCCGACGCGAGAGGCGTATTCTGGCTGTACAGCGCCGTCGTGGATGGGCGCCGTAGCGAATTGGGGCGCCAGTATGCAGTCAGCCGGGGAAAGCCGGGAGCAGGCATTGCGCTCCGACGAGTCCGGAATCGAGGAGGTGCTGAGGGGATTTGCCTCCAGGGCCGAAGAGTTGCTCCAGTCACAGGAACGAATGACGGGCCTGCTGGAAGCGGTGGTCGCCCTGACCGAAGACCTCAGCCTGGACGCCGTGCTGGAGCGCGTGGTGCAGTCCGCATGCACCTTGCTGCAGGCCAGGTACGGCGCTCTCGGGGTCATCGGCGACAACGGGGCCCTTAGCCACTTCATCACGGTAGGTATCGACGCCGGCCCTGGCCGCACGCATCGGCCCGTTGCCCACCGGTCACGGCGTCCTCGGCCTGCTGATCACGCACCCGTCGCCGCTCCGGCTGCACAACCTTACCGAGCATCCGGAGGCTTACGGATTCCCGGCCCACCACCCGCCGATGCAATCGTTTCTGGGCGTCCCCATCCGGGTCCGCGAGGTGGCCTTCGGCAATCTCTATCTGACGCAAAAGGAGGGCGGCGAGGATTTCACCGCCGAGGACGAGGCCCTGGCGGTCGCCCTGGCCGCCGCAGCCGGCGTTGCGATCGAAAACGCCCGGCTGTATGACGACTCTCGGCGCCGCGCCCGCTGGTTGGAAGCCTGCATGGACGTTTCCGGACTGATGCTCAGCAGCGGCCGCGACTACACGTCGGGCGGACTGGACCCGGTCGCTCATCGTGCCCTGCGGGAGTCCGGTTCCGCCCTCGTCCTGCTGGCGGCCCCGGCAGAGGACGGGTCGGGGTATGTTGTGATCGGCGTTGCGGGCGACACTGGCAATGTTTTTGCCGGCGAAACGCTGACGCTGGAGTGCCCGGTGCTGGAGGATGTCCTGGACGGCGGAGGCCCCGTGGTGCTCGAGGACTCGTCCGTCGTGCTGGCAGAGGTTGATGACCGGATCCGTGGCCCGCTGCTCGCCGTCGCGTTGCGCACACCGGAAGCCAACCATGGCGTCCTGCTCATGATCCGAAACAGCGAACGGGTGAACTACAGCCGGACGGATATCGAGATGGGGGCCGTCTACGGTACCTACATCGCCCTCGCCCTCGAACTGACCCGGGTCCACCGGTTGCGCGAGCAGTTGTTGGTCTACAGCGACAGGGACCGCATTGCCAGGGACCTCCATGACCTGGTCATCCAGCGGCTGTTCGCAGCCGGGCTGAGTGTGCAAAGCCTGACCCGGTTCACCACGGACGATCATGCCGCCGAGCGGATCCGCAACATCACGAACGAACTCGACGGGGCGATCCGCAGCCTTCGGGACACTATCTACTCGTTGAAGAGCAGCAGCAGCGAAATGGAACTGCTGAGCGGCCGGATCCGCCGGATTGCGAAGAGTTCGGCCAAGGCCCCTGCCGTTCGTGCCGCGGCTGACCATGACCGGACCGGTGGATGCCGTCACCCCGGACAAAGCAGACAACGTCGTCGCCGTGGTCTCCGAGGGGCTGAGCAATGCCATCCGCCATTCCGGCGCCGACTCCATCTCAGTGTCGGTCTCTGTTGTCAGGGGACGGGTGACGGTTGTCATCACCGACAACGGCACCGGTTTCGCCGACCCTGAAAAGCGCAACGGTCTGATTAACCTGGAAGACCGTGCGCGAATGCTCAATGGGGATTGCACCATCACGAGCGCACCCAACGCCGGCACGAGCCTGAAGTGGGCAGTACCGCTGTAGCCGGCGTCAAAGTCGGCACCCGAATCAGGCTCCGGGGAAATCCGGTCAGCGGACGCCGGGTCGCCGGACTGGGTCGGCAAGGCCGGGGATGTCTGCTCCGGCGGGGGCCGTGATAAAAACAGCGGCCTGTGTCCGGCGCTCAAAACCCAGCTTGGCCAGCAGCGAGGACACATAATTTTTGACGGTCTTCTCCGCCAAAAACATCTCTGCCGCGATCTGCCGGTTCGTCAGTCCTTCTCCGACGAATTCCAGCACCTTGCGTTCCTGCGGCGTCAGGTTCGACGTGCGCGGATCCACCTCATCCTCGTCCACCAGCCTGCCCACGATGCCGGCAGCGACGTCGTCCGCGAACAGCGACTCGCCAGCAGCTGCGCACCGCAACGCACCGATCAGGTCTGTGCCGCCGATTTCCTTCAGGACGTATCCGCGGGCGCCGGCCAGCACCGCTCCGCGCAAAGCCTGCTCGTCGTCGAAACTGGTGAGGATAATACAGTTCAGGGAGGGATCCACAGATCGGACATCGCGGCAGACCTCGATGCCGGTCCCGTCCGGCAACCGCGCGTCCAGGACGCAGACATCCGGATGCAGGGCAGGTATCCGGCGGGTTGCCTCCACCGCGGATCCCGAACTGCCCACAACGACGAAACCCTCGCCTTCAAGGAGTTCCTGCAGCCCACGCCTGACCAACTCATGGTCGTCCAGGATATACACGCGGAGGTCCGCCGGTGCACCCCCGGTTGCGGGATGACCCGTGTCTTCCCAGGCGATCATGGTGCTCCTGTCCGGCGGCTGCTGCTGCCACGTGTGGTTTTCCGGCCTTTGTTAGTTTTGTTCAGCCGGCCGGTCGTTACAAGGGCCGTTAGGCCCGGGGGCCTATCCGGCCGTGCGCTCTCTATGACTTTAGGCCCTATCCGCCCCGGAGCCGTGTCGGCACCCTTGAACTAGCCGCTGCGGTTCCGACGAAGGGAACGTCCATGAGTGAAGCCAGGCCCATCCGGACGATTTTCGTCGGTGTGGACGGCTCCGCCGCGTCGGTCGAGGCACTCCGTCAGGCCCAGGGGCTGGCGGTCCCACTGTCGGCCAAGGTCATTGCCTTGGCATGCTGGGATACACCACCCATTTATGAGGGCTATGTCGCGATGGGAATCGACGACTTCGACGTCCGGGCGGCTGAGATTCTGCAGGAGGCCGTCGTCAAAGCCTTTGGGGCGGTGACGCCGGCGAACGTGGAAACGCGGCTGGTCCAGGGCCATCCGCGGCACCTGCTGATCGAGGCGAGCAGGACGGCGGACCTCCTTGTGCTGGGGCCGCCGCGGGCATGGCGGTTTCGGTGGACTGCTGCTGGGGTCAGTCAGTTCCGCGTGTGTGGCGCACGGACACTGCCCGGTGCTCGTCGTCCATGCCCCGCCGAAGCCTTGAGGGCGGCTATTCGAAAACCGAGCGGCGCGGGTCCGAGAGCCGGGTCTTCCACAGATCCGGCGCGTTAACCTTGAACCGGCGCCCGGTCAGCGCCCTGGGAGCCACGCGCACGTAGAAGTTTTTTTCGCCCGGCTGCCACGGCTCGAGCAAAAGCGCGTCGGCGGCGTCCTTCTCCGCCTGGCCGTCAATCAGTTCTGCCTCACCCCGGGCCATGACACTCCACGCCGTCTGCTCATGGGCGTCGTAGCCGTCGATCTCAAACGCGACCGGCTTGGCGGTGATGGCACCCCAGAGTTTTGTGCCGCCGGAAGTCCGGAAAACAATCGTCCGGCGCTCGAGAACGAAATTCACCGGAAAGATCTCCGGATGGCTGTCGACGATGAGTGCAACCCGACCGACGGGTTCTGCATCAAGCAGCGCCCAGCACTGGTCGATGGACAGGGAGTGGTCCGGTTGCGGGGTCATCGTGTTCATGAAGCGACCCTACGTACCAACCACGGCGTCCATCAGGGCCTAAAGTCCCGCAGCGGCACCGGCAGCCGCTGGCGCCGGACCGTCGAACCGTCGAACCGCTACCAGGGGCTGGGCTTGTAGTCCTTGAGGAAGACTCCGTACTGGTCTTCGCCCGACTCGCCCATAACCACCGGATCGTAGACGCGGGCTGCGCCGTCCACCAGGTCCAGAGGCGCGTGGAAGCCCTCTTCCATCAGGCGGACCTTGGTGTAGTGCGGCCGTTCGTCCGTGATCCAGCCGGTATCCACGGCAGTCATCAGGATGCCGTCGGCGTCGAGCATTTCCTGGGCGCTCGTCCGGGTCATCATGTTCAGGGCAGCCTTCGCCATGTTGGTGTGCGGGTGCCCGGGGCCCTTATAGGCCCGGGCGAACTGTCCCTCCATGGCACTGACGTTGACAATGTACTTGCGCCGGGCGGTCGAGCGTTTCATGGCCGCCCGCAGCCTGCTGACCAGCAGGAACGGCGCGGTCACGTTGCACAACTGCACTTCGAGCATCTCCAGAGGGTCGACTTCGTCAACAACCTGAGTCCAGCTGTTAACGGCCGCGAGGTCCGGGACCAGCCCGCCGGCGTCGATGGCCGTGCCGGAAGCGATGCGCTCCAGGGATGCCGAGCCCGTGGACAAGGCCAGGGAGGTGATGGCGTCCCCGGCCAGCACCGGATGGTCCAGCACGGTACTGGCCAGCGCGAGCGGGTGCTTGTCGTGGGCGTGGCCGAAGGTGACAAGTTCGGGGCCGCCGTTGGCGGCCTGCAGTTCGGCGGGCAGCGCCTCATCCTCGGCGTCGACCAGGGGCTTGTAGGCGTTGCCGGAGCGACGAACGGTCTGGGCTGCGTTGTTGATGATGATGTCCAAGGGGCCGGCCGCGTCCAGGGAGTCGGTCAAGGCCATGACCTGCGACGGATCACGCAGGTCGATACCGACGATTTGCAACCGGTGCAGCCATTCGCCACTGTCCTCCATGGCGGCAAACCGCCGTGCGGCATCCTTGGGGAAGCGCGTGGTGATGGTGGTGTGGGCGCCGTCGCGGAGGAGCCGCAGGGCGATATACATGCCGATCTTGGCCCGCCCGCCGGTCAGGAGGGCCCGGCGCCCCGTCAGGTCCGTGCGGGCGTCGCGCTTGCCGTGGCTGAAAGCCGCGCACTCCGGGCAGAGCTGGTGGTAAAAGGCGTCCACCTGCGTGTAGTGGTTCTTGCAGATGTAGCAGGGCCTGGATTTGATCAGGTGCCCGGCAATCTTCCCCGTCGCGGAGGAAGCGAGCTTGTCGCCGCGGGTCTCGTCGTCGATCCGGTCAGGGGCCGCCGTCGCCGTCTGGGAGATAACGGCGCGGTCCGACTCGGCGATCAGGTCCCGTTTGGTCACCCGGCGGTGCCGCTTGACAGCCTTGAACATTTTTCCAGTGGCGCGGCGGACCGAAACGTAGTCCGGGTGCTCCTCGTCGTAGACGTGGATGCTGTCCAGGACCTTGAGGCAGGCCTGAATTTCCTCAGGGGTCAGTTCGGCTGGCAAATCGGGGGAGCTCATTGGACCAATTTTACAGCGTGAGGGGAGCCCGGCCGGACGCCGGGCTCCCCTCACGCTGCCGTGTATGTGGCTAGGCGTTGGTCGAGTGCCTCGCCGAATCGCCCGCGGCCATCGCGGCCCGGCGTTGGGCGGCCTGTTCAGCGGGCTCCCGCAGTTCCGGCCAGCTCTCCGTGGCGGCCCGGACCGCGTCCGGTACGAGGTGCAGGTTCGCGGCCGCCAGGGCGCGTTCGGCGTCGTCGGGCTCCGGCACGTGCTGGCCCTTGGACAGGACGGTGATGCCGGACTCGGTGACCTTAAAACCGCGGGCCCGGTCCAGGTCGGGGTCCAGGCCGATCGCCGCCCCGGCGGGAACGCGGACATTCTTGTCGAGGATCGCGCGATTGACCACGGCACCTTCGCCAATAATGACCTTGTCCATCAGGACTGAATCCACTACCCGGCTGTAAGAACTGACGTAGGCGTCGCTGGACACCACTGACCCCTCCACAACGCCGCCGGAAATGACGACGCCGCTTGAGACGATGGAATCAAGTGCCGTGCCTACGACGCTGTTACGGCCGCGAACAAACTTGGCGGGCGGTGAGATGCTCTGACGGGTGTAGATCGGCCATTCGGAGTTGTACAGGTTGAACACCGGCATCGGTGAGATGAGGTCCATGTGCGCGTCGTAGAAAGAATCGATGGTCCCCACGTCACGCCAGTAGGTGCGGTCCCGTTCGGTGGATCCCGGGATCTCATTGAGGGTGAAGTCGTAGACACCGGCCTCGCCCTTGTCGACGAAGTAGGGCACGATGTCGCCGCCCATGTCGTGCTTGGTATCGAGGCGCTCCGCATCATCGTGGAGCGCCTGGACGAGTGCATCGGCGTCGAAAACGTAGTTGCCCATGGAGGCAAGGAACTGGGTGGGATCAGCGGCGAGGCCGGGGGTGCTGGCGGGCTTCTCGACGAAAGCGGCGATCTTCTGCGGATCTTCCGGGTCGACTTCGATGACGCCGAACTGGTCAGCCATGGACAGCGGCTGGCGGACGGCGGCCACGGTCGCCTTCGCACCGCTGGCGACGTGCTGCTCCACCATTTGGGAGAAGTCCATCCGGTAGACGTGATCGGCGCCGACGACGACGACGATGTCCGGGTTGGCATCGCGGATCAGGTTCAGGGACTGGTAGATGGCGTTGGCGCTGCCCAAAAACCAGCTCTTGCCGACGCGCTGCTGCGCGGGTACGGAAGCGACATAATTTCCCAGTTGCGTGGACATCCGCCAGGTCTCGGAAATGTGACGGTCGAGGCTGTGGGATTTGTACTGGGTAAGAACCACAATCTGCAAATAGCGCGAATTCACGAGATTGGATAATGCAAAATCAATCAGCCGGTAACTGCCGGCAAATGGCACACCAGGTTTTGCGCGGTCCGCCGTCAGCGGCATCAGCCTGTTGCCTTCGCCGCCAGCCAGCACAATCGCCAGAACCTTCTTCGTCATCGGCATAGTGGTAACTCCCTGTACATCCTCGAAACGCCCCTGCCGCCCGGTATTCCCGGACTCCTTCACACTAGATCAGATAGCCGGGAACGACTACCTTAGTTATCGTGCGAATAGATATTGTGACTAAAGAATTTCCGCCCGAGATCTACGGCGGCGCCGGCGTCCATGTGGCGGAACTGAGCAGGGTGCTTGCCAAGCACGTGGACCTTCAGGTCCGCGCATTCGGAGCCCCGCGCGACACGGATTACCACGGGGCCACGGTGAGTTCATACTCCACGCCTGCGGACCTGGCGGACGCTAACGCGGCCCCTCCAGACCCTCGGCGTTGATCTGCGAATCGTCCCCGACATCGCGGGAGCGGACCTTGTGCACTCGCACACCTGGTACGCCAACATGGCCGGACACTTGGCGTCCCTGCTGCACGGCATCCCGCACGTGCTCAGCGCGCACAGCCTGGAACCGCTGCGGCCGTGGAAGGCCGAGCAGCTCGGCGGCGGCTACGCCCTGTCCTCGTGGGTGGAGAAGACCGCCTACGAAGCGGCGGCGGCCATCATCGCCGTCTCGGAGGGCATGCGCCAGGACATTTTGCGCAGCTACCCCGACGTGGATCCTGCCAAGGTCAAGGTGGTCCACAACGGCATCGACGTCAGCATGTGGACCCGCGACGAGAACAGCGAGGCGATCCGTGCCCTCGGCATCGATCCGGACCGGCCCAGTGTGGTGTTCGTCGGCCGCAATACCCGGCAGAAGGGCGTCCCGTACCTGCTGCGGGCTGCCGCGAAACTGCCGGCGGACGTCCAGCTGGTCCTGTGCCTGGGCGCTGCAGACACTCCGGAGCTCGCGGCCGAGACCGCACGCCTGATCGAGGAGTTGCAGGGGCAGCGCAGCGGTGTGGTGCTGATCGAAAGGATGCTGCCCCGTACGGAGCTCATCCAGGTCCTCAGCCACGCCACCGCGTTCGCCTGCCCGTCCATCTACGAGCCGCTGGGCATCGTCAACCTGGAGGCCATGGCCTGCGGCGCGGCCGTGGTGGCCAGCGCGACCGGCGGCATCCCTGAAGTGGTGCAGCACGGCGAAACAGGGCTGCTGGTGGAAATCGAACAGGTCACGGACGGCACGGGCACCCCGCTCGATCCGGAAAAGTTCGTCACCGAGTTCGCCGCCGCGCTGACCGAGGTCGTTTCGGATCCGGCCCGAGCCCGGGCTATGGGCGAGGCCGGCAGGCGCCGTGCCGAGGAGCATTTCTCCTGGGAGTCCATCACCGAAACCACGCTCGAGGTGTACCGCTCGGTGTTGCCTGGGGGTGCTTCCTGACCCGGTTCTGTCTGCTTCCTGAAACATAGCGACGGCGCCGCCCCGGTGAGGGGTGGCGCCGTCGTTGTGTTCACTTGCCGGGGAACCCCCGGACGGCCCGTGCCGTCAGCCGGCCTGTGGTTTGGCCGTCCGGGCCTGGCGGGCGAGCAGGATTTTCTCGTCCACCGGGGCGGTACCGCTGGCACGCTGTGTCCGGTAATAGTCCCGGGCTTCGTCCTGGCGGGTTTTTTCAGCCCCGGTCGCTACGGCGGCGCGGAGGTGTTCGGGGCCGAGGCCAAAGGCGTCCACCAAATCCACGGCATGCGGACGGATCTTGACCAGGAGCCGGTTGATGTAATCGCCCACCGTGCGGCCGCGTTGCATTGAAAGCCGCCCGTTCATGAGGTACCAGGACAGGTTCTTCTCAATCAGTGACAGTCCGAAGAGGTCCCGGAGCCAGGTCAGCACCTTCCTGGTACCCGGATCCTCGACGTGTCCGAGAGCCTCCGTGAAGGCCTCCCACTGGAGCAGTTCCGCGTGCGCCCGGGCCGCTTCGATGAGGTCATCCTGGTGCTTGTTGAAAAGCGCGGCGCCTTTTTGCTGGGGCATTTTGTTGACACCCCTGAGCGCGGTGCCGGCTTCGGCGACCATGGTCTGGACGCGGTCAGTGAGCAGGGCGCGCTGGCTGGCTTCGTCCTTGATGGCGGTCGCCGCCTTCTGCACCTGACCGGTGTCGGCCACGAACTGGGCAACCCCGCGCAGGCCGGTGCGGTGGATGGCGACGCCGGCGGCCTGGCCCACGACGTAGCGCGCCAGCACGCCGAAGTTGACTGTCCGGAATTCCTTGGCGTAGTCGGCCAACAGGCGCTTGGCGACCAGCTGCAGCAGCACCGTGTTGTCGCCTTCGAAGGTGGCGTACACGTCAAGGTCCGCGCGCAGCGAGCCGAACCGGTTCTCAATCAGGAACCCGGCCCCACCGCACGCCTCGCGGCACTCCTGGAGGGTGTCCAGGGCATGCCAGGTACTCAGTGGCTTGAGCGCGGCGGCGAGGGTTTCCAGATCCTGCCGGTCCTCATCAGTGTCCGTGCGCCCGGAGAAGACGTCGTCGAATTTTTCCAGCAGCTGTTCACTGGCGAAGCCGGCGGCGTACGTGGTCGCCAGCCGGGTGAAGAGCCGGCGCTGGTGCCGCTGGTAGTCCAGCAGGACCTCCTCGTCGGTCGCGGAGGAGGCGTTGAACTGGCGGCGTTCGGTGGCGTAGCGGATGGCCGTCGTGAGGGCCATCTTCGCGGCGGTCACCGCAGCGCCGTCGAGGGAGACCCGGCCCTGGACGAGGGTGCCGAGCATGGTGAAGAAGCGCCGTCCGGGGCTGGCGATGGGGGAGCTGTAGGTCCCGTCGGCGTCGACGTTGCCGTAGCGGTTCAGGAGGTTGGTGCGCGGGATCCGGACGTGGGTGAAGTGCAGCCGTCCGTTATCGATGCCGTTGAGTCCCCCCTTGACGCCGTCGTCCTCGCCACCCACGCCGGGCAGGAAGTCCTTGGTGACGGGGTCACGCAGGTCCACGTAGAAGGCGTGGACGCCATGGTTGACGCCCTTCGTGATGAGCTGGGCAAACACGACGGCGCCGGTGCCGTCGATCGCTGCGTTGCCGATATAGTCCTTCCACGCCGCGCGGAAGGGGGTGTGGATGACGAACTCCTCGGTGTCCGCATCATAGTTCGCCGTGGTGCTGATGCTGGCCACATCCGAGCCATGACCGGTTTCGGTCATGGCGAAGCAGCCGGGGATGTCCAGATTCATGATGCCGGGCAGCCACTTGCGGTGATGCTCTTCGGTGCCCAGATGCATCACGGCGGAACCGAAGAGCCCCCACTGCACGCCCGCTTTGATCTGCAGCGACGGGTCGGCAATCACGAGCTCCTGGAACCCGGCAACGTTGCCCCCGTGATCTTCCTCGCCCCCCACTGACTTCGGGAATGCCCGGTGGACGGCGTTGTTCTCAACAAGGTACTGCAGCTGGGCGAAGACCCGGCGCCGGTGTTCCGTGTGGGGCATGCCTTCGATCTTGTGCAGCTCAGGATGGGCCGCAAGCGTGCGGGCCCTGGCGGCGGATATCGGCCCAGCGGCCCAGCAGCTGCTCGCCGAGCGCCGCGACGTCGACGACGGGGGTTACGTGCCCCGACGACGGTGCGGCAGGCGCCGTCACCGACGGTGCGGGCGCCGGGGTTGGGCCGCCGGTGCGGTCCGCGAGATCAGTCATGTCGATTCCTTCGTTGGTTCGGACAGAGGAGGTGCTCCGCTGGTGTGGCGGGGACGTTTCAGGGTGCTGGCTCCGTGGCCCGGAGTTCGGGGGCGATCCCCAGGCAGAGCCAATCGGTGATCTGCCGGGCCATCCCGGCCTGGTCAGGTTTGGTGGGCGAGGCCGGGCTGGCGAGCCATTGTTCGCCGGCGTTGCGGACCAGGCCGATCGCGGCGTTCGGCCAGTATCCGATGACTGTTTCCCTGCCCGGTCCGGCGCCGAGGTATCCGCGCATGGGGCGGGCGATCATGTCGCTGATCGCGGTGAAGAAGTGTCCCAGGGCGCCCGCTCCGGCGTTCGCACCCGTCCCGGCTTCGGGATCACCGTAGGCGTGCCGGGTGACGAAGGTGTAGACGTGGGGACTCGTTTCGGCCATCTGAAGGTAGGCGGAGACCATCGCGAGCAGGCCTTCGCGCGGGGTCTGGGCACCCTCGGCTGCTTCCTGGATCCGCCGCTGCATTTGGCTGAGCACCACCTCGCCGACCGCCTGCTGCAATCCCGCCTTGTCGCCGAAGTATCGGTAGAAGACAGATTTCGATGTTCCGGACGCGGCGGCGATGTCTTCCATCGAGGCATCACTGCCGAGCGCGTGGACGGCCTTGCGGGCGGACTTGATGAGCTCCCGGCGGCGCTCCTCCCGGTGTGACTGCCAGCGGGTGGCGCGGCCATCATGGGCACCAGGGCCGGTGTGGGCGCCTGGGTCAGGCAAATCGGCGGGAAGCATGTTCACGATACTCAGCGTATCAGGTACGCTGGGTATCAGTAACCCGCTTTGAGCAAAGGAGACAGTCATGACCGTCCATGGACAGTCCGCCCCAGGACCGCAGGATCCCGTCCCGTCTGAGGGGACACCGGCAGTGTCCCAGCTCCGCAAAGCGGTGATCGTGGGCGGCAACCGGATCCCGTTCGCCCGTACCGGTGGCGCGTACACCCGCTCGTCGAACCAGGACATGCTCACGGCGGCGCTGGATGGCCTGATCGCCCGGTTCGGCCTGCAGGATGAACGGATCGGCGAAGTCGCCGCCGGGGCCGTACTCAAGCACTCCAGGGACTTTAATCTGACCCGCGAGGCTGTCCTGGGCTCGGCCCTGTCCGCAGAGACCCCGGCCTATGATTTGCAGCAGGCCTGTGCCACCGGCCTGGAAACCGTCCTCGGCCTCGCCAACAAGATCCGGCTCGGCCAGATCGATTCCGCCATTGCTGGTGGCGTTGATTCCGCCTCAGACGCCCCCATTGCTGTCAGCCAAGGACTGCGCGAGGCCCTGCTGGACCTCAGCCGCGCCAGGTCCATGCCGGAGAAGCTCAGGATCCTGAGCCGCCTCCGGCCAAAGGACCTGACTCCGGACGCTCCCAACACCGGCGAACCGCGGACCGGCCTGTCGATGGGCGAGCACCAGGCCCTGACCACCGCGCAGTGGAAGATCACCCGGGAAGCCCAGGATGAACTGGCGTTCAACAGCCACCAAAACCTTGCCGCGGCCTATGATGCAGGCTTCTTCGATGACCTGCTCACCGCCTACCGGGGCCTCAGCAAGGACTCAAACCTGCGCCCCGATACCAGCCGTGAAAAGCTGGCCACGCTCAAGCCCGTCTTCGGGAAGAACCTGGGCGCCGAAGCCACCATGACGGCCGGCAACTCGACACCGCTCACTGATGGTGCCGCTACCGTCCTGATGGCCTCCGAGGAGTGGGCCGACGCGCACGACCTGCCGAAGCTGGCCACGGTGGTCGATGGCGAGGCGGCCGCCGTGGACTTCGTCCACGGCAAGGACGGTCTGCTCATGGCGCCCGCCTTCGCTGTTCCGCGGCTGCTGGCCCGCAACGGCCTCACCCTGGCGGATTTTGACTTCTTCGAAATCCACGAAGCTTTCGCCGGCACGGTACTCTCCACCCTGGCCGCCTGGGAGGACGAGGAATTCGGCCGCACCCGGCTCGGCCTCGATGGGGCCTTCGGGAGCATCGACCGGACCAAACTGAACGTCCACGGTTCATCGCTCGCCACCGGACACCCATTTGCCGCGACCGGCGGGCGGATCGTCGCCTCGCTGGCAAAAATGCTGCACGCCAAGGGCCAGGTGGACGGCCGCCCGGCCCGCGGCCTGATTTCAGTCTGCGCCGCCGGCGGCCAGGGCGTCGTCGCCATCCTCGAAGCCCACTAGGAGGACCCCATGACAGATAACTACACCCGGTTCGTGAGCAGGGGCTTCGGTAAGGACCTCGCGCAGCGGCTGGGCTTGCCCCAACCGGTCATTCTCAGGCGCCACCGGCCGGACGCCCCCCTTGTCGACGGCCCGGTCCTGGTCCAGGGATCCACCCGTGGCGCCGACGAACTCGCCGCCGCCCTCCTGGCCTGGAACCTGGATGTCCGCCGCCACGCCGTGCCGAAAGAAAAGCTCTGCGCCATCATCCTGGTCCTCGACGAACTCGCACACCCGGACGATCTCGCTGAACCGGTCCTGACCGCTGCCGGTTCGTTGCGGGATCTGGCGCCGAACGCCCGTTTCATCAGCGTGTCCCGGACCGCCGCGAGCGCAGCGGATCCCGCCGCGGCCGCGGCACGGCAGGGCGTGGACGGACTCCTGCGTTCGCTGGCCAAGGAACTTCGCGCCGGCGCCACGGCTAACGGCGTCCTGCTCGGCGATGACGCGGAGACCACCAGCCCGAGTACCCTGGGCGCGTTGGGTTTCTTCCTCTCCGGCCGCTCCGCCTTCGTGGACGGCCAGTTCCTCACGGTCAGCTCCGGAGGCGGCAGGTTGCCGGACGACGCCGCGAAACCGCTGGCGGGGAAGACCGCCGTCGTCACCGGGGCAGCCCGGGGGATCGGCGCCGCCATTGCCCGCACGTTGTACCGCGACGGCGCAACCCTGATCGTCGTCGACGTCCCGGCTGCCGGCGACCATCTGGCGGAGGTCGCCAATGAAGTCCGGGGTACGGCGCTGCAGCTGGACATCACCCGGCCGGACGCCGGACAGCGGATCATCGACCACGCTGTGGAGCGCCACCACGGCCTGGACATCATGGTGCACAACGCCGGCATTACCCGGGACAAGCTGCTCGCCAACATGGACCCGGGCCGCTGGAACTCCGTTCTGGCCGTTAACATCGCGGCGCAACTGCGGATCAACGAGGCACTGCTGGCCTCAGCGCACTTCCGCGGCTCGCCGCGGATTGTGTCAGTAGCCTCCACCAGCGGGATCGCAGGCAACCGCGGGCAGACCAACTATGCCGCGTCAAAGGGCGGTGTCACCGGCATGGTCCGCGCCACAGTGCCGTTGATGGCCGCACACGGCGGCACCGTCAACGCCGTGGCGCCGGGCTTCATCGAAACGGACATGACAGCGCGGATTCCATTCGCCACCCGTGAAGTGGCCCGCCGGTTGAATTCGCTGCAGCAGGGCGGCCGGCCCGGTGACGTCGCGGAGGCCATTGCCTTCCTGGCCAGCGATGCGGCCGGCGGCATCTCAGGCGAGGTGCTCCGGGTCTGCGGGCAGAATCTGGTCGGCGCATGAACGATTCCCAGCCCGTGATCCTGGGCGAGCTGCCCTCCCTCTCGAAGCTCTATGTGAATGCGGCCGCCACGGCCGCACGGCGCAGGGTTCTCGGCACCTTCGCCGGCACGGCGCTCCCGGAGTCCCGTCATGAGGTGCGGGGCGTACGGGCCGATGTTGCGAACCTGACCGCCTACCAGCACCTGCTTGGCGAGACAGCGAGCGATGTGCTCCCGGCCGGATTCATCCATGCGCTGACGTTCCCGCTGGCCATGAGCCTGATGAACCGCGACGACTTCCCGCTGCCTCTGCTGGGCATGATCCACCTGAGGAACACGGTGGAGCAGTCCGCGCCGGTCCGTTTCACCGAGGCCCTGGATCTTCGCGCCGCCGTGCAGAACCTGCGCGGGCACCGGGCCGGCACGCAGTTCGATGCCGTCGCCGAGGTCCGCGGTGCGGGGGACGGGGCCATCAGGTGGCGCGGCGTCTCCACCTACCTGGCAAAGGGCGTTTTCCTGCCTGGAATCGACAAACCGTCCGCGTCGTCGGCTCCTGTGCCCTTCTCGGCACCTGATCCCACCGCAATGTGGCAACTGGGAGTTGATACCGGCCGCGCCTACGCAGCCGTCTCCGGCGACTTCAACCCGATCCACCTGAGCGTCCTGACCGCCAAGGCTTTGGGGCTGCGCCGATCCATCGCCCACGGCATGTACCTCGCCTCCAGGGCGCTGGCGGATGTCGGCGCCGTCAAGGGCGATTCCTTCCGCTGGGAGGTGGCCTTTGACGCGCCGGTGTTCCTGCCGGCACGGGTGGCCTTGGAGATCAGCACCGGCCAGGATGACACCGGTGCGTGGCAGCGGTCGGATTACACTGCATGGAATTCCCGCTCCGGCCGCAGGCACTTCAGCGGAGCGGTGACGGCCATTTAGCTCCGCTGACGGGTCCGGCCAGTGCCGTCGTCCGTTGCTAGGCCTGATGGGCGTTCACAATGCGCATCATCCGGTGCAGGCTGAGCAGGATGGATTCGACAGCGCCAGGGGCATCGTCCGTCGAGGGCCCGGCGGCCACCACGTCCGCGAGGGAGGTCACGGCGCCGGACGCTTGCGCCGTGCGGTCCACCCGGTGTTTCGGGTCCTCGTCCGTGAGGGCCTTCAGCGCAGCACCCACGTCCGCCAGCGCCCGGGCCAGCGGCTCCGTATACTCCGCCGGCACGACGAACGGCGTGTCCTGATCCCAGATGACGTCGGCGAGGACCTGGGTCACGTCCTGAACGTGGAATGTGAGGCTTTCCAGCTCCCGGAGGTGCCGGTAGTCCCGCTCCAGGTCGTGCGGGTACCGCACCCGCCGCGGGTTGGCCTGCCGGCTGATGTCGGCTTTCTGCACCGCCTGGCGGACTGACCGGGCGGATAACGCGAGTTTCTCGGAGCGGCGGGACCAGTCTTCGCGTTGCGGCGGCCAGCTTTCCCGCAACGCCGCTGCCATGTCCCCAAGCTGCCGGGCCAGGGCCCGCCGCAACTCGGCAATGCTGAGCGTGGCCGCCCGGAAATGCAGCGGCGGGAAGACCAGAAGATTCACCATGATGCCCACCGTCACACCTACCCCCATCTGGAGCAGGTAGCCAAACGAAAACCGGTCCTGATCATGACCGCCCACCAGCAGTACCAGCAGTGCCGCCGTCGGTATCCAGTCGCCGCCGGAGCCCAGCCGGGGCAGTCCAGCGAGGACGACGCCCAGCCCCATCACGATGGCGACGGTGAACGGCGACGGATTACCGCGGCTGAAGAGTAAGAACGCCAGGCCAATCCCGAGGCCCAGCCCCACGAGGGTCTGCAGCCCCTGACGGATGGATCCGGCAACGTTTTCGTACATCGCCACGAGCGCACCCAGCGGCGCGTAATACGGGTAGTCTGCTGCCGAGCCCGGCATGAACGGTGCGATGAAGTAGGCAATCCCTGCCGCCAGCCCGGCTTTGGCCGCGAGCTGCAGCCGTGGCCACAGGAGTGCCTTGGAGACACTGCCGGCCACAAGCCGCCAGGCCCGCCGCGCCGGCGCCCGGGGTGGCGCGTCTGCCTCGTCCGGACGGCTCATCCCGGCCCGCCCGGGGCTGAAGGTCTGCAGGCTTTACGTGCGCTCAACGTACACCGCTTTGGGCCGCTCGCCGCACGGCCGCGGACAGTCGTTGCGCCCGGCCGCCGGTGCCGCCTTCCTCACTTCGCCGCGGCACGTATCCAAAGCCGAGGCCGTAGCCGGGGTCCGCGAACCCCAGCGCCGCGTTCGCGCCGTCGTGCCCGAAAGCCAGGTGGCTGCCGAAGGCCTGGCCGGGATGGGGCTTCATAAACACCACGGCAAACGCCTTCGCCGCGCCGGAGCACCGGTCCAGCCCGGAGACCTGTTCCGCGGCCATGAGGCCGATCGTGGCGGGATTAAGGAACGCGGCGGCTCCGTCCACCCCGGTCGTGCCGGCAGCGTAGAGGCGGGCGAGCCCTTCCGCCGAACCCACGCCGCCGGCGCTGCTCATACCGGCGGCGCGGACGGCCCGGTGGTTGGGGAGTTCCATGATACTGCTCACGGGTGCGTTGCTCCTGATCCCGTCCATGCTCATCGGATCCAGCCACGGCCCGGCGGGATCGGCGTCGTGGAGCACTGCCCGGTAGCGCGGTTCCTCGTCCTCGGGCAGGCCCAGAAAGAAGTCGACGCCATACGGGCGGCGGATGCGCTCGTCGTAATGCTGCTGCAGGGTTGTACCAGTGGTGCGGCGGCAGAGCTCCTCCATGAGGATCCCGATCGTCAGGGTGTGGTAGCCGAACGCCGCGCCCGGGCGCCAGAGCGGCGCCGCGGCTGCCAGCCGGTCCGCCGCCTCCGGAGTGGTGAATTCTGCCAGGGCAAAGCCGCCGGCCAGGCCGGGCAGCCCGGCCTGGTGGGACAGCGCCTCCCTTACCGTGAGCCGGTCCTTTCCGTGGGCGCCGAACCCGGGCCAGTAGGACGAGACGGTCCGGTCCAGATCCAGGCTTCCGTCCTGGACGAGGAGGGCGATGACGAAGGCGGCAACACCTTTGGAGCAGGAGTAGGTGCCCGTGAGGTCGCCGCGGGTGAGCAGCGGACCGCCGCTGAGGTCCAGGACCTTGTCGCCGTCCCGGTAAACCGCCAACTGGGCGCTGTAATGCGGGTCTTCGACCAGGAAGGAATCGAACAGTTCGCGGACCCCCACGAACTCCGGCGCGGTGAAGCCGGCAGACAGGTGGGCGGACAGGGGGGATGGAGCCGGCGGCTGGGCGGAGGGAACTGGCATAAAACCAGCCTAGGCCGCTGCGTGCCCGGCCGCGACTTCCTCTCCGGCCCGGACCGGTCCCGGCGCAGTGCCGTCCCCGAATGGCCGCCCGCCCAGGGCCTCGCGGTTGTGAGCGGTGAGCCATTCCCCCGGCTCAGGGCCCCGCGGTACGATCCCCGCGGGATTAATGTCCTCATGCACGAGGTAGTAGTGCTGCTTGATTTGCACAAAATCAATGGTGTCGCCGAATCCGGGGGTCTGGAAGAGGTCCCGGGCATAAGCCCAGAGCATCGGCATCTCGCTGAGTTTTTGCCGGTTGCACTTGAAGTGTCCGTGGTAGACGGCGTCGAACCGGACCAGCGTGGTGAAAAGCCGGACGTCCGCTTCAGTGATGGTGTCACCGACCAGGTAGCGCTGACCGGTGAGCCGTTCCTCCAGCCAGTCCAGGGCAGTCCACAGCCGGTCGAAGGCTGAATCGTAAGCCGCCTGGGAACCGGCGAAGCCGCACCGGTAGACGCCGTTGTTCACCTCGGTAAACACGCGGCGGTTGACCGCGTCGATCTCCTCCCGCAGGTGTTCCGGATACAGGTCCGGGGCACCCGGCCGGTGGTACCCGGCCCATTCCGTGGAGAAGTCCAGGGTGATCTGGGCGTAGTCGTTTGTCACCACCTGGCCGGAGGGCACATCCACGATTGCTGGCACGGTGATGCCACGGGGGTACCCGGGGAACCGGCGAAAGTAGGCCTCCTGGATCCGTTCGATGCCCAGCACGGGGTCGGCGCCGCCGGGATCCAGGTCGAATGTCCAGGATCGGGCGTCGTGGGTGGGGCCGGGCTGGCCGAGGGAAATGACGTCCTCAAGGCCGAGCAGCCGCCGCACGATCACGGTCCGGTTGGCCCACGGGCAGGCACGCGCGGCGACCAGCCGGTAGCGGCCCGGTTCCACCGGCCAGCCAGGCCCGCCATCGCCGCTGGCGGCTCCATCCCGGGTGATCCGGTCCTCAATGTAGTTGGTGTCCCGGGTGAATTCCTGACCACCCGTGACGTAGGCGCCTTTGGTGGAGTGACTGGTGCTCTCGGTTTTCTGGCTCATCCCTCCAGCCTATGCGGGGCCGGCGGCGGGTCCGAATGCGGTGTGGGCCGGCCGGACAGCGGGCGGAACTTTTCCGCAGTCAGGCTGTGCGGGCGGCCTGGGCGAACGCGACAGCGAGAACCTCTGCCACGGGCTGCCACGCGACCCACCATGATCCCGCTACCACGGCCGCGAAGGCGGCGATCCAGATGACGGCAGGAACCTTCGTCGCTCGGTACAGGAGGTACGCGTCCGACGTCGGCATTCGGTGCCGGTGCCGCAGGTGGACGTTGGCCAGTTTTCCCAGATCCCGGACTGCGGCCACCAGAAGCGCCAGGCCGAGCGCGATCATGACGTGCCCGTTGAATTCCGCCGGCACAAAGAGCACCAGGAGCGAGGCTGCCAGGACCGTAGCGGCCGTGATCAGCAGGCCGATTCCGTTGCGGAGGAACACGACCGAGGCCAGCAGTACCAGTGTGCCCACGGACATGGCCGCCGGCCCCCACCCGTTGAAGCCGCACCAGACCATGACGGAGCCGACGACCGCCGGGACCGGGTAGCCCCAGAAGGTGGACCAGGCCGCCGGCAGGCCGCCCCGGCTGTAGGTGGTGGTGGTGCCCGAGTGGTCCAGGCTGAGCCGGATACCGCCCAGGCGCTGCCCGGTCATCAACGCTGCAAACGCATGCCCAAGTTCGTGGGTGACGGTCGCGAGCAGGCCAAAATACCGCCAACTGGCCCGGGGCAGGGACACCGCGACGGCGAAGAGGATCACCACGGCGAGTTCAGTGCCGGTGACCTGCGGGCTGGGGGCGTGGGTGAACCCTGCCAGGATGCGGTCCCACCATGTCTCCGCCGGGTTCACGGGTGCGGCGAGGGTCAGCACCGTGCCGAGCTCGCGGGAAATATCGTCGATCATAGGCTTTCAGGCTAGCGTGGCGGCGCCTCGGGTCCTACCCGGCTGCCCGGAAGTCCGGGGTCATCCTCCGCAGGTGATGGTCACTCCGTTGACCTGGTGGACGCCCGGTCCAAGCTCAGCGCACTGCTGAAGCAGGGCGCCCGCCCCAACAACCGCGGCAATGATCAGGAGCGCAAAGATAATGGTCCCCACGGAGCCAATGACGATGCCGGCCACAGCGAACCCGTTTTTCACGTTCACTTTCCGGGACTGTGCCAGGCCAACGATGCTCAGGATCAGGCCGAGAACAGTCAGCGGCCCGAGCAGGGACAGGATGAAGCCGGCAAGCCCCAGGGATTTGCCGGGTGTGGGTGCCGGAACGTAGCCGGGAGCCACCGGGTACGGTGCGCTTTGTGACACGATTCCTCCTTGAACGAAACAGGGCGTGCCGGACGTCCTCGGTTGTCCGGAAGCCCTGCGGCCGGCCCCTATCTAGCCAGATTAACGGTTTCCGTCTCTTCGGCAAGAGGGTAATTTTTTCTTGCCTGCTGCCTGCTGCCTGCTGCCTGCTGCCTGCTGCCGGCCCGGATCCGGCCCGACAGCACCTTCAGAAGAAGTTGGTGTCTCCGGCGTCAGCGTCCGGACAAGGGTCCAGGACCGGTGCTTGTCCGAGTTCCAGAAGCACATCGTTGATGCTGAGCTGTCCCTTCAACCGGACGGTGACCTGCGGCTCTTCCGCCGCGGCTGCGGCCGGCGGCTCAGGGGAGGCAGCGGGCGTCATACCCCGATCTTAGGTCTGCAGGTGCCCGGGACGGCGCCGACACACCTGCGGCGCCCGCCAGCCTAGCCGTAGCCGTAGCCGGACAGCGGAGCCACCAACGCGCGGACGACCCCCGGCACGAGGCCGCGCCGGGGGTCGTCCGCCAGACTGGGCCCGGCCCTTCCCTGCTGGAAACCGGGCGGGAGCGAATTACATCCCGGGGACCTGCTGGGCCTCGTGGACCTCGATCTCACAGCCGCCCGGCATGTTCAAGTGCGGGTGCTGCCTGGCCAGTTCGAGGGCGGCGCCGGCGTCGGCTGCTTCGATGATGGTGTACCCGACGACGTTGCGCTCACTGGGGGCGGTGGATCCGCCGGACAAGACCCGGACGCCGCCAGCCAATGGAGTTCCGAAATCGACCATTCCGGTCCCGACTTTCCCGGCCCAGGCCTGCCACTGTTCCATAACAGCAGCCATGTCCTCGGGCGCCGGGGGTGCAGCTTCAAGGGGCGTCGACGGGGCGTGGTAGATAAAAACGAACTTGGTCATGGCGATCCTTTGTTTGATTTTTTGTTAGGGCGAAGGGTGCCGGGTCAGGCGGTGACGGAACGTCCGGTGAACGCCATCAGCCGCTCCAGGCTGCCGGCGGTCTCTGCGGTTGGCTGGATCGCCGCGAAGCTTCCGCCGGCGCGGACCTGCTCCGAGATGGTTTCACGGGCGAGCACCCGGACGTACTCGGTGACGACCTCTGAAACCACGAGCGTCTGCCCGCTGGCCTGGGCGAAGTCCCACGCGTGCACCAGCAGTTCCAGGTTCACGATGCCGGCCACGACAGGAGCAGGGAGTTCCGCGAAGCCCATGTCGATCGTGCCGCCCAGTCCGCGGCGGGAGAAGGTTTCCAGGAGCGGCTGGGCAAGATCGGCGATCCGGACCTCGGGGGCCGCATCATGGCGGTCGGTGATCGGGGCGCCCAGCGCAGTAGCAATGCCGGTGAGCGACGCGGCCAGGTGCTCGAGCAGCCCGTGGGCGGTGAAGTCTTCGCACGGCGTCGGCTTCTCCCTGTCTGCGGGCGTAAGCCAGTGCAGCACACCCTGCAGGACCGCCAGGGAAGCCTCCGCGGCGCTGAAGGGGTCGATGGACGCCGGTGCCGCAGCCCAGTCGTCCGGGCCGGCCCCGGTGGGGGAGGAGGACTCGGCCGTCAGCCGGTCCAGGTAGTGGTTCCAGCCCTCGGCGTGGGCGGCGGCCTGGGCCTCATTCAGCCCGCCATGCTCGAGTGTCAGCAGCGTACCGTCGGCATCGGGCTCGAGGGTGATGGTGACCGTCGAGGCCCCCGGTGCCAGTTCCATGCCGGATTCCCATCCCCACGTGAAAACGACTCGCTTGCCCGGCTCAATTTCCAGGAAGGTGCCGGCAGCGTGGTGTCCGGGGGTAACGGTCCAGCGGTAGTCGCCGCCGACCCTCAGATCAACGCGCGCTGCGACGGTCTGCCAACGGCGCAGGCCCTCCGGCTGGGTAATCAGGGCAAAAGCCTCATCGGCGCCGACCGGCAGGTGGACGGTCTTGGTGAAGTTCATGAGCTGGTCCTTTAAGGGGGTCGAGGGGAAAATATTGGGATTGGTCATTGCGGTACTCCGGGGCTCTTCCATTGCTCCGCTGCGCTCAGGGCGTCCGCGGCGAGCTGGCCGAGTTCGTCGGTCCAGAACCGGTCCACCGATTGCCGAAGCCTGCCCATGCCGCCGGGATCGAGCCGGTAGTACCGGTGACGCCCCTGCTTGCGGGCGGTCACCAGGCCGACCTTTTCCAGGAGCAGCAGATGCTGCGAAATGGCGGAGCGGCTCACGCTGAACCCGGCCGCCAACTCGCCCGCGGCCAGTTCTCCTGACGCCAGACGATGCAGCAATTTGCGCCGGTTCGGCTCTGCGGCAACTTCCAGGACATCCAGCACCCTTGATACGTTAGTGACTACTAACGCATTAAGCAACAGTCGGTGGGGCTGGACACCCCCTGAACCGCGGCGCATGCTCAAAGGACCTCAACCAACTGGCCGTCCGCCTGGATGGCTGAAAGAGGAGAAGATCATGACAACGCTAGAGACCACGCCGGGCACGCCCGTCGCGGAACCAACACCGCAGGAGCAAGGTGCGGCCCTGCTCGGACAGATTGCCGGCTATATGGCCGTCCGGACGGTGGAAATGGGCATTCGATCCGGCCTTATCCGGTTTGTTGCCGACAACCCCGGGAGTACGGCCAATGAGATCGCGGACCGGATGGACCTCGATGACTTGTATGTGTCCGTCTGGTGCCGCGGCGGCTTCGGCGCCGGCATTCTGGACCGGCAGGGCGATGGCTTCGTCCTCGCGCCGCACATGGCAACACTGCTTTTGGATGAGACCTCCCCGGCTTTCATGGGCGGCCTGTTCCCGCTGGTCCGCCAGCCGGAGATGTTCGACCGTTTTGCGGCAAACCTCGACAGCGGCGCAAGGCTTTGGTGGGATGACACCAGTCCGGACTGGATCGACAGCGTCAAGGGTGCGAGCAAGCCTTTCAACACCCGTCTGATCCCGGGCGGACTGAGCCAGATAGAAGGCCTCGCCGAACGCCTGCACCTCGGAGGGCGCATAGTCGACACCGCGTGCGGCGCGGGGCAGGGACTCATCAAACTGGCCCAAAGTTTTCCCCAATGCGACATCGTCGGCGTCGACGGCGACCAGCACTCCATCGATCAGGCCCGGGCAGAGGTGCGGGACGCGGGACTGGCCGACCGGGTAACCCTGGTCTGCAGTCCGCTGGAGGACATGGTCCTGGATACTCCCGCGGCGCTCATCATCAACAATCTCTCGATGCACGAATGCCGGGACATTGACGCCGTCACCGAACGGATCAAGGCGGCCCTGGAGCCGGGAGGGTGGTTTGTGATCTCCGACTTCCCGTTCCCCAGCACGGATGAAGGCCTGCGGACCGTTCCCGGGCGCGTGATGTCCGGCGTCCAGTTCTTCGAGGCGCAGATCGACGATCAGCTCCTGCCACGCGTTGCTTACGATTTGCTCCTGGACAAGCACGGGTTTACCGGGCTGGGATCATTTCCGATGACCCCGATGCACGCAGTGACCTACGCCCGGACGCCGGGCTGAGGCGGGCCAGGAAGTGCGGGAGGTTTCCGGCCCGACGCCGGGAGCCCCCACCGCCTGGCCCTGGCCCTCAGGCGATAGATTTCCGGCGAACCGGCTCTCCGTGAACCGGTGACGGGCCAACGTCATCTGTGCCGTTACGGCCCACCCCCGCGGGACAGCGCTTAGAGTGGGCCCATGGCGGACGGTAAGCACCACGACAGCGCGGATATCGCGGACGCATACCTGCTGGAACTCGCAGCGGCCCACGGGGTTGGGACGAGCTACCGGGGGTGGGACGGGGCCGAATACCCGGTGAAGGCAGGCACCCTGCACAGCGTCCTCACAGCACTGGGTATCCCGTCCCAGGGGGCCGGGGAAGTGCAGCGCTCGCTGCACGAGGCCCGGCTGGCACCGTGGCGGCGCATTCTGCCGCCGGTCTTGGTGGTCCGGGAGGGCAGATCCGCGGAGGTCAATGTCCACGTTCCGCACGGCCGCCGGGTCGCCGTCCGGATCATCGCAGAAGACGGGACCAGCCATGAAGCCGCCCAACGGGAGAACTGGGATGAGCCGGTCGACGTCGACGGCGTCCTCACCGGCCGGGCGACCTTCGGCATCCCCGATCACCTTCCGCTCGGTTGGCACACCCTGCAGGCCGACACCGACGGCGGTATGGCCGAATGCCAGTTGGTGGTCACGCCGCAACGGCTTCGCACCGCCGATGCGCTCGCGGAACGGCGGGAATGGGGGCTGACAGCACAGCTCTACTCGGTCCGGTCCCGCCGGTCCTGGGGCATCGGAGACCTCGCGGATCTGGCGGACCTCGCAGCAGTATCCGCGCACGACGGGGCCGGCTTCATCCTGATCAACCCGTTGCACGCGGCCGAGCCCCGCCCGCCGATCGAAGATTCGCCGTACTTGCCCACCAGCCGTCGATTCTTCAACCCGCTATACCTGCGGGTTGAAGACATCCCCGAGTACGCCGGTCTGGACGGTGAAGCCCGGGCCGGCATCATCGGTGATGCTCAAGAGCAGCAGACCGCAAACCTGTCGGCGGACCTGCTCGACCGGAATAGCAGTTATGCCGCAAAGCTCGCGGCGCTGGAACACCTCTTCACTGTGCCCCGCAACGCAGACCGCAACAGGGAGTTTACGGCCTTCCGCACGGGGCAGGGGCAGGGTCTTGAGGACTTCGCCCTGTGGAGCGCGCTCGCCGAACGGCTGGAACCGTCCGCCCCGGAATGGACCACTGAGGCCGCCTCGCCGGGAACGGCCTACTGTGCGGAACTGCGGACGCGTCTCGCCGACAGGATCGAATTCCACAGCTGGCTGCAGTGGCTGTGCGACCAGCAGCTCGAGTCGGCACAGCATTCGGCCAGGCAGTCCGGTATGCCGGTCGGTGTCATCCATGACCTGGCCGTCGGCGTGAAACTCGGCGGAGCCGACGCCTGGACGCTCGCCAGCGTGCTGGCCCGCGGTGTGACCGTGGGCGCACCGCCGGACATGTTCAATCAGCAGGGCCAGAACTGGACCCAGCCGCCCTGGCACCCGGTCAAACTCGCCGAGTCGGGGTATGCCGCCTACCGGGACATGCTCAGGACGGTCCTACGGCACGCCGGCGGGGTCCGCGTGGACCACATCCTCGGCCTGTTCCGGCTGTGGTGGATTCCGGAAGGAGCAGGGCCCGCGCACGGCACATACGTCTACTACGACCATGAGGCCCTCATTGGCATCCTGGCCCTGGAAGCGCAACGGGCGGGGGCGGTCGTGATCGGGGAAGACCTGGGTGTGTTCGAGCCGTGGGTCCGCGATTACCTGGCCGAACGGGGCATCTTCGGTACCTCCATCCTCTGGTTCGAGCATGATGCGAACGGTCCCATCCCGCCGGAACGCTACCGGCAGCAGTGCCTGACCAGCGCCAACACCCACGATTTGCCGCCAACGGCGGGCTATCTGGCCGGTGAGCACGTGACGCTCCGGGAATCGCTGGGCCTGCTCGGCCGCCCTGTCGCGGAAGAACGCGCCGCGGCCATCGCTGAGCAGGAGGCGGTCCTGGCCCTGGTTCGGGAGCGCGGCCTGCTGCCGGAGCCAGTTGCCGCCGGCGAGTCCGCCACGGAATCTGCCGCCCCGGACACGCGGGCCATGGTCGAGGCGCTCTATGCGTTCAGCACCTTGACGCCCTCGTCGCTGTTGGGCGTGGCGCTGGTCGACGCAGTCGGGGAAACCCGCACGCAAAACCAGCCCGGGACCAGTACGGAGTATCCGAATTGGTGCATCCCCCTGGCGGGACCCGGCGGCACCGTCCTCGTCGATGAACTGCCGGAAAATCCGGGGTACCGGTCCCTCGTGCGGACCATGCAGACGGCACTTAGGCCGCAGGCCTGAGGAGCCGGGGGAGTAGCGGCGGTGCGGATTGCCGCCGGCTCCCTGTTGCCTCACGTCAATAGGTCCGGGAGGGTTGCTTCGTTGCCTCAAATGAAAAGGTCCGTTTCCGGGGCGGGTTGAACCAGGTGTTGATCTTGTAGTCCCGCGGTGTGGATTTGGCCTGGGCGAGTGTTTCGAGTTGACCGGTCAGGGCCAGGATCTGCCGGGACAACGCCGCGGGTTTGATCCGTTTGAGCTGGGCGTTCATGGTGATCAAGGGACGCTTGCGTACCCCGAGGTGGCTGGCGGCACGCTGGTGCGGGGTGAGCGCGGCATCGTGTTTCTTGGTCACTTTCGCTCCGTGGCGTTCTTTGGATACCAGTTTTTGCTGCGGGAGCAGGTAGTTCGTGAAGAGCGCGTCAAGTTCCCAGATGTCGTTGAGTTTTTCCAGCTCGGCGGCGGTGTCGTAGCGGTAATAGCCGACGAGTTCCCGTACCCGGGCCGGGACCGGGTGAACGTGATCTGCCGGGCATGGCAGTCCTCCAGCAGGTACTCGTTGATGAACTCGGAGCCGTTGTCCGAATCGGGATCTGGGATTTCAGCAACGACCCGGGCTTGATATGGGACCGGCCCCGCAGCACCAGCCGTGCCCGTTCCGGGGCCAGCCGGCGGTCAATCGTCGCTGCACTCATCCGCATCAACAGCGACGCCTATGATCGGTCAGGGCCAGCTCCCCGTCCCGGCGCAGCAACGGCACCAGCACCGGCAACATCGGCGCCAGACGCTTGCCCGCCGGAGCCCGCAGCACCGCCCAGCAGACCACCAGCGCCTCGATGACCCCGTAGCCATACACGCACGGGTGCGGCGCCCGGACACCGACAGGTCTGAGCTCCAACGCCGGCCGCAACGCCCGCCTGGCATAATCCCGGTTCCAGCCCGTGAGCTCCACCAGCTCATCGAGAGTCCGTATCTTCTCGGACCGGTTCCCCCGGGCATAGGCCCTGGCCTTGATCACCGTGACAGCCTTCCGCTGGCTCATCGTCAGTCCCATCCTCCAAGGATGTCCGCGCCGACCCGCTCCCGGACCTTTTCAGATGAGGCAACGTATCCGGCTCCGCGGACCTTTCCCATGAGTCAACGCGGGCTCTGGCCTGCACGGGCCCGGCCCGCTAGCATGGCCGGATGAGGCGATACGGCAGACGCGCTCTCACCGTCCCGGTCGTGCTGGCTCTACTGCTAGCCGGGTGTACGTCGACCACGCCAACTCCCAGCCCGACGCCGGCCCAGGCGTCAGGATCAACGCAACCCGCGGCGCCGGGATCCGTTTCGCAGGCGGCGCCCACGAAAACGGAGCCGTCGTCGGTGGGGACCGGATCCGCGCGGCCAGCGGGCGGGCAGCTGGACCACGTTGTCATTATCGTCTTGGAAAACAAGTCCGCTTCGGAGGTCCTGGCGGGCGCGCAGTCACCGTATTTCAGCCGACTCGCGCAAGACTATGCGCTGGCCGCCAACTACCAGGCGATCATGCGCCCCAGCCTGCCGAACTACATCGCGATGACGGCCGGTACCAACGCGGGCATCACGAGCAACTGCAAGCCGAAGGATTGCTCCCGGGACGTGCGGAGCATCGCCGACTCGATCCAGGATTCCGGCCGGACCTGGAAAATGTACGCCGAGGGGATGCGGGAACCCTGTCTGGCGGAGAACTCCGGCAAATACGCAGTGAAGCACAACCCCTTTATGTATTACCGCTCCGTCACCGCGGACAAGGCCTCCTGCGCCGGGCGTGTGGTGCCTTACACCATGCTGGATCAGGATCTCATGTCGGCAGCAGGTCTTCCCGACTACGCCTTCATCAGTCCGGACATGTGCAACGGCACCCATGATTGCCCCATCCGGACCGGTGATGACTGGCTAGCCCGCGAGGTCCCGAAAATCCTGGGCTCACCGTCGTTCACCACCCGGAATTCCCTGCTGGTGGTGACCTGGGACGAGGGCGGCAAAAACGACAACCGCGTGGCGACAGTTTTCGCCGGACCGGCAGCCCGGAACGGCTACACCTCACAGACGGCCTACACCCACTACTCGCTGTTGCGCACCATCGAGGATGCCTGGGGTCTTCCGCCGCTGACCGAGAACGACAGGAACGCACCCGTTATGAGGGACCTGCTCAACTAGCGCTGCCTGCTGCCTGCTGCCTGCACCAAGGCGGTCAGCCGGACACGAAAAACCCCCGGAAAGCCAAGGTTCCCCGGGGGTTTTCGGTGCCCGGCCGGGCCGGCAGGGCTAGAGCAACGGCGGCTCGTCCGCGAGCAGGGCGTCGATGTGCGCGGCACGATGCGCGGCATACGCCATGGCCGCGGCGCGCAGGTGGCCAGGGCCCCGACCGGCACGTCCATGTACTGCGAGCATTCCCTGGCGATGCAGCGGATCTCATTCGGGTTCGAATGCCGGTATCCGGGGTGTTCGGTTTCGACCCGGGCGATGGCATCGGTGATGGCCCGGGTCGCGGAGGTCAGGTCGGCGGGTGCCGTCGCTCCGACGATGCTTACAATTTCTGCAAATTCAATACTCATGGTGTCCGCCTCTTCTCATACGCTGATTTTGCTGCCGTGCATAGGGCCTTTCGTACTTTCGTACGATCGTGCAGACCATTATGCAACCCGCTGGGTGTGATTCAGGCCACATCTCGATCTCGTATCCCGATTGTTACGGCGGGGACCGGCGGCGACCGGCGCTGACGACACCCGGATTGTGGCGCCCACGGTGCGCCACAAGAACACGTCAGATCTCAGCTTCACCAGGTGGAATGGTGCCGCCGCTGCCGATCTCGCCTCGGGTTTGGGCCTGGTGGATCCGCCGTGAATGGCCCTCGTACTGATTCTCGGTGTGACAGCGATGAGTCTCATCGCCACCGCCAGGAAGTAGAGCGTGGCGGAGTTCTTGAACTACTCGACGGCGGACCCGGCGACGCCCTAAGGGACTCAGTGCCCGATACTTTTTTCGAAAATCGAGTGCGAAATTGCCCCGCTCGTGGTGGGATTGTCTCAGCATGTTTGCGGATACGTTTAGGTGCCGCAGGGTGTACGCCGCGAGCAGCTCACAGAGGAGTCCGGCTAATGGCCAAGTATGTTCGTGGACCGGGCGGTTCGGCTATTAACGCTGAGCACATAGTCAGGTTCTTCGTAGCCCAGGGTGGAGTCAGAGCCTGTGCCGGACTTCGCGACCCAAATGACGCCGCCCACTACCTCATCGCCGAAACAGTCAATGGGGACATCTGCGACCTGGCCTGCTTCGATGACCCGATGAACGCCGAAGAGGCTATCGAGGATCTGATCTCCGCCATTTCCAACCCGGAAGGCGGCGCAATGATCGGGCTGTTCCCCATCGCACTTCATTTCACGGACGTGTCAAGGCATGACATCAGGCTCGAACAGGAAATCGCAGGCAGGAATGACGCCGAGACCGATGCGCTGGGCAACGTCGCCATGACCATCGCCGGGGCCATCATCGGTGCAAAAGCCGCCGTCGACTGTGAGGGTTCGCTCCTGTGAAAGTCCGCGTACCGATTATGACCACCCTTACCGCCCCACAGGAGGCCCGCACCGCGGAGCGGACCGCGCTGGCTTCCCGGGCCGGGACGGCCACGCAGCCGGCCGCCGCCCGGGAGCACGGATCGGCATCGCAGTCCGCCTACGATGCGCTCCTGTCACGCATCGCACCCCGGCGGGAACCCGACTTCGGGCAATGATCTGGGGGACCGGTGTGATCGCTGGGGACACCTCGTTCGCGGGGTGGCCCGCGGCGTGGATCATCTCCAACCGTTTCGGCCCGCCGCCGGGGAGGACTTGAATTGGGCTTGGCGTAGGGTGAAATTCAGACGATAGGAGCACTTCATGAAGAAAATTCTCATGGTACTGACCAGCGTTTCCGAGATCGGCGATACGGACGAGAAGACCGGCTACAACGTGGCCGAGGCTGCGCATCCCTGGAAGGTCTTCAAGGATTCCGGGCATTTCGTCGACTTCGCGTCCATCCAGGGCGGCCAGCCACCGCGCGACGAGGTGGACTCGGAAGATCCCATCCAGGTTTCCTTCACGGAGGACGAAGCCACGCGCGCCGGTCTCTATAACACTGCGCGCGTCGACGTCGTTGATCCCGAACAGTACGACGCCGTTTTCCTCGTTGGCGGCCACGGCACCATGTGGGACTTCCCGGACAGCGAAGGCCTGCAGAATCTGGTTGCCAGCGTCTACAACGCCGGCGGCTTGGTGGGCGCGGTCTGCCACGGGCCGGCCGGCCTGCTGAACGTGGAATTGGAGAACGGGCTTCGCCTCGTCGAGGGCCGGAAGGTGGCCGCCTTCACCAACGACGAGGAGGTTGCCGCAGGGAAGGATAAAGTCATCCCGTTCTTTTTGGCAGACCGGCTCGAGGAACAGGGCGCCACCCACGTCTTCGCTGATGTCTTCGAGGAGAAGGTTGTGGTTGACGACCGGCTGGTGACTGGCCAGAACCCGGCTTCAGCCGCTGGCGTGGCCAAGGAGATGGAGAAGCTCTTCGCAGAAATCATCCACCAGGAAAAAGCCGAGGAACAGCACGAGGCAAAGGCTCTGCGCGCCGAGAAGGACGCCAGGAAGGCTGCCGGAGAAGCGGAGCACTAACACCAACAGCGCACTGATACTGACGGCCAACCCTACAGCGGGGTGGCCGTCGGGCGGCGGGTGTCGCATTTCAGGATCCGCGTGGGCGAAGCAAAAGCCCTCGTGGGCGGGAACACGAAAAAACCCCCGGAAAATCAGAAGATTTTCCGGGGGTTTCCCTTGTGCGCGGAGGGGGACTTGAACCCCCACCCCCTTTCGAGGACTAGCACCTCAAGCTAGCGCGTCTGCCATTCCGCCACCCGCGCAGGTGGTAATCCGGAGTACATTTCGCCTTTCAGCGCTTTGCTTTTCTCCGGAGCAGCGAGAAAGACTCTAGCACGAACTTTCCGGAAACAAATAATCGGGGCTTGTGGGTAGGCTGAAACCAACACATGACCCACCGTCGCGAGGAGTTTTCCATGACTGAGATCAGGCCCGAGGATGAAGTAGTCAGGATCTGCCAGGAGCTCATCAGGATCGACACCTCCAACTATGGCGACGGCTCCGGTCCGGGTGAACGCGCCGCGGCCGAATACACCGCCGGGCTCATGGCCGAGGTGGGACTGGAAGCGGAAATCTTCGAAGCAGCCCCCGGCCGGGCCAGTGTCGTTACGCGGCTGGCAGGGGAGGACCCCTCGGCCAGCGCCCTGGTCGTCCACGGACACCTCGATGTGGTTCCCGCCCTCCGCGACCAGTGGTCGGTGGATCCTTTCGGCGCCGAACTCAAGGACGGCATGATCTGGGGCCGCGGTGCCGTGGACATGAAGGACATGGACGCCATGATCCTGTCCGTGCTGCGTAATTTCGCCCGCACCGGACGTAAACCCAAACGTGACCTGATCTTCGCGTTCTTCGCCGACGAGGAAGCCGGTGGCACCTACGGCGCCCGCTACGCCGTCGATAAACGGCCGGAACTCTTCGAGGGGGCCACTGAAGCGATCTCGGAGGTGGGCGGCTTCTCCGCCACAATCGGCGGCCAGCGAACCTATCTGCTGCAGACGGCCGAAAAGGGACTGTCCTGGCTGCGGCTCGTCGCACACGGCCGGGCAGGGCACGGCTCCCAGATCAACACGGACAACGCCGTCACCCGGCTTGCCGGCGCCGTGTCTCGCATCGGCGAATACAAGTGGCCGGTGGAACTGACCCCCACCACCCGACAGTTCCTGGATGGCGTGACGGAACTCACGGGCGTCGACTTCGACCCGGACGATCCGGACAAGATCCTCAAGGAACTCGGCACCGTGGCCCGGTTCGTCGGAGCCACCCTGCAGAACACCACCAACCCCACCCTCCTCAAGGGCGGATACAAGCACAACGTGATCCCCGAATCGGCCGAAGCTCTCGTGGACTGCAGGACCCTGCCCGGCCAGGAACAGCAGGTCCTCGAGATCGTGCGCGAACTTGCCGGCACCGGCGTCGACATCAGCTACGTCCATAACGACGTCTCTCTGGAGGTGCCGTTCAGCGGCAACCTGGTCGACTCCATGATCGACGCCCTGCACACCGAAGACCCCGGCGCCAAAGTCCTGCCCTATACGCTCTCCGGCGGCACGGACAACAAATCCCTGAGCCGGCTCGGCATCACCGGGTACGGGTTCGCCCCGCTTCAGCTTCCCGACGACCTGGACTTCACCGGGATGTTCCACGGCGTCGACGAGCGGGTCCCTGCGGATTCGCTCAAGTTCGGCGCCCGGGTCCTGGACACCCTCCTCACCAACTACTGAGCCCGCACGCCAAAGCACTGGAGACCAACGCCGAATGACGCCCGATGAGATCCTGCCCGACACACTGCTGGAGCGGATCCGCGGCCGCGCAGCCGGCTACGACCGTGACAACGCGTTCTTCCACGAAGACCTCGCAGAACTCACGGCAGCGGGCTACCTGAAAGTATTTGTGCCGGTGTCCGACGGCGGGCTCGGGCTCGGGCTTGCGGACGCGGCACAGCTGCAGCGGCGGCTGGCGACGGCGGCACCGGCCACGGCGCTGGCCATCAATATGCACCTGGTGTGGACCGGCGTCGCGCATGTCCTCGCCGCACGAGGCGACTCCTCGCTGGACTTTATCCTCGATGAAGCAGCGGCAGGGGAGATATTTGCGTTCGGTAACTCCGAGGCGGGCAACGACTCCGTGCTGTTCGATTCGCGCACTGAGGCCGCGCCGCAGCCCGACGGCAGTTACCGCTTCACCGGGCGCAAGATCTTCACGAGCCTGTCGCCGGCCTGGACCCGGCTCGGGATTTTCGGCAAGGACGCCGCCGCCAGGGGCGGCGAGGGCGAACTCGTTCACGGGTTCATCACCCGGCAGACCCCGGGCTACGAGATTCTGGCGGACTGGGACACGCTGGGCATGCGGGCCAGCCAGTCCAACACCACGGTCTTGGACGGCGCCGTCGTCCCGGCCGGGCGGATCTTCCGGAAACTGCCGGTGGGCCCGAACGCCGACCCGCTGATCTTCGCCATCTTCGCCTGCTTCGAAACACTGTTGGCCGCCGTCTACACGGGTCTGGGAGAGCGTGCGTTCAGCCTCGGGGTCGAGGCCGTTAAACGCCGCACCTCGTTCAAGAACGATGGCCGCGCCTACGACCAGGACCCTGACATCCGCTGGAAAATTGCGGAGGCAGCCATGGCCATGGATGCCCTGTATCCGCAACTGTCCCGCGTGGCCCACGACGTGGACAACCTCGCCGATCACGGCACCCAGTGGTTCCCCCGGCTGGTTGGGCTCAAGGTACGGGCGACGGAAACCGCCCGGACCGTTGTGGATCTCGCGATCCGTGTCTCCGGCGGCTCAAGCTATTTCCGCGGTTCGGAACTGGAGCGCCTCTACCGCGACGTCCTGGCCGGGATGTTCCACCCCTCCGACGACGAGTCGGCGCACAACACGGTAGCCAACGCCTGGCTGGGGCCCGCTCGAACAGCTTTAGCCTGCCTGAGCCCTCCGGCCGCACCTGGACGGTGCGCTGGCGGCTGGACGGTGCGCTGGCGGCTAGACGGTGCGCTGGACCTGGATGACTTTACGGCGGAGCCAGAACCTCCGGCCGCCCCCGACATAAAGGATGCTGCGTTCCAGCTCCCACTTGCCATACTCGGAATGTTCCACCAGGCGGCGGCGTGCTTCGGGCAGGGAATCCTCAGGGCTGACCGTCAGTACGAGGTACTCGTACTGACGGGCGTAGTCCCGTTCCCGCTGGACTGAACTGCTCAGAAAATGTTCTTTCATTGCTCTCCATTTTCGTGCTTTTCCGGCTAACGTGAAGTCATGAGCATCGATCCGCGTGTCGCGCTGGAGTCCCTTACCGCCGCATTGGAAGAACACCTGACAGCCGCCGCATCGCGGCGGGGAGAAGGCGACCCCGCTGTCGAAGCAGCTTTTTTCGCCGTCGCCGACGCTTTTGAAGTCTACGACGATTCACTCTACGAAGCGTATGACGAAGTCACACCGCTGCAGGTGATCGACGACGAGGACGCCGATGACGACGACATCGACGACGATGAGGACCTGGAGATCCTCCAGGACTCCGAACAGTCCTAGGACGAACAGTCCCAGGAACCTGCGCCGGGAGCCGTTCAGCCCGGCTCGGACACATCCTCAAGGGCCCGCGCGATTTCCGGCGGCAACGGCGCCAGGGTGGCGTCCAGGATTTCTTTGATCTGCACGGGGTTCCGCGGGCCGACGATGGCGGAAGCCACACCGTTTTGGGACAGCAGCCAACTCAACGAGACATCGAGGGCCGTCCGGCCGAGGCCTTTCGCGGCCATGGCCACCGCCTCGACCACGCTGGACGCCGGGCCCTCGAGGTAGGGCTCCACATAGCTGGCGAGCCGCTGGTGGGCGGCCCGGGAATCCGTCGGGATATGACCGCGGTATTTTCCGCTCAGCACCCCGCGGCCCAGCGGGGCCCACGCCATGAGGCCCAGCCCGGCGTCCTCGATCGCGGGAATGAGTTCGATCTCAGGCTGGCGGTGCAGCAGGGAGTATTCCGACTGGTTGGCCACGAGCGGGAAACCGGCGACGGCGGCAGCCTTGGCCGTTTGCCAGCCGCCGAAGTTTGAAATCCCCGCGTAGCGGGCCCGCCCGGACCGGACAGCGAAGTCCAGGGCGGACAGGGTCTCTTCGAGAGGCACATTGGGGTCCCACGCATGGGCAAACCAGAGGTCCACGTGGTCGGTACCCAGCCGGGCCAGGCTCGCGTCAAGCCCGGAGAGCATCCCGTTCCGGGACGTATCCACGCTCCGGCGCCCGTTCGACGTCGACAGCCCGGCCTTTGTGGAAATAACAATTTCGGAGCGGGCCACAACGTCGCCGAGCATTCGGCCCAGCATCGCCTCGGACTCGCCGTCCGCATACGATGCCGCCGTATCGATCACGGTTCCGCCGGCATCGACAAAAGTCCGGAGCAGCGACGAGGCGTCCTGGTCGTCGGTTTCCCGGGCCCAGGACAAGGTCCCCAAAGAAAGGGCGGAGACACGCAACCCACTGTTGCCGACATAACGCTGCTGCATGTCAGCAAGCTTACGGGGATTCAGGCGGGTTCATGACGTAGGGTCTATAAACGTGAACTGGTTTGAAGCGGCCTTTTTGGGCCTTGTCCAAGGGCTGACGGAGTTCCTCCCGATTTCCTCAAGTGCGCACCTGCGGATCGTTGGATCGTTCCTTCCCAACGCAGCGGATCCGGGGGCGGCGTTTACCGCCATCACCCAACTCGGCACCGAAACCGCCGTCATTGTCTACTTCTGGCACGACATTGTCCGGATCGTCAGGGCATGGGCGGGATCGCTGACCGGCAAGGTGTCCCGGCAGGACCCGGACGCCAGGATGGGCTGGCTGGTTATCCTAGGCAGCCTGCCGATCATAGCCCTCGGACTGCTGTTTCAGGACCAGATCGAATCGGTGCTCCGCAGCCTGTGGATCGTCGCCACTACGCTGATTGTCTTTGGCATGATCCTCGCCGTCGCCGACGCCGTCGGCCGCCAGGAACGGGACCTCAGCAAGCTCACCTACAAGCATGGCGCGCTCTACGGCCTTGCCCAGGCCATGGCCCTGATCCCGGGCGTCTCGCGCTCCGGCGGTACCATCACGGCAGGTCTGCTGATGGGCTACACCCGGGAGTCCGCGGCCCGGTATTCCTTCCTGCTGGCCATCCCCGCCGTCTTCGGCAGCGGGCTGTACCAGCTGTATAAAGTCGTCTCCAAGGACGGCGTCACCGGACCCTACGGCCTGCCGGAAACGGCGCTGGCCACCGTGATCGCCTTCATCGTCGGCTACGTGATCATCGGCTGGTTCCTGAAATACGTTTCGACCCGCAGCTACCGGCTCTTCGTCTGGTACCGGATCCTGCTCGGCCTGGCCCTGTACCTGCTGCTCGGTTTCAATGTCATCAGCGCCTAGCACTAAGCTTGGCCTGTGAAGTCCTGGATCTCCCGCCCTGTTCCCCATCTGCCGGGCAGCATGCCTGCCCTCAGCCTCTTCGACACCATAGCGGGCGGCCTCGTCACACTGGATGCGGCGGGGGAGCAGTCCATGTATGTCTGTGGCATCACCCCGTACGACGCCACACACATGGGACACGCCGCCAGCTACGTAGCCTTCGACCTGCTGAACCGGGCCTGGCGCGATGGCCGCCAGCAGGTCGCCTACGTACAGAACGTCACCGACGTCGACGACCCCCTGCTGGAGCGTGCGACCGAGACGGGAGTGGACTGGCGTGAGCTGGCCGCCAGCCAGATCGAACTTTTCCGGACGGACATGGAAGCGCTCAACGTCCTGGCCCCGGACCACTACGTCGGCGCCGTCGAATCCATGCCGATGATTGTCCCGGCCATTGAACGCCTCCTCCATGAGGGCCTGGCCTACCGGGTGGCCGGTACTGACGGTGAGCCCGACGGCGATGTCTACTACGACGTCGAAGCGGCCGGCAAGCATGCCGACGACGCCGACGCCTGGACGCTGGGCGCGGTGTCGGGACTCTCCGACGCCGACATGCTCGAACTGTTCGCTGAACGAGGCGGTGATCCCGGACGCGCCGGGAAACGCCAGGCTCTGGACCCCCTGCTGTGGCGGGTTGCCCGCGAAGGTGAACCCCACTGGCCCGGCGGCGAACTGGGCGACGGACGCCCCGGCTGGCACATCGAATGCACCGTCATCGCGCAGAAATACCTGCCGGCGCCATTTACCGTCCAGGGCGGCGGTTCAGATCTGGTCTTCCCGCACCACGAAATGGGCGCCGGACACGCCTATTCCCTCGCCGGCGTCCCGCTGGCCCGGCACTTCGCGCACGCCGGCATGGTGGGCCTGGACGGCGAAAAGATGAGCAAATCCAAGGGCAACCTGGTGCTCGTCTCCAGACTGCGTGCCGCCGGTGAAGATCCGGCGGCCATCCGCCTGGCCATCCTGGCGCATCACTACCGGGACGACTGGTCCTGGACCGACGCCGGTTTTACCGAAGCGAAGGATCGGTTGGCTACGTGGCGTTCCGCTCTCGACGCCGCGCGGCAGGGGACCGCCGCAGCGCTGATCAATGCAATGCGCACGGAGCTTTCGAATGATCTGTTCGCCCCCGGCGCCCTGGCTGCCGTGGACGAGTGGGCGGAGGGTGCCCTGGCGGATCCTGACGGCGAGGCAACCGCGTCCAGCATCGACGCCGCACTGGTGAGCGACGCTGTCAACGCCCTGCTCGGCGTCGAACTCTAGCGCCGGCACCTTAGCCCCCGCCTGCAAGGGGCGCAGGAGTCGGTATGCCGGTTGGTGTCCGTCTGCCGGCGGGCTCCGGCAGCGGGCGCCCGCCTACTGCTTGTCTTTGCCCCGCCGCTTCAAATACCGCTCGAATTCCCGAGCGATGGATTCCCCGCTGGCCTCAGGCAAGTCGGCGGTATCTTTCGCCTCCTCCAACTGGCGCACGTAGGCGGCAATTTCGGGGTCCTCGGTGGCAAGTTCATCCACTCCGCGCTCCCAGGCATCCGCTTCTTCAACCAGCTCGTGGGTGTCCAACGGAACCTGCAGCAGTTCCTCGATCCGGTGCAGCAACGCCAATTGCGCCTTGGGGGAGGGCGCCTGGGCGACGTAATGGGGAACGGCGGCCCAGAGCGACACTGTGGGCAGGCCGGCCAGCAGCGCGACCTCGCCGAGCACGCCGACGATCCCCACAGGTCCCTCGTACTGCGAGGCCTCCAAATCCATGCGTTCGCGCAGGGCGGTGTCATCCGTGGAGGTGCTGACCGGAATCGGCCGGCTGTGCGGCACATCGGCGAGGAGAGCGCCGACAAGGATCACATAGTCCACATGCAACGCCTCGGCGTGGACCAGAAGTTCGGCCGTATAAGCCCGCCACTTATAGGACGGTTCGGTGCCCTGGACAAAGATGACGTCCACGTTGGAGTCGGGCACGCTGGCCTTGAAAATGCGGGTGGACGGCCACTTGATCTTCCGATCCCCGGAGGCGGTCCGGCGGATCGTCGGCCGGGTGAACTGAAAATCGTAGTACTCGTCGGCGTCGATCGCCGAGACTTTTTTGCCGCCCCAAAGTTTGCTGAGGTACCGCAGCGCGTCGCTCGCGGCTTCACCGGCGTCGTTCCAGCCTTCGAAGGCCGCAAGCATCACCGTAATGCGCCGTCCCTCGGGAACAGGCTGCAGCAACCGTTCCGGTTCTGGGACGGCACCTGGTTCCGTGGGGTTCGCCTCGAAGCTGTTCATCTCATCACCCTACGTCGAAGGGGCGCACCCGTGCAGGGAATGAAGCGCCGCAAATCTGTAAATCCCCTCCCGGTATACGGGGCGGCCCGCGGACTCGCTGCGGTATCGCGCCCTGCCCGCACCGGCCGGGGACCGTATCCGCCATGGGCGTAGTGCAGGCACCGCACGCAGGCCAGCCCCGTAGACTTGAAGGCATGCAATCCTCAGCTTCCCGGTCCGTTCTCAAAGCTGCGCTCTGGGACATGGACGGCACGATCGTCGACACCGAGCCGTACTGGATTGAGGCCGAGCACGACTTGGTGGCCGCCCACGGCGGACAGTGGTCGCACGCGCAGGCCATGCAGCTCGTGGGCCAGTCCCTGATGCTTTCTGCCGGCATCCTGCAGGAGGCCGGCGTCCGGCTGGAGCGGCGCGAGATCATCGACACGCTGACTGCCCACGTCATCAGCCAGGTCCGGCGCGCCGTGCCGTGGCGGCCGGGGGCACGTGAACTGCTGGACGCGTTGCACACCGCAGGCATCCGCTGCGCCCTTGTCACGATGTCCGAGGGTCCGCTGGCCCGCGAAATTGTCTCCAGCCTGCCGAAACCATACTTCGAGTTCCTGGTAACCGGGGACACCGTCACGCAGGGCAAACCCCATCCCGAGGCCTACCTCACGGCCGTGGACCTGCTGCGGCAGCAGGATCCGCACCTGACACTGCACGAGTGCGTGGCCCTGGAAGACTCCGTTCCAGGCGTCGCCGCCGCGGTGGCGTCCGGCGTCGTCACCATCGCCATCCCGCACCTGGTGCCCCTGCCGCAGGACCCGCGGCACGCCCAATGGGACACGCTGCACGGCCGGACGGTTGCCGATCTCGAGGAGCTCGTTGCCCTGCGCCACGAGTTCCCGGACGCGACCTTCGGGCTCGAGGACGCCGCGACCGGGAGTCAGCCCAGTGTCTGACCGCGACACAACTGACCGCGAGCAGACCGAACGGCCCGGCAAGGGACCGGCTCCCCGCAAGGAGGGAATCGTACTGGGACGCATCGCCGGAATACCGGTGGTGCTGGCCTATTCGTGGTTCATCATCGCGGCGTTCACCGTCATCGTCTACGGGCCGATCCTGCAGCGGAATCAGCCCGGCCTCGGCCTGGGGGCCTTCGCTGTGGCCTTCGCCTACGCCGTGCTGCTGCTCCTCTCCGTGCTGGCGCACGAACTCGCGCACGCGCTGACTGCCAAGGTCTACCACTGGCCCACCGAGAAGATCGTGCTCAACCTGTGGGGCGGCCACACCCAGTTTGAGAGCTTCACCGCCTCACCGGGACGCTCTGTCGTTGTGGCCATGGCAGGCCCGGCGGCGAACTTTGTCCTGGCCGGCGGCGGCTGGCTGGTACTGGCCGCTGCTGACCCCAGCGGCGTCGCCGGCATCCTGACCAATATCTTTGTCTGGGCCAATCTGCTGATCGGACTCTTTAACGTGCTGCCCGGGCTTCCACTGGACGGCGGCCGGCTCGTGGAATCGGCCGTCTGGAAGGCAACCGGCAGCCAGGAGAAGGGCACCATCGCGGCCGGCTGGGGCGGCAGGATCATCGTCATTGCCCTCGCCGTCTGGTTCTTGGCCCTGCCGCTGCTCAGCGGCGGCAGCCCGGATCTTACCCTCGTGCTTATCACCGCCCTGGTCGGCAGCTTCCTGTGGATGGGTGCGTCGGCGTCGATCCAGCAGGCGCGCCTGCGCGGACGCCTGCACCTGATCGACGCCGCCGCTCTCGCCGAACCCGCCGTGGGGCTTCCCGGGACGGCGACGGTCGCGGATGTCCTCGCTGTCGCCCCGGCCGGAACGCCGGCTGTGGTCCTCGTCGGTCCGGACCGGCGCCCTGTGGCCGTGGTCGACCCGGAGGCTGTCGCGAGCGTCCCGGCGGACCTCGCTGCCTCGACGCCGGTCAGCGCCGTGTCCTATGCGCTGGCTGATGGCGGCTATGTGCCGGAATGGTCCAGAGGCCAGGAGTTGGTGCAATACCTGGCCCAGCTCAAGGGCCTTGAGTACGCCGTTATTGATGCTGACGGAATTGTGACCGGGCTGCTGCGGCAGGCAGTTGTTATCAGCGCCATCACCGGCAAGGGCGCCGGCCGGGGACGGAACGTTGGCCGGAAACGGTAGAGTTACATGCCGGTCGTGAATTTCCGGCCCATGGCAAGGACCGGTGCCCGCAGGCGTATCCGCGGCCACACAGCATCACAGGAGCGAGGATCAACTTCATGAGCAGCGACACCGCAGCCAACCCCACCCCGGCAGGCGTCGGCGCCACCGAGGATTCCGCCGAGACCTCCGTGAATCCGGCGGGAACACCGCCGGTTGGCGCCGCCCGGCGCCGCGGGCCGTTCCGTGAAGGCGAACGTGTCCAGCTGACGGACGAGCGCGGCCGGATGAACACCATCACCCTGGAAACGGGCGGGGCGTTTCACACCCACCGCGGCTTCCTGAACCACGACGAGATCATCGGGGCCCCTGACGGGTCCGTCGTCGTCAACAACGTCGGACAGCAATACCAGACCCTGCGCCCGCTGCTCTCGGACTTCGTCCTGTCCATGCCGCGCGGAGCCGCTGTTGTCTACCCCAAGGATGCCGGCCAAATCGTCACGATGGCGGACATTTTCCCGGGTGCACGGGTCGTGGAAGCCGGTGTGGGATCCGGCGCGCTGTCCATTTCGCTGCTGCGCGCGGTGGGGGACAACGGCTACCTGCATTCGTTCGAGCGCCGCGCCGAATTCGCGGACATTGCCCGCGGGAACGTCGAAACCATTTTTGGTGGACCGCACCCCGCATGGCAGATCTCACTCGGTGACTTCCAGGAGGAAGTCGTCCGCACCGAGGCTCCGGGATCCGTGGACCGGGTGGTCCTGGACATGCTCGCCCCCTGGGAATGCCTGGACGCGGTCGCCACCGTACTGGCGCCCGGCGGCGTGTGGATCAACTATGTCGCCACAGTGACGCAGTTGTCCCGGACCGCAGAAGCCATCCGCGCCGACGGCCGCTTCACTGACCCCGACGCCTGGGAATCGATGGTCCGCGGCTGGCACCTCGAGGGCCTGGCTGTCCGGCCGGACCACCGCATGGTCGCCCACACCGGTTTCCTGCTCGTCACGCGCCGCCTCGCCGACGGCGTCACCGGCATCTCCGTGAAGCGCCGGCCCTCCAAAACTGACTTTAAAGAAGAAGACGTCAACGCCTGGACGCCCGGGGCCGTTGGGGAACGTGCCGTCTCCGACAAGAAACTCCGACGCGCCGCCCGGGACGCCATCGCCGGGACGCATGTTGTGGACACGCCGGACAAGACAACCTAGGGATATTCTGGATGTCGCCAGCGGCATCTGCCTTCTTGGGGCTAAGGTCTTAACAAGAGAGCAGGAAGGGGCTGATGCACGATGGAGACTCCGAATACTGATCCGGACAGCACACCGGCAGGCGATTCAGCGGCGCGCGGAGCGCTGCCCGAGGCTGTAAAAGCCTCTGGCAGCGAAAGCCGCACCGCGAACGAGCAGTCGGTGGCCGAACGCCAGGTCAATATCCTCCGGGACAAGCTAAGGCACATTGACCGGCAGCTTGCCGCCGCGACGCAGAACAACTCCAAGCTGGTCGGAATGCTGGAGACTGCCAAGACCGAGATCCTGCGGCTCAAGAGCGCCCTCGATCAGGAAGGCCAGCCGCCGTACAGTTTCGGCACGGTCCTGCAGGTCAACCCCAAACGCCAGCCCACCGCGGGCAACAGTGGCCAGGCGGCCACGGAAGAATCCGTGGACATCTTCAACGCCGGCCGCAAAATGCGGGTCGGGGTCAGCCCGCTGGTCAACATCGGCCAGCTCGCCGCAGGGCAGGAAGTCCTGCTCAACGAGGCCTTGATGGTTGTGGCAGGGCTGGGCTTTGAGCGGGCCGGAGAACTGGTCACGCTCAAGGAGCTGCTGGGGACTGACCGTGCCCTTGTGGTGGGCCGTGCGGACGAAGAACGGGTCATCCGGCTCTCCGGCGCCCTGATGTCCCAGAAACTCCGGGTAGGCGACGCACTCTCGATCGATTCGCGCACGGGCTATGCCCTGGAAAAGGTCCCGCGGTCCGAGGTTGAGAACCTCGTGCTGGAGGAAGTCCCCGACATCACCTACGAAGACATCGGCGGCCTTGGACCGCAGATCGAACAGATCCGCGACGCCGTGGAACTGCCCTTCCTCCACCCGGACCTGTACCGCGAACACGGGTTGAAAGCACCCAAGGGAATCCTCCTCTACGGCCCCCCTGGCTGCGGCAAGACCCTGATCGCCAAAGCCGTGGCCAATTCCCTGGCCGCCCGTGCCGCTGAGCGGGCCGGGAAGACGGACATCAAGAGCTACTTCCTGAACATCAAGGGTCCGGAGCTGCTGGACAAATACGTCGGTGAAACCGAACGCCATATCCGGCTGATTTTTGCCCGCGCCCGGGAAAAGGCCTCCGACGGCAGCCCCGTCGTGGTCTTCTTCGATGAAATGGATTCCCTGTTCCGTACCCGCGGCACCGGCATTTCTTCCGACGTCGAAACCACCATCGTGCCGCAGTTGCTCAGTGAGATCGACGGCGTCGAACGACTGGACAATGTGATCGTGATCGGCGCGTCCAACCGGGAAGACATGATCGATCCGGCCATCCTGCGGCCGGGGCGGCTGGACGTCAAGGTTAAGATCCAGCGCCCGGACGCCGAGGCGGCGGCGGACATCTTCAACAAGTACATCACCACGGACCTGCCGTTCCACGAGACGGACCTCGCCGAGCATCACGGCGATGTGCAGGAGACCGTGGATGCGATGATCCAGCGCACCGTGGAAGCCATGTACGCAACCGAAAAGTCCAACGAGTATCTCGAAGTGACGTACGCCAACGGTGACACCGAGATGCTCTACTTCAAGGACTTCAACTCCGGGGCTGTTGTGCAGAACGTCGTGGACCGGGCCAAGAAGTACGCGATCAAGGACCTGCTCACCATTGGCCAAAAGGGCCTTCGGATCGACCACCTGCTGCGGGCGGTCATCGATGAGTTCCGGGAGCACGAGGATATGCCGAATACCACCAACCCGGACGACTGGGCCCGGATCTCCGGCAAGAAGGGCGAACGCATTACCTACATCCGCACCATCGTCCAGGGCAAGGCAGGCCAGGAGCCCGGCAAGTCCATCGAGACCATGCCCAGTACGGGCCAATACCTGTGACGGCCACCCCGGCGGACGCCGCCGACGGCCTGCCGCCGGGTGGTGCCATGCGGGTGATGGGCTCGGAGACGGAATACGGAATCCATGCGCCGTCGGCACCCGGTGCCAACGCCACCATGATGTCGGCGCGCGTCATTCAGGCGTACGCCCAGGTGACGCGGCAACGGGCTGCCGGTGGTGCTGAAACCCGCTGGGACTACACGGATGAGGAGCCGCTGCACGACGCCCGCGGCTGGACCCTGGAACGCAGCGCGGCAGACCCCGACCAGCTCACCGATCAGCCACCGGTCCTCGACGCCGAGGCGGTTGCCCTCGCCTATGGCAGGAGCGAGCTGGAGACCGACGGGACGGACGATCCCGGAGCCCTGCTCATGAACATGGTGTTGGGCAACGGGGCGCGGCTCTATGTGGACCACGCCCATCCGGAATACTCCAGCCCGGAAGTGACCAACCCGCGTGACGTGGTCCGGTGGGACGCGGCCGGGGATCTCGTGGCGCTGGCAGCAGTGCGGCGCCTGGCCGCAGACCCGGAGCTGCCACCCATCAACCTGTACAAAAACAACACGGACAACAAGTCCGTCTCCTACGGCTCGCACGAGAACTACCTCATGCCGCGGGCCGTGCCGTTCAACGACATCGTCCGCGGGCTGACGCCGTTCTTTGTCACCCGCCAGATCATCTGCGGCGCCGGCCGCGTCGGCATGGGGCAGGATGGCTCCCGGCCGGGCTACCAGATCAGCCAGCGCGCGGACTTCTTTGAAACCGAGGTGGGACTCGAGACCACCATCCGGCGGCCCATCATCAACACCCGCGACGAACCGCACGCCACGGCGGACAAGTACCGCCGGCTGCACGTGATCATCGGCGATGCGAACTTCAGCCAGGCCTCGAACTACCTCAAGTTCGGCACCACCGCCATGGTCCTGAGCCTGATCGAAGCAGGTCTGGCGCCCCGCGTTGAACTTCACGATCCGGTGGCGGCCCTTCAGTCCGTCAGCCACGACACCTCGCTCGCGATCACGCTCCAGCTGCAGGACGGTCGCCAGATCACGGCCCTTGACCTGCAGTGGATGTACTTCGAGGCCGCCGCGAAGCACGCCCAGGACACCGGCGTCTCCGACGCGCGCGACGGCGACGGGCACACCCACGAAGTCCTGGAGCGGTGGTCCGCTACCCTGACAGACCTGGGCAGCAACCGGGCGGCTGCTGCTTCCTCGGTGGAGTGGCTGGCGAAGCTCTCGCTGTTGGAAGGGTACCGGCAGCGGGACGGCCTTCCGTGGGGCCATGCGCGGCTGGGCCTTGTAGACCTGCAGTGGGCTGACATCCGGCCCGAAAAGGGACTGTACCACCGTCTCCTCGCCCGCGGCCGGATGCAGCGGATTGTCCCGGACGCCGCGATCGCCCAGGCAGTGGTGGAGCCGCCGAGGGACACGCGCGCCTACTTCCGCGGACGTTGCGTCAGCCAGTTCGGCGCCGACCTCGTCGGTGCGAGTTGGGACTCCGTGATCTTCGACGTCCCTGGCCGCGGCAGGCTCCAGCGGGTCCCCACCCGTGAGCCGCTGCGCGGAACAGAAGCCCTCACCGGCGCCCTTTTTGCCCGGCATCAGGACGCCGGGGCCTTCCTTGGAGAGCTTCTGGGACTCAGCCCCGGTTCGTAGGGACAAAGCCCCCCGCAGGCGCCCCGGGCGTGGCAGTATTGCTACAGGATGTCCCTTGCGCAAGGGACGGACAGAAGGAGAGAACAATGGCAGGCCAAGAGCAGCAGCAGCCAAAGTCGCGGGATACCGAGGTTGACGAGGACGTCCCCGCAGCGCCGCCGGCCCCGGCAGACGCCCAGGCGTCAGCAGCCACGCAGGGCGTTGACGATCTACTTGATGAAATCGACGGCGTGCTGGAATCGAATGCCGAGGAGTTCGTCCGGGCATTCGTCCAAAAAGGCGGCCAGTAGGCCCCCGGACCGATAAATAGGGACGGCAGGAAGGGCTCAATGCCGGAAGAGTCGTTGATTAGACCACGTTGAGGGAGTGTGTCAGTGCAGGAATCCACAGCCAACCAGGTAGCAGCCAACACCACGTCATCCTTCACTGAGCACCTGCAACGCGAACGGCCCGACCTGTTGCCCTTCCACCAGTTTGCGGCTGCGGCACCGAACACCGCCCCGCTCCAGGCCCCGCACGGGACCACCATCGTTGCGATGAGCTACGCCGGGGGAGTGCTGATGGCAGGCGACCGCCGCGCCACAATGGGCAATGTGATTGCGAGCCGGCATATCGAGAAGGTCTTTCCGGCTGACCAGTACTCGGTGCTGGGCATCGCCGGGACTGCCGGAATTGCCCTCGACATCACCCGGCTGTTCCAGGTTGAGCTGGAGCATTACGAAAAAATTGAGGGAACGCTCCTGAGCCTTGATGGCAAGGCGAACCGGCTCGGTGCCATGATCCGCGGGAACCTCCCGATGGCCATGCAAGGCCTGGCCGTAATCCCGCTGTTCGCCGGTTTCGACCGCCCGGCAGGCGTGGGCCGGCTTTTTTCCTTCGACGTCACCGGCGGGCGGTACGAGGAGCAGGAACACCACGCCGTCGGGTCCGGCTCCATGTTCGCCCGCGGGGCGTTAAAGAAGCTCTGGCGGCCCAACCTTACCGAGCAACAGGCCGTCGCTGTCGCCGTCGAAGCGTTGTATGACGCCGCCGACGACGACTCGGCCACGGGCGGTCCCGACCCGATCCGCCAGCTCTGGCCCGTGGTTTATATTGTCAACCGGGCCGGAGCCTTCCGCGTCCCGGAACGTGACCTCGCCGCTGTGGCCGGCGCCGTCATTGAGTCCCGGGCCGCCGCCCAGCGGGAGGCATAAGATGACCCAGCAGTTCTATGTCTCGCCTGAGCAACTGATGAAGGACCGTGCGGACTTTGCACGGAAAGGCATCGCGCGGGGGCGTTCGGTGGTGGTCATCAGCTGCCGGGACGGAATCGCGCTCGTGGCCGAAAACCCGTCGCCGTCGCTCCATAAGATCGGCGAGATCTACGACAAAATCGCGTTCGCCGCCGTCGGCAAGTACAACGAATTTGAGAGCCTGCGCCAGGCCGGCGTCCGGTACGCGGATGTCCGCGGGTACTCGTACGACCGCGAGGACGTTACCGCGCGCGGGCTGGCCAGCGTTTATGCCCAGAGCCTCGGCGCTGTTTTTACTGCCGAGCAGAAGCCTTTCGAAGTCGAACTCGCCGTGGCCGAGGTGGGCATCGCCCAGGAAGCGGACCACCTCTACCGGCTGACGTTTGACGGCTCCATTGCCGACGAAGACGCCTTCATTGTGATGGGTGGGCAGGCCGAGAAGGTCTCCGAGGCCGTTGCCGCGGGCTGGCGGGAGGAACTCAACTTTTCCGGAGCCATCCGGCTTGCCGTGGCCGGACTCGACGCGGACAAGGACAGCGCCACACTTGCGGCGGCGGCCGTGGAAGTTGCGGTGCTGGACCGCGGCTCGGAAAGTGCGCGCGGTTCACGCCGGGCGTTCCGCCGACTGGACGACGCCGACGTTGTGGCCTTGCTCGCTGAGGAGAACTGACATGGACAAACGAATTTTTGGTATCGAAACCGAATTCGGGATTTCCTACTCGAGCCCGGAATCCCGCCCGCTCGCGCCCGAGGAGGTGGCCCGCTACCTCTTCCGCAAGGTGGTCAGCTGGGGGAGGTCATCCAATGTTTTCCTGACCAACGGCTCGCGCCTGTATCTCGACGTCGGCTCGCACCCCGAGTACGCCACGGCCGAATGTGACGATCTGACCCAACTCGTCGCCCACGACCGGGCCGGGGAAATAATCCTCTGCGACCTCGTCGAGGAGGCGCAGGAACGACTCGCGGCTGAAGGCTTCGGCGGCACGGTCTACCTGTTCAAGAACAACACCGATTCGGCCGGCAATTCCTATGGCAGCCACGAAAACTACCTGATTCCGCGCCGGGGTGAATTCACCCGGCTCGCCGAGATTCTGATTCCGTTCCTTGTCACCCGGCAGCTCATCGCGGGGGCCGGGAAGATCCTGAAAACCCCCCATGGTGCGACCTTCGCGTTCTCCCAGCGCGCCGACCACATCTGGGAAGGAGTGTCGTCCGCCACGACCCGGTCCCGCCCGATCATCAACACCCGGGACGAACCGCACGCCGACGCGGAGTTCTACCGGCGCCTGCACGTGATCGTCGGCGACTCCAACATGTCCGAGACCACGACGCTGCTCAAGGTCGGCTCCGTCGACCTGATCCTGCGCATGATTGAAGCCGGGGTCATCATGCGCGACATGCGGATGGAAAACCCCATCCGCAGCATCCGGGAGATCTCGCATGACCTCAGCGGCCGCGCCCTGGTGCGCCTCGCCAACGGCCGGCAGTTGACGGCGCTGGAGATCCAGCGCGAGTACCTGGACAAGGTCACGGCGTTCGTGGCCGAACAAGGCGCGCACCATGAGCAGGTCCCGCTGATTCTGGACCTCTGGGAGCGCGCGCTGGACGCCATCGAAAGCGGCAACACGAGTGCCATTGACACGGAGATCGACTGGGCCATCAAAAAGAAACTGATGGACAACTACCGCGAACGGCACGGGCTTGAACTTGACGCCCCCAGAATCGCCCAGATCGACCTGACGTACCACGACATCTCGCGCAGCCGCGGACTGTTTTACCTTCTCCAGGCCCGGGGCGCCGCGCGCAGGGTTGTTGATGACACCACCGTGAAGGACGCAGTCGACGCCCCGCCGCAGACAACCCGGGCCAAACTCCGCGGCGATTTCGTCCGGCGGGCGCAGGAACTCGGCCGTGATTACACCGTGGACTGGGTACACCTGAAGCTCAACGACCGTGCACACCAGACCATCCTGTGCAAGGATCCGTTCCGCAGCGTCGACGAAAGGGTCGATGCCCTGCTGGCGTCCATGGGCTGACACCCAGCTTTCCGCGTTATTCTGGTAAGGGCCGGTTGCCGGCCGCAGATTTCTTTGCCGTGGGAGACCGTCCGGCATTGTGTCCATCCTGCCTCGACGAAAGTTCAACAAGTGCGCCGACTACTCGCAATTCTTCTTCCTGGACTGCTGCTGCTTACGGCTTGCGGCGGCGGCGAGCCAGCCGCCCAGGAACCCACAAGCCAATCCGCCGGCGAAACGGCGAAGCTCGATTCGATTAAGCTCACCGACAACGGGGACAAGAAAGCCCCCGGCGTCGAATTCGACAAACCGCTGGACGTCACGGAAACCACCGTCAAGGTTGTTACCGAAGGTGACGGCGAGGTTGTCAAAGAGAATCAGATTGTCAACATTTCCATCATTGCCTTCAATGGCACCGACGGCAGCACGCTTGAAGACACCTTCCCCAGCGACCCCGAACCGCTGGAGCTGAACGAGGAACTCAAGACCGGCAGCCCCATCATCTACGGTGCCTTCGTTGGCGCCAAGGTCGGTTCCTACCTTGCCCTGGCCGTTCCCGGCCAGGCTGCCGCCGAGGGCACCGAGGGCGCCCAGGCCAAACCGACTCAGCTGCTTGTGGTCAAGGTGCTCTCCGTCAAGGATGCACCGAAGAGCCTCGACGGCCCCGCCGGCGACCCCGTGAGCCCGCCGGCCGGCCTGCCGACCGTCAAGGACAACGACAAGGGCGTACCGGAAATCAACGTCGACGGCGTAGCCGCTCCGACCGCGCTGATCGCCCAGGACCTCATCAAGGGCACCGGCCCGGAGGTCAAGGAAACGGACACCCTCACCGTCAACTACGTCGGAGTCGCCCTCGACGGCGGCAAGGTCTTTGACTCCAGCTTTGACCGCGGCGAGAAAGCAACCTTCCCGCTGACCGGCGTCATCAAGGGCTGGACCCAGGGACTGACCGGCAAGACCGTTGGATCCCGCGTCCTCCTCGTCATCCCGAAGGACCTCGCCTACGGCGACGAAGGCCAGGGCGACGCGAAGGGCGACCTCGTTTTCGTCGTTGATATCCTCGGCATTAAGTAAATACCCCACCGCCCCGTACCCCGGCGGCCGGCAGGCCGTCACCGCTACCCCATAGAGGAGTAACCATGTCATTTGGACAGCGAGATCTTGACCGCAGCAAGCCCGAGATTGACTTCCCCGCCGGCGACGTCCCCACGGAACTGGTCATCACGGACCTGATTGAGGGTGACGGCGCCGAGGCCAAGGCCGGCGACACCGTCTCCACCCACTACGTCGGCGTGGCCTGGTCCACGGGCGCAGAATTCGATGCCTCGTGGGGCCGCGGCGCACCGCTGGACTTCCGTGTCGGCGTCGGACAGGTTATCCAGGGCTGGGACCAGGGCCTGTTGGGCATGAAGGTCGGCGGCCGCCGCCGGTTGGAAATCCCCTCCGAACTGGCTTATGGATCCCGGGGCGCCGGCGGGGCCATCGGCCCCAACGAGGCCCTGATCTTTGTTGTGGATCTCGTCGCGGTCCGCTAGGACGTCCGCAGCTGACACGAAGCGCGGTAGCAATCGGAGAAGTTCTTCCGGTTGTTACCGCGCTTTCGTCATTTTCCGGCCACAACGTTTAGTAGCCTTGCGAGGTGTCCGCCTCACGTACAGAACGCCTCCTGAACCTGCTCATCGCGCTGCTCAACACCAAGTACGGGCTCCGCCGCAGCGAATTGCGCGCCAAGGTCTACCACGACACCACCAGCAGCGATGTTGCCTTCGGCCGGATGTTTGAACGCGACAAGACAGAACTGCGGCAATTCGGGTTCGAGGTCGAGACGGTCCTGGACCAGGGCTGGGGCTCGGATGATCCCGCCACTACGAGGTACCGGATCGGCAAGGAGTCAAACCGGCTGCCGGACGTGAGCCTGACCCCGGAAGAGTGCACCGTCCTGATCCTCGCGGCCCAGCTTTGGGAGCAGGCAGCTCTCGGTTCCGCGGCACTGGACGCCGTCCGCAAGCTGCAGGCAGCCGGTGGTCTGCGCGACACCGAGCTACCTGCCGGAATCCAGCCGCGGCTCCGGCCCGCCGGGCAGGCCTTCGAAGACCTGGTGGCCGCCATGCACGCGCAACGCCCCGTACGGTTCAGCTACCTGGCCGGGACCACCGGGCACGAAGAAGAGCGGTCCGTCGAGCCTTGGGGCCTCGGCAGCCGTTTCGGCCAGTGGTACCTCGTGGGCCAGGACCGCGGCCGGGATGCCAAGCGTTTTTTCCGGCTCTCACGGATCACCTCTGCGGTGACCACACTGGACCAGGAGTCCTTCACGACGCCGCCCGGCTTCAACGTCCGGTCCGAACTCTCCGGGCTTCAGGAGCTGCCGGTCCGGACCGCCGTCGTGGATGTCGAGGACGGCAGGATCCTGCAGCTGCGTAAGCGGGCCGCGGCCGGCCCCTCAGCCCAGGTCACTCCTGCCGGAGCGCCGTCGCGGGGGTGGGACCGGCTCACCCTGTCCTTCCGGGATGCTGAAACCTTCGGCGAGGAACTCGCCTCCTACGGACCCCGCGCCGTCGTGGTTTCACCACCGGACCTCGTTGCTGCCGTGCGACGGCGTCTCCGGGCGGCGTCGGACTTCGCCGCGACCCCCGCCCCGGACATCACCTTTCCAAAGGCAGGCCCGGCCAAGCGCACGCACCAGCGCACGTCGGAGCACCAGCTCAAGCGGATGCTGCAACTGGTTCCGTTCCTCGTGCACAACCAGGGCCTGCACATCAGCGACGTCGCCGCACGGTTCGGGATAGCCCGTAAGGAGCTCGAGGAGGACTTGCGGATCCTTATCTGCTCCGGGCTGCCGGAGGGCTACCCGGATGACCTGCTGGACATCCAGTGGGAGGACGACTATGTGTTTATCATCCAGGACCTCGATCTGAACCGGCCTGTCCGCTTCACCGTCGAGGAGGCCTGCGCCCTGCTGACCGGTCTGGACACCCTCAACGGCCTTCCGGAGCTGGCCGAGGGCAGCGCCCTTGAATCGGTGACGCTCAAGCTCATGGCCGCGGCCGGGGAAGCCGGCCTCAAAGCTGCCTCACTGTCCGTCCCGGACCTGGGACCGGAGGACTCCGCGACGCTGGCGACGGCCCGTGATGCCATCCGGACCGGCACGCAACTGAACCTGAAGTACTTCTCCGCGCAGCGGGACTTCGTCTCGGACCGTGACGTGGACCCCCTGCGGCTCTACTCCCTCGACAGCACCTGGTATCTGGAGGCGTACTGCCACTCCGCCGGAGGGCTGCGCAACTTCCGGCTCGACCGCATCGAGACTCTCGTGCCGACCGGACTCCCGGTCTCCGGCAGGGCGCTGCCCTCAGACGCGGTGCCCGCCAAACTGTTCACCCCGAACGACGACGACACCCTGGTGGTCGTCGAGCTGGACCGCCGTGGCACCGGCCTGGCGGACGACTACTACGCCGAACGGACCGCGCCGCTGCCACACGGCGGCATGCTGGCCGAAATCCGGTTCGGCAACACACACTGGCTGCCCATGTTTGCCGCCCAGCATGGCGGCATGGTGCGGATCCTGCAGCCCGAGGCCGTCGCCACCGCCGCCCGGGAGTGGCTCGACGCAGCCCTGGCGCGCTACCCCGGTTAGACTACTCAGCATGCCTTGGTGGTCCTGGATACTGATCTGGATAGCGCTTGTCTCGCTGTCACTGTTGTTTTTTGTTGTGCTCGGTGTACGGCTGTTCCGGCAGTTCATGACGACGGTCAAGGAACTTGGCGAGGCCGGGGATCGCTTCTCCCGCCCTGCGCACGTACCGGTGTCCGGCCCGGCGGCGGATGCCCCGGTCTCAGCCGGTGAGGTTCACGGCGCCGGGCAGGACGTCATCAAGCCGGCCCCCGGTACCGCCGTTTTTGCCCTGCCGGAGCAGATGCGGCATGATTACCGGGCGTCCAAACAAGCACGCCGGGAAGACCGACGTTTGCGCCGGATCCAGCGCAAGAGGGACCGCGGCCAGCCGCAGTCCCTGCGCGACACCGATTTCAGTTAGACGTAGGATGTACTTAAACGAAAGGACCTCATCATGAGGCTTGAAGGCTGGCATCTCATCATCATCATCGTTCTGGCTCTGGTGCTCTTTGCAGCCCCGAAGCTCCCCGGAATGGCCCGAAGCCTGGGACAGTCGATGCGAATTTTCAAGTCGGAAGTCCGCGAGATGAAGAAGGACGGCAGCGCCGAGACGCCCGCCGATCCCGACGCCGTCGAAGGCCGGGTCGTGAACCACCCGCAGGCCAATCGGCCGGAGAACCGGACAGGCGACGGTAACGAAGCGCCGCCGTCGACCCGCGCTTAAGACCGCATGGCAGTATCCATGAGCCGCCGATCCAATCCTGAAGGTCGGATGGCGCTCCTTGACCACTTCAAGGAACTCCGGAACCGGCTGTTTAAGTCAGCCATCGCCGTTGTGGTCGGTACGGCAGTGGGATTCATCGTCTACCAGCCGATGCTCGCGGCACTGATCAAACCCATCCGTGACCTCAATGAAAACGAGGGCCGGCAGGCGACCCTGAACTTTGACGGTGTGGCGAGCTCGTTCGACCTCATGATCCAGGTCTCGGTCTTCCTTGGCCTGCTCGTCGCGAGTCCCGTCTGGCTCTACCAGCTGTGGGCGTTTATTGTTCCCGGCCTGCATAAAAAAGAACGCCGGCTCGCCCTGTCCTTTGTGGCCGCCGCCGTGCCGTTGTTCATCGGCGGGGTGCTCCTGGCCTGGCTCGTCCTGCCGAATGCGGTCCGGGTCCTGACCGATTTCACCCCGTCCGGCGGTTCCAATTTCATCAGCGCCCAGGTCTACCTGTCCTTCGTGCTCCGGCTGTTGCTGGCTTTTGGTATCGCGTTCCTGCTCCCGGTGGTCCTGTTTGGGCTGAACCTGGCCGGAATCATCAAGGGCAAGCAGCTCGTGAAGAGCTGGCGCATTACCGTTTTCCTGGTCTGCCTGTTTGCGGCCATGGCAGCGCCCGGCGCCGACGCCATGAGCATGTTCTACCTGGCCGGACCCATGCTGCTGCTGTTCTTTGGCGCGATCGGGCTGTGCCTGCTCAACGACCGCCGTCGCGAACGCCGGGCCGTTAAGCGCGCCGCCGAAACCGAAGCAACCGCAGACATCGGAACTCCCGGTACTGAACTGGGAAATCTCTAGGGCCCAGCGCACTAGGCTGGAAGCATGTCGTCACAACCAAGTCCGGAGTCGCCGTCCGAACGCTACCGGGCCAACGCCGAGCGCGCCGCCGAAGCCAAAACGTATTTGGGCGGATTCATCCGTTCGCTTGACTTCGAACTCGACGACTTCCAGCGCGAGTCCTGCCTGTCCTTGCAAGCGGGGCGTGGCGTTCTCGTAGCGGCCCCCACCGGCGCCGGCAAGACAATCGTGGGGGAGTTCGCCATCTATTTGGCGCTCCAGCGCGGCCTTAAGGCCTTCTACACCACCCCGATCAAGGCCCTCAGCAACCAGAAGTACGCCGAGCTTGCAGCGAAGTACGGGGCCGCGCAGGTGGGCCTGCTCACGGGCGACACCAGCATCAACGGCGAAGCGCCCGTCGTCGTCATGACCACCGAAGTGCTCCGGAACATGCTCTACGCGGACTCCGACACGCTCGATGACCTTGGCTTCGTGGTGATGGACGAAGTCCACTACCTGGCGGACCGGTTCCGCGGGGCGGTCTGGGAAGAAGTGATCATCCACCTCCCCAGCGAGGTCCAGGTGGCCTCCCTGAGCGCGACCGTCTCCAACGCCGAGGAGTTCGGCGCGTGGCTGGACACCGTCCGCGGGCAAACCGACGTGATTGTCTCCGAACACCGTCCGGTCCCGCTGTGGCAGCACGTAATGGTGGGCCGTAAGATCGTCGATCTCTTCGCCGGAGACACAACGTTTGACGAAATCGCCCCCGCCGGCGAGGCCGGGGAGACCGTTCCCGGGAAAGCCGTGGCAGCCGACGTCGACCGGCCCGGCTACGAGGTCAACCCCGAACTTCTGTCGATGGCACGTGCAGAGAGCCAGATGAACTTCCGCGGCCGCTTCGGCCACGGCGGCCGGAATACCCGCAGGCAGCAGCAGCGTCCGCGTGACGAGCCGCAGGGCGGGCCCCGGAGTCCGGTCCGCAAGGCGAGTCGTCCCCAGGTCATCGCCAGCCTGGACCGGCAGGACCTGCTGCCCGCGATCACTTTCATCTTCTCCCGCGCCGGCTGCGACGCCGCCGTCGCCCAGTGTGTCTCCGCGGGCCTGTGGCTGACCACGGAACGTGAGCAGCTGATGATCGCGCAGCGTGTGGATGAGGCCGCCCAGGATGTGCCCTCCGAGGATCTTGACGTCCTGGGATTCTGGAGCTGGCGGGACGGGCTGGTCCGGGGTCTCGCCGCGCACCATGCCGGCATGCTGCCGACCTTCAAGGAGGTCGTGGAAAAGCTCTTCGTCGACGGTCTGGTGAAGGCTGTTTTTGCCACCGAAACCCTCGCCCTCGGTGTCAACATGCCGGCCCGGTGCGTCGTACTGGAGAAGCTGGACAAATTCAACGGTGAGGCACACGTCAATATCACGGCGGGGGAGTACACCCAGCTGACCGGGCGGGCCGGACGCCGCGGGATCGACGTTGAAGGGCACGCCGTAGTGCTGTGGCAACCCGGCACTGACCCGGCGGCCGTCGCGGGCCTCGCCTCGCGCCGTACGTACCCGCTGAATTCCAGCTTCCGGCCCACTTACAACATGTCCATCAACCTGGTGGCGCAGTTCGGCCGCGCCCGGGCACGGGAAATCCTGGAGTCTTCCTTCGCCCAGTTCCAGGCCGACCGTTCCGTCGTCGGGCTGGCCAAACAAGTCCGCGGCCGGGAGGAGTCCCTGGCCGGATTCAGCAAGGCGATGACCTGCCATCTGGGCGACTTTACCGAATATGCCCGGCTGCGGCGTGCCCTGTCCGATGCGGAAAAGAACGCCTCGCAGGTAACCTCCCGGGCCAGGAAATCGCTGACCGAAGACTCGCTCAGCCGACTGCTGCCTGGCGACGTGGTGGATGTTCCTTCGGGGCGGGCTCCGGGACTCGCTGTTGTCCTCAGTTCCGACCACCACTCCCGCGAGCCACGCCCGGCCGTGATGACCCTTGACAACCAGCTCCGCCGGATCGGGCTGCCCGACGTCGAGGGGCCGCTGTCCCCGATTACCCGGATCAGGATCCCGAAGTCCTTCAACGCCAAGATCCCCAAGTCCCGCCGGGACCTCGCTTCCTCGGTCCGGAACGCTATCCGGGACCACCGGCCTCCCGCACCGCCGAGCCGGGATGAGGACTTCGGCCGCGCCGCCGCCCAGCCCAACCAGGAGAAGCGGATCACCGAACTGCGCCGGGAGCTCCGGTCACACCCCTGCCACGGGTGCAGCGAACGGGAGGACCACGCGCGGTGGTCCGAACGCTGGTGGAAGCTCCGGCAGGAGACGGACGGGCTGGTGCGCCAGATCCAGGGCCGGACCAACACCATAGCGAAAACCTTCGACCGGGTCTGCGGGCTCCTCTCCAGCTACGGGTATCTGGAAACCTCGGATTCCGGGGTTCTGTCGATCAGCCGGGACGGACAGCGCCTTCGGCGGATCTACGGCGAGAAGGACCTGCTCATTTCCCAATCCCTTCGGTTGGGCGCGTTCAACGATCTGGACGCTGCCGAAGTGGCGTCGCTGGCCAGCGTTCTGGTCTACCAGGCCAAACGGGAGGACCGCGGACTGCGTCCGAAAATGCCCAGCATCGCGCTGGAATCCGCCGTAGACACCGTGGTGCGAGAATGGTCCGCCCTGGAGGACCTCGAGGAGGCCAGCAAGCTGCCGCTGACCGGCGAGCCTGAGCTCGGCCTCGTCTGGCCTATCTACAAGTGGGCCAGAGGCCGGCACCTCCAAGATGTCCTCAGCGGCACGGACCTCGCCGCGGGAGATTTTGTCCGCTGGGTGAAACAGGTGATTGACCTGCTCGACCAGCTGGCCAAGATCCCGGAGCTGGATCCCCGCGTCGCCCGGCTGTGCCGGGATGCCATCGCGCTGATCAAGCGCGGCGTCGTCGCTTATTCCTCCGTGGCCTAGTTCCCGTCCGCCGCCAACCATACCGTCCGCAGCACCGGCGTCCAGCACGCCACCAGCCAACAGGAGTTCCCGCGCCATGCCCGACACACCGGCCGTCCCCACCCCCCGCAAGGTTTCGCTGTACCGCAACGGCTCCGTGTACACGGCCGCCGATCCGTTTGCGACAGCCATGCTGGTGGACGGCGACACCGTTGCCTGGGTCGGCTCCGAACAGGCGGCCTCGTCCATTGCCGATTCCTCCATGGACGTGATTGATCTCCACGGCACACTGGTCGCCCCGGGGTTCGTCGATTCCCACGTCCACCTCACCGAAACCGGCATCGCCCTGGACGGGCTGCAGCTCGGTGGGATCCGCTCCGCTGCGGAACTCCTCGACGCCGTCGCCGCGGCCGCCGGCGAGGGCACCGTGCTGGGCCACGGCTGGGACGAAACGCTCTGGGCCAATCCGGCGCTCCCCACGCGGGAAGAACTGGAGCGGGCCGCGGGGGGCCGCCAGGTCTATCTGTCCCGCGTGGACGTGCACTCATCTCTCGTGTCCTCGTCGCTGGCGTCAGCTGCCGGGCTCGGCGGACTCGATGGCTTTGCCGCCGGCAGCCAGGTCAAACGCGACGCCCATACGGCGGCCCGCCGGGCGGCGCGGCAGTTGCCCGCCGACCGGCTGCGCGGCTATCAGCAGCGTGCCCTGGCTGAGGCAGCTGCCAACGGCTACGTGGCCGTCGCCGAGATGGCGGCACCGCATATTGGCAGCGTCGAGGATCTCCGGTTGGCCGCCGGCTGGAACACCACGAGCAATCCGGCGGATGCTGCCCCGGCGGGAGCAGTTCCCGAAGTCCTGCCCTACTGGGGTCAGCTGGCTTCATCCGTTGAACACGCCCAGTCCATCCTCGACGGCCTCGGCGTTCCTGTGCTCGGCCTTGCCGGGGATCTGAATATTGACGGGTCGATCGGTTCACGCACCGCCTCGCTGCGGTCGGACTACAGCGACGCGCCCGGAGAACGCGGCAGCCAGTACCTGACGGTTGCTGCGGCGGCAGCGCATCTGGCGGCATGTTCGCTGCTGGGCATCCAGGCAGGCTTCCACGTTATCGGCGATGCGGGGCTCGACGCGGCCCTCGAAGCCCTTGACCAGGCAGCGGCCGAGGTGGGGGAGCAGCGGATCCGCGCCGCGGGCCACCGCTTCGAGCATGTTGAAATCGCCGACGCGGACGCCATCAGCCGGCTGGCACGGTATTCCGTGACGGTCAGTGCCCAGCCCGGCTTCGACGCACTGTGGGGCGGAGACTCCAGCCTCTATAAGCAGCGCCTCGGCCAGCGCCAGCTCGGCATGAATCCGTTCGGCTCCTATTACTCCGCCGGTGTGCCGATCTGTTTCGGCAGCGACAGCCCGGTCACCCCGCTCCGGCCATGGGACAGTGTGCGGGCGTGCCTGCAGCACACCAACCCCGCCGAGCAAATCTCCGCCCGGGCCGCATTCCTCGGACACACCCGCGCCGGGTGGCGTGCGGCCCGCTACCGGAACCCGATGGCCGGTCAACTCGTCCCCGGCGCCCCGGCGAGCTTCGCTGTGTGGGAGGTTGACGAACTGATGGTCCAGGTCTCCGACGGCAGGGTGCAGTCCTGGAGCACGGATCCGCGCGCCCGGACGCCGCTGCTGCCGGCACTGGACACCGGCAGTGACCCGGTGTGCCTGCAGACCGTGCGGGACGGCCGGGTCCTCTTTACCAACGGAACCCTCGGCGCTTGATGCCTGGTGCCGGGCCCTGCTGCACTAGCCCTGCTGCACTATAGGCGGAGCAGGGCCCGTCCCGGCCCCGCTCCTGGATTAAGGCTTCACCTGCTCCCTGAACAGCCACCACCGTCGTTGTAACGATTCCTGACTCCTGTTGTTGGCAACCCCTCGAGCCCGCGTGCCGGGTTGAAGGCGCGCGGTGAAATGCGTGGTTGGCCGATAGAGGCGTGCGCCGGTGGGGTCACTCGGTGAGGAACTCCGAAACGAGGCGGTTGAAGTCGTCGGGGCGCTCGATCGGCACCACATGCGAGGACCCGTCGCCTCGGATGACCTCAAACCGTGCGCCGGGGATCGCGTCGGCAACCTCGCGCGCTATCCAGGGTGGGGTGATCAGGTCCTGCTCACCGACGACGACAAGGGTCGGGGCCGTGATGGCGCCCAGCCGGCTGAGGGCATCGAAATGCAGGTAGGCATCTGCCTGGCGTCCGTACGCCTCGGGACTCATCGGGTTTGGATTGCTGGCCAGCAGCGCGGTGGTGTCCTGTACTGCCTCGTGGTTTCGAAGGAAGGCCGTGGAGAACAGCGACGCGAGCTGCTGGCCGCCAAACACTTTCCCGGTCGCGTCATTTGCCTTGACCCAGCTCCAGATTTGGATTGGATCGACGGCGTTCCGCGCCGGCGCTGCTCCCGTCCCGGCAAGTACCAGCCGATCCAGCCGGCCCGCGTGTCGCAGGGCGAACTCCACGGCGATCATCCCGCCCATGGACAGCCCCAACAGGTGGGTCCGCTGAATCCCCAGCGCGTCGAGTAGACCGGCGAGGTCATCTGCCATGTCTGCAATGCTGTACGGGTGGCTGGCTTTCGAGCTGCGGCCGGCGTCGCGGTTGTCGACCAGGACCACCCGGAACTGTGTGGAAAGGGACGGGACCTGCGCCAGCGTCCAGAGCGACGAGTCGTACCCGATCCCCATGACCAAAACGAGCGACGGCCCTTGACCGTGGACCTCGTAATACAAGACCTGCCCGTTCGTCTGCGCCGTGCCTGATGGGCGCAGCTTCGTCACGTTCGCGTTCATTGTGAAACTCCCTGTGATTGACCCGTCTCCCAGCTCTGGACGTGTCCCGTGGCCGGGGATCGGGCTTGGTAAACCCGTATGCGTGAGGAAGACTGTTACCTGGGTAACCCCCGGTGTTACGCCGGGGCCGGGTCGGAGCGGGCAGGCCTGCGGATCGGTGAGTGATGTACGACGCACCCGAAGCGGCGCTGGTGGAGCAGGCGCGCGGGGCAGCCTCGAGCGGCGACTGGTCGCGGGCGTACGACCTGCTCACCGGCACGGACGCGAGCGTCCGGCTTTCAGTGGACGACCTGGGGTTTCTGGCCGAGGTCGCCTACGCCGCCGGTCATCTCGACGTGACGATCGAGGCGTGGGAGCGTGCGCACGCGGAGGCAGTTCGCCTCGGTGATCCCATCACGGCCGCCGGCGCGGCGGCTCGAGTGGCCCTGCACCTGCTGATGGACACTGCGCTGATGGCGCCGATCCGTGGGTGGGTCAAGCGGGCAGAGCGGCTCCTCGTAGGGCATGACGGGACGCCGATCCACGCGTGGCTGGCGGTCATCAAAAGCTACGAGCGTCTGATGATGGGAGACGTCCGCGCCGCCCACGATTGGGCCAGCCGAGCCGTAGCGGTGGGATCGACCTGCAACCCGGCCGCGGCCGCCATCGGCAGGGTGGCAGAGGCGCATGCCGTGATCTTGGAGGGCGACGTCCGCCGGGGCCTCGAACTCGTCAACGAAGCAGCGGTGGCCACCATCTCCGGGGAACTCGATGCCATATCAACGGGAATGCTCTATTGCGAGCTGGTGTGCATGCTCCAGGGGCTCGCTCAGTACGACCTTGCAGAAGAGTGGACAGAGGCCATGGAGCGGTGGCGCCAAGGCAACGGTATCGGCAGCATCCACGGGCGCTGCCGCGTCCACCGTGCCGAGATCCTCCGGCTGCGGGGGGCGTTCGCCGAGGCGGAGCGGGTGGCCCTGGCGGCCTGCGCGGAGCTCCGGCCTTACCTCCGACGTGAGTTCGGGTGGCCTCTCACCGAGTTGGGCCGGGTAAGGTTCCAGATGGGCAATCTGCGTGGTGCGGAGGAGGCGTTCCTGGCAGCCCGGCAGTCCGGGTGGGATCCGGAGCCGGGTCTCTCCCTGGTGCGACTGGCACAGGGCGACGTGGCTTTGGCGGCAGCATCCATCCGAGACGCGCTCGAACATCCACTGACCGTCCCTTCCAAAGAAGTGCCGCCGAACACCGACCTGCGCCGTGCTCCATTACTGGCCGCGCGGGTCGAGATCGAGGTGGCGGCCGGAGACCTCGTCGCTGCCCGCGACGCGGCCGACGAACTTGCCCGGGTGGCCGCATGTTTCGAGAGCAGGGCGCTGGCGGCCAGTGCGGCAATGGCAGAGGGGCGGGTCCGGGTGGCAGCCGGTGAGGTGGCCGATGCCCGGCATGCGTTTCAGACCGCCGTCCAGCTGTGGAGCCTCGTGGGGGCTCCCTACGAGGTCGCGTTGGCGCGCACCGGGCTTGCACACGCGCATCGAGCTGCGGGGGATGAAGCCGCTGCCCGCGTGGAGCTGACGGCAGCCGGCGCCGCTTTCGAAGACCTGGGAGCCGGGCGCCAGACGGACCGCATCGCGCACGCCGCGGGGGCCGGCCGGAAGCTACCGGCCGGCATCCTTTCAGGGCCGGCGTCGGCGTCATCGGTGGGGACCCGTGCGCCCGGTGACCGCCAGCGCGACACCAACGCGTTTCGTCAGGAGGGCGATTACTGGTTCATCTCGTTCGAGGAACACACTGTTGCGCTGCGTGACCTGAAAGGCCTGCACTATCTCGCGCGGCTCCTCGCGCATCAAGGCCGGGAATTCCACGTGCTGGACCTCGTGGCGAGCGGACCCGGTCTGGCCGCGGCCCATTCCGGCTTGCCTGATCCGGAGCTGACGCCTGCCGGATGGGGGGATGCCGGTCCTCTGCTCGATGCCCAGGCCAAGAACGCCTACCGCCGGCGGCTTGCCGAGATCGATGAGGACCTCGAGGAGGCGCGGCTCATGAGAGACAGCGGACGCGTAGTCCAGGCGACGGCGGAACGCGACTTCCTGATCCGCGAGCTGTCGCGTGCTGTCGGGCTCAGCGGGCGTGGCCGACGCGCCGGTGCCGCGTCGGAACGCGCCCGCGTCAGCGTAACCCGGGCGATCCGCCACGCCATGAGCCGGATTCGTCACCACGATCCGGCGCTGGGGGAGCACCTTGAGCGGGCTATCCGGACGGGGACCTACTGCGTCTACCTGCCGGACTCACGCGTCACCGGTTCGTGGCTTATCTGAAGGCTTCCGGCGTCGGCGGACGAGAAAAGTTGAGCCCGCCGAGGCGTCTCTGAACTGGGACGATACTCAAATCGGCAGGTCAAGGTGCGGTTGACAGCCGCGGGCGTGCCCGTAGCATTGAGTGTCAACGGAGCGTTGCGCGCGGCGCAGACTCCGGATCCCCACGGTCCGTCGAGGATGCCCGGAATTCCGGCAGCTTCCTGGGCTCCGGCCATGGTCTGCCAAGGGGGCAGGTTCACTTCGCAGCAGAAAACGGTTCCGGCGCGGTTGTCGTAGACGCTTCGAAACTGGCCCGAAGCGAGTGGGCCTGCCCGGCCGAACGGCAGCGAACCCGGCCCGCCCGGCGACTCCCTATAATAGGAAGTTGCGCCCTGATGTCAGTCACTGCTGTCCGTCTGGCGCTTTGACTGCTCCCCTTATGGAAAGGCCTCGCTGTGCGTGTCCTCACGATCATCCCGACCTACAACGAGCTGGAATCGTTGCCTAAGACCCTCGGGCGCCTTCGCGCGGCTGTGCCGGCCTCGGATGTGCTGGTTGTCGATGACAACAGCCCCGACGGCACGGGCCAGCTTGCGGACCGCATCGCAGCGGAGGACGCCCAGGTGCACGTCCTGCACCGACAGGGCAAAGCCGGACTCGGGGCGGCCTACATTGCGGGATTCAAGTGGGGACTCGAAGCGGGGTACGACGTCCTCGTTGAAATGGACGCGGACGGCTCGCACAAGCCCGAACAGCTCCCGCTCCTGCTTGACGCGGTGGAGCACGGCGCCGATCTGGCCATGGGCTCCCGCTGGGTTCCTGGCGGCAGCGTGGTTAACTGGCCGCTTTACCGGCAGGCCATTTCCCGGGTCGGCAGCACCTATGCCCGCATCATGCTGGGCGTCAAGATCAGGGACGTCACCGGCGGCTTCCGCGCCTTCCGCCGCACCACGCTTGAGAAACTGAACCTCGACACCGTCGATTCGGTCGGCTATGGCTTCCAGGTGGATCTGGCGTGGCGCGTGGCCAAACTCGGGCTCAACATCGTGGAGCGGCCCATCACCTTCGTCGAACGCGAATTGGGCGCCTCGAAGATGAGCGGCAACATCGTGGTCGAAGCCATGATCAACGTAACCAAGTGGGGACTCATGGCGCGCTGGAACAAGCTGACCGGTAAGAAAGCCGTCTAACCACAGAGCAACCGAGGACGCCGCCCGTTCAAGGGCGGCGTCCTCGCGTCACGAGACGCCAGTAAAAAGGGCCGGGCCCGCAATGTCAGTAAGACAATGCGGGCCCGGCTCTTTATGGAACTCGAGGTGCTGTGACGGGGCCTAGGCCGTACGCCGTTCACCACGGCGTTCGCGCAGGATCGTGAGGCGGTCTTCAAGGATCTGCTCCAGCTCGGGGAGGCTCCGGCGTTCCAGCAACATGTCCCAGTGCGTGCGCACTGCTTTTTCGTTGCTGGTATCCGGACGCTCGCCGTTGACCAGCAGGGCTTCCTTACCCGTCTTGGAAACCCAGACCGGCGGGATCTCCGCTTCCGAGGAGAAGGTCACGAATACCTGCTCGCCGTCCGCGCACCGGTACTCGACGCGCTGGCGCGGAGCCGGTTCGACACCGGATTCGGTCTCCATGCTCTGTGCGCCAAGGCGCATACCCCGCAGGCTGCGATCGCTCATCTTTTCTCCCTCTACTCGGTCCGCAGAGCTATGCCCTGCGTTAGCCGGGGGCCGTGGAGCCTCGCCGGACTACTGTTTGCATTGCGCTGCCCAGTGGAATTCTGTTCGTAACAAGCACTGAAATAACGCTTTGCGAAGCCTTTTTGTTCCGGCGGATTGAACCTGTCGGACAAATACCCAAGTATACGGGAGCGAGTTGGCTAGGTAAAGCGTGCCGCCGTCTCCGTAGCGTGACGGGTAGTGACCCAGTGGTGTTGCCCAGCCGTTCGCGTGGGCGCATGGAAGCCACCTGCGCGCGCAGGTGGCTTCCATTCCCGATATCCCGCGAACGGGAAGGGCAGTGCCGGCTTAAGGTTCCTGGGAGGCTGCCGGGAACGGGGCTGATCCCTTGTCCGGGCCGTCAATATCGCTAAAGAGGCTGTCGTCCGCGACGCCGGTACCCAGGGCGTTGCCGATCCCCTTGAGCGCTTCACCCACTTCGCTGGGAATGATCCACAACTTGTTGGCCGAGCCCTCGGCGATCTTCGGCAGAGTCTGCAGGTACTGGTAGGCGAGCAGCTTCTGGTCGGGGTTGCCCTTGTGGATCGCGTCGAACACCTTCTGGATGGCCTGGGCCTCACCGTCGGCGCGCAGGATCGCCGCCTTGGCGTCTCCCTCGGCTTTAAGGATGGAGGACTGCCGCTGGCCTTCAGCCGTGAGGATGGCTGACTGCTTGGTACCTTCCGCGGTCAGGATTGCGGCACGGCGGTCACGTTCGGCGCGCATCTGCTTCTCCATCGAATCCTGGATGGAGTGCGGCGGATCAATGGCCTTGAGTTCCACCCGGGAGACCCGGATTCCCCAGCGGCCGGTCGCCTCGTCCAGCACCCCGCGGAGCTGGCCGTTGATCTGGTCCCTGGACGTCAGGGCTTCCTCGAGGTTAAGGCCACCGACGACGTTACGCAGGGTGGTGGTGGTGAGCTGCTCGACCGCCTGAATGTAGTTGGCAATCTCGTAGGTTGCGGCCCGCGCATCCGTGACCTGGAAATAGACCACGGTGTCGATCGAGACCACCAGGTTGTCCTCCGTGATTACTGGCTGCGGAGGGAAGGAGACCACTTGCTCCCGCAGGTCCAGGAGCGGCAGCAGCCGGTCCACAAAGGGGATCAGGATGGTCAGGCCGGGGTTAAGAGTGCGCTGGTACTTGCCGAGACGTTCGACGACGCCGGCCCGCGCCTGCGGGACGATCCGCACCGCCCGGACCAGCACTATTATCACAAACGCGATCAGAACCAGCAGCACGCTAGCGACTGCGATATCCATACATCACCATTTCCCCAGTAGTTATGTTGTGCTCTGTGGCGGGTTCCCCGCCGCAGTTCCTGTTGCCGGTGGCGGCAGCAGTACGTTGTGTCCGGCCGGCGGCCATGCCGCTACTGCACGGCCGTCTCCGGCTGAGGGGCCACGACGGCAGTGGCGCCGTCGATGGCACTGACGACGGCGTGATCTCCGGGTGCAAGGACGGCGTTTTCGGAGCGGGCGCTCCAGACATCGCCGCCGATCTTGACCACTCCGCCGTTGGCGCTGACGGCCTCTATGACCAGGGCGGATTCACCGATCAGGCGCTCGATGTTACTGCGCTGGTCGGCAGGGCCTTTTCGGAGGTGTTTGAGGGCAACCGGCCGGACTACGCCGATCATCAGCAGGGAGACCACACAGAACGCGACGATCTCAAGCCACAAGTCCGCCCCGGCGAGGTCGGCCACAAGCCCGGCCAGCGCGCCACCGCCCAGCATGATGAAGAACAAGTCGAGGGTCAGCATCTCAACCACGGCGAATCCGAGGAAGGCGGTGAGCCAGAGCGCCCACCAATTTTCGGCCAGCCATTCAAACATCTGTCCACCCTCCGTCCCGGAAGTCGCAGGCGCAACTCCCCAGTACCCTGTCATCCCATCCTAAGCCGAAGGGCAAGGGCTGCGGCGGGCCCGGACGGACTCAGTGCCAACGTGGCCAAGTCGTTATGGTGCCGGGGTGGGCACTTTATCCCCGCCGGTGGCGAAAACACTGATCCGGAAACGCGCAGAGACCGCGGTGAGCGGTGGCAGGCCGGCGACGCGGGCAGCCAACTGGCCCCGGTCCAGATGGTGTCCGGCCGGCCCCATCAGGGCGAGGTTTGCGACGTCGCCGGGCGCCAGGGACAACTCCAGGTCCAGTTCCTGCGTGCACACCGGGGAAAAGAAGCCTTCCAGCGAGGTAGCCAGCCGCTCTTCCTTCGCAGGCTCGATCCCGAGCATGCCAGTCTGCCCCGCGACGTCGGCGAGGTGCCCGGGCCGGGGAGTCACCACCACAAGGCGGCCGCCGGGGCGGAGCACCCGGGCGAACTCAGCCGCGTTGCGCGGCGCGAAGACGACGGTGACGACGTCGACCGCGCCGTCCGCGACGGGCAGGGGCTGCCATACGTCGCTGACCAGGTTCAGGGCTTCCGGGTTCAGCCTTGCTGCTCGGCGGAGCGCGAATTTGGAGATGTCGAGACCGATGGCCGCCACCCCAGGGTCCCGGTCCAGGAGTGTCCGGAGGTAATGGCCGGTGCCTGTTCCGGTGTCCAGCACCAGGGGAGCCGGGCCGCCGGGGACCCGGTTAAGCGCCGGGGCAGCCAGCGCGGCAACTGCGTCCGCGAGTGGCTGGTAATGGCCGGCGGTGAGGAAATCGAAGCGGGCCGCGACCATGTCGGCCGCGTCCGCTTCGAAGACAGTTCCCTTGCCGACGAGGAAATTGAAGTATCCCTGCTTGGCTGCGTCGAAGCTGTGTCCAGCTGCGCAGACCAGAGACCGTCCGCCGTCGCCGCCGGGGGCGAGGCTGTCACGGCACACCGGGCAGAGCAGAGGGGGGACGGGGGCGGGAAGCATACGTTCAATCCTAGGCCTGGCGCCCCGGACCGGCGCATACGCCGTTATGTGGGGATCGGGAGACTGGCAATCACTTCGGCTTCCGCCGCAGTTGGGACTGCATGGACAGTAAGATGTGCCCACGTCGAGTCAATCGGAAAACGAACCAACTGACCAGCCTCAGTCGAAATCAGCGGCGAAGCTAGTGCCGCGCTGAACTTCTTCGCGTCCAAGCCCGGTGTGTTCGGTGCGACTGTCTACGAGAAGGCTGTGGGGTTTGCCGCTGCGGCACACAACACCCTGTTGCTCTCAGTCCGTATCGCACGGCGCAGAACCGCGCAGAGGACCTGGAAGCAGCCCTGCATAGCCGGACAGCCATTAATCTGGCGTGCGGGGTCATCATGGCGCAGAACAGGTGCTCGCAGGCAGAAGCGATGGAAATCCTCACCAAGGTCTCCAGCAACCCCAACCGCAACCGCAAACTGCGTGACGTCGCCTCAGAACTGATCGAACAATTCTCCGGTGCCAGCATCGAGACTCATTTCGACGCGTAAGAGCAACCGGGCGGACAACACGTCACCCAGCGATGCTCATTACGCCCACAGCCTCGATTCCGAGATCCGGGGTCTCCTGCAGCCCGGGGTAAAGGGGGTCGGCGGGGCGGGGTCAGTATCGGGTGGTTCCGCCGGACGGATCGGGGGCGTTCTTTTTGGCGCGGCGGGCGCGCAGAACCCTGCTGATGATGGCGGGCAGGAATGCGAAGAGGATCTTTTTCATGGAATGTTCCTGTTCTTGAATTGCCGATGGTATGTCGGTGCGGGTCGTGCCGGGGGAGACCGCTAGGCGGAGCCGCCCAGATCAGCTTCGTCGACCCTGCGGTGGAACCGCATGCCTGCGAGGCCGCCCAGCACCGCACCGCCGAGGGTGATAATGGCGGCCACGACCAGCACGAGCAGGCCTCCGGTGCTCAGTTCACCTTCGTTGAGGGGAATCCGCGGAAAGCTGTTGAGGTTGGCGAGGATATTGAACCGGCTTCCGGCGACTGCGCCGGCGAAAGCTACAACGACTGCGACGAGGACCGCCCACAGCCAAACGGCGAGGCCCTGCCTGGCTCCATTGAAGCGGGCCATTCTTCCTGCGACGTAGCCGCCGCAGTAGTAGGCCACAAACAGGATGACTGCCAGAATGATGCCGCCGATGATGGTGACGGTTTGTAGGTCCTGGGCCGCAACTTGTCCCGGATCGGTGTTATTGGCGGCGCTGATGCCTGCCCCGAGAGCCGTGCTGGCTGCAGTCAGCAGGACGATCATCCCGGTGGCGGTTATCCAGCCGAAGAAGGCTGATCCGAACTTCATGCCGCCAAATTGGCGTTTCTCTTCGGCCAGCACGGTGTCCCTGCGGTTTTCCCGGACTTCCCCGGTTTCTTCGTAGTTTGAACTCATGCTGGGATCCTCTCATCGGGTGCGCGGTGTGGAGTGTTGCGGTTCAGGTCGGCGGGACAGTGCCTCCAGCTGCTCACGGGCCGGAGGAATTGTTGTTCGCCTTCTTCCCGGACCACTAGACACCCCATCATCCCCCCGGTCGACGAACCTGGGCAGGGTTCACTTTCATCCGGCGCAGCAGCTGCGCGTTCAGGGCGACCACGATCGTGGAGACGGACATCGACGCGGCACCCGCGGGGGTCATTGCCGGCCAGCACCACTCCCGCCGATTCCATGGCACCATCGGTACCGGCACCAATGGCGATGCCCACCTCTGCCCGGGCCAGCGCCGGGGAGTCGTTGACACCGTCACCGACCATCGCCACTTTCAGGCCGCGCCCCTGGAGCTCGGCAACTTTCTTGTCTTTGTCAGCCGGGAGGACTTCGGCGAAGACCTCGTCGATCTTCAGCTCCGCTCCCACAGCCGCGGCTCTGGCGCCATTCAGTGCCGGGCCAGACCTCCTCGCCGGCCTTTTCGCAAAAGCCGGCCTCAACTACACGCCTGGAATCCCAATAACGAATCTCTCTAGCCCACCCAGTAGGCGGAGGTTACGAAGTCGTGTGCCATCAATCCGGTAGTGACGTCGAAACCATACACATCGACGGTTCCAAACGCATCGTCGGGGTTGCGGCTGGTATGAGCGAACTGGCGCTGCATCACGAACTTGCCCGAACTGTCGGCGGACACGTAGTTCCTGATCTGGCCCCTCTTCGGGACACCGGCCAGCGTGACTATGACCGTCCCGCCGGGAGTGAAGCCCCATCCTCGGACTTTGGTGTCGTTGCCGGTTTGGTTGCGTAGTACGTCGATGTCGATGCCGAATCTGGGTGGCGGTAATCGCGGGGGCACGTCAAGAGCAAACTTGATAAACGGGCCCGACGAGCCCCAGTGGTCGTTGCCCTCGTTGGCATGGTGGACCATGTGCGATACGTACCAGAACACCACGTCGGTGTCGTTGACGCTCTCGCCGTTGTCCTGCAAGAGGCCACCTGTGTCGAACTGCCAGTTCCAGGTGTCATGTGGCCATGGTGCCTTCTCATACCGCCACGGATGTAGCTCCTCCTCGGCGTTGAAACGGCGGATGCCGACGTCGATACGGGAGAAGTTGTCTACCGTGCCGTCTTTGGGGCCTGGGAAGATCCAGGCGCCTTGCAAGGTGACCTCGTTGCGGACGAACCAGGCGGTCTCGGCACGGGGGTCAAAATGCTTGATGTCGTTGACCTCGGTTGTGTAAGAACTCCACTTCCCGAAGTTGCGTTTGAAAACGCGGTTGTGGTCGGTGCCATCGATATCGAAGTCTAGCCGCCAGTAAGGATGGTGCTGGTGATCCATGTTGATGGTGAGGCCCTTGCTCCAGAGCCGTGGCAGGACCCACCCGTCCTCGCTGATGTGCCACTGCTGCGACAGGTGGTATGCGCCGATTCGCCCGTAGATGCTAATCTCCATCCACTGGACACCGTCGCGGATGTAGTCCTCAAGGCCCACATATTGCCAACCGCGATTTGCGATCTGCTGCAGGCCATAGAGGCCGCCGAGCTTCCACCGCAGCCGGTCAGCGTACGGTCCGGCGCCCTTGCTCAGCGGTCGGCGCCAGTCCAAATAGCCACCGTCCACACGGTACTTGACCCGGATAGCTGGCATGCTGAACTTCCCAATGACGTTTCGGCCCCGGTAGGTTCCGTTCAGCAGTGACAGTCCTTCGAATCCGACGACGTTGTAGTCGAACTCCCATGATCCCCAGCTGATGTGCCCGGTCTTGGTGTTAGGCATCGGTTGCCTCGCTCTGGCGAGTGTCGGATCGCGTGAGGTCAGGGTCTTGGCGGGCCACCAGAACCGTGCGGCGGTTCAGGTCGACCGCCGCACCGTACCGGGCCGGCTTCTCGCCTTCGGTTTCGCCTGGGTCAAAGAAGGTGACCCACAGGATCCGTCGCCCCGCTAAGGGGTCCTCACGTTGGAACTGTTGCAGTAACCCGCTGGCCTCGAGGTTTTCCACGAGACCGTGCAGGCGCGGATCGGCGCGGGCGATTTCGATCGCTTCATCGATCTCCTCGACTGCCTCTGGCGGCTGGAAGCCTGGAACATTCACGGCACGGACGAGTTCCAGCCCCTCCATCTCCACCTCTACGGCCATATTGTGGGTATGGCTGAAGAAGATGAGTCGCATCCGTAGTGGCCGGTCGAGGTCGGGCCGCATGCTCTTGCCAGTCGCGGCCATGTCGGTATGAATGAAGGCGTGGCGTTCGCCGAGCAGTTCCCGCACGTCCGGATGTGATAGAGCCGCATGGCGGACCCGTTGCTCCAGTTCATCGGTGAAAGACCCGTGCAAGGGCTCGGCCTGCAGTTGCCGCACCTGGCGCTGTTCGGTCGGCCGCGGCGGCCAACCTTCACCAGGTCCGGTGAAGGCAAAGCGTGGAATCCGGGGTACCTCGCTCGGTAGGTAAAGTTGCTCCGACACGGGCGTCGCGATCTCAAGCTCCAGTCGCGGATCAGGTTCTGCCGACGCAGGCGCCCCCTGTTCCCCATGCTGGCTCTCAAGGTCGATTTTCGCCCGAGCCGCGATCTTCCGCAGCACCCGGTTGTGAAGGCTGACGAGGTCATCCAAGGGAATGTTGGTCAGATCGATTTCTGGCTGTTTGGACATTTGTCAGTCCTCGCCGCAGGTAACTGAACCCTGCTCCTTGTCATTACGTATGAGATAAGGAGACCAGGATTTTTCAATCCTCAACGTATTCAGTGTGACCCTTATCAGATCATTGTTCAATGGCCACGTTCACGTCCCGACAGTCCGGTGTTATTGACCCGTCTCGGTTTGATGCCGTTTTCTTTCTGGTGAAAAAATTCTTCAGACGCCCAAGAGGGACTCGCCGAGGTCCGTGAACGTCCCGTCCGCATTGCGCTGGACCGGCTCGAGGAATATCCGACGGTATGCGACGCCTGCAGGGCCCTGGGCCCGAAGCTGAATGTCAGCACCGAGACGCTGCACACGTGGGTCGTCCCGGCCCAAGTTGACGCCGTGGACAGTTCCCGCCCTTCCAGCGGGGAACTGGAGCGAATGGGCCTACATCAAGCGAAACGGTCATCCCCGCGTGGAATTCAACATGCCCCGATGACCGTCCAGGAGTGGGCGCCAGGCCGGCAGTCTAGCCAGGGAGGAATCCCAGTTCCTGGCGGGCACGGCCGATATCCGGCTGGGCCCAGCGGGCGGAGTATTCGGCGTTGTTGCTGAGGGAGCGCAGTTCGGCCCGGTCAAGGTACAGGATCCCGTGCAGGTGGTCTGTCTCGTGCTGCACTATCCTGGCCTGCCAGCCGGAGAAGGACCGCTGCTGCCGGGTGCCGTCGGGAGCGGTGAAATCCACTTCCACGTTTTCCGGCCGCGCCACCGCCGCCTGCAGCCCGTTTACCGAGAGGCAGCCCTCATAGAACGCCACGGACGCCGTGCCGCTGGGCCGGACGTGCGGGTTCAGCATGGCGAAGAACGGCAGCGGCTCCCGGCCGCGGACGGCAGCGGCCTCTGGGTCGACGTCGAACTCGTCTTCCAGCACCGCCACCTGCAGGGGAATCCCCAGTTGCGGGGCTGCCAGGCCAACGCCCGGTGCCCGGCGCATCACGCTGCGCATGAGATGAATCAGCTGCCCGAGTTCCTCAGCGTTTAACTGGCCGTCAAAGAGTGCAGCCGCCTGCCGGAGGACCGGGTGCCCGGCCTGGACAACTGGCGGCAGGACGCCGGCGCCCAGCATCTGCTGGACGGTTTCGTGGATCCGGGCGACGCTGAAGTCAGTGGGCGGGGCTTCTGATGGCATGCCACCAGACTACTGGGGGGGCGGTCAGTTCATGGTGAACCTGCGGGCAACGAGGGAATTGACCGCCGGTACCGAGGCCACAGCGCCGATGGCACGGTTCCTCAGCTGCGAAAGACCGGCCGCCAGGGGTCGACCCAGCGCCATGTTGATTTCCGCCTGGCGTGCTGCCCTGGCCGCTGCCGCCAGCCGGCGTCGTTCAAACGTACGCAAGGCACTGGCCATGTCGCAGCCCTGCAGGACCTCCGCCACGATGGGGGCCAGCGCTGCGGCGTCCAGCCAGCCGAGGTTCATACCCTGGCCGCCGATCGGGCTCACTTCATGGGCTGCGTCCCCGATCAGCACGGTGCGGCCGGCGACCATCCGGCGGGCCAGACGTGAGCGGACGCCAAAGCTGCTGAGCATGCTGTTGCCCGCGGGGTCGATGTCCATTCCCGTCCGTTCCCGCACGCAGCGCGCCAGCCAGCCGGCGTCGGCGTCCGCGGGTGCCGTTGCGCGGTCGCCGGGTCCCAGCCGGACCACCCAGCGGCGGGCCTGCCCGGGCAGCGGAAAGGACTCGACGATGCCTTGCCGGGCCAGGAACAGGGCGGCATCGGGGCCGAAGCTGGTGCCGTCCGCGAAGTCGCCCATCAGGTAGCTGTCCGGATAGTCCCTGGCCCTGACGGCGGTGCCCTGGAGTGCGCGCACGGTGGACCGCACGCCGTCGGCCGCAATGACCAGCGGCGCCGTGAAACGCAGCGTGCCGTCGGGCGAGGCTGCCTCGATCGTGACCCGGCCGCCGACGTCGGACAGCCGGGTAAGGCGGACCCCGCGGTGGACGGCGCCGGCGTCGAGCTCCCGGACATGAAGTTCCAGGACCGCCTCAGTGCGGGCCTGCGGCAGTGACAGGACGAAAGGGAAGCGTTCCGAGACGCCGGCGAAGGACATCTCGGCGAGCGTGCGGCCGGCGTCGATCGCGATACCGCGGCGGATCTGGACTCCCTCGGCGACCATCAGGCCCGCCACGCCAGCCTGGTGAAGCGCCGCAAGGGCCGGAGGATGGATGCCGATAGCCCGCGAATGTTCCTCCCGGGCGTCCCGCTGTTCCAGGACGCAAACGTCCACACCCTGCTGCAGCAGCAGGACGGCCATGAACAGTCCCACCGGGCCGCCGCCGACGATCAGCACGTCAGCCATCGGCGGTTCCGGCCCGGACCCGGTGCAGGAGCAGGTGATGGAACGGGGAGTGCGGTGCCACGGTCCAGCCCGGGGGAGCGGCTGCGGCAAGTTCCCCGGGGGTGTAGCTGCGCCGGATGGAGGTCAGCCCGTCCTGCCGGATGAAGGAGCCGGTGAAAATGCGGGCGAAAATATGAAAGAGGACGTAGGCAGTGGGGCTGCGGCGGAGATCGTTGTGGATGACCTGCCAGCGGGCCAACGACGCGGACTCGGCCAGGAACTCAGGGAGTTCCGTCTCGCCCAGGTGGTGGAGCACGTGGTTCGAGATCACGACGTCGTACTGCCGCCCTTCCGCGGCCAGTTCCGCGGCCGTGGACTGACGGAAGATAACCCCTGCGGAATTCTTCCGCGCACGGGCGAAGCGGCTGGCCCGGGCGTCCGGGTCGATGGCGGTGATCTCCAGCCGCAATCCGTCCCGGGCCGCCCACCGGGCGATCATTACGGGCACATCGCCGCCGCCGCAGCCGATATCGAGCAGCGTGGTGATGGTGCCGGGGCTCAGTCGCGGCCTGATCCTGGCCCGGTAGATGCCGTGCCAGCCCGAGACAGCACGGTTGACGAGAGCAAACTGCGTGTAGGTCCGTTCCAGCAGGTCCGGGTCGCAGCCGGGCAGATCCATTTCCTCAACGGCGTCCACCGCCCGGGCTTGCAGGAACGTCATGCCCGGCGGTCTCAGGCCATGGCCGATGCCGGCTCGGCCGCGGTGCCGGTCTCCAGCTGCTCGGCCACCTCGGCCGCGGCGTTCTCCGGCTGAGGAAGCACGTCGGCCGGCGGGCCGGGAACCTTGGTGAACAGGGCCGTTTCCACAGTCAGCCCGGGGCCGAACGCCATCGAACAGATCCGCTCGTCGACGTCGTCGGCCGCAGCCGGGAGGTCCAGGATGTGCCGGAGGACAAACAGTACGGTGGCGCTGCTCATGTTGCCGAAATTCCGCAGGGTTTCCCGGGCCGGGATCAACTGTTCGTCACTGAGGTCCAGCCGCGATTGGACTTTGTCCAGGATGCTGCGGCCGCCCGGATGAATGGCCCAGTGCCTGATGTCGCGGTAGGGGAGTCCGAACAGTGCAGCATCCCGGGCCAGCAGGGGTTCAAGGGCGCCGATGATGTGGTCGTCAATAATGTGCGGCACGTAGTTCCCCAGGACCATCTCGAAGCCTTCGTCGCCGATGTTCCAGGCCATGGAGTCTTCGCCGACCGGCGTGAGCACCGTTTCAAAATGATCGAGCTGAAGGAGCGCCGGAGTGTCGGGGATATCCCGGGCGGTCACAACGGCCGCCGCCGCGCCGTCGCCGAACAGGGCCGATCCCATGATGGCGTCGGGGTCGTTGGAGGTCCGCACGTGGAGCGAACACAGCTCGGCGCAGACCACCAGCACCACTGCGTCCGGATCGGCCTCGCAAAAAGACTTCGCGGCACGCAGGGCCGGGAACGCCGCGTAGCAACCCATAAATCCCAAATGGTAGCGCTGCACCGACGGGTTCAGGCCGAGGACCCGGACAATCTTGTAATCCGGTCCCGGATTGAAGAAACCGGTGCAGGACACGGTCACGAGATGAGTTATGTCAAGTAGATCGACGCCCGCGCAGGCATCCATGGCCTTTTGCGCAGCCTCAATAAAGAGCTTGGTGGCTTCCGTGGCGAAGATGTCATTCCGGGCCTTGGTGCTGGGGCTGCGCAACAGCCCGGTATCCGGGTCGAAAAACTGTGGATTCTCGGCCCGGCTGGCCGTGGTCAGTTCCGCCACGGCGGTGTACCGGGTGTCAATGGCCGCGGAGTCAAAGCACGTGCCAACGAGCCGGCTGCCTAGCCTGGTGAGTCCCGGCTGGGCCGCGAACACATCCCGGGCCTCGGACTGGATCAGTACAGTTGGCGGAACAGCGGTTTCGAGGGATCTCAGGTAGACCGTCATTGGTTCATTGTTAATGAGCAGCACGCTTAAGACAATGGATTCCACGCGATATTCGGCGGATCTCTGTGCGGGCTGCAGGGCTGACGGCGGCCCCTTCTGACCTGCTCCAGACAACGCCGATAATCTACATTATGTAAAGTAAAACAGTGATTATTGCATCTGATGCACGATCGCCCCTCCTCCGCCCAGTGCCGCCCGTGTCCTTTCTCAATTTAGTTGGCCATTTTCGCAACTTACCTGGCCACCTACGGATTTCTGGGGTTTGTCTCAGTTAATCTGGCCACCATGGATGTTGTTAGCCCGCTGAGGTCGCTGCCTTCGAACATGACCGACGGGACTCGTGTGCTGGCGCGCCTGGACGGGCATATGGCGAATATGCCGCTTTCTGGGGCTCTGGCATCGCTCGGGCTTGAGTCGGCGCTTCCGGTGCGGGCGTTCTTCTCATGGACGGGCAAGCGGAACTACGAGGGCAGGTGGTGGTCCAGCACGGTCCGGTCCCATGTTGGGTTCGAGAGCTTGCTGGAGCGCGACTTCCTGCTCTCGGCGGACCATGACCGGGATGTCGTTGGGGTCGCGTCCCAGCCGTTCGCGTTCCTGTGGCCGCGCGGGACCGAGGGTTTCCGGGGGCACGTGCCCGACTTCTTCGTCCGGCTGCGGGATGGCCAGGGCCGGGTCGTCGACGTTAAGCCTGCAGGCCGGGTCCGGTCCGCGGAGCGCCAGTTCGGCCTGACCCGCGAAGCCTGCGCGGCGGCCGGATGGGAGTACGAGGTCTTCACCGGGCTGGCGGAGCCGCTGGCGTCGAATCTGCGGTGGCTCGCCGGCTACCGCCAGGACCGCTTCGCCCCCGACGGCACCGCAGCGGCCGTGCTGGTCGACTCATTCAGCCCGGAGGCCTCGCTGGCCGGAGGCGTGCGGCGGGCGGCCAGGGTGCTGGGCGCCGACGAGGGCATCGTCCGCGCGCAGGTGCTCCACCTGCTGTTCACGGGCGTGCTGGCCGTCGACCTCGACGCCCTGCTCACGCAAGACACGCTGGCGTCCCCGGGTGTCGCACCGAAGGCGGGCTCCGCCTGGGACGCTGGGTCGCGGGAGGCGGTGTCGTGAAGTCGGTTCGTCTGTTTGACTTCATTCAGTTCGACGGCGCCTCCTGGCAGGTGGCTGCCCATGACGGTGCCGAGTTGGCTTTGAAGAATCTCTCCACCGGCCGCATCCGCCGGGTGCAGGTCGCCGAGCTGCTTGCCGACGACTCGTACCTGCCTGACGCGCCCGCTCCCCTGCCGTCCCTGGCCGGTGTCGCGCTGCTTGAAACCCTCGAGCCTGCTGCCCGGGCGCAGGCCGAGCTGCTGCACCGTCACGTCTACGAGCTCGTCAACGGGACCCCGCCGGACGCTGCCCCCGGGACGGCGCCCAAGCCGGAGTACGACCTGGCCAACCCGCTGCTGCGCCGCATCGAGGCCAAGGCGGCCGAGCTCGCCGCCGCGGGCACGCCGATCTCGGCCCGTACGTTGCGCCGCCACGTCGCCGCCTACCGCAAGCAGGGTATCGCCGGACTTGCCGACGGGCGCAACACACGTCAGAGCACCCTGGCTGGCTGGGCCGACCCGGAGCTCGTGGCGCTGCTTGAGGCCGAGATCGCAGGGCAGACCAACACGTCCACCGGGACACGGTCCCGCGCCGTGACCCGAGTCCGTGCCCTCGCCGAGCGGCAGGGCCTGACGGTCCCGTCCCGCGCCACTCTCTACCGGATCCTGGCCAAACTGGAGAAGTCCCGGCACCCGTTCGGCAACGCCACGACCCGCAGGACCCAGGCCAGCCGGCCCGACCGGACATGGGGCCGGCAGGCGCCCGCGCGGCCTGGGGAACTCGTGGAGATCGACTCCAGCCCTTTGGACCTGATGCTCATCTACCCCGACGGGTCCACGGGCAAGGCCGACCTGACCGTGGCGTTGGACATCGCGACCCGGACGCCGCTGGCGGCGGTCCTGCGCCCCGAGGCGACCAAGGCAGTCGACGCCGCGGTCTTGCTGGCCAGGGCCATGACCCCCTTGCCGCTGCAGCCCGGCTGGGACGCAGCCCTGGGCTACTCCCGATCGGTCCTGCCCCAGGGCATGATCCCTGGCGGCGCGGACGTCCGCTCCGCGATCGCTGCCAAGCCCGTCATCGTGCCAGAGTCGATCACCGTGGACCGGGGCAAGGTCTACATCGGCGCCACGTTCACCAGCGCGTGCGAACGCCTCCAGATCAGCCTGACCAAGGCCGCACCGCGGACCGGGACCGACAAGCCCCACATCGAGCGTTTCTTCGCCGGGGTCAACTCGGGCTTCACGCAATACCTCGCCGGTTACACCGGCCCGAACGTCGTCCGCCGCGGCAAGGACCCCGCCGCCGAGGCACGATTCAGCCTGGCCGATGTCCAGAACCTGCTTGACTGGTGGCTCGTCGCCGTCTGGCAGAACCGCCCGCACCCGGGCCTGCGCCACCCGGCCATGCCAAAGAAGGACCTGACCCCGAACGAGGCCTTCGCCGCGCTCTCCGGCGTCGCCCCGCAGATCCCGGTCACGCTCACCCGCGAGGACTACATCGCCCTGCTGCCCTTGGACTGGCGCACCATCCAGCCGTACGGGATCAACTTCCACAACCTCCACTACGACAATCCCGCCCTGCACGAATACCGGGGCGTGCACTCGGGGCTGCCCGCCCCCGCGAACGGACGCTGGGAGATCCGCTACGATCCCTACCGGCTGCAGTCCATCCATGTCCGCGACCACCGCAGGGGTGTCTGGATCGAAGCCGAATGGACCATGGCACGCCAACTCGCCGGCCCGTTCTCCCTCGACGTCCTCGCCGCCGCGAAAAAGGCCCTGGACAAGCGCTCCGGCAGCATCCCCGGCGCCGACCTGCTCGCAGAGGTCAATCGCATCATGACCGCCCCGGCAGGTCGGGCCGAGGCCCGGGCCGCCAGGCGAGCCAGCGCCTCGCCGTCGAGCGTTCCGGATCCGGCTCCGCTTCGGCTTCTGACCCCTGTTTCTGAAGAAGAACCCAAACCCGAACCGGGCGCCGCTGCCCCGTCCGCGGCGGCTGCGACCGCACCTGCGGGTCCGCGTCCGCGTCGTCATGCCCGCCGTATCGACCTTCTGGAGGACTGAGCCATCGCGACCCCCGACTCCCTGACCGCCTGGCGCCAGTTCGTCGACCACGCCCCGATCGAGCCGGAGCGGCTCTCCCGCAAGGAGCTCAAAGCACTCTCCCCCGAGGAGAAGGACGCCTACGACCGGGAACGTTTCGGCTGGCTGGCGGCCGACACCGTGCTGGAGACCACGGACACGCATGCCCTTACCCGGCAGACCAGAATCATCCTCGCGCGCAACGCGGCCACCACCGCCACGGCGCGGCGAGGGCTTGCGGTCTCCGGGGCGGCCGGGATGGGCAAGTCCACCGCCGCGCTGCTGATCGGCAAGCGCCATGAGAAAGCCGAGCGCAGGCGCCTCGATCGTATCGATGACGTGTCTTTCGCCCCGGTGGTCTACGCTGTGGTCCCCCCAGCGACCACACCGAGGATGCTCATGCAGGCCTTCGCCAGCTGGCTCGGCCTACCGGTGCCCCAGCGGTCCACCGCGCAGTTGGTCACCGAGCACGTCGTGGGTGTGCTGCGCACCTTGGGGACATCGCTGGTGGTCGTCGACGAAGTTCACAACCTGACGACGAACAGGCAGGCCGGCGCCGAGGCGGCCAGCACCCTCAAACAGTTCGCCGACCGGCTGGACGCGACCTTCCTCTACGCCGGCATCGACCTGCCCACCACGGACCTGTTCGCCGGGGACATGGGGAGGCAGATCAAGGCCAGGATGATCATGCATCAGATGCGTCCCTACGGAAACGGATCCAAGGCAGACCGCCAGGCCTGGACCGAACTCGTCCTCGGTGTCGAGGACCTCCTCCCGCTTGCCGAGCACGAACCCGAGTCCCTCGCCGAGGAAGCCGCATACCTGTGGGACCGCACCGGCGGGAGCATCGGCGGCCTCCGCGCCCTCCTGTCGGACGCGGCCATCGGAGCGATCATCGACGGCACCGAAAAGATCGACCGTCGCCGCCTCCAGGCCACAGCCACGGACTACGCCGCCGAAGAACACCACCACACACGTGCAGCCATGTCCGCCGGCAGCCACAAACGCGGGCTGCAGCGGGCCCAGTGACGATCCAGCCGCTCCCCGTCCCCACCAGGATCTTCGGCGGCGAGGGCTTGATCAGCTACGCCTCCCGCCACGCCGCCCGCAACGGCACGACCGTCGAGAAGATCGAACGCTCGCTCTCCGAAGCGGGATCCATCCCCAAGCCCAGCCACCGCCGGACCCCGGAAAGGCTGCAGGCCTGGCGCAGCCTCGGCGCGCTTCACGAGAACGCCTTCGCAACGCCCGCCGTGATCGACGGCGCCGACGTCATCGACCGCATGCTCTGCCTGCGCTGCACCCAAGGATCAGGCGGAACCGGGCGGCTGCCGCGCATCGGGTGGGTCTGCGCCGGACACCGGCGCTGGATCGGCACCCCACAGCACGACATCCGGGCCCTGCCCGAACTCGTCGCCGCCGAACGCCACTACCGCCGGGTCCTTGCCCCACGCGGCGTCCTCGTCCGATCCCCCATCATGCAATGGGCGCGCGAATGCGCGATCACCGGGATCGCTCAATCCGAGATGGCTGAGCGGAATCGTCGGGTCGCAACCTCCAACCCCAACCTGCTCACCTACCCCGAAACCGTCAGAATCGCCCGACTTGTCACGGACCCGGGATTCAACACAGTGATGCTCCAACCCGGGTTCCGTGTCCGTGAACGCCACGCCGTGAGCGTCAAAGCCAGTACGGGGATGTTCCCCCAGGCCGAGGACAACGAATCATGGCGCGTAGCCCACCGGATCACCGCCATGTTCAACGCAATCGCCGGAGAGATCGAGAGGAATCCCTCCCGTATGGCAGGCACTACGCCATACAGCACGACACTGGCTCAAGCCTGGAGAATCTGGGGAAGATAGCCCACCGGCCTCGGCACTCCACTCAGCGACACCGGGCCTCAGCCCGCTTCCCCTGACCTCACCCCCGTGGGACAAAGACTGTCGAGCGTTCCATACGGAATGGCCAACTAAATTGAGACGGCTCCTACCCCATTCGTCTCAATTTATCTGGCCTTTTCCCACGTCAAGGTGGCCAACTAAATTGAGAAAGGACAGCCCGGTACCGCGTGACTTGAAGCCGAAGTATGCCTGTGACCTGCGGAAACATCGTGCGGACGGTCCACCGGGCCGCTCGTAAGTCCATTGCGAAGGCCCTCAGAAGCCGGATTGCATCAGGCTGGAATCACCTTCTAATCCGCGGATTTGCGCGAGTTCTGCATTAATTGCATGATTCTTGCATTCAATGCAATGTATCAGGAGGGTTCGTGGCGGTCGATTCAGCGGGACGGGTACTCGACTTCGGCGCTGTGCGTTTCCTTCACCCGGAGGATCACGTGTTCACCCAGATGCTCACGGGCTGGCGCAACCAGCAGTTGAGTAGGAACCTGTCGTTTGGCACGATCGAGGGCCGGGAACGGCTGGTGACGCGGTTCCAGGAGTCCACCAACGAGTATCCGTGGCAGTGGACACCGGCCCACGTGGACGAGTTCTTCGGGGATCTGCGCAGCGTGAATCACGCCGCCCAGTCCACCATCCGGAGCTACCAGGCAGCGCTGAGGGCGTTCTGCGCTTACGCAGCGTCACCTGAGTATGGCTGGGACCGGGTCTGCGAAGAGTACTTCGGAACGCATCCTTCGCAGGTCTGCTTTGACTGGAACACCGCGGTCCATGCGCAGGCGACAGAGTCAGCTCCTGTCCGACGCCCGTTCACCAGGCAGGAGTTACAGGCCTTCTTTGACCGGGCCGATGACGAGGTGGACCGGATCGCGACCCTGGGCCGCAAGGGCTGGCTGCCGGCCTACCGCGACGCGGTCCTGTTCAAGGTGGCCTACTGCTGGGGCCTCCGACGCAATGAGGTCAGACACCTCCAGACCGTGGATTTTGCCAGGAACCCGCACGCCCGGGAGTTCGGCAAGTACGGAGTTTTGCAGGTCCGCTATGGCAAGGCAATGAAAGGGTCTCCCCCGAAACGCCGCAGCGTCCTGACAGTGTTTGACTGGTCCGCGGAGATCATCGCCGACTGGCTGGAACGCGGCCACCCGCACATGACCGACGGCCTGGACCTGTTCCCGTCCGAACGCGGCACGCTGGTTTCCGAGACAGCACTGAACCGCAGGTTCAACCGGTACTGCGAAGACCTTGGCCTCTCCCCCGGCCTGGACATCCACTCCCTGCGCCGCTCCTACGTCACCCACCTGATCGAAGCCGGCATGGACCCCCTGTTCGTCCAGCACCAGGCTGGACACGAGCACGCCTCGACCACGGCCCTCTATACCTCCGTCTCCAGCGACTACCGGGTCAAAACGCTGCGCCGCGCCCTGGACTCCACCGTCCGGGACGCCCTTGCCGGAATGGAAGACTGAACCTCATGAAACGAGAGATCGACTACCGGTGGCGGCTCGCCGAACTCATGGCAGCGCGCGGAATGCACAACAGCACCGACCTGGGCCCATTGCTGAGAGAACGCGGCATCGACCTCTCGGCCTCCCAGGTATACCGGCTTGTCACGCAGCGCCCGGAACGGGTCTCGCTCATGATGGTCGCCGCCCTCTGCGACATCTTCGCCTGCGGACCGGAGGACCTGGTCACCGTCACGGCAACAGACGCCAAGGTCCGCAAGGTCGCCTCCGACGCCAACGTCGTGGACCTGAACAAGACCATCCGCCCCAAACGCGCCCGCGTGATCCGCGATGACGGCTGAGATCACACCTCGGCTTGCCGTCCGCGGCCGACCCCGCACCGCAGGAGACTTCACCTGCGACAGATGCACCAGAACAGCCGGCAGACACCGCGCTAACTGGCCAGAAGGCAGGATCTGCGGGACCTGCTTCACGGTCGCCATGCGTACGCACGGGACCTGCCCAGGCTGCCGAACAGAGCGCATGCTTCCCGGGCGGTCTCCTTCGCACGGCGACCAACCAGTCTGTGTCGACTGCGCAGGCATCACCCAGGACTACCACTGCTCCCGTTGCGGCACGGAAACCGAGCACTACCGCCAGAACACGTGCGCGCGCTGCTCGCTGCGGGACGACCTCACCGTCCTGTTGCACGTCAACGAGGCATCACAGGGGTCGGAAACGACGGCGGCGAAACTGCTCGCGGCACTCTGCGGAGCCCAGCGCCCCGAAAGCGTCCTCACCTGGCTGCGCAAACCCGGTGTCCGCGACCTGCTCGAACGACTTGCCACCGGCGAGATCCCCCTCAGCCACGAAGCGCTCGATAAGGAACCAAACAGCCTGCGCGTCGAACACATGCGCAGCCTGCTCACCCATCACAAGCTACTCCCGGACCGGGACCACTATCTCGCCCTCTTTGAACGGTGGCTCACCAGTAAGCTCGACGACGTCGACGACCCCGAAATTAGGCGGCCCGTTGAATCTTTCGGCCGCTGGCACCACCTGCGACGCATCAGGAGCCTGTCCACAGATGGGAAACGCACCCGCGGCCCCGTGCACAGCGCGAAGCAGGAAATCACCGAAACCATCAAGTTCCTCACCTGGCTCAAAACCGCCCATGGACGGACCGTTCTCTCCTGCGTCCAGGCCGATGTCGACGTCTGGCTGGCCGACGGCCCCACCACCAGGCACGCCATCAGAACCTTCTTCGTCTGGGCGGTCAAGAACCGGACCTGCACCAACATCACCATCGGATTCCGGCAGGCCAAGACCGTGCCAGTTCTCACCCAGGGCCAGCGGCTCACCATGCTCAAAGCCTGCCTCACCGAGGACGTCGACACCCTGCCCTACCGGGTCGCCGCCACTCTCCTGCTGCTCTACGCCCAGCCAGTCGTGAAGATCGCCGCGATGAAAAGCACCGACGTGATCCTCACGCCAGATGGCCTGCGTCTGTCACTCAGCGACGGAGATCCAGCGCCAGTGCCCGAGCCTTTCGCCTCACTGCTCACAGAACACGTGGCCTCACGCCCCAACATGCGCACCGGCAGCAGCTCGGGCAGCGAATGGCTGTTCCCCGGATACAGGCCCGGGCAGCACATTCACCCCAACACTCTCATGATTCGTCTCAGGGAAATCGGCATCGATCTCCTGGGCGCACGCAACGCATCCCTACGCGCGCTTGTGAAGGAAGTGCCCGCACCGCTCGTGGCCGAAATGCTCGGCTACAGCTACCAGGTCACACAGAAACATGCGACCGCGGCCGCTGACCCGTGGTCCCGCTATCCAGGAATCAAGGCGACACGGATAATGACTGCCACCAGCGGAAGGGAACGCTAACTGCCGCTGGAAGCACGACGTCAATTTTATTCGGAGAACTTCAAGCCGACCCAATCCGCACAGGGACAGCGGCCGGCCAGACGGAGGCAGCTGTGGCAACGACTGAGGAACTGCAGCGCAGGCTCCGACGCATCATCTACTGGATCTTTCCAGTGATGGTCCTCATGCTGGTCTCCACGGTCCTAAGCATCGCTGGGATTGACTCGGAGCTATGGCTCTGGACACGGACCGTTCTCTTCGCCATCGCCACCGTCATATTCGGCGTCCAAGTGACCCGATTCTCACTATGGCAACGGGACGAGTACTGGCGGGAAAGAGGAAGGGACCCTAAGCATCCGGAACGATTTCCGTCGAGAGAAGCTGAATAGTTCCGAATCGAATAATGCTGGTTACCAGTAGTACTCTAAGTATCTCGTCTGGTAGATCATTCGGGCCCTCTCCCAGGCCGTTCCAAGCTACGCCGCCAATGTGTGCTGCGCCGCCGATTTCGAGGGCCAGTACCTCCGCCCAAAAACCATCATGCGCCGGCTGTGCGGCCTCGGACTTGAATTATTCGGCGCACGAAACACCGCACGGGACGTACGCCGCTCCGTCAGCCCAGCACCGCTGGTCGCCGACGCACCCGGCTTCAGCTGCCGGGTCGCATTCCTCTACGCCGACGCTGCAGGTGATCCCTGGTCTTCATGCGTCGACCGGCGGGCTGAGCACTGAGGCCCTCCCCCAGCGTGCCCCCTCACCGTGACCCGGCGATTCCGGCTCTTCCGTTTCATAACCCCCATTACAGGCAAGGCCTCATCCGTCATCCGTGGGAATGCCGGCGACGGAACCCAGGTGCGGAGCGGAGGTACGAGTTCACGGGCGGCGCCGTCAGCAGCTGCACACTGAAGGCTGGCGCGCCTTGGATTTGCCCCGTGGTTACTCTGCAGCAATTGGGTTCGCGGTCGGGGGCTGTTCCGCTTACTTCTCTGGCGGCCGAACGAAGGCCATCATTGAATTGTCACCGTGGGTCGCTCGCTCCATGGATCGGAGAGAATCATGTTCCAGGCCCTGCTGTGCAAACTGAACATCCGCCATGAATGGCATATCGAACACACCGACGACGGCTGCCTATATAAGCGATGCATACGTTGTGGCAAAGATGACGACCGCGGCGGGACCGGCGCCCCGTGGACGTGGGCCGGACCTGCGGGCATGGGCTGATCACGTCCCGACGGGAGTGCCTTGGTGGAGCCCAGCAGACCATTCCTTCGGCCCTGTTTTGGCTTATCCACCTCCGAATATTCCTGACCGGGCGGAGGACGTATTCGCTCCTGTTTGTTGTCAGAAAACTGGGACGCATGACCGAGCAGAAGCCGGCCCTTCCCAAGACCGCTGCGGCGTCTGACGGCGCTGGCTTCTCTGAGGACGCGGCCGCCACCTCCGGTCCGGTCGGGGACGGCGGCTCCGCGCCTTTGGCCGATCCCGACGCCGTCGACACGTCCTTGCGGACTTCGGCGCAGCGGTCCCGCACCTTCGCCGGGATTCTGGTGAACACCGCCCTCGCGAACATCACCACCAGCTATCTGTGGTTCGCCCTGACATTCTGGGTGTACCTGGAGACGCGCAACGTGATCGCCACCGGGGTGATCGGCGGCGCGTACATGCTGTTGATCGCCCTATCCAGTATCAGCTTCGGCACCTTCGTGGACCGCTACCGCAAGCTGGCCGTGATGCGCTTCGCCGCCGGCTTCACCCTGGTGATGTTCGTGCTGTCCGGGGTCATGTTCCTAATGACACCGGCCGGCAATCTGCTGGATCTGAGACAGCCCATGTTCTGGATCTTCGCCGTGATAATCCTGGTCGGTGCGGTGGTGGAGAACATGCGCAACATCGCGCTGTCCACCACAGTCACCATCCTGATCGACCCGGATCGACGGGCCAACGCCAACGGGCTGGTGGGCATGGTGCAGGGACTGATGTTCGTCATCACTTCAGTTCTCTCCGGGTTGTCGGTGGGTCTGCTGGGCATGGGCTGGACGATCGTCGTCGCCCTGGTGCTCACGGCGCTCGCCTTCGCGCACTTGCTCACGCTGCGCATGCCTGAGGAAGTGCGCGCGGCCGGCACTGATGCGCACGGCGGATTCGACCTGCGCGGCTCCCTCGCCGCGGTTTTGGCCATCGCCGGCCTCTTCGCGCTGATCCTGTTCTCCACGTTCAACAACTTCATTGGTGGCGTCTACATGGCGTTGATGGATCCCTACGGCCTGGAAATGTTCCCCGTCGAACTCTGGGGAACATTCTTCGCGCTCGGCGCCACGGGCTTCATCGTGGGAGGCGCGGTGATCGGCAAGTTCGGGCTCGGGTCCAACCCGCTGCGCACCATGCTCATCGCGGTGATCCTGATGGGAATCCTCGGTGCGGTATTCACGCTTCGGGAATGGGCCTGGCTGTACATCGCCGGCATCTGGCTGTACCTGGTTCTGGTGCCCTTCGTGGAGGCCGCCGAGCAGACGGTCATCCAGCAGGTTGTGCCCCTGCCCCGGCAGGGCCGGGTGTTCGGATTCGCCATGGCGTTCGAGGCCGCGGCGGCGCCGATCACTGCGTTTCTTATTGCGCCCATCGCCGAGGTCTGGATAATCCCGTACGCACGGTCCGCTGAGGGGGCCGCCCGGATTGCCCCGTTGTTGGGCGAAGGAACCTCCCGCGGTATCGCCCTGGTGTTCCTCGTTGCCGGGATCATCTTGATTGCGGCCGCGCTGCTGGCCTTCCTGACCCCGGTCTACCGCCGGGTCTCGGCGTCGTATGCGCGGGCGGCTGCCGAAGCGCCGAAGGACGCCGGCACCGCTACGACGTCCTTCGGATGACTAGGAACCCGGACCGACAGCGGCTAAAAGCCGTGATCGGGCAATCGTGCGGAAGCCCCTCAACCCATGACTGCCAACACCACCGCGCTGGTTGCGAGCGTGTTGACCGTGGACGACGGCGAAAAGCACAGCACTCAGGAGGCCCGCGATCAACGGGCCGAAGCGATGCCGCAATCCACCGTGGATTACGCCACGGAAGACTGCCTCGTCCCACAACGGGGTGTGGAGCGTAGCGCCGGCGACCATCGGGCGTACATCCAGGCCGCCAGCGCCGGCCGGTGGACGGAAATGGTGCAGAACGTGCCCTATGGCGTCGGTGACATCCTCAGTATGATCCGGTCATGAAAGACAATGTCCGGATGGCTGGAGCGGCGACCGCGTTGCTGCTTGTTTTAACTTCGTGTGCGACTACACCTGCGCCGGCCGATACCGCGACAGGCCAAGGCGCCACGCCATGCCACGACCCGTATGTCGCAGACATCGACACAAGCGCCCCGGGAGAGGCGACGCCCGAAGCAGCGGCCGTGGCCTGGTCCTGGTCCAAGTCGATTCTTACGCCGTCGGACGCCCCAAACGATGGATGGAAAGCAACCGACGATTGGGCGGAGCAGAGCGGCGAGCGGACCGTTCGGAATGGAGATTGGGTCGTCGGCGTTAGCCGCACCGTCTCCGGCGGCTGGCTTGTTTCGGGACTAGGGTGCGGAACTGCTGAGGGCTGACGCTGCGGAGGGGCGGCTCCTTAGCCTTCACACTCGGAGCAGTAGGCGTGTCCGTTCTTTTCCCGGGCGAGTTGGGACCGGTGCCGGACGAGGAAACAGGAATAACAGGTGAACTCGTCCTGCGCCTGGGGAATGACCTGAACAGTGAGTTCCTCGGCGACAAACTCTCCGCCGGGCGTCATGGACTCATCCATCGCATCGGCCTCGTCGAGCTCTCGGACGACGCTGCGCGCATCGGGGGCGTTCGCAGACTGCAGCGCCTCGAGCGAGCGGTCCTGGGATTCTTTGACGTCGGATCGTACTTCGTCGTAATCGGTTGCCACTGGGGTCATTCTCATTTCTGTCGTTCTTCTCTGATGCGGAAACAACATACACCACCGCGCCGTTATTCCCCTGACAGTGAAAAGATGGGTGCCCGGCCGCCGTCAAAGTGATCTAGCGCTTCGATGGGTGGGAGTCCAAGTATTCGCGGAGTCCCGGGATAGCGAAGTCCACGACTCCATAGCCGGTTGATTCGATGAGTCCCGCGTCGATCAGGCGCGTGCGGTAATTCCCGACGGCGTTCGGCCGCATCCGCGTGCGGGTTCCGATATTCATCGTCGACGACGGGCCGCTGTCTTCCACCATCGCCCGCAGGAAATCCCTGTCCCTGCCGGACGTCGTCGACAGTGCCGCTTCGATAACAACACGTTCGTTCCGGCGTCGGGCGGCGCTCACGGCCCGGACCACTGCGCTGGCGTCGAGGGTGTTAGAAGCCTGTTCTGCCTCCTGCCACAGGAAGTAGCCCACCAGTTGAATCAGGAACGGATACCCGCCCGTGGCCTCGGCTGCCTCCCTGGTGTGTCCTGCGCTGATAGTGATGCCGGCGTCAGCGAACGTTTCGGCGAATGAACGCTCCACTTCAGAGATGGACGCCGCGTGGAGATCAATGCGATCGGCCCGCCGGAGAAACGTTGCCACGCCCTCGTTGAGCAGGTCGGACACCGCGGCCGGCAGTCCAGCGAAAATAAGGCCAATCGGGAGGCCTTCACGAATGAAGTGCTGGACGTCTGCGGCGAGCCGGGACAACTCGGCCCGATCTGCTGCATGGATTTCGTCCACGGTGATCACCAGCCCGGTTCCACGTTCCGCCAACAACCGCAGCAGTTCTGCTCCCCTGGTCCTCCAGTCCACCTGCGCTTCAGGTGCCAGCTGGGTGGTGACGGAGAATCCGGCCACGGCCACCGCCGTGATCCTGCGGCCCGTGGGCCCGTCCCCCAGATTACTTGTGAGCAGTCGCATCGACTCGCCAATCCGTCCGACAAATCCCCCGGTGGCTGTTTCGGACACCACAGCCCAGCCACTGGTCATGGCCAGGTCCTCCGCGGCACCGAGCATGACGGTCTTGCCGATGCCTCTGGCACCGGTGAAGATGGACAGTAGTCCCGGTGCACCTGATCCGATACGCAATCCGTAGGCGAACTCGTCCAGGACTCCCCCGCGACCGATGAGGTCAGGTGGAGTAGCTCCCGCGGTCGGCCGAAAAGGGTTCCCCACATTTGCTCCTGTGAATGTCTGTGAATCTTGTGTATCTTGTGTATCTTGTGTATCTCACACTACTCGGCCGGGGCGTCGGCGGAACCGACCCTGGCCTCCCTGACGCCTTGGATCCACTAGCCACCCCGGGGTTGGTCTTCGGCGGAGGCACGGTCTACTCTGTGCTCAACCGGCTTGGCGTGCTTCCCGTTTGGCACCACCGTCTCTCCCGGATGCAAGATCGGCTTGCTGGCCGCCGGCACGCTGATCGGCCTGCTCGGCGTGAAGCTCATTTTCGGTTTCATCCTCGGTATTCCCTTCGGCCCCACAGGAACAGTCATCTACTACGCGACGACCTTCCTCCTATTCGCCGTTCTGCTCGGGTGGAGCAATGTGCTGCAACGGAAGCTTCCCGAGCGGATGACGGAAGAGCTCACCCGGCAAGGTTGAGACCCCCTGCCCAGGTCCATTGACAGAGCAACGGTCCAACGTCGAAGTCATGCACCGAGAGTCATGCACCAAGACTCGTGCCAGTTGGTCCGCTCCGGTAGCGCCGTTCCAGCACGACGATGATGACGGTCGCCACGGCCGTCAGGACGGCCCAGAACCAGAGCAGGTTCGCGGCGTAGTTGGCCTCCAGGACGCTGGTATTCCGGGCTTCGGACTGGGCTTTGAGCAGCAGCACCGCGATCCCCGTCACGACGGTTCCGGTCAGGAGTCCCCCGCGCAGCACCGCAGCCGAGGCCGGACGCAGCCGTGACCCCACCCGGGTCAGCCCTGCTCCGGAAAGCGTGGCAAGCGGGACGAGGACGCCGTCGTGGAGCAGCACGCCGGCAGCCATCCAGATAAGCAGCCCGAGCGTCTGCTCCGGTCCGAGCTGGGTTGGAAGGCCCAGCAGTCCGTAACCGATCAGCGCAGCGCCGGCCACCGCCAGGCCAATCCGCGTTCCCCGCACGGTGCGCACCTGCCGTGCGGTTGCGCGGGTTTTCGGGATATTCACAGGACCTCCATCGTCTGCAGCCACTTGGTTTGCAGCACGCCGGGCCGGCCGGGTGCGATCACGCGGGCCGGGTACCCGTGGTCCAGGTCCAGCGCCTCGCCGTTGAGCTCCAGGGCCACGAGGGTTTGTCCGTCACGCGCGTAGGCGGGCGGCATAGTCATGATCCGGTACGCTCCTTCGGGTTCGAGGCTGGTAAATTTCAGCAGGGACGACGCCGGCGCGCCCACGGCGGCGAGCAGGTCCAGGACGCGCACGCCGCGCCAGCGCGCGGTTTGACTCCAGCCCTCGACACATGCGATGGGAAGCTCATACTCGTGTTGTGGCAAGGCGGCCAGTTCGGCCAGCGAGAACGAACGGCTGCTGCCCTGATGGGTCAGGGTGAGTTTCCAGTCCGCGGCCCGCGCTGCGGTCACCACCTGGGCCTCGGCGGCGGTCCGGTTCACGGGGACAGACTGCGGCCCGGTCCCCTTCTTGCGGGGGGCGAAAAGGTTCAGCGGATCCAGCCAGGCGAAGGACTGCCCCGCAGTGGTCAGCACGAGGACGCCGGTGCCGGTGCCGACGCCGGCCAGGAAGGCCCTGCGTGACCACCGTCCCGGCGCAGTGTCAGCAGTCGTCCGGACCGGGCGGGACCGCCAGTGCGCCATAATCGACGGGAGCTTCAAGCCAATATGCAGGACGAGCGAGCCGATAATGACCCAGGCCAACCAGTAATGCGTTTCACGGAACGGAAACGGCCACGGATACCACTTATAGGTATTGACCAGACCGGTTAGCAGCTGCACGAATGAGGATCCAAGGAATAAGGCGATGGAACCCCGTTCAAGGGCGTGCCCGACGGACTTGATGGGCGGCCACTTCAGCAGTTCCGGGTAGACGGACCAGAGTTTGGCCAGCAGGAGCGGGATGGCGGCGATACCGGCCGTGACGTGCAGACCCTGCGTCAGCTGGTAAATCCAGGCCGGCGACGTCGGATAGAGCATCCACGAGGGCTGTTCCTGCAGGTTGTGGCTGAAAACACCGGTAAGGAAGCAGACCACGAAGCTCACCCCGAGCCAGCGTCCCAGGACAACGGTGAGGCGGGTACTTCGCGTCGGCGACGCGAATCTGGCAGCCAAGGCGTTGGTGAGCTGTTGCATACTTCGATCACACCACCAATCCGCCCAGTGGACCGCCGCCAGTCCTTACGATTCACGGAAACCCCGGCCCAGGTGCATTACGGGACGCCGTAATAAGGCAGGATCAATAGGATGACTGCCAGCACCCCGGAACCGAACCGCTACGCCGAATCCCGCCGGCGGGCCTATCCGGGCGTGGCCCTGCTCTTCGTCCTTCTCGCCGGGCTGCTGTGGTGGATGGTCCTCCCTGGTAATCCGTATCCCGCAGCCCCGGTCGTCGGCACGTTCCTGTCCTGGTTGGTCCTGTTGGCGGCCGTCCCGCTCCTGCGGCGTGTACCGCGCCGCCGGCTGGGCGCCGTCATCATCGCCGGGACCGTGGCACTGGGCCTGATCGCCCTGAGCGCACCGCCGCGGACCAGCAACGACTCGGCCCGGTATGCCTGGGACGGCATCGTCCAAAAGGCCGGAATCTCACCGTATTCGCATGTCCCGATCGATGAGACACTCAAGGAACTCCGGCCGGAATGGCTCTTCCTGCCCGGCTCCACCACAGCCGGTGGGACGCCGGTCTGCTCCCCGGGCCTGTTCGGGACCGACTCGGTGGCCGCCTACAACTTCCCTTCCAATGAGCCGCTCTGCACGGCAATCAACCGCCCCCATGTGCCCACCATTTACCCGCCGACGGCAGAACTGTACTTCTTCGCTGTCCGGGCCGGAGTCCCGGACAGCGTGGGCTACCTGCCGTTCCAGCTCGCAGGGCTGCTGCTTGGTGCGGCCGTCACGGTGATGCTGCTGCGCCTGCTGGCGCGGCGCGGCCAACCGCTGCAACTGGCGGCGGTATGGGGGTGGAGCCCGTTCCTGCAGCTGGAAGGGGTGAACAACGCGCACGTTGATCTGCTCGGCGGCGCCTTGATCCTGGCTGCCGGGATGCTGATCGTGGGCGGACGGCCGCTGCGTTCCGGCGTCTCGTTCGGCGCTGCGGTCGCCACCAAACTCATCCCGGTCATTGCCGCCCCGGCACTGCTGTTCCACCGCCCGGTCCGGTTCATCGCGGCTGCGTCCGGAACCTTCGTGCTGCTTTATGTCCCTTACCTTGCAGTCGCCGGGGCCGGGGTCCTCGGATTCCTGCCCGGCTACCTCAAGGAGGAAGGCTACAGCGAACGGGAGGGCATCCGCTTCGGACTCGCGCAGCTGGTCTCCAACGGACAGTGGCCGCCGGTGCTGTCCGCGGCGGCGCTGGCCGTCGTCGCGCTTGCCGTGCTGCTCCGCACCGGGAACGACAATGTCTGGGACCAACAAACCGTGATGATCGGGCTGACGCTGCTGATTGTCAGCCCCAACTACCCCTGGTACGCGCTGATGCTGCTGCCCTTCATCGTCCTCAGCCGGCGGTGGGAATACGTTGGCATCATTCTGGCCCTGGACATCATCTATATGGTCCCCAAGGAGGAACCCCAGGCCGCCATGATCAACCAGGGCGTCCTGCTGGTGGCCGCGGCCGCCGTCGCCGCCGGAGCCTGGCTGCGCCGCCGCAGAGAAATCCGCCAGACCGCCTGCTCTGCTCTCGCCGGCGACACCCTGAAGAACGCACCCGATTCGTACTGAACCCACCCCGCTCTCACCCGGCGGCTTACCCGAATGGCAGGATTGCCCCATGGAAATATCAACTCCCGGCAGGGCACACGCACGCATCGGCATCATCGGAGGGTCCGGGACGTACCGGCTTCCCGGCGCGGCCATCAAGGCGAGCCACACCGTTGAGACTCCCTACGGGCCGACGTCGGCCCCGGTGACGCTGGCGGAGCTCGCCGGCCGGGACGTTGCCTTCCTTCCACGCCACGGCACGGGACACTCGGTGCCGCCGCAAAAGATCAACTACCGGGCCAACCTGTGGGCGCTCAAGAGCCTCGGCGTCGAGGCGGTCCTGTCCTCCTCCGCCGTCGGCGGGCTGCGGGTCGGCTACGGGCCGGAGACATTCGTGGTCACGGACCAGCTGATCGACCGCACCTGGGGGCGGACCGACACGTTTTTTGACGGCACCACCGCCGGTGTCCGGCACCTGCCGGCGTCGGAACCGTTCTGTCCGGTCCTGCGCACGCTGCTGGCCGCGGCGCTCGCGGACCGGCACCTGCCGTACGTGGCGAAGGGAACCGTGGTGGTGGTCAATGGGCCGCGGTTTTCCACCAAGGCCGAATCGGCCTGGTATGTCAGCGGCGGCGCGGACATCATCAGCATGACGCAGTACCCGGAACCGGTCCTGGCGGCCGAACTCAACATGGGCTTCGCCAACCTGGCGTTCGTCACCGATTCAGACACCGGCCACGACGGCTCGGAGCCGGTCACCGCCGAAGCCGTGTTCGCCCGCATCAAGCACGCCCAGCCCAATATCCTCGCCGTGTTGGAAGCGACAATTGCCGCGATCGGCGATGACTACGCGCCACGGCCGCTAATGGACCCCGCGGCCGTGACCGGCATCATGGCACTGCCGGTCTCCGGCCGCCGGGCGGCGGCCGAATGAGGCTCCTTGTCACCGGCGGTGCCGGCTTCATTGGGTCCCACATTGTCGACGCCGCGCTGGCCCGGGGCTGGTCCGTGCGGGTACTGGATTCCTTGGACCCGGGCCTGCACCCGGGTCCCCCGGCCCTTGACCCGCGCGTTGAGCTGATGACCGGCGATGTGGCGGATGCCGGTGCGGTGAGCGCCGCCCTGTCCGGGGTCGACACCGTGTGCCACCAGAGCGCGAAGGTCGGACTCGGGGTCAGCTTCGCCGACGCGCCCGACTACATCCGCAACAACGACTACGCCACCGCCGTCCTGCTGGCCGGAATGGAACGCAGCGGCATTTCCCGGCTCGTCTTGGCCTCCTCGATGGTTGTCTACGGCGAGGGCGCCTACCTGGATCCGGAAACCGGGCTTCCGGTCCGGCCCGGGCCCCGTGCCGAAGCCGACCTGCGGGCCGGGATTTTTGATCCCCGTAACCCGGACACGGGTACCGTCCTGATCCCTGCGATGACCACCGAGGATGCCCCTCTGGATCCGCGGAACGTCTATGCGGCCTCGAAGCTGAGCCAGGAGCATCTCACCTCGTCCTGGGTGCGGAGCACTGGAGGCACGGCCATCGCGCTGCGGTACCACAACGTGTACGGTCCCCGGATGCCGCGGGACACCCCGTACGCCGGAGTGGCATCACTGTTCCGGTCGGCGCTGGCCCGCGGGTACGCCCCGCAGGTTTTCGAGGACGGTGCCCAACGGCGGAGCTTCATCCACGTCCGCGACGTGGCTGCGGCAAATATTGCCGCAGCGGAAGCACTCGCCGGCACGCGCCAGGCGGGATTCCGCGCCTACAACGTCGGCGCCAACGAGGTTCATACCATCGGCGAGGTCGCCGCCGCGTTGAGCGCCCACAGCGGAGGCCCGATTCCCGCGGTAACCGGCGAGTATCGACTCGGCGACGTCCGGCATGTCACGGCCTCCTCGGAACTGATCAAGTCCGAACTCGGCTGGGCGCCCTTGGTGGGCTTTGACGACGGCATGAGGGAATTCGCCACTGCTCCGCTGCGCGGCGGACACGCCTAAGCCCTGCAGAAATCCTGGCAGAGTGCCCCGCCCGGCAAAATCCGTCCCGGGAGGCACCGGCACTGCGACGCGTTATTGCAGGCCGCCCGCCCCTGTTGCGGTCCCGCGGGCGTCACTAGACTGAAGCCGTCACGTGACTTACCAGTGCCAAACCCAGCAGTGCCAAACTCAGCAGTGCCAAACTCAGCAGTGCCGGGACCGGCAGGGATGCCGGCCAGGCACAGGCCACTCCACCGTGCGGAAGGCAAGGCCATGAAGGAAAACAGCAAGCCATCAGGAAGCCCCGAGGACCGGGACGCCGCGGACCAGCACGAAGATCCCGAGATCAAGGGCCGGTACACCGAGGGCCGCTACGGCGCGGCCGGAAGCAAGAGTGGACGTCACGCCGAGGATGAAGAAGGACAGTACACCGAAGGCAGCTATGGCGAGGCCGGCAGCGAGGGCGGCGTGAAGAATCCAACCGGCGATGATGCGGAGGAGGCAGGCCGCTTCGTGGAAGCCGATTACGGCGAGGCCGGAGCTGCGCCCGGCCGGTCACCGGAGTCCGAAATCGGCCAGTACGCCGAAGGCGACTACGGCAAGGACGGCCCCCAGCGCGCCGCGAAGCCCGAGAAGGACTGACCTGCCCACTGGCCCCCGCCGGTACGGAACCACGCCGGGTACACGGTGCGCCCGCTGCGCCTGCCAGACAGCTCCTGCCTGACCTGCGGTTCTACTCGCAGGTCAGGCAGGAGGGGCAAACACTAGCGAACACCCGCTTCACGACGCCGCATTGTGGGAGGCGGTTTTACTTCGTTGCCGCGACGGCATCCATCTCAATGCGCTTTTCTCCGCGGAACCGTGCAACCTCAACTGTGGTGCGGGGCGGGAGCGTAAGATCACCGAAACGTGCCAGGTAGGCACTGTTGTACTCGTCGAATTCGTCCAGATTTGCAAGGAACACAGTGATCTTCAGAATGCTCGACAGGTCGGCTCCGGCATCGGCCAGGACCTTCTCCAGGTTATCGAACACCACGTTTACCTGATCGCGCAGCGATTCCGGGGTGGAACCGTCTGCCCTGGTCGGAACCTGCCCACAGGCCCAGACGACTCCTCCAAACGTCGCCGATGCCGTGTAGGGGCGCGGTTTTCCGTCTTCGTGCCAACGACGCTGGATCCCGCTCATGCGTCAGCCACCAGGTAGCCGGCCGCCACGGTGCGGATTTCGGCCCAGGTTTCGGCGTTGACGAGTATTCCGGCATGGGCGGTCTCGGCCCGTTTCAGGTCCCGTTCGGCCGTTGTCGATACGACGAAGGTCCCCTCAGGGGCGGTATCGGCCGTATAGAAGCGCGAACCGTGTCCCGCCGCAGGGGCATCATGCGGTGCGGCTTGGCCCTCCGCGCTGAAACCAGTGCCCAGGTCTCCGGCGGGCGTGGCGAACGTGGTGCGGTTCGCATCGCCGGCGCTGCGGTGCACCACCGTGAAGCCTGAGCTCGCGGCGGCATTCAGCAGAGCCTCGTCAAGCAGATGCGAATCGTGTTCGACGCCGTTGCACAACACCTCGCTGCCGACTCCGGTGCTGGCCACATCAACCAGCAATACCCCGTGCACCAGCGCATCGCAGCGTGAACCGGAGTCCACCGCGAAGCTCTGCCCGGCGGGAGTCGTCGAGCGGATGTACGTCAACGCATCCAACGCCCACGATGCCTCCCGCAGCCATGAGGCCAGGGTCGCCAATCCGGTGCCATGGTGCACCTCGGCGAAAAGGACCTGCCGGGCTGCTGCCTGTGCCTCGGCATTGCTTGCTCCGCGGGCCATCAGTGCGCGGTATGCGGCCTCACGCACTTCCCGCATAGCCAGACGCACCACGGGCGCCGAACCGCTGGTTTCCATGGTTGCTACTTTCTCGGTGATAACGGTCATCAGATCTTCCTTCCGGGGAAAACATCGTCGAAGAGGCGCAGCCAGTTCTCACCAAGCACGCCGCGGATGGTTTTTTCGTCGAGTCCCACCTTGACCAGCCCATCGGTCAAGCGGGGGAAATCCTCGGGTCCGACAAACCACTCGGGCCATTCGGGCCAAGAGGGCTTGTTGTCCCCCGGGGGCTGCCAGCGGCCATTGCGCAACCAGCCAACATAGTTCTCGTCCCAGTTGCGCGTGCAGTCACTGCCCAAACCAATCCGCTCGGGTCCCAGCTCATCAACGAGGCGGGCGATCATCTGGCAGAACTGGTCCAGGGTCGTTTTCTTCCCGCCAATGACAAGCGGGTAAAGGCAGCAACCCAGCATGCCGCCCTTATCGGTAACCGCACGGATGACTTCGTCGGGCTTGTTGCGCGGATTCTCCACAAACCAGGTGGGGTTTGAGTGGGTGATGGCCACCGGGGCAATCGAAGCCTCCACCGCGTCCAGGGAGGTCCGGTTGCCCACATGTGAGAGGTCGATGAGCATGCCCACGCGGTTCATTTCCGACACGATGGTCCGACCGAACCGGGTCAGCCCGGAATCCTCGGGCTCATAGCAGGCTCCGCCGACCAGGTTTTGGATGTTGTAGGTCAGTTGGGCGACCTTCACTCCCAGCCTGTGGAAGACCTCCACCAAGCGGAAGTCATCCCCGAAGGAGCTCGTGTTCTGGAATCCCAGCAGCACCGCGACGCGCTCATCCAGTTTGGCCTGGCGAATATCCTGGCTATTCCGGGCCAGCACCATCAGGTCGGGATTCTGTACAGCGAGCTGATACCAGTCCCCGATGGCCTTGAGGGTATCGGCCGGGCCCTCCCAGACCGCGCAGGTGGCGTTGACTCCGCTGATACCGCCGGCGCGTAGTTCCTCCAGGACGCCTCGGTCCCAATTGTTGATTTGCAGACCGTCGACGATGGTGGCCGTGGCATGAAGGCCAGCGGCGTCCTGCCGGTTCCCCGGGTCCAACGCCGAATGGCTCTGGACCGTCTCGATTTGTGGCCCGTCGACGACAGTGGCCGGACCCTGGAAGTTAGACATGATCTGCCGCCTCCCGGGGCCGGCGGGTGAACATCCACGAATCATCGGCATCCCCGGACGCCAGGTCCGCGATGCGCGGCGCCCCAGCCATCAGGGTCACGCGCAGCCAGTCGGTGGACTGCGGGGTGTAATTCTCCATGCCGTAGACCGCGAGCTGGAATCGCTGGAGATTCAGCGGCAGGAATTCGGCATCCAACAGGTTGTCCCGCACCTCACCATAGGTCAGCTTGCCGACGTTCTGCACACGGGCCACGGTCGCACGATGCCAGGGATGGGACAGCAGGAACTCGCCCACGCTCATCGCTTCATCAGTACCGGCCAAGTCCGCGCGCAGTTTCGCCACGGCCCGGGCAATATCCACGGGGTGTTGAACATTTTCGCCCGGGTCCGCTCCCAGCCGGGCGCGCCGGGGCTCCTCGTTGTCCACCGAGGAGAACCAGAAGTGCTGCTGCGCCGTCGGAGTGGAGAAGTCGAACGCCCCGGTCCAGGAGTATTCGTCATCGATTCCCCGGGCCAGGCGGGCGCAGGTGTCACCCGGGGCGATGCGGCGGGACTCATCGCAGCGGAGCAGCGCTTCGACTTTTTCATCCAGATCGTCGCTGAGTTCGGTGAGTACGGAGGCCACCATGCCCCGGCAACCCGGTCCGCGCAGGGCCGCCGCGTCATGCAGTTCTTTCCAGATGTGGCTGGTTTCTTTCCCCGTGAAGCGCCCTGTCGTGGCCCACGACCGCAGCTCACCCAGTAGTTCTTCGAGCTGTACAGCCAACTCGGGGCCTGCCGCGAAGGGCGCGCTCTGAATGTCTGCCTGCTCGGCCAAATAGTCGATTGACTCGCGCAGTAGATCCATGACGCGCTGCACTGTTGCCTCTGTGGGTGCAACGGTGCGGGCGATGACCGAAGCCAAAGGGATCTCGCGCAGCAGCGCCCAGGAGTTGATGACCTCGGGGTGGTTGATGGCATAGGGCACCATGCCCAATCCGGTGGCGTTGCCCATGCCCAGGTAGCGGCGCCAGGGCCCGCTGAGCCTCGCGGCCCGGGGGTTGCGGGCTGCGGCGCAGGCCTCCACCAGGTCGTAGCTGAATTCACGCATGAGCCAGGCGGTGACCATGTGTGCCCGGTAGGGAACCGCCAAAGGGTGGCCATCCTCGAAACCTTCGTAGTCGGCCAGTCCGCATTTTCCGTTGCTGTAGAACGCCGTGCTGCGAATGATGTAGGGAGAGCCGCCAAACTTTTCGCTCTCGGGCTGCTCTCCGTCGGCCAAGCGGTCCGCGACGTATTCAAAAAATCGTTCACTGCGGTTGGCGCGGGTCCAGATCAGGGATCCTTGCTCGGCGCGGCCGGCTTCCTGCAGCGGCACCTGGGCCCGCATCCGGGCCAGGCGATCCGCATCCACGCTTCCTTCGACCAGAGCAGCGGTGATGTCCCACGCCTTCGCGATCACCCGGTCGGTACGCTCTGACTCGCTCAGTCGTTGAGAGAATGCCACAAAGCTCCACAGGTGGGATTCCGCACGGACCTCATAGATTGCGTCGCCGCGGCCTTGGGCGTCGACATCAAAGTAGGTGCGTTCGATCTTCCAGCCGGCACGCACAGCGCGGCGAATCATCGAACGAATGAAGCTGTGCCGGGAGGCCCGGGCACCGCCCATGTCCACCGGATCCATCACGGTGTTTGAGGGACGCAACACAGATTCCGTGGTCATCTCACTGCCTTTGGTCAGGGCAGGCGCGCTCACGAGGCACGTCCCTGCGGTGCGACGCGTACGTAGGCGGTCTTGGTTTCTGTGAAGAAGTCCGCAGCAACATCGCTGTTTTGTTCGCGCGGGGCCGGGAAGGAGGAATCGCGAAGACCGCCAAACGGCGCATGGACCTCGGAACCGGTGGACGGTGCGTTGACCTTGATCAAACCGGCAACCACCTCGTTGAGGCAGCGGCGGATTGCGTGCTCGTCGCTGGTGAAGACCGATGCGGTCAAGCCGAACTCGGTGGCATTGGCCAAGGTGATGGCCTCGTCGAGGTCCTCAACGCGCATCAGCGTCACGATCGGGCCGAACACTTCTTCGTGGGTAATGGTCAAGGCGTCGGTTCCGGCGAGCAGCGTGGGCAGGACGTAGTGCCCCGGAGCGTCCGACTTTGAACCTTGGGCCAACACCGTTGCACCTTCGGCCTGGGCCTGGGACAGCGCGTCTTCAATGTCGCGTCGGGCACGGTCTGAGACCACCGGGCCCATGTCGGATGTTGCCTCGGTTCCCGGGCCTGAGACCAGCGCTTTAACCAGCGGTACCAGAGCCTCGACCAGACGGTCGTGGACATCTCCGACGGCGATAATTCGGCGGGTGGCAGTGCACTTCTGGCCGGTGCTGCTCATGGCTGCCGCGACTATGGCGGCCGCCGCACTGGCAACATCAGCATCCGGCATAACTATGGCGGCATTGTGCCCGCCAAGTTCCATCTGCAGCTTCGCACCACGGAGCACCACACGTTCGCGGATCTGGTGGCCCACCGGAACGGAACCCGTGAAGGTCACCGCGGCGATGCCCTCGTGTTCGACCAGGCGCGAACCCAGGGAGCCCGGGCCCAGGACCAGGTTAAGGACACCGGCGGGAACGCCGGCCTCAACGAGGATCTCGGCGAAGGCCAGGGCGACGGCGGGGGTATCGCTGGCCGGCTTCCAGACGACTGTGTTGCCCCACAGGAGCGCCGGTGCGATCTTCCAGGCCGGAATCTGGAGCGGGAAATTCCAGGGGGTGATGACCCCGACCACGCCCACCGGGCGGCGGATGGTACGGACCAATTCATCGGCATTGCCCGACGGGTAGGTGACGCCGTCGGCGCGGCGGGCCGAGCCGGCCTGGTAGTACAGGGTCTCCACGGTGGCACCGACTTCGCCGCGGGAGTCGGCCAGGGTCTTGCCCTGTTCGCGAGTCATCAGCACAGCAATGTCTTCGCCGCGCTCCTCCAGGAGCTGCGCAGCACGCCGCAGCACGCGTCCGCGGCCCAGGATTCCCACCCGGTCCCAGCCGGCCAGCGCGGCACGGCCGGCGGCGATGGCTGCTTCCAGCGTTTGCGGGGTGGCTGTGGCGTAGCGGGCAACCAATTCTTCGGGGTCGGCGGGGTTGACGCTGTGGGCTTCGGCTCCGGTTGCGCTGTCCCACTGGCCGTTGATGAGCTGCTTGAGTTCTAGCGTTTGGGTGGTTGTGGTGTTCACGGTGGGGTTCCTGCCTTCTAGCTGCGGTGTGCTGCGGTGTGTCGACTCTGTGATCCACGATACGTCGGCCGCTTATCATAGAGAAGTATTTATTGCCTATTGATTCATAAGTAGAGACACTTAGTGTTTATGGAACTGAGACAGCTTCGCTACTTCATCGCAGTCGCCGAAGAAATGCACTTCAACCGTGCAGCCGCCCGCCTTCACATCGCCCAACCGGCGCTGAGCCAGCAGATCCAACGCCTGGAAAGAAACCTGAAAACCCAGCTCTTCGTCCGCACTACCCGATCGGTGGAGATCACCGATACGGGCCGCGTGCTCCTCGAGGCAGCCCGCCGGGTCATCTCAGAAGCGGAGCGCGCAGAAAGCCAAGTGGAATTGGCCACCCGTGGCAGTACGGGGCTCCTCCGGGTTGGATTTGTCAGCTCCGCTGCCCTCTTCCTGTTGCCGGGAATGGTCAACCGCTTGCATGAGCAGTGGCCGCAGGTGCAGTTCCAGCTCCAGGAAAACACCACCGAACGGCAAATTCAGGCGGTGTTGGAGGGCCAACTGGATGTCGGAATCGTTCGGGAAATCGAGCCCATCGAAGGAATTCACGTCACCGCACTGAGACGTGAACCGTTGATCGTTGCGGTGCCGCAATCCCATCCCCTGGCCGAGCGGACCAGCGTCCCATTGAAGGACCTCGCAGGGCAGGATTTCGTGGTTTTCCCGCGCCATCAGGTCTCGCGGCTTTACGACCTGATTTCCGCCCTGTGCATCCAGGCGGGGTTTCACATCCGGGTCGCCCAGGAAGCCATCCAGTTCCCCACCATCCTGGGCCTCGTGGCGGCCCGCACTGGAATCGCCATTGTCCCGGAGTCGCTGCGTGCGCTGCAGATCCCCGGTGTGGCCTATCTGAACCTGTCCGATGAGGCGGCCTATTCACGGGTATCGCTGATTTGCGCCGAGGGCCGACAGGATTCGGCGCTTGTGGAACGGTTCATGGAAGCCGGTGGTGTGTAAGACCACCACACGGCAGATCGCCACACGGCAGGACGGCGGCAGGCGAAAGGGCCCCCGGCATGATGCCGAGGGCCCATCGCAGGCTCTTCAGGAAAGGTCGTATCGGGTTTCGCAGTTAGGGCCGCACCCCACGTGGCTGCCGGTCAAGGACTCCCTGCTCCAGTGCCATGCGTCGGACGAACACCGGGGCCGCGAACAAGGACGGCAGGATGATGAAGCCCACGGGAACTGCGGTGATGACGATGAAGGATTGCAGCGCGCTGATCCCGCCGTCGCCAATGGAGATCAGCACCGCGGCTGCCACGCCCATGGTCACAGCCCAGGCGGCGCGCAGCTTCGTCGATGGCTCGCCCTCAATGGTGCACGATTGGGCAATGCTGAAGGACATGGAGTCCGCCGTGGTGGCCACAAACATGATGGTCAGGACCAGGAACGCCGTCGCAATAATTCCAGAGAAGGGCAACTGCTCGGCAATGGTCATCACCACGGCCGGCAGGCCGTCGCTGGCCAGCGGCCCGGAAATGGAACCAGGATTCTGCTGCTCGAACATAATGCCGGTGCCACCGAGGACAGTGAACCAGAAGCAAGTGACGATCGGTGGCAGGACCGCCGTAAACAGGATGAGTTCACGCACTGTGCGGCCGCGGGAAATGGTGGCCACGAAGATGGCCATCAGTGGTGCATAGCCCAGGAACCAGGCGAAGAAGAAGACCGTCCAGCCCGAGACCCACCCCTGGTCCGCCTGATAAAGCGAGGTGCCCACGAAGTTCTGCAGGTACACGCCGAAACCGCCGACGAAGGACTTGAAGATGTAGGCGGCCGAGCCCAGTACCAACACGGCGGCCATGAGGCCCAGTGCCAGCCAGACATTGAGGCGGCTCATCAGCTGGATGCCTTTGCTCAGGCCGGAGGAGACCGAGAGGGCAGCCAGGCCGGTGAGCACCGCGATGACGATCAGCTGCGTGCCGTAGTTGTTGGGAACCCCGAACAGCCGCGAAAGTCCGTATGAGACCTGGAGTCCCAGGAAACCGATCGGACCGACAGTACCGGCCACCACGGCAATGATGCACACTACGTCGGCCACGGTGCCGATCCAGCTTTTGAGCACCTTGCGCCCCATGACGGGGTAGAGCAGCGTGCGCGGCCGCAACGGCATGCCCTTGGATACGGCGTGGGTCATGACGATGGCACCGAGCGAACCCAAAATGGCCCAAGCCAGGAAGCCCCAGTGCACGAAAGTCTGCCCCAGCGCGATATTTGCTGCGTCGGTCGGATCGCCACTGGGCTCACCGAAATACGGCGGACTGGAGATGTAGTGTGAAATCGGCTCCGCGGCGGCCCAGAAGACTCCGCCGCCCGCGAGGAGGGTGCACATAATCATGGCAACCCACTTGAAGCGACCGTAGTCCGGGGAAACGGGTCCCCCAAGCCGGGCCTTCGCGTAAGGGGTCAACGCCAGCGCAATGGAGCACAGGAAGGTTGCCAGCAACAGTGCTTGCCAGTAGATGCCGACCCACTTGGCGGAGAAGGCGAAGCCCTCGTTGATTGCGTCGGACGACTGCTTGGGGAAGACCAGGGTGGCGAGCACAAAGACGGCCAGTACCCCGAGGCTGGCAATCGTGACCTTGCGATCCATAATGGGCGTAGGTCGTTCGCCGACGGCGCGGCTGGTGGCTTCTTCGGAAGCCACGGGGAGACGTTCTTCCTGCCCCGTTGTTTGGACTCGGTTTTTCATCGTGGGATCCACAACTTTCCTGTTAGCCGGATCACGCAGGCTGCGTACGAATGAGATTAGCCTCACATCATTCACCGGGTCCAAGACTTAGTTTGTCTACATTGATCACATGTTGATATGGATACACTCGCCCACAGCACCGTTCACTCCGCCCGTTCAGTCCGGGCCGTCATTTCGGTGTGACCAGCGCCGGACGAACTTCTCTGCCTCGACGATGATCAGGACAGTGGACCCCACGGCGGCGCACAGCAACCATTCCCCGCCGGTCAACGGCGTGAGTTCCAGTATTCCGGCGGAGACCGGCCAGGTCATCACGGCCCAATGCAGCGCCAGCGCCGCGAGTGAGGTGTAAAGCAGCGGTTTGTTGGCCAACAGCCTCAGCTGGAACAGGGACTTGGTCTCGGCCCGCGAGCTGAACACCTGGAAGAAGCTGAGCATCACGAACATGGTCAGCGCGAGTGTCCGCGCATGGGTTTCGGACGAGCCGGCGTTCAGCTCCACAATGAAGGCCAGGATCACCGCCAGTGACATCCAGGCCCCGGTAATCCCGGCCCGGAACCACAGTGTGCGCGAGAGCAAACCTTCGGCGGGCGGCCGCGGCGGCCTGGACAATTCATCACCTTCGGCGGGTTCAAACGCCAGCGCAACGTCCTGGACCCCGTTGGTGACGACATTCATCCACAGCATCTGGACCGGCAGGAACAGCAGCGGGGTCCCGGCAAAGACGCTCAACGTCACCGCCACCAGGGCGGCGGTGCCGGTGGAGAGCAGGAAGAAAGTGGTCTTCCGGATGGCCGCGAAAATGACGCGTCCCTCCTCGACTGCATGCACGATGGTGACGAAATTATCGTCCGTCAGGACGACGTCGGCAGCCTCGCGGGCGACGTCGGTCCCCGACCGTCCCATGGCAACGCCGATGGCCGCGGCCTTAAGTGCCGGGGCATCGTTGACGCCGTCGCCCGTCACGGCGACGACGTTGCCCGAGCGCTGCAGGGCGTGCACGATCCGGAGCTTGTCCACCGGGGAGACGCGTGCGGCGACGCCGACCTGTTCGAGACGGGCCGCGAGCATGTGGTCGTCGAGCTCCGCCATTTCGGTCCCGGTCAGCGCCTTCTTGTCGACAGCCAGACCCAGCCGGCCGGCGATGGCCATGGCCGTCACGGGGTGGTCGCCGGTGATCATCATGACCTTAATACCAGCCCGCCGGCACGCCGCGATCGCGGCAGCGACCCCGCCGCGCGGCGGATCGGTCATGCCCTCCATGCCTAGGAAAGTCAGGCCCGACGGTGGGGGCAGCGGGACGCTGAGCTCCTCGCCGTCGGCCAGTTCGCGTGACCCCGTGGCAATGACCCGCAGCCCGTCCCGGCCCATCTCCTCATTCGCCGCATGGACCAGTGCCCCTTCCAGCGGTCCCAGGCCGTGCGGCCACGCCATCTTGTCCGCGGCGGCCAACACCGCTTCAGGGGAACCTTTGACGTAAAGGGTCCGGCGCCCGGCCGCGTCCTGGTGGACCGTCTGCGAGTAGCGCAGGTGCGGTTCGTATGGCTGGTGGGCCAGGGACTCGGCGCTGCGTTCCGGTTCGCTGATGGCACCCCGGGCCACGGCTGTCTTGGCCATGGCGGCGTCGACGGCGTCGCCTGAGTAGTCCAGGTTTTCTTCTTCGGCCGAGAGGGTCGCTTCGTTGGTCAGCGCACCAGCCCGCAGGACGGCTCGGACCAGTGACGGGTCAGCCGGTGTGCTCTTCGCATCCTCGCCTGCTGCGGTTTCCGGGACGGCCGTTGTTCCTACGGAAAGTTCCAGCAGCCCGCCTGTGGTCCAGATCCGCTCCACCGTCAGCCGGTTCTCGGTGAGGGTTCCGGTTTTGTCGGAGCCAATGACGGTGGTGGAACCGAGGGTTTCGACCGCCGGCAGGGTCCGGATGATGGCGTTGCGCTTGGCCATCCGCGAGACGCCAAGGCTCAGGGCGACCGTCAGAACGATGGGCAGCGATTCGGGGATGGTCGCGACCGCGAGGCCAACCGAGGTACGGAACATCGTGGACACATCGTTGCCCAGGACCAGTCCGGCGATGAAAACAAAGACCAAGGCGGCGAGCACCACCAGCCCGATTTTCCGCTCCAGACTGTGGGTGAGGAGCTGTAACGGGGTTTTGCCCTGCGGGCCCTGGACAAGCGCGTTGATTTCCCCCAAAGCGGTATTGGCGCCGGTCGCGATAACAACGCCGCTGCCCCGCCCACTGCCGACGAACGTTCCGCTGAAGGCGGTATTGGTTTTGTCCGCGTCCGCGGTGTCGGCCGGCAATGCCGCCGTGTGCTTCGTCGCGGCGTAAGGTTCACCGGTGAGCATGGACTCATCCAGCTGCAGGCCGTTGGTCTCGACGAGTCGCAGGTCTGCCGGTACCCTCTCGCCGCTCTCCAGCAGCACGATGTCCCCGGGGACCACATCGCGGCCCTGGACGACTGCTTCGGCCCCGTCACGCAACGCCCGGCACGTTGGTGTGGAGAGCGACTGCAGGGCCCGCACGTCGGCCTCGGCCTTGCGTTCCTGGACGAAGCCCAATCCGGCGTTGAGCGCGAGGATCAGGCCGATAGCGCCGGAATCCACCCAGTGCTGCTGGATCAGGGTGACCACGGCCGCGGCGAGCAGGATCCCGATTAAGGGACTGAAGAACTGGCGCAGGAGCACCCGCCACCAGGGCGTCACCCCGGCAAAGCTCAATTCGTTCGGCCCTGAGGTTTCCAGGCGCCGCGCGGCTTCGGCGGAGCTGAGCCCGTCCGCTCCCGAAGCCAGCTCGTCCAGGGCGGCACCGGGCTCCATCGTGTGCCACGGGCGGGTCAAGGGCGCCACGGCCGACCCGGCAGGTATCGACGCCGGACGACCGCTGATGGGTGGCCTCATGAGTCCACTATTGACCGGAAACCCGTCGAGAGGAACCGTTCAGCCGGAATCAGTACTCCCGGGCGCCTCCCATCAGCCCGGTAAACATTGTCTTGTGCAGCACGTCCACATGGTTCCGCGATACATCTATGGCACCGCTGACGTCCCCGGCCCGTAGCGCTTTCACGAGCGCAATGTGGTCCCGGTTGGAGGCATGGAGCGCCTCGATCGGGTACGGAATAAAGTACGCATAGAGTTCGGCCAGGGTTTCGTTGTAGGCGTCGACCGCGCGGCCCAGTCCCGAAGCGAGCGCCACCAGCCGATGAAACTGCTCGTCGGCCTGGTGGTAGGCGGACCAGTCCGTGCACTCTGCCATTTCCCCGGTCAGCCGCTCGAGTTCATCGAGTTGGCCGGCGGTCACGTTGACGGCGGCGTAGTGGGTGACCGCGCATTCGAAGAGCAGCCTCCGGTCCACGAGGCGGTTCACTGCCTCGGACTCGGCAGGCGACGCCGCAAGCTCCGCGAGGACCTGGCGGGGCGGATCGTCGGCGACGAACGTGCCGCCGCCGCGGCCACGGCGTCGGACCACGACTCCTTGCTCGGCCAGGCTGGCCAAAGCCCGGCGCGCAGTAATCGGGCTCACCGAGAGGCCAAGGGCAACGTCCTGCTGGTCCGGCAGGCGCTCGCCCGGTTTCAGCAAGCCCAGGGAAATAGCCAATCCGATGCGCAGCCGAACGGCATCCATCGCGCTCCGGCGGTCGATTCCGGCGAGCGCAACGGCGCCGATGGGCGAAGCGCCGGCACCGTGCTCCTGCTGACTGGTCATAGTTGTTACCTTACGGGCAACCCTCTGTCTTTTATTAGTTCATTCTGATCTAATATAGTGCAGATCACAACGCGACTTGGAGACACACAGTGCAACGCATCCTCCCCCTTATCGCCGTACAGGCACCGCCTCGGCTGATCGGCGAGCCCGTCAAGGCCTTTGCCGCCGAGGTCTCATCAGCCGTCGAGACGCACCCGGACAGCAAGCTGGTTGTCTTTCCGGAACTTCATCTCTTCGGCGATTCCTTCCCGGATCTCGCACGCACCGAGGCGCTGCAGGCCGCCGCCGAACCGCTGGATGGCCCGCGCGTCAACCAGTTGCGGGAGTTGGCAGCTGACCTCGGGATCTGGCTCGTTCCCGGCAGCGTCTGCGAGCGCGGCCCGGAGGGGCAGTTGTTCAATACCCAGCTGGTTTTGTCCCCGCGCGGAGAACTTGCAGCGTACTACCGCAAGGTCTTCCCCTGGCGCCCGTCCGAACCCTATGACCCCGGCGACCGGTTCACCACCGTCGACCTGGACGGGATCGGCCGGGTGGGACTGAACATCTGCTATGACGCGTGGTTCCCCGAGGTATCCCGCCAATTGGCGTGGATGGGCGCCGAGGTCATTCTCAACGTCGTCAAAACCACGACGCCGGACCGCCGGCAGGAGCTCGTGCTCGCCAGGGCCAACGCGATTGTCAATCAGCTGTTCGTCGTCAGCGTCAACTGCGCCGGTCCCACCGGACAGGGCAGGAGCCTGATCGTGGACCCGGAGGGCAACACGATCGCAGAAGCGCACGATGACGCCCCGGCCCTGCTCGCAGCGGAGCTGGACCTGGCCGCCGTCGAACACGTCCGCGCCCGCGGAACTGAAGGCTCCGTGCGTCCCTGGTCGCAGTTCCACTCCGGTGAAACAGCCATTGAGCTTCCCATCTACCAAGGCCGGATCGACCCGGACACCTGGGCCCCGACGTCCACCAACCGCTAAGGAACACCGATGACAACGCAACCGACCCTCACCCGCACACTGAAGCTGCCATCCCTGGTCCTCTTCGGGCTGGCGTATCTGACACCCTTGATTGTCCTGGGGATCTTCGGCGTGATCGCCGAAGCCACGGGCGGGGCGTCCCCCGCCGCCTACCTGATTGCTCTCGTGGCGATGCTGTTCACGGCACACAGCTACGGGCGCATGGCGGTGGCGTATCCCGTGGCCGGTTCCGCGTATACCTATGTCCGGAAGTCCATCGACTCCCGGGCCGGATTCCTTGTGGGGTGGGCCGTCCTGCTGGATTACCTGTTCCTGCCGATGGTGATCTGGCTGATCGGCGGGTCCTACCTCACCGCCGAGTTCCCCGGCGTGCCGATCGGCGCCTGGATCGTGGGCTTCATTGTGATCACCACCGCCCTGAATGTCGTGGGCATCAAGGTCGCAGACAAGGCCAATTACGTCCTGATGGCCTTCCAGCTCCTGGTTATTGTCTTCTTCGTGGCGTTGTCCATCGGTAATGTCGTGTCCAGCTCCGGCGCTTCAGGTCTCGCGGACACACAGCCGTTCTTCAACGACACATCCAGCTTCGCGACAATTTCCGCCGGCGCCGCCATTGCAGCCTATTCATTCCTCGGCTTCGACGCTGTCACGACGCTGACCGAGGAGACGATCGAACCGCGCAAGAACATGCCGCGGGCCATCATGCTGATCGCGCTGATCGGCGGCGGCATCTTTGTGGTGGTCTCCTACATCACCCAGCTCGTGCACCCGGGCGGGGTATTCGAGGATTCCGCATCGGCGGCGAGCGCTATTGCCCTGCAGATCGGCGGACAGCTCTTCGGCGCCGTCTTCCTCGCCGGACTGGTGATGGCCCAGTTCGCTTCCGGTCTCGCCGCCCAGGCCAGCGCCTCCCGCCTCATCTACGCCATGGGCCGCGATTCGGTCCTGCCCAAGGCGGCGTTCGGGCGGCTGAGCGCCAGGTTCCACACCCCGGTCCTGAACCTGATCGTGATCGGCGTCGTCGGCCTGATCGCCATCTTCCTGGACGTCGCCACCTCAACGTCCTTCATCAACTTCGGTGCGTTCACCGCCTTCACCATGGTCAACGTCGCTGTGATCGCCCACTATCTCCGCGAACGCCGTGCAGGGAACCTCCTTAACCCGGTCAGCTACGTGGCGGTACCCGTCGTCGGGGCCATCGTGTGCGCCTACCTGCTCTCGCAGCTGGACAGTAACGCGATTACGCTGGGACTGTCCTGGCTGGGGCTCGGCATCGTGGTCCTGGCGCTGATCACGCGCGGGTTCAGGACGGCTCCGCCGGAAATGGCTGCCACCGAAAAAGAGACGGCCGCAGTTTAGGCCGGGACGCTGACATCAACGGAAGAGGATCAGGCGTGCGCATCGCCCTTGGACAGCTCGAGTCCGGCACCGACGTCGGAGCGAACCTGGCTGCGATGGACCGCTTCGCTGAGGCCGCCGCACGCGACGGCGCCCGCCTGATCGCCTTCCCGGAGTACGCCACCTACGAGAAAAAGATTGTGGACGCCTCGTACCCGGAGGCAGCCGAGCCCGTTGACGGTCCGGTCTGCCGCGCCCTTGCGGCCATCGCGCGGCGGCACGGCCTGGCCCTTGTCGCCGGCACCGTGGAGACGTCCGGGGATCGAGACCGTGCCTACAACACGCTGGTGGCATTCGGGCGAGGGGGCGAGCTGCTCGCCTCGTACCGGAAAATCCATCTCTTCGATGCCCAGGGCTACGGGGAGTCCCGGTTCATCAGCCCGGGACCGTCCACGGCGCCCGTCGTTTTTGCTCTCGACGGCGTCCGCTTCGGCCTGATGACCTGCTACGACCTGCGCTTCCCCGAGCTTGCCAGGGAACTCGCGGATGCCGGGGCCGAGGTCCTGCTGGTGTGTTCCTCGTGGGTCCCCGGCGAACACAAAACCGGGCAATGGCTCGCGCTCAACGCGGCGCGCGCCATTGAAAACGGGGTGTACGTCGCTGCCCCGTGCCAGGCGCCGCCGATCTCGGTGGGTCACAGCCTGTTGGCGAGCCCCATGGGCGTGATCGAAGCGGATCTCGGACTCGAACCCGGCGTCCGCACGGTGGAGATATCCCACGCCGCGCTGGCTTCGGTTCGGGAGCAGTTCCCGACGCCGGAACAGCGGCGGCTGGTGCCGCCGCGGCCTTCGGTATCCTAGGCCGGGTGTCCTGGCGCGCAAGTGCCGTCGCGGGTGTCCTGGCGCGGAGCGCCGGTGGCGGAGCGGTCAGGACAGCAGTGCCTGCACTGCGACGAACACCGCGATCACGAGGACGAGGATCCCGAAGCTGCGCTCAAGGACGCGGTCCGGGATGCCGCGGCCGAAACGTCCGGCGACCACGGACGCGGCCATGGCGGCCAGCGCGAATGCTGCCGTCACACCCCAGTCGATCTCCAGGTCTCCCAGGTGGGCTGCGAATCCGGCGATCGAGTTGATGACGATGATCACGAGGGACGTCCCCACCGTCGCCGACATCGGAAGGCCCAGAACCAGGGTCAGTGCCGGCACGATCAGGAAGCCGCCGCCGACGCCGAGCAGCCCGGTCAGGAAACCGACGACGGCTCCGGTGGCGATGGCCTTGGGCAGGCAGCGGCGCCAGTTGATCCCGCCGTCGGGAAGCGCGCAGGAGCCACCGTCGGACTTGGACGGCATCAGCATCCGGATCCCGGCAAACACCATAATGGCGGCGAAGGCCAGCAACAGGATCTTCTGGTCCAGGAGCCGGTTGACCATGGCCCCGAGGTAGGCGGTCAGAGTTCCCGCGGCGCCGATGATCAGTGCCAGGCGCCAGTTCACCCCGGAGCGGAGCCGGGGCAGGACCGCGACGGCGGACGAGGCCCCGACGACGATCAGTGACGTCGGGATTGCTGCAGCCAGCGGCAGCCCGACGCCGTAGACCAAGGCCGGGACGGCCAGGATCGACCCGCCGCCGCCGACCAGGCCCAGCAGGGCGCCGACAACCAGTCCGAACCCGGCTGCGGAGACGATCATGCCCGGGCGCCCAGGTTCTTCAGCGCCTGGGCCGGCGTCGGGTCATTCGCCGAACGGTTCCACGGCATCCTGGCCAGCATCTGGCCCATGGCACAGCTGTTGGTGGCGGCCGAGAACGTCAGGCCGGCACCGACGCCGCCGGCGACGAGGCCCAGCTTCGGGGAAACGAACTTCCCGCCCACAATACCGGCGAGCACGAGCGAGCCGGCCGCCATGCGGACCTGGCGTTCCATGGCCCAGGAGGTGCGGCCGCGGACGACGTCGCCGCCGGCGGCGGCGTAGGCAGGGACTCCCCCGCCCAGGACGAACACGGTCGAAAATCCTGCAGCGTCCAGGTGCTTGCGGGCCTCTTCGGCCCGGGTGCCGGACTGGCAGACGAGTACCACACGGGTGCCCATTTTCGAGGCGAATTCGCCGGCGTGCTCGCTCAGCATGGGCAGCGGCACGTGATAGGAGCCCGGGATGTGCAGGGAATCGAACTCCGCGCCGCTGCGCACGTCGATCACCATCAGGTCATCGTGGTTGTCCGCCCATTCCTTCAGCGTGGCGGCGTCAATCGTGCGGGGGGCAGTTGCTGTCCTGGTCATCGTCTCTTTCGGTTGATTGTGTGGACGCTGCGCGCAAGGGGTGGAGGCGGCAGCGGCGGTCCGCCGACTAGGCCTCGACGGCTGTCCTGGTCATCGGCACACCGGCGGCGGCGGCGGCGTCGAACATGGCATTGATGTGGACCACGTCCTTGCCGGCACGCTGCAACAAGCTGGAGGCGGCGCTCGCCCGGTAGCCGGAGCCGCAGTGAACCCACAGCTTGCCGGCGGGAACCTCGTCCATGCGGTTCAACAGCTCGTGCAGGGGAATGTTCACAGCTCCGTCCACATGGGTATCGGCGAACTCGTCGGTCCGGCGCACGTCCAGGACGGTCTCACCGTCGGCCCGGCCGGCCAGCAGCCCGTCCCAGCCCACCTGCGGGTAAGAGGCGACGGCGGCATCCGGGGCTACCGTGTGCGGGTCAGTCCCGACGGCGGCGTCCGGGGAATCGATGCCGATCCGGGAGAGGTCCCGGATCGCGTCTTCGACATCCTCCCGCGAGCCGATCAGGGTCAGCTGCTGGTCCCAGGGCATGACCCAGCCGAGGAACGTCGTGAAGCTGGACCCGTCGCCGTACTCGAAGCTGATGCTGCCCTGCAGGTGGCTGCTGGAGAACGCCACCCGGTTGCGGAGGTCCACCACCCATTCGCCGTCGTCGAGGCGGCGGGTCAGTTCTGCCGCATCCAGGGACTCAGGCACGGAAAGGTCCGCCGGGCCGGGGCCCTTGGCGTTGGCCGGTCCCATGTGGGCGTAATACGAGGGGTAGGCCGTGAGGTTGTTGATGAGTTCGCGGACGAAGTGCTCCTCATCCGGGTCCGTCAGGGCATGGTTGGCCGTGAGCTGTTCGCCGATCGTGGACGAATCGGCACCGGTGGCCGGACCGGAAGAGCAGAAGGAGCCGAAGCCGTGCGTGGGGTAGAGCCCGGCGCTGTGATCGGCTTCCTCTACGAGCCGGCGCACTGAGGCGTACTGGTCGCGGGTCAGGCCCACGGTGTCCGTCTCAGCGACGAGGTCGGTGCGGCCCACCGATCCGAAGAGCAGGCTGCCGCCGGAGAACACGGCCTGCTTTTCGCCATCCTCGACAATGAAGGACAGGTGGGTGTGCGTGTGGCCGGGGGTGGCGACGGCCTTGACGGTGAACGAACCGATGCTGACCGTCTCACCGTCGGAAACCGGAGTGCGGTCAAACTTCACCGGATCGGCGGCATTGACCAGGTAGGTGGCCCCGTGCTTCCTGGCCAGTTCCAGCCCGCCGGAAACGTAGTCGTTGTGCACGTGGGTTTCGGCGACATGCGTGATGGTGACGCCGGCCTCGCGGGCCGTCGACTCAACGCGGTCTATGTCGCGCTGCGGATCAATGACCAGGGCGACGGCGCCGTCGTGGATGAGGTAGCTGCGGTCCCCGAGTTGCGGGGTTTCAATGACAACGATGTCCATGCTTCTCTCTCCTAAGGTCTGAAGTTCAAAGTCCGAGGTTCACGCGAAGAGTGACAGCGCCGGCGGCAAGTTCCTCAGCCACCAGCTGGAGTGTAAGTGACCGGATGGCCGTTGCGGTACCACTCCGTGATGCCGCCCATAACGTTCACGGCGGGTACAACACTTAACGTTAATACCCCTAGGGGTATTTGCGCAAGTTGCGGGCAAGCCGTTTCGGAACCGCGGTCCCCATGGTCGCGGAACCCGGTCCGCCGCGTTGAATACCCGCGCGGGTATCTGGGAGACTGACGTTATGCCAACCGCCCACGAGGCGCCGAACTCCCGGCCGCCCGCCCCGCACGTTCCCGCCGGCATCCACCCGGAACAGCTCCACCCGGCGCAGCGGACCATCCTTTCCGTCCTGGTCGGCGGGCAGATCCTCGGCGGCATCGGGATGGGCGCCACGTTGTCGCTGGGGTCGCTGCTGGCAGCCCAGTTGTCCGGCTCCGCGGCATGGTCCGGCATGGCGGCGACCATGAGCACCCTCGGCGCGGCGCTCGCGGCCATCCCCCTGGCCCGGCTCGCCGTCGCCCGGGGACGGCGGATCTCGCTCTCCACAGGGGCCCTGATCGCCGGAGCGGGCGCTGCCACCGCCATCACTTCGGCCGCTGTGGCCTCCTTCCCCTTGCTCCTAGTCGGCCTGATGCTGCTCGGGGCCGGCACCGCCGTGAACCTGCAGGCACGCTTCGCCGCCACTGATCTTGCACCGACCGGCACCCGGGCCCGGGATCTCTCGATCGTGGTCTGGTCCACCACTGTTGGCGCCGTGCTCGGCCCCAACCTGTTTGGTCCGGGCGAAACCGTCGGCGCCGCCCTGGGCCTGCCGCCGCTGACCGGTGCATTCGTTTTCGCCGCCGCCGCCCAGGCCGCGGCCGCCGTCGTCTATCTGGCCGGGTTGCGCACCGACCCGCTCCTGACCGCGATGGCTCTGCGCGGCACCGCAGGCACAGCGCACCGGAAGCAATCGGGCCTGCGGATTCTGCGCAGCACCCCGCACGCACGGTACGCGGTGGCCGCTGTCGCACTCAGCCACGCGACCATGGTGGCCCTGATGTCCATGACGCCGGTCCATCTGCGCGACCATGGGGCCAGCCTGACGGTTGTTGGATTCACTATCAGCCTTCACATCGCCGGGATGTATGCGCTCTCCCCCGTCTTCGGCTGGCTCGCAGACAAGGCCGGGAGGCTGCCGGTCATCCTGCTGGGCCAGGCCATGCTGCTGGGGGCCCTGATGATCGCCGGCACCGCTGCCGAGTCGCAGACGGCGGTCACGCTGAGCCTCGTGCTGCTGGGACTGGGATGGTCGTCCTCCGTCGTTGCCGGGTCCGCCCTCGTGGCCGAATCAGTGCCGGTAGAGGACCGACCGGCACTGCAGGGCGCCTCGGACCTGAGCATGAATGCCGCCGCAGCCCTGGGCGGCGCACTGGCAGGCCCGGTGCTGGCCACCGTCGGCTACTCAGGCCTTGGCTTCATTTCCACAACGCTTGTTGCCGTCGTCGTGATCTGGACCGCGCGACGGATCCGGACCGGGGCGCGACCGTGACGGCCCCGAAGACAGCACCGGCACGCCCGGCATGGTGGCGCCAGCTGGGCACCTGGCGGCGGGCCCGGTTTGCGGCGGCCGGCGCCGGCGCCGTGGCGGCCGCCGCCGCCGTCGGCTCCGTCAACGGCATGATCATCGACGGCGGTGCCCCCTGGTGGTCCTTGGCGGTCCTCGCGGCGGGCGCCGTCCTCACCGGACTGGTCCTCGGCAGTTATGTCCGGGCTCCCATCGGGGCGGAGGCCACGCTCTGCGACACCCGATGGCCGCTGATCGGACTCACCGGGCTGGTGCTGGCCACCTCCACGGGCCCGGATACGCTGGCAACGCACCTGTTTACCGGCGCCGCACCCTGGGTACTCGCCGGCATGATCCAGCCGGCTTTCGCAATCCTGTCCCTGGGGCTCCTGGGCTGGGCCCTGCGTGAGCGGCTGGCGCTGGAGCGCTGGGCCATGGCCCCGCCGGACGACGGCAACCCGGCGGGTGCGTGCGCAACGTGCCGCCCGCTGTTCCCCACCCGCTCGGCACCGTAGCCCGGGTTATGGCGGTGTCTGCGCCCCGGTACCGGCCGCTCCATCCTCCGGCGGGTACCAGACCCGGTGGCCGTCGACCTTCGCGAAGCCGGTCAGATGGTGGGGCTTGGCGGACGTCGGGCTCATGATGTCGACGACGTCGACGCCGCGGGCCAGCAGCGCGTCCCCGATCAGGGACCGGTGGCAGCGCCACGGCACCGCCTCGGCACACATGATCGCCACCGGCTGCTTCTTCGACAGCGCCTGCAGTTCCTCGACGCCGGCAGCAAATTCTGGGGTCTGCATGTAGTCGGCGTAGTTGCGGAAGCTCCGGTTGCGCCACGCCCCATTGACGGTTGCCGCTGCCTCGGCCGCCGGAGTGTGCCGCAGGCCGCCGAGGGCCTTGAGCCGCTGGTACGCGATCCCGGCTGCCGGGAGGCTCACGGCGAGTTCACCCTCGCCGAACTGCGGATTATGCCGCGATCCCGGCACGGTCCGCACGTCCACCACGCTTTGGACGGAGTTGGCCTTGAGCATTCCAATGAACTCCTCGATCGGGTGCGTCGAGTGCCCGATCGTGTAGACGCAGGTTCTGTCCATGGAGCCATTGAACAGCATGCTTCCAGAATTCTCATCCGGCTTCTCCGCCACGGCCCGCCACACTGGGCAACTGCAGCGCGGGCAAGGTGCTACGCGGACTCCCCGCAGAGTGTTTCCGCTGCGCAAGATGCTCCGCGACGCGCAAATGATCTTGCGCGGCCGGTATTTCCGCAGCGCGAGCTCATTTGCACAGCGCTAAACCATTTGCGTAGCGCCGAACTATTTGCGCCCCCGGTCCGGGCGCCCCGGACGCTTTTACATCCGGCGCTTGGTTTTGGCCGTCGCCGGTGCGGTCCACGGGTCTACCGGCCAGGGATGCTTTGGGTAGCGGCCGCGCATTTCGGCACGGACCTGCGCGTAGGGTCCGGACCAGAACGACGCAAGGTCGTCCGTCACCGCCAGCGGCGCCTTGGCCGGGGAGAGCAGGTGGAACAGTACGGGCACACGCTCCCCCACCAGCCGCGGAGTGGCGGCCCAGCCGAAGCACTCCTGTAGCTTGACCGCCACCACCGGCCGGCCGGCGTCGTCCCCCACCTCCGGGTAGCTGATCCGGACTCTGGAACCGCTTGGCACCTCCAGGCTTTCCGGGACCAACTCAGCGAGCCGGGCCGCCTCCGGCCAGGGCAGCAGCCGGCGCAAAGGATCCGCGAGGTCAATGCCGCTGGTACCGGTCCCGCCAGCCAGGGCCGCCAGCTCGGGGGCCAGCCAGTCGCCGAGCCGGGCCAGCAGTGCGGGCTCGGAAACATCCGGCCAGGGATCGCCGAGTTCCCGGCGCAGCAGGGCCATCCGGCGCCGCAACCCCTCGGCCGCGGCAGACCAGCCAATGGTTCCCAGGCCCTGCGTGGACAGCGCACGGGCGACGGCGGCGGCACCGTCCCCGGCGGATGGCCGGACCGGAGTGGAAGAGAGCATAATCGCTCCCAGCCGGCGTTCCCGCCGGGCGCTGACGCGGCCCTGGGCGAACCGTGCCTCCACCGTTTCCTCAACGAGATGGCGGGCGGCGTCGAGGGCAGCGTCCTCGTCCAGGGCTGCCGCGGACCGGATGACGGCGCCGGTTCCGGCCGCGTCCCGTCCGTCGGCCCGCGAAACTTCTGCCACGGCCAGCCACTCCTGACCTGTCAGGTGGCTGCCGGCCGGGAGCCCGGCCCGTGTCCCCGAGGAGAGCAGATAGCGTTCGGGGCCGTCTCCGGGGACGCGGCGCGCCACCCGGTCCGGGAAGGCGAGGGCGACGACGAACCCGACGGCTCCCGCGCCGCGCGCCCCGCCGCCGCGCAACTCCGCGGCAGGCGTGGAGACAGCCACTGGGGTTCCGACGCCGCCGGACTCCTTCCGGGCGATGGCCTCCATCCGCCGGACGTCCTCCGCCCACCGCCGGGCCGCGGCTTCCCGGCCGGTCCGCAGCGATGTCAGCAGCCGCGCGAGATCGGCTCCGGGCGCACGCTGGTCCCCGGCCACGACGGCGACGGTCTCGGCAGCGGCGCGGGCGCCCACCGCGGCGGCGCCGTCGAGCAGGGCACGGGCCAGCCGTGGATCGGCGGGGACGCGGGCCAGGGTCCTGCCCAGCGCCGTCGCTTGCCCGTCAGGTCCCACGGCGCCGAGTTCCCTCAGGATCTCGACGGCGTCGGCCATCGCGCCCGGCGGCGGGGCGTCAGGTAATGCCAGCCCAGCACCGCCCGGGGACCCCCAGCAGGCCAGGGTCAGCGCGGCCCCGGTGAGGTCGGCGACGGCGATCTCCGGGGTCGGGTGCGCCGGAGCGGCACCAAAGGTCCTCTGGTCGTAGCAGCGGACCACCCGGCCAGGCCCCTGGCGGGCGGCCCTGCCGGCACGCTGTTCAGCGGAAGCGCGGGAGCACGAGACCGTCACGAGGCCGGACATGCCGCGGCTGGCGTCCCGTCGCGGCTCGCGGGACAATCCTGCGTCGATGACGAGCCGGACGCCGGGCACGGTGAGGGAGGATTCGGCAAGCGCCGTGGATACGATAATCCGGGGTGGGCCGCCGGGATCGCGGCCGGCGACGGCACGGTCCTGCTCCGCCGGGCCGGCCTGGCCGTGCAGCTCGAGGACTTCAGCGCTCGTGCGCCCGCGGAGACGGGCCGCCACAGAAGACACCTCCCACGCGCCGGGCACAAAAACGAGCGCGTCAGTGCCAGGATGTGCGGCCAGCGCGGTGAAGTGAGCGGCCGCTGCGGTGTCCGCGACGTGATCCAGGAACGCCCGGGTGATGCCTTTCCCGTCGATTCTGGGCACAGCCGCGGGCACCCACTCCACTTCGAGCGGGTAGAGCGCGGAGGGGCAGTCGACGACGGGAGCCGGCGGGCCGGCGTCGTTGCCGCCCTGTCCGTCTGCATCCGCGGCGCCGATGAGTGCGGCGAAGCGAGGCGCGTCCAGGGTGGCGGACATGGCCAGGAGCATCAGGTCCCCGCGGAGCTGCCGGACCTCGGTGAGCATCCCAAGCAGCAGGTCGGTTTCCAGGCCGCGTTCGTGGACCTCGTCGAGGATGACGGCGTCGATGCTTTCCAGGCCCGGGTCCGCGAGCAGGCGTGACATCAGGATTCCCGGCGTGACGAACTCGATGAGCGTCCCGGGTCCTGCCTGCCGTTCGCCGCGGACCGTGTAGCCGACCCTGTCCCCCAGCCGGCTGCCGTCCAGTGCGGCCAGCCGCCGGGCGGCCGAGCGCGCAGCAACGCGGCGCGGCTGGGTCACGACGACCCGAGGCCGGCCCGGTGCGGCGGGTGATCCGGGGATCCCGGCACTGATGCCGGCGGCGATATTGGCCAGCAGCGGCGGCACCAGCGTGGTCTTGCCGGTGCCGGGCGGGGCCTGGATCACGGCGGTGGCAGCCGGGCCTCCCGCCCGCAGCGCGTCGGCAAGGTCCTTCAGCGACGCGGCGAAGGCAAGGCCGGTGCCGATAGCGCCCAGGTCGAAGGGGCCGGGGGCGCCGGCGGGCTGCCAGGATTCGGAGGCGGAAGTCACCCGTCCATTGTCCCCGGATTTGTCGCCGCCCACGTCCCCGGAGTTGACCCTGCAAAAGACCCGGCAGACGAACCCGTAAAAGACCCTGGACGCACGTCTGCCGGCGCTTCCCCGCGGCATGGGCGTCCTGGCAACCAGCGTTGACAGTTCCTATTGACAGCCTTGGTGCCGGAGCCTAGGACTGGGATTATCCGGTTCCCACTATGTTTTCGAGGAGCAACCATGTCAACCACAGCCTACGGAGTGGTGCACTTCTTTCCGGGGGGTACCAAGGAACAGTACGAGGCGTCGCTGGCCGCCGTTCATCCGGGCGAGGGCCAATTGCCCGAGGGCCAGACCTTCCATGCCGCCGGCGCGTCCGAAGGCGGCTGGACGATCCTGGCCGTCCACGAATCGAAGGAGAGTTGGGAGACATTCCGGGACACCATCCTGATGCCCCGCATGCAGGCGGGCATTGAGGGCGGCTTCGCAAATCCGCCCGAGGAGACAGCCATCGATCTCTACAAGGTCATGCCGTAGCAGGACGGGTATATGCGGCAGACTGGGACGGGACAGCGCCGCGCCCACCGCAGGAGTACCCGTGAACCCAGCACCCCAGGTCATTGTTTTTGATGTGAACGAAACCCTCTCGGATATGGCCCCCATGGGTGCCCGGTTCAGTGAGGTCGGGGCGCCGGCCGAACTGGCCAAACTCTGGTTCGCCACACTGCTGCGGGACGGGTTCGCGCTCACCGCCAGCGGCGACAACGGATCGTTTGCCGCCATCGGCGCAGCGGCACTGCGCGGTCTGCTGGCCGGAGAGGAGCTGGACCGCGGCCTCGAAGCGGCCGTCGAGCACATCATGGGCGGCCTCGCCGGACTCCAACTGCATCCGGACGTATCCGGGGGCATCAACACCCTGGCCGCCACGGGGTTCCGCCTGGTCACGCTGAGCAACGGGTCCGCCCGGATTGCCGGTGACCTGTTCGCCGCGGCAGGGATCCGGGACAAGTTCGAGCTGCTGCTCTCGGTCGAGGACGCCAGCGTGTGGAAGCCGGCCCCGGCTGCCTACGGGTACGCCGCCGCCGCCGCCGGAATCGACGCCGGCAACATGCTGCTCGTCGCCGTCCACCCCTGGGACATCCACGGCGCGGCCCGCGCGGGCCTGCGCACGGCGTGGCTGAACCGTACCGGCGCTGCCTACCCCGCCTACTTCGAGGCGCCGGAGTTCACCATCACGGCACTGACGGAGCTCCCGGAGGCCCTGGCCGCTGTGGACTGAGCTTCACCGGCGACGACGGCGCGGGCGGACAGCGGGAGGCTAAGCCGGATCTGGTCGCCTACGGTCAAAGGCCGGCCCCAGGGCGCCTCGGCGTGCAGCCGGACCCCCGCCGCGGACACGGTCACCAGCCGGCGCGGTCCCAGCGTCCGAAGGCCTGTGACCGTGGCGGCGACGGTGGCCGGCAGACCCTCTCGCGGGTTTTCCGGGAAACCGATGCTTTCGGGCCGAAAGACCAGCACGCCCGGCCCGTCCGGCCAATCGGTGTCCTCAGGCAGGGCCAGGTCGCCGAGCGCCGAGTAGTGGACGCCGTTCCGGACCGTTCCATTCACCTCATTCAGCCCGCCCATCAGACGGTGGACTTCGAGGGACGCCGGCCGGGCATACACCCGGTCGGCGGGGTCGTGCTGGAGCACCCGGCCGCCGCTGAGGACAGCGACCCGGTCGGCGACGGCGGCGGCTTCGTCACGGTCGTGGGTGACCATAAGGATCGTCGGGGCCAGCCGTTCCCGGAGCCGGAACAGGAGTTCGTGCATGCTTGAGCGCAGCTCCTGGTCCAGGGCGCTGAAGGGTTCATCCAGGAGCAGCACCGAGGGACGCGCGGCGAGGGCCCGGGCAATGGCGACGCGCTGCTGCTGCCCGCCGGACAGCGCGGAGACGGCCCGGTGGCCGAATCCACCCAGCTGCACCAGGTCCAGGAATTCTCCGGCGTCGGCCCGGGCGGCACGCTTTCGAACGCCGCGGACCGTCGCGGCGAAGGCGACATTGTCCAGGACGTTCAGATGCGGGAACAGCAGCGGGCGTTGGGAGACCATAGCCATTCCCCGGCGTTCGGCGCTGATCCCGGCGAGGTCGGTGCCGCGCAGGAGGATCCGTCCCGCGTCCGGGAAGTCGAGTCCGGCGACGGCCCGGAGCAGCGTGCTTTTCCCGGATCCGGACGGTCCCAGGATGGCGGTGCAGGATCCGGCGCCCACGGTGAGGCTGACGTCGGTAAGGACCGGCGTGGTGGAGCCGGGGAAGGACTTCGACAGCCCGTCAATGACCAGTGCGCTGCTCATGCAGGATCTCCTTGCGGTTTGCGGGCGAACAAGCCGACGCCCAGCAGCAGGATGAGTGGGGGCAGGATTGCGGCGACGGACAGCACGGCAACGGCCGCGTCGTTCCCTGTTCCCGAGGCGGCGGACGCCACGAGCATCGGCACGGTGACCATGGAACCGCCCCCGACGAGGAGCGTAATGACGTAGTCGCTCCAGCCGACCAGGAAGGCCAGGAACGCGCTGCGTGCCAGCGCCGGGGCCAACAGTGGCAGGTGCACCCGGAGCAGGACCTGCCGGCGGGACGCTCCCAGGCTCCGTGCTTCCTCTTCGAAGCCCAGGTCGTGGGCGCCGTAGGCGACGCGCATCGTGTAGGTCGTGTAGGGCAGGGCATACACGGCCAAGATGAGCATTACTCCTGCCGCGGGCGGGATGTGCAGCCGCAGGAGCAGCACGTTGAGCCCGAACGCGGCGGCGAAGGCCGGGAGAGCCAGCGGCGCAAACAGCACGGCGTTGACGAAGGCGGGAAACGGCACGCGATAGTAGGTCAGCGCCCGCGCGGCCAGGACGCCCAGCGGTGTGGCCACCGCGCTCACGGCCAGGCCCAGGCCCAGCGACTGCATGAAGGCGGCAGCGGCGCCTTGCGCCAGGGCCGCGCGGACGCCGTCGAACCCCCAGGCTTCCGGGGCGGGGGCCGGATAGGCCCAACGGTCCGCGAACAGCCACATCACCAGCGGCGCAAGCGGCAACAGGAACCACACAGCCAACGCCATCGCCAGCACGGCGCGCCCCAGCCCGCCCCACCGGCGGGAGACCTGCAGGGCTGCGCCGGAAGTCACCGGCTGCGTCCGGGGCACCCGCCCCGGCGGCAACGTCACCGCCACAGCGGAACCCTTCGCAGGAGGCCGAATGCGGCAGCAGCGGCGGCGAAGGACACCAGCGTGGTCACCACGGCCAGGGCTGCCGCCTCCGGCCGTGAGGTCAGCGACGCCGAGCCGAAGAGCCGCAGCGCCATCACCGGAAGCGGTTCCGGATAGGGCCGGCCCAGCAGCCACGCGACCTCGTAGGAGCCAAAGGTATAAACGAAAACGATCGTGGCCGAGACGATCAGGGCGGGCAGGCTCAGCGGGACCAGGACGTGCCGGAGGCGGCGAAGGCGTCCGGCGCCCAGCAGCGCGGCGGTCTCGTCATAGGCAGTCGAACGGGTCAACAGAGACCCGGTGACCACAAGGGCGATGAAGGCCGACTCTTTCCAGGCATAGTCAGCGATCACGGCGAGCCACAGGGGCCCGCCGACCAGTGCAGGCCAGGCTTCCCCGGCCCCGCTCCACCGTGCGAGCAGGCCGGAGTCGGAGAGCAGCAGCCCCACGGAGGCGGCGCCGACTATGTGCGGGAACGGGATTGTCAGGGTGCTGACGGCGGCCACGACCCGGCCGCACCAGCGGCCCTGCACGATCACGAGGGCAGCCGCGAAACCGATGATCACCGCCGCGATAGTCGATGCTGCCGCGATGGCAAGGGAGAGCCCGACGGCGCCCGGCAGCTCAGCTGCCCGTGCACCATACGCCTCCCCCGTCAGGGCCGGGCTGCCGACCAGCGGCATTAGGCCCATACTTTGGGCTGTGGCGGTCAGCAGGCCGCCGGCCACCACGAAGGCGGCGACGGCGACGGCGGGGGCTGCCATCAGCCAAGACGGCAGGTGCCGCCGCGGCCGTGTCCGTGTCGCGTGGCTATCGCCGGACGGCACGCGCACGGCGCTGTTCACGGTCTCACCGGCCGGTCAGGATCTGGCGCCGCCACGCGTCGTCGAGTTCGGGCACCCATGCCGCCGCCAGTTCCGGGTTGGCGTTTTTGGACAGGACGTCGTAGGACGGCACGACCGGGGACTGCGGCAGTGCCTCGAAAAGCGCGCGTTGGTCAGCGCTGAGCGCGGCCGGGTCCAGCACCGGGAACTGCCCCCAGACCCGGGGATCGGCTTTTACGGCCTGTTGTTCCGGCGACAATGCGAGGTTTGCGACGACCATGGCGCCGGCACGGTGTCCGGACGTGGACGGGATGGCCAGGAAGCTGGCGTTCCCTACCGTTCCTTCCGCCAGGGTGAGGACTTTGGTGGCCGCGGGGTAGGTTCCGTCGGCGACCAGCTTGGTAAGCGTCGCCGGTCCGTACGTCATGGTGAAGTCGACCTGGCCGCCGGCATAGAGGTCGTTGAGCTCCGCAGCCGTCTTCGGGTAAGTCTTTCCTTCGCGCCACAGTGAAGGGGCCAGGCCGCGGAGTTCGTTGAACAGCGCCGGGGTGAGCTGGTCGAAGGCCTTATTCTCGAAGTCCAGCGGCACGTTCGAGTGACCGCCGGAGACGCTGTAAAGGAGCTGGCGCGTGAAGACGGAGCCGGTGAAGTCCGGCGGTGCCGGGTAGGTGAACCGGCCCGGATTCGTCCGCGCCCAGTCCAGCAGGCCGGCCAGCGTTCCGGGCGGGTCCTTCACGGTGGCGGAGTTGTAGGCGATCGTGAACTGGGCCTTGTGCCACGGCGCCTCACAGCCCTCAACCGGAGTGCCGAAGTCATTGGCCAGCAGCGGGTCCGCCGGTGCCGTCAGCCCCATGTTGGGCAACAGTGAGGTCCAGCCGCAGGCCCAGGCGCCGGCCTGTTTCCCGGTGCCGAAGTTGTCCCCGTTAACCCACACGAGATCCACGCCGCCGTCCCGGGTCCCTGACTGCACTTCGGTGAGGACCCTGTTCAAGGCGTCCTTGGTGTCGGCGACGGGGATGCGTTCGAGGGTGACGCCTTCCTTCGCAGCGGCGGGAATCAGGGAGGCATCGACGTAGGCGTTGCCTTGTTCGTCGCCGCCGTACATCCAGAGGCGCACGGTCTGGCCGTTGGCGTCGTTCGTGACCTGATCCCAGGCGGTGTACTCGGGCTGCGTGGCCGGACCGGCGCCGCAGCCGGAGATCAGCAAGGCGGCGGCGGCAATGGCGGCAGCGGGTATCAGGGGCCTCAGTCGGCGGGTGGAACTCATGTGAAGTTATTCGTCCTGTCGGAGGTGTTGTATGGGTGAACTCGCGGGTAATGCTGCTGCGGAGCCGGCCCGTGCTGTTGTCAGGGCCGGGCGTTCGGCGTCACTGGCCTGAGCGGCAGCATCTTGCGAAGCCCTGCGTTTTCCGCCGCGTCGAGTGATGAGTGCTGGACGCAGGCCGGCACAAGCCGCCCGGTGTCCGGGTGGCTCATGGCGTACATGCAGGACCCGAGGCGTTCCTGGGTCTCCCGGATCTTGGAGTCGTCGCTGGTCTGTCCCTGTTCCATCAGAGCCCAGGCCGGTGCGACGTCGGCGGCGTCCATAAAGTTATGCACAACGAACGTCTTGAAGGAGAGCTGGCGCTTCCGGGCCGCAGTGGCGACCTTTTTCAGGCCGCCGGCGCGCCGCAGGAGCCGGCGGACGAAAGCCGCGATCACGGGAATGTCTCCGGGGTGGGCCAGGAGCGCCCGGAGGATCTTCGCCGCGACGATCCAGGCGGGAGTGCCGCCAAAGTACATGCCGCCGAAGCTTTTCAGCAGCGTGTCCCGGGCTGCGATGTCGAGGGGATCCTCCGGGTCCAGCAACGCAGCCATCCCGGAACCGGTGGTCAACGTTACGGCCGTCCGGTTGCACCGGCGGTCACCGAACTGGGTCCCCTGCCACGGAATCCGTTGTCCCGCGCCTGCTTCGATGCGGGACCAGACGGCGTCGATCGTGATGTCCTCGAAGTCCCCGGACCAGCGCCGGTCATCGCCGATATACGCGGCCGGCTGGAAGGAGAGCATGTCGTACGGCATGCCCAGCACGGCCTCCGTGACGCCGTCGACCTGGTTGATATTCGACGGCGTGACGGTCATGTTGTGGGCGAGGTAGGAGCTGATGCCGTGCTCGCGCTTGAGTGCCACGAACATGTCCGCGAACCGGGCACGGAAAGGATTGAGCTCGGCTTCGGACCGTGGGCGCACTGCTCCGCGGCGGCCGCGCATCAGGGAATCAAAATGCGCGGCGAAGGAGACCTTGCGGAACCGCGGCTTGCCGGCGTCGTCCAGGGCAACCTCCAGGAGGTAGCCGTAGTCGAAGTCTCCGTGCGTCATGGACATCGGTTCACGGCCGTTGGCGCGCATCGCCGCCAGAGCTGCGGCGTGGTCCTTGGCGGGCAGCAGGCTGACTTCGCCGCCGATCAGCTGTGCGTGGGCGCGGGGACCCCGGAGGCGGCGCAGGAACTCCATTTGTTTGCTGACCTCGGCGACGGTGTGGCCGCCGTCGACCCGGACCTTGTTCGCGTCCGCCGAGTGGTAGCACGGGGAACAGGTCAGGTTGCATTTGGGAAAGACGCCGTGCGTTCCCTCGCACCCGACGGCGCTCCGTCCCAGCAGCTGGGCCGGGGTTTTGACATGCTCGGGCAGCTCCGCCCAACGCCTGTCCAGTGCGGCCCTGCTGTCCGGGTGGACGGGTCTGGTCAGAAGTTCGACGCCGCGGAAGAGCGCTGCGAATCTTGTGATCAAGAAGTGCTCCGGGCAATGCTTTGGAGGATGCTGCGGTCCTGGATGACAATCCTGCCCCGGCCCTGCCGGATCGCGTGCTTCGACGTGAGGTCGGCCATGACCTTGCTGGTCGCCTCCCGGGACGCGCCCAGGAGGCCGGCGAGCTGTTCATGGGTCATGTGGATCGTGTGGGCCGGTCCGAAGATCGCCGGTGGTGCGGCGTCGCCAAGCTTGACGAGCGTCGAGGCCACCTGTGCCGCGAGCGGCCGCAGCGCGATGTCCGTGAGGCGTTCCTCGAGCCGGGCCACTTGCTCGCCGAGGAGCCGCGAGATGCGCACGGCGATCCGCGGATCCGATAGCAGGAACCGTTCGACCTCGTCCACGGTCAGCTGGCAGATCGCCGAGTCCTCGATTGCTTCGGCGTAGTTGTCGTACATGCGCTGACCCACAAGCATCATTTCCCCGAATACCGCGCCCGGTTCCAGGATGGCCATCGTCAGGGCCTTGCCGTCCTCGGCGACCCGGAAAATGCGTACCCGGCCGGATTTGAGGATGAACAGGGCTTTGACGGGCTGGCTTTGGCTGAAAAGCAATTCACCGCGCCGGTAGAGCCGGGCCGGGGCCATGATGTCCATGGCCGCAATCTCCTCGGCGCTCAGGTCTGCGAACAAATCGACTTCATTCAAACAGCTGAACCGGTCAGTGGGTCCTGTCATCAGCGGGTTGGCCTCTCGTTGCCGCGGGGCCCACGGGCGCAGGTCTCCGGACGCAGTGGCCGCCACGTCGACCCGGCAGGAATCGGTCATGCCCGGTGCTGGAGGACGCGGACCGCCACTAGTCCAAGAATGATCCCATAGATCATGTGTCCCATGAGGCTCATCCAGGCGCCGCCGTCGATGGCAAGAAGGGGCATACCCATCATGGCCGGCATGATCAGCAGGGGTCCGAGAACCCACCAGATGGCGCCGTACGCAACGCCGACGAGTGCGCCGCGGCCGTAGCTGGTCAGCAGGCGACCGGCGAACGGAACCGTCAGCCCCAAGCCGATGCCGACCGAAATCATGAGGTGGACGCCGAAACCGACGACGGCTGAGTCGGAGCCGACCATGGAGGCGATGACGGGAAGCATCCCCATCATGGCCATCAGGATTCCGAAAACAATCCCGCCGGCGATTCCTCCGACGACGCCGGCGACGGCCCGCCGACCGAGACCAGTGTTAGTGGTGTGATGTGACACAGCTGATGCAGAAGCCATTGCGGCAACCTTCCTGAGATACGTGGGGTGTTGACGTCCTCACGGTAGGGGCGGGGCAGGACCGGGTTCAGTGATCTGCGCTACACAGTGGCAACGGTCTTGCTCTGCCCTAGCGCAGTCGGTAGGAGCCCCGGTGCGCCAGCCCGTCGATGAGCCCTGCTACCGCGACGGGCAAGGCGAAGAGGGCGGCGACGTGCGGTGCGGGTGACCAGGGCATCAGCAGCGCCGCGCCGCCGATAACAACGGCAGGGGCACCCACAAAAGCGGTCGCCCAGTAGCGGTTGTCCCGAAAATAGGACCAGACGGCGGCCGCGGCTGACACCGTCGTCCCGGCAAACAGGTAGCGGTTGCCGATGCCCACCCGAGCCACGGATTCCGTGTCCCGCACAAAGCCGGGGACGAGCGTCCGTTCCAGGCCCATGACGATCAGCACGATGGCCAGCAAAACCACCGCCCCCCACAGCAGCGCACCGGGCCACCCCCGTTGCCGGGCGACAACGAGTTTCTGGCTCATCGCTCGGGGCTCCCGCCGTTCGCGCCCGGGCGTCCGCCGGGCCCGGCCTGCCGGGGCAGCAGGGTACCCGCCCGGATTTGGAGGTGCCCGCCCCGGGCGGAGGCGCTGACGACGTCGCGGCACTGGTCCTCCACGGCGCGCCAGGGCGCGGCGGTGATGTCCGAACCGCCCAGCGCACAGGCCAGCCGCGCCAACGGGGTGAGCCAACGGGCCCCGGCCCACCGGTTCCTGCATGTCCACCACGGCGACCCGGACGTCGCCGAAGACCAACTTCGTAACATTGTTCCAGGCCTGTTCCCACTCGCCCATAAGCGAGAGCGAGTAGGTGGCCAAGGCCGCATCCGAGTAGGCCGCTCCCCCGCTGGCCTGGATGCGGGCGGCCGTCTCCGCGGGATCCAGGCGCACCATGTCCGCCTGGATCAGAATGATGTTCCGCCAGCCACGGGCTGTGGCGCGGCGCCGCGCCTGGTCCAGCATGTCGGCGCTCCGGTCGATCCCGACGATGCACCCTGAGCCGCCGACTCGCTCCTGCAGCCGGGAAAAATTCAGTCCCGTACCGCAGCCGATGTCCAGCACCTGCTGGCCGGTGCCCGGAGCCAACGCAGCGATCCCAAGCTCCCGTCCGGCATGATAGACAGGGTATTCGCCCGAGAGAAGGTCATAAAACGGGGCGAACATCGTGTATTTATCGCGGATGGCGGACTCCTTCTGGTTCGTTGTGCGGCAACTGAGCGGTCGCACGACCGGACCGCCCGCGGCACTACCCGGCGCTGACCGCCATTCAAGAGGAGTCCATCATGACAGCACAAGACCCGATCTTTGACCTTTTGGTCGTAGGCGGCGGAACCGCCGGGATCGTCGGCGCCAAAACCGCCGCGCGATTCGGCGCCCGCACCGTCCTGGTGGAACAGGACCGCACGGGCGGGGACTGCCTCTGGACCGGCTGTGTACCGTCCAAGACTCTGCTCTCGGCCGCCGAACACGCCAAAACCACACGCGCGCTGACCGGCGAACGCCCGGACTTCGCTTTGGTCCGGAAACGCATTTTCGCGGCCATCAGCACGATTGAGCCCATCGATTCACATCAGTCAATTGAAGAATCCGGCGCAGCCGTCATCCAGGGCGTACTGAGCTTCAGCGCGCCCGGCGTGGCCCAGGTTGGCGGCAGGACGATTCGTTTCCGGCAGGCCCTGATTGCTACCGGCGGTGCGCCGTCAGGCCTCGAAATCCCCGGCCTGAATGCCTCGGTCACCGTGACCTCGGAAACAATCTGGGAACTCGAACGCCTCCCGGCCCGGCTCACCATCATCGGCGGTGGTCCGATCGCGTGCGAACTCGGGCAGGCCTTCGCCCGGCTGGGCTCGGAGGTGACCATGATTGTCCGATCAGGGATTTTGGTCAAGGAAGTCCCGGAGGCCGCCGGCCTCGTGCGGGCGGCGCTTGAAGCCGACGGTGTGCGCCTCCTCGAGAACTCCGCTGTCTACGGCGCCACCCCCGCCGACCACGGAACCCGCCTTCGGCTGGACAACGGTGACGAACTGGACGCCGACGTTGTCCTGCTGGCGGCCGGACGATCGCCCCGGACAGCGGGCCTGGGCCTGGACCGGCTCGGCGTCGAGCTGGACGAGACAGGCCGCATCGTGACGGACGCCCGGATGGGCACCTCCAACCCCCGGATCTGGGCCGCCGGCGACGTCACCACGAACCCGGACTTCACGCACCTGGCCGGCGTGCATGCCAGCGTGGCCGCCTCGAACGCGGTCCTCGGGCTTTCCCGCCAGGTCGCCGGCACCGTGCCGCGGGTGACCTTCACGTCTCCGGAGGTGGCCGCCGTCGGGATCACCGTCGCGGACCCCGGGTTGAAGCACCGTGCCCGGACCGTCTGGCACGAACACATCGACCGGGCCGTCACCGACGACGCTACGGCCGGATTCACCCGGCTGATCGTGGATAAGCGGGGCAAGATCCTGGGCGGCACGATCGTGGGGCCGCGGGCCGGGGAATCCCTCGCCGAGCTGACCCTTGCGGTACAGCACGGTTTGACGACGTCCGACATTGCCGGCACCACACACGCTTACCCGACCTACGCCGACGGCGTGTGGAACGCCGCCGTCGCGGACGTCCGGGCGAACCTGGAGGCGCCGCTGATGCGCCGGGCCATTGGTGTCATGGTCCGGGTCCGGCGGTTCTGGCTGGACCGGCCGGCGCGTCAGCGCAGCGCGCGGTAGCCGGCAACGATCCGCTGGACGCCGCTGGCGGTGACCAGCAGCGCCCAGACTGACGCAATCGGCCACGCGGCGGCCGGGAAGATCAGCCAGAGACTGTGCACGGCGATGGTTTCAGCGCCCTCGGTCAGGCCGCCAATGAAGGACAGGGAGCGACCGTCGCGCAGCTGACGGCCGGTCTTCTCGGCGATGGAGGAGAAAGCCAGGAAGGCCGTGCCGTTGATGTAGTAGGCGAAGAGGACCAGCAGGAACGGCAGCCATGGGGCGCCGAATCCCGCCGTTGCGCCGACGCCCACGCCCACCACGGTGGCACCATAGACGACGAAGTCGGCGCAAATGTCCCAGAAGCCGCCTTGGCCGGCGTCCTCCCGGCCGGTGGCCCGGTTCCTGCGGCGGGCCAGTGGTCCGTCGAGCCCGTCGGCGAGGCGGCAGAGCAGCCAGGCGGCGAGGGCGGGCAGCCACCACTGGGCTGCCGCCATGACCGCGCTGGACACGCCCAGGACGAGATTCAGGCCGGTCAGCCGGTCCGGGGTGATCCACGGGCGGTCCAGCCAGCGGGCCGCCCGGTCCAGGACCGGCCCCATTGCCCGCCGCAGCCGGACGTCAAACATCGGCCGCCTTCGCCTTGCCCCGCCGCTGGCCGGCAGCCATCAGCCCCGCGAGGGTCAGAAGTGCGAGGATGCCGAGCCCGAGATATAGCTGCCATCCCGGCTGCAGGCCGGACGCGCCGAGCGTCACGTAGCTCAGCGTTCCGGGCAGGATACCGATCGCGGTCCCCAGGAAGTATGGCCGCCAGCGGAGGGACGTCAGTCCGGCAGCGTAGTTGATCACGGTGAACGGGAGCACCGGGACCAGCCGGACGCCGATCATGGCGGCCAGCCCACGCCGGTGCAGCAGCTCATCGATTTTGCCCACCCGCGCCCCGGTAAACCGCTCCACGGCATCGCGGCCCAGCAGCCGGCCCAGCCAGAACGCTGCGACGGCGCCCAGCATCGCAGCGGAGAAAACGACGGCGAGGCCGGCGGCGAGGCCGAATACCAATCCCGCAGCGACGGACAGGACACTCTTGGGAACCGGGGCCAGCGTCAGGGCTGCGTAGCCAAGGATGAAGACCGCCGGACCCCACCAGCCGCTGCTGCCGAAAAAGCCCCTGATCTCCTCAAGGGGCGGGATCGGAAACATGAGCACCGCGATGGCAGAGGCGGCCACCAGCACCAGCAGGAGTCCCAGCCGCCAGATGGCCCGGCGCCGAGCGTTCGGTGTGCTGCCGGTCGACGGCGGTGTATCGGATCCCTTTTCGGGTGTCGTCACGTGGCCGTCCCGCCGGTACCTACCGGATGCCCGCCGGCTGCTCCCTCGGCCTCCTCGGCGTTGCGGATGGCCCAGGCGGCGTTGATCAGACCGATATGGCTAAAGGCCTGCGGGAAATTGCCGAGCAGCTCGTCACTGTCCGGCGCGATCTCTTCGGCCAGCAGGCCCAGATCCGTGGCGAACCCGGCGGCGTGTTCGAATACGGCGCGGGCGCGGCTGGTCCGGCCGGCAAGGGCGAGGGCATGGGCCAGCCAGAACGTGCACAGCAGGAAGGTCCCCTCCTCGCCGGAGAGCCCGTCGCTGGCCAGATACCGATAGACCAGACCGCGGTTGTCCGTGAGCCGCTCCTCGATGGCATCGATGGTGGCGAGCATGCGGGGATCGTCGGCGGGCAGGAACCCCACGATCGAGAGCATCAGTGCCGACGCGTCGAGGTCTTCGCTGCCGTAGGCCTGGGTGTAGGCATTAGCGGCGGGGTTCCAGCCGTTCGACTGGATGGACTCGGCCAGTTGCGCCCGGGCCTCGGTCCAGCGTGGAACCCGGTCTGCGGCGTTCAGGACCTCGGCGAGGCTGATGGCACGGTCGACGGCGACCCAGCACATCAGCTTCGAATGCAGGTAGTGCCGGGGCTCCCCGCGCACCTCCCAGATGCCCTGGTCCGTGGAGTACCAGGCTGATGCGGCGGTATCGGCGGCATCCGCGAGGAACTCCAGCGTCCCGGGCTCGGTGTCGGCGAGGTATTCCGGCAGGGTGGCGGCGGCGTCGAGGAGTTCGCCGTAGACGTCGAGCTGGCGCTGGTTCCATGCGCCGTTGCCGACCCGGACGGGTGCGCTCGCGCACCAGCCGGGCAGGTGATCGAGTTCTCGTTCGGAGAGGTCACGTTCGCCGCCGATGCCGTACATGATTTGAAGTTCGGCGCCGCCGTGCTGTTGGCTGGCCGCCGCTGCGGCGAGGAACTGGAAGAACTTCCCCGCCTCGTCCGGGCAGGCCGCTACCCAGAGCGCCTGCAAGGTCATACTGGCGTCCCGGATCCAGGTATAGCGGTAGTCCCAGTTGCGGGTCCCGCCGGCGACTTCGGGCAGCGACGTGGTGGGCGCAGCGACGATCGCGCCGGTCGGATAGAACGTCAGGGCCTGCAGGAAGCGTCCGCTGGACTCGACCAGCTCCTGCCAGGGTCCTTCATAATTCTGGTGCATTCGGGACCAGCTGCTCCAGCCCTCCAATGTGTCCTCGAGCCGGCGGGCAATGTCCTGCTGGCTCCAGAAAGGCGGTGATTCCGCCCCGTTGTTGGCGTGGGCCAAAGCGAACCCCAATACGTCCCCGGCCCGGACTGTCACGGCGGCCCGGGCTGAACCGCCGTCGGCTGCCACCTCAATGGCCATCGGTACCGGGGTAGAGAGTGCGAGGACGTCGGCGCCGCCGCGGGCGGTCAGGCCGCCGTCGGCGTTGTGCATGAGTGGCCGGATGAGGCCGTATTCGGGCCGGGGCACGAAGGCAAGTTCAAGTTCGACGTCTCCTTCGACGCCGGCGACCTGCCGCAGCAGTGTCCCGGGAACAGACGCGCCGAGTTCATGGTCCCGGGTCCCCTCCCCCAGCACGAGGGCATCCGTCACGGTCACCGAACCGTGCGCGGTGGTGTGGGTGGTCTCGAGCACCATCGAAGGTCCGACGTACCGCCGGGTTGAGGTGAAGGCCCCGGCAGGCCGGATTGACCAGAATCCTGCGTCCTCGCCCAGGAGCCGGCCGAACACCGAGGGGCTGTCAAAGCGCGGGAAACACAGCCAGTCCACGGACCCCGTCGTACTGACGAGCGCAGCGGAGCGGCAGTCGGAGAGCAAGGCGTAGTTAGCGATCGGTTCACTCGTCATCTATATACCCTGCTGTATTCGCGCCGCGCGGTCCACTGCGCGGCCCGGGGCAGGCTGCGGTTACCGCTGATCCGTCATTGATACGTCGCACGAGCCTATCCCGGACGACGGCGGTGCTCTGCGATACCGGACACACAGTGGTGGCAGCGGTGAGAGGGGTTTTCGGGGTGTTCACGTGGCGGCTCCACGCCTAAGATGAGAATCTCCTCAGCGTACTGATGGTTCACTGTTTTCACTGTCGCCCATGCAGGTCCGGCCGGACCCAGCACACCCTTCAGGAGGCACTGCGTGACGCTCTATCAGCCCGAGCCCGTTGAGATATCGACGCGGATGCGCCCCGGCGAATGGACGGAGGAGAACCTCACGGAGATCGTCGCCGCCTACCGGAACGATCTTATGGCCATGGGCGCGCCGGCCTCCGACATTAGAATTTCCACCGAGCGGGACGCCCATGGCGGAGTCAGCATCGTGGCTGCATGGATCAAGGCCGCCATCGTGGACGAACAGGTGCTTCCCGGAAGCGGGACACCCCAACCGGGGACGGCCGGAGAGTATTAAATTGCCCCTTGCCAATAACTAAGCGTACTGATTAACTCCTAGCTACGGCGCCCTCCCGGGTACCGGCATATCGAAAGGAAGTGCAGTCATGGGAATTCTCGGATTTCTCCTGCTCGGGCTCATCGCAGGGGCGATTGCCAAAGCAATACTTCCGGGAAGGCAGGGCGGTGGTTGGGTGATCACGCTCGTGCTCGGTGTTGTCGGCGCGATACTCGGCGGATGGATTGGATCGCTGATCTTCGGCGGCGGCCTGGGCGACTTCTTTGATCTGAGGACATGGCTCCTGGCCATCCTCGGCGCCATTGTTGTGCTGGTGATCTACGGCGCCACGGTCGGGCGGAAAAGCCGGGCCTGATCGGGCTCACTGAACACAACCGAACAGCATTGAAGGTGGCGGCCCGCTGAACCAGCGGGCCGCCACCTTTTTCGGGCGCGCCGGGCACAGGCCGTGTGACCCGGCCCCGTTTTGCGCCAGTCCCGCGAGGCTTAGGCCGTCCCGCTGAGTGGTGGGGTTTGTCTCAACACCGTGCGGGGAACCCATAGCGGGGCGGGGCATTAGCTGCGGGACGGCCCGTCCATCGGTATCGAAACTGTCGATGATGTCCCCGTCGACGCGCCAACCGCGCTCAGCTTTCCTCGTCCTCGGGCCCGAAGGGATGCGGGCAGACGCCGAAGATTCCCTCCATGCAGCCAGAGGCTGGTTCCCGGTTAGATCTTCCTTGGATGTACCCGAAAGCTGATCGAACCAATGTTCATTTCGCCGCTTCTTATCTGGTGCGGCGACGGCAGCGTTGCCGCTGCTAATCGCACCCTAAGTCGCGGCCCAATAGCAAGCTAAATTGTGGTAGTGCAGAGGGCTTCGAGACAGAATGCCTATCGTGCAGGCGGGTTTGAACACATGGTTCAAACCCGCCTGCACAAGCCCCGGGCTACCACGGATGCCAGTGCGGGCGGCCTCGAAAAACAACACCAGCGCTCGACACACCGACGCCTACCTACAGGCCACTGCCCGCACGGTTGGAGGAGCGGTCAGGCCTAACGGACCTGGCTCGCTATCCCAATCAGAGCGATGCGTAAAGGCGGCCGGTTTCCGTCAGTTGCCCGTTCGTGTGGAAAAGGGCTGATGCGCCCATTATGGGGTCGAACGGCGCCCTGGTTTTCCAGGCAAACCGTTCCACGAATGGCATGGCTCGCATGCCGACTACCGCGTCCCGCATGAAACTGCGGATTTCGACGCCGGTATACCGAGAGGGACGTGAAGGCGTGGCCGACCAGTCTGCGACGGCAAATTCCGTTACCCAGACAGGCCTTCCGTACTTGGCATGCAGATAAGCGACCTTTGTGAGGAAGCTCGCCACGTTTGGCGAGGCGTAGCAATGCATTGTCATGAAATCCACGCGAAGGTTTGCCCGCTTCGCCTTGGTCATGAATTCATCCAGCCATGGGCTGGCTGCATTGACGGTACCCGGCGCCCCCAACCTCAGGCCGGTGGACTGCAGCTGGGGCCACAGCCGGATGGCCTCATCGACGGACATGCTGGCCTGGCCGGGGTGGTCTGGTTCGTTATAACTCAGGAGGTGTTCGGTCCTGGTCGCGGGAAGCTGGCTGATGACGTCGCCGATGGCGTTTCCCGCAATCAGGGCATTCGCGCTCCAAATCATCGGGACAAATGCCGGGTTGGTGGCGATGGTGCATTTGGACCCCCACGAGTAGTACCAGTCGGCTTTTAGGCTCCGGAGCTGCTGGAGCGCCAGTGCGTCATCGCCTCCGTTGGCTGCTCCCTTGAGCGCCCGGGTTGCGGAGGCCGGCGCGGCGGCAAGGACGGACACGGGCACGGCCTGAGCCGGGCCGCCGCTGGCCGCGAGAAGTGCACCCGGAACGGCCAGGGCAGCCAGCGGAAGTTTCAGAAAATTTCGGCGTTCCATAGCTCCTTCTATCGAAGCAACGTGGGCCGAGACCAATCCCTGATGTGTGGTGTGTTGACGGAAGTCACCATACTCCACTCGCTCGGCCTACGGAACGCCTACGCCACGTCGAAGCCGCCAAATAGGGCGCCGTCATTTCCTCGCCGTAGAGAACCGCATCCCCTTGTCGCCTCATTGGGACTATCTCATTATCGGTGCATCCGGCGTTTTCATTTAGTAGCTTTCAGCTGCCCGGAATCGGTCGCTGAAAGTGATGGCGAAGGCGTTCATTACGGGCTTACACCGCACGGTCCATCGGGTCTTGCCGGCACCGGTCGGATCGAGGGTTCTGGTGACCAGATAGAGTCACTTCAGCGCAGACTGCTCGGTCGGGAAATGACCGAGTGCCTTCACCGCGCGCCGGTACCCGGCGTTGCGGCCCTTCCGGCTTATAGCGCAGCACCCTTCCTCATCAGGAGTCTGAGGCGGGGTTCAGAATGCGCGCTAAAGGTTAACCAGTCCCGTAAGCGTTGGGTGTGGAGCTCAAACGCCGGCTTTGAGGAGAAGCGCGTCAATCATCATGAAGAACTGGGCATGGTGGTCGGTGGCCTTCGGGTCGGTCATGAATTGAATGGCGGCCCCGTCGTAAATCATGAGAAAGAGCCTCACCAGCGCGGGGAAGTCTATGAGGCACTGGTCACCGCCGCTATGAGCCGCGGAAGAGAATATCTTCCCCAGTTCCACTTCATAGGCTGGATAGATTTTCGCCGCCAGCGGACTGACGGCGGCATTGCGTGTTGCCCACAGAATCAGTTCGATCTCGGAAAGGATGCTTGCGGGCTCTTCCTCCAGTGCGCGCCAGTAGCCTTCGGCCACTTGTTCCACAGCTTTGCGTAGTCCCAAATGGATAGGGGCCCCCGCTGGAAAAACGACTCAGGTTCTTGAACCAGGCCTCGGCGGCCGAATCCATGAGCTCTTCTTTATTGCTGAAGCAATAATGAGCCGTAGCCAACGGAGCGTTAGCCTCCTTGGCTATAGCCCGAATGGTCACGGACTGGACACCCTCACGACGCATCAGTTCGACTGTGGCTGCAATCAGCTGTTCTTTTCGATCTTCAGCGGATACCCGCATGTTCCACTCTCCAGTCTCCCGTTTCGGCCCGACAGGGACTCTTTATAAAGACTATTGCTTGAGTGCCTAAAAAAGATTCTAGTCTCTTCCAGAACGATTGACTTGAACATTCGTCCGTGGAAAAGTGAGGGCACTACAGTGACCTGCATCACGATAATTAGCTGTCACTGACATCCACCACACGCCCTAATGCAGACTCCCCACTGAAGAATCGGTGAAAAGACAATGGTCACGACCAACCCTCAGCCCTCGACACTGACAACTGGGGAATCGCATTCATTCAGATACTCCGAAATCTGAGCCGTGACATTTATCTCCAGCCTCATTAGCCGTGATCCAGCCTGGACATCCGCCGCATGATCCCGGTTGACTGACGGCCTGGCCCATGAGATCACGAGCCCTCCGCGGACTGAGTATGTCAACCTGGTTCACGACCCCCGTGTCCGCCCGGTTTGATCCAGAACCACGCCGGACCCGCTGAACAGCGGCAGCCAGATTTTCGTGATCGATAAACACGCTTGCCAAATTGGTGGGCGGTCGACGCGAGGGTCGGGAAATTATCAGCCGCAGCGGCGCAACCCGTCCCGTGAAGCTATCCCCGGCCGGCCGGCCGGCGCAGGGTCGGGGTGCCCGTAGCAGCCGGGGCGGTGGGGTTCATGAGATGTTCTCCTTCGACGCTGTTCCAGCGGGGAGGTGCCCGTTGCATGCCTGCGGGCTTCCACCGCGACGACGTCGTGGTTTTGATGACCTCAGGGTAGTCGGTCCAGCTGGACCGACTGCCCGCTCACGCCGGAACCACCCCATCGCACCCTCAACCTTTTCAGGAGCCACGGCAATGCCGGTCTGGCAATAGAAGGTATCAAAACCGTAGAAACGTGTTCCATTCCGGGGGCATGCTTTCCGCGCTCTCCGGCCCTGGGCTGGTCGCCACGGAAGCAGTGGGCCTGACGTGGCCGCAAAATGAACATGGTGGGCGACAAAGTCGCCCACCATGTTTTTGATGCTTTCGAGTGTCACTCCGTGGTGCGGGCGACCATCCTGCCGCCCTCTCCACAGGTGTCACATCCGCTGGTTCCGCCTATGCCGGGGAACCGGTGGCCGGTGGTACCGGAGGGGTGAGGAGGGATGGGAGGTCGTAATCGCTCGTGTAGGTCAGGAAGCCAAGGTGGTCCTCGTAACGGACCAGAATGTCCTCCATGATTTGATGCTGCGTTACGCCCATGAGGTCATAGCCCTCCGAACCGGTCTGCGCAAAGACCTCCAGGCGGTAATAGAGATCGGATTCGCGGTTCTTATGCCGTCCGAACTTCGGCACTGAGGCTTCTACAGCCTGGAGTTGATAGTGGAAGTCGCGGTGGTCGGGGATGGTGACAACGAGCGCATGGCTGGGGACACCCGTGTGTTCATTCGGGATGGAGTGCAGGTTTGCGTCTAGGCCTTGCTTCGTGAACTCCCCCAGCGCTTCGGCCAGCGCCGGTTGTGCAGTGACTTCCATAAACGCCGCCACCTCGTTCTTGGGCGGGTAGGAACGAATTTTTGCCAGCCGCTGCCCCCAGCTGCGCGCCGGCACCTCGCTGCCTTGCACCGCCGTCGAACTCCGACGCAGCAACCGGCCCTCACGTTCTGCCCGTTCCATCCGCAGCGCCTTGGTGAATGAGGCCATCACCAGCCAGGCAATAATCGTCACCGGCAGTGCGAAGATCAGCGTGGCGTACTCCATGGTGGTCACGCCGCCGGCCACCAGCATCGCGATGGTCAGCAACGCGGTGACCAGGGCCCAGAAGATCCGGAGCCATTTGGCGCCATCCTGGGTCGAATTAGTGATGTTGGAGGAGAAGTTGGACATCATCATGGCGCCGGAGTTGGCGCTGGTGAGGTAGAACAACATGCCGGACAAGGTACCCAGTCCAATCAGGAGAGGCGCTCCGGGGAACATCCCGAGCAGCGCGTACCAGCCCTCTTGCGGACTGTCCATAGCCAGCTGGGCGAACTCGGTATTCCCGTTCAAGACCTCGTACATGGCGCTGTTGCCGAAGATGCTTACGACCAGGAAGTCGCACAGTACCGGGAAGGTGATGGCGGCGATGACGAACTCCCGCAGGGTACGTCCCCGCGAGATCCGGGCCAGGAACAGCCCCACGAAGGGACCCCAGGCCAGCCAGAAGGCCCAAAAGAACAGGGTCCAGCCGCCCATCCATTCCGAACCGCCGTCCTGGTACGCGAACGTCTGGAGCGTACGTTCGGGCAAGGTGAAGACAAAGCGGCCGATGTTCTCCACCAGGGAGTTGAGCAGGAAGGACGTCTGGCCGGTCACCAGGATGTACAGCAACAGGGCCGCCGCGCTCCAGATGTTCAGCTCCGCGATCCAGCGGATCGCTTTGTCCACACCGGAGGTGCACGCGGCGATGGTGAGGACGACGGCGACAACCACCAGGGCGATCTGCAGCGCCAGGCCCTGCTCCAGGCCAAACATAATGGCGATGCCGACGTTCAGCAGCACCACACCGATGCCCATGGCGGTCGCCACACCAAAAACGGTACCTACCAGGGTGATGATATCGATCGTGTCGCCGATTCCGCCGCGGACGCGTTTGCCGAGCAGCGGATAAAGGGCTGCGCGGATGGACAGCGGCATGCCCCAGCGGTAGGCGAAGTAGCCCATGGCCATGCCGAGGAGCGCGTACATGGCCCAGCCCGCCACACCGTAGTGGAACATGGTCCACACCACGGCTTCGTGGGCTGCCTCGGCCGTCTGGCCTGCTCCCTCCGGCGGTTTCATGTACTGGGTGATGGGTTCGGTCACGGAGTAGAAGAGCATGTCGATGCCCACCCCCGCGGCGAACAGGTAGGCCACCCAGGTGAAAAGCTTGTACTGCGGCCGGGAGTGGTCCGGGCCCATTCGGACCGAGCCCACCTTGGACAGCGCCACCCACAGCACAAACCCGATGACTACCGTGACGGTGAGGACGTAGAACCAGCCGAGGTTCTGCGCGATCCAACCCACCACCGTCTTCATGGTGGCCTGGGCGTTTAAGGGCACCAGCATCGCCCAAATGGAGAAAGCAATAATGACGGACGCAGCGATGATGAAGACACGCCAGTTGACCTTGGGCGGGCTGTCCTTTAAGGGCTCGGCGGACGCCGTTCCTGGCTCTTTGTCAGTGATGATGGTACTCAAAGGTCTAACTCCAGTTCTTGGTCTATGCCGCATGAAACGCAGCACATCATGATGGGGTTCGCGGTCTTTCGCTGGTCGGTCAGGTTAAGCTCCCGAGGCTGAGGTGCCGCTCGAAGTACTGATAGGGAACAACCTCCGGCAGATGCCTTTAAGGCACAGGCTGGGATGCTTTTCCTGTTTTTTCGAGGGTCTCCAGCAACGAAACGCCGGCCGGAACTTCCAAACTGATGCCGCTACGAGCCAGGTTCACAGCGAACCATTGGCCCTCGTCAATTTCGGCTACGCCGGGGGTGTGACTTCAGCAGGCCATTCGGCCAGCCAAAATCCCAGACTTGCGGGAGGACACTGTCCAAGAGGGCAGGCCTGCCCACAGGCGTAGAAGTGGGTTCCGTCCGGGTCACAAACTCCTAATGCGGGAGGTGAAAACTAAACCCGGTCACTGATGGCGGGTTTACCGCCAGTGAGTCCCCAGCACCGCCTTTGGTTGTGAGGACGGAGCTGATCTTTTCGGAAGGGGGCTAGCTGAAGCGTGAGTGAGTGGGCAGGTAATGCAGAACGAAGAAAGGCAGCGGATTACGGCTACCCGATTCGGGCTCCGCGCCTTTTGCCGGCGGCGTGGGCGCCGGACGCATTCGTGGATGCTTACGGCGCGAAGGTGCGGTCGCCGGCGAAGAATCCCAGGCCATATTCAGGGGTCTCGAACTTCACGGTGGTGCCCTTGGGGAAGAACAGCACGTCGCGTTCCTTGGCGTGCGTCACTTCTCCCGTCGTCTGGTCCGTGAGTATGAATTCACCCTGGATGACAACCTTCATTTCGTCGTAAGTGTAGGTGTAGACCAGCGGCTCGGAGGCTTTGAGTTCGAAGAAGCCGGCGCACATGACGGAGCCCTCGGGGTTGTGGAGGGAGTCGCCGATCGCGGCGACCGTCCCCGGCTCGTTCATGGACGGCAGTCCAATGAAGCCGTTTTCCACTTTGTGGATGGATCCGGTCTTGCTGAGCGTTCCTACGAGGGTGGTTTCCATGGTTTCTCCTACTAAAAGTGTTGTGAAAGGTTCGTCCGAGCTGTTTCAATCTTTGGCGCATATAAAACTGCGGTGAAGAACCGGGCCGGAACGCCGCTGGGGCTCAGTGAGGGATCGCCTGCAAGCCCGAAAGTTTTGATTTTTATCGAGTCGGCCGAACTCTGCTTTGAACCCTGCCGATGTGATGCCAATCACCTTGTTCACCCCACTTTGACATGGACGGTAGTTCAAGTCAATCGTCCAACCCGAAGATTTTTTAACCCTTTTCGCCCAAGCGGCGGCGGTAAGGAAGGCTCCAGAGTTGGTGGCACAGCATCACGGATGGTCCACCTCGGATCGGCCAATTGCGCGTCGGAGGAGTCCAGAAATTCACACAGACCCTGCCGCCGAAACCATTACGTTCCGCAAGAGGAAACCTCCGGACGTTGGCGACAACAAGGGCGGCCCCTGCAGGGCCCGGGATGTGTGAAAACTCTAAGGCTAATTGTTTGGGCGCCTCTTCAGCCAAGCACTGTCCAGCGCGGCCCTCACCCTGGGCGATGGCGCCGGTGCAGGACTGAAGATGGCGGTGGCCGCGATGCTGGACCCGGGGAGCGCTGCCGAGTGGCCGGCCCGCGGCGGTCGGCTGGCGGCGGCCAAGCAAACCTCTCCACACGAGGGGTCTGCGTTGCATTTCGCCGAGCATCTCCTTTCGCCCCACCAGCAATCAAGAGCACTGCCGCGACCGCACGCGAGCCAACCCAAGCTTTCAGCTGCAGGTATTTTTAAAAGATCTAATTCGAACGCTTGACTTGAACGAATGTTCATGTAACGGTTGTCACAGCACGGTGATCCACCTCACGACGCGATGTAACTGACATTCACCGGGCATGACTTTGTAAAAGATTTCCGACTATTGAAACGGTTGACGCCATGACTGATGCAGGCACCATTCAGTCCCCGGCAGTGACGACGGGGACTGCAATCGATTTCTGGGCAGCGAAGCCCTTGGAAGCCTTGGGAGGCGATTATGGGCGGCTGCGCTGCCGGTTCATAAACGCCCATCCGGTGGGCAGCTGGGATGACTTTGTCCTCTCGGAATGGACGCTGGATTCTTGCGCGTGGGAGGACTTCCACCCCCACAGTGAAACTGCTTTCGTACTGGAGGGCGAACTACATATCGAGAGTCAGGGCAAGACTGTCATCCTGAAGCCGGGCGATTCGGCGCGAGTCAATCCGGGCAACCTGGGCCGATACTGGGCACCCGTGTATGCGCGGATGATCACCATTTATGGCCCCAACCCCGAAGGCCTGGAATCGCACTCCTTCCGGTACTCCGAAGTTTGATCCCGACGTATTCCTAATGACGGGACGCCCCGCCTAACGCCGAAACCCTTCAGCGCCGCGGTTCAGGGCGATTCGGTCCGCAATGAAATAGAACCTCTGTCAGCAGTAGAAGTTCGATAGCTCCTTGAAAGGCGAAACAAATGACGCAACAGACAGCCTCAATCTCCGCAACCCTCATCCGCGATGCGAAGAATGTTACGGAGCTGGACGATTGGGGCCCCTGCCCGGAAGCAACCGGTCAGCAGATGGACACCCGCGGAGTCTATCTGTGGAAAGACGAGAACGGTGCCGAATCCGGCATCTGGGAATGCACCGAAGGACCCTCCCGCTGGGTACTGGAAACGAACGAATTCGTACACGTTCTTTCAGGCTCGATGACCATTACCCCCGACGGCGGCGAGCCTGAGTTCGTTGGCCCCGGAAACACGGTCTTCATCCCCCGCGGCTGGAGCGGCAACTGGGAGCTCCACGAGACCCTGCGCAAACTCTACGTAATCTTCTGACACCGACGAGAACCGGCCTATCCCCAGCGAAAACCCGACTAATAGCCATCAACAACGAACAGTTCGAAAACAAAGTCGAACGGTTCTGGCCGATATATACAGTTCTGGCAAAGAAATGTCAGAGTTTCACAACACTATCCACAGGAGACATCATGGAAACCACAACATTAGGAACGTTCACCAAGGCCGGATCCATCCACAAGGTGGAAAACGGCTTTATCGGACTGCCGTCAATGGACATCCCGGGCGTCGACGCCGCCATCGGCGACTCCCTCACTCATCCCAACGGTTCGGTCATGAGCTCCGGATTCTTCGAGCTTAAAGCCTCCGAGCCACTGGTTTACACGTACACCTGCGACGAAATGAAGGTTGTCGTGAAGGGTGAATTCATCCTCACCGACCGGGCGACAGGAGAAGTGACCCACGCCAAGGAGCGCGACGTACTCTTCTTCCCCAAGGGAGCAGAAATTACCTTTGAAACCCCCGACTACGGCCTGGGCTTCTTCACCGCCCACGGCTCCATGTCATCCTAGGGAGCCTTCAGCGACCCGGTTCGAAGTTGCCGCCATCAAGCGGTGATGGACCAGATAACAGGAACCGCTCCTTGCCCCTGCAGCAACAGCTATGCACCATCTGCTTGTAGCTGCAGGGGCAAGGAGCGTCCGCGGCGCGCGTCTGGCGCTGATCTTCGCCAGGGACTACTGAAGAACAACTGACTTGACCGCGTGTCCACGTCAAGGTAATTACAAAATAGTGATCCACATCAAGGGAAAGTGTTGACCGTGAGTAGTCAGACAATCGAGTCTTTGGAAGTCCTCATCGACACGCCTGAAGAACTTTACGAAGTGCTCAACGAGGCAGAGGCCCTGCTCCGGCAAGCAGCAATGACCCATGGGTCCGCCGGCATTAGGGTCACCCGGCATGATCCTGCCCGATACACATTCGAGCTCAGCGACACGGTTCCGTTTGGCGAGACCTGGGAGCATACAGGCCAATGACCGGCGTCGTGGGCCTCGCTATCGGACTGGTCCGTGCAGCACCAATGTCTCCTCCTAGCGGACACGCCCGGGCTCGGCCTCCGTCCCGTCCACCCCTCGGCCATCATCCTCGAACTCCAAGCAATCAAGTTCCAGCCTTCAGATACCCACCTGATTTCGCTGACTGACTCAACTTTCGCTCTCCGAGGGGATTGACGGTGACACAGCCATGACCCATTTCACCGTCAGCTCCTCCCCCGAGAGGTTCCGCGCATTGCGCTTAAGTCAGTCCACGAGATGCCGCTGCTAAACAAACAACGAGGAGAAAATTGTGACTTCAGGGATGAATCAACCAGGAGGGCCCGGCTGGGACGATGTCCAGGTTGGAGACAAAGTGCAGCTGGTCGGCAGCGGGCGCCCAGAGTACGTCGGATTCGTGGACGCCCGGACAGCGGACGGTGACATCATCTGGGTCCACGACCCTGTTGATGGCCGCCGTCTGTTCCACATTCGGGATGGCTACGAACTACAGCTGGTCGCATCGTGACCGAACTGTGTTCGCATGACTGTCACTACTGCTCAGGGCCGGAAGCCGACTAGCTGCCACGCCGGTTAACGGGATGCCTCGTTCCGGAACAGAATAGATATTTGCTCTGGGCCAAACCCATGCCCCCGTTGCGGTGTGGAGTGGTCCCCGAAAGGCACGGACCTGAGCATCAACAGCGCCGTAGACCTCGACTGGGTCGCGCAGGAACTCATCGACCGGCCACGCGAGAGACTAGAGTTCAGAAAACCGATCGAATTGATCGAAGGACTCCTGTTGCAATGACCGCCTGAATCCGCCGAACCTTCAGCGTGACATTCGCTGCCCGAAGCTCATTGAGGATCTGTGTCGCGTGCTACACCTCGACGGGCTTGCGCACGAGCGCGCTCACCGAGACGGTCACGTACTCGGCGTGCGCACCCATCCTCAAGCCAGTCATGCCAGCGACCTCGGCTCCTGCGGGCCGTACTGCTCGACAGATGCTGCTCTCATCGAACCTCTGTACGCTCGTAAATTGCTCTCCGGGAAGAGAAACTTACGCCCGTAATAATTCAAGAGGCTTGCGTGAGGCGTTGCTGAAAGCCATCGAGGATAAGGTCAAGACCGACATCAAACTCGTCGGCGAACGAATACGTTCCGCTGCTCATGAGCTCGCCGAGCGTCCGCACGAGATGCGGGTAATCGTCTGGACTCGGTGCGACGTCTTCAGCGAACGACTTCTCGGCTCCGTCGCCGGGGGTGAAGGGAAGGCTGGACTCCGTGAGGGCAAACCCGTACACGTATGCGTCGAGTGCCGAGAACATGTGTGTGGCGAGTGCGGCGGAGAAACCGGAGTTCAAGAGACATCCGAAGACTCGATCGAAGTTCCGGAGTAGCGGAGTTCCGGGTCGCGGGCGCGCCTCGATCATGCCGAGCGCCCATGGATGCTGCACAAGGACCGATCGAGCCGATCGTGCCCGGCTGACCATCGCCAGCCGCCAGGGGGCATCGATTTCGGGCGCACTGATCTGCTCGAACGCCCAGTCCGCGAGCGAGTCCAGTAGCGCGTTCTTGTTGGCCACATGGTGATAGAGAGACATCGCTTCTACGCCAATTTCGGCCGCGACGGAGCGCATGCTGACCGCAGCAATACCGCCGCGATCCGCGACCAACGCCGCCGCCTCTACGATTCGCTCCTTGCTGAGTACCGCTCGTGCATTCATGTTGCCATTGACTCCTTACGAGCGTAAGACTAGCATCACCCTCATTCTTACAGTCGTAAGAATAGAACAACGGAGCCGACGATGAAAACACTTCAACCCACCACCACACTGGAAGACCAGCGAATCCCGGTGCAAGCCAAGCTCGCGGCAGCCTGGACCAGCCTCATGTTCCTCGTCATTTACATCGACTACTACCACCTCTACCAGCCCGGCGAAATCGACTTAATTCGCGGTGGCGTCATCTTCGAGTTCGACATCAGCGGGACATTGATGTCCATTTTCTTCGTGATTATCGCGATCCCGGCCCTGATGATCATGCTCTCCATGACGCTGCCCGCCCGTGTGAACCGCGCCACGAACCTCGTCGTTGCATCGCTGTACATCCCCGTCATGGTGTTCAACGCGGCAGGGGCGTCCTGGGACTACGCCTTTTTCTACGCCCTCACTATCGGAGTCGAGGTGCTGATCCTGGCCTTTATCCTGCGCTCCGCCTGGACCTGGCCCCGCACCGCGCTGTCGGCGACCATGCCGACCATGCCGACCATGCCGACCAGCCGTGAGGCCGATCGCACCCTGCCGCAAGCGTGAACCCAAGAGCAGTCCCCGTCCTGTTCGGAGCCATCTGCCTCGGTGCCGCGGTGTGGGCTCTTGGGTGTGGGACACCGACTGCTACTGGGGCGAGGCGGTAGGGGCCTTCCAAGGCCCCTACCGGTCGATCTCTCTGATCGGCTGGGGTGGCCGGTCGCGCACGCCCCATCGTGACCTCGGATCACGCACAGCGGCAGCGGCTGTGCAGCCCGCTCGCTCCTCAAGACAACAAACGAAGGCGGCGGCCGCTATGCCGATGGCCGTGCTCGCGTGGGTTCGCACCTTTACTCGCATCCGGTGGGAACTCGCCCGTCGCCCTCGCGCAGTCCCTCATCCTGCTGTTGACCGCGGGCCTGGTCTGGCAGTTTACGCTGGTCCTGATTCTCGTCGACCGGGAACAGCGAACCCTGAAGTGGTCGGTCGTTCGAGACGTGCTCTGGCTGCGCGCTCCCCCGCAACCCCAAGACCGGCCGACGCGGGGGCGCATCTGGCTCGTCGTCCCGATCGTCGTCGTGGCGTTCGCTCTCGAAGAGTTCCTTCCGTTCGAGATCGCCCCCGCCGCGGGACGCGACGGCCGGCCCTCCCGGAAGATCCGCTTCGACGACCGCGGTCGCGTGGTCCTTGCCTTCGCGCTGGGCTAGACCCACGCCACGGTCGCGGTGTCTGACACCAACGGCCTGCTACTCAGGTCCCGCACGGTCGAATACCGGATCAACGCACCCGAAGACGCCGTCCTCCGGCCGCTCATCCGGATCGGCACCGAACTCCTCGACTCCGGCACCGGCGAAAGGCTGATCGGCACCGGCGAAAGGCTGATCGGGATCGGGATCGGCGTCAGCGTACCGGCGCCCGTCGAAGCGGACACGGGCACCGTGGTGCACCCGACGACGATTCCGGGCTGGCGTCCCCATGCCGTGACCTCGGCGATGACCGCCGCCTGGCACGTTCCGGTCGTGGTGGAAAAGGATGCCGCCGAAGGCCAGCCGGACGTTGAAGCGTTGTTGCTCGCCGGTGCGGACGTCCTGGGAGGTGCCCTTGCCGCGACGGTCGCTACTGTCAACCCGGACCGGCTCGTGCTCGGCGGCAAGATCGGGACTATTCCACTCTTCGCCGACCGGGTCCGTGACCGGGTCCTGCGGGACGTCGTCGAGCGGATCTCGGACGGCCTGACCGTCACCGCGGGCGAGCCGGGCGACACCGCCGCCGTCGATGGACTCACCCGCCTCGTCATCCGCAAGGTCTACTCCCCCGATGCGATCGACTCCCTGCTGACGGACTACCTCCACAGCTGACCCGCGATCACCGGCGGCAGCAGCTCTAGGGCCATAATAGGCAGGTGACTTATCTGCAAAGTGGCGAGCTTTTGGCGCCGACATCCCTGCACACCGCAGCCGGAGAAGGCACCCCTGTCGGCATCCGGGAACTTCGGGCCCCGGACTGGGAAGCCGTCCGCTCCATCTATGCCGCCGGGATCGCCACCGGGCAGGCGACCTTGGAGAAAGAGCCGCCGTCCTGGGAGGCCTTCGATACCGGCCGGCTTCCTGGCCACCGGCTGGTCGCAGCAGACGGTCAGCTGATCCTGGGGTGGGCTGCGGTCTCCGCCGTGTCCGCCCGCGAGGTGTACCGGGGCGTGGTGGAACATTCCATCTACGTCGCCCCTGGGGCCCGCGGCCGGGGTATTGGCCGGATTTTGCTCGCAGCGCTGATCCAATCGACCGAAGCCGGCGGTATTTGGACCATCCAGTCCAGCATCTTCCCCGAAAACACCGCCAGCCTGGCACTGCACGAGCAGCTGGGCTTCCGCATCATCGGCACCCGGGAACGGATCGCCCGGATGAGCCACGGCCCCAACGCCGGTCGGTGGCAGAACACGCTGCTGCTGGAACGCCGGAGCAGCGTCGTCGGCACGGACTAACCGGCCGGCGTGATGACGTCCTCGAGCATGGACCTGTCGAAGAAACGAATCTCACCCGTTGCCTCGAAAAACACCGGCACCACGGATGTGCTCGGGTCCTTGGAGGTTTCGAAGATCTCGGCCGCGCTCCCGTGTTTGCGCGCAATGGTCCCGATCATATCGGTGCCGCGGACCCGGACGGTTCTGTACTTGTAGCTCATGGTGACCCCTTCGTCGACTAAGGCCAACATACTCCCCAGCGACGGGCGAAAACCTGTGGGCCTTCTCTCATGGAATACCCGCAGCCGTGTCTGAGCTCATCGATGCTGACGCCGGTGTCGATGAAACCGCCTACGCCCAGGAATTCGCGTCGGCGGCAATGCGGTCGAGGAAATCAAGGACCGCCGGGTGGGCGGGGTTGATGAGGTGTCCGCCTGTGACCACTACCGTCCGGGTGCGGGGCAGCGCACCGGTCAGCCGGGCGTTCACAAGCCGGCAGGCTTCGGGCGAGTTCTCGGCGGAAACAATAAGTGTTGGCTGGCGGATCGCCGCCAGTTCGGCCTCGCTCAATTCCAGGGCGTCCTCGCTAAGGTCCATGCCGTGGCCGTTGATCTCGGCGAGGACTGCGGCTCCGGTGCTTTCAAACATCTTTTGGAGCTTGTTTGAAAGAGATTCCCAGACCGCATCGCCCAGCGCCTCCCGGAGCATGATCTCTGCCAGCTGCACGGTCCGCCCTTCCGAGCGCTCCAGCACCGTGCGGCGAAGGCTGCGGGCCCAGGAGGCTGCCGCCGGATCTATGGTGAGCAGCGCGGGCTCCAGGAGCACGAGCGCTTTCACCTTGTCCGGAAAGAGGCGGGCCAGCTCGATGGCGATGAGACCGCCGCTGCTGCGTCCGATCACCACCGCGGGGCCGACGTGCAGGGCGGCGAGCAGGCCGGCAGCGTCATTAACGTGGTCAACGAGGTCGAGCGCCCGGAAGGGTACGTGCGGTGCGCTGCGGTGGAAGCCACGGCGGTCATAGATGATGCACCGGCCGTGCAATGCCAGTTCCGTGGCGGCATCGGCCCACATTACGGCGGAGCTGGGCGTTCCGTGGACCCCGAGGATAGGGATCCCCGCGCCCTGATCCTCGTAGTACAGTTCGACGCCGTTGACACTAAGCCGGGGCATACCACCAGCGTAGATCCGGCGTTGGCCGCACGGAAGGTCGACGGTAACGGCGCACATGGCAGGAAGGATGCGCGGCAGGGACCAAAGGCCTGGCGGCAGGGTTTACGGCTGGGTCAGGGACGACCGGTGGAAGTCCGTGTGCCACACGTCGACGTCGTTCCCGTCGCCGTCGGTGACGACGTAGTCGGGCCAGCGGTCGAAGGCGGAGCAGGGGTGGGATATCCCGAAGTCGACCGTATCGCCGACGTTCAGCCCACCCACGCCGGTGAGCACCGCATGATGGTCGAACAGACTGCGTACCACCGCGGTTGCCCCGGGCTTTCCGTCGCCATCCGGCGTGCGGGCCGAGAGGAAGACCGGGAGGCCGGCGTCGTACGGAAGATCGCGCTTGCCGGCGCCGGCCACGGCCATCCCGGCTTCGGGGACGGACAGGACGACGGCGCGGACGGTGATCGCCGGCGTCAGGCCGGGAACCTGGCTGACACCGGCATAGGTGCCGTGGTCGTGGGTGACGTAGCACCCTGAGCGGAGGACCGTTCTGGTTCCGGGCACCTGGTCCGCGCCGGGCAGGAACTCCACCACACGGTCCGGAAACGCGGACCCGCCCATGCAATAGATCGGGGCCGGGGTCTCGAAGTAGGGGGCGGCGGCGAGGTAGACGTCCCGCACCAGCCGGCAGTGCCGGTCAACAGCAGCCACCGTGGCCTCGTCCCGGCGGTTCGGCACTACGCCCTCATACCCTGCGACGCCGGCGAGGCGGAGGCCTGGCGCGGCGCGGACCAGGTCAGCGATGGCCAGAGCCTCGCTGACTGTGCGCACTCCGGTGCGTCCTTCCGGTGTTCCGACGTCGATCAGCACCTCCAGGACGGGGCCGGCTTCCGCACCGAAGATCCGCGCGGCCGCCTCGATTCCGGGCACCGAATCGACGAAACAGCGGATTCCGCGCCCGGAATCCTGCTCCAGCCAGGCGCGGACCCGGTCCAGGCCGAGCCGGTCGACAATCTCATTCGCTACGAGAATGTTCCGGTGCCCCCAGTCCAGTGCTGTCGCGGCCTGGTCGACGGTCGCGACAGTGACGCCGGTGGCGCCGGCTCCGAGTTGGCGCGCGATGATCGGCCCGGACATGGTGGTTTTGATATGAGGGGCGAGCTCCACGCCGCGGTCCGCGCACCAGGCTGCCATCACCCGGATATTGCTCTCGAGGGCCGTGCGGTTGAGCCGCAGCTGCGGGTAGGCGGGGGCGGCCGCCCTGACGACACTGCGGCCGCCGGCTGCGTTCCGGTCTTCATCCAGGCTGTTCACGGGGCTCCTTCATGGTGCCGTCCACATCGCAGCACCGTCATTGCAATAATGTACCGGAGCTCCGGGCGAAGGCCCGGGGCCGCAGCCGGGCAACCAGGGTCGCGGCGAGCAGCGCCGTCGTCAATTCAACCGCAACCACACCCAGCATGACCGCCGCGGCGGGGTCGCCGATCCCGGCCGTCGGACCGGCCCCGGACAGCCCGGCATGGCCGTGACCCGACGGCCCCGCCGCCAGCAACACGAACGCGTGAAGGACGGCCATCGCCAGCGCGGACACCATGACCCGCTGGAGCGCCCCGACGCGGACTTGCCGCCAGATATGCACCGTGCACGGAAGGCACGCCACAACCATGGCAATCATCAACGCGCTCAGCCAGCCGGAATGACGGCCCGCCGCCGCGAGCCACACGTGCAGGGCGCACGAGCCGGCCGTGACAACGGCACACAGCCTGGCGTGAAGTGTGGGGCCTGCTGCGCGGCCCCACACTGCGGTCAACGCCATGACCTAACCATGGCAGTGGCCGCCCGCGCCCTGCCCGGAGGCCGGCACGTCCAGCACGGGGCTGCGGTCGAAGAACCCTTCGGGGCGCAGCTTGAATCCCACGGTGTCCACGGGCATGATCGGCCAGTCCTCGACCCGGGGGAAGTGGGTCAGCCCGAACGTGTGCCAGAGCACGATGTCCTGCCCGTCGATGTCCCGGTCCTGGGCGACGTACGCGGGCAGCCCGGCACCCCCGGGGTGCTGGTTGACGAAGTCGCCCGTGGGGTACCGCTCGTCGTCCGCGAAGCGGGTGACCCAAAGGTCCTTGGTGGCGAAGGCGGCACGCTTGGCGATCGAGGAGTCCGGGTCCGCGAGCAGGGTGGGCTGGCCCTGGGCATGAAGTTTGTAGCCCACGGGCTCACCGAGCCGGTTTTTCGAGTCCGGGTTGGAGATGATCCAGGTCCTGCCGCTGCGGGCATCGGCCTCCCGGACGCCATCGGATTCGCGGGCCAGGACAGTGCGTTTACGGGAGAATGCATTGCCTCGTTCGTTGCCCTCGCCCATGGGCTGGCGGACAACGTCCTCCTCTTCGACGCGGTTGGTGAAGCCGTCGACCGCCATGTCCAGGCGGGCGCTGAAGAGGTGTTGATGAAACGGTGCGCCGAGTCCGGGCGCCAGTTGGGAGATGTTCGCTGAGCCGCCCTCCGGGAAGGCGCTCGTGAAGACGACGCCGGTAGCCTTCGCCTCGAATTCGATGGTGCCGTCGAGGTACAGGTACCAGTAGAAGCCGTAGTCATAGTTGCCGATGGTGGTGAAGAACGAGATCACCAGGCGGCGGTTCCGGCGCGTGTAGTTGATGCCGGTCCAGAGGTCGCTGTGCTTGGCCAGGATGCCCCAGTCCTCCTCGTGCATGCAGATGCCGTTGCGGATTTCCCGGGGGTTGCCGAAGGCATCGCTGATCACGGGGCTCAGGTAGGTGATGTCGCCAAGGCAGTCGCAGCCCAGTTCCAGCGAGTTGGCGTACTGGCCCACAAGGTATTCGCCGGTGTCGAAGTAGTTCTGCCAGGACCGGATGGGTGACGGGTCCCCGTAGGGAACCACCATCTCAGCGATTGACGCCCGCTTGATGACCGGGCGTTTGCGGTCACCGTCCCGGAACGCGATGTTGTGCAGCACAACTCCTTCCCGGACGTCGAAGCCGACGTCGACGCTCCACTTCTCCCATTCGACGTGGTTCCCTCCGGTGACGGTGAAGCTGGGCCCCTCAGGCTGGGTGATGCTGATCGGTTTCTGCGTGGTGCGGAGCGGACCGGTGAGATCGGGGTCCGTATAGTTGCCGTGTTCCGCGGGAACCGGCACGGCCCCCAGATCGAGCACCCGGGTCACTTCCTTCCAGACGACGTCAACGTAGGCCACGAGCCCGTCCACCGGGTGCGCCCAGGCGCTGTCCTCCGGGAACTCCTGCACGAAAGCCAGGCCCCGGAGGATGCGGCGGCCGTTCTCTTCCGGGTATTCGTAGACGCCGGCGGACAGCGGGGCAACTCGGACGCTGGTGACATCGAGGCCGCGGTCCGCGAGGGCTTTGAGCCACCGTTCATCGGTGGCGAGGAGTTCTTCGACGACGCCGAACTCCTCCTCCAGGACCGGCAGTTCACCAGTGACAGCGGTGTCCAGCACCCGGACCGACAGCACTGCCTGCCAGGACAGCGATACCGTGACATCCCCCGGCGCTCCCCCGGTCACGTCGTGGATGAAGATCCGGAACCGGCGGTCCGCGGAGTCCGGGCTCTCGTGGCGGGCCGGATCCAGCAGGCCGAGGTAAGCGATGCGCTTTTCCGGTCCGAGCAGGCCGGCGTCGCGCAGGATGCTCTGGACTCCGCTGATCTCGGCACCCGTTGCCAGACGGTACGGGGTGGCTGTGTCTGTTTGCGTGGGCGTCATGGTGGCCTTAATTCTCGGGGCCCTGGCGGGCAGATCGTTTATTTTCTATAGTTGTAGAGAATAAGCGTTTGTAGGATAAGTCACAAGGGTCCTTTGCCAAGAACATTTTCCGGGGAGCAACTGCGTGCCAAAGATTGTTGATCATGACGAGCGCCGGCTGGAATTGGTGGACGCCACATGGCGGATCATCGCCCGGCTCGGCATCGAAAGCGCCACCATGCGTGAAATCGCTACCGAAGCAGGGTTCGCGAATGGCGCCCTAAAACCCTACTTCCCCACCAAAGACACCCTACTGACCTTCGCCTTCGGCCACGTCTTCAACCGGACCAACCAGCGCATCGCCGACGTCACGGCCGGCAAGTCCGGGATTCCCGCGCTGCGGGCATTCTGCCTCGAGGTCCTCCCGCTGGACGAGGAACGCGTGAACGAGGCGCGCATCGTTATCCCGTTCTGGCAGAAGGCCATCAACGACACGGAGAAGGCGGCCATTCACCGCGAATCCATGGAACAGTGGCACGCGGCCATCCGTGGGTACCTGGCGCAGGCCCGGGAAGCCGGCGACATCCGGGCCGCCGTCGGGGACAGTTCCACGGCGAGCCATCTGCTCAACATGCTGCTCGGTGCCCAGATCTCCGCTGCACTGGCGCCCGAAGGCCGCGCCGAGCCGGATTTACTGGATCAACTGGAGGGCTTTCTGACCCTGCTGCGCACTGCTACCTGAATCTTTTTTCGCCCGTTGTCGAAAAAAGATGACACCGCGGCCGGGCGACGCTACGCTGAGAGGACTGTGTCCCAGGACACACCCCACAGGCGGCCCAACGGCGTCAGGAGCATGTATGCCGGCACTTACAGCCCACCCCTCCCAGCAGGACCTGCAGAGCACCGTAGCGACGACATTCGAGGACTGGCGCCACCTTGTCGGCCAGTCTTTCGTGCCGCTGGCAACCGAGACGGACGACGCCGATGCCTTCCGCGGAAGGATGCGGTCCAGGGTCCTGGACCGCATGTGCATCGTCGAGGTCTCCGCCTCGAGCCATCAGGTCCACCGCACGCCGGCGCTGCTGGCACAGTCGGACCAGCGCTACTTCAAACTCAACCTCCAGCTCGAGGGCACCGGCATGTTGATCCAGGACAACCGGGAAGCCACGTTGCAGCCCGGCGATCTCGCGATTTACGACACCACCCGGCCGTACACGCTGGCCTTCGAAGACCAGGCCCGGATGATGGTTGTGATGTTCCCGCATGACTTCCTGACGCTCCCGCCTGATTATGTGGGGCAACTCTCGGCCGTCCGGATGGCCGCCGGCAGCGGCCTGGCCGGCCTCGTGGGTCCCTTTATGGCCCGGATCGCGGCAAACCTGAACGTGCTCAACGGCCCCAGCGGTTCGCGACTGGCCGGCAACGTTCTGGACCTGGTCTCCACGATGCTGCACTCCGAACTGGACCTGGCGCAGGACACCATGAAACCGAAGACTCTGCTCGCCGGTTCCATCCGGGAATATATCGAGGCCCATCTCACGGATCCGCAGCTGTCGCCGGCGGGGATTGCGTCAGCCCACTTCATCTCCACCCGCCACCTTCACAATGTCTTCCACGAATTCGGCACCACCGTAGCCAGCTGGATCAGAAGCCAGCGGCTGGAGCGGGCCGGGCGGGACCTGCGGGATCCGCTGCACTCGGGCAAGTCAGTCGCAGCCGTGGCCGCCGGCTGGGGATTCCTCGATGCCGCACACTTCAGCCGTTCGTTCCGGGAATTTTTCGGCCAGTCCCCCAGCGACTGGCGCCGGGGCAACAGTCCCGCACCGGCTGCCTGACGGACTGGGGGGTGTCCCTATGTTTTTTGTCAAGCGCTCGGACGGGTTTTTCGAAAAATGATGTGACCGTTTTCGGGCAGGGATAAGCGGCTGGCGGCGCGTGTCCGCGAGCTGGTAGCCCTCCGTGTTTAGGCGGTTTTCGGGCTTGGCGCCTCGTAGAAGGTGCCGTCGCGGAGCATCGCGAAGAGGACGTCGCAGCGGCGTCGTGCCAGGGCGATCAGGGCCTGGTTGTGCCGTTTACCCTCTGCCCGTTTCCGGTCGTAGTACTCCCGGGAGACCGGGTCTTTCAAGGACGCGAACGCCGAGAGGAAGAACGCCCGTTTGAGGATCTTGTTGCCCTTCCTGGAGGAGTGGTCTCCGCGGATTGAGGTTCCGGAGCGCCACGTCACCGGCGCGAGCCCGGAGTAGGAGCCCAGGTGCCCGGCGGTCTTGAATTCCTTGCCGACAACCTCGGTGATGACCCGGGCTGCCGTCCTGACGCCGACCGCCGGTAGGGACGTCAGGAGCTGGTGAAGAGGGTGGGCCTCCACGAGTTTTTCAACCTGTGCCAGGACCTCTGCCCGGGAGGAGCGCAGCTGGGCAAGCTGCGCCGCCAGCTGGGGCAGCACGACGCCGGCGGCAGTGGTGCCGGCCACGACCACGGTCTGCTCGGACAGGGCGGTGAAGATCCCCGCGGCCCAGCCTTTACCGGCCCGCGGAGCGGACCTGGCCATGAACGCGGCGACCCGGCTCTGGCCGGCCCTGCGCAGCGCCTCAGGCGTGGGGTATTTTTGCAGCAGCTCGGCCATCACGGGGTGGTCCAGATGCGGGCCGATGGCCCGTTCCAGTGCGGGATGGATCTGGGTGAGGAGCCCGCGGATCCGGTTCGAGGCGGCCGTGGCCTGCTTGGCCAGGTCATCGTCGAAGCCGCAGAGCATCGACAGTTCGGCGGCCTGCTCGTCGGTGACGGCGATCGAGCGCAGGGTGTGCGGCATGGTCCGGGCGGCCTCAGCAATGATGTAGGCGTCTCGGGCATCAGTCTTGGCCTCGCCCGGGTGCAGGTCCGCGATGCGGCGCATCGCCAGGCCCGGCAGGTAACCGACCAGAATGCCGGCACCTTGCGCCACGGCGACCGGCAGGGCGCCGATGGTGGCGGGCTGGTCCACGACCAGCAGCAGAGTCCCGTGCTTTGCGAGGCTGTCGATGATCGCCCGCAGTTTCGCCTCGTCCTGGGGCAGGGCCTTGTCGAGCAGTTTCTTGCCGTTCCTGTCCAAGGCCACCGCGTGGTGGTTGGTTTTGCCGACGTCGACGCCAATGAAGACATCAACGGAATCGTGGTCCTTGATCACGCATACCTCCAGCATTCCGGTCCGATCTGACAGCTGGCATGTCCTGCGGCCCCAGAGCTCGGCATCCACGTTACGGCCGGCCTCCCGCGATAAAGTCTGCAGCTGGTCTGGTCCCCATCAGCGATCCCCTGGCGCCTATCGCACCCCGGTGACAACACCCCCCGGATCATGATCGACTGGGGGACTAAATCATGCCGGGGCCGACAGGCCAGCAACCCCGATTCTTGCTCGTTCAGGGGCTATAAGAAAGGTAACGGGGCTCCGGACAGTCGCCGCTGCTTTCCGCCCGCTGACCGGGGTGCGCTGACCGGGGTGCGCTCACCGGTGTGCGCTGACCGACAATGATCGTTCACTTGAAGGCAACGCCCGGGCCGATCCGGCGCCGAAGATTGAGGAAAGCCTCTGCGGACCAGCTTCCTGGTCCGCCCTTCCCCTAGGAGAGTTCTATGGCACTGACATCTTCGAATGCCACCACAGCGGTCACACCGCCGGCACTGGACCGGCGCCGCCTGGGCGTCCTGTCTGTAACTTTTATGATCGTGGCGGCGTCTGCGCCGCTGACCGTTCTGGCCGGCGGCGTCACCACCACCTTCGCCGTCACCGGCGTGATGGGGGTTCCGCTCTCCTTCATCCTCCTCGGGCTGGTCCTGACGCTGTTTGCGGTCGGGTACGCCGCTATGAGCCGCTTCGTCACCAACGCCGGCGCGTTTTACGCCTACATCGCACAAGGGCTTTCCCGTCCGCTCGGAGTGGGTGCCGCCCTGGTTGCCCTTGTGGCCTACAACCTGATGCAGGTGGGCCTCTATGGGCTGTTCGGCTTCACGGTCGCGTCCATGCTGTCGGCTAAATTCGGCATTGCCGTGCCGTGGTGGGTGCCGGTCATTGTCTGCATTGCCGTCGTCGCCGCCCTGGGCGTCAATCGGGTGGATCTCTCCGCCAAGGTGCTCGGCGTGCTGGTCGGCCTGGAATTCCTGGCTGTTATGGTCTACGACATCATGGCGTTCGCAGCCGCTCCGGAGGGCGCGTCGGCCGTTGCCCTCAGCCCCGAATCGCTCTTTGTCCCGGGCATCGGCGCGGTCTTCTCGTTCGGCATTGCCGCCTTTATGGGGTTCGAATCAGCCGCGATCTACGGCGAGGAATCAAAGGATCCCCGGAAGACCGTAGCGCGGGCCACCTACCTGGCCGTAGCCGTCATCAGCACCTTCTATGCCATTTCGGCCTGGGCCATGACCGTGGGCGCCGGCCCGTCGGCAATCATCGCTGAATCCACCCGGTCCGGGCCTGACCTGATGTTTGTGTTCCTGGAGACCCACGGCGCCGTCCTGCTCAGTGATCTGGCCCAGATCCTCTTTGTCACCAGCATCTTTGCTGCGCTCGTCAGCTTCCACAACGCCGTCGCGCGCTACTTCTTTTCGCTGGGCCGCGAACAGGTGGTCCCGGTCGTCCTTTCCAGGGTGCGGCGCACCAGCGGCGCACCCTTCGCCGGTTCGCTGGCCCAGACCGCCATTGCCGTGGTCCTCACAACCGGCTTTGCGATGGCCGGCTCCGGGTCGGAACTGGGCGAGCTCTACCCGGTGCTCACAATGTTCACCTGGCTCACCAACAGTGGAGCACTTGGACTGGTCCTGCTGATGTCCGTAGTTTCGCTCGCCGTGATCGGGTTCTTCCTGCGCCGGGGCGATAGGGACATTAGCGTGTGGAAGCACCGGATTGCTCCCGCGCTGGCCTTTATGCTGCTGGGCACCGTGACCGTCCTGATCGTGGTGAACTTCGATGTCCTGCTCGGACAACCGGAGCCCACGGCCCTGACCTACCTCCTGCCGGCCATTATTTTCCTGCCCGGCGTTGCAGGAGTTCTCTGGGGCCTGCGGCTCAAGCGCACCCGGCCGGCCCTATACCAGGCCATTGGCCACGGGCCGGAGCAGTCGCCAGAGGACTAGCCCGAGGATCTGTTCCTTTCAATGCAAGGGCCGTGCACGGAGAAACAAGTCTACGCAGGCACGGCCACGCAGACTGGGTATATCACCTCACCGCCATCCGGCCTGTACTGTTCCTACTCGAAGTGGAGTACCAATGGAAACCTACGACGCGCTTCTCGCCTCGATCACCGCGGCCACCGGCCCGGCGCGCACGATCCTTGATCCGGCCACGGGCGAACCCGTCGGCCAGGCCCCCGTGCACACCGTCGATGACTTGGAACATGCCATCGACGTTGCAGTCGCTGCGCAGCCGGACTGGGCGGCGGCGGGCCACGAGGCCCGCAGCGCCACGCTGGTGCGGATGGCCGACGCCGTGGAACGTTCCGCCGAAGAACTCGCCAGGCTGCTCTCCCGCGAGCAGGGTAAACCCCTCAACGGCCCCAACGCCCGTTTCGAAGTCGGCGCCTGCGCCGCCTGGCTCCGCACCGCCGCCGCAACACCGTTGGAAACCGAAACGGTCGTCGACGACGACGACACCCGCGCCGAACTGAACTACCGGCCCATCGGCGTCGTCGGCGCGATCGGGCCCTGGAACTGGCCCATGATGATCACCGTCTGGCAGATCGCGCCCGCCCTGCGGATGGGCAACGCCGTAGTGGTCAAGCCCTCTGAGTACACTCCCCTCTCCGTCCTGGCCCTGATCCACGTCCTCAACCAGGAACTCCCCGACGGACTGCTCAGCGTAGTTTGCGGCGGCCGCGACGTCGGCGCCCGCCTCGCCGAACACCCTGCCATCGGTAAGGTGATGTTCACCGGTTCCACCGCGACCGGCAAGGCGATCATCAAATCCTCTGCCGATACCGTCAAGCGGCTCACGTTGGAACTGGGCGGCAACGACGCCGGCATCGTCCTGCCCGACGCAGACCCCAAGGCCATCGCCGAGGGCCTGTTCTGGGGTGCTTTCATCAACACCGGCCAGACCTGCGCGGCGCTGAAGCGCCTCTACGTCCACACCGACATCTACGACGCCGTCTGCGAAGAGCTCACCGCGGTCGCCGCCGCGATGCCCATGGGCAACGGCCTCGACGAGAACAATGTCCTGGGCCCGCTGCAGAACCAGGCGCAGTATGACATCGTCGCCCGACTCGTCGACGCCGCCAAGGATTCCGGGGCGCGGATCCTCCTCGGCGGCAACCCGGACCCGGACCAGGCCGGCAACTTCTACCCCACCACTCTCGTCGCGGACATCGAGAACATTAATCCGCTGGTTGCCGAGGAACAGTTCGGTCCTGCCCTGCCGATCATCCGATACGCCACCATCGACGACGCCATCACCATGGCCAACGGCCTCGACGTCGGGCTCGGCGCCTCCGTCTGGTCAACTGACAACGCCGAAGCCCGGAAGGTAGCAGCCCGGCTCGAAGCTGGAACGGTCTGGATCAACAAGCACGGGGCCGTAGACCCGCGCATTCCCTTCGGAGGCGCGAAGCAGTCCGGTTACGGTCTCGAATTCGGCGTCGAAGGCCTCAAAGCCCTCGGCATCCCCCAGGTGATTAACGGCTGACTCCGCCCGGAGAGAGCCACGCGCCCCCGGACGGCCTGCCCGCCCTACTCACAGAGGAGCGTGCAGGTCGGCTCGGGACCCGTGAGCGTGGGACATCGAGGACCTACTGGTGGCGGACCCGGCCGAACGACGCGCGTTCTATTGATGTTTTTCGGTGATGACCTCATGCGTACTGAATGCGGCTATGCCAGCCCTTGCTTGGCGAGGAAGCCGCAGACAAAAGCAGGCCGCCCAAAACCATCCAGGCCACTCCGAAGGGAATAAGAAGTAGACCTCGCTCATTCTGGTCGTTGATACCAAAAAGCATGAGAGATGTGACGAGCAGCATCGCACCTGACCACGCAGGCAGGACCCGTGTCACCATTAGTCCTGCGCCAATCACCGCGAAGGCCAATAAGGCCAAGATAAGTGCGGCGAGGCCTACAAAGAACAAAGCGGAGTTGGTCAAAAATGCGCCGCTCACCACGGAGACGGCAGCAACCACCGCGCTTATCCGGACGAGTTTAAATCCTCTGCGATCAAAGCGGTGCATACGGTAAACACCAGCCGTCGCAGCCGCTATAAGGGCAAGAGCAACGAAGAACAGGAGCCCGTCCACGGGTCCGCCTTCGCTGTAACTTCGTCCGACACACTCTTCGGCAACGCAGCCGCGCGGCTTCAGCGCCACGATGATTGCGAAGCTCCCCAGCAGGAGCCCACCCAAGCCTGCGCAGATGGCTGTTCCGCGAACAGTGCTCAAACTTAACCCGTCCCGAGAATCTCCGGTTGGCTGGGCCATCGGCTGTTCCATGACTATTTCTCCTTTCGCTTGCTTGCTTTGGACGGCACCGCTTAAGAGTTTTGACCCCAGCGTGACAAAAGCCCCTTAGCCATCCGTCTAACCCGCGCCGTCGTATTTCTTGAGTAGATCTGGACGTTAGGTCGTGCCTAATCGTTCCAATTTAATGATTCCGCAGTGGGCGCGGGTGTCAACGGCCAGTAGTTTGCGCCCACGGGCGGCCAGCGGATATGCCCGCTGATGGCCATGAGATCTGCTCCCGACCCCGGACAGGCCCCTGAGTCCGTCGCAGACCAGAACAGGCTATTCTTCACGCCCGGGTTCTGGCTAAAGACCCATCGCCGTCCGGACTTCCTCGAGGATCCGGTGCATGGCCGTCTCGGCCGTTCCCGCATCGCCAGCGGCCACAGCAGCGGCGACATCCTCGTGCGCCTGCAGCGCATCCGGGTGCGGATGAAAGGGCATGAGCCGCTGCCGGGTCCGGCTGGACAGGACCTCGGCCACCATCGCATCGAGTGCGTGGAACATCTCGTTGCCACTGCTGTGCAGGATCAGCTGGTGAAAGGCGATATCGGCGGCGAGGAATCCCTCGAGATCGCCGGCCTCGCCGAGCCGTCGCAGCTCTGCTGCCAGTGCTGCGAGCTGGCGACGCTCGGCGGCGCCTGCCCGGCGTGCCGCACCGGCTGCGGCTATCGGTTCGACGGCCATCCGCAGTTCCGTGAGGCTCGCGTACTGCTCCGTACGGCGCCCGGACGCCAGCCGCCACCGGACCAGCTTCGGGTCGAAGACATTCCAAAGGGCAGGATCCTGCACAACAATCCCCACGCGCCGCCGCGAATAGACCAGGTTCATTGACTCCAGGACGCGCGTCGTGTCTCGGGCCAAAGTGCGCGAGATGCCGTATTGGTGCTGGATGCCCTCCAGGGTCAGGCGTTGCCCCGGTGCGAAAACGCCCGCGACGATGCCCTCGCCGAGTTCATCCAGGACCCGCAGGTGCAGAGCGCGAAGAGGTTCATCGTGCTCCCCGTCCACGCCATGGTCCTCAACGCCCGTATGGTCCGGTGTCGCCGTCGACATGTGATGCCTCCCTCTGCCCCACAGGGGCTGTTTCCAGCATAATGCCTACCCAGTCAATGGTGTGACTTATGTTACCGAAAGATAGTACGATTGGGTTTCAAAAGGTGCTACCTTTTTCAACAGGCTGCTGGAGCGGCCCACGGTTCATCCGAGCCGCCCGATATCGTCCACGGAGGTTAACAATGACGTTTTCTGCCATTCATCTGGTGGTGATGGGGGTTGCAGGGGCCGGCAAGTCAACGGTCGCCGAGGCGCTTTCCGGCGATCTGGGCTGGATCATGGCCGAGGCGGATGAATTCCACCCGCAGTCCAACATCACCAAGATGAACAGCGGAACCCCGCTGGAGGACAGCGACCGCTGGCCGTGGCTGCAGTCAATCCGTGACTGGATGACCGCCCGGGCCCCGCGCCGGAGAGAGCACGGTCCTGACCTGCTCTGCCCTCAAAGCGGAATATCGCGAGCTGCTCTCCGGGGCGGAGGGCCGGGTGGTCTTCCTGCACCTGGACGGCGATCCCAAACTTCTGGCCGAGCGCATGCACGGGCGCGCCGGCCACTTTATGCCCGTCACCCTGCTGCCGAGCCAGCTGGCCACGCTGGAACCGCTGACCCCCGCAGAACGAGCCGCGGGAAGCCTGCGCCTGGACATCACCCGGACCCCTGAGCAGCTTGTTGCCGACATCAGGGCATCGCTCGGACTGGCCGACGCTCCAGGCTCCGGGACCCCAGACTCCGCCTGAGCCCCGGTCCGGGCTCGGCCCCGCTCCCCCACACTTCACATCACATTTCCCGACGTTCCAAATGTTTCAAAGGAGAACCATGACCATCGAAGGATGGACCCAAACCCTCGGCGCAGGCCCTCTGCTGCTGATCGCCGCGGCGGCCATCGCCGTGCTGCTGTTCCTCATCATCAAGCTGCGTGTGCACGCGCTGCTCGCCCTGATCATCATCAGCCTTGCCACCGCGTTTGCCACCGGAATTCCCGCCGACAAGGTCGTGACCGTCCTGGTCAGCGGCTTTGGCACGACCCTCGGCGCGGTGGCACTGCTCGTCGGCCTCGGCGCGATGCTCGGCCGGATCGTCGAGACCAGCGGCGGTGCCAAGGCCCTTGCCGACTACCTCATCAACCTGTTCGGCGAAAAGCGCGCTCCCTTCGCCCTGGGCCTCGCCTCGTTGATCTTCGGCTTCCCCATCTTCTTCGACGCCGGCCTCGTCGTAATGCTCCCGGTTGTCTTCGCCGTCGCGCACCGTCTCGGTGGCGGCGTGCTCCGCTTCGGGCTGCCCGCAGCCGGCGCCTTCTCCGTGATGCACATCTTCCTGCCCCCGCACCCGGGCCCCCGTTGCAGCCGCAACCTTCTTTGACGCCAACATCGGCCTGGTCCTGGTTGCCGGCCTGATCGCAGCCATCCCCACCTGGTACGTCACGGCCTACCTCTTCGGTCTATGGACGGGCAAGCGCATGGTCCTTCCCGTCCCAACGCTGCTGGGCCAGGCCGACGCCGCCGCCGAAGCCAACCCGCCCCGGTTCCGTACCGTCGTCGGGGTCCTGCTGCTGCCGCTCGTCCTGATCTTCCTCAACACCGGTCTGAGCACCTTCTCCTCCGCCGGCGTCCTGCCCGCGGCGGCCAAGACGGAGACCTGGTACCAGGTACTGCGGACCCTCGGTGAAACGCCGGTCGCGCTGCTGATCGCCGTCATCGTGGCCGCCCTCGTGCTCGGACGGAGCCGCGGGCTGCACGGCGGCGCTCTGGAAAAACTGCTCGAATCCTCGCTGGGCCCGGTCTGCTCCGTCATCCTGATCACCGGCGCCGGCGGTATGTTCGGCGGGGTCCTGCGCACCTCGGGCATCGGTAAGGCCCTTGCCGACGTTCTTGGCGACGTCGGCATTCCGCTGATCCTCGCAGGCTTCCTGATCGCGGCCATCCTGCGCATCGCCCAGGGCTCCGCCACGGTGGCGCTGACCACCACCGCGGGCCTGATCGCTCCGGCCGTTGCTGCCGCAGGGATGAACGGCATGCAGCTGGCCGCCCTCGTCATCGCCGTCGCTGCCGGCTCTGTTGTGGTCTCCCACGTCAACGACTCGGGCTTCTGGCTGGTGGGCCGCTTCTTCGGCATGGACGTCAAAACGACGCTAAAAACCTGGACCGTGATGGAAACACTCATCGGCGTGATGGGCTTCGGGATCGCCGCGGCCATCTTTGGCGTGGCCAGCCTCGTGTCGTAGCCGCACTAACGGCCGACAGCCACGGCCACCGGGCATAAAGCCAGAACGACGACGGCGGGACATCCCGCCGTCGTCGTTCGTTAACTACCGTCTTGGCCTGATGACCAGTTCTTTACCTAATGTCGCCCGTAGCTGCACTGCTGCCCACCAGAGGCCGAACCCTCGCGAACAAGAAAATGGGCCGGCCGGCCGGGAACATGCTACTTCGAAGGCTGGGGAATTTCACAGGCGATTTTAGGGTTCAGGCCTGTGTAGTTCAGTGGCCCCGTAACGATTGTCACCGCGATCGTTCCTACCGTGGCGCAGGATGCTGTCTGCCCGGCGAAATAGTCGCGCTGGACGGCAGCGGCTAGGCCGATCGCGAGCCAGAGAATCACTGCGATTCCGACGATGGATCTGATACTGCCCCGCATTTGGTCCTCCGATAGCTGAAATGGCCGGCGATTCAGCGTTATTATTCACCCGCTGTCAGGACTAGGTCCATAGCCATCAGAAAGGCAGGCGCCACACATCCCTGCCTCCCGTCACCGATGTCGCTACCCGTTCCCGAAGCGGCCTCTGCTGGCCGGGCGGCGCTTTCGCCGCTGCTGGCGATTGCCGAGTAGTGGGCGATGACGTCTGCGGAGCCGTCATCAGTGGCGATGAATCCGAAACCCTTTTCGGAGTTGAATCATTTCACTATTCCTGTTGCCTTGTCTGCATACCCCGGCATGCCCGTTCAACGTCCTGGACTGCTGTCACCGGCGGTTCACCATGACGGTGAGTATGGCTCAGCCCACAGTGCAGCCGTGATCGTGACTGACTTAAACCATGCCTGATACATCGCCTCCACTTCATCCGCGTCCGGGGCTTGTTCTGCGAGGAATGGCCGAATCGTTGCTGTCAGGGGAACGATGAAGGCGATGATGTAACGCAGGTTGATCACGGAGGCAGGCGAACTCACCCCATCGGTGAGATTCTTCTTCGCTGCTGTGTGGCGGAGCGCAATCTCGTGTTGATAGTCCAGCCACTCCTGGTCGCGGTCCCGTGAACAAACATCCACGATCCACTGGGCGAATCTGGCCCGGACGGCTCCCAGGTAGTCCGGGTTCGCGGTTCCATCCGCACCCGCGAAACTTGCGATCAGGAAGTCATGGCTGCCAACGAATCCGTACCAGACATCGAGAATGCGATCGGCTTGCGGGCCAAGAATCTCGCCTGCACGGCGCAGTGCGGCCACGTCGTCGTCAGTCCAAAGCACCGTTGACTCGAGCCGGGCCAGGTCTTCGAGGGACACCGGGGACGTCGCAAGAGTCTTGGAACCATACGTGTAGCCGGGGATCGAAGACATTTTTACACCTTTCGCTGGGAATATTATCAAGGTATCCACCTGCAGTGCCCCCGTAAAGTGTCCGCGCTATCAGGTCCCGGGCCATGGTCGCGGCTCAGGGCCCCGTGACTGTGCGAAGCAACCAGGGGCCGAACATGTCCGGTGCAGTGCGCAGGACGTCCAGATCGCTGGCTTGCACCGCGCGGACGCCCAGCGCCCCGATGAAGACGGCGAGGACTTCGACCCCCGGGATGGTAGATCAACGACAGACCGGTGAAAGTGTGACTGTTAACTTCGTTTGGCAATTTTTCACAGTTGGGAATGGCGGTTCCTAATGACGTCGAATCTGAGATTGCCCCAGGAAGGTCAGAGCACCGGAGCTGGGCGCATGGTCGGGCGGGCGTCCCCTGTCGCGGGCAGGTGTCCACTGGAACTGGAGGCGACAGCTCGCGTTCAGCGCAGTCTGGGCTATCCCCGTCATCGCCAGCGCGGTGGAGGGGGACCCCGTGAACAGGGGCGAGGGAGGGTAGGTGACCGACATCGCGATCTGACGGTTGCCGTCGGCACTGCTGATCGCGATAGTCCCATAGCCTGGAACATCGCCGGAATGGCCATAGTAGAAGCCGTTGGTACACGCGTCGTACCATTGCTCGAGGCCAAGGCCGTAGTCGGCGTCGACGCGGCCCTTCATCTCAGAGAGGCTTGCCGGTGACAGCAGCTCACCCCGCAGCAGCGCGTCGTAGAAGGTGTTGATGTCTCCTACAGAGGAAAGTACGCCCCCGGATGCGGATCCTTTTTGCAGTGCGGAGGACGCTACATCCACAAGTTCGCCGTCAACCAGTGTGTAGCCGTGGACCAGGTTGGCCGGGGCCGGGCTGTCGCCCATCATCGTCGTGGAGCGAAGTCCCAGCGGCTCCACAATGTCGGCCCGCAGGACCTCAGCGAGAGGCGCACCGCGGACTCGCTCCACCAACAGCCCCAGAGCCACATAGTCCGAGCGGGAATAGCTGAACCCGGGCGGCTCGCGACGCTGCCACGGAACAGTCCCTGCCAGCGCGAGGCGCTGCTCGGGGTTGATCGGGTTGGCCAGTAGTTGCCGGGGCGGAGCCGACTCCAGCAGTCGGGCATGGAAGTCGGGCATAGCGGACGTGTGGCCCAGGAGTTGGCGCACGGAGATCGGTCCGGGCGGGCGCAGGAGTTCCACCAGCTCAGGTAGATACCTGGTCACGGAGTCCTCCAGCGCCAGCCGCCCCTCATCCACGAGCTTCAGCACGGAAACCGCCACCATGGTCTGGGTGACGCCGCCCACCTGCACGGGATCACTCAGTTCGACGCGAACGCCGCCCTTGCGGCTCCTGACGCCTGCCGCATGCGACCACTCCTCGCGTCCAACTTTCACCTCGATCAGGACCGCCGTCGCGCCCTCCCGGAGCATCTCCTCGCTGAACCGCTCAAGCATCACCTGGAGCTCGCTAAGGGGCGGGGCTAACGTCGCTACCGGGCTTGGCGGGAACGGCATCGGCTCCGGCTCATACGCGCAGCCGCCGAGGAACACCCCGGACACCAGCGCCGCGATGCCCACCAGCACCCCCGCCCGGTCCGACGATTCACTGACCCGAGCCGCCGCCATTTGAGCACCCTCCGCCTGCCGGTCCACAGCAGACCCCAGGCCTGCTGCCCCCACACTTTGGATGCTCCCCCAGCCCTACGGGCGCGGTCAAGATGCCCCCAGCCCTGGACCTGACTTCAGAAACGCAACCAGACCTGACGCACGCCTGGGCGGTCTCCGGGTTCTCGGCTGTCAGCGACTAGGGAGGCCGTGGCGGCAGCCGCCGGTACACACTGGCGTGGCGGCAGCTGCTGGTACACACTGGGACGCGAAATACCGCGTTGCAGGATGCGGATCACAGCGTGGGCGGAGACCTCGCGGGTAAGGATCGAACCCACGCGCCCGCCTGCTCATGGGTACAGGTTGGAAGGCGGTACTCGGGAACGTCCTGGTGGGCCTGGATGAGAATGCCGAGCAGCACCTGCGGGAGCTGAGAGGGTTTAGACGCCGGCCTTGATCAGGAGCGCATCGACCATCATGAAGAACTGGGTGCTGTGATCGGCAGCCTTCGGGTCGGTCATGTATTGAAGGGCCGCTCCGTCGTAGACCATCAGGAAGCACCGTACCAGCGTGGCGAAGCCGATGAGGCACTGATCACCGCTGCTTTGGGCCGCGGAAGAGAATATCTTCCCCAGTTCCACTTCGTAGGCCGGATAAATTTTCGCGGCCAACGGGCTGACGGCGGCATTGCGTGTCGCCCACAGAATGAGTTCGATCTCAGCAAGTAGGCTGGCGGGCTCTTCCTCCAGGGCGCGCCAGTATCCTTCGGCAACTTGTTCCACAGCCTTACGAAGTCCCAAATGAACCGGGACGCCGCTGGAAAAGCGGCTCAGGTTTTTCAACCAAGCTTCGGCGGCCGCGTCCATGAGTTCGTCTTTATTGCTGAAGCAATAATGTGCCGTCGCCAAAGGGGCATTGGCCTCTTTAGCAATAGCACGCATGGTCACCGACTGAACACCCTCACGACGCATTAGTTCCACTGTCGCTGAAATCAACTGTTCTTTTCGTTCTACTGCGGGTACCCGCATAGCTCACTCTCCAGTCTCCCGGTTTCGGCCCGACAGGGACACTCCTCAACAGTATTCCATGGGCCATGGAAACGGTTTGCTATCTCCTCCCGTCCACCCGGATCCCGCCCACCCGGGAAGAGCTGCCCGGGTGGGCGGTGGCAGGCTTTGTGTTCCGTGTCCGAAACGTTGCTCCCGCCCATTTCAACGTTGCGGTCCGTTCGGCGGGCCGGGCGGGAGCTGAACTCTCGGCCCTGACTCCTAATTTGCCGCGTGGTTTGGCGTTACCGGGCGGCCACGGTGTCGGTGACGGTGTCGGGGGTGCCAGTGTCGATATCCTGCGAGGAGCCATGGAGGTATCGTTCCATGGAGTCATCCATGGCGTTGAGCCAGCGGGTGTGGTGTTTGGCCGCCATAGTGCCGGTGACCACGGAGCGGTGGAGCATGTCGCGGTACCCCAGGATGTCCGTGTGCTTGTGGTGCATCCAGTCCTTGAACAACTGGGAAACGGCGTCCAGGTCAAAGGGCGGGTAATCCGTGGCGTCGATGAGCTCCCGCAGGTAATCCGTCTGGAAATCGGCCTCCGCATCGTGATCCGGCAGCGCGGCCCTGGCGTTCGAGCCAGAGCTGGATGTCGGCCTCGCGCTCAGCAAGGGGAGGCAGATCGACCGCTCCGGTCATGACGTCGCGGGCAAACCACGCCTGCGCGTCGAACATGTTGAATGTGTAGTACTGGTCCTGCGCACCCAGGTAAAACAGGTTGGTGTTCTGCTGCCACACCACGCCCTTGTAGAGGTTGCCCGGGTACAGCACGTTTGGCGACTTCAGTGACAGGTCGCCGGGCAGGAACGGGTACTTGTGCTGGTAGCCGGTGCAAAGCACGACGGCGTCAAAGTCATCTTGGGTGCCGTCGCTGAAGTATGCGGTGCGGCCCTGGAAGTGGGTGACGAGCGGGCGCTCCACCGTGTTTTCCGGCCAGTCATAGCCCATCGGGGAAGTGCGGTAGCTCATGGTGATGGACGCGGCACCCATCTTGTGGGCCTGCATGCCAATGTCCTCAGCGGAATAGCTGCTGCCGATCATGAGCAGATTCTTGCCGTAAAAGCGCTCGGCTCCGCGGAAATCATGGGCGTGCAAGACTTCGCCCGGGAAGGTTTTGATGCCCTTGAACTCGGGGACCGTAGGGACGGAAAAGTGGCCGGTGGCGACCACGAGCTTGTCAAACACGTGGGTCTGAGTGTGGTTGGTTTTGAGGTCCTCGACCGTCACCGTGAATTCCTGCGTGGTCTCGTCGTAGCTGGTGTGGCGTGCAACGCTGCTGAACTGGACGTATTTGCGGACGTCGGACTTTTCCACGCGGCCCTTGATGTAGTCGAAAAGGACCTCGCGGGGCGGGAAGGAAGAAATAGGACGGCCGAAGTGCTCGTCAAAGGAGTAATCCGAGAACTCCAGGCATTCCTTGGGCCCATTGGACCATAGATGGCGGTACATGCTGGAGTGGACCGGCTCGCCGTGAGTATCCAGGCCGATCCGCCAGCTGCTGTTCCACTGCCCGCCCCAGTCGTCCTGCTTCTCAAAACACATGATCTCGGGGATGGCGGCGCCTTTTTGGCGTGCTGATTCAAACGCCCGCAGTTGTGCCAGGCCGCTGGGGCCTGCACCAATGATTCCGACTCGCAATGACATGCTGCTCTCCTCTTCCAATGGTTCGTTAGGATCGGTTGGGTCGCTAACGTGCGATGCTGTGAGTTGCGCTACGTCTCAAGCTGGCAGCCCATCAAATGCTGCGCTTCGGTAGCAGTCGAGGCCTTTGTAATCGGCCACGTCATACGGGAGCTCGGCCAGCGCGTGGCGTGGGCGTGAATCCCAAATACCCGCCAAGACGGCGGGAAAAGCGGTCAGTGATGGGCCCGGTGGTGGCGGATCCCCCGGTTCGCGGCGGTGCCGGGCGCCGAAATGGTTGTCTTCGCGGTGCGGCAACGTGCGCAGAAAGCGACTCGGGATTCGACGTCGTTACACAGGAGCGCTACCTCCTCTTCCAGGTGTGCAGCGGAGGTCATGCCGTGATGGTGCGTCGGAAAGGTATCCTCTTTTCCGAACGACCCCCGATGCCACCGCGGAAACCCGGTTCGCCGCCGGCCCCGAGCCATTCAGGGCCGACTGCGGATTGGTGGATTGAGGCTTAGGGTGCGAAGGAACGGTCGCCGGTGAAGAACCCCAAGGCATAGTCAGTGGTCTCGAACTTGACGGTGGTGCCCTTCGGGAAGAACAGCACATCGCGCTTCTTAGCCCGCGTGACGTCTCCTGTGGTCTGGTCAGTGAGGATGAACTCACCCTCGATGACGACCTTCATCTCGTCGTAGGTGTACGTATACACCAACGGCTCGGAGGCCTTGAGTTCAAAGAACCCGGCACTCATGACCGAGCCCTCGGGGTTGTGGAGGGAGTCGCCGATAGCGGCATCGGTTCCGGGTTCATTCATCGGAGGTAGCCCGATATATCCGTTTTCAACCTTGTGGATGGATCCGGCCTTGCTCAGTGTTCCTACGACGGCTTCCATGGTTTCTCCTGTGAATAGTGTGGTGAAAGAATTGTCAGGACTGTTCATCTTTGGTGCCAATGAGGCTGCGCTTTATCGTTGGGTGCATATGAGACTGCGCTGAGGATCACATCGGGACCCTGGTTGGGGTGCGGGAGGGATCGTAGGCAAACCCGGCATCTTCTAGTTCCACAGAGTCAGCCGAGCTCTGCTTTGAACTCTGCTGGTGTGATGCCAGTCACGTGCGTTTGCTTCACACACTTTCACATGAACGAATGTTCGAGTCAAGGGTTCAATACGGAAATCTTGTGGAGCTATTTTTCTCTCGGGAAAGGTTTCGCATCCTCGTCTCAAACCATTGACTGGAACGGATGACCCTGTCACAGTATGGACAGCGCCGTGATCCTCATCACAGTGACGCAAGGTGACTCAGATTCACCAAAGCATGCCGCAAATGCAGATTCCCCCTTGAAGAAACGGGTAAAGCCAATGGCCACAGCAAAATCTCAGCCTCCGACCCTGACAACAGATGAAGCAATCGATTTCTGGCCGGCGAAGTCTATGACGGTCATGAGGGAAGAATGGCCGCGATTGCGCTGCAGGTTCATCAACTCTCTTCCTGTAGGCCGCTGGGAGGACTTCATACTCTCGGAGTGGGATTTAGAGGCCTGCGGTTGGGAAGACTTCCACCCCCACACCGAAACGAACTTCCTGGTCGAAGGCGAACTTTATATCGAGAGCGAGGGCAAGACTGTCATCCTGAAACCGGGCGATTCGGCACGCGTGAATCCCGGACAAACCGGCCGATACTGGGCACCCGTTTACGCGCGGATGGTCACTGTTTACGGACCCAACCCCGAAGGTCTGGAATCACACTCCTTCCGATACTTCGAAATCTAAGCTTCCTATCGCTGCACAGCCGCTCAAGAGCAGAGGCCTTTACACGATCTCCTCAAGGTCAGCGCCACCTTTGTCCAAGTCCGCCGTTACTTCGACCTGAACTAGCGACCCCCGACGAATAAATCGTTCAAGAGACGACGCAATCGTTCAAAATTCGACTGGGACCCCCACGGGACCCAACTCATGCACCACGATAAGTGCTTCCGAATTTCTGGCAATTAAGACGCCGTGTGCGGTGAAAGCATGATCTCCGTTTCGCATCTGCAGACCCGGGCCCTGGTGATTGGGGCCATGGCCAGTCGAGCCGTAAAAGGTTTGAAGTTAGCAAACGTACGGTCCGCCCATTTTGCCCGCGCATGCCCCCGTCTTTCTGCAATCTTCACATCGCGGCAATACATACCGCGCGGGATGCAATGCATCTTGAATAGATCAGCCCGATGAATCCTGTCCGTCGTGGAGAGTAAACCTTTACCACCCGCCGGCGGGAGTGTTGTGGTTTTTTTCACTGCCACTTCAGATATTCAAGAATTTGGTTATTCAAACTAGAAGACCAGACGACTTCAAGTCGTCTAAGGAGACTGTTATGAGTAAAAATCTTTCGGATGGCGTTGGTTCCCTGGAAAGGTCGATCGACTGGAAGCAGGGTCTGGCCATCGCGCTGGGGGTGCCCTTGCTGATTTTGCCCTCCTTGGGCTATCTTCCGATGTATTTGTCTGCCGCAGCGATTCTTGTCTGGGGATTATCGGTCCTTCAGGGTTTCATGCAGAACGCCGCGTATGCTGAACTGGCCACCACCTTCCCAAAGGCCTCTGGTTTGCCGGGATTCGCGCAACACATTTTTCGCACCGAAAACTTCAAGGGCAAGTACGACAAGGGCAAGCTGATCGGCGGCTTCAGCGCTTGGAGCTACTGGTTTGCCTGGAACCCGGTGCTGGCGATCTTTTCCATCCTGGTCGGCGGTTACCTGCATGGGCTCTTTCCGGCGCTGGGCGAGACGTTTACCGAGTATCAGCTCTCACTGATCTCAGGTCTGGTAATTTTCACCGGATTGTTCGTGGTCAGCTGGTTCGGCCTCAAGGAAGGCGCCATCCTGGGTTACATCCTGGCCGCTGTGTCCCTGATACCGCTGGTTGTCCTGACTGTCGCGCCTTTTGCCACCGGACACGTTGACCTGTCAAACATCACCGGCAACTGGGTACCGACTGACTGGGCGTGGGATATGCACCACATCCTGATTCTCTTTGGCATCTTTGCGATCGCACAGTGGAGTGCCTGCGGCTGGGAAACTGCAGCCATCTACGGCCCTGAATACAAAAACCCGTCCAAAGACGTCCCCAAAGCGCTGTTCGCCTGCGGCGTCATCTGCTTCTTCGCGTATGTACTGGTGCAAGCTGCAGTGATCGGGGTGCTTGGCGTTGACGGCGTGATTGCCGAGCCTGTGTCGCCCCTGATCCCGGTCGCCCAGGCTGTCTTTGGCGAAGCCGGTGCCATGATCACGATTATCATGTTGATCGCCGCCATGATATTGATCATCCAAACGGCATATCTGGGTTCTTCCCGTGCCATGCACTCCATGGCAACGGAAGGCAACCTTCCCAGAATCTTCGGCAAAACGAATCGCCACGGAACTCCGTTTATTGCCTTGCTCGTCACCGCAGCGTTTAACATGGTGCTGATTTCCATGGGATCCCTCGCGGCAATTCTTGCGGCCGCGGCGATTGGCTACACCTGCGCCAACGGCATCAGCCTGTTCGCCTATGTCAAAGCGAAAAAACACCCGGCATTTGCTGATCTGGAACGACCGTTCAAAGCACCCAGGGGCTGGAAACATGTCGCCATGCTCTTTGGCCTGTTCAACCTGCCCCTGTGCGTGATCGGTGTGGTTTACCTGAACAGCCTGGAGATCGGCTGGGCCTCAACCTGGCTTGGCTTCATCGTACTGTCGCTCTATATACCGATCTGGTTCTACTCCCAGCATGAAACGCGTCGCTCGAACAACAAAGCAGCCGCTGCCGGTTCTTCGGCCAACGAGTCAAGCTACGATGCCGCAGATCCGGAAAGAGTTCTCGATCCTAGATGAGTAAGTCCTAATCAGGCTTATTGCCGAATAGACCCCCGTGCGCTGGCGCCGGGGGTCTATTCTTGATGATCTGTGACCGGCCGGAGGAATCGGGCGACCGTTTCATTCCCGGAGCGTGGCAATGGGACTTGATCGTGGGCACCCAGAACCGCTCCGCAATCGCCACGTTGGTCGAGCGGCTAATCCGATACCTGCTCCTGGTGCACAGGCCCGGAATCAACCGGGCTGAGGACGTGTACGACGGACTCATCGCGGCGCTCCATTCATTGCCCCCTGCTTTGCGGACATCGCCGACCTGGGACCAGGGAAGCGAGATGGGCAAGCATGCCGAATTCACAGCTATCACAGGGGTTCCGGTCTGTTTCTGTGCTGCCGGCTGGTTCATGTCCTGTTCCGCCGGATTCCGGAGTGCTTCACTGAAAGGTACGACGGCGGCCACGCTGCCATTGGAGGTACTCAAATGCGCAGGATCATCCTGATGATGTCGGTATCTTTGGACGGATTCCTCGAGGGGCTCGACCGGGATATCAGCTGGCATCGGGTGGACGACGAACTCCACCGCCACTTCAACGAGCAGTGCCGGGCGATGGGCGCCTTCATGGACGGGCGCGTAACCCATGAGCTGATGGCCGATTTCTGGCCCACAGCCGACCAGGACCCGGACACCCCCGCACCCATGGTCCAGTTCGCCGGGATCTGGCGCGACATGCCCAAGTTCGTATTTTCCCGGACCCTCACGCAGGCGGGCTGGAACACCACGGTGATTCACGACGTCGTGCCCGAACACATCGCGGAACTGAAGGCACAACCCGGCGGCGACATCGGCCTCGGCGGTGCCAACCTGGCCGCCACCTTCATGCGGTACGGCCTGGTCGACGAATTCCGGATCTACGTCCATCCCGTGGTCCTGGGGCAGGGCCGGCCGCTGTTCGAGGCCCCTGATGTCCGGATGAACCCCAGGCTCGAAGGGACGCAGTCGTTCGGCAACGGCGTTGTGCTGCTCCGCTACTCGAACGACGGCACCTAAAGGGCCCACCGCTGGGGGTCGGGTTACAGGCTGGTTTTTATGGGCCGCTATCAGTGGCCGAGCGCCGCAGGACAGACAGCGCACACGGGCAGGACAAGAATCTTGTTCGCGGGCTTGAGGCGCGTCAACGGAAGAATTTGAGCAGTACCGGGGCGACGGCGTCGGGCGCCACCGCGTGGTCCTGGCCGTCGATCATGTCCCTCCGTCCGTCCGGCACGGCAGAGGCCACCGCGGTGGCCGAGGCGGCTGCCCAGCCAGCACTGGCACCGCCGTACAGGGCAAGGACGGGTGCGGTGATGCCGGCAAACCGGTCCGCTGGCACACTGCCGTTGGCCGTGAGCGTCAGGTCATAGGCCAGCGTGGGCGCCAGAGACACCAGTGCCGGCCACCAGGGTGCCTGGGTCATTCCGGGATCAAAGTCGGCACCAGTATGCCGGATGAATACCTCCACTGCCTTGTTCCCTTGACCGCTGTCCGCCAGGGTCCGTACTTTGTCCACGAAGGCCTGCCAGTCCTCGCCCCCTCCGGTGAGATAGGGCGGTTCGTAAACGGCGATCTTTCCGACCGGGACACCTGCCGAACCCGCCTCCAGCGCCAGAATCCCTCCCGAAGAGTGCCCATACAGATACACGGGGCCCTCCGCTTCGGCAGCCAGGGCGCGAAGATCTTCGACTTCACGGTCTACGTCGTAGGGCGGCGTGTTGGTGCTGTCCCCGCGCCCACGCCGATCGTAGCTCACGACCGTGAACGATTCCTCCAGCAGGGGAACCAGATTGGCGGCGGACTGCCGGTTGTTCAGCGCCCCGCCCACGAGGATGAGCACCGGCCCGGTCCCCGCCTGCTCGTAAGCAATGGTGGTCCCGTCAGCGGACTGGACGCTTTGGATCATCGCGGTCCTCCCCGGTATTTGCGAGCCTGGCGCAGCGGCCCTGTTGCGCGCCTTAGTCTCTTCTACGCCAGGGCAGCCGGCATTTCAAGGGACTCCTCAAGGGCGGTTCTTCAGTTCGCCGGAGGTCGGGACGTGCACCGGAAAAGCCCGGCGATGGTGAGTGGATAAGAAGGAATGCCAACAGGCTGTGGGCTGCCACAGGCTCCGGTCCGTCATTTTTTCACGGCGGCGGGGGTGAGGAGGTCTTCAGTGGCGCCGCGCAACCGCATGGTGCGGGCGCCGCAGCGGCAGTGGGAGTAGGTGACAGTCCCGGAGGATGTGGAGTGCTTCGATTGGACGTGCCAGTGATGTATATGCATAAACACAGCATCCCGTAATGACTCGATGCCGTTCAACCATTACACTCGTGGGATGGGATGCAGTCACGAAAACCAGGTCGGAGCCCAACTCGCCGCCGCCCTGGTGAATGCGTCGGAAGAGCAGAATCTGGAAGCAATACTTCGGGATTTCAGCATCCGGGAACCCGGGCTGGACGCCGCAACGGAGCAGGCTCTGCGCGCCTGGGCCGACGAATTGAGGCCAGCCTTCGCAGCCCAAACCGCCGACGAAAGATGTACCTCCATCAATGCACTTCTTGACCACGCCGCCGGAAGAATCTCACTGACGACCCATGGCGGTTCCCGTCCCCACCTCCACCTCTTCCCGGAAGGAAACGACGTCCTGCCAAGGATCAAGGCCGTCACGTCGGGGGGCCTGGCCCTGTTCATTGCCTGGAGCGGCGGCGAACGAATCGGCGCTTGTGCCCGGGAGAGCTGCTCTCAGGCGTTTGTAGATAGTTCAAAGGCCGGCCGCCAGCGTTACTGCAGCGCCCGATGCGGAAATACCGACGCCGTAGCCCGGCACCGCCAATCCGCGAAAAGGGCCCCTTCCCCGGAAAGGAACCGCACGATCCATCAGAGCAACTAACTGCAGCCGGCGGGCCGAAATCTCCTGCGCGGCAAATCCTTCAGCCTTCGACTGACCTGGCCCGCCTGCGGACTCGTCACTTAACGTCCTGCAGCGTGGGGACTACGGCGAAATTCTCCCGCCTCGCGCCGCCAAATTGATTGGCGGCTATCTCTTATTGTTTTGCCATGTCCAGCACTCCGATCCTGGCATAGGGTGATACGCACCACGGCCACGCGCCCAAAGCACACGGAGCGGCCGGGGCGCAAAATCAGCATGTCCATCCGCACATAAACAAAAGGAGACTCCCATGTTGCTTTGGATAGCCGTCGTTATCGCTGTTCTCTGGCTTCTCGGCCTGCTCGGGAACATCGGCGGCGGGTTGATACACCTGCTTTTGGTTATTGCCGTGGTCGTCCTGATTTTCCACTTCATCCGCGGCAGGTCCCGCGCTTAACTGCGAAACTGTGTTCCGCTGCCGCGGACGCCGAGGCGTGAGATGCCGCGGAGTTCGCGGACAGCGGTCGCTCAGAAGATGGGGGTCAACTCAAGGTAGCCGGTGGCCGTGCTGATATCCCGGGGCGGCGGCCCTGCAGCCTATTCCGTACCGTTGTCCCGTTCCTGCGCCGGAGCCGGCATTGAACGCCGCCGCCGGCTCCTTCTGCGCAGGAATCCCCTGGATGCCCACCTCCCCGAATGTGTCGGCCACGCCTATAATCTACTTATCCCTGCGAAGGAAGATGAGCAACGATGCGCGGATTTGGCAGTCGTCGAACAGGCAGCCGCAGAATCGGCCTGATCGGATTTGTGTACCTGGCCATTGGCGTCATCGTGGCCGCCACCCACGGCTACCTTGTGGCATGGAACATTCCCGGCAACATCCTCGAAGGCCTGGTCGCGATCGTGCTCTGGCCCCTCGTGGCCATCTTCGGGGTCGATCTGCACACCCTAATCGCCTAGTCCCCTCAAGCTGGCACCGAATATCCGGTGCCGTAATCTCGGCCCGGAATCTCCGGACGGCACTGATCCCCGCGAGGCCTTGGACGACCCGATATTTGGGTTGTCCACGGCACCCATTCGAGACAGTTTCGTCCCTACAATTAGGTGTCGGCCTCTGCGGCATTCAAGTCGCGGGAGCGACCAAAAAAGGAGAACCGCCATGGGTTTGGGAGACAAGATCCATAACGCTGCCGAGAAACTCCACGGTAAGGGCAAAGAAGCCACTGGTGACGCCACCGGCAATGACCGGCTGAAGGCCGAGGGCAAAAGCCATCAGGTCAAAGCCGATCTCAAGCAGGCCGGCGAAAAAATCAAGGACGCCTTCAAGAAGCACTAATACAAACAGCCCGACGAAAGCGCGGCGGACGGATCGCAACCTCCGCCGCGCCAACGAGCGCCGTCCAAACATCTACACAGCATCTGTCACGCCCACATGCCATCCCGGCCGCAGCGATCTCAGAACCACCGCAGCTGCCCCGAATGGCGCCAACCCGCGGGATGCGTGCCACCCCCGATCTGAGCCCCGGTGCCGCGTTACGGGATCCACCGGGCGCCGCGAACAGGGCTACTCCGGGAGGCCTTCGTCAGGACCGGACGCTGGCCACCGACTGAGCTGGCCACAAACTGGGCTGACCACCGTCCCGCGGACCATCTTCGACGACTTCAAGACCCGGAACTTGCCTGGGCCGGGACCGGGAACTCCCGTCAGGTGTGCGGGCCGCGTGCCGGGTCAACACCCTGCGCGGTCGCCAGCCGTTTCAGGTCCTGGAGGATTTGCAGTTGCTGGTTGTTGACAGCCATCAGCAGCTCGATTTCTGCTTTGGCCTGCACGTTGGTGTCGTAATCGTGCTGCGCCATCGCCGCGGCGATGGCGTCCTGCCGTTTGGCGGCGATGAGCAGGATTGCGCCTTGGAGTCCGGCCAGCATGGAGAGCAAGAGGTTCAGCAGGATATAGGGATACGGGTCCCAGGCGTTGGTTGCCAGCGCCAAGGTATTAATGGCGGCCCAAATCAACATAAAACCGATAAAGCTTCCCACGAAGGGCCAACTGCCCATCCCGTTGCGCATAACATCGGCGGCCCGCTGGCCTTGGGTCAGGGATGCCGTGTGCCTGTCGTGCCAGGTCTGGTGTCGATCTTTCATGACTTAGCGTAGTCCCGGCGGGGTTTAGCAGCCGGCGGGTCCACCAGCGGGCACCAAATCCTACGGCAGGCTGCGCCTGGACGTGCGCAGCCTGCCGCTTGAAAGCATCGTCTACCCGGTCCGGTCCGGCACGAGGTCCGGCTCCACGTCTGCCACGGCGTCCGGTCAGGCCGGCTCGGGCAGCCGGACCGGCAGAAGAGGTGCGAAGAAGGCGGCGAGCTCCGCCGTCGCCGTGAGCGGCAGGACGTTGGCCACGTACTGGTCCGGCCGGACAACCACCACCACGCCGCCACGGTCGAGGCCGCGCTGTTCAAAGATGTCCGCGGCCGGATCGGCCGCGTAGACCTTCTCGTAGTCCGTGAGCTGGAAGGGTCCGACCTGTGGCTTGAAAATAGCCGGCACGGCGCAGATGTCTACGCTGGTGTGGTCCTGCTGGTAGATCACCTTCACGTCAAACCAGGCGTCGACGTCGGCCCCCTCCGGGGTGGCGGCGAGCGGCGATTCCGGCGCGGTCGCGATCCACTCGGCGAAGTCGGCGACGGCCGACGCCGCACCTTCTCCGGCGGTCGGCGCTGCCCCGTCGGCGAAGACGTAGATGCGCCACCGGCCATCGGCTGTGGCGTGATGGCCGAGGTGCACCGGATTGGTGTCGCAGACCCGCACGGCAGGCGCGGATTTGAAGCGCTTGCCGATGGTGAAGCCGGTGGCCAGGCCCTGGTGTGTGGGCGCGCCGATCAGTATGGAGGGGGCGTATTCGGTCATGAATCCGGCGGGGAACTCCGCGGTCCGCACGTAGAAGTCCTCAAGCTCGGAGGGGCTGTCGAACTCCTCGGGCTTCTTCGCCATCAGCGAGGACCACTCCTTGTCGAAGGCGATGAGGTCCTTCGCCACCACCTGGCGCTCCGCCGAGTACGTGGACAGCAGTGCCTCCGGGCTGCGGCCCTCGAGCACGTGTCCCAGCTTCCAGCCAATATTGAAGCCGTCCTGCATGGAGACATTCATGCCCTGGCCCGCCTTGGCGCTGTGCGTGTGGCACGCATCGCCGGTGATAAACACCCTCGGCGTCCGCGTACCGCGCTGCTCCGGCAGGACGTCATCGAACCGGTCGGTGAGGCGGTGGCCGACCTCGTACACGCTGTGCCAGGCGACGTTGCGGACATCGAGCGTGTAGGGGTGCAGGATCTCGTTGGCCTTGCCGATGATCTCCTCGATGGTCGTGTTGCGCACAGCGCCGTTGTCATTCTCGTCAACCTCGCCGAGGTCAACGTACATGCGGAAGAGATGCCCGCCTTCGCGCGGGATCAGCAGGATACTGCCGCCCGTTCCGGACTGGATCGCGCACTTCGTGCGGATGTCGGGGAAGTCCGTGACGGCCACGATATCCATCACGCCCCAGGCGTGGTTGGCCTTGTCGCCGGCCAGCGTGCAGCCGATCGACTCGCGCACCTTGCTGCGCGCGCCGTCCGCACCGACGACGTACTTGGCCCGGACAATGCGCTCCCGGCCTTCGTCGGGACCGGCCGTATGCAGGAGCGTCACAGTCACGGGATAGTCGCCTTGACCGGAGACCTCGAGGCTGCGGAACTCGTACCCGTAGTCCGGCGACATCCGCGCGGGCGAGTTAGCCATGAACTCGGCGAAGTAGTCCAGGACCCGGGCCTGGTTGACGATGAGGTGCGGGAATTCGCTGACCCCGGCCGGGTCGTCTGCGGCGCGGGCGCTCCGGACGATGCGCGAGGAATCCAAGGGGTCCGGCTTCCAGAATGCCATCTCGGTAATCCGGTACGCCTCGGCGATGATCCGCTCGGCGAAGCCAAAAGCCTGGAACGTCTCGACGCTGCGGGCCTGGATGCCGTCGGCCTGTCCGATGGCGAGCCTGCCGCCCCGGCGTTCCACGATCCGAGTCGTGATTCCCGGGAACCGGGACAGCTGCGCGGCGGTGAGCATACCGGCGGGCCCGGTGCCCACGATGAGGACGTCGACCTCTTCGGGAAGCTCCGCGGGACGGTTGATTCCGACGCCGGCGGCCGGCTGGACTCGCGGGTCACCGGATACGTATCCGTGGTGGTGAAACTGCACGGGCTTTCCTCACTTCGTTGTATGGCTGTCCGTCGTCGTGTTCTGCAGTTCAAAGACATGTGTTCTATATTAGAACACAACATTCGATAATTGAATCAGAGTTTGCAGTCCACACGCTACGCCAGGTGTGACGCGCATGACAAGTGGTCGAACTTCCGGGCGTACAAAGTCCGGCGCCCAGGGTGGTTGACGCCCGGCAATTCCTGGGTCATAGTTTTCGTATACGATTTCGTACTTGATGAGGAGACATCTTGGAGCAGGTCAACGACGACACCCTGGCAGGGGCCGGCAAGGTCATCGCCGTCCACGTGAACTACCCCAGCCGGGCAGCACAACGGGGCCGCACCCCGGAGCTGCCGTCCTACTTCCTCAAGCCCTCCTCCTCACTGGCCGTCAGCGGCTCCACAGTGGAACGCCCCGCGGGCTGCGAGCTACTCGGCTATGAGGGCGAGATCGCGCTCATCATCGGCGCACCCGCCCGCCACGTCAGCATCGCCGACGCTTGGAGCCACGTCCGCTGGGTCACCGCCAGCAACGACCTGGGCGTCTACGACCTCCGCTACGCGGACAAGGGTTCCAACCTGCGGTCCAAGGGCGGTGACGGCTTCACACCGGTCGGGCCCGGCCTCCTCCCGGCCGACGAAGTAGACCCCGCGGCGCTTCGGATCCGGACCTGGCACAACGGCAACCTCGTCCAGGACGACACCACAGCGGACCTGCTCTTCCCGTTCGCCCGGCTCATCGCGGACCTGTCCCAGCTCCTCACCCTCGAAGAGGGCGACATCATCCTCACCGGCACCCCCGCCGGCGCCTCCGTCGCCCACCCCGGTGACGCCGTCGAGATTGAAGTCAGCACCACGGCGGCCGGGGCCGGACTGAGCACCGGCCGGCTCAGGACCACAGTCTTGGAAGGCACGACGGCGTTCGCGGACTTCGGCGCGCGGCCCAAGACCGACGATCATCAACGCGAGGAAGCCTATGGCTCACGCGCAGCCGCCGGACTGGCGGAGTCCGCAGAGACGGCACCGGTGCTCACTCCGGAACTGAAGGCCAAGCTCGAAAGTGTCGCCACGGCCACGTTGTCCTCCCAGCTGCGCAAGCGCGGGCTCAACAACGTCAGCATCGACGGCCTCCAGGCCACCCGACCGGACAAGCGCATCGTCGGGCTCGCCCGCACCCTCCGGTACGTGCCGAACCGCGAAGATCTCTTCAAGACCCACGGTGCCGGATTCAACGCGCAAAAACGCGCCATCGACTCCGTCAATCCCGGTGAAATCCTGGTCATGGAGGCCCGCGGGGAAAAGGGCACCGGAACCATCGGCGACATTCTGGCGATGCGCGCCCAGGTCCGCGGCGCGGCCGCCATCATCACCGACGGCGGCGTGCGGGACTTCTCCGCCGTCGCCGCGATGGACATGCCAACTTATTACGCCAACCCGCACCCGGCCGTGCTGGGACGCCGCCACATTCCCTGGGACACGGACATCACCATCGCCTGCGGCGGCACCACCGTCCAGCCCGGCGACATCATCGTCGCCGATTCGGACGGCATCCTCGTGATCCCGCCGGCTGTCGCCGCGGACCTCGTGGAGGACTGCATCGAACAGGAAAAGGAAGAGACCTTCATCCTCGAAATGGTCAGCCAAGGCAACAGCGTGGACGGGCTCTACCCGCTCAACCCGGAGTGGCGCGCCCGCTACACCGACTGGGCGGCCGGCCGGGAATCGGTGCAGGGCAATGACTGACCACGCCGCCCCGCTCGGCAGCAAGTCCGAACAGGCCTACAGCACCGTTAAGGCCCGGATTGTTGAGGGGGCCTACTCCCCCGGCTACCGTCTGGTCCTGGCCAAGATCGCTGAGGACCTCGGCGTCAGTGTGGTCCCCGTCCGGGAAGCCATCCGCCGGCTCGAAGCCGAAGGTCTCGTGACCTTCGAGCGCAACGTCGGCGCCACCGTCGCCGGCATCGACCCGACCGAATACCTGTACACGATGCAAACCCTGAGTATCGTCGAGGGTGCCGCCACGGCCCTGTCCGCACCGCTGATCGACGCCGCGGCCATCGCCCGGGCGCGGGCCGTGAACGTCCAGATGCGGGACTGCCTGGAGCACTTTGACCCCGTCCGGTTCACCGCGCTGAACCAGGACTTCCACAGCGTCCTCTTTGAGCACTGCCCCAATCCGCACATCCTGGACCTCGTCCACCGGGGCTGGAACCGGCTGGCGTCCCTCCGGTCCTCGACGTTCCGTTTCGTCCCCGGCCGGGCCCGCGATTCCGTCGCCGAACACGAGGCCCTGCTGCAGCTCATCGAGTCCGGCGCCGGCGCGGATGAGATTGAACGAGCCGCCCGCCGGCACCGCAGCGCCACCCTCGACGCCTACCTGGCCCAGGCCGCCCACTAAACAACGCGGGGTCACTTCTCGCCCATAAAAGCACGCCGGATGGGCGAGAAGTGACCCCGCGATGGATCAAAGAATAAGGAAAAACAATGACGTCCAGTACTGACACCACCGTAGTTCCCGCCCACCACTACGTCCCGGAGAACCTGCCCACGCACATCCAGCACTACATCAACGGGAAGTTCGTCGATTCCGTCGGCGGGGCAACCTTTGATGTGCTGGATCCGGTTTCCAACGAAAATTACGCCACCGCCGCCGCCGGTCAGAAAGAGGACATCGACCTCGCCGTCGCCGCGGCCCGCGAGGCGTTCGCGAACGGTCCGTGGCCGAAGATGAAGCCCCGCGAACGCGCCCGCATCCTGAACAGAATCGCCGACGCCGTCGAAGCGCAGGAGGCACGGCTCGCCGAGCTGGAGACTTTTGACACCGGCCTGCCGATCACCCAGTCCCGCGGCCAGGCGCTCCGGGCGGCGGAAAACTTCCGCTTCTTCGCGGACCTGATCGTCGCGCAGTTCGACGACGCCATGAAGGTCCCGGGCGCCCAGATCAACTACGTCAACCGCAAGCCGATCGGCGTCGCCGGCCTCATCACGCCGTGGAATACTCCCTTTATGCTCGAATCCTGGAAGCTCGCCCCGGCGCTGGCTACCGGGAACACCGTGGTTCTGAAGCCCGCCGAGTTCACCCCGCTCTCGGCCTCGCTGTGGGCACAGATTTTCAAAGATGCCGGGCTGCCGGACGGCGTCTTCAACCTGGTCAACGGTCTCGGCGAGGAAGCCGGTGACGCCCTGGTCAAGCACCCGGATGTCCCGCTGATTTCCTTCACCGGCGAAACCACCACCGGCCAGACCATCTTCCGCAACGCCGCCGCCAACCTCAAGGGCCTGTCGATGGAGCTCGGCGGGAAGTCCCCGTGCGTGGTGTTCGCCGACGCCGACCTCGACGCCGCGGTCGACTCCGCCCTGTTCGGGGTCTTCTCCCTCAACGGCGAGCGCTGCACGGCCGGTTCCCGGATCCTCGTTGAACGCGCCATTTACGAGGAGTTCTGCGAGAAGTACGCCGCCCGGGCGAAGAACATCGTCGTCGGCGATCCGCACGATCCCAAAACCGAAGTCGGGGCGCTCGTCCACCCGGAACACTTCGCGAAGGTGGCCTCCTATGTGGAAATCGGCAAGTCCGAAGGCCGGCTCCTCGCCGGCGGCGGACGGCCCAAGGGACTGCCGACCGGCAACTACATCGCCCCCACCGTGTTTGCCGACGTCGCCCCGGACGCGCGGATCTTCCAGGAGGAAATCTTCGGCCCCGTCGTTGCGATCACCCCGTTCGAGAACGACGACGAGGCGCTGTCTCTGGCGAACAACACCCGGTACGGGCTGGCTGCCTATATCTGGACGCAGGACCTGACCCGGGCGCACAACTTCTCGCAGAACGTCGAGGCCGGCATGGTCTGGCTCAACTCCCACAACGTCCGGGACCTCCGCACCCCCTTCGGCGGGGTCAAGGCTTCCGGCCTCGGACATGAGGGCGGCTACCGATCCATCGACTTCTACACCGACCAGCAGGCCGTGCACATCACCCTCGGCACGGTACACACCCCTAAATTCGGCGCCTGAGTCCCGACGCCCGGCCACCCCTCCCCCCGGATCCTCGAAGAAGAGAGAACACCATGAGCAACTTCGTCCCCACCCCCACGGTGCCCGCCCCGGATATTGTGCGCTGCGCCTACATGGAAATCGTGGTCACCGACCTCGCCAGGTCCCGCGCGTTCTATGTGGACCTCCTGGGCCTGCACGTCACCGAGGAAGACGAGACCACCATTTACCTGCGCTCCTTCGAGGAGTTCATCCACCACAACCTGGTCCTGCGCAAGGGGCCCATCGCCGCCGTCGCCGCCTTCGCCTACCGGGTCAAGTCCCCCGCCGAGGTGGACGCCGCCGAGGCCTACTACAAGGAACTCGGCTGCCGCACCGAACGCCGGAAGGACGGCTTCACCAAGGGCATCGGCGACTCCGTCCGCGTCGAGGACCCGCTGGGCTTCCCCTACGAGTTCTTCTACGAGACCGAGCACGTCGAACGCCTCACCCAGCGCTACGACCTCTACTCCGCCGGGGAACTGGTCCGGCTGGACCACTTCAACCAGGTCACCCCGGATGTCCCGCGCGGCCGCAAGTACCTGGAGGATCTCGGCTTCCGGGTCTCCGAGGACATCAAGGACTCCGACGGCGTGACCTACGCTGCCTGGATGCACCGCAAGCAGACCGTGCATGACACCGCCCTGACCGGCGGCAACGGCCCCCGCATGCATCACGTCGCGTTCGCCACGCACGAAAAGCACAACATCATCCAGATCTGCGACAAGATGGGCGCCTTGCGGATTTCGGACCGGATCGAACGCGGCCCCGGCCGCCACGGTGTCTCCAACGCCTTCTACCTCTACATCCTGGACCCGGACAACCACCGGATCGAGATCTACACCCAGGACTACTACACCGGGGACCCGGACAACCCCACCGTGACCTGGGACGTCCATGACAACCAGCGCCGCGACTGGTGGGGCAACGCCGTGGTCCCGTCCTGGTACACCGAAGCCTCCCTGGTCCTGGACCTGGACGGCAACCCCCAGCCCGTCATCGAACGCACAGACGCATCCGAGATGGCGGTGACCGTCGGCGCCGACGGCTTCTCCTACACCCGCAAGGACGACGGCGACGGTTCCGGCGCCGTCGAAGGGTTCAAGCTCGGGGCGCAGCTGTAGCCATGCTGGATTCCCAGACCATTGAAGCCATCGCGGACGAACTGCTGGCGGCCGGCCGCTCCCGGACTCCGGTGCCCCGGCTGACCGCCCGCTACCCCCAGATGACCGTGGAGGACTCCTACGCGGTCCAGCAGCTCTGGCGCCGCCGGAACGAGGATGCGGGCCGGCGGCTCGTGGGCCGCAAAATTGGCCTGACGTCCCGGGCGATGCAGGCCGCCACGGGCATCACCGAACCGGACTACGGCGCGATCTTCGATGACATGGTCCTGGAAACCGGGTGCTCCGTGCCATGGGAGCAGTACACGCATCCCCGGGTGGAGGTGGAGCTCGCGTTCGTGCTGAAGAAGGACCTGGCCGGACCTGGCTGCACCATCTTCGATGTCCTGAATGCGACCGACTACGTGGTTCCGGCCCTGGAGATCCTGGACTCCCGGATCGAAATGGAGGGCCGGACCATCGTGGACACCATCGCGGACAACGCCGCGATGGGGGCCATGGTGATAGGTGGCAACCCCGTCCGGCCCGACGCCGTGGACCTGCGCTGGGTGTCCGCCATCCTCTACAAGAACCAGACGGTGGAGGAGACCGGGGTCGCGGCCGGGGTCCTGGACCACCCGGCCAATGGCGTGCACTGGCTCGCCAACAAGATCGCCGCCCACGGCGACGGGATGAAAGCCGGAGATATCATCCTCGCCGGATCCTTCACCCGCCCGCTGTGGGTCTATCAGGGCGACACCGTTCACGCCGACTACGGACCCCTGGGAGCCATCACATGCCGCTTCGACTAGAGCCGCAGCCCACCTTCCGGGATGCCCTCGAGGCCGCGGACCGGGCGCTCGCGGGGATGTGGGTCTGCTCCGGCAGCCCGCTCGTCGCTGAGATCTGCGCCGGAGCGGGCCTGGACTGGCTCCTTATCGACGCCGAACACAGCCCCAACGGCCTCGAATCCGTCCTCGCCCAGCTCCAGGCCGTCCATGGCTACCCAGGACACGTCCTGGTCCGGCCCCCGGTCAACGACACCGTCCTGATCAAGCAGTATCTGGACCTCGGCGCCCAGAATCTCCTGCTGCCCATGGTGAACTCGGCGGCTGAGGCGCGGGCCGCGGTCGCCGCCACCCGGTACCCGCCGCACGGGGTCCGCGGGGTCGGCTCCGCCCTGGCCCGCTCGGCCCGGTGGAACCGGATCCCCGAATACCTCGCGCGGGCAAGCGAGACCATCAGCCTGACCGTGCAGATCGAGTCCGCCTCCGCCGTCGACGCCGTCGAGGACATCCTGGCGGTCGACGGCGTCGACGCCATCTTCCTCGGGCCCTCCGACCTCGCAGCGTCCCTGGGGCTGCTCGGACAGCAGGAACACCCGAAGGTGCGTGCCGCCGTCGAACACTGCCTCCTGTCCGCCATGGCCGCCGGCAAACCCGCCGGCGTCAACGCCTTCAACCCCGACACCGCGCGGCACTACCTCGGTGCAGGGGCGGCCTTCGTCCTCGTCGGCGCCGACGTGGCCCTGCTTGCCCGAGGCTCCGAGGCGCTCGCCGCTGCCTTCGTCAACCGGCAGGACGACGCCGGGACCGCCAGCTACTGACCGCGCCTGATCCCCCGCGGTCCTAGACCCCTGCGTCCTGCGGTATCCGGGGGGCCGGGACGGCGTGGCGGCTCCGTAGTTGCGTCGCTATGGTCGCGGTGATCACCAGGCCGATGCCGAGGACCTGGACCATGGAGGGGCTCTGGCTGAGAATCAGTACGCCGACCAGGAGTGCGATGGCCGGTTCCATGCTCATCATGGTGCCAAAAACTGCTGATTTCATCCGGCGCAGGGCCGACAATTCCAGCATCAGCGGCAACACCGGGTTGATCAGGGCCAGGGCGGCGAAGATCAGGAGGTCGCCAGGGCGGAAATTGCCCATGCCGGGGCCACTGATCCCGGGAAGGGTCATAACGAGCGCGGCGATGGGCAGCGAGAACGCCAGTGTTTGCGAGCCGGGAAGCAGCCCGGAAGCCTGCTTCGTGAAGATAATGTAGCCGGCCCAGCCGGCCCCTGCGGCGAGGGCGAAGAAAAAGCCGGTCGGGTCAAACGAACTCTGCCAGGGCTCCGTCATGCACACGACTCCGGCGGCTGCCAGGGCCGGCCAGATAAACCGGGACCGGCCGGTTCCCAACGCAACGGCGACACAGAGCGGACCGAGGAACTCGATCGCGCTCGCCAAGCCCAAATCAATACGCTGCGCGGCCGCCAGGTAGAAGCCGGTCATGCCCGCCGTGGCGACTCCCAGCCCGATCAAAGGCAGCAGGGCGGCCCGGCTGAAGGACCTCCACGGCGCCCGGGTCAGGATCATGATAAACACCGCCGCGAACAACAGCCGTAGCCATGCTGTGGAGGAACTGCCCAGACGCTCTGCCAGCGGCAGGGACAGCGCGACTCCCAACTGCACAAAGCCCATGGCCCCCACCACCATTACGGGTGCCAGTCCGGCGCCGGAGGTCTGCGGTGATACGGTTCTCGTCATTTCGCCAGTAAACAGGGCGTGGTCCTTCGGCGTCCACGAACGAAACACTAAGCTTTCGTTCATGAAATCAGAACAATCGATTCCGTCGTCAAAGCGTCTTCAGCTGCTCGTTGACCTGGAGCGGCTGGGCACCATGTCCGCAGTCACGGCGGAGACGGGACTGGCTACCTCAGCAGTCTCCCAGCAGCTCAAAACCCTGGAACGCGAAGTGGGTACGGCGCTGTTGCAGGCAGACGGCAGGCTGGTCCGCCTGACTCCCGCCGGCAGGGTCCTGGCTGAGCGGGCCCCGGGGCATTCTGACGGCGTTGCAGACAATTCCCCGCGACCTTGCCCCCGACGGTGAGCCGGTGGGAACCGTGCGGCTGGCCGCGTCGACCACCAGCCTTCGCCAACGGGTGCTGCCGTGGCTGCCGGCCTTTACCCGGCGATATTCCAAGGTCCGTCTGGAGCTCATTGAAGCCGAACCGCGCGAAGTCGTGGACATGATGGGCCAGCACCGGATTGATATTGGGCTGGTCTACGATTTCGCTTCAGCGCCGGGACCTGCTTATGAGGATTTCATCGCCGAACACCTCTACACCTTAACCTGGGGTGTCCTGGTGCCACCTGCGTCCGATCCGGACCCGGCTGGGGCGTCCCTGCCGGAGATCCTTGAATACCTGCGGGAGAGGCAGTGGATCACGAGTTCACGGGGCCCCGAAGACGAAGCTGCGATCCAGTCCCTGACCGCGTCGGCGGGATACCGGGCCCGCGTCCAGCACCGGGTTGACGCCTTGGACGTCGTCGAATCCTTCGTCAATATCGGCTTGGGAGTAGCGTTGTTCCCGGCCTCGAGACCGCGGATGACCCCGGCAGTCCTGCTCGATACGGACCTTGCCTCGGTCCATCAGCGCATCTTCGCTTTGACCCGGCCTGCCTGGGCCAGCTGGCCGGCGGGACGGGTCGTACTGGAAAACCTGCGCTCGATGGCCGCGGCTTAGCAGCCGGACTGCAGCAGCGGGACCTCGGGCCTCAGGCTGGGCGAGACAGGGGATTAACCCAGGATTTACGAGCCCGGCCTGTTCAGCCCTTCGGGACTGCCACAGACTGTTTAGCACGTAGAGAATTGCTCCTTGGCGATCGTTCACGGGGAATCGTGGAACCAGACCAGCGGGAGTCCGGCGCAGTGATGCGTTGTGGCCCGCTCCGCGGCCCGCAAGTGCGTTTCGAACCCAGACCAAGCCACCCCGGTGGGCCGCGGCGGCGTCGAGGTGGATCTGGGCGGCCAGCCATTCAGGACCGAACGGCCCAGCGCCGGAACCCTGGCGCTTAGGCCGGGAATGCTTTTTGTCCGATGGAGTGCTGGAAGCGCAACAGGTTCCCCGGATCGTAATCGGACTTTGCACGGACCAGACGGGTATAGGTCTCGTCCGACCAGGGCCCGTGCCCTGTCGGCCTCGTCGCCGGGGACGCCGTGCAGGTTCACAAAAGTACGCCCCGACCTATGTGGGGACACGGCCTTGAAGATCGAAGCCATCGCGGCGGGGATCAGCTCGATATTGGGCGGCGCCATCAGTCTGATGAGCACCAGGATGTAGGGCTCATCCCGACCCGACACCGCATCAGTGCCGTCGCTGACCCGTGTATAAGCTCCGCCCATAAGACGGATTTCAACCTCCAGCAGCGGGCAGCCGGTTCCCGGTCCCACTTCCTGCAGGAGGTCGGCAATCACATCCGCGTCGAACCCGCGCAGGAATTCACCGGCGTGGAGGAACGGAACCGGCACCGGAGGATCCATGTGGATCATGTCGATGTCGGCGTAGCTCATTGGCGCCACCATATCCATCATGGGCGGCAAGGCCTCACGCATCGGTGCCAGCAGCCGGGCGCCTGAATCCGCATCACCGAGGTGGCCGAAACGCAGATGGACCAGGAACTGGTTTCGCATCGGTTCCGGAATAATATCCATATCCGGCAACCGGAGCAATGCAATAGACGTGGACACGGTCTCCGGCAGCGCCGGGGCCCACCGGCTGAACGCTGTCAGCACCTCCTGAGCTGCTGACCCGGGGTAGAAAACGCCCCCCGCGTAGAAATCCTTCACCTCGAAGAGGTCGAATGTCAGCGACGTGACAATGCCCAGGTTGCCCTTGCCTCCGCGCAGGAGGCCAAACAGCTCCGGCTCGTGCTCCGCGTCCACGGTGCGGAGTTGCCCGTCCGCGGTAACGACGTCGGCGCTGCGCACGTGATCGGCGGCAAAGCCGAAGACCCGCCCCATGACCGGAAGCCCGCCTCCCAGGGTATAGCCGACCACGCTGACGTCTGATGTTGAGCCGCTGAGGCCCATCAATCCGTGCGGCACTATGGCATCAATCACCGTGCGCCATTTGTCATTCGTTCCGACGACGTTCCAGGTGCCGGTCCGCACAGTTAGCGAACTCACCAATCTGAACTTCTCACCACTGTTCGGCTGGGACCGGCTGAACGACTCGACGTCACCGCTGAACGAGGCCCGGGAAGCACTGGGTACGCTTACGCCGGGCCTGCAGGTCCACACCTTTCAAGAGCTCCAGCTCTAACGACGTCAGCAACTATCCCGCGGACACCGGGCGCGGCCCCCGGTCCGGCGACAACTACTGGATGTCCTCGTCCGGGGACGGAAGCCGGTAGTCCAACTGCTCGTCCACTGATTCGACGCCGTCGATAGCATCAAGCGTCTCCCTGCGGTCCGCCGGAACCGACCCCGTGATGAAGCCGAGCGGAAGCACCTGCTCGACATGCATGCCCCGGGCACTCAGGGCTTCGGCGACGTCGGCAATGACCGGCAGATGCTCCCGATCTACCGTGACGCTGATCTTGACCATGTTTTCACCCTACGCCGCCCGGCGTATCGACGCATCTGACTCAAACCTGCGACTGCGGTGAAATCGCGACGCCGGAGCCCACATCGACGGACGGCGCCATCAACCTGTCGCTCTCCTGAATAAGCACCGACCAGAGTTCCCGCCCGCGAAAACCCGATGCCTCAGCCCACAAGGCTGCGACGCCCGCAACGTGCGGCGTCGCCATGCTGGTACCGCTGATGCTCCGGTAGCGGGCCGGCATGGGCCACGATGAGTAGATTTGCCAGCCGGGGCCTGCGACGTCCACCTGTCCGCCCCGGACGGGAAGGCTGCGGGCAGAAAAGTAGGCGACATTAAACTGGTGGTCGAGGGCGCCGACTGCCATGATGAAGGGGCTGTTGGCGGGTGTTCCCACAAAGCCGAATTTCGACTGGAGGCGCCTTGCGTTGTTACCGGCCGCCGCGATGATCAGCGTTCCTTGCTCCAGGGCGCGCTTACCGGCCATCACGTACGGGGGATGAACCTGCGCGACGTCGGCGCCGAGCGACATGGAAATGATGGCGCAGCCGTTGGTCACCGCCCAGTCGATGCCGGCCAGGATTCCCGCGTCGGTGCCGGAACCTGAATTACCGAGGACCTTTCCCGAAAAAATCTCCGCCTCGTGGGCGACCCCGTAGCGCGGCCCCGTGGACGGCGTCCTGGCACCGCATGCAGATCCAATGCAGTGGGTGCCGTGCCCATGACCGTCCTCAGGGGATTCGCCCTGGACAAAGGAGCGGGTGGTGATACTGCGACCGGCAAAGTCCGGGTGGGTGGAATCGAAGCCGGTGTCCAGGACGGCAACCTTGATCCCCCGTCCTGAGTATGGGGACGACATGGCTTCGACTGCCTGCAGCCCCCAGGTAAAATCCGCAGTGTCCTGGAAAATGGGGACCGCGGGAACTGCTGCCCCGCTGGCATTCCCGGCCCCGTCAATACGACCGCTTAAGTCAGCTACGCCGTCTCGGTAACCCTTGATGTAATCGTTCGGAGGACTATCCAATACGTGGTGCACCAATTCCGGTGACACGGACAGGACAGCCCCGCGCGACTCGCGGCCTACTTGCATGGCACCGATCTGATCCGGGTCTGCGGACACAACGGCGATTCCCAGCGCATGGAAAACGAGGCCGCCCGCACCGCCCGTTTCCGCCTCATCCAGGCCGCGGCCATCGAAGTCCCGCGAATCCGCCACACCGGAAACTCCGGCGGATTCCAGCAGAGCGGCGGGATTAGCGTCATCGTCGGCGAAGACCACGATGTACCGGCCTGTTGTCTCGGCCATTTCCATCGAGCCCGCAGCCATGGCTTCCCGCCCGGCGCCGAAATTCGACGGTAATTCTGGATCTATCACGGTATTCCCCTTTGGATTCCTCTGACACCAATTGTTTCGTCGTGCCCCCGAAGGGGCGCAACGGCCCGCCCCCCGAAGGTTCCGCGGACCAAACGAGCACTCACTTTGACGGTCTGACCACCATCGCCGCTCCGCCCCCGCGCCTCGTGGGCTCAGCCGCGGCGGTCATAAGCCCGTCGGGACCGAACTCGATTGCGGTCGCCGCGCCGATCTCCGCTGCCGAAGTGAACGCGTCACCGGATGGGGTGAACTCGTGGCCGTATGATGTCAGGTCTGTACCGTACGCGGCGATGAAGTCAGGCTCGGCGGTGACCTTGGCGGTGTTCCGTTGCGCGGCCCGCGGCGCCGCGATCGCATCGGCGATGCTCATGCCCAGATCCACCCGGTTCAGGATTGTCTGCGCCACGGTGGTGATGATCGTGGATCCGCCGGGAGAGCCAAGCGCCAGGAACGGCTTGCCGTCCTTAAGGATGATGGTCGGCGACATCGAGGAGCGCGGGCGCTTTCCCGGTTCGATCCGGTTCGGGTCGGTGGGGTTGTACACGGTCGAGAAGTCGGTCAGTTCATTGTTCAGGAGGAACCCGCGGCCGGGCACCACGATCCCGGACCCGCCGGTCTGCTCGATCGTGAGCGTGTACTCGACGACGTTCCCCCACTTGTCCGCGACCGTCAGGTTCGTCGTCGAGATGTTCTCGGTGTCTTTCCCGTCGGCGGGCGCCGCGGCGGGCGCCGGGCACGCGCCGTCGAACCCGGACACGTCACCGGGCGGGACCGGCTTCGCAGCCGCCTTCAGCGGGTCGATCTGGCATGCGCGTTCCTTGCCGAACAGCGGGTCGGTGAGCGTGGTGGCGGGCACGTCGACGAACGCCGGGTCGCCCAGGTATTTGCCGCGGTCCGCGAAGGCGAGCGCGCTCGCCTCGAGGTAGTGGTGCAGGGCACCGGGTACGGTCATCTCGGACAGGTTGGACGGGTCGAGGATGGTCAGGGACTCGCCGACCGTGGTGCCTCCGCTGCTCGAGGGCGCCATGCCGTACACGTCCAGGCCACGGTAGTCCACGCGGGTGGGCTCCTGGTCGAGGGCACGGTATGCGGCGAGATCCTCGACTGTCATGCGACCGGCCGGTACCGGCAGCGTCGTGGTGTCGCTTTTCGGCGGGGACTGGACCGCGGTGACCATCTCCGCCGCGAGCGGGGCCGCTGTAGAAACCGTGCATGCCCTCTTTCGCGAGGAGACGGTACGTTTCGGCGAGATCATGGTTCTGGAAGACACTGCCGACGGCGGGTGCCTCGCCGCCCGGGAGGAAGAGACTGCTCGTGGAGGTGAAGGCCTCGAAGCGGATCTTGTTGTCGAGGGTCTGCTGGCGGAATGTTTCGTCAACCGCGAACCCGCGGGTGGCGACCTCAACGGCCGGGTTGAGGGCTTCGCTGAGGCTCAGAGTGCCCCAGCGGTCCAGTGCGCGCTTCCAGGTCGCCGGCGTGCCGGGGACACCGACGGAAATGCCACTCGTGACCAGCTCGGGGGTGAAGGGGTACGGTTTTCCGGTTGCCGGGTCGAGGAACGCGTCGTTCGGCATCGCGGCCGGGGCGGTCTCCCGCCCGTCGATCGTGCCGACCTGGCCGGTCTTTGCATCGTAGAAAACGAAGTAGCCGCCTCCGCCGAGCCCAGCACTGTAGGGCTCGGTCACGCCCAGGGTTGCCGCTGCGGAGACGGCGGCGTCCACCGCGTTGCCGCCGTCGCGGAGGACCCCGATCGCCGCAGCGGATGCCTCGGGGTCCACGGTGCTCACCGCGCCGTCGTACCCGGTGGCGGTCGCGGTCTTTTCAGGCCCGGGCACATCGGCGGGCCTGGGGCTGGTGACGGCGCAACCCGTAACAACCAAAGTCAGAGCCGCCATGGCGGCAGCCAGCCGCCGCCTCACAAATGGCATGATGCCTCCCGGTTACGGTGATGCGGGTTGTGGTGGGGCCAGACTACTCCGCGGCGGTGGGACCCTCAATACCGCCCTGCACGCTCGGCCCGGGGACCTGTCCCCCGTTAGCTCCCCGAGGGCTTTTCCGCAGATATTCGGTCGGCGTCGGGCTGAAATGAAAGACCGTAGTGCCTCTCCCGCGGGTCGCTGTTTGCCGCTTCTGCCGCGGACGGGATGTCCTGGAGCAGCCGGGCTGCAACACTGATGGCGATCACCGCGGGTGCCTTGCCGGTAATCCCGGGCAGCCCGATGGGGCACCTGATCCGGTCAATGACCGTCCCGGTGTGCCCTTCGTCCCGGAGGCCCTCACGGAAGCGGGACCACTTGGCCCGCGAGCCGATCAGGCCGACTGGGCCCAGATCACTCCGGCGCAGCGCGGCGTCGCAAAGCAGGAAGTCCTCGGCGTGGTCGTGGGTCATGATCAGCACGTGGGATCCGGCCGGCAGATCGCCCAGCACCGTATCCGGGACGGGACTGTGATGGGCGTTGACCCCGGCAGTGCCGTCCGTGACGTCGGCAAGCCCGGCCGGAGACACCCGATCGGCCCTGCTGTCCACCAGGTGCAGGTTTAGCGGCAGCCGGGAAAGGATCCGGGCGAGTTCGTGGCCGACGTGGCCCATCCCGAAGATGGCGACCGTGGGCCGGGCGGGAAAAGGCTCAAGCAGGACACGGATGACCCCGCCGCAACACTGCCGCCCGTGCTCTGCGGGTGCGTGGTCGTTCAGCCGGAATTCCTGGCTCTCGGGATCCGCCGTGCCGGCAGCGATGATGGCACGCGACCGGTCGATCACCGTTGCCTCCAAATTGCCGCCGCCAATACTGCCCCAGGAGGCGCCGGCAGCCACCACCATTTTTGCCCCGGCCTCCCGGGGCGCGTGCCCGCGTACGTCCACGACCGTTGCCAGGACGCACGGCATGTTGGTCGAGCGAAGCCGGTGCAGCGCCTGCAGCCAGTCCATATCAGTCCGTGGTCACGGGGGAGGTTTCCGAACCGGCAGGAGCCGCTGCGCCGGCCCGGGCCTGCTCAACCGCCCAGAAGATCCCCTCCGGCGTGGACGGGCTGGGGATCTCCACGGAAGCCCCGCGGGCGCCGAAGGCTGCAACCGCCGCGCGCAAAGCCTCCCGGACGCTGAAGGCAAGCATCAGGGGCGGTTCGCCCACGGCCTTGGACCCGTAGACAACGCCGCTCTCGGTGGCCTGCTCAAAGAGATGGACGTTGAACACCTCCGGCATCTCCGAGAAGCTGGGCAGCTTGTAGGTGCTGGCTGACTGGGTGGCCAGGCGCCCCCGGTGCTCTCCGTCCGACACATCCCAGCGCAGCTCCTCGAGGGTCAGCCAGCCAACCCCCTGGACGAAACCGCCTTCGATCTGCCCGACGTCGATGAGCGGGGACAGGCTGTCCCCGACGTCGTGGACGATGTCCGTGCGCAGCTGCCGGTACGCGCCGGTGAACCCGTCCACCTCCACTTCGGATACCGCGGCGCCGAAGGAGAAGTACTTGAACGGCTCCCCCTGCATCCGGGCGCTGTCCCAATGCAATCCCTCTGTGCGGTAGTAGCCGGCGGCCCAGAGAGGCACCCGCTGGAAGTAGGCATCGTGGACCAGCTCCGCGAACGGGATTACCTGGTCGGTGAAGCCGATGCCGGTGATCCGGCCGTCGTAGAACCGGACGTCGTCGGGATGAATGTTCAGCCGGCGGCCGGCCACCTCGGCGAGGCGGCCGCGGATCTGCTCGCACGCGTTCTTCACCGCACCGCCGTTGAGGTCGCTGCCCGAGCTGGCAGCGGTCGCGGAGGTGTTGGGCACCTTGTCCGTGCGCGTGTGCGCGAGGCGGACGGTGGCCAACGGCACGCCCAGCGACGTCGCGGCGACCTGGCGCATCTTGGTGTGCAGCCCCTGGCCCATCTCCGTGCCGCCGTGGTTGATCAGGACGGAGCCGTCCTTGTAGACGTGGACCAGCGCGCCCGCCTGGTTGAACGCCGTGAGATTAAAGGAGATGCCGAACTTGACCGGAGTGATGGCCAGTGCGCGCTTGGTATGGGGGTGCGCGGCGTTGAACGCCGTGATCTGCTCCTGCCGGCGGACGACGTCGGCCCGGTCCAGCAGTTGCCCCCAGATGGTGGTCAGCCGCTCGGCATGGCGCACCGGCTGGCCGTAGGGCGTGCTTTGGCCCGGAGCATAGAGGTTGCGGCGGCGCAGCTCGCCGGGATCAAGGCCGAGCAACGGAGCGCACCGGCCGAGCAAATCCTCCATCACGAGCATCCCTTGCGGTCCGCCGAAGCCGCGGAAGGCCGTCTGCGAGGTCTTGTTGGTCTTCGCGACCCGCCCGTTGACCTCCACGTTCGGGATCCAGTAGGCATTGTCGATGTGGCACATGGCGCGGGCCAGCACCGGTTCGGAGAGGTCCAGGCACCAGCCGCCGTCGCTGGTCAGGGTGGCTTTGAGCGCCTGGAGCCGGCCGTCCGCGTCGAATCCCACGTCCCAGCGGGCATGGAACGGGTGTCTTTTCCCGGACAGGGTGATGTCCTGCGTGCGGTTCAGCCGCAGACGCACCGGCCGTCCGGTCAGGACCGACCCCAGGGCGGCAATGGCGGCGAACCCGTGCGGTTGCATCTCTTTGCCGCCGAACCCGCCTCCCATCCGCATGCACTGCACGGTCACATCATGGCTGTGCAGGCCCAGGACGTGGGCCACGATCTCCTGCGTTTCCGAAGGATGCTGGGTGCTGCAGTGCACAAATACCTGCCCGCCTTCGTCCACATAGACGAACGACGCATGGGTCTCCAGATAGAAGTGTTCCTGCCCGCCGCATTCGAACTCGCCCGAGAACCGGTGCGCGGCGTCGGCCAGCGCGGCGTCGGCCTCTCCCCTGCTGACCGTTGGCTGATGGCCCTGGAAGCTTCCGGCGTGCATGGCCTCGGTGAGCGTGAGCAGCGAGGGGAGCGGTTCGTAGTCGACCTCCACCGCCGCGGCCCCCAAACGGGCGGCTTCGAGCGTCTCCCCCAGCACCCAACACACGGCGTGGCCGTAGAACATGACCTCGGTGGGAAACAGTGGTTCGTCGTGTTTGGTGCCGGCGTCGTTGAGGCCGGGCACGTCCGCCGCGGTCAGCACCCGGACCACACCGGGGACCTGCAGCGCCGGTCCGGTCCGCAGGGCGGCCACGAGGGCGTGGGCATGGGGGGCCTGGACCGGCCAGGCGTGCAGCACGTCCTGGTGCCGGACGATGAGGTCATCGGTGTACAGGGCAGTGCCGGTGGCATGCAGGTTGGCACTCTCGTGCGGGACGGTCATCCCGACCACGGGATTGACCGGACGATCTGACAGGGATGTCACCGGGGAACCTCCACGGCGGAGTCGGACTGCGTTTGCGCGTAAAACTTGAGCAGGAGCTGTTCAAGCATTGCCGAGCGATACCGGGCACTGGCCCGAAGATCATCAATCGGGGTTCCCTCGGTGGCCATGATGGCAGCGGCAGCCGCGGCCACTTCATGGGTCCAGGGCTGACCGGTGAGGGCATCTTCGGTTGCCCGGGCCCGGATCGGAGTGGCCGCCACTCCCCCCAGGCCGATTCGAACAGCGGAGACTGTGCCGCCGTCGAGTTGAATCGCTACGCCGACTGCCACGCTGGAGATGTCATCAAAGCGGCGTTTGGAGATTTTGTGGAAGGCCGTCTGCTCCGCCAGCGGCAGCGGAATCCGCACCGACCGGAGGACCTCGCCGGGCTTCCGCACGCTCTGCCGGTATCCGGTGAAGAACTCGTCGAGTGGGACCTCGCGCTCGCCGTCCGCGGAGGCGAGGATCACTGCGGCGTTCAGGGCCAGCAGCGCCGGCGCCGCGTCGCCAATGGGCGATCCGGTGGCCAGGTTGCCGCCGAAGCTGGCGGCGTTCCTGATCAGCCGCGAGGCGAACTGGGGGAAGAACTGATCCAGCAGCGGTACCCGTCCGGCGAGCCGGTCCTCCACCTCGGTCAGGGTTAAGGCGGCGCCAATCTCGACGGCGTCAGCACCGAGAGTGAGCGCCCGCAAGTGATCGAGTTGGTCAACGGCCAGGACCAGCCGGGGGCGGGCGTGTTTGAGGTTCACGTCCACCCCCAGGTCGGTGGCGCCGGTGACGAGCACAGCCTCCGGGTCCCGGGCCAGCCGGTCGAAGAGTTCCTCCATGGTTTGCGGGCGGACGAACTCCGCACCGTCCACACTCGCCCGGGTGTGCCGGGCCGGAGGTGCGGGCGCGTCCTGGCGCTGCAGCAGGGGGTCGGTGTCCGCCGGGGCCTCAAGGGCATAGGCGGCGTCCCGGATGGGCCGGTAACCGGTACACCGGCACAGGTTGCCGCTCAAAGCGTGCAGGTCGAAGCCGTTGGGGCCGCAGGCGTGGCCGGCGTCAAGCCCTGCGCCGCCGTCGGCGGTACGGTTCTCGGCGGTGCCGGGCTGCCCGGTGTCACCGGGCACTGCGCTCCGCCCGGGGCGGTAGTACTCGGCGGCCATGGCACAGACGAATCCGGGGGTGCAGTATCCGCATTGGGAGCCGCCCCGGTCAACCATCTCGCGCTGGACCGGATGAAGGTCCTGTTCCGTGCAGGGCCCCGGTGCGGTGCCGAGGCATTCGGCGGTAATGATTTCCTGGCCGTCGAACGCCACCGCCGACGGCAGGCAGGCATTCACCGACGTCCAACGGCTGCGGTCCGGACCGTCCGGTCTGGCGACCAACACGGCACAGGCACCGCACTCGCCCTCAGCGCAGCCTTCCTTCGCCCCGGTGAGGCCCTCCGCCCGCAACCAGTCAAGCAACCGGACGTGCGGGCTCACCCCATCACAGCCCCGTTTTCTGCCGTTAACCGTTACCGCAATGCTGTCCACGCCTGGCCCCCTACGTTCGGTGATGCGAGTGTTCGGATCCGCGCCGGTCAGTATTCAATTTTGCTGGCGAGGGCGTTCCACGTAGTGAAGGGCTCAAGAACGGCCGGCGCCTGCGGATCGCTGAGTTCGAGCCGGGACACGGGCATCAGCGCGTCGCGGTCGGCGTTCTCGAAGTATTCGTAGAACACGGCATCATCGAACCCCACGGAGGCGGCATCATGCCGGTCCGCGGCGAATACCACGCGCCCCACTCTGGCCCAGAGGGCAGAAGCCATGCACATCGGACACGGTTCACAGCTGGTGTAGAGGGTGGCTCCGGGCAGAGCGAATGTTCCCAACGCGCTGCACGCCCGCCGGATTGCCGTGACCTCGGCGTGGGCAGTGGGATCGTTGGTGGCGGTCACCCGGTTGACGCCCTCGAATACCTGCCCGTCCGCGGTCACGATGACGGCTCCGAACGGGCCGCCGCCGTCCAGGACGTTGACCGTGGCGAGCCTGACGGCTTTGGCCAGGAAATCCTGGGCCGGTTCGGTGCTACTCACGAGATACCCTTCCGTTGGGCTGCATCCTTGAGCTTCTCACAGCGGACGCCGGACGGCCTAGCATTTGGAAGCGGCCCGGCCGTGGCATAAATCCAGAAAATCCAACCGGCGCGGCACGGCTTACCAGGTGGAGTCGCCACGGCTTACGGCGTCGTAGCCCGCGTCGACAAACACGACCTGTCCGCACAGGTGGCTGTTTTCCCCGCTGGTCAGCCAGGCCAGCAGCCGTGCCGCCACAACGGGTTCCAGGGGGCGTTTCAACGGCATGGGAACCTGCCGGTTCAGTTGCTCACGTCCTTCAGGAGTTTTGACCAGTTCCGCCGTCATGGGGGTCAGGACGACGGCGGGTGCAATCGCGTTCAGCGGGATCCCGTGCCCGGCCCACTCCGCCGTCGGCGCCGTCCGCCGGATCCACTGTGCCAGGGCCCGCTTGCTGGTCGAGTAAATGTCATAGCCCCTGCCCTCCATCGTGGACAGCGTCACAGCACGCTCAAGCGCCTCTGCCTCGCTACCGTGGGCAAAGATGCTGGGCGTTGTTCACGGCCAGATCAAGCCGGTCGAAGCGTCCCAGGGTGAAGGCCACCAGGGCATCCACCTCATCAGGGTCCGACACGTCCGCATGATGGTAGGCCGCCTGGCCTCCCGTGCGAAGGTCGAGACAGCAGCAGACCGGATGGAAATGCTGGTGCCTGCGGTCGCGGCTGGCGGAATCAGCGAACGCTACCCGGTGGGCAGCCGGCGGTGGAGCGAGTACGCGCTGACCGCCGTCGACGGTTCCGGCTCTGAAAGCGGACGGGGGGAAACCCGGCCCCGTCGCTGCTGCCCGCCTCGAGGCCGCGGAGATCCGGCCGCGCGAGGTCGACGGCGGGTGGCTCCCCCGGCCGCTGCGCGGCCACTGAGCCAAGATTCCTCCCGTGCGGGCTGAAACAGAACCAGCCGCCTGGAGTTTAACGGCGAGCGCCAGGTTCGGACTTGCGCTCGGGGGCCTTCGGACTCTACCGCTGGGCGGGGGCCGGCTGAAGAATCGAAATATCAATGGCTTGAGGTGGAAGGGCACCGCTCATGATGTGGAGTTACGGCCCGAATATGGGCTGGATGTGGCTGTGGGGCGTTCTCCTGCTGGTCGGGATAGGTCTTTTGGTCCTGGTCGCGGTGCGCTTGTTCGCCGGAGGCGGGAGTCACGGCGGGATGTCGGCGCCGCCGGGTCCCTACCCCGGCAGGAGCCGGGCGTTGCAGATCCTCGATGAACGCTTTGCCCGTGGTGATCTGACCGCGGAGCAATATCGTGAGCAGCTGAAGGTTCTCGGCGGGGACCAATAGTGGGCCACGTGAGCCGCCGGAACACATTGCTGCTGGTAGGCCTCGGTGCAGTGGCCATCGCCGCCGGTAGTGCCGGGCTGTGGTGGACGGCAGGTTCCCCCTTCTCCCCGGAAGCCGGCCTGGATTTCTCTGAGCCCGAGGAGCTGCGCAGTAGCAATGGCCGGCTGCAGGTCCGGCTTGAAGCTTTGCCCGGAGAGGTACAGCTCGGTGGCCGGCCGGCATCGGCGCTGGGCTACAACGGAGGAGTCCCCGGCCCGACCCTCAGGGTCCGGGCGGGGGACGTGCTCGATGTCGAGCTGGTCAACAGCATGGATGTGCCGACCAACCTCCATGTCCATGGGCTTCACGTCTCACCCCAAGGCAACGGAGACAACGTGTTCGTGGTGATCCAGCCGGGCCAGTCCTTCAGCTACGAATACCGGCTCCCGGCGGACCACCCGCCCGGCACGTACTGGTACCACCCCCACCATCACGGGACTGTAGCGGACCAGATCTTCGCAGGCCTGTACGGCGCCATCATCGTCGAGGACGCCGAGCCCCCGGTGATTGACCGGGAACGCATCCTGGTCATTTCGGACATCACCCTGGATGGGTCCGGAAACGTCGCCGCCGCCTCGCCCATGGACCGGATGCTTGGACGGGAAGGTCAGCTGGTCCTTCTCAACGGTCAGAGCAACCCGAAACTCTCTGCCCGGCCGGGCGAGCGTGAACGGTGGCGCATCGTGAACGCTTGTGTGTCCCGCTACCTGCCGTTGCGCCTGGATGGGCAGCAGATGCAGCTCCTCGGTATGGATTCCGGTTCCCTCCTGACGCCCGCGAACGTCGACGAGCTACTGCTGGCGCCGGGCAACCGGGCAGATGTCCTGATCACAGCTCTCGCGGGCGATGCCATTCTCAGGGCCTCAACCTACAACCGTGGCGGCATGGCCGGCATGATGGGACCGGCCGCGCCAGGCCCATCCGGGGGCCAATTCCAAGGGGACGTCGTTCTGGCGACCCTCTCGGTGTCCGGCGCCCCGTCCACGTCCGCTCAGCCGGTGCCATCCCGGCAGCAGACACTGCCAGATCTGAGGACCGCCGTCGTGGCCGCGCACAGGCAACTAACTCTCGGCGCCGGCGGCCTGGGTATAGGTATGGGAATGATGAGTTTCACCATCAACGGCCGCGAATTCAACGGCAACCGGACGGACACCACCGTGGCCGCCGGGACAGTGGAGGAATGGACCCTGATCAACCCCAGCCTGATGGACCACCCTTTCCATCTGCATGTCTGGCCGATGCAGGTGATCGAGCAATCAGGCGATGCCCCGGACACACCCGTCTGGCGGGACGTCGTAAACGTGCCCGCCAACGGGCGGGCGAAGGTCCGGATAAGTTTCCAGGACTTCGCCGGGCGCTCCGTGTACCACTGCCACATCCTGGACCACGAGGACCAGGGAATGATGGGGGTAATCGACGTCCGCTAGTGTCGCGGATCGTGCCCCTGATCCCGGCCCATCTGGCCCTCCGCCGGAGGGGTCTCTCCCGGCGGCACTCCCTCACCAGGCTCAAGAGCGGTGATATTCCCGCTCGGCGGATCCGGGTTGGCCGAGGCACCCGTAGACGACGGGTGGGGCGGTGTTGCTCGCACCCGTCCCGGCCCACGCCGCTGTGGTGTGCTGGATGTCTGATGGCGTGCCGCCCTGCTACGACGGCACAGTTCCCGGAACGCCACCTCCCGCCTCCAGCGCGTTGATTCCCTGATCAGGGGCGGGCACGCTGCGTGAACGCCTCAGCGCCTGCACCCGTGAGTTCACTCGGCATCACCGGCCGTCCTGACACGGCAAGAAGAAGGGCCTTTGCGGTCCCGCGGACGTCATGGCCCGTACCGTGTTCGAAGGCCGCCTCGGAGGCAACCAGCCGCCACCCCTGGGCACGTTCCTTGCCGCCGCCCATTTTGGCCGGAGTCTTCAACTGGTAACGCAGTGCGGTAATTACGTGGGCCGTGGGGTAGTCCCGCTCGATTCCGACCGCGCGCCGGATATCCTCACCGTGGACAAAGGCCTCCACCAGCCGCGTGGCCAGCGGAGCCGGCGGACTGCTCGTGCGGTCTACGACGGCGCGGAACCCGGCCAGCGTGCGGCCAGGATCCTCGGTACGTTCACGGGCAACCCCGAGGGCGTTGTCCCGATCGAAGTCGAAGCCGGCCATCATCATGCGGCGTAGGAACCCGAGACGGGTCGTCTTCGCGGTATCCACCAGATGCGCCACGACGTCGTGGACGTCCCAGCCGGGACAAAGCGACGGCGCCTCCCATTGCTGCGGTGGCAGCGACTCCAAGTCCTGAATCAGCGCCAGGCGCTCGCTGTGCACTACGGGCCAGATGACAGAGCTGAGTCGCGCAGACATGGACCCACTCAAACAGGCGCGGGTGCTTTTCGACAAGCACCCGATTGAGGAAACGGCGCCGAGACGTTCCAGGCGCACAACGATGGCTGCGACCTCGGAGCGATTAAGAGCCTGAGGTGGCAGCGCCATGAATCGTCCACTACTTCGCGTCAGCGCAGCCATCGGGGTCGTTATCTTGCTTGCCGGGTGTTCAACTCCCAACGGGCTGGCAGCGTTCCAGCGCGCTACCACCACCGAGGACCACTTGCTGCCCGGAATCGAACTTCCGGATAAGCCCGGGCTGGAAAAGGTTCGGCTCCTCGCGGACGTCGACGGTGTTCGGTACTACGCAGCTCAGGCGGAGAGTAGGGCGCTGACTTGCTTAGTGAAGGTTCCCAACGCCGAAGTCGGGACTTTAGCCGCGGGATCTGCAAACTCATTGGGGACAGGCCAGATCATCACTATTTCGGGAATGGACGGTACGGCAGCAACGTTGGTCGCTGACGGTTTTGAGACGGGGGAACTCGAAGCTCAGGGGTGGCGCAAGATCCACCAAAACGTCCTTTTTGGGCTCCGATAGAACGAAACGCACTTTGTCCGCCAGTCCGGCTACACTGATTGGATCGAACATATATTCGAATAAAGGTGTGTCGTGGGCGTTATTGTCGGTCCCCGGGTTATAGACGCGGGCTTGTCGTTGTTGTCGGTGCTGATCTCCCCGGTCCCGGTCGCGGCCGGGTATCCGTCACCGGCCCAGGACTACTTCGATGGGCGGATAGATCTGAACGAGCACCTGATCAAGGACATCACGTCCACCTATGTGGTCAGGGTTTCCGGGGATTCCATGGAAGGTGCCGGCATCAGCGACGGCGACGAACTGATCGTGAACCGGGCGCTGGAACCTCGTGACGGCAGTGTTGTCGTGGCGGTCCTGGATGGGGAGCTGACTATCAAGCGGCTCAGGATCACGGAAACCGGCGTTGTGCTGCAGGCGGAGAATCCGGGGTACCCGGACATCCGGGTCCCGTCCGTGTCGGATCTTGTCATCTGGGGCGTCGCGACCCGCTGCCTGCACCACGTCTGAGGAACCCCATGTCTAAGCCCCCCGTGATGCGGCGGATGTCGCAGATCGCGCTCGTGGATGTGAACTGCTTCTACGCCTCGGCCGAACGGGCCTTCAACCCTTCGCTGGAAGGCCGGCCCGTCGTCGTGCTGTCCAATAACGACGGCTGCGCCGTCACCCGGTCCCCCGAGGCCAAAGCCCTCGGCATCCCCATGGGTGAGCCCTGGTTCAAACTTGCCCCGCGGGCCAGGGAGTGGGGGCTGGTCGCGCTGTCGAGCAACTACGAGCTCTACGGGGACCTTAGCGCCCGGGTAATGGAGCTGCTGGGCCGGTACTCGGCGTGGCTGGAGGTCTACAGCATCGACGAGGCCTTCCTCGGCGTCAAAGGCACCCCGGAAGAACTCCTGGCACTGGGACGGACCATGAAGAAGACCGTTCGCCGAAACATTGGGGTCCCTGTCTGTGTGGGGATTGCCGGGACGAAGACCCTGGCGAAACTGGCCAACAAATGGGCCAAGAACAACCCGTCCTTCGACGGCGTCTGCCACTGGGACTCGGTCCCGGCCGCCCACAGGGAATCCCTGATGCGCCGCCTGTCCGTGGTTGAGATCTGGAGTGTCGCGACCCGTTTGACCAAACGGCTCACCGCCCTGGGCATCCACTCCATCCTGGACCTGGCCCGCGCTGATCCGGTCATGATCCGGGACCGCTTCTCTGTTGTCATGATGCGCACCGTCCTGGAACTGCAGGGCACCCCCTGCATCCCCATGGAAGAGGAACGCATCGGCCGGGAGCAGCTCATCTTCTCCCGCTCCTTCGCCACCCCCATCACCACCGCCGCCGGAATCCGGCAGGTTATGAGCGTTTACGGCCAGCAGGCCCTCAGCCCGGCTGGCCAAACACGGGCTTCAGGCCAAAGTCCTCACCGCCTTCGCCGGCACCTCACACTTCAACCCGAAAGACACCTCGTACCCCTCGGTGTGCGTGCCACTGCCGATGCCCACTGCGGACCCGGTCCTGCTCACCCGGGCCGCACACGCCCTCCTGCCCCTCATCCACGCGGGCGTCCGGTACGCCAGGGCGGGGATCATGGTCACCGACCTGCGGCCCACCGGCAACCAGTCACCCCTCGCCCCATTCGAGAACCCGCACGAGGAACTCCGCATCGGCACCCTCATGGACGACGTGACCCGCCGCTACGGGCGCGGCTCCATCGGCCTCGGCCATGCCGGAATCCGCGGCGGACCGGACTGGACCATGAAACGGGACATGCTCTCTCCCCGCTACACCACGCACTGGGACGAACTCCCCCTCGTCAAGGCCGCTTAGCCAGACACCGCCCGCACGTTTACCCCACGGAAGAACGCACCTCATGACCACCATCACCGAAGCCCTCACCGGGACCCGCGACCTGCAGGTCCGGACCGACCAGACAGGCAAACCCCTCGCTATCCGGCACGACGGACAGATCTGGCTCGTCGATCCCGGCACGGACTCCCAGCACTGGTTCAGCCGGGGCTCCTGGTGCGACACCAAGCCAACCGCAGCCATCGGCGACGGCGACCTCGTGAGCTTCGAACATTGGAGGATTAAGGTCCGCCTCGGGACCTCTGACTCTGCGCTGCGGACCATCACGCTGCGCCGCGACCCGGTCCGCGCCCGGTGGCTCCTGGACACCATCAGCGACGGCGGCTAGGCAGCAGTGGCACCGAACCCCCAGACAATCAGCAACCAGATGTGGAACACGATCCGGACAGAATTTACGCTGCCTGCCCTGCAGCAGGTGCACCGCCGGCTCTCGGAACTGATGGAAGACCCCGAGCCTGTGATGCGTCATCTGGTCCGGGTCTTCATCGACGACGGAACCTTCTGCCCCGGATTCCAGTTCCTCCCCGGCGGACACCTCCACCCGACGGTCACTGCGCTCTTCGAGCAGGCGATGAAACAAAAGATCCCGCACAATTACTTCACGGTCTGGATGATCACCCCATCCAGGGAGCTCGCCGGAGCCCGCCCCGTAGACCACCTCAAAGGCGGCCCCCGCTCCCCTGCGGCGCGCGCTGGAGGTCTTCCGCTGGCGCTAAAAATGGCTTTTGACTGCACTCGTGAGGTGCGCCGCGTTGACCCAGGGGACTTCGGGACGGTTAAAGCCACCGCCCGCAGCAACGAATGTCTTGGCGCCAAAGGCAGGACGTGCGAAGAAACCGCGGAAGTCTTCGGGGACAGATCGCAGAGGGCCATGGTCTCCTCGCGATCCGCACGAACCGCTGGCAGAGCACTAGCCTCCTGCGATGTCCCGCAGGGTTTGCAGGTGTCCAGTCCAGGCGAGGCGTCCGTCCGCGGTCAAACCCGCCGACGTTCGCGGCATTTTCCCGGCGAAAGCCTTCTTGATCTTCACGTAGCCGGCCTTTTCCAGGACGGACAGTTGTTTACTGAGGACGGAATCGCTGACCTGAATAGCGTCGCGGAGGTCTTTGAAGTCCAAGGATTCTGCGCGCGCCAGCGCCGCCATGATGGAAAAGCGGACCGGTGAGTGGATGAGCTCGTTGAGCTTGTGACGGGGGTGGTCCGTGGGAGCGCTCATGCGCGCAGTTCGCGGAAGGCCGCTGCCAGGCCGACGCCGCCCAGGACGATCGCGGCGGGTATGTAGAACCACAGGTTGCCGTCGCGGAAGAAACTCACGCCCACACCCAGCGCAACCCCGTATAGGGCGAAGTAGGCGGCCAGGGAGGTCAGGTAACGCTTCGTGTACCCGGCCTTGGTCGATCGCTGGAACATCGGCCAGATGCTTGCCGTCGCGGCGGCCCAAACACCCGCGGACGTCGCCAGCAGCGGCGCGCCGTACCCGGTGTGGGAGACGATCTGCATGCCGATCATCAGCATGGAACCCAGGATTGCCAGGCTGGTGAAGATCATGGCCACGGGCCAGGCTGCGGCGTTGGTCGATGCGGCCCCGATCGAATCGGCTCTGGCCAGAAGCGCTTGCGCCTGGGCTGGCGATGGACTGCCCGATGTCTCGTCCATGATGGGGCCTCTCTCTGATGGCGATTGATTACCTGAGCATAGGAAACTATTTTCCAGTTGGTCAAGTACTTTCCATTGAGCGACAGATCGGGCTACCGGCGGATCTATCAGGATCTGCCGGGCATGGGTAGCTCCACGACCGGCCCTGGGCTGCAATGACGACGTCGTGATGCTGCTCGCTAGCTTCATCGATCATCTGGAGGCCGGGCCGGTGACCTGTCGCCAGGGATCCGCCCGGAGTAACATGCCGAATGGAGCGTCCCGTCCGTCCATACAGTCCATATGCACGGCAGCAACAGATCACCGCAGCGTCGATCGGCGAGCGCCAGGAGGGTCCATGTCTTCGCCCAGCGTCCCAATTCCCCAGCCTCCCACGCGGCCGGTGGTCGGCAACCTCCCCGATATCGACTCCAGCCAGGGAATCCTGGGGCTATCCGAAGTGGTCGAGCAGTATGGCCCCATTGTCCGGATCCAGTTTTTCAACCGCAGCATTGTCGTCATCTGCTCCCAACAGCTCGTCAATGAAGTCTGCGACGAATCCCGTTTCGGCAAGGTGGTGGGCGTTGCCCTTCGGCAGGTGCGGGACTTCGCCGGCGACGGCCTGTTCACCGCAGACACCCAGGATCCCAACTGGCAAAAGGCCCACCGGATCCTGATGCCGGCGTTCGGGCCGGCCGCGCTGGTGCGGATGTTCACCGGCATGGACGACATCGCCGAGCAGCTGCTGCTTAAATGGGAACGGCTCGGCCCCGCGGCCAGGATCGACGTCGCGGACAGCGCCACCCGCCTGACGCTGGACACCATCGCCCTGTGCTCGTTCAGCTACCGGTTCAACAGTCTCTACCGGGAAGAGGCACACCCCTTCGTCGGCGCCATGGCCCGCGCCCTGTTCGAATCCCAGGAGCGGGCGCGCAGGCTGCCGGTTGCCAACAAGATCATGCTGCGCAAGCGGCACCAGCTCGACGAAGATATGGCCTTGATGTTCGAGGTCGCGGAGCAGATCATCAGCGACCGGCGTCGCCATCCGAGTCCGGCGGGCAGCGAAGACATCCTCGACACCATGCTCAACGCGGCGGACCCGGTCACCGGTGAGCGGCTAGCCGAGGAAAACATCCGACACCAGATGGTCACCTTCCTGATCGCCGGGCATGAGACAACGAGCGGCCTGCTCTCCTTCGTGATGTATGAACTGCTGCGCCACCCGGGCGTACTGGCGAAGGCCCGCGCGCAGGTTGACGAGGTCCTGGGCACCGCAGACGCCCGGTTCGAGCACCTGCCCCGGCTGGGATATCTGGATCAGATCCTCAAGGAAACGCTGCGGCTGTGGCCTACCGCCCCCGCGTTCAACGTCGCTGCGCACCAGGACACCATGATCGGCGGCCGCTATGCGGTCCCCGCCGGCCAGCCCATCCTGGTGATGATCCCGCAACTGCACCGGGATCCGGCAGCGTGGGGCGAGGACGCCGGGATCTTCGATCCAGACCGGTTCTCCCCGGACCGGGCCGCGGCAATCCCCGCGAACGCATGGAAGCCCTTCGGCAACGGGCAGCGCTCCTGCATCGGACGGGGATTCGCGCTGCAGGAGGCCATGCTGTTCCTGGCCAAGCTCCTGCAGCGCTTCGACATCACGCCCGCCGACCCCGGCTATCAACTGCACATCAAGCACACCCTGACGATGAAGCCCGAAGGGCTGTTCATCCACGTGCACCGCCGTGACGGCCGGATCGGCGCGGCGCCGGACCGGGCCGCCGTCGAACAGGTCCTGCCGGCGGACGCGCCCGCCGCGGCCGCGGCTAACGGTATCCCGCTTCGGGTGCTCTACGGTTCCAATGCGGGCACGTCCAAAGACTTCGCCCAACGCATCGCGAACGACGCCGGACAGCGCGGCTACAGCCCCGCGATCAGTCCGCTCGACGAGGCAACCGGCGGACTCCCGCGGGAGGGACTCGTGGCGATCGTGGTTTCCTCCTACGAGGGACAGCCTCCAGATAACGCCCGCAAGTTCGTGGCCTGGACCGAGGGACTGCAGCCGGGCAACCTCGCACGGGTCCAGTACACGGTCTTCGGCAACGGCAACAAGGACTGGGCCCGGACCTACCAGGAGGTGCCCAAAGCCATCGACGCCAGGCTGGAGGCCGCTGGCGCCGCGCGGATCTATCCCCGCGGTGCGGCCAATGCGCGCGGCGACTTCTTCGGGGATTTTGACGAATGGTACGCCGGGTTCTGGCCCGCTGTGGACGCCGTCTTCGAACAGACCACCAGTACGCCGGCCGCGCAGCCCCAGCTTGATATCCAATTCGTGGGAAACGTCCGGGACCCACTGCTGCGCCAGAACGGGCTGGCGCTTGGTACGGTCGTCGCGAACCGGGAGCTGGTCGATATGACCCGGCCCGGTACCCGGTCCAAGCGTCATGTCGAGATCGCCTTGCCCGATGGCATGGGCTACCGGACCGGCGATTATCTGGCCGTGCTCCCGCTCAGTCCCAACGACCTCGTCCAGCGTGCGCTGACCCGCTTTAACCTCGACTACGACTCACACGTGGTGCTGACCATGGAGCAGGGATCCACGTTCCTGCCCACCGGCACGCCCGTGACCGTGGGCGAACTGCTGAGCAGCTACGTCGAACTTGCGGTCCCCGCCACCCGGACCCAGCTCGAGCACCTGGCCGGCGTCGCCCCGGATCCGGCCCAGCGCAGCGACCTTGAGTCCCTGGCGCAGGACCGCAGGCGCCACGCGGCCGAGATTCTCGAAAAGCGCGTCTCGCTGCTCGACCTGCTGGAAATGTATCCGTCCTGCCAATTGCCGTTCACTTCGTTCCTAACCCTGCTGACGCAACTGACTCCGCGGCGCTACTCGATCTCCTCCTCCCCGCTGTGGAGCCCCGACCACGCGACCCTGACCTTCTCCGTGATCCGGGATCCTGCGTGGTCCGGCCGCGGCATCTTCGAGGGGGCCTCGTCGACCTATCTCGCCCAGGCAAGGCCCGGGTCCAAGATCGCGGTCACGGTGCGCCCCTCGAATACGGCGTTCCACCCGCCCGAGTCCCTGGCGGTGCCGCTCATCATGGTCTGTGCCGGGACCGGGGTGGCGCCGTTCCGCGGATTCGTCCAGGAACGGGCTCTCCGGGCGCAGACAGAGGATACGACGCCGGCGCGTTCCCTGCTGTTCTTCGGCTGCAGGGCAGCGGAGACCGATTTCCTGTACCAGGAGGAATTTGCCGCATGGGCCAAGGAGGCCAATCTCGACCTCCGGCCGGCCTTCTCCACTTCCCCCGATGGAGGCCCCAAGTACGTCCAGGACCGGCTCTGGGAAGACCGGGCTGACGTCGTCGAATTGGTCAAACAGGGCGCCACGGTTTACGTCTGCGGCGACGGCAAGTACATGGCCCCGCAGGTCCGGGACACCTGCGCACTGATCTACCAGGAAGCGACCGGCGCGTCCGAGGCCGACGCCGCGGAATGGATGGATGGCGTGGAACGCACCCACGGCAGGTACGTGGCCGATATTTTCACCTGACGGCCTCCGGACGCAGCGCCCCGCGGGCGAAGTCCTCAGGCGTGGCGGTACGATCAACACGATTACTCAACACGATTACGTGGAGCCCCAACGTGTCCAACAGTAAGGAAAACTTCACCCATGGCGCGGACATGCCGCTGCCCGGTGCCCGGCTCCATGCCCGTGGTCTTCTTCAGGCACTGGGTGCGGAGATCCCGCTGGTCGCAGCGCCCATGGCCGGCGGGCCGAGTACTCCTCAGCTCGTGGTGGCTGCCGCCCGCGCCGGCGGACTAGGTTTCCTGGCTGGCGGTTACAAAACGGCAGGGCAGCTCGCCGAACAAATTTCTGAGGTGCGGCGGCTCACTTCGCGGTTCGGAGTGAATCTTTTTGTGCCCAACGCAGTGCCGGTCGAACGCGCGGCCTTCATCGCCTATTGCGGGTTGCTCGGAGAGCTGGCAGCGAAGTACGGCATCGATCTGGGCAACGCCGAACCCGCTGAGGATGACGATAACTGGGACACCAAGATCGCGGTGTTGGTTGGCGATCCGGTGCCGGTTGTGAGTTTCACGTTCGGGCTCCCGACGCGGGATGTTGTGCACCGTCTGCAGGAGGCTGGATCGCTGGTGATGCAGACGGTGACCAACGCCGCCGAGGCCCGTCAGGCAGTCTCCGTCGGGGTAGATGGCCTCATCGTCCAGGGTTCCCTGGCCGGAGGCCACTCGGGCACGTTCACGCCGGACGCTCCGATCAGGGACACGCCCTTGGTTCAGTTACTGGCCGACGTGCGTGCGCAGACGGAGCTGCCGATCTGGGCTGCGGGCGGACTGAGCACGCCACGCGCAGTCCGCGAGGCACTGGCAGCCGGAGCGGAGGGCCGCCGTCGTCGGCACGGTCCTCCTGCGGTCAGAGGAAAGTGGCGCGTCGGCGACTTACAAGGCAGCACTGGCCGACCCTGCCAGGACCGGGACGGTGATGACGACTGCCTTCTCCGGGCGGCCGGCTCGTGCGCTGCGCAACGAGTTTGTGGAGCGCTTCCATGCTGTGGCGCCCTTGGGCTACCCGGCACTGCACCATCTGACCAGCCCAATCCGGAAGGCAGCCGCGGCAGCCGGAGACCAGGAAAACATCAATATCTGGGCTGGAGCCGGCTATCGGGACGCATCGAACGAATCTGCTTCCGTCATTCTGCGGCGCCTGGGCGGGCGATAAGTTAAACCACGCCCCGTCTCCGTGAACTCCTTGGACCGCTGTCCCGGACCTCTCCTGTTCCGCCCCCACCGACCGGAGCCGCAACGACTTCGTCGTCGTCCAGTATCAGCCCAATGAGCCTCCGGACCCCCGGGGACAGGACTGGAGGCCGCTGTTGCAAGCACCACACCGTGTTCTGATGGCAGATACCTGGCCGGACATCCGGGACAACCTCGGCGGTCCTCCGTGGTTCCTGCACCACCCCAGCGTGTGGAACGGACAACGACATAATGCGATCCCCGCAGGCAGCGTCGTAGATGTGAGACCCTCATGGCCTCGATCTGAGGCGAACTGATTGAGCGCCTACCAGCCAATTTGTCCATTCGATAGAGATATGCCTAGATTGGTGGCAGCGACGACGGATCGAAACAAAGTTTCTTGGGGGAATCATGAACAAAGCGCAAAGACGCGCCCACATCGAGCCGCCCTGTCCACGGTGCGGCTCGAGGGTTGTTCCCATTTGGAAAGACGAGCGTTCCCACGCCGACTCGAAGCCTGAGTGGCGGGTCAGCGAACGGCAGTGCAGCTCCGCAGGATGCGGTCTGCACGAGCCTTGCAACTGGTAGTCCAACCACGACGCCGGATCGCGCCCATGCGTCGGCGGCCACCGCTTGTGGCACCTCGCACCGACGGCCCTTCGTGCCATTGATTCGTGTGTGTATCGGGATGTATCGTTGACTATCGCTAACTGTCGTTCGCGACTCACAAAGGAGACCAGAATGCGTAATTCATTCCCGGCGGGCGGATTCGGCGGCAACAACATCGACGGCATGTGGCAGGCCGTTGAGGAGTTGCGTTCACGGTTCGAGAAGGGCTCGGGAACCCGCGCCGGTCGCGGCGAGGTGCGCTCGGCGGTGCTGGCCCTGCTCGCTGAGCGGCCCATGCACGGCTACCAGATCATCCGTGAAATCGAGGAGCGCAGCCGTGGCAGCTGGAAGCCAAGTGCCGGCTCCGTCTATCCCACTTTGCAACTGTTGGCCGATGAGGGGTTCATCAGCGCCGAGGAATCCAATGGCCGCAAGATCTACTCACTGACCGAAGCGGGCCGGGAGGACGTCGCGGGTGCCGATACGTCGGCGCCGTGGGAGTCAACGGGTCCGGCCTCCGGCACCGGGTTCGCGGCGCTGCCCAAGGCTGGCATCGAGCTCGCGCAGGCCGCGTCCCAGGTGGGTCGGACCGGCTCGCCGAAGCAGGTGCAGGAGGCCGTGAAGGTGCTTGACGACGCACGTCGTCGGCTGTACTCCATCCTCGCCCAGGACTGACGCGGGTGACGTCCGATCGTCGGGACCGGGCAGATCCGGTACCCGGCGCCGGGGACACCCGTGCCCGTTACCGGCGGATCCTGCGCTTTGCCGCGTGGCACCTCGCGGTGACCTGGTGGTTTGAGCTCGTCCTCCCCCGCGTCGGGCTGGTCAGGATCGCCGAACGCACCCGGACCAAGAGGATGCTGCGCTTCGCGCAACGCTTCCGTGTGCTCGCGGTGGACCTTGGCGGCCTGATGATTAAGGTGGGTCAGTTCCTGTCATCCAGGCTCGATGTGCTTCCGCCGGAAATCACCGCCGAATTGGAAGGTCTGCAGGACGAGGTGCCCCCCGTCCCGTTCAGCGCAATCCGCACTCTTGCCGAGGCGGAGCTGGGTGCGCCGCTGGATCAGGTGTTCGCCTCGGTTGAGGAGGCGCCAATCGCCGCCGCCTCCTTCGGGCAGGCGCACCGGGCACAGCTTCTTCACACCGATGCCGCCGACACCGGGCTCGACAGCGTTGTCGTGAAGGTGCAACGGCCGGGCATCGAGGCAATCGTCGACGTCGATCTGGCCGCACTGCGCAAAGTGGGCGGCTGGCTCAGCCACATCCGCCTCGTGTCCAATCGTGCGGACATGCCCGCACTGGTCGAGGAGTTTGCGCAGATCAGTCTCGAGGAAATCGACTACCGGCAGGAGGCGGCCAATTCAGTACGCTTTGCTGCCGACTTTGCCGACGACGGCAGGGTGGCTGTGCCCGACGTCGTCTGGGAGCGGAGCACGCGCCGTGTGCTCACCCTCGAAGATGTCACGGCCATCAAGATCACCGATTCGGCTGCGCTTCGGGCGGCGGGCATCGATCCGGCGCAGGTTGCCCCGGTTTTCGCGTCGGTCATGTTCGACCAGCTGTTCACGAACGGCTTTTTCCACGCCGATCCGCACCCCGGCAATATCTTTGTCACTCCGACTGCCGATTTAACGGCGGAGCACCCCTGGAAGCTGACGTTCATCGACTTCGGCATGATGGGCGAGGTTCCGACCAGCACCCGCAGCGGCCTGCGGAAGCTGCTGATCGCGGCGGCCTCGCGTGACGGGAAGGGGTTGGTGGCCGCGATCAGCGATGTGGGTGTGCTGGTGCCCTCGGCCGACACGGCCGAGCTTGAGCGGGCGCTGACGCACGCGTTCGCCCGGTTTGGCGGGATGGGCTTCGCCGAGCTTCGCGAAGTGGATCCGCGGGAGTTCCTAGATTTCGCGGTGGAGTTCGGCGACCTGGTCCGCTCGCTGCCGTTCCAGTTGCCGGAGAACTTCCTGCTCATCATCCGCGCGATGTCACTGACGTCGGGGGTGTGCAGCTCGCTGGACGCACGGTTCAATCTGTGGGACTCGGTCGAACCCTATGCGGCGCAGCTGCTGCGCGACGAGCGAGGCAACATCGTCCAGGACGTGGCCCAACAGGCGCTCGACGCCGCCGGGCTCGCCCTGCGTCTGCCCAAACGCCTCGATGGGCTTCTTACCCGGATCGAGGACGGATCACTGTCGGTTGCCAACCCGCGCCTCGAACGGCAGATGGCACGGCTTGACCGCACGGCGCAGCGAGCGGCATCGGCACTGATCTTCGGTGCCCTGCTCATCGCAGGAGCCGTGGTCCGGGCAAACGACACGGTGCTCGGCAGCGTGCTGATGATCGTGTCTGTGGTTCCGCTGCTGCACGGGCTCTGGGTGGGGCGCCGCGGCCTCTAGGTTCTTTGGGGTATGCAGGAACTAAGCTGCACCGGGCATAGTTAAGCACTCGGGCTTGTGTTTGAAGGTGCGAGCAACCGCCCGGGCACGGGACGGACACGAACAGGGGCTTGATTTGATAGGGAATGCGACCTTCCGGCACCGCAATACCGCCTTGCTATCGGTAAGCAGCGTCGAGGCCCCGAAGGTCGTCAGTTCCGCGGAGTTCGACCACATGCTGGCACCGACGCTGCAGCGCCTGAAGTTCCCCCCGAACCTGCTCGAACGGGTCGCCGGCATCACGCACCGGCGCTGGTGGACCCCGGGGACATCGTTTGACGACGCGGCCACCGAGGCGGGCGCGAAGGCCTTGGCCGAGTCCGGCGTCGCAGCGTCCGAGGTGGGCCTGCTGATCAACACTTCCGTCACGCGCCGCAGCCTCGAACCGTCCGTCGCGGTGAAGATCCACCACGGACTTGGCATGCCGTCGTCAGCCATGAACTTCGACGTGGCCAACGCATGCCTCGGATTCATCAACGGCATAACCCTGGCGGCGAACATGATCGACTCCGGCCAGATCAAGTACGCGGTGATCGTCAACGGTGAGGATGCCCAACCCACGCAGGAGGCCACCCTGGCCCGGCTGCAGCGACCCGAGACGACCCGGGCTGACTTCCACCGGGAATTCGCCACGCTCACCCTGGGTTCCGGAGCCGCCGCTGCCGTCCTGGGCCCGGCGGACCAGCACCCCGGAGCGCATCGGATCATCGGCGGCGTGATGCGCGCCGGCACCGAACATCATGAACTCTGTGTGGGCGGACTCGACGGCATGGCCACCGACACCAAGGGCCTGCTCGACGGCGGCCTGCAGCTCGTGGTCGATGCCTGGCGCGAGGCCCAACCGGAGTGGAACTGGGCCTCGATGGACCGGTACGTCACGCACCAAGTGAGCAATGCCTACACGCAGGCCATCATTGGAGCCATCGGCCTGGACCCGGACAAGGTGCCGATCACGTTTCCGCACTGGGGCAACGTGGGCCCGGCGTCGCTCCCGATGACTCTCGCAGCCGAAGCGCAGACCCTCGGAACCGGCGACCGTGTTCTATGCGTGGGTGTCGGGTCCGGCCTGAACACCGCCATGGTGGAAATTGTATGGTGAATGCCCGCTGGCCCGGCGTCGACCCCGAATGGTCGCGGGACATCGACGTGGCGTCCTCCTCCGCCGCGGATGAGCCCGGGAGAATGCGCCGCTGGCATCTGCTCGACAACGCCGCCCAGCTCTCCCGCCGCGGCCTGACTCCTGCCGGCACCCTGTTGTGCGTGCACGGCAACCCGACGTGGTCCTACCTGTGGCGCGCCCTGCTGGCCGCCGGTTCCGATCCCGCACATCCGTGGCGCGTGGTGGCGGTGGACCAGCTGGACATGGGCTTCTCCGAGCGCACGGGCACGTTCCGCCGCCTGGCGGACCGGATCAACGACCTGGGCGACCTCACCACTGCGCTCGGGCTGGATGGCCCGGTGGTTACCGTTGGCCACGACTGGGGCGGCGTGATCAGCCTCGGCTGGGCCTTGGCCCAGCCGCAGCAGCTGGCCGGCGTCGTCCTGACCAATACCGCAGTGCACCAGCCCGCCAACTCGTCCATCCCGCCGGCGCTGCGGCTTGCCCTGCACCCGGCCGTGCACCGCTGGGGAACCACGACGTCGGACGCCTTCCTGCGGGTGACCCACTCCCTGGCGCACCCGCCGCTGGCCGCGGACGTCCGCGCCGCCTACACGGCTCCCTATCGGAGCGCCGGCCGCCGCACCGGCGTGGGAAACTTTGTCGCGGACATTCCCGCGGACCCGTCCCACCCGAGCTTCCCCGCGCTCAACCGCGTCGCCGAAGGGATACGCGGGCTGAGCGTTCCGGCCCTGATGCTCTGGGGGCCCGCGGGACCCGATCTTCTCCGACCGCTACCTCAAGGACCTCATCAGCCGGCTGCCGCACGCGAAAGTCCACCGCTTCGAGGGCGCCGGCCACTTGGTCGCCGAGGACCGGGATATCGCCACCCCCGTCTTTGAGTGGCTTGCTGATCTCGGCCGGGACAGCGGACCCGCGGACGCCGAGGCAGGTTCCCCAACGGCGGCTCCCCTGGCGCCTGTAGTAACGACGCCGGTTTCCTCATCGGCGGCTTCCCCAACCGCGACGTCCCCAGGCAGGATGCCGAACACCCAGACGCCTTCGCTGTGGGCGCCGCTTACCGACCTCGCGGCAGGACCCGCCAGCGCGGATACCGCCGTCGCGGAGATGGACGCGGACGGCACGGTGGCCCGCTCACTGAACTGGCAGGACCTCGAACACAACATTGCCGCCGTTGCTGCCGGACTGCAGGAAACCGGCGTCCGGCCAGGCAACCGGGTCAGCCTGATGGTTCCACCGGGCGTGGACCTGACCGTGGTCCTCTACGCCTGCCTGCGGCTGGGCGCCGTGGTGGTGGTGGCCGACGCAGGCCTGGGCACCCGCGGTCTGAGCCGCGCCGTCAAAGGCGCCACCCCGGATTTCCTCATCGGCATCGACAAGGCCCTTGCCGCCGCATCCGTGCTTGGCTGGCCGGGACGGCGCATCAGCATCCGGGACCTGCCACCGATCCGCCGCCGGCTCCTCGCCGTCGAGACCTCACTTCCCGCGCTCGCCCGCCGGGGCAAACTCCTGGCCAAAACCGTGCCGCTACAGGCACCGGACGCGGACGCGCCGGCAGCAGTGCTCTTCACCTCGGGATCCACCGGCCCAGCGAAGGGGGTCCTCTACACCCACGGTCGGCTTGCCGCGATGCGGGACACAGTGGCCGGGACGCTGGGGATCCGCCCGGGCGCACGCCTGGTGGCGGGTTTCGCTCCATTCGCCCTGCTGGGACCGGCCCTGGGCGCCGTCTCGGTGACGCCCGCCATGGACGTGACGGCTCCCCGCACGCTGACCGCCCAAGCCTTGGCTAACGCCGCGGCAGCCGTTAACGCCACGGTGGTGTTCGCCTCCCCCGCGGCGCTGCGCAACGTCCTGGCCACCCGGGACGGCCTGGGCTCCGCCGGGTACCAGGCACTGGAGCGTGTGGAGCTGCTGCTCTCCGCCGGCGCGCCCGTTCCCGAGCCCCTGCTCGCCGACGTGCAGCGGCTGCTGCCCCGGGCCTCGCTGCACACCCCCTACGGAATGACCGAGGCGCTGCCCGTTACCGACATCAGCCTGGAACAGATCCGCACCGCCGCGGCGGACGCGGCCGCCGGCACCATGGCCGGCGCCGGCAACGGCGTGTGTGTCGGCCTTCCCGTGCACGGCGCCCGGGTCGCCATCATCCCGCTCGCCGCTGACGGCACAGCCCCGGGTGACGTGCCTGTCACCGAGCCGGGAGTGACCGGCGAAATCCTCGTGTGCGCCCCGCACGTGAAGGAGTCCTACGACAGGCTCTGGCTGACCCAGCGCGATAGCGCGCGCACGCCCGGGTGGCACCGCACCGGCGACGTCGGGCACTTCGACGCCGCCGGCCGGCTGTGGGTGGAGGGACGCCTCGCACACGTGGTGACGGCGCCGGGTGCTGCTCTCACGCCCGTCGGCGTGGAGCAAGCCATCGAACTCCTGGACGACGTCGGGCTGGCCGCCGTCGTCGGGGTTGGGCCGTCCGGGACGCAGGCCGTCGTCGCCGTCGTCGAGACCCTACCGCCCGTCCGCCGGGCCGGCCCCCGCCGCACCGGAGCTCGCGGGGAGGGTCCGGGACGCGGCCCGGCTGGCAGGCGTCAGCATCTCCGCCGTGCTCGCAGTCCCTTCCCTGCCAACTGACATCCGCCACAACGCCAAGATTGACCGGACCCGTCTGGCCCGCTGGGCTTCGGCGGTGCTGGCCGGCGGCCGGCCGGGTACGCCATGAGGGTCCTCGTCACCGGAGCGAGCGGTCTACTCGGAGGTGAAGTGGCCCGGGTGCTGGTCCGGCAGGGCCACGCCGTCACCACATTCCAGCGCCGTCCCGCAGAGGTCGACGGCGCCGTGGACATCGCCGGGTCCATCACCGATGACAACGCCGTCGCTCGCGCCGTCGCGGGTGCGGAGGGCGTCATCCACCTGGCCGCGAAGGTCTCCTTCACCGGACGGGCTGCGGATTTCGACGCGGTGAATGTGGCGGGTACGCGCCGCCTGCTCCGCGCTGCCCGCGAGGCCGGGGTGCGGGACCTGGTGTTCGTCTCCTCCCCCTCCGTGGCAAATTCCGGTGCCGCCATCGCCGGGCTGGGCGCCGGGCCGGCGGATCCGGTCCGCGCGCACGGCACCTACTCGCGCACGAAGGCCGAGGCCGAGTTGCTGGCGCTGGCCGCAGACTCGCGGCAGTTCCGGGTCGCGGCCGTGCGCCCGCACATCGTCTGGGGTCCGGGCGACACACAGCTGGTGGAGCGGGTCCTGGACCGTGCTGGCCGCGGCCGGCTGCCGCTGCTCGACGCCGGCGCGGCCCTGATCGACACCACCTATGTGGACAATGCGGCCTCGGCCATCGTCGCCGCGCTGCACCGGATGGAGCACATCCACGGTAGGGCGCTCGTCGTCAGCAATGGCGAACCGCGGCCGGTCGGCGAACTGTTGGCGGGCATCTGCGTCGCGGGCGGCGTCCGGGCGCCGTCGTGGACGGTGCCGGGCAGACTCGCCCGGGCGGCAGGATCGGTGGTGGAGAAGGTCTGGACTCTGGCTGCCCGGGACGGGGAGCCGCCGATGACCAGGTTCCTCGCCGAGCAGCTTTCGACCGCCCACTGGTTCGACCAGCGCGAGACCCGCGAACTCCTCGACTGGACTCCCGCAGTCTCACTCGACGAGGGCCTGGCGAAGCTGGCGGAGTACTACGTCGTTCGGGGCCGCTAACGCTGCAAACTTGAACAATTCCTGAGCGGGGGCCCGCTCAGAACGTGTGGGGTCCCGGGCATGCCCTCCGAGGTTCGAAGGGCCTCAACCTTTATGCTGAATGCGCATCCCTCGCAGAGGTTCTGTGGGGAGTTACCGATTGGGGCAGGGATGAGAGTATTCAGGCGTGTCATTTTGCCGGCGGCGTGGCTGGCCGTGTTCGCCGTCATCGCGGTGGCGTTGGTCAAGATCGCGTTCATCGACGGACTGCAAACAGGGCCGGCCATTGCTGGCCCGTCGGCCGAAGTCGCGGTTCCGGTGGTTCAGGCATCCCGTGCGACGGTAACCAACACAGTTCAGGTCAAGGCGACTGTGCAGAGTGATCCGGCGGTGGGCGTCCGCAACACCGCCGCCGGCCTCGTAACGCACATCTTCTTGGAACCCGGGGCGAAAGTGGTTTCGGGAACTCCTCTGTATCAGGTCCGTAGTGAAGTGGTGCCTGAACTGTCGGCTTCTGCCGCCATGACCGCAGGCCTCGACGGGTCGGGGAGCCCGCAGTCGCGGACCGCCATGCTGCCGACCTACAGGTATACCGATGTGGTGGCTTCTGCTTCCGGTGAGCTCAAGGTCTTGGATGTGCTTCTCAACCAGCAGGTCAACGTCGGTCAGTCCTTGGGTTCGGTTGATCCCGGGACTTTCGCCGTCAGGGGCTCTATCGACGCTGCGCAGCAGTACCGGCTCTTGGCCAGGCCCTCGTCAGCTCAGGTATCCCTGGTTGGCGGACCGGCGCCGTTCACTTGCCCGTCGGTCGCCCTGGTGGGTGCGACCAGCACCACAGAAGGCGGTGGTTCCGGCGGGCTCTCCGGCGGGGTCAGCCGCTCCGTTCCCTACGCGATGATAGGCCCGGGATCCAGCGGCGGCGCACCCGAACAGGGCGGGACCCCCACGGGGACGCTCAGCTGCGCCGTCCCCGCCGGGGTTGAGGTCTTCGCTGGACTGGGCGCAACCATGACGGTCACGGCCGGGGAGGCCGTCGACGTCGTGACCGTGCCTCTCACCTCCGTGGAAGGCAGCGTTAAGGAGGGCGTGGTGTGGCTGGCGTCGCCGAACATGAACCCCGGCCCGGAAGAGGCACCGGCAGGGCGTGGTTCCCCCATGGATTCCGGCGGCCGTTCTGCCGACGAGCCTCAACAGCGGAAGGTCCAGCTGGGTCTCAACGACGGCTCAGTGGTCGAGGTGGTCTCCGGCCTCGCCGAAGGAGAATCGATTCTTGAGTTCATCCCGGGAGCACCCGCGCAGATGTCCCCCGGATCCCAGTTCGGCTCCCCGGCCTACCCGATGGGAGGGTGACGGTGGAGGAGCTGGTAGCCCTGAGAGGCGTTACCCGGACGGTCCGGCTACCCGATGACCAGGAGCTCCACATTCTCCGCGGCGTCGACCTCACCGTGAACAGCGGCGACCACACTGCAGTGGTCGGACGCTCCGGCTGCGGTAAATCCACGCTGTTGAATCTGCTGGGGCTCCTGGACGTTCCCACCGGTGGCGAACTGACATTTTTGGGAACGCCCGTGCAACACCTGCGCGACAGCGCCCGGGCCAGGCTGCGCGGGGAGGCCGTCGGGTTCGTGTTCTAGCAATTCAACCTCTTGCCTGGCAGAAGCGCCCTGGACAACGTGATGACGCCCTTGCTCTACGCCGGCGGGAAGCAGTTCTGGCGACGACGGGAGATAGCCATGGACATCCTTGACCGGGTGGGCCTGGCCCACCGCGCCCGGACCATGCCCACCATGCTCTCCGGCGGCGAACAGCAACGCGTGGCCATCGCCAGGGCGCTGGTCCGCCGCCCACGCCTGATCCTTGCAGATGAACCCACCGGCGCCCTGGACGTGGACACAGGCCAGACAGTCATGGCGCTGCTGGACACAGTGGCCACGGAATCCGGCGCCGCACTGATCACCATCACCCATGACGTCAACGTCGCAGCCCTGGCCAGGGCCTGCTACCGGCTCGAGACCGGTGTGCTCTCGGCCGCCGCAATCCCCACGGGAGCGAACGCATGACCGGAATCATTTCCGCCCTCGTGGAGGCGTGGCAGGAACTGCGGATCAACAAAACACGGATCCTTCTCGCCCTGATCGGGGTGGCGCTGTCAGTGGCAGCCCTGACTTCCGTAGTCGGGCTGGGGAACCTGGCACGCGAAGGCTTCAAAGCGTCCTCCGAACAAAATGGCGGACGGTCGGCCACCCTGGGGATCAGCCTCTACGGGCCCACCCAGGCAGACCAGGGAAAACTCGAAGCCGCCTACCAGGGCGTCATCGACCGCTACAAAATCACCTACTACACCCATTCGACCCAGGCGCAACATGCGTTCCAGTCCCCCTACGGCGTGCAACAGCTAATGCTCCAGCTGGTGGATCCCGGCTACGGGGTCATCCACCGACTCAACGTGAGTCAAGGCGGCTGGTTCGCTGACGACGACGAAAAACGGCTTGCCCCGGCACTGGTCGTCTCAGAGAGCTTCTACGACATGGCCGGCCGGCCCAACCTCTCCACCAATCCAAAGGTGCAACTGGTCGGGACCGAGAAAGCCACTGCTGTGATCATCGGGGTGGTTCCCGACCAGTACCCACAGGCACCACCAGCGGCTTTCATGCTGACCGGGGCCGCAGACCGCGCCCATGTTTTCGCCGCAGGACCCGGACAGTTCAAGTTCTGGGTCGGGGACGGCCAGGCCGAAGCACTCAAATATGCCATCACCGCTGACTTGCAACAGCAATTCCCCGGCATGCAAGTCCAAGTGGACCGGATGGACTATGCCAGCCAAGGCGACCCCTTCGCGACCGTCCAGCTCGCCGTCGGCGGCATCGCCGGACTGGTCCTGCTCCTGGGCGCGGTGGGCATGCTGAACATTTCCATGGTGACCGTCAGATACCGGGTGCGCGAAATCGGCATCCGGCGAAGCTTCGGCGCGACCTCCTCACGCATCTTCCTCGGCGTCATGATGGAAACGGTAGTCGCGACGGCAGTGGCCGGCATCGTCGGAGTCATGGTCTCTGTAGCGGTCGTCAAGCATCCCTGGATTCAATCCAAGATTGCCCCCGGCCTCACCGACTACCCGGCATTCCCCATCGAAGCAGCAGCGCTCGGACTGGTCTCAGCCGTCCTCGTGGGCGCACTTGCCGGCGCAATTCCGGCCCTGGTGGCAGTTCGGATTAAGGTCATCGACGCGATCCGCTTCTAAACAGCCAGCGGCCTGATGAATTCCCGGCCTCTGCGCCACCGCAGGCCACTGGCGCCTTGAAGAAGGGATCCGTCTTCTACAACCGCCAACGCCGCCATTCCGGACTGGACTATCGGACTCCGATCGAGCACGAGCTACACTGCCAGAACCCATCCCAAACAGCCTGAGGCTCATTCTTCTCGGGGTCCCGATGCTCCGTTTCCCCTGTGGTCACGGCCAGGATTTTTTTGTTGCATCACGATGCGGATGTGAAGAGCGGAGGAGCCCGCGCTACGATGCAGTGCTTCCGGAAGGGCGGGTGCTCGGCTCCACTCCGCAATGCGTGATGGAGGGCTCGGCAGAGCCCATGGCCGCTGCAGATCGTGAGGCCCAGCGGGCGTTCGATTCCATCAGTCACTTCGGGTTGTTCAATGGTGGGGGCGTAAATGGTGTCGGCGGCTGTGAACGCCGGCTAGTGCTCGCAGAAGACATCGACGTGTTGCAGCACTATCGTGCAGCATTGCCAGCGGCGGGCTGGGAAGTGGTCGAGGACGACGGGCGCCACCTGCGGGCACAGCGTGATGGCCTGGCATTCGAGGTGATGCCCTGCTCCGGAGGGGGCGGTGTCGTCTGGGCCGGAAGCGCCAATGGCTCCGCAAACGAAATACGAATGGGCTGTGACCAGCACTGAAATTTCCCCACGCGACCTCTGAAACCGACATTTACGAGTGAATATGTCAGTCTGGGCGGGGCATCAACGTCGCTGAGGATCAGCGCATCGACGAGGCCGTCGCACGCATCTTCGGCAGGGATCGCTAGGCGGGCGAGCCGCCCGACGGCGAGCTAGAGGAGCGTCCTGAACATCAGCTGATCACAGTACTAAACCAGCTCGAAGACGCTTGTGGTGCGGAGGACTTCTGAAACAGCCAGCGATTCCGCAAACACCAGGGTGCCACCGCTATCGCCAGCGTCTCGTCGATCGGGCGACAGCTGCGGCGGCAGCGAGAATGACCCCGCGATGATGCCGGGGCCCGAACGCATCCTTGAGCAACATGGCGATCCCGCCGGAGGAAGGGTTGGCCCCGGAGTACTTCACGTACGAATAGGAACTGAAGGCGACAATGATTGCGCCGGCGAGAAAGGCCGCGGGCACCAACCCGCCCGCGAGTCCGGCGATCTGGCCTACAAGGGCGAAGATCCCCGCCCCGACCATGACCCCGGTCCCGAGCGAGACGGAACCGGCAAGGGACAACTTTGGGGAATCTTCAGCCATGGCAACGAGTCTAACCATGACACGGAAGCGCCCGCTTCCGTGGGGGCGCAGCCTGCTCGGAAGGGGACCGGCGCACAAACTGGTTCCGCAGCGGTCCCAAGAGTGGACCACGCCGCCGCCGAGATCAGGACGGGCCGACCCCGTACACAGCCAGCGTTCCAGCGCACCAATGTTCCCTGACCTTTTGGCCGAGGGTCCGGCTTTCACCACCGGACACACTTGCAGAATATACCCCCCTGGGGTATCTTGGGGATGTTGACAGTGAAGTGGTTTGTCCAGGCCCTGCAGATTCCGCGGGCCGTTACAGCCGTTCAACCCCAGCACCCCATCACTTCTCCTCGGATAGGAACAAGCTGACATGTGCGGAACCGACACCCGAACCGAACTCCCCTTGATCACTCCGGAGCAGTCCGGCTGCGGCTGCTGCTCAACCCAGACCGCAGCACAGACGCCCGCCGCGGCTGACGGATCCGTGTACGAACTCGGGGGCCTCACCTGCGGGCACTGCGCCCAAACCGTTGAAAAAGCCGTCACCTCCGTGGATGGGGTGGAGGCTGTCACCATCGAGCTCGTCGCCGGGGGCACGTCCCGCCTGACAGTCGCCGGGACCGCCAGCAACGCTTCGATCCGGGACGCCGTGACCGGCGCCGGATACAGCTTCTCAGCCAGCGAGTAACCCGCAACACACCGTAGAGTGTCAGGTCTCCAGGGCCGCCGCCGCTGGAAGAAACTCCCAAGCGAAGGAGAGCCCCAATGGACCACGACCACCACAACGGACCCGCCGCCGGGCAGAACGCACCACCCGCTCCCCGCGGCGGGTCCGCCCTCACGCCGGCACCTGACGCCCGCAACCACCAAGCCCACGGCATGGACGACGAGCACATGGTGCACACCCATGGCCAGCACGCCGGACACAGCGTCGCGATGTTCCGGAACAGATTCTGGCTCACGCTGGCCCTGTCCGTTCCTGTGGTCTATTTCAGCCCGATGGTCGGGCACCTGCTCGGCTATGCGCCCCCGGCCCTGCCCGGCACGGCCTGGATTCCCCCAATCCTGGGCACGGTGATCTTCTTTTACGGCGGCCAACCCTTCCTCAAGGGTGGCCTGGACGAGCTGAAGGCCCGGAAACCGGCCATGATGCTGCTGATCGCCATGGCCATCAGTGTCGCGTTCATCGCCTCCTGGGTTACAAGCCTCGGGATCGGCGGCTTTGACCTGGACTTCTGGTGGGAACTGGCGTTGCTGGTCAGCATCATGCTGCTGGGGCACTGGATCGAGATGCGCGCCCTCGGCTCCGCCCGCGGCGCGCTCGACGCCCTCGCTGCCCTGCTGCCGGACGAGGCGGACCGGATCACCGCCGAAGGCACGGAAACCGTCAAAGTCAGCGACCTCGTGGCCGGGGACACCGTCCTGGTCCGTTCCGGGGCCCGGATGCCGGCCGACGGCATGGTCATCGCCGGCCAGGCTGAGTTTGACGAGTCGATGATCACCGGCGAATCCAGGACCGTCCTGCGCTCCCCCGGCGATACCGTCATCGCCGGAACGGTCGCCACAGACAACACCGTCCGCGTGCAGGTCACCGCAGTCGGGGACGACACCGCCCTGGCCGGCATCCAGCGGCTGGTCGCCGAGGCCCAGGCCTCCTCCTCGAAAGCCCAGGCCCTGGCCGACCGGGCGGCTGCGTTTCTGTTCTACTTCGCCGCCGGCGCCGGCATCATCACCTTCATTGCCTGGTCTCTTCTGGGCAGCATCCCCGACGCCGTCACCCGGACTGTCACCGTGCTCGTGATCGCCTGCCCCCACGCCCTCGGCCTGGCCATCCCGCTGGTCATTGCCATCTCCACCGAACAGGCCGCGCGGGCCGGTGTCCTGATCAAGAACCGGATGGCCCTGGAGCGCATGCGCACCATCGACGTCGTGCTCTTCGACAAAACCGGGACCCTCACCAAAGGCGAACCCGCCCTCAAGGACCTTGCGGCCGCCGAGGGCGTGGACCCGAGCGAGCTCCTGGCGCTAGCCGCAGCCGTGGAGGCCGACAGCGAGCACCCGGTAGCGCGGGCCATCGTCCGGGCCGCCCGGGAACAGGGCCTTCCAATTCCGGCAGCCTCCGATTTTTCGTCCATGACCGGCCGCGGTGTCCGTGCCACAGTCAACGGCACAACCATCCAGGTCGGCGGCCCGGCCCTGCTCCGCGAACTCCAGGCCGAAGAGCCGCAGTCACTGGCCACCACCACCAAGGCCTGGATCGACCGTGGCGCGGCCGTCCTGCACATCATTGACGGGCACCGCGTCCTCGGGGCCGTCAGCCTCGAAGATGCCGTCCGCGCCGAATCACGGCAGGCCGTCAAAGCCCTCCAGGACCGCGGCATCAAGGTCGCCATGATCACCGGCGATGCCCAACAGGTGGCCCTTGCCGTCGCCGAAGAGCTCAACATCGATGAGGTGTTCGCCGAAGTCCTCCCGGCGGACAAGGACAAGAAGGTCGCCGAACTGCAGTCCCGCGGACTGAAAGTCGCCATGGTCGGTGACGGCGTCAACGACTCCCCCGCCCTGGCCCGGGCCGAAGTCGGCATCGCGATCGGCGCCGGCACGGACGTCGCGATGGAGTCCGCCGGCGTCGTCTTGGCCGGCAACGACCCCCGGGCCGTCCTGTCAATGTTGGACCTCTCCCAGGCCAGCTACCGGAAAATGTGGCAAAACCTCATCTGGGCCACCGGCTACAACATCATCTCGGTCCCCCTGGCCGCCGGTGTTCTTGCCTTCGCCGGGATCGTACTCTCCCCCGCCGCCGGCGCCGTGCTGATGTCCGCCTCCACCGTCGTCGTCGCCCTGAACGCGCAACTGCTGCGCCGGCTGAAACTGAACCCCGCCGACCTCAACTGAACCCTGCACCTACCCGGGCTACGCCTCCGATAGCCTCCAACGCCGGGCTGCAATAGCTACTGGGGCTGTCTCAGTAACGGTGTATCCGGGAAGTTTCTTTTATAAGTTTTCAGCTGCCAGCCTTCAGGTACTGGTAGAGGGTTTCGCGGCTGATCCCGAACTCCCGGGCCAGGCCGGTCTTCTGCTCCCCCGCCCCCGCCCGGTCCCGCAGCTCGGCCGCCTTCTCGGGCGAGAGGGCCTTCCGGCGGCCGCGGTACGCACCCCGGGCCTTGGCCAGGGTGATCCCCTCGCGCTGACGCTCCCCGATCAGGGCCCGCTCGAATTCGGCAAAAGCACCCATCACCGAAAGCATCAGGTTAGCCAGCGGGGACTCCTCCCCCGTGAACACCAGCTGTTCCTTCACGAACTCGACCCGCACCCCCTTCCGGGTCAGCGCCTGCACCAACGACCGGAGGTCATCGAGGTTCCGGGCCAACCGGTCCATACTGTGCACCACGAGGGTGTCGCCGTCCCGGATGAAACGCAGCAGCTCCTCGAGCTGCGGGCGCTGGACGTCCTTACCCGAGGCCTTATCCGTGAAGACCCGCTCCAGCGGAACACCCTCGAGCTGGCGTTGGGTGTTCTGGTCCAGGGTGCTGACCCTGATGTATCCGATCCGCTGCCCGGCCATGGCTCCTTCCCAGGTAAAGAGTGTCAGGTTGAACCCTAAGACCCGCGACAGGGAGTGTCAATAAATTCCAGAACCTACCCTAGCCTGACACTTGTGGAGTTTGTCGATAAATGGCGGCGTTCTTTAATCGTTAAATGTCGCACCTGGTGGGCCTACCCGCTGCCTCGTATGGCTAGGGATTCGACACGCAGAGGTTTTCAGACGCCGAATCGGATTAGGAGCGGGACTGGGCCGGCCTCGGACCAAACCTGGTATAGGGGGTTTTTGAAAGCTAGTAGAAGCGCATTCAGCCTGGGCACTTCCCGGCGATGTCACGACAAGGGCAGACCCCTCCGTCGTCCCCTTGATAGACAACTCGGCGGTTGATTAGCAGTGTGCACCCAACAGCGTGGCCGGGTGCACACCAGCTAGTCTCGCCCCATGGTCAGCCGTAACATGAGGGGCCTACTAAGTTGCCGAACTGAAGGCTAACGCCGCTCTTCAAATCTTCCTCTTTCTAGTCGATCGCGCCGTGCATGGCCTGGCCACTCACCTGCGCAGGTGCCGCCTCCCACGGATGGCCAAGTGCCGGTCCACCCGCTGGAGCGTCTACGCATGTTCCGGTGTAGGAGCGAGAACGCCTACAAAGTGGAACATGCACCGCGGCCCACAGGCTCGCGGGCACCCGGACCTAGTGGACCCGGGAGGAATGTCGCGGGTCATTGACATCTGTATCCTCAGAGCGGACGATCGGCTCAAATGATCGGGGGTCCCCGGATGCCAGAAGAAGCAGGCGCCGTGAGCGGGCAGGGCCAGGACATGGGACCGATCCGCCAACTGGTGGATCGGGTAAGGGGACAGTTGCTGGCCCCGGGCCACGAGGACTATGACCGTGCGCGGCGGGTTTTCAACTTCATGATTGATCGCCGGCCAGCGGCGATACTTCGCTGCGCAGGGGTTGCTGACGTCATCCAGGGCGTGCTCTTCGCCCGCAGGCAGCAATTGCCGCTTTCAATCCACAGCGGTGGGCATGGCGTGGCCGGTTCCGCGGTGTGCGAAGGAGGGCTGATGCTCGACCTTTCCGGGATGAAGGGCATGCGCGTCAATCCTGAACGACGCACGACTCAGGCGCAGGCCGGTTTGTTGCTCGGCGAATTCGACCACGAGACCCAGGCCTTTGGGCTGGCCACGACTCTGGGGGTTGTGTCGGTCACCGGTATCGCCGGCCTTACACTGGGTGGCGGCCTCGGTTGGCTTAATGGCAAGTATGGTCTCGCCTGCGACAATGTTCTCGCGGCCGACGTGGTCACCGCAGACGGGGAGCTCGTAACCGCCAGCGCGTCCGACCATGATGACCTGCACTGGGCCCTGCGCGGGGGCGGCGGGAACTTCGGCGTGGTCACGTCGCTGACGTACCAGCTCCACCCGGTCAACTCCGTGCTCGCGGGCGGGCTGAGTTTCCCGCCGGAACAGGCGCGGGATGCGCTCCGCTTCTATCATGCCTTTGCGAGCGTTGCGCCGGATGAGCTGTCGATGGCCGGCTCGGTGTCCCGTCATCCGGAGGGCGGGCCCACCGTCTCGATAGCCGTGTGCTACTGCGGCCCCTTTGACGAGGGGGAGCGTGTCCTCCAGCCCCTGCGGGACTTTGGCCGTCACGCTGGCGGGGCGATTGGTCCGATGTCGTACCAGGCGTTCCAGAGCGGACCCGATTCGGGTTTCCCGTCCGGCCGTCAGCACTACTGGAAGTCGAGCTATCTCAAGGACCTCTCCAACGAATCCATCGATGTGCTGCTGGAGTTCGCGGCGACCAGCCCCTCGCCTTACACGGGGATCGGGCTGCAGCAGATGACCGGAGTGGCCAGCCGCGTGGATCCGCGGGCTACTGCGTTTGCCCACCGTGATCGACAGTACGATTTCCTGATCCTGTCCCAATGGGAGGATCGGGACGATTCCGATCGCAATATGGATTGGACACGCCGTTGTTTCGATGCGATGCGCCCGTACCTCAGAGAAGCGGTATACGTGAACAACCTCGGTGAGCAGGAGCATGACCGCGTGCGGGACGCCTATGGTGTCAATTATGAGCGGCTTGCGGCGGTGAAGACCCGCTACGACCCCGAGAACGTGTTCCGCCTCAACCACAACATTGTTCCGGGCGTTGGGATTTAGGCGGCCGATGGCGTCTGGTTCCGAAGCACCCCTATGTCTCGGAAACCCAAAGCTTTTCAAGACACTGTTCCGGACCTGATGAGGGGTTAGCGGCCGACCGGTAAAGCCGGGCACCCCGTTGTCTTGCAAACACGTCTCTCCATAAATCGTCTCAGCGGGGGCCTGTGAAGGACTTTTTGAGTCAGAATGGCCTAATGAGGCATTTGGGTTACACGCGAGTTAGTACTTCGAGCCAGGATGCCCAGATGCAGCTCGACGCCCTCGTCTCCGCCGGCGTGCAGAAACGCGACGTTTTCGCCGACGTGACCTCCGGAAGTAAGACGGCGATCGAGCGGCCCGGGATGAAGAGGCTCCTCGAGTACGCAGAGGAGGGCGACACCGTCGTTGTGTGGCGGGTCGATCGGCTGGGCCGGTCATTGATCGACGTGCTGAACACCGTGAACCTCCTGAGAGACCGCGGCGTCCAGGTCCGATCCATCTCAGACGGCATCGACCCGGCGACCTCGACAGGCCGGCTGATGCTGAACATGCTCGCCACCTTGGCCGAATATGAGCGCGAGCTGATCGTCGAGCGTGTCAACGCCGGCATCGCCGCTGCCAGGCAGAACGGCACACGCTTTGGCCGACCACTGATGGATCCGCTTGTCATTGCGGACAAGCTAGCGATCGCGCAGGACGCCCGGGCGAAGGGACGCACCGCCGAAGGCGCGGCCCGCCTCGTGGGCTGGAGCCGTGCGACTCTTTACCGCCACCAGCAAGCCCTCGTCGCGCGCGAGGGCATCACGATGTAGGTGTTCCTGACCGGCGAAGAGCGCTGGAAAGTCCTTCGACTTCACGTCGAGGACCAGATTTCCCTTGCCGCCCTCGCCCGTGAAACCGGGAACAGCACCCGCACTCTTCAACGTTGGCTTCGGCTCTACCGCGCGGGCGGTGCGAGTGCTCTCGACCTGCGACCGCGTGCCGATGCCGGCACCCGGCGCCTAGACCCAGGAATGGTTAGGTTTATCGAGGGACTTGCACTGACGAAGCCCCGCCCGAGCATGGCAACGCTGCAGAGAATCGCCGCGGCCGAAGCGGGCAGAAGAGGCGCCCCGGCGCCGAGCTACTCCGTTGTCCGCGAGATCGTCCAGGCACTGGACCCTGCCCTGGTGACTCTGGCTCTCGAAGGTCCCGCGTCCTACCGGGACCGGCATGAACTTGTCCTTCGCCGCCGCGCCGACCGTCCAAACCAGATATGGCAAGCGGACCACACCCAACTCGACGTCCTGATTAGCGGCGCCACCGGGAAACCTGACCGGCCCTGGCTGACGACAGTGATGGACGATTACTCCCGAGCGCTCTGTGGCTACACCGTCTTCACCGGTGCGCCCTCAGCACTGAACACCGCCCTCGCACTCCGCCAGGCTATCTGGCGCAAGAGCGATCCGAGCTGGGTAATGTGCGGGCTGCCCGACATCCTGCACGTGGACCATGGCTCCGACTTCACCAGCCATCACCTCGAACGCACCGCCATCGAGCTGCACGTCCGCATCATCCACTCGACCATCGGCCGCCCCCAGGGCAGAGGAAAGATCGAAAGGTTCTTCGGGACCATCAACACCGAAGTTCTCTCCACCCTCCCCGGACACCTTGCGCCCGGGAACAGGAAAGCGCCGCCCTCGCTCGACCTCCCGGGACTGGATCGCGCCATCGGAAGCTTTGTCGCCGCCTACAACGACAGGCTCCACAGCGAACTTGGTATCTCACCACGGGATGCCTGGGTCGCGGACGGTTGGCTTCCCCGGATGCCCGAATCCCTGGAGGACCTCGACGGACTCCTCCTGACAGTTCCAAAGAACCGGACCGTGCAACGCGACGGCATCCACTTTCAAGGCCAGCGCTACCTCTCGCCCACGCTGGCGCCCTTCGTGGGGCAAACCGTCACCATCCGCTACGACCCGCGAGACGTATCCGAGATCCGCGTCTATGACCGTGACACCTTCGTTTGCGTCGCCATTGACGAAGATCACCCCAACCTTCGTTTGAGCCTGCGTGACATCGAGGCCGCACGCCGAGCGCGCCGGAGAGAACTGCGCCGCACCATCAACGACCGCATTCCATCAGTCACCAGCCGTGAAGAACCGCACATCACTGAACCAGCGCGGCGCCGGCGCCGACTGCGCACCTACGAAGAGGACTAATGATGAACCCCACCTTCATCGTCACCAAGGAACACCGACGCTTCAACGAGTTCGCCAACGCAGTCCGGAATGAACGAACAATAGGGATCTGTCACGGGGACGCCGGAGTGGGTAAAACACTCTCCGCGCGCCGCTACGCAAACTGGGATGACCTTGAGCCCTACGTCACCGAGTGGGGACCCCGCGGCGACCAGGACGAGAAGCACTACACACTCGCCAACCGCTCCCGAACCGTCTTCTACACCCCGGACGTACTCTGCCGCCCCAAAAACCTCATGGATGACATCCACCGATACCAAGTGAGAATCGGGTCGTGCATTGACGAACACCTGCACAAACTCGATGCCGCACCACGCTCGATGAACAGAGTCACCACACTAGTGGAGCTCCTCATCATCGACGAAGCCGAACGCCTCAACGCAACAGCACTTGAACTCCTCCGGGACAACCATGACCGAACCCATCTCCCGATGATCCTCATCGGCATGCCCGGCATAGACCAACGATTCCGGCATTACCCCCAGCTTTACAGCCGCCTCAGCTTCTCCCATCGATACCGTGCCCTCGGCAGAGACGAGCTCCTCTTTGTTCTGGACCGACACTGGAAACGCCTCGGCCGGACCCTCGACCCGGATGACTTCACCGACGCCCAGGCAATCGCCGCAGTAGAACGGATCACCCGTGGCAACTTCCGGCTCCTCGAACGGCTATTCCCACAGATCACACGCGTCCTAAAAATCAACCAACTCGAAACCATCACCGATGACGTCGTCGAAGCAGCAGCAAGCATCCTCGTCATCGGCAACTAGCGTCACAGAGCGAACACAAAAAGCCGCCACCTAACGCCAACATCCACAGGAATCGTCTAAACGCACCTGCTTGTCTGTAGCGAATACGGTCGTTTTTGACACACCGCCAACAGGCGGCCTCAGCGCAAGGGGTGAGCTTGCCGTCCGCGGAATACCCTCGCGCAACCGTATAGGTGAAAGACGGGTGCAGGACGGCGGGTAGCAGACAGACGACCGCCTGAATCCGCGATTCCCCGTACGGAACCGAACGGCAACCTCGTTGGCCGCCAGCGTTGCCTGACTGCCACGTGGACAAGGGCGGTGCCGCGTGCTGACATGTAGTCATGCAGCCTTCGGTGCGGGACAAACGGATCCGGATCGGTGCCGGGCTGGTGATCGTGGCTTTGGCGGTCTTGTCGGTGTTCATGCTTTTCGCATCCGGCCGAGACCTTTGGACCGATATTCTGCTGGGCATCTTGTATGGTTTCCAGGCGCTGTTCACGCTGTGCGCGGGCATTTATCTTGCCAGTGGCCGGGGCAAGGCAGGGGCAATGGTGCTGATTCCGGGCCGGTGGCGGCGCGTTGGGCTGGCCGCTATCGCCGTGACCGGAACCGCGGCGACCTTCTGGGGATTCACAGGCGGCCCCGAAGCGCTGGCGTCGACCGCATTGTGGCCCAACATCGTTGGGCTGTGGATTCTGCTGCAGTTCAGGACTATTGCCGAGCGCTTCCAGCACCAGGACCAGTGGACCACCGGGTTGTCCCTCGAGACGGCTCTGGAGTCCTTGGCTGGGGCCTTCCGCCAGCCAGGGTTGAGCGTGACGACGGTGGGCCAGGATGTGTGGGTCAAGATCGGAAGGGAATGGACGGGAGGGACCTGGTTCCACAAGGATGCCGCCCGATACATGAAATCCGTGACCGGCCTCCGTTTTCAGGTCCAAGACGGCGACGGCGGGACACGCATCACCGCCCACAGTGGCGACCGGACCGTGGAAGGCATGTACGACGTCCTAAAGCTCTCTGACGAGATGAGCGCGACGGCGGTGGAACTGGCCCGGCAGGCAACCATCCGTCACCACGAAGGCCTACAACCCTGAACCGCGTCCCGTGAAGGTTCCTCAATCGGGAGTGCAAAGCCGCCAAACCGAACTATGAAAAAACCGCCATTCCGAACTAACAGTCACACAAAATCCTCGCCGTTGCGGGGTCCTTGGATTTCCGTAAGACCCGCCCGCAAAACTGCCCGGTGAAGGTCCCCCCCTACGGACGCCTGTTGCCATACCTTCCATCAATACACTGCACCCAACAGGGGACGTGTTTCAGCGATTTCTGAGCGTGCGATTATTCCGTTTTCTGAGACCACCTCGAGTTGCCGGAAGAATCGGATATGATGAATAAAGCGTAGGGGAGTATCCCGTAGCGCTGAATCCGTCAACACGTAGGGCAATGATGCCCTACCGGGTTCAGTGTCCGGCTTGTTAGTCAGCCGGTGGAGAGACTTGCGGCGATCATCGTTGCCCTCCTACCGAAAGATAAATATCATGATTGTTTCACCCCTGATTTGGGGCATTACCATTGTGGTCATTCTGGGCCTCTTGGCGTTTGACTACTTTTTCCACATCCGCAAGGCGCACATCCCCTCCCTGCGTGAAGCAGCCGTCTGGTCCTCTATCTATGTAGGCCTGGCATTGGTCTTTGGTGTGATCGTGTGGATCTTCGGCGGGGCCACCATGGGCGGGGAGTACTTCGCGGGGTACATCACCGAAAAGGCCCTGAGCGTTGACAACCTCTTCGTCTTCCTGGTCATCATGGCCAGCTTCAAGGTTCCCCGCGAGGACCAGCAAAAGGTGCTCCTCTTCGGCATCGTCTTTGCCCTGATCGCCCGCACCGGCTTCATCTTCGCTGGCGCCGCCCTGATCAACACCTGGTCCTGGATGTTTTACATCTTCGGCATCATCTTGCTCGTCACGGCCGGAAATCTGCTCAAGGAGGAGGACAGCGGTGGCGACGACGCTGACAACTTCATCATCAGGCTCGCCAAGCGCTTCCTGCACACCTCCGAGCACTACGACGGCGACAAGCTGTTCACGGTCGTCAACGGCAAGAAGGCCCTGACGCCGATGTTGCTGGTCATGGTGGCCATTGGTGGCACCGACCTGCTGTTCGCCTTGGACTCGATCCCGGCCATCTTCGGCCTGACCCAGAACGTGTTCATCGTCTTCACGGCCACGGCGTTCTCCCTGATGGGCCTGCGCCAGCTGTACTTCCTGCTGGACGGCCTGCTGGACCGCTTGATCTACCTCTCCTATGGTCTTGCCGCGATCCTAGCCTTCATCGGCGTCAAGCTGGTCCTGCACGCCCTGCATGAGAACAACCTGCCGTTCATCAACGGCGGCGAGCACGTTCCGGTCGTAGAGATCTCCACGGGCCTGTCCCTGACGGTGATCATCGGCGTGCTGGCAGTCACCGTCATCGGCTCCCTGGTGAGCAATTCGGGCAAGGCCCAGACGGTGCTGAACAACGCCCGCCGCCATGCCGAGAGCTACCTGGAACTCGAATACACGGCCGATATGGCCGAGCGTGAGCGCGTGTACAACCTGCTCATGGACGAGGAAAAGGCCATCGCTGTCATGGAAACCAAATACCGCGACAAGCACCCAGAATCAGAAGCGATCCTGGAACAGATGGCCGAGGCACACCGCCAGCACACGGAGCATCTGGCCCGCTGAGGCTGGGCCGGGGCCGGGGCCGTGCCCGGTCCCGGGCGACGCGCCGACCGTGGTACGCCAGGCATTCTCTTCGAGCTCGGGACGGTCGACTCGCCCGAAGCGCAATCTTCCCAGACAACAATTCCGTCTACTTACGTGACAAGTTCGCATGAGAGCCCTGAATCACCGAGCATCCGCTCAAGCGATGCTGCTACAAAGTGGAGGCTGATCAATCGTCACCAGAAAACTAGAGCTGTCCCGTATGTGGTTCCTTTCGGTGGCCGCTTCGCCGTCGCTGAAAGCGCCGGGGCCAGATGCTGGGCTGGAACACCCCTGAGGAGAAGGAGTTTGCTTGCTGGTTATTTTGACAGGGATTGATGGTTCAGGAAAAACAACGGCCGCACGGGCGATGGTTACTGCCGCCCTACGGGATGACAAGGACGCGATCCTGCTCCGGAACTACGCGGGCCGGCGCCGGATGTCACTGGTGAGCGCACGGTACGGGATACAGTTCCCTGCACAGTTGGCTGATGCCGTGGAGACGTTGATCCGCAGTGTGAATGTGCTGATTTCCCATACCAAGACCTGGAAGTATCCGGGCCTGATCATCATGGACCGTCACCTGCACTGCCAGCTGGCGTTGCGCCAGGTACGGGGCCTTCCCCGGGGACGTTTCCTTCCCTTCCTCCTCAGGAAGCTTCCAAAACCCGACCTGATCATCCACCTCGTCATCGACCCTGAAGAGGCGCACCGCAGGATCTTGGCGCGCGGCACGGACGTGGAAACCCTCGATGACCTCAACTCATTCCGTACCGCTTACCGTTCGCTTCCCGAATACGTGCACTTCACCGAAGTGAACTCCGGTGGTACACCCGCCGAAGTGCTCTCCAAGCTACGCATCGCCATCGCCAACGCCGACAGCAGCCGAGGAACGTCCTTGGATCGAAGGAAAGCCTCCAGTCAAGGCCCATGAACACAAGGACATAGCCGCCTCCCAAGTTTTCTACGTCCCAGTCTGGTTCTGCTTCGCCCGTCACGACGCCCAGCAAGAGACCTCTGGACGTGCAGACCGGGCATTCTTGCCCGAGCCCGGAATACGCTCTGGGACGGGGCCAAGGGCTGCGGCCCAGGCCGGCGGTTCGGCCGCGAGCTGGGAACCGAGACGGTTCACTTCCAGTGCCATGGCCTCGCGTCGTTCCTGGGGGTTGAGGGACAGACGCCCAATACGGCGCGGTTTACGTGGTGGTAATCAGGGGAGGGTGCTGAATTTTTCTGCCTGGGATTTGCTGCCTTGGACGATGATTTGGTCGTCGTCGTAGAGCACCGTTTGAGCGGTCGTGTGGCCCCACGTGCCGCCGGGACGTTTGACGGCCACGATGGTTATTCCGTACTTGTCACGAAGGCCCAGCACTCCCAGCGGCCGGTCGCGGACGCCGGCGGGCGGGGTAGTCCGGATCATCACGAAGTCGTCTTCGAATTCCACGTAATCCAGGATAGAGCCAAGGACGAGGTGCGCGACGCGCTTGCCCATGTCGTGTTCGGGCCGGATGACGTGCTCGACGCCGAGTTGGCCAAGGATCTCGGCGTGCGGTTCGCTGATGGCTTTCGCCCAGATCTGGGGGCGCTGGAATTTCAGGATCCGGGAGGTTGTCAGGATGCTGGCTTCGATGTCCGAGCCGATCCCGACCACCGCACGGTCGAATTCATGGACGGAGAGCTGGCGCAGCACCTCTTCCTTGGTCGAATCGGCCCTGACCACGTGGGTGAGGTGCCCGTTGAAGGACTGAACGATGTCTTCGTTGGCGTCGATGCCGAGCACCTCGGTGCCCTGCGCTTCCAGTTCCAGGGCCAGCGAACCGCCAAAACGGCCCAGCCCAATGACGACCACCGAGGACGCCTTGTCACCAGCGGCAGCGGAGTGGGAGGAGAAGAAGTTCCTAGCCAATGAGGGGCCTTTCCTTGGGGTATTCGTAGAGTATGGGCCGTTCGCGCAGGGCCAGGGCCGCGCCGAGCGTGACCGGGCCCAGCCTGCCGACGAACATCAGCAGGATCAGGACGAATTGTCCTTCGGGCGGGAGGGCGGCGGTGATGCCGGTGGACAGCCCGACCGTGGCGAACGCTGAAATGACTTCGAACAGGATCTGGTCCTGCCCGAAGTCGGTGATCAGCATCAGGAACATTGTTGAGCCTGTGACGAGGGCGAGGGCCAGGAGCACCACGGTGATGGCCTGGCGGTGCACCGCGCGGGACAGCCGCTTGCCGAAAATATTCACGGCCGTTCCCCCCTGAAGTTCGGTGTGAAGGATAAAGAACAATACGGCGAAAGTCGTGATTTTCAAGCCGCCGGCAGTTCCGGCCGGGCCGCCGCCAATAAACATCAGGATGTCCATGCCAAGCCAGGACACCGGATTCATCTGGGCGATGTCGATGCTGTTGAAGCCCGCGGTTCGGGTAATGACGGACTGGAAGAAGCCGGCGAGCACCCGCTCGGCGGGATGGAGTCCGCCCAGGGTTGCCGGGTTCGCCCATTCGACGGCGGTGAGGAACACGGTGCCGCCAACTAAGAGGGTGGCGGTGCCGACGAGGACGAGTTTCGTGTTCATGCTCCAGTGAACGGGCCGCCGGTATTGCCGGCCCAGTTCGAAGAGCACCGGGAATCCGATTCCGCCGATGATGACCGCCGCGGCGATCGGCAGGCAGATCCAGGGGTCAGCGACGAACCCCATCAGGTTGTTCGAATACAGGGCGAATCCGGCGTTGTTGAAGGAGGAAACCGAGTGGAAGATGCCGTGCCAGACGGCTTCCCCCAGGGATTGGCCGTACCCGGCCATGAAACGGGCCGCAAGGATCACGGCCAAGGCTGTTTCTACGGTGACGCTGATACCCAGGACTCCGAGCAGGACGCGGCGGACGTCGCCGAAGCCATGGCTTTTGGTCTCCGCGGCCGCCGAAAGCCGGGACTTCAGTCCCAGTCTGCGGGCCATGAGAACGCCCAGCAGCGCCCCGAAAGACATCACGCCGAAGCCGCCGATCTGGATCAACATCAGGATGACGACCTGACCGAATCCGGTCCAAAACACTGGGGTATCGACTGTGATCAGTCCGGTCACGCACACCGACGACGTCGCCGTGAAGAACGCCTCGAGAAAAGTTGCCCCGCCCACGCCGGCTTTGGACACCGGGAGCATGAGGAGACCGGTCCCGGCAGCAATGGCGCCGGCGAAACCCAACACGATGACCTGGGCGGGATGGCGGGGGGCAAACGCGCTAAGGGCCTTCGACAGGGCCGCGGATGTTCCTCTGCCTGCCGTCGAGACTTTGTGCCCGAATGAAGCCAGAACGGTCCTGGCAGCGCGAACAGAGTGCATGGCCGCCACGCTATCACCGGAAAAGCGCCGGACCCGCACTGGGAGGGTGCCCTGTACTGCCGTGGGCGGCTTCCGGGCCAGCCCGGCTACTTATTCATAAGGAACTCATCCAGGGATCCAGCTTGAGTGAAAGTGGCCTCGCTGCGTTCGGGCAGCCCAAGCATAAAATCAGACCATGTCTGAGCCCGCAGAATTTCTTGGCCCCATCCTGGAGCTGATGAGCTGGGTGGGCTTTGTCCCCGGCATTCCCCTGCTCATCACCGGCTGGGTCATCACCAAACGCCGCTGCCTGTGGGCCAGCACCACAGCCGAAGTTTTCGAAGCCGGAGGGTTCAAAGGGTTCCGCTGGTCAGATGAGGCGAACACCCCTCACATATCCCTGCACACCGCCGAGCAAACCCGCGGATTGGGGCCCGGCGATGAAGTCCTCCTCTGCTACGACACCTGCCATCCCGCCCGGTGGAGCATCGGCGAACCCCGGAACGATAACCCCGTCCTGGCCCTCGGATGGATCCTGACCGCCGTTGGCATCCTGTGCACCCTGGCCGGCTTCGTCCTGATGATGTTCTGAGGCCCGATCGGAAGGACACGACACTTCACGTACTGTGCGCCGGCCGCGTCCACGCAGATGTGACGGCTCATCCTGCCCCGATTCAGCTGTGTTTTTAGACCAGGGTCGACGGAAGATACCACCAAAACCGGCGAGGTGGTGCTTTCCAGGATGGACTGGCTGACTGACCCGCAGACGATGCCGGGGATGCCGCTGATTCCGCGTGTTCCGATGACCAACAGCCGGGTGCCACGTGTGGCTTTCCTGCCGTCAGCGCCTGTTTCCCCCCGTCATCTCCACCCCGACATCACCCACCACAACAACGTAAGGAGCCGTCTGGCCGAAATCGGTAATGGAAACAGCAGCAGGCGGCCGGCGCAAGGCGCGGCCCAGAATGCCGGCATAGAGAGGACGTGGCTGGATCGACATACATGGGACGACCCGAGCCTGCCGGATCCTCTAGATCTCGTCGAGCACATGACAGAGCACTTGACGTCGGCCAAACGCGCCTCCCGCCGAGTGGCTCCGTGAGTCCGGTTCCGTTTGCAGTTAGGGTCACCCGGGTCTTCTCGTTGCGGTGCTCCTGTCCACCAATGTTCAGCTCAGTGCCCACCCCGCGCGCCTACCGTGAAAGGAGTCTGTCACCGTCGGGTCGCAGTTCCCCGGTGGGTGAGACGTGCCGGTAAAGGGTCTGGCGGCTGATGCCAAGTTCGACACAAAGATCGCTGACTTTGGTGCAGGGCTTGCCCATCGAGGCCATGGCAAGACGGAGCTTTGCCGGGGTCATTTTGTAGGGGCGACCGCCGTTGCGTCCGCGGGCGCGGGCGGAGGCGAGGCCGGCGAGGGTGCGTTCGGAAATCAGTTCGCGTTCGAACTCGGCGAGGGCGGCGAAGATCCCGAAGACCAGCTTCCCGGAGGCGGTGGTGGTGTCGATTGCGGCGCCTTGGCCGGTGAGGACCTTCAATCCGATGCCGCGTTCGGTCAGGTCGTGGACGATGTTGACCAGATGCCGCAGGTCCCTGCCGAGCCGGTCGAGTTTCCACACCACCAGGGTGTCCTCATTATCGCGCAACGCCTTCAGGCAGGCAGCCAGTTCCGGCCGATCATCCTTCTTCCCGGAGACCTTGTCCTCATACAACTGCCCCGCACCGACGCCGGCAGCCTGCAGCGCATCGCGCTGCAGGTCCGTGCTCTGGGACCCGTCGGCCTTCGAGACGCGCATGTATCCGACCAGCATGGTTCCATCCTGTCATTTATACGTTCGTTTAAGTGACAGCGTGATTCCGAACCGGGCTGAAATCAAAATGTGTCACTTAACCAGTCATTTATTCTAAGTCATGCAAAGGGTCACTGTTTCTATGTATGTGACAGGATGCGCGTGAAGTGCGCACGCGGCTTCTGAAAGTCACACGGGGGCGCTGACATGGCGCTACTGACACAACCGCTGTCGTTATGGCAGGATCGAATCACTGTTAGGGCATACCGACCTAGGGCCCGTAGCAGATTACTTATTGGTGGCCTTCCTAGGGGGCTGAGCATCGTGGCAGGCCCGCGACCTGAACGCTCAAGGTAACTACTGAAGGGGCCCTTCCGAAGCGAGATCGGAGCCCGAGGCCACCTTCAGCGAACTTCTTGCTTCACGGCGGCACTAGGCAACCACCTATTCAAAGCTGAAAGCAGGAGCTCCCATGACCCACGAAATACTGTCCCTATCCCTCGGCCTAGCCGTCGTCGAGTGCGCAAAACGATTGATGCCGTTTATTCTTTGCCTGGCCGTGCTTGCCAAGACGGGAAAGACGAAGGGCTTTCAGGACATAGCCGGCGTCTTTAGCTCCTCCCGGCGGCGACCGTAGTACGAGCGGATCATCCCCACGTGCTCGCATAGGGTGGTCAAAAACGCCCAGTCCAGCGTTCTGACCAAGATTGATTCCGGAGCCGAGTTTTGAGCTGCCGGGCGCTGGCACTTGCCCCTGACATAGCCCGCTACTCATACGCACCGGATCCTGGCGCTAACCATTCGTGTGTTCCGGCTACAGTGTGCTCATTCTAGATAGTGAGGTTGCTGTGGATATAAGGAATATGACGGAATCGGAGATAGTATCTGTCTCCCTCGATGAGCTCGCGTTGGCAGTCTTAGCAGATGCCGTTCGCACCAGTACCTGGGACTGGCGCAACTGGATGCTTGGCATGCGTGAAACTAGGGAGTTGCGTAGCGGCTCACCAGGAGATGCAGCCCTGGCCGAAGCGTGGCAGTGGCTTCATTCAAAGGTTCTTGTTGCTAAGGACCCCGGTCAGACCAGCCCACATGCAGTCATGGTCACGCGCCGCGGACATGAGGCGCTTGAGATCGGCCTGCCATATCTGCGAGCAGTGGAACGGCTCGACGTGGACCTGACGCCTGAGCTGGAATATCAGGCGCGCCCTCAGTTCCTACGCGGCGATTTCGATATAGCGGCCTTCGCGGCGATGAAAGAAGTAGAAGTTGCTGTCCGGCGCACCGCAGGACTACCCGACGACAAGCTAGGTGTCGATCTCATGAACCAAGCTTTCCGCGAGGGTGGACCACTCTGGCGAAATTCACTCCACAGGGGTGAATCAATAGCTCAAATGAACCTTTTTGCCGGCGCGATTGGGCTTTTCAAGAATCCTTCTAGCCACCGGCGTGTGAGCTATGACGACGCTACTCTGGCTGCCGAAGTAATCCTCTTGGCAGATCTACTGCTTCGAGTCCTAAAGCGAATCGAACCTGGTTCTGAGTAACTGACGCACGGTGAGAGTCGCGGCACCTATCCGCCACAGACATTACGAGGCTGAAGTCGTCCTGTGCACTCAAAAACCGGCAATAGGGGTCGTTTCTGACAGTCGCGCGCAGGGATCTTGACGTGCAAAGAGATTTTCACGTGTTAGTAACGGCAACTTGACAAAGACTTGACATCGTGGTAAGATTGGGTGTATCGGGCAAGGAAGAAAGTTCCCAAGTTCATGACTCAGTTGCTCACAAAACAGTGCGTCGGGGGTTCGAGTCCCCTCGCTTCCACGATCATGGGAGCGTAGCTCAGTTGGTAGAGCGGCTGTCTCCTGTGACACACCCTCGTGTGTACGAAAAGGCACGGAACCAGTGGTTCCGTGCCTTTTCCTTTGGGCTTGGAAGACCTAGGGAGCGTCATTGAAACTCTCCACATCGGATGTATAGCGCCAGCCGACCCTGCCGTGCGACCTGCGGAAACGATCGTTTTAGACGTGCGCCGCTTGGGATAATCGAAAGCCCACATAGGCCTTAGGCTGACTTCATGGCAGATCCAGCACAGTTTGACCACGACCGGCTCGGTCATCTCTTATCCGACCTTTTACTCGAGGTTCCTGAGTTCCAACGACGCTTCTCGTGGCAGGACAGCCACGTCTTGGAGTACTGGACTGACATTGCGCGAGCGAGGGAAGCCTCAAACTCCTACTTCATGGGCACAGTTGTGCTGGCTGACTCCCCTGGAGACGATGGCAGAAAACTCATCATTGACGGACAGCAGAGGATGACCACCACTGCCATTCTCTTCATCGCCATACGAGACAGACTGAGAGAACTAGGGCAAGAGCGAGCTGCTCAATCCGTCGAAGACACGCATCTGAGTGATTACGTGCTTCGTGAAGAACAGACTGTCGCGAAGCTTATATTGAGCCCCGATGATCATCCATCATTCAGTGCTTTGCTGGCGCAGGAGCCAATCGGTTCAAAAAACAATCTGGTCGGCGGCGCCTATGCCCTGCTCAAGGAGCGAGTTGATGCCCTAGCGCCAGGAGAAGAGGATTATCGTTCGCTAATCGACTTGGTGGCTTATCTCGACAATGACGTTCAGGTATTACTTGCCGTAGCGACGGGGCTACCTGAGGCTTACGTGATCTTCGAGACGCTCAACGACCGAGGGGAAGACCTGACCACGGCAGATCTTCTGAAAAACTTCCTGTTCAGCCAAGCCGGGAACCAGGGCATTGGTCACGCTCAAAGCACATGGACAAGGCTTTCGGCCCGTTTCGACAAACCAGAGGACTTCGTAAAGTTCCTGAGGTACGAGTACATGTCCCGAAAGGGGCACGTGACCAACCGTGGGCTATACAAAGCCCTGCAGGCAGATGTTAGGGGCGGAACGGCTGCCGTCCGCCGCTACCTCGAGGGGGCGGAAACGGCGCTTCAGAGGTACGTAGCTCTCCGCGAACCTGATGACGCTTCTTGGTCAGCCCAAGCCATAGAGGTGAAAGATTCCCTGCTGGCATTTCGTCGCTTCGGATTTGAAGCAAGCATGCCGCTACTACTCGCCGCATTCGCAACCTGGTCGCACACTGATGCCACGCGTTTCGTTGACGTGGTCGCGTCATGGTCAGTTCGATCATGGATGGCGGGAACCCTGGGCGGCGGTGTAGCTGAACGCGCGTTTTGCCTGGCTGCTGAGGCCGTGGCCGACAAGAAAGCCAAGTCAGTAGGCGATGTCCGTCTTTACATGAAAGACCTCGTACCGGACGACGCAACCTTTAGGCAGGCGTTCACAGGTTACGGGTCAGTGACAACTACGCGAGCCAAGTACTTGCTCGCACGCCTAGAACGTCAGTACCTCACGGACCTTCAGGAACAAACGGATGCAATGCCGGACTGGAGCAGCAAGAGCGTGACGGTGGAACACATATTCGCCAAGTCCACTAAGCGTGCCGGCTTCGAGAATGATGAAGACTTCGAGAGATTCTCGCTGTTGAGGGATCAGCTCCAGAACCTAACCTTGCTGGAGCGAACCCTGAATGGGGGCCTCGAAGACAAGTCCTTCGAGCAAAAGGTCTCAACTTACGCCCAATCCGTGTTTGCGCTGACGCGGCTGTTAAGTGAAAACGGCGGGACGTGGGGATTCACTGAGGCTGAAGCTCGATCGGCCATGTTGGCCGGCCTCGCAGCCAAGGCTTGGCCAAAGTAATAGTCGCGTTGCCCGCGCTCTTCGGACCGTCGTCATCGCTGTACCGGCGCCACCTGCACCAATTGGCTGTTCTCTGAACGAAAGGCGGCAGGGCCAGCGCGAGCCGGCCCTGCCTGGGTTTTCCCTCTGCAAAGGAAATATGTGGTTCAGCTTAGCTGAATGGTTTGTGATGCTGCCGCGGGCTGGGTACCTCGTTGTTCGTGGCCCCGCGGGGGTGATGGGGTGTTGGTGCGTGGTCGCGGTTTATGGCGGTCCGTCGCTGGTGAGTGGCTGCTGGGGTTCGCCCCTGGGCGGCGGACCGCCCGGCGTACGGCAGGTTCCGCGCCCTGCGAATGGTAGGGCCGGGCGGCTGTATTGGGGGATCAGCTGCCCGGCCCATCTGACATTATTCGGTGTCGGTGGTGTGTTTGTCGAGAATGATTTTTTCCACGGCACTGGCGGTGTATCCCCATTGGGTGAGTTGGTGCAGGTAGTGGAAGTGCCGTTTCTCGGCGGACCGCCAGGAGTCTTTCTGGAGGGTCTTCTCGTACCCGGCGCAGATCAGGGCGATGAGGGAGAACTCGGGCCGGGCCGCTGTTTTCGCGGTGTGGTCCCGCAACGGGTTCCAGCCCCACCGGTCGGTGTCCTCCCCGGTCCTGGCGCCGATCATCTCGGCGGCGACCTTGCCGTCGTAGCCGCTGGCGGTTTCGGGGTCGTGGGTGATGGCGTGGACGGTGAAGTACTGCCAGCCCTTCGGCGCGGTCTTCCGCGAGAGCAGGGTCTTCACGAAGTCACGCCTGACCTTGGTGGCACTGTCCATCTCGCGGTTATTGGCTATCAGGGTCTTCCTCTCGGCTTTCTGTTCCTCGGTCATCGGGCCCTTCTGGGCCTGGGCGCCGCCGTCGTAGCGTTCGTACTTCGGGGTGAAGCCCAGGTCCTTCCAGCCGGTGATGACGGGGTTGGCGTTGTGCTGGCCCCGGTAGTCGGTGCTGATCAGGTAGGCGTTCGCGTCCGCGTCGGTGGCCGGTTCCCCGTCGGCCCGCTTCGCGGCCGAGACGAACAGGTTCTCCTCCGTCGCGTAGTGCCCGGCGTCCTCCACGATGACCTTGCCGTCGGCCTCGAGTCCGGCGATGAGGGCCGCGAGGGCCGCGGCGCGGTCGCGGCGGTCCCGGAGCAGTTGCGCGACGTGCAGGAGCTGATCGGGTTCGTCCCTGATGACGGACTCCAACTCCTCCGTGGCGTCCTGGTTCCCTTCAAACTCCGTCATGATGAGCGCTTCAAAGATGGTGTATCCCTTACCCAGGGCCGCGGCCCCCGGCGTTCGAAGACTTCGCTTTCAGTGCCCCTTCCACGGTGGTCCTGGTGCGCCCGGTTTTCTTGGCGATCGCGGCGGCCGAGACACCGATCAGGGACAGCTGATGGTAGGCGTCGGCCTCGTCCGCTTCGGTCAGTCCGGCGCGCTGGATGTTCTCCACGACCTGGGTCACGATCCGTTCGGCTTCCTCGGGGGACTCGATGATCATCACCGGGATCACCGCGCGTCCGGCTTCGACGGCGGCGCGGGTGCGGCGCTGTCCCATCAGGACATGCACCGTCCCGTCGTCCGTGCGGTGGGCGATGACCGGTTCCATCACGCCGTGCTCCTTGATGCTGGCAATGAAATCCGGGGTCAGTGCGGCGTCTTTGCGGACGTTGATGTCCACGGTCAGGGTGGCCGGGTCGAGCATGTCAAGGGTGGGTGTGGCGTTCATGGTGTTGCTCCTTCTTGTCCGAGAAGTGGGGTGGGTGGGGCGGCCCAGGTGACCGGCCAGCTCCCCCTTCTCCCCCGTTGATGCTCCTATAGGCGTCAAATCATGGCAGTGGTATTTCCGAAGAGCGCGGTAGGCACGCGAAGCAATGCCTGACTTCCTGTTGTGTTGCGCAGCAATCTACTTAGTGGCACTATCTATCTGTGGATCCCATCGACCTTGACCAGGAGCTGACCCGTGCGGCGCTCCCGCAGGCAGTGCTCGCGGTGCTCAACCACGGCGAAAGCCATGGCTACGCCATCGCCGAGGTCCTCCGGCTGTACGGCTTCAGCCGTCTTAAGGGCGGAACGCTGTACCCCCTCCTGAAGAGACTCGAAGACCAGGGCTTCGTCGAGCACACGTGGCAGCACGACCATGCAGGTCCGGGCCGCAAGCAGTTCACACTCACCGAGCAGGGCCGCCGGGAACTGGAGCGCACGGCAACAGCCTGGCGCCGAATGAGCCAGGCCCTCACCGAGATCCGTACGACCCGACAGGAACGACCATGAGCTACCAGCGGCACCTAACCTTTAACCTCAGAACCCGAGGGGTGTCCGAACCCGAGATCGCGGAAGCACTCGCAGAAGTGCGGGCGCATGAGGCTGCTACAGGGACTGCCGCGGAAGCTGAGTTCGGCACAGCCGAGGAGTACGCGAAGCAGTTCCCCAAGAAGAAGAGGCGGACACGTGGACACACCATCACGATCATCGGGGCAGCATTGGCTCTCGCTTACATTCTCGTCACGGTCCTACTGATGTCTTTCAGAATTGACGTTCGTGAGTACGTCGGCCCGATCACGCTCCTGCCGGGCTTGGTGCTGATCCTCGCCGGTGTACTGGCCGGATTCATGACCGATTACTTCCAGCCAGTGCGGAGCTCCCGCGCCCGCTAGGTACCCAAGCCGCGACGGCACAATCGTGAGTGCCGTGGCTATTCAATCGGGCCTGTCTAAATCAAAACCTCTCGGTCGGCTGATTGCTCGGTTAGCCATTGGCGGTAACTCGTGGCAAGGGCATCGTTGCGGACAAGGCCTCGTTCCAGACTGGAAATTTTGGAAGGCCAATGACCGAGCTCGCGGGCAGCGGTCGTAATAGTGAGACCGAGCTTGGTGCGCATCTGGCGTAGGTCGGCGTTGCTTGGTGCCGGCTGAGGGTTGGTGATCTGGCGGTAGAGTTCCCGGGCTGCGTAGCGTTTGAGACACCGCATTGTTTCTCGTTTGCTCTTGCCCTCCGCAGTGCGCTTGAGCACGTAGTCTTTGGTCCGCTGGCACGAACCCATACGCACCAGTACCACCTGATGCAGGGCACGGTTGGCATTGCGGTCACCGCCCCTGCTGAGCCGGTGACGGGTCGTTTTGCCCGAGGACGCGGGTATGGGCGCGACCCCGACGAGGGCAGCGAACTGGGCCTCGTCCCCCAGACGGTCCGGGTTGTCCCCAACGGTGACCAGGAGCTGGCTGGCTACTTCCGTTCCGACACCTGGAAGGTCACAGAGCATCGGCGCGTAGGTATCCAGGATTTCCCGGAGCGCGGCGTCCGCGGCAGCTACTTCTGCCGTGAGGGACTGGCAACGGGTGGCCAGGGCCTTCAACGTCAGCAGGCACACGTACTCGGGGTCGGCAATATGGCCCGAAGGTCTGCAGCGCTGCAGGGCCGTGATCATCGCCGAGGTTCCCAGCCCCCGGTATTTCGCCCGGAGGTTGTCCGGAGCCGACACGAGAAGGCCCTTGATCTGATTGATGGCCGCGGTACGGGCCTTCACTGCCGAGGTGCGTCCTGCACGCAGGATACGCAGGCATTCAACGGGACCGTCTTTGGCCTTCGGGATCGCCGCGGCCCGGCCGTTGAGTACCGATTGAGCGGCCTGGAAGGCGTCCATCGGGTCAGATTTGCCCTTCAGCCGACGCGCGGCCCGGTTCGGGCGGTTCACCTCCAGCACAGACAGACCCTCACCGCGCAGGGCTCTAACAATTTCGGCCCCGTACGAGCCTGTTCCTTCGACTCCTACGGCGGTGACCGTGCCGTAGCTGGTGATGAACTCCACGATCTTCCGGTATCCGGAGCCGACGGCCAGGAATTCCCTGTCCGCAAGAGGCTTGCCGTGTTCGTTGATCACGGCCACGTGGTGTGTGTCGGCGTGGGTGTCGATACCGGCGATGACGCTAATTTCGGTTGCCAAGATGGAAGTTGCCTCCAGTCGAGTTCAATGGCTGATTGAATGGGGCGCGGGCCAGGTGGGCAGACAGAACGGTAATGGGACTGGTCGAATCAGGCTCCTATGAAGTCATGTCCGCCTGGCTCCACACCCTTTGGCGGACCTTGAGCCGGCGGACAGATCAACAGGAAGACAGCGCCCGGAGGCACGTCAGTTTTTTGGGGAGTCACACCGGCCCAAGACCGGTTCCAGTATTACCGTTTTTTGGTTGCTGGCAAGCTCGCTTGCTCGGCGGCCGACGGAGCCCTGTCTACCCGCAGGGCAAGGTGCAGGAAATTCCCTCAAGGAAATCAGCGACGTAGGAGCGCCGGAGGGACATTTCCTGCACCGCAGGCCCCCGACGAAGGAGGGGCTAGACGGGGTGGAGCGGACGCCTAGAATCCGGAGGAATCTCAATGATGTTGTCAACGGATATTTGCAGTGCTGTTCGGGTGTCCCGGCCGGTGGAGGCCGGGACACCCGAGCGCTTCTAGGCCGTCCAGCCGGGGTAGGGCTTCCGGTCCTGCTCCGGCAGCCCGGCGGCTGTGGCGGGACGGTTGTCCGGGCCGTCGGACTGGCCGGAGGCCCAGTGGAAGAACACCTCCGCGGTGATCGCTTCGAAGCAGGCGTCCGGGGTCCGGAACCAGTGCGCGGCGGTGTCGCCCTCGACGTAGGTGCCGTAGCCGAACAGGTCCCCGCCCCGGTCGCGGGTGCGGGCGACAGCGAGGATGATGTAGGGCCAGGATCCGGCATCCCATCCCTCGCTGCCCCAGTTCGGCAGCGCGGACCAGGCGGTGCCTTCGAGGGTGTCCATCCAGTCGTACCCGTCCCCTGCCCGGTCATCGGCGGGAAGGGCCGGGGCGTTGACCGCTTCGGCGGTATCGGTCGTGACCGTGCGGGTCATGGTTTCTGTGTTCATGAGGTGGTGCTCCGTTTCGCTCGGGCGGGGGCAGGTGCCTGGCGTACCGGCTTCCCTCTCCCCACCATGTTTTTTGCCTGCTGGCGGAGCACCGCGTAGCTGTGCCCGTCGGAGCCGGGGCAACCCAAAAGGGCAAGCAGCTGAGGGGTTGTGGGAGGAAATAAGCGCAGCGCCGACCCAAGGCATCCGCTGCGCGGCCGTCCGCAGGACGGTTGAGCCGGTGGAGCGGGCACGTAGGATCCAACGGACAGCAGCAAAAAAGAATAGAAGAATGCTTGTACTGTCCGAGCGCAGCGAGGCCCGTTTCGTTCTCTTATTCCGGAGCCCGATAAGAAGTAGGAAGGCTCATCGGCGTATGCGTGACTTTTGCGAAACTTGGGCTCCGGGAGAGCACTCTTCCGAGGAAGAGGGGCCTGTTCTTGCCAAATTGGATGACATCGCCGGGATACTGCCGGGTCTACGGCGTTGCTGCTCGGCTCGCCGGGGGTTTCAGGTTCAGTTCCGGCGCAGCGGCCAGGGGCGCCACCCGCCGTCGATTTCCCGTAGCCGGATCTCCGCGGTCTCGAGGCGGGCAGCGGCGGCGGGGCCGGGTTCGCCTTGTCCGCTTTCAGAGCCGGAACCGTCGACGGCGGTCAGTGTGTATTCGCTCCACCGCCGGCCGCCCACCGGGTAGCGTTCGCTGTATCCGCCGGCCGCGACCGTGAGGACCAGCATCTCCATCCGGTCCGCTGTTGACTCGGCCGTTTCGTCGCAGGCATCACACCCGCATACCGGGAAGGGGAAGTCATGCAGCACTCCGGCGTGGATCGTGACTCCCGGATAGCCGGTCAGCACAAACGTCAGTGCCGCTGCACCGGAACCCCGCGGTGTGAGCCTAACCGCGCGCACGGCGTTCTTGGCCTCCCGTAGCAGTTCCCCGGCGTGGACGGGATCCTCTTGGACGTCCACATCGTAAACGGCGGCCAGATAATCGATCAAGACACGTGCGACGATATGAAGCCCGGCGAAACGCTCGGGGTGGCTGTCGACGCTGTAGGAATCCGGGTCCGGCCCGTCAGTGCCCCATTGCCGGCCGTAAGGAATGGGCTCCCCTTCGCGGGAGTAGTAGCTGGCCGCTGGCAGATGCGGCCGGACGTAGCGGGGCTGCCCGGGAGTCGGGGATACCGGGAGGGGCGGCATTTTCGGCGCGTCATCCAGCTCTTCCCGGGCCCATTCCGACAGCACGGAAACTAGCCCACGAACCGATTCGTCGTCCGCGCTGCCCAGACCCTCGAGCAGGCGGTCGATTTCGAACTGCATCTGCCGGTTCCCCACCGTCGCAGACCTTCCTTCGTAGGCCGTCCACTGCGCGTCCGGCCGCAGCCCGGCAATGGTGTTCCCGGCGAAGACGGCCGCCGCGGCACGCAGCGTGCTGTCGTTGTCCAGCTGAGAGCCGACCGTGCGCAGGAACAAAATGAGCCGTTCAGGATCCGAGGCCAGGGCATCGGGGGGCACGCCGCGGGCCGCACAGAAATCAACGAAGGGGGCATAGCCTTCGACGTGCCTGACCACCGCCGCAGCGCCCGGTTCTTCCCGGTAGAGGGCACTGCTGCGTGATACCGGCGTCGGCATGCCGGCCGGTTCCCCTTCGAAGAAACCCTCTTTCGTCCCCATACCGCGATCCTAGGCCAAGGGGCCGCCTGGCACCCTGACCGGGCTGGTGTAGCCTCTGAACAACGACAGCCTGAGGGGGCAGCGCCATGAATCGTCACACAATTCCACTAATGACCGCAGCGTTCGGCGCAGCAATCCTGCTCGCCGGGTGCACCGCACCGGCAGGATTCCAAGCCTTGAACCGCCAGGCAACCGCAGACGACAACGTGCCGGAAGGCTTCACTTTCGAAGGAACGGACGTTCAAGCCGAAAGCGCCCGCCTCCTTGCTTCGCAAGACGGGGTGAAGTACTTCGCCGCCCAAAACAAGGACTCACATGAGGCGTGTCTGGTTATTGTTCCGGAGGCCAAGGATTCGTTGTGGATCGCGGGTTGCGGGAGCTTTGCCCGCGGCGGTGAGGTCGTCACAGTCACCAACGCCACAGGCCTATCGGCCGTCCTCGTCACTGACGGCACCGACACCGACAGATGGCAGTCAGAGGGCTGGACCAAGGTCCATGACAACGTCCTCACCTCACGCCGGTAGCCCCGGGAATCCCTCACCGTCCCGTAGCAGAGTCAGAGGATGACAGCCCCTGACGGGTGCGTTTCCGCGCATTTCACGCACCTCGGATGATCGCGGTCGCCGCAGCCCCGAGTCTGCTTGTCAGGCAGCCATGCGCAGCGCCCGCGCCGGAGCCGTGCTGTAGGTGGTGCCGTCGCGGAGCATGGCCCAGAGGACGTTCAGGCGGCGGCGGGCCAGGGAGAGCATCGCCTGGATGTGGGTTTTGCCTTCGGTGCGTTTGCGGTCGTAGTACCTCCGGGAGGCGGGGCAGGATTTCAGGGCCGAGAGGCCGGAGAGGTAGAAGACCCGCAGGAGCCTGCGGTCGTAGCGCCGGGGCCGGTGGTGGTTGCCGGTGATCCTGCCGGAGTCCCGGGGTGCGGGGGCGAGTCCGGCAACGCCGGCGAACCGGTCCGGGGTTTCAAAGACCGTGAGGTCTCCGCCGGTGGCGCCGAGGAACTCCGCGGCGAGGACGGGTCCGAAGCCGGGCATGCTCAGCAGGGCTTGTGTGTGCCGGTGTTCGGTGACCTTCTCGCCGATCAGGGCGTCGAGCTCGGCCAGTTCCTTGTTCAGGGTGATGATTTCCCGGGCGAGGGCGGCGACGATCAGTTCCCCGAGGTGCTGGGCCGGGACGGTGGTGTGCTGGGATTTCGCTGCGTCCATGGCGGCCTGGGCGACCTTGGCGGAGGAGCGGGCCCCGTGTTTCTTCAGCCACGCCTGGAGCCGTGTCTGGCCGGTGCGGCGGATCCCGTCCGGAGTCCGGTGCTTGGTCAGCAGCAACAGGGCCGCCTTGGAGCGGCTGTAGTCGAAAGCCCGCTCCAGCGCCGGGAAGTACTCGAGCAGATGGGCCTGGAGGCGGTTGATCGCCCGGACCCGGTCCGCGGATTTGTCGGCCCGGCGTGCGGTGAGGAGCCGCAGCCCGGTGCTGATCTCGTCCCCTGCCCGCAGCGGCTGCGGATCCCGGCGCATCCTGGCCTGGTCAGCTATCACGGCGGCGTCTTTGGCGTCCGTTTTTCCTTCCCCGCGGTAAATTTTGGAGGCGTGGTGCACCGTCCGGCCCGGGATGTAGAGGATGTTTTGGCCGTGGGCGACGAGGATGGCGATCAGCAGCGCCGGTCCGCCGTGGTTCAGGTCCGTCGCCCAGACCACCTCGTCGCCGTCGGCGAGTGTGAGGACGGTGGCGATGAGTTCGAGCAGGGCGGGTTCGTCGTTGGGGATTTTCTGCGAGAGCAGACGGGTTCCCTCGGCGTCGATCACGGGGGGTGTCAAGTTTTCTGTGTAAGGGACCGGTCGGTTATCCGGTCTGCCGGGTGGTCAGATCGGAAGTCGGTTGGGGAATTGAACGGCGAAAGCGTTCAGGGCCTGGTGCCAGCCTTGGGTGCCGGTTCCGAGCTCGCCGCCGCGGGTGGTCTCGATGTTCCGGATCCCGAGGTAGACCAGCTTGATCGCGGCCTCGTCGGAGGGAAATGAGCCTCTGGTTTTGGTGATCTTCCGTAGTTGGTAGTTGATCGATTCGATCTGGTTCGTGGTGTAGATGACTTTGCGGATCTCCGGGGTGAAGGCCAGGAACGGGGTGAAGTCCTCCCAAGCGTTCCGCCACGCCAGCACCGCCCCGGGAGCTGTGCTCTGCCAGGTCTCCGCGAAGGCCTCCATCGCCAGCCCGGCGGCCTGCACGGTCGGTGCGGTGTAGATCGGGCGCATGTCCCGGGCCATGGCTTTGCGGGCGCCGTAGGAGGCGTATTTCATGGCCGAGCGCAGCAGGTGCACGACGCAGGTCTGCACCACGGTCTGCGGGTAGATGCTGTTCACCGCTGCCGGCAGCCCGGTGAGCCCGTCACAGCACAGGATCAGGATGTCGATCGCTCCGCGGTTACGGATTTCGGTCAGCACGTTGGCCCAGAACTTCGCTCCTTCGCTGGTGCCCAGCCACAGGCCCAGGACCTGCTTGCGGCCCTCCACGTCCACGCCGACGGCCACGTGGCAGGCCTTGTTCACCACGACGCCGCCGTCGCGGATTTTCAGCCAGATAGCGTCGATATGGACGATCGGATACACCGATTCGAGCGGCCGGTTCTGCCACTGGGCGACCTCGTCGGCGATCACGTCGGTCACCCTCGAAATTGTCGCGGCTGAGACCTTGGTCCCATAGATCTCATCGAGGTGGGAGCCGATGTCCCGGGTGCTCATTCCCCGGGAGTACAGGGACAGGATCATGTCCTCAACCTTGCCCAGCCGGCGGGGCCCGTTTGGGCACGATGACGGGCTCGAAGGAGCTGTTCCGGTCCCGCGGCACGGTGACTTGCACCGGTCCCTGGAGAGTCTGAACGCTCTTGGTGGTCTTGCCGTTGCGGGAGTTGCCCGTGCCCTGCCCTGCGGGATCTCCGGACTCGTAGCCGAGGTGGTCACTCATCTCGGTTTCCAGCGCCCGTTCCAGGACCGCCCGGGTCATTCGGGAGAGGAGCTCCTCAACACCGTTGCGGCCCTCTCCGAGGTCCTCCGCAGCCGTGACGAGCGCATCGATCTGGTCGGCGCTCAAAACGCCTTCTAGGGGGTTGGTGGTCGTACTGATTTCGGCCAAGGGGGCCCGTCCTTTCAGGGGTGAAACCGCAGGTCACACCCTAGTTAGAGACCGGACCCTTACACACTCAATGAAACACCCTCAGCTCACGACGCAGTGATGATGGGCTTTGCCGGCATCGATACCGGCCCACAATTTCGCCAAAACAGCCTCCAGTCTGTCGTACGGGTGGATCCCGGCAGATAACCGCGCCGTCGTGTCCTTATCCGGCGATCATGTCGCGTCTCTCAATCAGCGGTCGGGTCATCGCGGAGAGTGCGGGCGGCCAATCCTTCGGAGCCGTCACGGAAATCCGTCCGGCCACAGCAACAAAGCCATACCCGCCTCCCCCGGGTAGCCACGACCCTACAACGGCCACGGAAAACTACCCGTCAACAACATAAGGACAGCAACACAAAAACATCGCAGACGAAAGAAAAGGACCAGGGCATCCGGAGCCCTGCGACGGAGACACTGGACCCAACAGCCGGCCGCGCCAGCGGACGCCCAAATAGGGGTGAGCGCTGCGAGCATGCCCTTCCTCCTAAGTAGGGTGAGGCCATGAGTGATCAGCCACCGCATTCCGGCCGCCCACACCGTGCGCCGCACGGTGCTGGGATGGAGTCTCCGCGGATCCTGAGATTCCTGGCCGTGATATTCACGGTCGCCGCAGCAGGATCGCTGGTGCTGGTGGGCGTCGATCTCGTCATCGGCCGGCCGTCGGCGGGCGATATCTTCATCACCGTTCTGAATGCCCTGGCAGCTTTCCTGTTGTGGCGCAAGGTTTCCGAACAAGCACGGACATGAGGAAAGGGCAGGCCCGGCCGGACAGGCGGCCATGGGTGCACGCGTGGGTTGACTGCTCGGGCCCCCGACCGGCTACGATCAGTGGTCTTGTACGGAGAAAAACCCGGCCCCATGTACGGCAAAAACAGGGTTTTACCGGCCGGAGCGAAGCGCAGGCCCGCTTCCCTGGGTGGAGCGCAGCGGAAACCGAGTTTGGTCCCCGGGGTTGTGCCCATTGTGGTCAGGTGGAGCCCTCAGAACAGCTCAAAGCTGTCCACACTGTGCACAACCCCGGGCTGGCCCTGGGGGAACTGACTGCGGGACTGCCTGTGGGCAGTCGCTCTCGCCCGGACCGGTGAGGCAACCCCTAATATTGTCTTGCAATACTCCTATTTTTGTGAGACAATATTCATATGGCGATCAGGTGGGCGGATAGCGCAGAAAAGCATGGAATTGCCCGTGAGGATGCGTTGAATGCGATCCTGAACCAGATCTACCACGTTGAGCAGTTCGATGAGCCGCGTGTGGAATCGGGCGTACGTCCGGATCTGTTTATCGGCCCTTCCCGGGACCGCCGGATGATTCTCGAAGTCATGGCGGTCATTACACCGCCCAACGACATCCTGGTCTTCCACGTGATGGAGGCGAGGCGGAAGATACTCGACATTGCCGAGAGAGGAACAACGGAATGAGTGAGAAGAAGGCCAAGGGCGGCCAGGACCTGAGCCTGGAGGAACAGGCCCGCTTCCATGCCTTGGGGGAATGGGCGGAGACCGCCGATATCGGCCCGGACGCCCGCATCAGCAAGGCGTCCGGGCCAGGTGCCGGCCGCGCCCTCCTGGAAGCAGCCCTGGGTTCCCCCGAGGCGGTAAAAAGAGCCGTGGGCAAGCCGTCCCTGAGCAGCAAGGGAACGTCCCCGTCCCGGACCATCCGGCTCCCGAAGGACATGGACGCGCAACTGCTCGCCCGGTCCGAAATGGAGCACCGCAAGCCCAGCGAAATCCTCCGAGAAGCGCTGGCCCAATACCTTGCCAAAGCCTCCTGACGGCAGGCAGGTGATTGACGTGTACCCCTCAAGGGTCCCGACAGCCTTGACTGCAGCCCTGATCTAATTCGCGCCGGTTCCTGGATGTACGACGAGACGGATCTAAATCCTTTTGGCTACCGGGCATTCTTCGTCTCCGGGGAAACGCGCTGGAGCAGGGCGTTGTGTACCTGTTCAAGGGTGGTGGCGCGCACTTCGGCCGTCGCCAGCTTCCGGGAAGCGTCCGCGGCCTCCTTGGCAGCAGCCCGCTCGGACTCCCGTGAATCCTCCAGCTGCTTACCGATCACGGCAAGCTGGCGCTCCAACGCGTCCCGCTGCGCCTGAAGGCGTTCAAGTTCCTCGGCATGCCCCGCCGCGGCGGCATCCTTCTCGGCGCTGGCCTGGTCCAGGTCGGCGACGAGCTCGGCGATCTCAAGATCCTTGTCTTTTCGTTCCTGCGCCCAGGCTGCCTCCGCGGCCGCGTGGCGTTCAGCGGCCAGGGCGGATGCTTCTGCCCAGCAGGCACCGGCCAGGCGTGCCGCCTGCTCCAGCAGAGTCGGCGGCGCGGCTGCGACCTTCCCGCCCGCGGCCTGCTTTTCCTCGGTCCATTCCTTCAGATACCGGGTGGCGTCGGCGTTGCTCACGCCGGCCGCCGCGCGGACCGTCGACACGGTGGGCCGGCGCTCGGCACTGATCTGCTCGGCCGCGGCATAGACGCGGTCTTTCACGCTCAACGTCATCAAAAAGCACCTCTCCAATCCATCAGAAGTAGTAGGAGTAGTATTGATACTACTCCTACTACTACCCATTTTTGGCTCCGTATAGCGCCGGTTCGGATGACGCCGCCACCGGTCCCGGCTGAAATAGCTGCGACCTACGACGGGCCGGCAGCGCAAAGCTTGGACCACGCGAAACTTGAATGACGCCTCGCCGGCCTCAACGACGCCGAGAACGGGTCCTGTGACGGGTGCCAGCCAAGGGGGCGTCGTCGGAGCTTCCGTGGAGGCCCTGGTGCCAGCAGGCGCACGAAAGAAGCCGCCAGTCATGGGGGACGACTGACGGCTTCCGCTTCCTAGGGCGTCACGCTTCGGCGGACTCGTCGCGCACAGGAGTCCACGAGATATACACGGTCCCTGAGTCCTTTCCCCGCAGCTCGGCCCGCTCGTCCACCGCATCCTCGTGCTCCAGCAGATATGCCGCGATCATCCGGTCGGCTATCGCCGACCCCTGGTACTGGTCCTGGGCTGACACACGGCCCAGAAAGACCCAGTCCTCAACACCGACAAGTTTCAGGAACGCATTGAATAACATCCTGAACCCAAGCTACGAGGACGGGACTGCCCAACCAGAAGACGCATCATCAGTTGACTTCCCACTCGGCCGTCTTGGCCTGCTCCAGCTCGACAAACCTGGCGGCCATTGTCGCGTTGCCTCGTGTGAGCTTCCTAATCGTGAGGTCTTCGGCCTTGGCGTTCGCAAGCCGCAGGTTGTTGGCCGACTTGTGCAGCGCCTCTTTCGTCTTCTCCAAGTCTTTGATCGCTTCGTCGATGCGCTTGATCGCCTCCACGAAACCGTCGGAGGCGAGCCGCCAGTTGCGGCCGAACGCGTCCTTGAAGTCATCGATCTGCTGCTCGAAGTTCGTGATATCGAGGTTCTGCGCCTTAACCAGCGCGAGCTCGGTCTTGTACTTGAGCGAGTTCATCGCGGCGTTCCGCAGCAGCGCGATCAACTGGATGAAGAACTGCGGCCGGATGACGTACATTTTCGGATAGCGGTGAGAGACGTCAACGATCCCAGTGTTGTAGAGCTCGCTGTCGGGCTCGAGCAGTGAGACCAGCACGGCGTACTCGCACCCCTTCTCGGTGCGGTCTTTGTCCAGCTCCTTCAGGAAATCTTCGTTCTTGTGCTTTGTCGCGGTGCCGTCGTTCTCGTTCTTCATCTCGAACATGATCGAGACAATCTCAGTACCAGCACTATCGGAGTCGCGGAATATATAGTCGCCCTTGCTACCGGCCCGGGCATCGTTGTCCTTCTCGAAATAGGAGAGTGGGAAGGCTGTGGCACGGATGCGGTTGAACTCGATTTCGCAGTGCTGTTCAAGAGTTTCACCGACCATCTTGGTCGACAGCTTCGCCTTCAGGTCCCGCAGTCGCTCAATCTGTTCTTCACGGTCCTTGATCTGGGTTTCGTACTTGTCCTTCAGAGACGCCTCCCCGAGCTGCTTCGCAAGCTCGGCTCGTTCGAGACCACTCTTGAATTCGTCCCGCTCCTTTTCGACGGTGCTGACTGCCTCGGTGATCGCAAGTCTCTGCACGATCTCAATAGCCTCGAGCTTCGCCGTGAGGTCTTGGATCGCGGTGTCCTTCGTCGAGGCGGCCTTCTGAAGTTCGTTGACGAGCTTCGCTTCGGCCAGCTCCGCCGATGACTGTTTCTCCTGCTTCGTCTGTTCGAGCTCGTTCACGAGCGCGTCGCGCTCCTTTTCGACGGCACTCAGCGCCTCTGCTACAGCGAGCTTCTGTGTGACCTCACGGGCATCGAGCTTCGCCTTCAGCTCCTGGATCGCGGCATCCTTGGCCGCCGCAGTCTTCTGAAGTTCACTGGCGGCCTTCGTCTCCGCGAGTTCGAGAGCCGTGGCCTTGTCTTGCTCGGCCAGCTCGAGCCGCTCGTGGAGCTGCTGTTCGAACTCGGCATCGCGAACCTGCTTGACGATGTCGGCGTAGCCGGCCTCATCGATAGTGAATGTCTGTCCGCAGTGCGGGCACTTGATTTCATGCATAGCTGGAACCCCAATCAGGCTATGTCGGCCTCGAACGGCCGCACTTGTGTGCCCCTCTGGTCTTTCAGAGGGAGAAGAATTGTCGAGATACGCCGGTCTCCGGCGTGGCGGCATGCGAACCGACCGCCGAAGCGAACAGCAGCGTGCTGGGCTTGTTACGGCGCGGCGCAGAGTTGCCCGTAAGTCATTGACCCCCAAACTATCCCCCAGGGTGGCACCGTTGCGCCTTGCGTTCGCGCGGCCGGAGTCCTCCCGAGAGATGTCTAACAGTTGATGTACATGTCTGTCGAGAAACTTGCTCCGCTCCGCCCCCGATGTGATGGGCAATCCTTTACCGGACACAAGCCGACGTTCGGCGCAGATATTGGTGATGTCTCGGGGGCTGTTGAAGGCTTAGCTGTCGGCTTGTCAAGCAAATCTTCAGCAGTCCCATCTGGTTTACCCGGGGATCTGGATCCGTGCGGCTTCCTGCATCAGCGGGGTGGAGATCATCACAGTCGAAGCACCGGGCGCAATATCGAAAGCAATGAATCCGCGAGTCTTGTCACCCGGCAGAACGTCGCCAGAGCCAAGCTGATTGTCCGCGAAGAGGCTCAGATCGGCTTTGCGCCCATCAGCGTCCTTGGCAGTGAAGTAGAACGGATTGGAGCTGGTCTTACCCGATTCTGTTTCCCAGAGGACGTCCAACAACAAGTAGCTGCCGTTCTTCGCCGCGGTGGCGAATGCCGTCGTGGAAACAGCGTCCGTTCGCACGGCAGAGACGATCGTGATCTTCGCGATGTCGCCGTTGCCCATCTTGACGCTGAACGGTGCCCCAATCGACGGGCCGGAGGCAGGGGACATCAAAGCCGCCTCAAAAGACTGGGCCTGGAGCCAGGACCCCGCTGCCGAAGGAAACCCTCTCGGCCGCCACGGAACCGGAAACCTCCGATCACCCGCGCAGATAACACCATGACAGAGCCGCGTTTCTCTCTCCGTTCCGTGCGCCGACATTTACTCGCAGCCAGCCAGTCAGCGGGGCCTTCCGAAGGCCGGCACCGCCCCTGGCGGACCAGGATCGCATCCTGATCTTTTGGCGGGTTCCTCCGTACAATGGAACTGTCGGACCCTGCGGCAGTCACGCCGGCGGGGCGGCCTAATAAGGAGCACGCACCATGGGCTTGGGTGATAAGATCCACAACGCTTCGGAGAAACTCCACGGCAAGGGCAAGGAAACCGCCGGAGATGCCACCGGAAACGACCGGTTAAAGACCGAGGGCAAACGCCACCAAGTCAAAGCCGACCTGAAGCAGGCCGGCGAAAAAGTCAAAGACGCCTTCAAAAAACACTGATCCGGAAGACCTGCGGACGACGCGCCCATGAGCGAACCAAGGAATCCGGTTTCCGGCCGCCGGGTCAACAGCCCGGTCCCGGCCGGTCATGCCGGGCACAGTCTCCATCACGAAATCCTCACCACACAGCAGATACGCGAAGTGGGCAGGCGCCGCACGGATGCAGAAGAGAAACTTGCCCAACATCTGCGCGAGGCCCGGCACAAAAGCCGGGACTCCGGAAACCCCGAAACGCCCGCAAATCCCTGACCCTCCCCGCCCCTCCAGCAGCCCGTCTCTGCGTGGAGGCCGGTACCGCGTGCGGGGTCCGCACGCTATCCGCACCGCAAGTCGCGCCAGGCATCATTTTCAGACCCGGACGCCACAACGCGCCGCGCGCATCGTGACAGGAGTCGCTACGGAGCGGCGCTCGAACCCCTGCACCGGCCCCGACCCTATCCCGGGAACGACGAGCACCTTGCCGGCTGACAAAAATCCATGGTTGCCCCAGCGGCAAGCACCGGGGCGACCATTCCTCCTGCCCATCCCCTACCCGCAAACGTCATGGCCCGGGGCCTCTGGGTGGCCCGCGAAGGACCCGAACCCGCTTAGCATTTATCCATCAGGTCTATTGGGGGGGAAATATGAACAAGGCGCAAAGGCGCGCTTATATGGAGCCGCCCTGCCCGGCGTGCGGTTCCCGGGTTGCCCCGACTTGGAAAGATCAGCGGTCCCGGGCTGACCCGCAGCCCGACTGGCAGGTCAGCGCACGGCAATGCAGCAGCCGGACCTGCGCTCTCAACGACCCGCGGAACTGGACCGGCTACTCCCTGAACCCGTCATCGACGCGAACCTGACCCGCAGCCAACTGGCATGCGTCAGGCGGGATCACCGGGCCTGTCCGAAAGCAGTCCGAGTCGATGCCAGCGGAAGGAATACGGGGGTCTCGTCCGCACCCCCTACCGCCGTAGCACCGCACGGCCCCGCGGCGGCCGGGACCGTTGTACAGTACTTTCCAAGGCCTTCCGCTGCCGGATCCGGCAGCGGTGGGACGGTTCCGGACTCAGCCGGAACGGGGGAACAGAGGAACAGACTATGTCGATGGATTCGTCATCCATTCCTGCGCGCTCCGGGAACGAGCCACCGCCGGGCCCGGACCCTGGCGCCCCGCGCCGCGATGACGGTTCGGAAACACCCCGGTTCTTCGACGTCGATACTGAGTCGGGCCCGTCGGACCCCGTGCCGGCACAGGACAGTGCCGGGGACCGGCTCCGTGAATCCCGGGTGGCTGGTCCCGGACACCGGGAAACAGTCCTGACCGAATACCTCGCACCGGGATCCCGGACCGCGGCGGCGGCAACGCCGGCCGTGGGGGTCGGGGAATTCCTGACGGGCAGGCTGCTGCTGACTGCCTTCCAACCCATCCTCGATCTGTCCACGGGCGCCATCGCCGGTGTTGAAGCCTTCACCCGGTTTGCCGGCGACGGAAGCGATGACGCGCAGCGTTGGTTCGCTGCGGCCGCCCGCGCCGGGCTGGGACGTGAGCTGGAATTCGCGGCACTGGAATCTGCCCTCTGCGCCGCCGTGCACCTGCCGCCGCATCTGTACGTGGCGCTGAAAGTCTCCCCCGCCGTCTGCCTGGACCCGCTGCTGCCGGGCCTGTTCCACGGATCGGCGCTGGCCCCTGACCGGACGGTACTTCAACTCACCGAGCCGCTGACAGACGCCCAGCTCACAGCCCTCGCCACCGTCCTGGCCCCGCTCCGCCGGCAAGGGGTCCGTCTCGCGGTGGACCACGTGGGTTCCTACGCCGACTCGATCCGCCACATCCGGGAACTGGAACCCGACATCATCAAGATTGACCGGAACCTGATCGCCGGAATCGACACGGACTACCTCCGCCATGCCTTCGGCGACGCCATGGCCGGGTTCGCCGGAAAACTCGGGGCCACGCTCGTCGTAGAAGGCATCGAAACCGCTGCAGAACTCACGACCGTCCGCTCCCTCGGCATGACCGCGGGACAGGGCTACTTCCTCGGCCGGCCCACCACCAGCCCCGAGGACTGGGCCCACTGGCACCATCTTCCAGAAGAATCGTAATTCCGGGCAGATCCCGGCGGGCTCCCGCACCCCTGACACCCGGACACCACGGGCCGCCAACCCGAACCCAAGGCAGGCATCAAGGCAAAGGAACGGCGCACACCACACTCACGACCCGGTGCCGGTTACCCGGGATCCGCGCGCCGTCCTACGGCACCCTTGCAGCCCAGGGCGCCCGCGGCCCAAACCAGCACCCGGGCCGCGGCCGCCAGGGCCAATAGGGCCGTCAGGGCCAGGAGCTGGCCGGCAACCATCACGGCCGCCACACCGTGGGTGCCGTGCTGGGCGGTCGCTGATCCGGCGCCGGAGAGGTGAGTGATGTGTTCATGTGGTCCCCCAACCATGATGATTTCCTTTATCGGGCCGATCCCGGCGGTTCCGCCACATCCAGGCCCGCGCCTCAGCATCCGAAGGGCGCCGGCTCAATCGGGCGCCTTAAACGGACGGCCAGGTCACGTCGTGCACTGGGTCCGGATCAGGCAGCCCCGGCCCCGGAGTCACATGCCAGGAGCCGGCATCAAGCCGGGGCGGGGCAGGCATGGATGGTGGAGCGGCCCGCCCCCAACGGTTGGTACGGGCCGCTCTGGCCCGTACGCTAATAGGTTTTTGTCCGTCAGACAACGGGTGTTGACTTTCACGTCCCCGCGGCCTAAATTATTTCAGTCCCGCCGCATCCCCCAATAGCGGCGGGACAACTACGTTTACGCCCCCGCCCCCATGAACTCCTACCGGGGCGCGGGTCGGGGTGCTGTCCGAACCCCGTTTCGGGTCTGCCGCCGCGCCCGGTGGCACGCAAGGCAAGGCCACAGGGAGTCAGGTGTACTACGTGATCATGGCCGCGGGCTGTCTGCGCGGCCCGGCAAATGCATTCGACGGCCTGGCTTGATTCGGGACCATGGTCCACATATCCGAGACGCCAGCGCTGGCAGCGGTGCCTTTCAGGTCGCGGCGAATGTGGTGCTGACTACGTGGGATAGCGCCGGCGGACCAGATGTTCACGGACAACACCCGAGCCACATCATCCCGCCTCCTGTGATTGTTAAATCGGGATGGCGGTTGGCCCTCCCGTTCACCCAAGGTCCGACGGGACTGACTCGGGGCAGCGTGGGGTTTATCCCGCACCAGGCTCGTCCATCGCGCCGCGTCCCGTGATGGAGTCGGGGCAGTTCCTATCGAATCCTGCAGGGTTTCAGAACTTCTTGCGGATGAGTGATGACCTCTTTCCGGCTAAAACCGCACCAAGGTCGGGTTATGGAAACACCCGCAAATCTGGAACGCAGGTGGAGCCTCTGATCGTGTGTGGGAGGTGCCCGCCTTCCTGATGTAGTCTTCGACGGAGTTTTCAGGAATGCGGTAGGAGTTACCGAAGCGCACAGAGGCCAAGGGTGTCGGCGCGGGCCAGCCGATATACGGTCATCCTGGACACGCGCAGTATCTTGGCTGCCTCGGCGATGGTCAGGTACTGGTTGGGCACGTTGCAAGGGACATCGCACTCCGACTCTCGCGGGTTCGGATCAGGTCGCTGGGTTGGCTTGGTGCGGACTGGCTGCTAGTCCGGCCGCCGTAGTTGCCGGTAGTCGTAGAAGAAGATTTGGTCTACGGTCTGCAGCCCTACGAACGTGCCGTTTTTGACGGCCACGCGGCCTTCGTTGCGGCCGTTGAAAGGATCATCACCGATGACGACCTCGCCGAGCTTGTAGGGAACAGGCACCCTGCGTGCACGGGCCAGAGTTTGGTGGACGAACCCGGACAGTCGCCGGACCCGGGCGCTGAATGCCGGTGCTCCGGCATGAATTTCCCCCATTGGAATTCTCCTTCTGACGTGGGTGCGGCCCCGGTAGCCACGGAGATCGGTTCCCCGCACAGGGGCAGCACCACATAAGGCAGGGTAACCGCAAGTCACACACGTAACCATAGGTAATACTCGCCTCAGTGGTCACTCTTCGGTAAAGGCCGGCGGTGCCACCCTCGAAACAACAACACGTTGAATGGGAGGATTTCCGGTGCCAGAGTGTTGAGTCTTTCGGATCGTGCGGACATCGCGATGGGGCATCAGGCCGGTACAACGGGCCGGCCGATCGGTGTCAATATCGGCCGGGGCCCCGCCATCGCGTGGCGTAACGCCGGCATTCCACCAAGACCCGTGGCTACCATCGTGTTGTCACTGCGGACGTGTCGCCGGACCAAAAACGCCGGCGTCCAGCCCCGGAGGCGGGAGGCGGGAGGCTGTCCTCCTGGCACGGGTGAAGGCTGATTTGTTCAGGTCCAGGACGCCGCGGCGGACCGCGGGTGTTTGCGTTTGGAAGCGGCCGGACCCAGCGTGGAGACCATGGCGGAATCCCCCTGCCTCGGACCGCCACACCGGTGGGCTGCTATCCCTTATTGTTTTGCCATGTCCAGCAATCCGATCCTGACATAGGGTGATACGCACCACGCAATACCGGCGTGGGCCTTCGGCCGGGGTCGCGAACCTGGATCCTTACCCTGGCTTGCGAACAGATGCGGTACCGGGGCCGATGAGAGCGAGAGGCACGACGATGATCCTTGCCGGCACCGGCCGCAGGCGGGCCACCGACCGTCATGTCACTCCTGCCCCGCGGCTACAGCACGCGGAGCGGCCGAGGGCGCAAAATCAGCATGTCCAACAAAAGGAGACTCTCATGTTGCTTTGGATAGCCGTCATTATTGCTGTTCTCTGGCTTCTGGGCCTGCTCGGGAACATCGGCGGCGGCCTGATACACCTGCTTTTGGTTATTGCCGTGGTCGTCCTGATCTTCCACTTCATCCGCGGCCGATCCCGCACCTAAACACGACACGATGTTCCGCCGCCGCGGACGCCGAGGCGCGGGCAGCCGCCAAGTTATCGGACAGTGGGCCATCTCAAAAATGGGGGTCTGCTGAAAGTAGAGATCAGCATGCGTGCAGCACGCCGGCGTTTCACCCATGAACGCAGATCTGCCGCAGGCGGCGTTAAGCGCAGCGGGTGCACGCGGATCTTCACCGGCCACGGCGTGGGCGGCCCGGGCGGCGCCGGCGGCCCGACGGAAATCCCGGTGCGGCGTGGTGCGGAACGAGGTCAGCACCCCCTGGAACCGCCGCATCTTTGCCGTCCGGACGGCTACCGCGGTTTTCACCCTCATGGAGCGCTTGTCCCGGAAGTTTCCGGATAGTTAGTCAGGGGCGGCGGCCGTGCAGCTTATTCCGTGCCGTTGTCTTGGGCTTCGAGGTGTTTGGCCATGGCTTCGATGGCCTGGTTCCAGCGTGCTGTCAGCGCCTGCCGGCTCAGCGGTTCAAACATGCTGGTCAGTACCTTTTCAACTGCATCGTATGCGGCGTCTCTGGCGCGCTCCTGGGCCGCGGGGCTGTAGTAGTTCATGCCTGTTATTCGACACCGAAGCTTGAAAAGATGTCCTGCCACCGTTGCAGCCCGCCTGTGCAAGGGCCGAAGGTCCCCGTAGCCTGCGACCCTGCCGCCGGGTAAGTTGGAGGACGGCGGACGAAGGTGCCCGCCGCAGCCGGCGTCTGATGCCCGGTGAACCAGGACCGCAAAGGCAAAGGACGAACATGGCAACAGGGACAGTGAAATGGTTCAACTCGGAGAAGGGCTTTGGATTCCTGAGCAATGATGACGGCTCCGCGGATGTGTTTGCCCATTACTCCGCCATCGCCAGCAGCGGATACCGGTCGTTGGAGGAGAACCAGAAAGTCCAGTTTGATGTGGTCCCGGGTCCGAAGGGACCCCAAGCGGAGAACATCCGCCCGCTTTAGAACACACCGGCGCTCTCCTGCCGGCGCGAACGGCCCCGGGGTCACCAGCGGGTCTGATCCGGCGGGAAGGTCTTGAGTCCCGGGCCGGGCACACGCCAGAATGGTTACCGGGGCCGCGGCGCACGGCGGGTACCGGAATCCATGATTCTTTCACCGATGACCGCCGCGCCGGTGCGCGGGTTCCGGACCCTGAACACGTTCCGACCGGAGGAAACAATGAACAGAGCATCCATCGAGGACCTGTGGTCCAGGCTGGATCCGACGACGCAGGAATGGCTGCGGGCCAATCCCGGCAGCGCCATCCTTCCACGGACCGTGACCGAGGCCCTCCTGCAGGCCAGCGGCCGGCACGAGGACCTGGAGGGCACGGATCGAAACGGCCAGCTCCCCCTCTCCGCCCGGGACCGGGCCTTCATCCAGGCCATGGCCGAAGCCGCACCGGCAGGCCACCCCGTGCCCCCGGGAGCGCCGCCGGCCTGAGAACGGATGCCCGGCCGGGCCCGCGCAGGGCCGCCCGCCGGCGGACCCGCCAGCAGGTTCGGTGCCTCCTGCGGGTGACGGTCCGGCTGTTTTTCGCCCGTCGCGGCGCCGCTGACCCTGTGAAGCCGGTGCGTGACCGGGTTTCCGTACCCTCCAACGACCCGATGCTGGGTGTCTTCTTCCCTCGCGGCTGGAGGCGGCATCGACCTGCGGTTCAGTATCTTTGCCTGACTCCGGGATGATCCCGCAGGCCCGGAGGGCGGAAAAGGGGACGCGCGCTCCCTTCCTGCCGGCCCGATACGTCATGAGAGGATGTGATGCAGTTCACGCTGGTGCCGGTATGCTGGAACCGGTCGGGCAGGCGGCCGCCCGTGAATTGTAGAGAGACAGTGTCCATGGCCAGCAAACTCGATGTCACCGTCGCCGTCGACATGGGTTCTGGCACCATTACCGTCACCCCGTCAGGGGCCCTCACGCTCGGCAATGTCCGCGGACTCCTCCCGGTCGCACGGCGGGCAGCACTACTCGCCCCGGGCCACAGCGTCATCCTGGACCTGAGGAAACTGGCCGCCGCCGAGCCGGGCGCCGTGCAAACACTCTGTGCCGCCTGCCCGCCCGACACCCGGATCCTCGCACCGGGCCTTCCTGTCACGGCGCAGGCCACACCCGGCAGATCCCTGCGCCCGGGGACCCCGCGCACCACGGCACCCCAGCCGGCGGCGGCATGAGCACCGGCCGCCCGGATGCGCACGAGTCCGCGTCCTCACGGATCTTCGTTATGTTCCCCCGCTGGCCCCTCGTTCCCTCCGCCGACCTGTACCGGCTCCAGGCCGCGCTCACCCGGTGTGCGGACCTCGAGGACTCCGGCTCCGCCCGGGAACTGCTCCTGCTCGTCACCGATGAACTGGAACGCCGCACCGCGGAACCCGGGCACCTCCCCTCATTGGGTTCATCAGCGGACGACCACGGGCAATAGCAGACCAACGAGGGCCCGGCCCGGGCCTGGCCATCAACGGAACACCGTCACCCCGGGAACCCGCCAGAATCCGCGGCCTGGAATCACCCCGCGGCCGACACAGCCGGCGGGGTTCTCCGGCACGCGGGCGTCCGTCGTCATCAGGCAGCGGTCTCTTAGCCCGGCAGCGGCAGGGCGTCCGGGATAACCGGCTTGGCGTTGCCGGCGAAGGTGAACTTCGCGTCGTCGCCTTCGCCATCCACATCCACCATCACGATGTCGCCGGGGTGGATCTCGCCGAAGAGGATCTTCTCGGAGAGCTGGTCCTCGATCTCGCGCTGGATGCTCCGGCGCAGCGGCCGGGCGCCCATGGCGGGATCGTAGCCGCGGGTTGCCAGCAGGATCTTGGCCGCCGGGGTGAGCTCGATGCCCATGTCCTTGTCCTTGAGCCGCTTTTCCAGCCGGCCGACGAACATGTCGACGATCTCGATGATCTCGTCCTGGGTCAGCTGCGGGAACACCACAACGTCGTCAACACGGTTCAGGAACTCGGGGCGGAAGTGCTGCTTGAGCTCCTCCGTGACCCGGGCGCGCATCCGGTTGTAGCCGGTCTGAGTGTCCGTGCCCGACTGGAAACCGGTGGTGACACTCTTGGAAATGTCGCGGGTGCCAAGGTTGGTGGTCATGATGATCACCGTGTTCTTGAAGTCCACCACGCGGCCCTGCGAGTCGGTCAGACGGCCGTCTTCCAGGATCTGCAGCAGCGAGTTGAAGAGATCAGCGTGCGCCTTCTCCACTTCGTCGAACAGCACCACGGAGAACGGACGACGGCGGACCTTTTCGGTCAGCTGTCCGCCTTCCTCGTAGCCCACATAGCCCGGAGGAGCACCGAAAAGGCGCGAGACCGTGTGCTTCTCGGAGTACTCGGACATATCCAGGGTGATCAGGGCATCCTCGTCACCGAAGAGGAACCCGGCAAGGGCCTTGGCCAGCTCGGTCTTTCCGACGCCGGTGGGGCCGGCAAAGATGAACGAACCGCCCGGACGCTTCGGGTCCTTCAGCCCCGCACGGGTGCGGCGGATAGCCCGCGACACCAAACCAACCGCTTCCGCCTGCCCCACGACGCGGGAGTGCAGCTCGTCTTCCATCTTCAGCAGCCGCGAAGACTCTTCCCCGGTGAGCCGGGAGACCGGGATACCGGTGGAGTTTGCCAGCACCTCGGCGATCAGGTCCTCGTCAACCTCGGAAATATCGTCCAGACCGCCCGCCTTCCATCGGCGTTCCTTCCCGGCACGTTCGGCAATGAGCTTCCGCTCCTTGTCCCGCAGTGACGTGGCGCCTTCGTAGTCGGCGGCGTCGAGCGCGACGACTTTGGCCTTCCTGAGCGCGGCGATTCGCTCGTCCATGACCTTGAGCTCCGGCGGAGCAGTCATCCGGCGGATCCGCAGCCGGGCGCCGGCCTCATCGATCAGGTCAATGGCCTTGTCCGGCAGGAAACGATCCGAGATGTAACGCTCCGCCAGGGTCGCCGCGGCGACCAGCGCGCCGTCGGTGATTCTGACCCGGTGGTGCGCCTCGTACCGGTCACGGAGGCCCTTGAGGATCTCGATCGTATACGCGACGGAGGGCTCCCTGACCTGGATCGGCTGGAAACGGCGCTCGAGCGCGGCATCCTTCTCGATGTGCTTGCGGTACTCATCCAGCGTGGTCGCACCGATGGTCTGGAGCTCGCCGCGGGCCAGCACCGGCTTCAGGATCGAGGCCGCATCGATCGCACCCTCGGCGGCACCGGCACCCACGAGGGTGTGGATCTCGTCAATGAACAAAAGAATGTCCCCGCGGGTCCGGATCTCCTTCAGGACGTTCTTCAGCCGCTCCTCAAAGTCACCACGGTACCGGGACCCTGCCACCACGGACCCCAGGTCCAGGGTGTAGAGCTGCTTGTCCTTGAGAGTCTCCGGGACGTCACCGCGGACAATCGCCTGGGCCAGGCCCTCCACGACGGCAGTCTTGCCGACGCCGGGCTCACCGATCAGCACCGGATTGTTCTTGGTCCGCCGGGACAGGACCTGCATCACGCGTTCCATTTCGGATTCGCGCCCGATCACCGGATCCAGCGTGTTCTCCCGGGCAGCCCGGGTCAGGTTCCGGCCGAACTGCTCCAACAACGGCGAGTCCGCCGCCGTCCGCTCCTGCCGTCCGCCACCGGCGCCCGCACCCGAGGCGTCCGCGCCCCCGCCCGGGAGCAGCCGGAGGACCTGACCGCGCAGCCGGACCGGGTCCGCGCCCAAAGCCGCCAGCACCTGCGCGGCCACGCCGCCGCCCTCCCGGATCAGGCCGAGGAGCAGGTGCCCGGTACCGATGTAGTCATGCCCCAGATCCAGCGCCTCCCGTAGCGCCAGGTCCAGGATTTTTTTGGCCCGCGGCGTGAACGGGATATGCCCCGCCGGGGCCTGCCGGCCCCGCCCGATGAGCGCCTCCACCTCACCCCGGGCCCCCTGAAGCGAAACACCCAGACAGTCAAGGGCCCCGGCACCAACACCCTCACCCTCGCGGAGCAACCCCAACAGGAAATGCTCGGTGCCGAGGTAATTGTGGCCCAGCAGGCGCGCCTCCTCCTGGGCAAGCACCACCACCTGCCGTGCACCATCCGTAAACCGATCAAACAATTCGGCCCCACCCCCGCCCGCTTCCTACCTCGATGCTACGTCCGTCCCGGACCCGCCCGGGAGTGGTTCCTGTTGCAGGATGAGGGTCTGCTGTCCTGCCGGCCCGGCATGATTGCCGCCCCAGCCGTCAATGACCCGGGGTGTTGTCACCGGGTCCGGTCGGTGCGGGCGAGACCGCCAACGATCTGGTACTGGCTATAGAACCCGTTATGGGGGCCTTGTCCGTGAATGCCCGCTGAACACCCTCGCGCCGGCGCTGAGTGCCCTGGTCCAGAATGCTGACCTGGAGTATCCGATCCGTTGCCCGGCCGTGAGGCCTATTCTGTGACTGTTCATTCGAGACGGGGGTGGCAGAGGACTCACCTGCCAAGTGTTGCAATCGCTGCGGGAGTCCACGGAAGGTGCCACGCCGGTGCTGGAAACGAGCTGTTGCGGGGACCAGAAGTGCCAACCGCACGACCGGTTCACGGCTCGGCTGAGCTGGAAGCGGTGTTTCTTCAAAATTTTATCAAGGCGCCACGGAAGTCTTGAATAAATCGTGACCCGGGCCAGGGGCCTGCCTTGATCCGGGACCGGCAATGTTAGTGTTGTCCCGCCAAATGGTCACGGCCAGATCCACGCCGGGCAACCACCCGCGGCCGGCCCCGCTCGGAACAGGGCCAGCCATCGGGGCCTGAGTCGTGAATGAGGGAGACAAATGGCAGGCCGCCCCGGCGAAACCGTCCTTGACGCAGCCGTCCTCATCGATCTCGCCGATCAGATGCAGAGCGACGCCCTCGCCAGAAAGTTTGCCCTGAAATTTGTGGACCTGCTCCAGCCGCGGCACGACCGCATCCTCGCCACCCTCGGCAAAGGTGACATCCGCGCGGCCCTTGACGCCGTCCTGAGCCTCAAGGTCAACGCCCGGATGGTCGGAGCCTTCGTCGTGGAGCAGACCTGCCAGGCCCTCCAACGCTGCGTACTCGACGGCGACAATCCGGCCGCCGCACGGTATGCGCAGGAACTTCCACGGGACATCGACGACGTCAAAGACGCCATCGCCGAACTCCTCACCGGTGCCCTGCACCGGGGCACGCCCGTCAGGGACTCAGTACATCCAATGCCGCCGCGGGGCGGCTCCGGAGCATACACCCGTCAGGCAGTCACGCCGGCACTCTGAACAGGGACCGGGGACCGGGGCGTAGTAGTACTCCTGCGGGCCTGGTCCAGAGTTGGGCGGCGGCGCCGCAGGCGGGGAGGATATCCGGACCGCCGGGCCGGTGGGAGGGACCAGCAGGGGAGGTACAGTCTTATCCATGGCCTTCCGTCCGGGATCCCGGAAGAGGGCCGGCCGGTTCCGGACTCAGCCGGAACGGGGAACAAAGGAAGAGCCCATGTCGATGGACCCGCCGTCCTTTCCAGCACGCTCCGGGGAGGAACCTCCCCGGCGCCCGGCACCCGGCAGCCCTGACGGCGACGTCACCCCGGGAATCAGCCGGCAGGCCGCTGCCATTATCGAGGCGATCCTCGCAGACCCGGCGCCGGAACGGGCCCCTGTCAGGGACCGGCTTCGCGACCACGTCGCGGCCCATCCCGGGCACCCGGAAACGGCTCTCGCAGAGCATCTGCTGTCCCTCGGATCCCTGGCCTCATTCCCGGCCGGAGCGGCGGGACCGGTCCCGTCCGAGGAGCGGCACCCGGCAGAATCCCCGGCCCCGGCCGTGGACGGAGCGCTCTCGAGGATCGACGCGGTCCTCAAAGGCAGGATGCTGCTGTCCGCTTTTCAACCGATCGTCGATCTCACCACCGGCGCTGTCGTCGGAGTCGAGGCGTTCACCCGGTTCGTCAGCGACGGGGGCCCCACCGCGGACTGGTTTGCCGACGCGGCCGCGGCGCGGCTGGGAAGCGAACTTGAATTCGCCGCGCTGGAGTGCGCCCTCGCCACCGCCATGCACCTGCCCCCGCGCCTATACGTGGCACTTAAACTGTCCCCTGCCATCTGCCTGGACCCGCTCCTGCCGGCGCTGCTTCAGGAATCGACGCTGTCCCCCGACCGCATCGTCCTCCAGCTCACCGAGGCCCTCACGGCCGGCCAGCCCGCGGCGCTGGCCGCGGCACTGGCCCCGCTGCGTCGCACCGGCGTCCGGCTCGCGGTTGAACACGCAGGCACCTACCCCGACTCGATCCCCCGCATCCGGCAGCTCGGACCCGACATCCTCAAACTTGACCGCACCCTGATAGCCGGAATCGATACAGATCCCCTCCGCCGTTGCTTCGGTGAGGCCATGACCGCATTCGCCGAACAGCTCGGAGCGACGCTCATCGCCGAAGGAATCGAGACCAGTGCGGAATTCGGCGCAGTCGCCGGCCTCGGTATCAGGACCGGTCAGGGCTACTTCCTCGGCCGGCCCACCACCCGCCCCCGGGACTGGGCCCGCTGGGACCTTCCGGCTGTGGAAGCCCGCTCACGAAACGTACCCGGCGGGTCGGCACGGTCCTGACTCCCCGGGCCCCTCCCCGAAACCGGCCGCGGGAGCGGGGCCGCGGGAGCGGGAGCGGTAGCGGGGGCCCGGGACGTGGCGGGTGCAACGGCCCGGGCGCAAACGGGGACGGGGACGGGTGAAGCCCCCGGCAGCAGCTAGCCGGCCCTGTCCGGACCCCATCGGAAGCCGACCCTGATTGCGGCGATCCGCCGGCACGGGCACGTCCGCCGCGGGGAGGTCCGGAAAGGGGCCCGCGGGGAACGAGCATGATCACCGCCACCCCGCGACACGGATCAGCGACCCGATGACGTCCCACCGGTCGGGGTCCACGCCGGCACGGAAATGTCACCAGCTGTTCCTGCCGGTCCTCCCGGCTTCACCCGGGACGACCCTCGAGCAGGCCAAAGGCGGCGTCCTGTACGCGGCGGCAAAGTTCAGCAGGAGCCGAAACGATCCCTGGCCGGTCAATTCGCCTGCAAAGATCCTCTGATCGTCCCGCGTCTGCCCGAGTGGCGCCTGCCAATTCCCGTGTATCCTCGCTCATCTGCCGCTGCCGGACGTGTGATCAAAATTTAGGTAGAGCCGGGGGACACCGGCCGGGGCACGGACTCCGTCGTGGTTCTCGCTCCGGGACGGGACGGGTGCAGCGAAGGGGTCGTTCGGACAGACCGGGGCCGCTGGCCCACAATGACTGTATGCGCACATTCGGGGTCGAGGAGGAACTGCTGATCGTCGACCCCGTCTGCGGCCAGCCGCTGCCCCTGGCCGATGGGGTGCTGGCCGTCAGCAGGGTAGCTGGCGGCGCCTTTCCGGCGACGGGCAGGGTCGTGCTCACTGCTGAGTTCAAGCAGGAGCAGATCGAAGTCCAGACCAGCCCCTGCTCGAGCGTTGATGCCCTGATGGAGGAAATCCGCCGGGGACGGGCCGCGGCCGACGCGGCGGCCCGGGCCGTGGGGGCCAGGGCCGTTGCCCTGGCGACGTCCCCGGTGCCGGCGGTCACCCACACCACCCCCGGTTCCCGCTATGCGGCCATGACGGAGGGTTTCGGTCTGACCGCGAGGGAGCAGCTGACCTGCGGGCTGCACGTTCATGTCTCCGTCAGTTCGGATGAAGAAGGCGTCGCCGTCCTGGACCGGATCCGCAGCTGGCTTCCGGTGTTGGCGGCTCTGAGCGCGAATTCACCGTTCTGGAACGGCGCCGATACCGGGTATGCCAGCTACCGCACGCAGGCGTGGGGCCGGTGGCCGACAGCCGGTCCGGCCGAGCTGTTCGGCTCCGCTGCCGGGTACCGTTCCCTGATTGCGGGGTATCTGGGCACCGGCGTTCTGTTGGACGAAGGGATGGTCTACTTTGACGCCCGGCTCTCCCGGGACCACCCCACCGTGGAGGTCCGTGTGGCCGATGTCTGCCTGTACGCCGAGGATGCCGCCCTCATCGCGGCGCTCGTCCGTGGGCTGGTGGAGACGGCCGCTACAGAATGGCGTCATGGTGTGCCGCCGCTGCCCGTCCCGGCCGCCCTGATCCGTCTGGCCCTCTGGCGGGCCAGCCGGTCCGGGATCAACGGTGATCTCCTGCACCCGGTGGACAACCGGCCGGGACCGGCGCCGGAGATCATCGAGGCTCTCATCCGCTACGTCCGGGCCGCTCTGGCCGGTTCAGGGGACCTCCTTCCCGTGCAGTCCGGGCTGAGCGCCATTCTGCGGCGCGGCACCGGGGAACGCAGGCAACGCGCCACGCTCGCCTGCACAGGAAAGCTCTCCGCCGTTGTCACCGACGCCATCCATTCCAGCCACCACCCCCGGCCCAGTCCGCTACCGCCGGGCAGTTCGCCCTGATCAGTGCCCGCGGCGCCGCGCCCGGGGCCTTTCCGCATAGTCGACGGCAGAAATGACTCCGGGATCACGGAACACCGGGGCGCTTCCCCCTTTCCTTTCAACGCATGTGTCCGATTCGCTGCCCGGGCGCCGGCGGAGATCGAAACGCCGCGGACGTCATCGTCAGTGGACCGCCTCGTGTTCTTTTAACCACTCTCGTGTCCGTGCCGACGGATCCAGGCGGTCAGATGACCACGGGGCCGGTCCTGGCGTTCAGAGAAAACGTACGGATGCCGTGTGCGGCGGCTGACCGCGGAGCGCACGGCCGGACCGGGGTCAACGCGCGGAACGCCTCTTCCCCTGGCCGCGCCGAGAGCGTAGGTTGCTGCTTGCACAGCAAATACCGCGCTGATTACCGCGGGCGCTGTCTGGGGGCCCGTGGCGGCGCACTCATCATAGGGAGGAAACCATGAGCGACATCATCCGGCACATGCCTTTCGACGTGCCCGAACCGGTCCGCCGGTTCCTGCAAGGGGACATCGGCTCGTGGCTGCGCGTGGAGGAATACCACGACGGATCCAGCCTGGTGATCAGGGCCGAGGTGCCCGGCGTCGACCCCGAGAAGGACGTTGACATCACCATCGCCGGAACCACGCTCACCATCGAAGCCCGCCGGGAAGAACAATCCGAACACCAGGACAGGCACAACTACCGCTCCGAATTCCGTTACGGGGCGTTCAGCCGCAGTTTTCAGCTGCCCCCGGGCGTCAAGGAGGACGACATCCAGGCCTCCTACAACAGCGGGGTCCTCGAAGTCCGTGTACCCTCACCCGGACAGGGCACCACGCCCGGCCGGAAAGTCCCGGTCAACCGAACCGACGCCTGGGTGGCAACCGCCAGCGGGGGCAGTGCCACGGGTGTAGGGACCGAAGAGACCACCAGCGAAGCCACCGCACCGGCGCCGGCCTCCCCCACGCCATCGGATCCGGACCGACCGGCTACCCCGCCGGCGGGATCCTCATTCTGACCCGATCAGCCGGACCTGATCTGCAGCGGTGACGTAGGCGGCCGCCGCCTCAGGTGCCGCATGACCGGGTGCCGTGTCCGGCCGGCCCGTGGACCGGCACCAGCCAGGGCCGGCCCGCCATGGCGTTGCGGCCCGTTCATGCGCTGGATGCTAATGCTCGAAGGAAATCCTGCGGTGCGCCGGCGCAGCTGCCCGGCCATCCGGCCCGGACAGCACAGCCTTCTCTCCTGCCCGGCCCAACGGAACAACAGCCGCCGCGATCCAGACCCGTTTAGGGGGTTCACTTGAACGGGTGGTCCTGATCCGCGATGGATCATTTCCACGAACAGGTGCATAATGGCGCTCAACCGTCACTAAGATCCGGTATCGGAGGACGAAATGCGGGCGAGAAGCATCGTCGGAATAGTAGTGCTGCTTTGGCTCGCGATCGGCGTCATCGCCGCCGCGCAGCGCGGTTATTTCGCCGGACAGCTCGCGTCCTGCGCCTCGGTTGGGACTGTCGCGGTGACAATCGTTGCAGGGCCGCTGAACTATCTGGGCCTGAATCCCACGCTCACCTGCGACATCCCCCAGCCATCGCCGTAGCCGCAGACCCTGCGGCTGGGTCACGTGGTGAACGATGCAACACTGCAGTAAGTAACGGTCACCATCATTCAGGCTGAGCCTTCGCGTCCGTCAAACAGACCGGGAAGGAATATCTGCCCATTCTCACCTCCATGATCACCAGGGCCCACAATCTCGGACTGGCGGTCACCGGCGAGGGAATCGAAACCACCGTCCAGGCCCCGCCGCCTGATCCGGCTCGGCAGTGACTCACTCCAGGGGTACTACTTCTCCCGCCCGTCGCCGAACTCTGCCCCGCACAACAACACGCCACAGACCGCATCCGGGCCCGACCGTCTCAGCAAAGGAACGTTTGCTGAGATGCCGTGGCACATGCATGTGGATCAGGTTCCAGGACGAACGCTGCATACACCCAGCCGGCGATCGAGCGGACGCACATTGCGCAAGGATTGGCCGTTATGAAAGGGGTTCTCACGCTGACCGAGGCCTCTCATTTAGCGCCGGAGATCTCCGTTGCAACTTCGGCTTTGGGGGTCTGGGCGTAGTCTGCGTTTACCTCGTACGCGTGCTCGTCGAGTACCAGTGCCTGCTGGTTGATGTCTTTCAGTTGGGCATCGGAGAGCTGTTCCGCCTTGACCAGATCCAGGGTCTCCTGCCGGTCCCCGCCTACGGCTGTCACTTTTAGCAGACCCGTGCCTGCTGAATAGAACTTCTGCTGATGCCCTACTGCCGGTTCCAACGGATTGTGTTCATCAATGACCAGCACACCCTCGTAGCATCCCGTGGGAACACACGTTTTCTGATTCTCCTGGACGGGGACCCCGCAGTCCAGGAACTGCACTGCGGGTGCGTGAGCCTGGACATAGCTGGGCGAGCCGGTCCGCGGTTCGGCCTGCATCGCCAGTCCCGCCTGGGCCGCGGACAGACCGCTCAGAAATGTGGCTGGCGCGCCCATGAATTCGCCATTCTCAAACTCTTCCGGGTACTCCCCGAAGAGCCAGACGTCGCCATTGTTGGACTGCGCAAAAAAGGCCAGTTCGGATTCCACCAGCTCTCCGTCGGCGTAGTCGCGGTCCCACATCACCTGGGTCTTCACACCATCCACCATTTTGGTGAGTCCGGTCACAGTGTGGGTTACTGTGCGCTCGGTGGTGCCTTCTGCGCTGGTGACCGAGCCCGTGGTCGTGTACTGCATGCCGGGCGTCAGGGGAAACCACTTGTTGTCGATTTTTGGCGACGCCGGGAAAGCCGTGCGGTCGAAGTTGAGGGCTGTTCCTGGCCCGCACAGCCCCACGGCCACGGGCGCCACGGTTGGTGAGGCTGAAGCTGATGCTGCCTCCTGCGTCGGAGTTGGTGACGTTGCAGGCACAGCTGAGTCCGAGGGCGGTGTGGAAGTGGCCGAGGGTGTGGACTGCGCGGCACACGCCGCTGTGGACATGGTGAGAAATAGTAGGAGAGCGGAACCCACTGCTGTCCGCCGATCGTGCAAATGGAACATCTCGATGTCCTTCCGTCGCTGAAATTCTGTTCGGGGCAGTGCTCTCGCATCCGCGCCAAGTCACCCCAACGGGGCGCGGATCAAAGGGTCCTGGGGAATGGTTCACCGAGGAAGGAATGGAAGGTCTGCTCAGCCTCCTCTCCTAAACCTGAGACCTGTGCAAATTCTGGACCGACTTATCAGAATGGTGGCCTAGTTGCGGCTATTTGAGAAGAGGCATGCCTCCCGGATAGCAATTCAGGCGTGTTTGTCGTCCGACTGCGCGAAAGAGGTTAGCTAAATTGCAGCGAAGGCTCGTTCAGGTGAGTGAAAGCTTTCCGTAAGAGTGGACGCGACCCTGCGCAATGGTTTATATGGATTGGAATCATCAGCAGGTCCCGCAGAAGTGATCCTGGCGGCGCGGCTCGTCAGCGATGGCCGGGGCTCGCCGGTGGCGGCGGCCAACTGTTGGCGCCAGACGGAACTTGGACAGGGTTCCTACGCCAACCGCAGCGGCCGTCCGCCCAGCTTCACCGTAATTTCCTGGCCCCAGGAGGCGGTGAGGCGGGCGTCTTCCATGCCGTCTCCAAATACCACAAGCTGGTCGGCGGCAACGGTAACGCGGAGTGATTCGCGGGCCTCCGGCGCACCCACGGTCCAATAGGTTCCCGTGATGGGGGAGGGCCAGGCCTCGCGGGCGAACCATGTGAGGCGGGGATCCGTTGGCGCCGGCAGGGCGCGTCCGCCGCGGTCGAGGGTGATGGATGCGCACCAGTCGTTGGCGACGGCGACGGCGACGGTGCCGGTGCCGGTGCCGGTGCCGGTGCCGGTGCCGGTGCCGGTGCCGGTGGAGACGATAAGGTCCGACGACGTATGGCGTTGGGTCTGCCCGCCGGGGCCCGTGAGTTGGTATCGGACCGACTGGTGCGAAGCCTGGCCGAGTGGGTTCCCGCCAGACGGAGCCTTCCCGGAGCCCGCCCGGTCCAGGCCTGTAAGCAGTGGAACTCCGGTGACAAAATGGGTGTGTTGCGGGTAATTGGCATGTGCGTCGGCATTAAGGACCGGACATGAAGAAAGAGCTGAAAGAGGCCGCGAACACGGTCGAGGAGGCATCGAACTCCAGGGCTCTTGTAGTCGCGGCCAGGGCAGGGTTTGCCGTCAGCGGCCTGCTGCACCTCATGACCGGTTTCGTCGCCATCCGGTTGGCCTTCGGCACGGCGGGACAGGCGGACCAGGGCGGTGCCGTTGCCCAACTCGCAGGCCAGCCCGGTGGACTGGTGCTGCTGTGGACCGGATTCGCTGCCTGTGTGGCTCTGGCGCTCTGGCAAACCAGTAACGCCGTGTTCGACTACGGTCAGCTGGAAGCCAGGAAGCAGGTGGGGAAGAAACTTTCCGCAGGCGGCAAGGCGGTGGTGTTCGCCGTGCTGGCGCTGACATTTGCTGCCTCCGCAACTGGAAACAGCAGGAACAGCGGAAAGTCCACCAGCGATTTCACGGTTTCAATCATGAAAGCACCCGGGGGTTCATTCCTGCTGATCGTCATCGGAGTCGCGATCGCCGTCGTCGGCGTCGTATTTGTGGTCCTCGGAGTCAAGGCATCGTTCAAGAAGGATCTGCGGTTGCCGTCCTCGGGCACCGGCCGGACCATTGTGACGGGGCTGGGCGTTGCCGGCTACGTGGCCGAGGGCATCGCGCTGTTTCTGGTGGGGTTGCTGTTCATCATTGCCACCGTCAGCGCCCGCCCCCAGGAGTCCACCGGCCTGGACGGCGGGTTGACGGCGCTGCGCGAGCAGCCGTACGGGCTGTATATGCTGACCGCCGTCGGCGCCGGTCTGATCTGTTACGGCCTCTACCTGATGGCGAAGGCCAAATACGCGCGGATGTAAGCCGTCTGCCAGCGCGGCAGGCTCCAGCTCCATTGAGTTAAGTGATTGTCCGTGTCAATCTCATCCGCTGTGACGGCTTGAATCAGGTCCACCGGGGGCCATTTTGGTACTGGATTTCCGCCGCAGTGTGTGGTCGGGGCGGTAGGAGCCCGTGTGTTGGGGATGACAGCCTGACCGCATCCGAGGGACAGTCTGTCCGTCTCACCGCGGTTCACGACGATCAGCGGAGTCCTGGACGGTATCAAGGCTGTGCGGGAAAGCGCGGCAACGGGGCATGTGGTGGATCGTTCCTCCTGCGCACCACCGATCCCCCTTCCGGGAGCTCGCCGGTCCGTGCTCGTAGGGCGGTGATGGCCGCTCGATTTCCGGCTTTTTGCCCCGAGGCGGCCGGGAGCGGCAGGTCAGGCCGCCAAGCCCACAGCCAGGGCGGGGGCTGCGGCATTAACGGGTGCCAGGACGCTGAGTCTGCAATCAGCCTGGAGCGGATCTATGTATGCGGGCAGGCGGTGGCGCCGCGAGCAGGCGCGCAGCTGCTCCAAAGCTAGGGGTTCGACGCTGGCGTGGGTCATGTCGATTTCCACGGCCAGGCCTTCCATCAGGGCGTTTGCGCGTTTCACGATCACATAGAGGGCCTGGAGGCTTTGTGCCGTCACGCGGCCCTGGGCCTCGATCCGGGCGTGAGCGCAATCGAGGTCCACCCGGACCAGGACGCTGAGCTTGTCTTTCATGGTGCTCCTACCCTTCGGGGGTGGCCGCGACGCTGCGGCCGCCCCCGCAAGCGTAGGCATGAGCTGTGACGCACGCAACACCCCGGCACGCATTCAGGACATCTCTACCACCGTTCTATCACTGTGCGGGGAGGGTTGAGGCGCCTGCCCATGCGGCATCCGGACTAAGCGATCAGCGCATGCAGATCGACGCCGAAGAACGCGACGAGCGGTCAGAGAAGTATCGCCGCAAGGCCTTCGAGGATATTGCCGGGAATGTTCCATGCCACGAGGTATCCGTGGGTGGCGGCGACCAGCAGACCGATGGCCAGATAGACCACCCCGAAGAAGCAGATTCCGCGTCCGCCCGTTCCGCGTCTGCCAAATCCGCGCATCATCGCTACTTTCCCATTGTGGGGAGGGAGCTAAAGTATATTCCGCCCAACCGTCTTTGGATATGAAACTTCCCGCTGGCGGTATTCCGGCCCTTCGTCTCTAAGCGTGGTTAGGTCCAGTTGAGTTTGAGGGTTCGGGGTGTTGTCGGCGTGGCGGCAGGAGAGAGACATCAGGGTCTCTTTGAATTGGTAGCGACTAAACAACCATTTCCCAAAGAAACCCTGACGTGTCTGACTCTACTTCCTGCTCCGGCGGGACGTGGTGCGATCGCGCTGATGCCCTGCTTGGTGTTCCTGGCGTTCACATCACGTCCGTTGCCGAGGCCGCCGCTGGCCTGATCATCCATGTTGAAACTGACGAAACCATGGCCTGACGGAGTGGTCCTGCGGTTCGCGATATAGCCAGGCGTTCACGGCGGTACGTCAGGGCTGAGCTTCGGCGAGGTCTTTGAGTTTAGTGAGAGCCGCCGGCCACGCTTCATTCAGCATGGCCGCCCATTCGTCAACGCCGTCAAGCTCGACCTTGACTGACGTCACCCCTTCGGCTTCGGTGAACGAGTAGTTTTCGTGGGCTCCGATAAATTCCTTCGCCGCATCGCTGGTCCGGTCCTCCACACCGCGGACAATCTGACCGAGATATCGCAGGGAGATGAACTCATGCGGCCTGCTTTCCTCAACCGTTGCGATCATCCCTCCCAAGGATTCTTCATCGTCAGGGCCGAGGAAACGAATCTCGCTGCCTCTGTTCCAGTCGCCCTCATAGTAGGAACCCTTTTCATTGAAAGCACTCGTCCACTCCCGGTACGCGGCATCATCGAGCATCGTGGACCAGACGGTTTGGGCGGGGGCGCTAATACTCACCTCAAATTTCAGCTTTTCCATGCCTGATCGTACGTCCGCTTCAGGGATCGGAAACAGGCCCCGGTTTCCGGGAAGCCTTGGGGCTCATTGCACAGAGCTGATGCGACGCCCGCCCGCAAGCGGATCTTCTTGCAGAAGTGGTGTGCGGGGCCTATAGGGGTGGAAGCTTCGCGCACACAGTGAGTCTTGGCCGCACCGGAGCGGCGCAGTCCGCGTGCCGTCACTCGCGGTAGATTTTCGTGACCGGCGTCCCAATGCCACGAGGGCCCTTCGGGCCAGGAACACCGCGACGTCATCTCCGGACTCCCGTCGGCAGCCCTTCAAGCCCGAGGAACGACGAAAGGCGAGCACAGTCAGGCGCGCCGGCTGGTCCCGTCACCCGGTCATGCCGTAGACATGATGCCTATGGAGATCGACCGAGCGCATATGCCGCCAGCAACAGACGAAACAACCCACGGTAAGACCCATCGGGTGGTCTTCTCTGACCCCGAGTCCATCAGGGCAGTCGCGGTACGCGATCCCGACGATGCCTGTGACGCCGCCCAGGCTCCTGTCTTCTCAAACCCCTTCTAATCCACCTGCAGCCCCTTCCGCCTGGAGTACCGTCGACACGATGCCCGGACTCCTGCCGGCGGCCCTTGCCGCGCCGTCCCGGCGAAGCCGGTAACAAGCCCGGGTACCGGGCCCAACGGTACTGCCCGTCCGCTCCACGATCAGCCGGACGAATCACGGACCCTTGACGGGGCGCAATACGAGATCCGTGTCGATCGCCTCGGTGAAGTCATGGGCATCGATGCCTCCTGGACCGGCTGGCCCTCCGCGTCTCACAACCCTTGAGTTGCAAGACCTTTGGTCGAGACACTCGCTGGCCTTGACGCTTCAATAACCTCAGTGTCTTGCTACTATGTCCCGTAAGTGCGGCGCGGGTTTGCGGTAGTCAATCACTGTTGCGGGACACATTGGAGGCACCAAATGGGCAAGCTGATCGGATACGCCCGGGTATCTACCCGGGCCCAGGACGCCGACCGGCAGACCGTGGATCTACTGGCCGCCGGGGTGCGAAGGGATGACCTCTACACCGACCACGGGGTCAGCGGAGCCCGGGCGGCGCGGCCGGCCTTCGGCGCGGCTCTCGCTGCCCTGCATGAAGGCGACACCCTCGTCGTCACCACATTGGACCGGCTCGGGAGGTCCACCGCCAACATGCTCGAACTAGCCACCCTGCTGCGGGAACGGAAGACCGGTCTGCGCGTGCTCAATCTCGGCGGCGGCGACGTGGACACCGGCACACCCATGGGCTCCATGGTCTTCACCGTCATGACAGCCCTCGCGCAGATGGAACTGGAAATCAAACGGGAACGAATCACCGATTCGGTCTCCAAACGCCGGGCCGCGGGCAGGGACCTAGGCGGGCGCCGGGAGCAGTTCACCGACAGCCAGATCAACAACGCCCGCCGACTCATCGACGCCGGCCAGCCAGCCACCCAGGTCGCCCGTGACCTCGGCATGTCCCGGGCGACCCTGTACCGGCGCATGGGTGAACTCGATGCCCGACAGTGGATAATCGCCCAGCCCCCACTGAACGGAACAGCGGACTCTGGGACGGTTGCGGCAGCCACATGGCCGAATTTGTCGAGGCCTTCGGATTTGAGGGCGGCGACGACACTGCTAGGCACCCAATAATCACGGCACCAATGCATAATCGGACTAGCAAAACCCAACGTTGAGGAGCCTGATGCCCAACAGCCGAGAGATCCGACTATCTGAAGTGGAGCGATTAGCAGCCACGGGGATGTCTACTGCAGCCATCGCCGCCCAGCTAGGAGTTCACTACTCTACAGTCGCCAACGATCTGGCCGCCGTCCGTCCCAGACGGGTACCTCGGATCGACAGCCCCGTCAGCTCTCCCCCGCAAAATCTGCCAACCTCCGACACATCAGCGACCGGAACATGGTCTGGACTGGCCCAATGCGAAAACGCCTGGGCCGCCACGATGAACCAGCCCGGAATCTATCGCTGGTTTCTTGACGGCCCCCTGCCTGAACCGTTCAACTGGCCAGCCCATCTCTCACCATTAGGCCTGGGAGACCTTCTCTACGTGGGCAAGGCAACCAATCTTCGCACCCGGGCCAAACACCATAAGCTACCCACCGCCGGCTCCACCCTGCGTCGAACGCTGGCCTCGCTAATGGGCTTTCCCGGTGTCTGGCATGGGAAATCCGCCCATCCCCGTATCGCAGAAGAACATAACGCCTTCCTGACGGACTGGATGACCAATAACCTTCTGATGAGCTTCAGGGGCCTCCAAGAACACGAAACGCTGGAAAGCGCCGAGGTGCTGCTGCGAAAACAATCAAAGGCACCACTGAATAAGGACGCCATGACCCCGGAACAATTGCATGCTTCCGAGGTCGGCAGACGTTGGAAAGCCAGCGCAATACGTCTATGAAATACCCGAACGCCGATAACGGCCCATCCGAACGCCCAGGTTCAGCTTGGGTTCGATGAGCTGAGCCTGGGGCTCACGCTTCTCGCTAGGCGTGGGCGGCGGTGTAGGCCTCTTGGATGTCTTGGCGGATCCGGCCCCGGGTACTGGGGTTGTAGCCGTGGGCGTTGGCCCAGTCCCGGACCCTCCGGGTCTCTTCCCTGCCCAGCGGCGCCACCGTGCCGGCCCGGCCTGCGGAGGAACCGCGGAGCCGCCGGCCCTTGGCAGTGTATTTGGTCAATACTGCGCGAAGTTCGGCGGCGTTGGCCGTGGTGAGATCGATCTCGTAATCGGCGCCGTCGACAGAGAACCGGACGGTTTCTTCGGCGTCCTCGCCGGTCAGGTCATCGATGAGCTGGACATAGACTTTGCGGGCCAAGGGGGTCCTTCGGTTTAGGGTTCATGCCGCCGTCCCCCCCAACGTCAGCCTTTACCCTCAACCCTATTTCACCCCCGGACACCCCCAGACCCGGCGTGCACCTGCAGCTCAAATCCGCTCACGGGAGCGGATCACGGGCCGTTGTGCTTGTATGAAGGGCATGGCCGTCGACGCTCCCCCGGAAGTCACGCAGGACCTGACCCGGCTGGCGGCTGCGCTGGACGGGTCCGTGCCGGCGAAAACGGCGGCGAACCTCCTGATCGCGACCTGGAACGTCAGGGCCTTCGGGGACCTGACGAACAAATGGGCCGCCGGCCCCCGCGACTCCCCCAAACGCGACTGGCACGCCGTGGCGTGCATTGCCGAGGTGGTTTCCCGGTTTGACGTCATCGCCCTGCAGGAAGTCCGCCGCAACACCACGGCGCTGCGGTTCCTGCTCGAACTCCTCGGCCCCGTTTGGCGGGTCATCGCCTCCGACGTGACCGAGGGATCCGCCGGGAACGGCGAACGCCTCGCCTTCCTCTACAACACCGAGCGGGTTCAGCCTTCCGGCCTGGTCGGGGAAATCGTCCTCCCGCCCCTCGAAACAGACCCGCAGCGACAGTTCGCCCGCACCCCGTACGTCGCAGGGTTCAGCCGCACCGGCACCGAATTCACCCTCGCCTCCGTCCACGTCCTCTGGGGCAAAAACGCGACCGAACGCCTCCCCGAAGTCACCGCCTTCGCCCACTGGACGCGCGCCTGGGCCGACCGGCCCCACGACACAACCTCGTGGTTCTGGACTACTTCAACCTCGACCGCATCGGCGACCCCCGGGGATCTACCAGCCCGCCGCCGGGGTCCTCCGCATCGGTCGGAAGCCTTTCGCCCCGGCGGACGGGGGCCCCGGCTGGGCTACCTCCTGGAGGAACGCGGCTCTACAAAAAAGAGTCCGTTCTGGACGTGATGGTCTACTTCTTCCGTCTCAAAGGCCTGGACAAGGCCAGGGCGAAGGCCAAGTCGCAGGATTATCTGGAGCGCGTGGACCTCGCCGACAACGCGGGTGGGCGCACAGCACACCGGCGCCATCCATCAGACCTTTGGTTCGGCGCCGCAGTCCCTGGTGTCGGGGTGCCGGCCGGCCAGTGATGGGGATTGTCTCGGCGCGGGAACTACGTCACATCAGGGACGGATGGTTTGAGGGCCCGGGTCCCCCTAAGTATCACGGCCGCGAGCACAGTTGCGAGCATAATCACGAGTGACCCTATCCCCAGGTAGAAGAGCAGGGACGTGTTGCCGGGAGGCCTCGCCGCCCCGTTCGCAGCCGCGTCGATCAACCACCAATACCCTGCGGTGGAGGCCGTCCACAGTGCACCGGCGGCTAGAACCAGCCACGACAGTCGGGAGAACCAGGGTGTGCCGGTCCGATACGAGAGTGCCAGTGCCAACAGGGTGATTCCCGCCGCCGCGAGAATCAGTCCGGCGAAGTAGTAACGTCCTGCCAGAACGCCTGCGAGTGCCCCAAGGCCTCCGATGAGGACAAGACGCCGGGCGCCGAGGGGCATGCGTGGGCGGCCGACAGAAATCTCTCCCGCAGCCTGGGAACCGCCGGTTGTTGCGTCGTCGTCTGTCATCGTGTTCTGAGATCCTCTGTACTGACAATTGCTGGCCCCGGGCAGCGACTTGAGGTCTGGACTTGCGACCGGCAGGTCGGGGTGCTCCGACATTCAAACTCTACAGACACGGCGGCGCCCCGCTGGCATCGAGAGCTACGACAATGAGTGCGTTCTCCGGTCCGGAGCAGATTGTGCCGGGTCAAGAGCAAAACTCTCCCGGCAGGCCGTGGCCGGCGGTGAGTCATCATTCTGATCGAAGCACCCCGCCGCCGCGGGCGTGAACGAGTACAGCACAGTTCCACCTGAACTCTTGAAGTTATACCCCCTAGGGGTATACATTGGTCCTGTAACCGCTTGAAGGAGCCGTCATGAACCTCTCTGTCGATGAGGCCGGGGGCGCCCCTGTTGCCCCTCGCGGATACACCGCGGACAAGGACGCGTACCGTCGGCGGCTCAAGCGCATTGAGGGTCAGGTGCGCGGGATAGCCCGCATGGTCGATGAAGACTCGTACTGCATCGACATCCTGACCCAGGTCGCGGCCGTCACCAAGGCCCTGCACGCGGTCAGTATCGGGCTGCTCGAGGAACACATCGGCCACTGCGTCGTCAGCGCGGCGGCCGAATCGGAAGAAGCCGGGGACGCGAAAGTCAAAGAAGCATTGGACGCGATCGCGCGTCTGCTGCGCTAGGAATGAAGGGGAAAATCATTATGAGCGTCAATACCACCGTCAATATTTCGGGTATGGACTGCAGTCATTGCGTCGCCTCCGTGACCGAGGAACTCCAGAACCTTGACGGCGTCGAGGAGGTCGCTGTGGAGCTGAACAAGGACGGTGTCTCTGTCGCCACCCTCATCTCGGCAAACGAGCTCGACCTGGAGCAAATCGGCGAAGCGGTCGCAGGGGGCCGGCTACCTCGTCGTGGCCGCCGGGGCCTGAGGATGGACTCCGGAACCCTGACGAATACGCGCATTATAGATCTCGATATTCAGGGAATGACCTGCGCTTCGTGCGTTGGGCGGGTGGAACGGAAACTCGGAAAACTCGACGGCGTCCACGCCAGCGTCAACCTGCCCCTGGAATCCGCCCAGGTCACGGCGCCGGACGCCATCACGGACCAGCAGATCCTCGAGACCATCGCGGCGACCGGGTATACGGCCCGGCTCAAGGCCGCACCCGTCGCAGACGGGCCGGAGGAGGGCCCGGATAAGACGGTGCCGGAGCCGTCCCGTGACGGGCCCGCCGCGTCGGCGATCCTGCGTCCCCGGCTGCTGCTTGCCGCCGTTCTCACTCTGCCGGTGGTCATCATTTCCATGATCCCGGCCGCCCAGTTCCCGCACTGGGGCTGGTGGGCCTTCGCGCTCAGCCTGCCCGTGGTCACCTGGGCGGCCTGGCCCTTCCACCGCGCCGCGGCCGTCAACGCCCGGCACCTGGCCTCCACGATGGACACGCTGGTATCCATCGGGGTGGGGGCAGCGTTCCTGTTCTCCAGCTGGCAGCTGTTTGCCGATCCGTCGCTGACCGGGCACACCGGCATGGAGATGAGCGCCCACACCCTGTACTTCGAAGTCGCCGCCGTCGTCACGACGTTCCTGCTGCTGGGCAGGTACCTTGAAGCCAACGCCAAACAACGCGCAGGCAACGCGCTGAAAGCGCTCTTAAACCTCGGGGCCAAGGAAGCCACCGTGCTCCGCGACGGCGTCGAGTCCCTGATACCGGCCGACCGGCTGCAGCCCGGCGACGTCTTCCTCGTCCGCCCGGGTGAAAAAATTCCCGCCGACGGATTCGTCATCGACGGGAACAGCGCGGTCGATACCTCGCTCATCACCGGGGAGTCGCTGCCGGTCGAGGTTGGCGTTGACGACACGGTGACCGGGGCTACGATCAACACCAACGGCCGGCTGCTGGTGAAGGCCACCCGTGTCGGCAGCGAAACAACACTGGCCCAGATGGGGAGACTTGTCAGCCAGGCACAAAGCGGCAAGGCGCCGATTGCCCGGCTTGCAGACCGGATCAGTGCTGTCTTCGTCCCGATCGTCCTGGCCATCGCTGCGGCCACCTTCACCGTGTGGATGCTTTCAACCACTGACCCGCAGGCCTCCTTTACCGCCGCCGTCGCGGTCCTGGTCATCGCCTGCCCCTGCGCGCTCGGTCTGGCCACCCCGACGGCCCTGCTCACCGGAACCGGCCGGGGCGCGCAGCTGGGCATCCTGATCAAGGGACCGCAGGTCCTGGAAGGCACCCGGACCGTGGACACCATCGTGCTGGACAAAACCGGCACCGTGACCACCGGACGGCTCTCCGTCGCAGGTATCCACAGCTTCTCCGGGGCCGCAAAGGAGGAGCTTTTGGCCCTGGCCGGCGCCGTTGAAGCCGCGAGTGAGCATCCCATTGCCCGCGCCATCGCCCGCGCGGCCAAGGGCGAAGGACCGCTGAGGGCCGTCACCGGCTTTGAGAGCGCACCCGGTGGAGGCGTCCGGGGAATCGTCGATGGCCGCCGCGTGGTCGCCGGGCGCGCCGGGTGGCTCCAGGACAACGCCATCATCCTGACCGACCGCCATCAAACGGCCTTGAAAACGCAGGAAGAAACGGGCGCCACCGTGATCTGGGTCGGCGTCGATGGCCAGACTGCCGGAATGATCAGCCTCACTGATACGGTCAAGGATGGCTCCGCGGCCGCGATTGCCCGGCTCAAAGACCTGGGGCTCAGGCCCATCCTGCTGACCGGCGATAACGCAGCCGTCGCGGCGATCGTTGCCGCCGCCGTGGGCATTCCGGCCCACGATGTCCTGGCGGGGGTCCTCCCGGAAGGGAAAGTGCAGGCGGTCCGGAAGCTTCAGGCATCCGGGGCTACCGTGGCGATGGCCGGCGACGGCGTCAACGACGCCGCGGCCCTGGCCCAGGCCGACCTGGGCATTGCCATGGGCAGCGGGGCGGACGTCGCGATCGCCGCAGCCGACCTCACGGTCATGGGAAACGACCTCGGCCAGGTGGCCCAGGCCATCGAGCTATCCCGCAGGACACTGGCCACCATCAAGACGAACCTGTTCTGGGCTTTCTTCTACAACGCCCTCGGGATCCCGGTCGCCGCGCTGGGCCTGCTGAACCCGATGATCGCCGGCGCCGCGATGGCCGCCAGCTCGGTCCTGGTCGTCAGCAACTCCCTGCGTCTGCGCCGCTTCGCCGCGACAACCCTTCAGGATTCCCCCGCGGAATCGAAGGCCACGCTGCCGGTTCCGGCCAGGCAGGCCTGAAGCACCAAGGCCGGCGACCCGACGGGGAAGCGCCGTTGAACGCGCCAAGGGCCGGTGGGTTACTGCCCCCAAGGCAGCAACCCCACCGGCCCTTCAGCGGATACTTCTCAGGCGCCCGCGCGGACGAACGTGACGGGGCCGGTAGCGGTCAGCCACGACAGGGGATGCACAACGGTCTGGTTCTTGCCGTTCATGCCGGAGCTGAGCACCTGGCCGTCGCCGACATAGATTCCGATGTGGCCGGGCTGGATGACCATGTCCCCGGGCGTCGGGGTACCGACGACTTTCCCGTAGTTCTTGAACTGCATCGGGCCCAGGTCGCCAACCGGAATGCCGGCTGTTCCCAGGGCCTTTTCCACCAGACGGGTACAGTCCTGAATGAGACCAAGCTGCGCGTAGGCGGCGGATACCATGGCGGCATTGACCCCGCCTGCCGCCGGAGCAGCAGCAGGCGCCGCCGCGGCCTGCGGGCTGACGGTGATCTGGGCTTTTGCCGCCGGCGCCTGGACGGCCGCCGCCGGCACGGGTGCTGCAACAACTGCCGCAGGCTTTTCGATGACCGGCGCCGCGGTGGTGGCGACGGCGGGGCGTTCAAAGGAAATCCGGACGCTGGAGTCAGCGCTCAGCGGCGCCGCCGCCTGGCTGGACACCTCAAGGTTTGAGACGGGGGCAGAATCCCGCTGTGCCGGGGCCTCGGCGGCCTGGGCGGCGATTCCGCTGGTCAGAACCAGTCCCGACGCGGCGGCGATCACGGCGGCCTGGCGGCCCAGCCCGCCGGCGTTGTCGGCAACGGTCCTGGAGATTGTCGCGAGCGGGCTGGTGTGTACGGTGACCGCGCGGCGGCGGCCGTGAGCTTTGCGTGTGGACATGAAAAAGTAGCCTCTCCCAATGCCTGCGGGGTTAGCTGTCGGATTCGGATGGGAGACACCCGGCCGCAGTCCCTGCAAAAGATGCAGTGGTGCGGCTTCACCCCAAGGCCTGAGAACAGGCCAACATGTGGTTTCCCCGTCTCTGCCGGACGATTTTGCGAACGGATCCCGGGCAGCGGCAGAGTTAGGCAATCGGCTCGGGAGTGCCGTTCCCGGAGAAAATCGGCACGGATTCGACCGTACGGTAAAACCGCGGGGATGTCACATTCAGGTAACGACAGCGGCCGAGCGGGGCGCCCCGGGGCAGCAGCCCCCGGCCGGCGGGCCCCGGCAGGTCCCACGTGCGGGGGTTTCCCTGGTGGCGAAGCGCGGCATCGCCATGACCCCTCGCGAGGCCCGGCAGGTCGTCCGCGCCGCGGCCGAGGAACTCCCTCCGTCGGACAAGGACATGCAGGTCGCCGCGTGCTGGTGGTCGCCGGACGGTCCTCTCCCCCGGCGCCGGTGCCGTCCTGATGTCCCTCTCCACGGTCGCCGCTGGTCTGAACGGGCAGCTGATGAGCCGGATGAAACTGAACTGCGCCCGGGATCGTTGACCCCGGCAGGCGCCGGAAACTTTCCAGGCCGGTATTCTTAGAACGAATCATGCTCTGCCGGAAAGGAGGAACACCATGACCGCAGCCCTGCCCGGGCGAGCCATGGCGCTCTTCCGCCGTGCATCCCTGCTGTCCGGAATGCTGGCGATCATTGCCGGGATTATTGGGATGCACCTCATGAGCGGCTCCCACGTATTGCCGGCGACCGCCGCAGGCCTTGGCGTGGACACATCCCTGGACGCGCAGGTTTCCGCGGTGATCATGCCCGCCCCGGGCGGCGGTGCACGCCAGGGCGCCCCGGCTGAACAGCGCCCGGAGTCCCTATCAGGGCTTTCGTGCGCGGACGCGGGCCTCTGCCCGGCGATGACGGGCATGGCCGCCGCCTGCATTCCTTCCCCGGGCCATCCGCCGTTGGAGGCCCCGTTGCCGGGGACCACGCCCTTTGCCGATACCGTCCCGGCCGCGTTGCCGGCCGGCTTCCGTCCTTACCCGTATCTGCCCGGGGCTCCTTCTCCGGGTGACCTCTGCATCAGCCGGACGTAAAGGCTGAGCTGCGCCGTGTTCTGCCCGGCGCATAAGCCCTGATCCTGACGTGCCCTGCCGGAACTCCGGCTTCTTTGTCGTGCGCGTCACCAGCCAACGGCTCCATGTGCCGGTTGATGTCTAGAAGGACCCCCGATTTTCATGAAAAAATTTTTGACCCTCTCCGCCGCGGCCGTCGCCGCCGCGATTGCCCTGGCCGGATGCTCCGCCGGCTCCGGCGGCAGCATGCCCGGTATGGACACGGGCGGCTCCGGCGCGTCCACCGGTTCCGCCCCGATAGCTGCCGGGGACCACAACGGCGCCGACACCATGTTTGTCCAGGGCATGATTCCGCACCACAGCCAGGCGGTGGAGATGAGCGACATCATCCTCCAGAAGCAGGACATCGACCCCCGGGTCACTGCCCTTGCCACCAAAATCAAGGCCGCCCAGGCCCCGGAGATCAGCACCATGACCGAGTGGCTGAAGACGTGGAATGAGCCCGAACCGATGGCCAGCGGCGGCATGTCCGGGACGATGAGCAGTGACGACATGTCCAAGCTCCAGGCGGCACAGGGCGCCGACGCAGCCAAGTTGTTCCTGACCCAGATGATCGCGCACCACCAGGGCGCCGTGATGATGGCCAGGACCGAGGAGGCCGATGGCCAGAACGCCGACGCGGTGACCCTTAGCAAGGAGATCATCACGTCCCAGCAGGCAGAAATCCAGGAAATGCAGACGTTGCTCGGCTCCCTCTAGCCAACTGCATCACGGCGCCGGTCCCGTTGCGTGGCCGGCACCGCGTCACCGATCTTCCTATCCCCTGTTTGGAGCCTTCCATGCCTCTTTTCCACCGCCACCGGCCCCCCGCCGCGATTGGCACCGCCGCGGCTGCCGCCGTGATCTTTGCCCTGTCCGCCTGCTCTCCGGCGACCACCGATCCGTCCGCCGCAAACGGCTCGAAATCGTCCGCAGCAGCAGGCGCCGCGTCCGGGCTGCCGAGCGCCCACGTCCATGGCCTGAGCGTTAACGGCGAAACGAGCCAGGTGCTCCTGGCCACGCACGAGGGACTGTTCGACGTCTCCGGTACCCCTGCCGTGACAATCGGACCGACCAACGACTACATGGGTTTCACCGCAGCGATGGAACCGGACGTCTTCTACGCCTCGGGGCATCCGGGCCCGGGCTCGGACCTGCCCAACCCGGCCGGGCTGCTCAAGACCACCGACGGCGGCAGGACGTGGCAGCAGCTCTCGAGGCAGAAGGAATCGGACTTCCACGCCCTCGCCGCCACGAAGTCCGGCATCGTTGCGTTCGACGGGACCCTCCGGACCAGCACTGATGGCATTACATGGCAGAGTGTCGCCGCAGACTTCATGCCGGCTGTCCTGGCCGGGAACCCCTACAGTGATACCGTTCTGGCCACCACCACGGACGGGGTGCAGCGCTCCACCGACGGCGGGACCACCTGGACGCTGAATGCGGCGGCCCCTCTGATCCAGTTCGCCGCGTTCGCCAGCTCCAGGGAAGCCATCGGCGTCGCACCGGACGGGGCCGTGTACTACTCCCCCGACGCAGGCACGTCCTGGCAACAGACGGGGACGATCAGCGGCGGCGTTCAGGCCATCGCCGCAATGGAAGGCGCGGACGGCAGCCCATGGATCTGGGCCGCCACCGCAACCGGTGTGATCGTGTCCACCGACGGCGGGGCGACGTTCCGGCCCTCCGACGCGGACTGATCCGGTGGACATCGGCGACTATTTCGCTTCCACCGTACTTTCAGGTGCCTTGCTGATCGCCATTCCCTTGGCGATGACGGCGGGCCTGGTGTCCTTCCTCTCACCATGCATCCTGCCGCTCGTTCCCGGGTATTTGGGGTTTGTCTCCGGGCTGACGGACCCGACGCAGCCACAGAACCGCCGCCGGGTCCTGGCCGGGGTCGGACTCTTCATCCTGGGCTTCGCGGCGGTCTTCACCCTCTACGGGGCCGCGTTCGGCGCGATCGGCTCCTGGCTGCTGCGCTGGCAGGATGCCCTGATGCGCGGCCTCGGCGTGGTGGTGATCCTGATGGGCGCTGCCCTGCTCGGCGCCGTCCCATGGCTCCAGCAGACCCGCAAGCTCAGCCTCGGCCGCCGGACCGGGCTCGCCGGCGCACCGCTGCTGGGGATTGTTTTCGGTCTCGGCTGGACTCCGTGCATGGGTCCGACCCTCAGCGCCGTGCTGTCCCTAAGCGTGACGACCGGCAGCGCCGGACGCGGGGCGCTCCTGGCCTTTGCCTACTGCCTGGGCCTGGGGATCCCCTTCGTTCTGACCGCCCTCGGCCTGAACTGGGTCAGCACCGCCCTGGCGTTCGTCCGCCGGCACATTCGCATCGTTAATATCGCCGGGGCGTCCCTGCTGATCGTTCTGGGCATCCTGATGGTCTCCGGGGTCTGGGTGAGCTGGATCTATCAGCTCCAGAACCTCTCCGGGACCTTCCTCACCCCCATCTGATACCGGCGGCCCGCATGCGGCCGCCCCCGAAGGACTCCACATGAGCATTCACACCGATTATCATCTGGGCCGGCGCCGCTTCCTGGGCCTGTCCGTCGCGACGGCCGCCACGGCGGCCCTTGCGGCCTGCGCCAATACCCAGGCCCCGGCAGGCCTGCCGGAACGGGTCCTGCCCACGGATGCCGCCGTCGCCGATTACGAGGCCCTCCGGGCGTTTAGCGGAACAACCGTCACCCAGGACCTGACAGCGTCAGCCTTCCAGACGACCCTTGCCGGGAAGGCCATCACGACGTGGGGCTATAACGGCGGACTCAGTGCGCCCACCATCCGCGCCACGGCAGGTGACCGGCTCCAGGTCGGACTGGCCAACGGGCTGAAGGATCCGACCAGCATCCACTGGCACGGCCTGGCACTGCGGAACGACCAAGACGGCGTCCCGCACATCACCCAGGATCCAACCGCCGCCGGCGCCGGGTTCGACTACGGATTCCTGCTGCCCCACCCCGGCACCTACTGGTACCACTCGCACGTCGAGATGCAGCGCGAACGGGCCCTCTACGGCGCACTCATCATCGAGGACCCGGCCGAAAAGCTCGTCTATGACCAGGACTGGGTGATCGTGCTGGACGACTGGCTGGACGGCGTCACCGGCACCCCGGACGAGGTCATGGAAGAACTCTCCGGCGGAATGTCCATGGGCGGGGACGGGATGTCCGGGACCTCCATGCCCGGCATGGACCACGGCCCCATGGGCTCCAAGCCGTCCCCCACCAGCACCAGTGGAGCACCGGGCATGGGAACGAGTCATATGCTGATGGGTGCCCGCAGCGACTTCCTCGGCGGCGACGCCGGTGACGTCCGCTTCCCGCTCCACCTCTTCAACGCCAAGGCACCGGAAGAAGCCGATGTCCTTGCCGCCAAAGCCGGGGATGTCATCCGGCTCCGGATCATCAACGCCGCCGGTGATACCGCCTACCGAGTCGGCGTCCCCGGGCATACGCTCACTCTCACGCACACCGACGGGTTCCCCGTCCAGCACCAGGACGTCGACGCCGTCGTGCTCGGCATGGGCGAACGCATCGACGCCCTGCTCACCGTACCGGAGGGATTCACCCCGGTACTGGCCCTGCCCGAAGGCAAGACCGGGCAGGCCCTGGGATTCATCAGCACCGGCACCGGCAAGCAGCCGCTTCCCGCGACCCTGCCATTCACCTTTGACGGCACGGTCGTCGACGGCGGCCAGCTCAAGGCCGACCCCGGCGTCAGCTTCGCCCCGAAAACCCCGGACCGGACCCACGAACTCCGGCTCACCGGCGGCATGATGCAGTACGACTGGGGCATCAACAGCCGCCGCTTCGACATGAACGACCCGTTCCGCGACGCCTTCGAAATCAAAGCCGGCGACCGCGTAGAGGTGAGGTTCGTCAACGAAACGGACATGTGGCACCCGATGCACCTGCACGGCCACACCTTTCAGGTCGGAACCGACGGCGCCCGGAAAGACACCGTCATAGTCCGGCCCAAACAAACAGTCACGGTGATCTTCGACGCCGACAACCCCGGCCAGTGGCTCACCCACTGCCACAACGCTTATCATGCCGAACGCAGCATGATGGGCGTCTTCTCCTACATCAAATAAGGGAACCCGACCATGAACACCCTTGTCGCGACAGAGCTTTTCTTCCCCTCCCCTGTCGCCAGCGCCATCCAGCTCGGGCCGTTGACCCTCCGCTTCTACGCCCTCGCCATCCTGGCCGGCATCGTCGTTGGGGTCTGGCTTACCGCCCGCCGGCTCCGGGACCGCGGCGGCACCACCTCCCAGACCCTCGACATTGTGACCTGGGCAGTGCCCTTCGGCATCGTCGGCGGCCGGATTTACCACGTCATCACCGACAACCAGCTCTATTTCGGCCCCGGACGCGACCCTTGGGGTGCGTTCCGGATCTGGGAAGGCGGCCTCGGGATCTGGGGCGCCGTTGCCCTCGGACTCGTAGGAGCACTGATCGGGGGCCCGCCGCGCCGGCGTCCCGTTCGCCGCGTTCGTGGATGCGGCAGCACCGGGCCTGCTGATCGCCCAGGGCCTGGGCCGCTGGGGCAACTGGTTCAACAACGAACTCTACGGCGAACCCACGGACCTGCCCTGGAAACTCCAGATCCACGCCATGGACCCGGTCACCGGCCAAGCCCTGACCGGCGCCGACGGCGCTCCGCAGGTTTTGGGCTATTTTCACCCGACCTTCCTCTACGAATCGCTCTGGGTCCTGGCCGCGGCGTTGCTGCTGATCTTCCTGGACCGCCGCTACACCCTCGGCGCCGGGTCCGTGTTCGCCCTCTACATCGTCTCCTACACCGCCGGTCGCTTCGCCTTTGAACTGATGCGCTCGGACCCGGCCAACCTGATCCTGGGCCTGCGCGTGAACACCTGGGTCGCCGGCCTGCTCTTCCTGGCCGGGCTCGTCCTCTTCCAACAGCTCAGGACCCGTCCCCGCTCCACCGTCCCGCCCGCCCCCAACGAACCCGCCCCCAAAGACCCCGCGCCCGGCAGCCCGCCCTCAGGAAACGACGTCGTGGATCCCGCCCCGCCTGTAAAGGAAGCCACGCATGAGTAACGCACAGCGGCGACGCGCCGAAAACCAACGCATCGTCGCCGATCTCCGCAACCAGCAGCGGGCCAAACAGCGCCGGTTCAACATCCTCCTCTACGGCGGATTCGGACTGCTCCTGGCCGGCATCATCACCGCCGTGACCCTGACCATCCTCGGGTCCGTCCAGGAAAAGAACGCCGCCGCCGAGGCCGCCAAGCAACCCATCGAAGGCATCCAGACCTTCACCGGCCTGTCCCGGAGCCACGTCGAGGCAACCGTCGACTATCCCCAGCAACCCGGCGTCGGCGGGGATCACGCGGCCACCTGGACCAACTGCGGGATCTACACCGAACCCGTCAATAAGGAACGTGCCGTCCACTCCCTGGAACACGGCGCCGTCAGCATCACGTACGGCTCCGGACTGGCCGCCGCCGACATCACCACGCTGACGGCCCTGGCCACGGACAAGCCCTTTGTCCTGCTCAGCCCCGGTACGGACTCCGGGACCGGAATCACGGCCACGGCGTGGGGCGCCCAGCTGACCGTGACCGATGCAGCCGATCCGCGCATTGCCAATTTCATCCGCGCCTACGCCCAGTCCCCGGACGCGCCGGAGCCCGGGGCTCCCTGCACCGGCGGCGTCAACAGCTAAGCATCCGACCCGTCGACCAAAGGAAACCCCATGAAGAAATTTCACAGGCCCAAACCCGCGACCGACCCACAGTCACGCTACCGCCGGCACCGGCGGCTCGTCCGGTTCGGACAGGTCCTCATGGCCGCCGGCGCGCTGGTCGCCATCGGCCACTGGATCGCCCACCTGGCCCCGGCCGGACAAGGCCCGAGCATCACCCAGGATATCCTCATCGGCTACCCCACCGGGGGCCTGCTGATCCTCATCGGGGCCGTTATCGCCGGGCGCACCGAGACGAAGAAACGCTGAGCATGCCGCCCTGGGACGTTGTCCTGACCGCGTGGACTGTGAACTGGCCGGCCGTGGTCTTCCTGGTCCCCGCCGCTGTACTGTATGCCCGCGGCCTCCACGCCGCCGGGCGCCAAGGAATCCGCTGGCCGTGGCGGCGAACACTGACGTTCTACGTCCTGGGGCTGGGGAGCTTCGCGGCGCTCAGCTTCGGCTTCACCGGCGTCTACAGCCACGACCTGCGCTGGGCCTTCACCCTGAAGATCACCGCATACCTGTTCATCGTCCCGCTCCTCGTTACCGCGGGCAAGCCCCTGACCCTGGCCAGGGAGACGCTGGGACCGGCCGGGGCGGCACGGCTCCAGTCATTTCTGGGACACGCGGTGATGCGGGCACTGAGCAACACCGTCGTCGCCGCGCTGCTGGGCCTGGGATTGTTCACCCTCTTCCTGGCACCGCTGTTCCATCCCCTCCGGACCGACCCGCTCTGGGACGCGGCCCTGACCATTCTGGTGCCGCTGACCGGGATGCTGATGGTGGTGCCGATCATCGAAGAGGAGTCGACCAAGGCCGTCAGTGCGCTGATCATCGTCGAATTCATCTACGTGTTCATCGAACTCGTCGCCGATGCCGTTCCCGGGATCATGATGCGCATCAGCCCGCAGATCCTGGACGGGGCAACACAGGCCCTGACCGGGCATCCGGGCTGGCTGCCCGGGGCGTTGCGGGACCAGCAGCTCGCCGGTGACCTGCTGTGGTTCCTGGCCGAAATCGTCGACGTGCCGCTGATCATCCTGATGTTCGTCCGGTTCGCCCGCAGCGACCGGAACGAAGCGGCCTCCTTCGACAACCTCACCGATGATCAGCTGGAGGCGCTGAACCGCGGCCACCTGAGCGGCCCGCACGCACGCCGCGGTGCCTGGTGATGCGTAAAGTCCTCCCGGGCCCGGATTTTTCGGAGAGCCGCGGCCGGCCAGCTCAGATGAACGCGGCGGGATTGGCCGTTTGGCCGTTGAACATGACCTCGAAGTGGAGATGGCAGCCGGTGGAGTTCCCTGTCGTCCCCACGCCGGCGATCACTGCGCCCCGGGCGAGGACCTGCCCGAGGGAGACACCGATGCTGGACAGATGGTTGTACGTGGTTTTCAGGCCGTTGCCGTGGTCCAATGAGTACACCTAATCATGGATTCAGTTGTTGATGTACTATCGGTTGTATGCAGACAGTCACGCAGTCATCGGTTCTTGCCCAGTGCGGGTTTGCGTTCTCGGATCCCACCCGGGCCAGGGTTCTGTTGGCGCTGCGGGACGCGGCGGCGTATCCGAGCGAGCTGGCTGATCTGATCGGTGTGAGCAGGCAGAGCCTGTCGAATCATCTTGCGTGTCTGCGCGGTTGCGGTCTGGTTGTCGCGGTCCCGGAGGGGCGGCGGATGCGTTACGAGCTGGCCGATTCGAGGCTGGGGGAGGCGTTGACGAACCTTCTTGGTGTTGTTCTGGCGGTTGATCCGGCGCAGTGCACCGACAGCGCCGGTGCGGGGTGCTGCTGATGGGTGCCGGCCAGGTTCAGGCCGGAGTGGTGGCTGGCCGGCAGTCGATTCTTGCCCGCAGGATCCGGTTGCTCGTGGCAGCGACGATCGCCTACAACGTGGTGGAGGCCGTCGTCGCCATCGGCGCGGGAACGGTTGCTTCCTCCAGTGCTTTGATTGGCTTCGGGCTGGATTCGGTGATCGAGGTTTCCTCGGCGGCCGCGGTCGCCTGGCAGTTTTCCGGCCGTGACCCGAAGGCGCGCGAAAGGACGGCGCTGCGTCTGATCGCGGTCGCCTTTTTTGCCCTGGCCGCCTTCGTCACCATCAGTGCGGTGCTCTCGCTCTCCGGTGCCGGGGAGGCGGAGCATTCAACGGTCGGGATCGTTCTGGCCGCGGTCAGCCTGGCGGTCATGCCGTTCCTGTCCCTGGCGCAGCGGCGCGCCGGCCGGGAGCTGGGTTCGCGCTCGGCTGTCGCCGATTCACGCCAGACCCTGTTGTGCACGTACCTCTCAGGTGTTCTGCTGCTGGGGCTGGTGCTCAACAGCGCCCTGGGCTGGTCTTGGGCTGACCCGGTCGCGGCGCTCGTCATAGCAGCGGTGGCACTCAAGGAGGGACGGGATGCCTGGAAGGGTGAGAGCTGCTGCACGCCTGGCCCGACGGCGTCCGAGCCCACGCCCGGGCACCTTCCTTCCACGCCGGACCTCGCGCCCGCCCTGTCGCTGACGACGTCCGGTGCCCGGCCGCTGACTCTGACTACGAGGACCGCCGCGGACACTGGGGGTTGCTCCTGCTGCCACGCCAACGTGATCCGCACAGCTGCGACAGAACTGCGACATCAGGACTGAGCAGGGGCGGGCAAGAAACTTCCGTTCCCTGCCGTGAACGGCTTTGCTGCCCGGCCCCTGGCCGATAGCGGCCACCGGGAGCCGGACAACGCTGCCCGCCGTTCGTCTCCCGGGCCCCGCCGTGCGGACGGCTGCCCTGGCGGGTCGGCTGCGCGGCGCCAGTCTCTCCGGAGCGGTGGGTCAGCCCTGGCGGGCCTTCATCCGGGGATTTTTCTTGTTGATGACGAAGGTGCGGCCGCGGCGGCGGACAATCTGGGCTCCCGGGATTTTTTTCAGTGCCCTCAGTGAGTTGCGTACTTTCATGATGTGCTCCTTTGTGGTGTTTCGGTTGCTTCGTTCAGGTCAAAAGGATCAGGGAACGAGTCTGTGCCGGTGGCCATTTCCGCCTCGGTGAGCTCGCAGGCCGTCAGCAGCGAGGCGATTTCGGCGGCGTCGACGTCATCGCCGGTGACGGCCAGCACGGTTCCGCGGTCCCCGAATTCGGGATGCCAGTCCAGCACGGCGTCGGGACCGGGCCCCGGGGACATGAACGGGAGGCCCTTCCGCCCCGCCTGCCAGGGGCCCGTGTTTTCCAGCCATACCCGCGGGCCGATGCCCTGGACGGCGATCCTGCAACCCGGGGCCGATGCCACCCAGAGCCGGCCGCGCAGCCAGCATGAACCTTCGGCGATGGCGGCCAGGGCGTGGCGGAAACGCTCCGGATGCAGGGGCCGGACAATCCGCTGCACCACCGTAATGAAGGGCGAGGAGGATTCCGCCGGGACACGCACCGAGCCGGGCACGGTCCGGGCTGTTGCCTCTGCCAGGTTGTGCCGGCCGGCCCGGACGTCGCCGGCGCTTTCGGTCACCGCCCCGTGCGGGGCGATCTCCTTGATGAGCTGGACTCCCCGGGTCCGGGCTGCCGGGTCCACCGGCACGAGGGCCGGATCGGCCAGCAGGACCGTGTCGTTGAAGGAGAGTTCGCCCATCAGGAATTCCCCCGGTGTCCGGTCATCGTCCGGCACCGGGGTGAAACCGGATTCGAACAGGGTGTGGCGGTCCCAGATCTGGTCCTCCACCGCATCCGGTGCGCAGGCAAGCACTACTGAGTCAATCGTCACCGCGGCGCCGAGGCCTCTGAGCAGCGCGTGCACGGCCGTTGCCGAGGCCACCGCGGGCGGCAGACCCAGAATAATCCGCGAACCCCGCGCCAACAGCCGGCTCACCGTGGGCACGACATCCAGGCGCACGGTGCAGCTCAGGCAGCCATGTTCCAGCGTCGATTCCTCCCGCTCCACGCGCCGGCCCTCCCGGAAAACCCGCCGGATCACCAGTCCGTCTTCGAGCAGGTCATGAAAAACGACAAGGGCGCCGGGTGACTCCGCGGCGAGGGCGGCGCACACCTGCTGCCGGCAGAAAACATCCAAAGAACTCACAACGGTCACATGCATGAACGCCAGCCTATATGCGAAGGATTCTCATTTGCAAAAGGCTGACCATGCTGCCTCCCGGCCTTCAATGAGATCTTTACCCCGTCGAAGTATCAACGTATGTTTATGTATTGATGATGACTGACGAGCAGACCCTGATCCGGACCGCTGAGCTGTTCAAGGCGCTTTCGACCGCTTCGCGCCTGCGCATTCTCTTTGTCCTGTCCGGGGAACCGTCATCGGTCAGCACCCTGGTGGCGGCAACACAGCTGTCCCAGCCGCTGGTTTCCCAGCACCTGAAAACGCTGCGGGGAAACAATTTGGTCACCGTCACGCGTACAGGCAAGGAAGCACTCTACGCCCTGGCCGATGACCACGTGGCCCACGTCATCCGCGACACCATCGCCCACAGCCGGGAACCGCACCACGGCAGCCAGGCCGACTGACTGCCCTTACAAAAGGAGTCATCATGACCGAGGAAGTCAAGGCAGAACACACCCTCGCCGAGCACACGCACGGCGCGGATGACTGCAACCACGAAACCGTCCAGCACGGGGACCACGTCGATTACCTGCACGACGGCCACCGCCACGCCGAGCACGAAGGCCACTACGACGAACACGACGATCCGGCCGAACACACAGCCCGGGACCACCGCCACGGCGCGGATGACTGCAACCACGAAACCGTCCAGCACGGGGACCACGTCGACTACGTCCACGACGGCCACCGCCACGCCGAACACGGCGACCACTACGACGAACACTGAGTCCCCCCCGGACGCCGGGGAACATTCCGGCGCCGGGCCACCAACCCGGGCACCCCGGCTGACCAAATTGACAATGATTCTCATGTAAATGAGAATCAATCTCATGAAAACCCGCACCCGCTTTGCTCTTGCCATGCCCCTTTTGTCCGCCCTTTCCCTGAGCGCCTGCGCTTCCGGGGCTCCGGCGGAAACGTCTGCCTCGGGCACGGCCGGGGCGGACGGTGCGCCACTGACGGTGATGGCGTCCTTCTACCCGCTGCAGTATGTGGCCGAGCAGGTGGGCGGGACTCTGGTGAAGGTCGAATCCCTGACCCCGCCCGGCACCGAACCGCACGACCTCGAACTCTCCCCTGCCTCTGTAGCATCGCTGGAGAACGCGGCCGCCGTGGTGTATCTCTCCGGATTCCAGCCCGCCGTCGATGACGCCATCAAACAGGCGTCCCCGGCGAACGTTGTGGACGTGTCCGCCGAAGCGAACCTGGAGGCCGGCCACTCAGAGGCAGGGGAATCCGAAGAAGCCCACGCCGGCGAGGCAAAGACCGGCGGGATGGACCTGCACTTCTGGCTCGATCCGGACCGCCTGGCCAAGGCCGCCCACTCAGTCGCCGCTGAACTCGGCGAGGTCGATCCCGGCAACGCTGCCACCTACAAGGCCAACGCCGAGGCCCTGACCGGGAAACTGACGGCACTGGATCAGGACTTCAGCCAGGGGCTGGCGACCTGCACGACCCGCACCGCCGTGGTTTCCCACGAGGCCTACGGCTACCTGACGAACAAGTATGAGCTGAAACAGGTGGGCATTTCCGGTCTGGAACCGGACACGGAGCCCTCACCGGCCCGTCTGGCGGAAATCGGCACGGTCGTCAAGGATGAAGGGGTGACCACCATCTTCACCGAGACCCTGGTCAATCCCAAGGTCGCCGAAACCCTCGCCGCGGACCTGGGCATCAAGACCGCGGTCCTGGACCCGCTCGAAGGCCTGGTAGATGACAGCCTGGACTACGAGAAGGTCATGCGTCAGAACCTCGAAGCACTGCGCAGCGCGCTGAGCTGCTCCTGACCCCCGTGCCTGCCAGCCCTTTCCCCGTCAACCCGGTACCCGCTGTCCCGGCCCCGATCCGAACACGGCAACTTTCCGTCTCCGTGGAAACCGGCACCATCCTGCACGGCATCGACCTGACGGTTGCTGGCGGGGAGGCGGTGGCGCTGCTCGGTGCCAACGGGTCAGGCAAATCAACCCTGGTCAAGGCACTGGTCGGCATTGTGCCGGTCACCTCCGGCAGCGCCGAAATCTATGGCGCCGACGTCACCGCCGCACGCCGGTCCGTGCCCTGGGCGCGGATCGGCTACGTGCCGCAACGGCTGGGGCCCAGTTCCGGTGTGCCGGCCACGGCCGTGGAAGTCGTGGCCTCCGGGCTGCTGGACAACCGGCGTTTCCGCCCGGGCCGCGGTGCCCGCCGCAAAGCGCTGGAGGCTTTGGAACAGGTCGGACTGCTGGACCGGGCACACGAGAGTGTGCAGGTGTTCTCCGGCGGCCAGCAGCAGCGCGTCCTCATCGCCCGGGCCCTGATACGCGAGCCGGACCTGATGATCCTTGATGAGCCGCTGGCCGGAATCGACCAGGCCTCCAAAGAGGCACTCGCCCGCACCCTGACCGGCATGCAGGCAAAGGGCACGACTATCCTGGTGGTTCTGCATGAACTCGGAGAACTCACCGGCATCATCGGCCGCGCCGTCGTGCTGCGCCACGGCCGGGTTATCTTCGACGGCCCGCCCCCGCCCGCGGCTCCGGGACACGATCACCCCGGACACGACCACGTGCACGCCCACGCGGACACACCCCCGCCCGGACACACAGTCCCTGACCTGCGTTCGGAGTGGTGATGGGTTTCCTTGACGCCATGGTGACCATGCTCTCCAGCCCCTTGATGCAGCGCGGGCTCATGGTCGCGGTGCTGGTCGGCATCTCAGCACCGGTGATGGGCACCTACCTGGTGCAGCGCCGCCTGGCCCTGCTCGGTGACGGGATCGGCCACGTCGCCCTGACCGGTGTCGCGATGGGCTGGCTCGCCGGCAGCGTCGCGGGACTCACACCCCATGACCTGCTGGCCGTGCCCGGGGCCGTCATCGCCGCCGTCATTGGCGCCGTGCTCATCGAACTGGTCCGTGAAAAGGGCAAAACCAGCGGAGATGTCGCCCTAGCCCTGCTCTTCTATGGCGGGATCGCCGGAGGGGTGCTGCTCATCGGCGTTGCCGGGGGCACGTCCGCGAACCTGACCGGTTACCTCTTCGGTTCCATCTCCACCGTCACGGCACTGGACGTCTGGCTCACCGCCGGCCTGGCCGCGCTCATCCTGGGCATAGGCCTGGGCCTTCGTCCGGCCCTGTTCGCACTGAGCCATGATGAGGAGTTCGCCCGCGCGACAGGCCTACCCATCCGGACCCTGAACATCCTGGTGGCCGTGCTCGCGGCGCTGACCGTGTCCGTCTCCATGCGGGTCGTCGGGGTGCTGCTCGTCTCGGCCCTGATGATCGTGCCCGTGGCCATCGCCCAGCTGACGGCCCGGTCTTTCCGTGCCACGATGAGCACCGCGATGGCCATCGGGGCAGTAGTCTGCGTCACCGGCCTGTCCATTACCTACTTCCACCGGCTCTCACCCGGGGCAACCATCGTGGTCCTCGCGATCGGCGTCTACGCCGCGGTCGCCATAATCCGCCCGCTGATCAGGCGCCCGAAACGGAGCAGTGATCCCCACCTGGACGCCGAGGACGACGTCCGCCTGCGCGAGGAGGCCTAGGAGTGGAACGGCGGACCCGGCAGCGTTCGGCCCTGGAGGAGCTGCTGGGGCGGAACACAGGGTTCCGCAGCGCCCAGCAGCTGCACACCATGCTCCGCGATGAGGGCGAACCGGTATCCCTGGCCACGGTCTACCGGCTCCTGCAATCCATGGCCGGCGACGGTGAGGTGGACGTGCTCCGCAGCCAGGAGAGCGAGAACCGGTACCGGCGCTGCCACCGCCAGGAACACCACCACCACCTGGTCTGCCGCCACTGCGGACACACCGTGGAAGTCGCCGAAACCACAGTCGAACGCTGGGCCGCCCGGACAGCACGCCAACACGGCTTCGCCGCCGTCACCCACACCCTCGAACTCCTGGGCACCTGCACCGCCTGCTACACGACTCCGGCAACTGCCACCCGATCAGGCAACGAATAAGCTGAGTCCAGACCAAAAGATCGGACGGCAAGGCCGGTCCATTTGCGCGGTACACGCCTGCACGATTCGACTGCGGCGCTCCGAGTCACCGGAAGCCAGATCGACCTCTTCACCGGCACAGTGTTTCCCCTGGACGAAGAGGTGGACTTCAGCTTCACCATCCGCCTCGACATCACCCCGCCACCATCAGCGTCTCTCCCCTACTGAAGTACTAGGCGCACACACGCCTCCCAGTGCAACGGCACGGCCAAACAATATGCCTCATTAGACATCGTGTCCAAGGGCAGCAAGTGAACGACCCCGCACGAAGGGTCGCTTTTGACCCTTGGCTAGCGCCTCGCACCCTTCCCCCAGCTTCCCGGGCTGCACCCTGCGACAAATAGCGCTGTGAGAACGCCGCCATTCACCGCCGAAAGTCACACCCCAGCACTAGAAAGCAGGGTCCTCACGGACGCACATTTTGTCCTATAACCCTGTTTTGTGATGGTTAGGGACTGTCCGATAAACGGTGTGTGGGTCCGGCCGGTTTTCATTATTGAGTGGTTCTTTCGAACCGGCCGGCGAAGCTGATCGCGAACGCGTTCAGCGCCGGCTTCCACCTCATCATCCAGCGTGCCCGACCGCCGCCGGTTGGATCAAGAGATCTGGTGACGAGGTACAGGCATTTCAGGGCGGCGGTTTCGTTCGGAAAGTGCCCGCGGGCCCTCACAGCCCTTCGGTAGCGGGCGTTGATCGACTCGATTGCGTTCGTTGTGCAGATCACCCGCCGGATCTCCACGTCGTACTCCAGGAAGGGCACGAATTCAGCCCACGAGGCTTCCCAGAGCCGCACGATGGCCGGATATCGCTGCCCCCACTCGGCGGTGAACTCGGCGAACCGGTCCCTTGCCGCTTGCTCGGACGGGGCCGTGTAAACCGGCTTGAGCGACTTGACGATCCCGTCGCGGTGCTGGCGTCCGGCGTAGCGGAAGCTGTTGCGGATCAGGTGAACGATGCACTGCTGCACGACCGTTCGCTCCCACGTGTTCGTAATCGCCTCCGACAGGCCCTTGAGCCCGTCGCAGACCGCGATCAACACATCTTCCACGCCCCGGTTCTTCAGCTCGGAGAATACCTGCAGCCAGAAGCGGGCACCCTCGCCACCGTCGCCGGCCCCAGATGCCCAGAATCTCCCGCTCCCCGTTCACGGTGACGCCCATAACGACGTAGAACGGGGTGTTGCGCACCTGCCCGTCACGGACCTTGACCACGATCGCGTCAACGAAGAGCACCGGATAGATCGGATCCAAAGGCCGGGCCGACCATTCGGCCAGTTCCCCGGCGACCTTCTCCGTGATGCGGCTGATGGTGTCTTTGGAGACCCTGGCACCTTTGTTGCACCCTGGGAAGAGGAAGAAGACGATGATGGAACACCCGCGTAGGGTTCCCTCCTCGATTCTCAACCCCGCATCGCGGACTTTGAGCGGCGGTGCGGTCTGATGCCGGCCAGGACGGACAGTGCCAGCTGGCCCAGCCCGGTCCCGGCCCAGGCGAAGCGGCGTCCACTGCATCGGTGGGTCAGGGCTTAGAGTGGGCGGCATGGGCAGTCGACGAATCAGTGCGTCCACGGTTGGGGTCGTGCTGCTCGCGGCATCGCTCTGGCCCGCCCTGCACTTTTTTTCGGGCCGGGTGTGCCGCTGGCGCCGGGGCGCGGGGGCGCCGCGCCGCGCCGGGCGTCTCGGGGTGCGAGTGTTCGGTCAGGGCAACCCCGTGCTCGTGCTGCTGCCGGGCATCGCGGCGAGCCAGGCCTACTTCGGGGCAGCCTATGACCGGCTCGGCGAGGTCGCGACGGCGGTCGTGATCGACCCCCTCGGCTTCGGCTCCTCCATGGATGCCAGCGCCGGCACCGACTCGTTCGCCCTCGAGGAACACCTCGCCGCCGTCACCGGCGCCCTCCGCGCACTCGACCTCGACGGGCGCCCACTGCACGTGGCCGGCCATTCGATGGGCGCGTCGCTCGCGATCCAGTGGGCGGCGGCGAGCCAGGGCGACATCCGCACGGTAATTGCGTTCGATGCCCCCCTGTTCCGAACCCGGGCTGAAGCGGACGAGCGGGTGCAGCACATGGGCTGGTTCGAGGCGCTGCTATCGACCGGCCCGTTCGCCCACGCGGTGTGCGCGTGGATGTGCCGGCACCGCTCCGCCGCCTCCGTGCTCGCCGTCGCGCTCAACCCGACGATGCCGGCGGCCATCGCCAGGGACGGCGTCAAGCACACCTGGTTCTCCTACATCCAGAGCTTCGAGGCGCTCGTCGCGGCCGACACCTGGACCGGAGCGGTCGCCGCCCTGTCCGGCCGGGGCGTGCCGGTGCTGCTCGTCGACGGGGAGAGGGATCCGGTGCCGGTCCCCGGACGCGCCCGCGCGCTGGCGGCGGAATTCGCGTCCGTCACCGCGCGCACCCACCGCGGCGGGCACGACCTCCCCCTCGCCTCACCCGGCTGGTGCTCCGACCTGCTCTACCGGCAGATCGCCGCGGCCTGAACCCACTGCTCCGCATCGCCGAGCAACGATAGGGACGAACGATGACCTGTGTCCGCCGCCTCTTTGGCCGAGGTAGCTTTGGCCTGGGCGGTCGGCGTTAGGCTGGGCTCATGCGAGTCGAACCAGCCGTGATAGAACGAATGACCCGAACCCGCTCTCAGGATCCGGCCAGCGTGCCCCGGGAGGTGGCAGGAGAAGCGGATTTGGTGGTGGTGGACACGACATGGGGAGAGCTGCAGCCGCTGCAGAGCGCGCCCGGGGTAGTAACCCTCGGCGAGCTAGAACTCCTGAAATCGCTCAGCGGCGGCGCGGTCCTGATCGACAGCCGTGTGCCTGGTTCCAGAGCCGGGATCACGATTCCAGGCGCAGTCAACATCCCCCACGACCGGATCCTGGAATCCAGGGACCAACTCGACCCTTCCCGGCTGAGCGTGTTCTTCTGCAACGGCCCGCAGTGCCCGCAATCACCGGCGGCCGTCCGGGCGCTGGTGGAAACCGGGTATCCGGCCTCCGCTCTGGCATATTACCGGGGTGGACTGCACGACTGGGTCGCCCTGGCCATGCCCACGGAACGGGTCACCTGACCGCCGGCGCCCGTCACGGCGCCGGGGTCAAAGACGACCGCGCACCGGGCGCTGGCGAGCCGCGATCAACCGAAAACCAAGCCGCGGAGGGCGTTTTTGTGGCCCGCGCCGGTTCCGGCCGGCCGCTTAAGGTCCAATACGACGGGGCCATGACTGGCAATCTCTGCAACGGTCCCGCCACGAACTGCCACGACTCCCGAGGCGTTCGTCAGGACACCGGCCCCATGCCACAGGAACGGAGAAGAACAATGATGGACGAATACGGTTCGACGATGGGCTCCACGTGGCTGTTCTGGCTGCTCCTGGTGATCGGTATTGTCCTGCTGGCGATCCTTGCCGTGCGGTTTTTTTCCGGCAGGATCACCCGACCCGGGCCCGGCCGAGGTCCTGGGGCGGGCCCAGGCCCTGACGGCCCCGGCGCTATGGGCGCGACTGCCGCCCGACGGATTTTGGACGAACGGTACGCCAAGGGGGAATTGAGCGCGGAAGAATACCGTGAGCGGCTTAGAGTCCTCGGGGATGAGGCCTGATGCGACCTCTCAGCCGCCGCAGTGCCTTGATGCTGGGAGGGGCCGGCGCTGCGGCCGCAGCGACGGGCGCGGCGGGATTGCTCTGGGACCAGGGCATGGGGTTCCAGGCCGCCGGTGGGCTGGACCTGAGTGAGCCGCAGGCCCTGCGCAGCGCCGATGGCCGGCTTCAGGTGAAGCTGTCGGCGGCCGCGGGGCGTGTGTCGATCGCGGGCAGGGACGCCACTGCGCTGTCCTATAACGGGTCCGTGCCCGGCCCCACCCTGTTCCTGCAGCCCGGGGACCGGGTGAACGTGACGTTGGAGAACGGGTTGGCGGATCCGACCAATCTGCACGTCCATGGGCTGCACGTCTCCCCGCAGGGGACCAGCGACAACGTGCTGGTTTCGGTCGAACCCGGGACGTCGTTCAACTATGAGTACCGGCTGCCGGCGAACCATCCTCCGGGCGTGTACTGGTACCACCCGCACCACCACGGAAGCGTCGCCGACACGATCTTCGGCGGCCTGTACGGGGCGATCATCGTCCAGGACTCCCAGCCCGTGCCGGTCACCCGGGAACGGGTCCTTGTCATCTCCGACATCTCCCTCACCGGGGGCGGTTCCATCGCCGCCGTGTCGGCGATGGAGAAAATGATGGGCCGGGAAGGTGCCCTGGTCCTGGTCAACGGGCAGCTGACCCCGGTCCTGGCCGCCCGGCCGGGCGAGCGTGAACGGTGGAGGGTCATCAATGCCTGCACCTCCCGGTACCAGAAGCTGCGCCTGGACGGCCAGGACCTGCAGCTGCTGGGCCTGGATTCCGGCCGCTACCAGAGTCCCCGGGACGTTGAAGAAGTAGTGCTGGCCCCGGGCAACCGGGCCGACCTGCTCGTGACCACCGCGGCCGGGACCGCCATACTACGCACCCTGCCCGTGGACAGGGGGAGCATGGGGTCCGTTATGGGCGGCAACAACGGTAGCGGGCAGTCCCGGCCCGGCCCGGACGGGACCATCCTGGCCACCCTTTCCGTGACCGGCTCACCGGCTGCTGCGCCGGGGCCGGTCCCGGCGCAGCAGCCGCCCCGGGACCTTCGGTCCGCCCCGGTGACCGCCCGGCGGGAACTGGTCTTCGCTATGGGCATGGGTATGAACGGCGGTGGGATGGGGTCGGGGATGATGAGTTTCACCATCAACGGCAGGCCATTTGACCCGGCAAGGGTCGATACCACGGTCCCCGCCGGCGCCGTCGAGGAATGGACCCTCAGGAACACCAGCCCGATGGACCATCCCGTGCACCTGCACGTGTGGCCGATGCAGATCATCGAACAGGCCGGCCGGCCCGTGGATAGCCCCGTGTGGCAGGATGTGGTCAACGTCCCGGCCCGCAGCAGCGTCCGGGTCCGGATCGCTTTCGATGACTTCACCGGGAAAACCGTCTATCACTGCCACATCCTGGACCATGAGGACAGCGGCATGATGGGCCTGATCGAAGTCCGGTGGCGCAGTGGCCCCACAGTCCTTTGCATGAATGAGAAAACCGATGAAGGAGCACAACAATGACCTACGCACACACCATCACCGTCGCGCTGCCCTACGCAGAAGCGGTAAACCGGACCCGTGAAGCCCTCTCGGGGCAGGGTTTCGGTGTACTCTCCGAAATCGATGTCCGCGCCACCTTCGAGGCCAAGCTCGGGTCCGACGCCGGGCAGGGCCTGGGTGACTACCTCATCCTGGGCGTCTGTAATCCTGCCCTGGCGCAGAAAGCTCTCGCCGCGGACCCGGACATGGGACTGCTGCTGCCCTGCAACGTCGTGATCAGGCGCGGACCGGACAACTCCACCACCGTCATCCAGACCATCGACCCGCAGACCATGGTGCAGCTTAGCGACGCCCCGGCCGTCTCCGAAGTCGCCTCGGACGCCGATCACAGGCTCCTCGCAGCCCTGAAGGAACTCGAAACCGCCTGAGACCCGGCCCACATGCGGGGACGGTCCGCCCGCGGAGAGAACGGGCACGGCCGAACGCGGCATGGCACCGGAACCCGCCGGCCACTGCGCGGTGACGGCCGGACTATTCACGCTATGCCTGGCTCAGCCGGGGCCTTGTTGGCGGCTCTTGACTGGGCCTGGTGCGGTGTTTCGCACGGCCAAAGTCCAAGAGCCTGGAATCATCGAGATCGAAAGGAATCGACGCAGCCTCAACAGCGCCGGTGTCCTTGACCACGGCTCGTAGTCATGTTTGGGAGACCAGGCTAAAAATTCGAGAGCAAGGATTCCACCCACAATGAGGGAACCAAAAATGCTCGATGAATTCACAAGGAACAATCTAAATAAGCAAGGATTTGGAAGTCTTGATGAGGACGCCAAGTCTTGCTATGCGTGGCCCCTGCGATTCACGCCGGGAGTGGGCACCGTCCTGATCGTTGTCGGATTGACTTTGCAGTCGCCCACTTTTCTTGGGCTTGGGGCAATCGTTCCACTTACCGGAGTACTATTCCCCCGCGGGATGATTATAGATCTGGTTTACAATTTTGGCGTCCGACATCTATTTCATGGGCCAGCGCTCCCGCCCACGCCGACACCACGACGGTTTTCGTACCTGCTGTCCACCGTGCTGCTGACGGGCTCGGCCTTGTCCTTCTATTACGGGTTATCAACGTTGGGATTCATCCTAGGAGGAGCGGTCGCTCTAGGGGGCTTAATGCTCACCACCACCCATTGGTGTCTCGGGTCGTGGATCTACAGATTACTTTTCCGGCATTCAGCGGCGAGGTCGTAACTACAGGAGCATCAACGCGGCGCGGTATCTTCACCATTACCTCATCAGCGCGCACTCACCCGGCAGTGCCCGGATTCTAACCCGCATCCGGTGCACCGACGGCCGGTTCCTGGCCGGTGGCGGGGGCCGGGGGCGGGCTGATGCGTCCCAGCAAAAGACTCGTATGCGCCCTGCAAAGCCTCATCGCGCGCCAGCGCGCCCTGCCTCAGTCGGGGATTCGGCTGAGGACTGGAGCGCCCCTTGGCGGCTCTCCGTGGTTCGTGGTGAATTTGGGCTCGTCTCTTTAGGCGAGAAGAGCCCGTAGAAACGAAACCGGCCTGCACCGCACCGGCGATGCAGGCCACCCACACCAGGGATCGGCTGAGGAAAGTTTTCATTTCCGTCGCTAATTAGCGCACTGTCCTCACGTTCTGCACACCCCAGCATCCCACCGAAAAACGCGCTTCCTGCGCGTCAGCCCCGTGGGTGATGGACGCGAAGGGCGTGCGACGGCACGTATCCACCTGTCATCTCAAGAAGCAGAACGATGGCATGCCCCGGGTGCTGGCGATGCAGGTCAGAGCGGCGTGGTGGGTCCCTCTCTTGGTGCCAGGTCAGGGCGCCGCGTATCAGTGCTGGCAGGTCATGTACCCGGTCGATAGGGGCGCGGGCAGGGGCGCGGCCATGCTCTCGGGCAGACCCAGCCTGGTTAGGCATCGCCTCGGCCGTTAGGCCGGGGCTGCGAACCTGGCGGGGGCGGGCAGCCGTCTCATGGACCAAGGACCCTGTTGTCCCGACCCGGAACAGGCAATAGTGGAAGCGGGGCAGCAGTCGCCGACGAGTTGAAGGAGATCCACATGATGTACGGATGGTATGGCGATGGGGGCATTCTCGGCTGGGTGGTCATGGCAGTGATGATGCTGTTGTTCTGGGGAGGGGTGGCGGCCGTGGTGATTCTTCTGGTCCGCAGCGGACGGGCCGGCGTGGGGGGCCACTCCGGGTCCTCGCACCCCCCGTACGATGACCCGGAGCGGATCCTCAACGAACGCTTCGCCCGCGGGGAGATCGATGCGAACGAGTTCAATGAACGCCGCATGGTTCTTCGAAACAAGCCATGAAGGCTCTGAGCCGCAAAACGCATTTTTTATTCGGTGCCGCCGTCGCTCTTGTCCTGACTGCCCTGTCCATGCTGGCTGTGGTTTTCATGAGCGGCGGGACGAACCCGGGTGGCTACGCGTTTCCGGGAGCCTCCCGATGCACGGCGCCCGACCTCCCCGGTACGGTCATCAACGTCACGGCCTCCGACATGGGAGGTGCCATGATGGGCGGTTCCGCGATGATGCGCGGCAGCATGCTTCTGACCGCAGACAGGACCACCGTGGCCGGCGGCAAGGTGTCCTTTTTCGTCACGAACGTGGGAAACATCCCTCACGAAATGATGATCGTCCCGCTGGCAGGTACCCAGATCGCAGGAACCCGCCCGGTTGGCCGGGACGGCAGAATCGATGAGAGGGGCAGTTTGGCTGAGGCCGCCGCCACCTGTGCCGAAGGCGAAGGCGACGGGATTCTCCCGTCTGCGGCCGGATGGATCACCCTTGATCTTGCGCCCGGAGAATATGAACTGTTCTGCAATCTCCCGGGGCACTATTGGGCCGGGATGTACACCCGGCTCACAGTCACCTAAACCATCAAGACCCGACACGGCCTGGACGCCGGAGCGCGGACGAGGCCGGCGATACGCACGATATCCTCCATACCCGCCACTTGGACCGGCCGAAGGTATATCCGGGAAGACCTGAGCCGCAGGTCACGGACGGCGGCACCAGGCCAACACCGTTCAGTCCGGCTATCAGGGAGCGCCGGCCGGGTTTGTCCGGCAGTTCTTAACCCCGGTCGCGCACGCCCCTCTACCGGGCCCCGTATTAAGACGGATTCGTCGTTAGGACATTAGTGTCTTCGAACGAGAGTAGTTCCCAGCCCCTGCAGGCCTCCCACCGGCTGCACCGCCGAGGACCATGACCGGCCCGGGCAGGAATGGACGGAGGTTTCAGCGTGTGGAGTCGGTCATGTCTCAAGTGCGGGAGTGTTGCCCATCGTCGGCCTTGTCACTCTGATCGCGGCGTCGGACGGCCCACCATTGGGCAAGGAAGATCGTCAGGGACAAGGCTGCGGCCACGGCCAGCGTGAGTAGATCCTGGCCTGCCTTGACGGTAATGAAAGCGGTTAGAACAACGACGTCGAGGGTAATCGCGACTACGGGTACCCATCGTCTGGCGCCGATGTCCTGGTGCAGGTGGCGGATGACGCCGAGGTGGACGGCGATGTCCATGCTGATATACAGCAAGGCCCCGAGGGACGCTATCTGGCTGAGGTCAAAGAAGACCGTCACGATGATCGCCAGGCCGGCCGTGATCAGCAATGGCTGGTGCTTGATCTTCTCCGGGAGCCCGGGTGCCTGCTTCATGTCCTGAAGCATCGCGTAAAGCCTGGACACCGAATAGATGCTGGCCAGCAAACCCGAGAGCGTCGCCACGACGGCGAGGGCGATCGTCAGGCCCACTCCCCAGGCGCCGAAGAGCGGCTCGGCAGCCCGCGCCAGGGCGTAGTCCCTGGATTCAATGATCTGCGGGACGCTCAGGCTTCCGGTAACGGACACCGTGAGCAGCAGATATATGACCGCGCACAGGGCCAGCGAGATGATGATGGACCTGCCGATGTTCTTCTTCGGTTCCTTAATGTCACCGCCCTGATTGGTGATGGTGGTGAAACCCTTATAGGCCAGGATGCACAGCGTCGTCCCCGCGAGGAACCCGATGATGCCCTCCTGCGGCGGTTCGCCCGAGCCGCCGGTGAGCGCAGCTCCCAGCGAGGACCACCCCGCCGCCAGAAGGCCAGCGATGGCCAGCGCCGCGATACCAAGGATCTTGGCCGCGGCCGTAACGGTCGCGGAACGCTCCACCAAAGTATTCCCGAAGATATTCACCACGGCAGCAAGAGCGATCGCGGCCACGCCCAGAGCCGGGACCAACAGCGGAGATTCCTGCAAGCCAAAGGGACGAAGCATGTAGGTGCCAAAGGTCCGCGCCAGGAGACTTTCCGCGACCACCATGGAGACATACATAAACAGCGAGAATGACCCCGCGATGATGCCGGGCCCGAACGCATCCTTGAGCAACATGGCGATCCCGCCGGAGGAAGGGTTGGCCCCGGAGTACTTCACGTACGAATAGGAACTGAATGCGACAATGATTGCGCCGGCGAGAAAGGCCGCGGGCACCAACCCGCCCGCGAGTCCGGCGACCTGGCCTACAAGGGCGAAGATCCCCGCCCCGACCATGACCCCGGTCCCGAGCGAGACGGAACCGGCAAGGGACAACTTTGGGGAATCTTCAGCCATGGCAACGAGTCTAACCATGACACGGAAGCGCCCGCTTCCGTGGGGGCGCAGCCTGCTCGGAAGGGGACCGGCGCACAAACTGGTTCCGCAGCGGTCCCAAGAGTGGACCACGCCGCCGCCGAGATCAGGACGGGCCGACCCCGTACACAGCCAGCGTTCCAGCGCACCAATGTTCCCTGACCTTTTGGCCGAGGGTCCGGCTTTCACCACCGGACACACTTGCAGAATATACCCCCCTGGGGTATCTTGGGGATGTTGACAGTGAAGTGGTTTGTCCAGGCCCTGCAGATTCCGCGGGCCGTTACAGCCGTTCAACCCCAGCACCCCATCACTTCTCCTCGGATAGGAACAAGCTGACATGTGCGGAACCGACACCCGAACCGAACTCCCCTTGATCACTCCGGAGCAGTCCGGCTGCGGCTGCTGCTCAACCCAGACCGCAGCACAGACGCCCGCCGCGGCTGACGGATCCGTGTACGAACTCGGGGGCCTCACCTGCGGGCACTGCGCCCAAACCGTTGAAAAAGCCGTCACCTCCGTGGATGGGGTGGAAGCCGTCACCATCGAGCTCGTCGCCGGGGGCACATCCCGCCTGACAGTCGCCGGGACCGCCAGCAACGCTTCGATCCGGGACGCCGTGACCGGCGCCGGATACAGCTTCTCAGCCAGCGAGTAACCCGCAACACACCGTAGAGTGTCAGGTCTCCAGGGCCGCCGCCGCTGGAAGAAACTCCCAAGCGAAGGAGAGCCCCAATGGACCACGACCACCACAACGGACCCGCCGCCGGGCAGAACGCACCACCCGCTCCCCGCGGCGGGTCCGCCCTCACGCCGGCACCTGACGCCCGCAACCACCAAGCCCACGGCATGGACGACGAGCACATGGTGCACACCCATGGCCAGCACGCCGGACACAGCGTCGCGATGTTCCGGAACAGATTCTGGCTCACGCTGGCCCTGTCCGTTCCTGTGGTCTATTTCAGCCCGATGGTCGGGCACCTGCTCGGCTATGCGCCCCCGGCCCTGCCCGGCACGGCCTGGATTCCCCCAATCCTGGGCACGGTGATCTTCTTTTACGGCGGCCAACCCTTCCTCAAGGGTGGCCTGGACGAGCTGAAGGCCCGGAAACCGGCCATGATGCTGCTGATCGCCATGGCCATCAGTGTCGCGTTCATCGCCTCCTGGGTCACCAGCCTCGGGATCGGCGGCTTTGACCTGGACTTCTGGTGGGAACTGGCGTTGCTGGTCAGCATCATGCTGCTGGGGCACTGGATCGAGATGCGCGCCCTCGGCTCCGCCCGCGGCGCGCTCGACGCCCTCGCTGCCCTGCTGCCGGACGAGGCGGACCGGATCACCGCCGAAGGCACGGAAACCGTCAAAGTCAGCGACCTCGTGGCCGGGGACACCGTCCTGGTCCGTTCCGGGGCCCGGATGCCGGCCGACGGCATGGTCATCGCCGGCCAGGCTGAGTTTGACGAGTCGATGATCACCGGCGAATCCAGGACCGTCCTGCGCTCCCCCGGCGATACCGTCATCGCCGGAACGGTCGCCACAGACAACACCGTCCGCGTGCAGGTCACCGCAGTCGGGGACGACACCGCCCTGGCCGGCATCCAGCGGCTGGTCGCCGAGGCCCAGGCCTCCTCCTCGAAAGCCCAGGCCCTGGCCGACCGGGCGGCTGCGTTTCTGTTCTACTTCGCCGCCGGCGCCGGCATCATCACCTTCATTGCCTGGTCTCTTCTGGGCAGCATCCCCGACGCCGTCACCCGGACTGTCACCGTGCTCGTGATCGCCTGCCCCCACGCCCTCGGCCTGGCCATCCCGCTGGTCATTGCCATCTCCACCGAACAGGCCGCGCGGGCCGGTGTCCTGATCAAGAACCGGATGGCCCTGGAGCGCATGCGCACCATCGACGTCGTGCTCTTCGACAAAACCGGGACCCTCACCAAAGGCGAACCCGCCCTCAAGGACCTTGCGGCCGCCGAGGGCGTGGACCCGAGCGAGCTCCTGGCGCTAGCCGCAGCCGTGGAGGCCGACAGCGAGCACCCGGTAGCGCGGGCCATCGTCCGGGCCGCCCGGGAACAGGGCCTTCCAATTCCGGCAGCCTCCGATTTTTCGTCCATGACCGGCCGCGGTGTCCGTGCCACAGTCAACGGCACAACCATCCAGGTCGGCGGCCCGGCCCTGCTCCGCGAACTCCAGGCCGAAGAGCCGCAGTCACTGGCCACCACCACCAAGGCCTGGATCGACCGTGGCGCGGCCGTCCTGCACATCATTGACGGGCACCGCGTCCTCGGGGCCGTCAGCCTCGAAGATGCCGTCCGCGCCGAATCACGGCAGGCCGTCAAAGCCCTCCAGGACCGCGGCATCAAGGTCGCCATGATCACCGGCGATGCCCAACAGGTGGCCCTTGCCGTCGCCGAAGAGCTCAACATCGATGAGGTGTTCGCCGAAGTCCTCCCGGCGGACAAGGACAAGAAGGTCGCCGAACTGCAGTCCCGCGGACTGAAAGTCGCCATGGTCGGTGACGGCGTCAACGACTCCCCCGCCCTGGCCCGGGCCGAAGTCGGCATCGCGATCGGCGCCGGCACGGACGTCGCGATGGAGTCCGCCGGCGTCGTCTTGGCCGGCAACGACCCCCGGGCCGTCCTGTCCATGCTGGACCTCTCCCAGGCCAGCTACCGGAAAATGTGGCAAAACCTCATCTGGGCCACCGGCTACAACATCATCTCCGTCCCCCTGGCCGCCGGTGTTCTTGCCTTCGCCGGGATCGTACTCTCCCCCGCCGCCGGCGCCGTGCTGATGTCCGCCTCCACCGTCGTCGTCGCCCTGAACGCGCAACTGCTGCGCCGGCTGAAACTGAACCCCGCCGACCTCAACTGAACCCTGCACCTACCCGGGCTACGCCTCCGATAGCCTCCAACGCCGGGCTGCAATAGCTACTGGGGCTGTCTCAGTAACGGTGTATCCGGCAAGTTCTTGTAGAAGTCTCAGCTGCCAGCCTTCAGGTACTGGTAGAGGGTTTCGCGGCTGATCCCGAACTCCCGGGCCAGGCCGGTCTTCTGCTCCCCCGCCCCCGCCCGGTCCCGCAGCTCGGCCGCCTTCTCCGGAGTGAGGGCTTTCCGGCGACCGCGGTACGCGCCGCGGGCCTTGGCCAGGGTGATTCCCTCGCGCTGGCGCTCCCCGATCAGGGCCCGCTCGAACTCGGCAAACGCGCCCATCACCGAGAGCATCAGGTTCGCCAGCGGGGACTCCTCCCCCGTGAAGACCAGCTGTTCCTTCACGAACTCCACTCGCACCCCCTTCCGGGTCAGCGCCTGCACCAAAGACCGGAGGTCATCGAGGTTCCGGGCCAGCCGGTCCATGCTGTGCACCACAAGCGTGTGCGTGACCGCTACGACCGGGACAACATAGCCTTGATCCTCATCGGCATGCCCGGAATTGAAAAATGGTTCATCCGCTACGCGCAGCTCTACAGCAGGGTCGGCTTCGCCCACGAATACCGCCCACTCGCCCAGGAAGAACTGAATTTAGTTTTGGAGCGCCGATGGCACAAACTCGGTCAGACCCTGGACCCGGAAGATTTCACCGATGCCCAGGCCGTCGCTGCCGTCGCCCGGATTACCCGAGGCAACTTCCGCCTCATCGACCGGCTCTTCACCCAGGTCGAACGAGTCATGAAAATCAATGAACTCAGCACCATCACCGACGACGTCATTGAAGCCGCACGCTCAACCCTCGTCATCGGTATCAGCTAAGACCGCCAAACCGAGATGCGAAAAAACCGCCATTGCGAACTAACAGTCACAGCCAAGCACACAGTCACAACCGATCGCCCCCACTTTTGACCCACGTGGCAATGGATACGAGTGCGGACCGGCCGGGCCGATCCAGGCGTTGCTGATTTACCGCATCTGGAACGGCGACAGAAGGAGGCCTCCAGTCCCGGATGCCAAAAGGCCGCGGTCAATCCTGACGCAGTCAGCGAATCGCGGCCAAGAATCTGATTGGATTCCCGCTCAGGTGATGTCATCACTGCAACTCGCCGGCATGAATACGCACAGGGCCAACCACGTCCGCCAAGCCAACCTAGAAAAGACACCCGGATCACAGCACGCGGACGGCGAACTAGCCAGGACCCTGAAATCCGCCACCACGGCAACCAGGCACCAGCCGGGAGAAGTCACAGAGGGACCCGAGCAGGGCCAATTTCCGCTCGTTAAAGCAAAAAACCCCTCTGACGAGGGGTCATGCTGTGCCCGAGGTGGGACTCGAACCCACACACCTTTCGATACCGCATTTTGAGTGCGGCGCGTCTGCCAATTCCGCCACTCGGGCGCGGAGTACACCGGAAATTCTATCCCCTCACCCACAGTGTTGTGAGTAACGCGATTGGCTCCGGTGCGCGAAATTACTCTACATGCAGATAGGCTGAATTCCAGAATCGCGCCAGTGACGCCGCATCAAACCCACCCTGTCCAAGTACACCGGCGGACCAGACCCTCCAGGGCCCGGTCCGCCAGTACCTTTCCAAGGAGATCCCGTGTCTGAACAGACGGAGTCAAACGCCACATCCCAGCCGGCACGCCGCGTTATCGTCGCCGAAGATGAAACCCTCATCCGCCTGGACATCATCGAGATCCTGCGCGGCGAGGGCTACGACGTCGTCGGCGAGGCTGACAACGGGGAAAAGGCCGTGCAGCTGGCCGAAGAGCTCAAACCGGACCTGGTCCTGATGGACGTCAAGATGCCCGTCATGGACGGCATCTCCGCGGCGGAGAAGATCGTCAAGGCCCGGATCGCTCCAGTGGTCCTGCTGACCGCGTTCAGCCAGAAAGAACTCGTGGAGCGCGCCCGCGACGCCGGCGCCATGGCCTACGTGGTCAAGCCCTTCACCCCCGCGGACCTCATCCCCGCCCTCGAGATCGCCCTCTCCCGCCACGAGGAGATCAAGGCCCTCGAAAGCGAAGTCACGGACCTGCAGGAACAGTTCGCCACCCGCAAGCTCGTGGAGCGCGCCAAGAGCCTCCTGACCACCAAGATGGGCCTGACGGAGCCGGAAGCGTTCCGCTGGATCCAGAAGACCTCCATGGACCGCCGCCTCAGCATGCGCGAAGTCGCCGAAACCATCATCAACCAGGTCAACTAACGACGGCGGCGGCGCCCGCCTTCCAGCCGGGCGCCCGCAACCTACCGCCCGGCAGATGGCCGAAACACCGGCCCGCCGCCACACAACAGCAAGCACCAAGAAAGGGAGGGTTCCCGCCAGTCGGCGGGAACCCTCCCTTTTGCTTGCTACCTCAGCTAAAGCCGGGGCCCTAGCTGATGTGCTTCTACTTTTCCGGCCAGGGGCCGAGCTTTTCGCGGTTCGATCCGTTCCCACCGGTGCGGCCGGAGTCGGCGAGGTCGCCGACCTTGTGGACCTTCAGGGAGTTGGTCGAGCCGGCCTTTCCGGGAGGGGAACCGGCGGCGATGACGACTAGGTCGCCGTCGTCCACGAGGTTCAGTTCCAGCAGACTGCGGTCCACCTGGGCGGTCATTTCGTCGGTGTGGCCGACCGTCGGGACCAGGACCGGCTGGATGCCCCAGGTCAGCGCGAGCTGGTTCCAGACGTGCTCCACCGGGGTGAAGGCGAACACCGGCTTGATCGGACGCAGGCGGGACAGCCGGCGTGCCGAGTCACCGGACTGGGTGAAGGTACAGATGTACTTCGCGTCCAGCTGGTCGGCGATTTCAACGGCGGCACGGGTGATGGCGCCACCGCGGGTCTTGGGCTTCGTGCCCAGCGGCGGGACGCGCTCAAGGCCGTGGACTTCGGTGGATTCGATGATCCGGGCCATGACCTTGACGGTCTCGATCGGGTACTTGCCCACGCTGGTTTCACCGGAGAGCATGACGGCGTCGGCGCCGTCGAGCACGGCGTTGGCGCAGTCGGAGGCCTCGGCGCGGGTGGGGCGAGGGTTGTCGATCATGGATTCGAGCACCTGGGTGGCGACGATGACCGGCTTGGCCCAGCGGCGCGCCAGTTCAATGGCACGCTTCTGGACGATCGGCACTTCCTCCAGGGGAAGCTCCACGCCGAGGTCGCCACGGGCCACCATGATGGCGTCGAACGCGTCGATGATCTCGGGCAGCTGCTCGACGGCCTGCGGCTTTTCGATCTTGGCGATGACCGGCACACGGCGGCCTTCCTCGTCCATGATCTCGTGCACGCGGGTGATGTCCGAGGCGTCCCGGACGAAGGACAGGGCGATCAGGTCAACGCCGCGGCGCATGGCCCAGCGCAGGTCATCTTCGTCTTTTTCACTCAATGCGGGAACGTTGACGGCGACGCCGGGCAGGTTGATGCCCTTGTTGTTGGAGACCATGCCGCCGACGGTTACTTCGGTGACGACCTTCACGTCATCGACCTCGATGGCGCGCAGCGCGACCTTGCCGTCGTCAATCAGCAGTGCGTCGCCGACCTTGACGTCGTCGGTGAGGCTCTTCAGCGTCGTGGAGCAGATCTCCTTGGTGCCGGGCACATCCTCGGTGGTGATCGTGAAAATGTCACCGGTCGCCAAGGCATGCGGGCCGTCAACGAAACGGCCCAGGCGGATTTTCGGTCCCTGCAGGTCGGCCATGACGGCGACTGCCTTGCCGAGCTGTGCCGCAGCCTTGCGGACGTTCTCGTACGTGGTGTCGTGCACGGAGTATTCACCGTGGCTCATGTTCATGCGGGCCACGTCGACGCCGGCCTCCAACACGGCAAGCGTGTTCTCGAAGCTGGCGATGGCCGGGCCGAAAGTGGCCACAATTTTTGCGCGTCTCATATACCTACCCTAAGTGGTGTTATGTATTTGTGGATGTGAAGCGGAAATGAACCGGTGGGACCCGGTGGTCCCGCCTGTCGCGGGCTCGTGACGGGCTAGAGAACGGCCATCGCGCGGTCAGTCGGCGCCACCGGGGCCGGGAGGATAGTGCTGCCCATCAGGAACTTGTCCACGGCCGCCGCGCAGGCACGGCCCTCAGCGATGGCCCAGACAATGAGGGACTGGCCGCGACCGGCGTCACCGGCCACAAAGACACCCTCCGTGTTGGTCATGTAGTAGCCGTCACGGGCGACGTTGCCGCGGCCGTCGAAGTCGGCCTTGACCTGCTCCGTGATGCCCGCCGGCTCGGCGCCGGTGAAGCCCAGCGACAGGAAAACGAGGTCCGCGGGGATGATCCGTTCGGTGCCGGCCTTCGGCAGGCGCTTGCCCTCCACGAATTCGGTCTCGGCGATTTTCACGCCGGTCAGCTTGCCGTCCTCCCCCACGAACTCGACGGTGGAGGCGAGATAGGTGCGTTCGCCGCCTTCCTCGTGTGCGCTGGCGACTTCAAAGAGCGTCGGGAACGTGGGCCAGGGCTGGTGGCCCGCGCGTTCCGCCGGAGGCTGTTTGCCGATCGCCAGCGTGGTGACCGATGCGGCCTGGTGCCGGTGCGCCGTGCCGAGGCAGTCGGCTCCGGTGTCGCCGCCACCCAGGATCACCACGTGCTTGCCTGCGGCGTTGATCTGGTTCTCGACGGTCTCCCCTGCCACGACCCGGTTGGCGGGCACAAGGTAGTCCATGGCGAAGTGCACGCCCTCGAGCTCGCGGCCCGGGATCGGCAGGTCACGCGGGACGGTCGCGCCGGTAGCAACAACGACGGCGTCGTAACGGCGCCGCAGTTGCTCCCAGGTCACGTCGGTGCCGACGGAGACGCCGGTCCGGAAGCGTGTCCCTTCGGCCTTCATCTGCTCGAGCCGTCGGTCCACCTGCTCTTTTTCCATTTTGAAGTCGGGAATTCCGTAGCGCAGGAGCCCGCCGATCTTGTCGTCGCGTTCGTACACGGCGACGGTGTGGCCCACCCGGGTGAGCTGCTGTGCGACGGCGAGGCCGGCGGGGCCGGAACCGACGACGGCGACCGTCTTTCCGGTGAGCCGGGCCGGCGGCAGCGGGTTGACCCAGCCGTGTTCGAAGGCCTGGTCCACAATCGAGACCTCGACCTGCTTGATCGTCACGGCGGGCTGGTTGATGCCCAGCACGCAGGACGATTCACAGGGTGCGGGGCACAGCCGGCCGGTGAACTCCGGGAAGTTATTGGTAGCGTGCAGACGCTCCATGGCTTCCTCGCCCTTGTCCCGCCAGACAAGGTCATTCCACTCGGGAATGAGGTTGCCCAGCGGGCAGCCCTGGTGGCAGAACGGGACGCCGCAGTCCATGCAGCGGCCGGCCTGGCTCTTCAGGACACCCTTTTCCTGGGCCTCATAGACCTCTTTCCAGTCCATGATGCGCACCGGAACGGGACGCCGCGGCTGCGTTTCCCGCTGGCGTACTTTCATAAATCCGCGTGGGTCAGCCACCGGTAACCTCCAGGATTCGAGACCAAACTTCTTCGCCGTCGGGGTCCAGGCCCTCTTCAATGGCGTCGAGACGGGTTTGCAGGACAGCCGCGAAGTCCCGCGGCAGCACCTTGGTAACGCGGGCGGCGGTGTCGTCGAAGTTCTCCAGCAGCCGGGCCGCCAGCAGCGACTCCGTCTCCTCAAGATGCTTGACGAGCAGCCCATGAACAATGTCGCGGTCCTCGGCGTCGAGCTCGCGCAGCTGCAGCTCACCGGACTCAAGGGCCTGCTTGTTGACGCGGGTGGTCTGCAGGTCCAGCACGTAGGCTGTTCCGCCGGACATGCCCGCACCAAAGTTACGCCCGGTGCGGCCGATGATCAGGGTCTGACCGCCAGTCATGTATTCGCAGCCGTGGTCGCCGATTCCTTCCACCACCGCAGTGGCGCCGGAGTTACGGACAAGGAAGCGTTCGCCGACCTGGCCGCGCAGGAAAATCTCGCCGCTCGTGGCGCCGTAGCCGATCACGTTTCCGGCGATCACGTTCCGTTCGGCCGGAAAGACGTTGGTCCGGTCCGGACGGACGATGATGCGTCCGCCGGAGAGGCCCTTGCCGACGTAGTCGTTGGAGTCACCAAACATGCGCAGCGTGATGCCGGCCGGCAGGAAGGCGCCCAGGGACTGGCCGGCGGTGCCGCTCAGCGTGATGTCGATCGTGTCCGTCGCCAGCAGGTCTGTGCCGAACGTCTTTGTGACCACGTGGCCCAGCATGGTGCCGACGGAACGGTCCGTGTTGATCACGTCGAGGGTGATCTTCACCGGCGTACGGTCACTGAGGGACTCGGCCGCCAGGGTGATGAGGCGCTGGTCGAAGTGCTTGTCGAGCTCGTGGTTCTGGCCGGTGAGGTTGCGCAGCGGCGCGTCGTCGTCGAACTCGAGTCCGTGCAGGATCGGGTCCAGGTCCAGCCCTTCGGCCTTCCAGTGGCTGATCGCCTTGCGGGCGTCGAGCATGTCGGCGTGGCCGATCGCTTCCTCGATGCTCCGGAAACCCAGTTCAGAGAGGATTTCGCGGACTTCCTCGGCGAGGAATTCGAAGAAGTTAATCACGAACTCGGGCTTGCCGTTGAAACGGGAGCGCAGCTCGGGGTTCTGCGTTGCGACGCCCACCGGGCAGGTGTCCAGGTGACAGACGCGCATCATGATGCAGCCGGAGACTACGAGCGGCGCCGTTGCGAAGCCGAACTCCTCGCCACCGAGCAGGGCAGCGATAACAACGTCGCGGCCGGTTTTGAGCTGGCCATCCACCTGCACCACAACGCGGTCACGCAGGCCGTTGAGCATCAGGGTCTGCTGCGTCTCGGCGAGGCCGAGCTCCCACGGGACTCCGGCGTGCTTAAGCGAGTTCAGCGGTGAGGCACCGGTTCCGCCGTCGTGGCCGGAAACCAGCACGACGTCGGCCTTGGCCTTTGTCACGCCGGCCGCGACGGTGCCGATCCCCACTTCGGAGACGAGTTTGACGTGGACACGGGCCGAGGGGTTGGCCCGTTTCGCGTCGTAGATCAGCTGCGCGAGGTCCTCGATCGAGTAGATATCGTGGTGCGGCGGCGGCGAAATCAGTCCGACGCCGGGTGTCGAGTGCCGTGTCCGGGCAACCCAGGGGTAGACCTTCTGGGCCATCAGCTGACCGCCCTCGCCGGGCTTGGCGCCCTGCGCCATCTTGATCTGGATGTCATCGGCGTTGGTCAGGTACAGGCTCGTGACGCCGAAGCGGCCGGATGCGATCTGTTTGACCGCGGAACGGCGTTCCGGATCCAGCAACCGGTCCACATCCTCGCCGCCTTCACCGGTGTTGGACTTACCGCCCAGCCGGTTCATGGCAATTGCCAGGGTCTCGTGGGCCTCCTGGGAGATGGAGCCATAGCTCATGGCGCCGGTGGAGAACCGCTTGACGATGCTGGAGACGGGCTCCACTTCGTCCAGCGGCACGACGGGGCGCTGACCGGTCTTGAATTTCAGGAGCCCGCGGAGCGTCATCAGGTTCTCGGACTGGTCGTCCACGCCGCGCGTGTAGGACTTGAAAATGTCGTAGCGGCGTTCCCGGGTGGCGTGCTGGAGGCGGAATACCGTCTCGGGGTTGAACAGGTGAGGTTCGCCGTCGCGGCGCCACTGGTATTCGCCGCCGCCGAGCAGCGGCTGGTGCGCCAGTTCGATGCCGTTCTCCGGGTACGCCATCTGGTGCCGCGCCGCAACTTCGGCTGCGATCACGTCGAGGCCGACGCCGCCGAGCTGGGAGTGGGTGCCCGTGAAGTATTCGTCCACGAGTTCCTGGCTGAGGCCGAGGGCTTCGAAGGTCTGGGCTCCGGTGTAGGAACCCACCGTGGAGATGCCCATCTTGGACATGATCTTCAGGACGCCCTTGCCGAGGCCCTTGATCAGGTTGTAAACGCCGTCCTCGGGGGTGACGCCCACGACGTCGCCGCTGTGGATGAGCTGCTCGACGGATTCCATCGCCAGGTACGGGTTGACGGCAGCGACGCCGTACCCGATCAGCACTGCGACGTGGTGCGTCTCGCGGACGTCGCCGGCCTCGACCACCAGAGCGGTTTTGGTGCGGTTGGCGCTGCGGAGCAGGTGGTGGTGCACGGCGCTGACGAGCAGCAGGGACGGGATCGGCGCCCACTGGGCGTTCGAGTCGCGGTCCGAGAGCACAACGTACTGGACGCCGCGGTTAATGGCTCCGGAGACCTGCTCACAGATTTCGGTGAGGCGGGCGCGCAGGGCGTTCTCGCCGCCTTCGGGCCGGTACAGTCCCCGGACCTTGATGGCGATCCGGTCGCCGTCGGCGCTTTCGATGTTGGCGATCTTGGCGAGTTGGTCGTTGTTAATCACCGGGAACGGCAGTGAAATCTGCGGCTGGCGCACCTGCCGGAGGTCCAGCAGGTTGCCGTTCGGCCCGACCGCACACGTCAGTGACGTGACGAGTTCCTCGCGGATGGCATCCAGCGGCGGATTGGTGACCTGGGCGAAAGACTGGACAAAGTAATCGAAGAGCAGCCGGGGACGCTTGGACAGCACGGCAATGGGGGTGTCGGATCCCATGGCGCCGAGCGGTTCCGCACCGGTCCGCGCCATCGGGCCCAACAGGATTTTCAGTTCCTCGGTGGTATAGCCGAAAGTCCGCTGGCGGATGTTCACCGACGCCGCGGTATGCACAACGTGCTCACGTTCGGGCAGGTCGTTGAGGTCGATCAGGTTGTCTTTGACCCAGTCGGCCCACGGGTTGGCCGCCGCGACTTCAGCTTTGACCTCGGCGTCGTCGATGATCCGGCCGGCCTCGGTGTCAACAAGGAACATCTTGCCGGGCGAGACGCGGCCCTTTTTGACCACCTTGGAGGGTTCGACGTCGATCACGCCAACTTCGGAGGCAAAGATCACGAGTCCGTCCTCGGTGATCCAGTAGCGGCCGGGGCGCAGGCCGTTGCGGTCCAGGGTGGCGCCGACGAGGTTGCCGTCAGTGAAGGACACCGCCGCCGGTCCGTCCCAGGGCTCCATCAGCAGCGAGTGGTATTCGTAGAACGCGCGGCGGGCAGGATCCATGGTGGCGTGGTTTTCCCACGCCTCCGGGATCATCATCATGATCGAGTGTGTGATTGGGCGGCCGGAGAGCCACAGCAGCTCCGCTACTTCATCAAACGACGCTGAATCCGACGCGCCCGGGGTGCAGATCGGGTACAGCTCCTCCGGAGTCTCCCCCAGCAGCGGGTTGGCCAGCTGGGACTGGCGGGCACGCATCCAGTTGCGATTGCCCTTGACGGTATTGATTTCACCATTGTGGGCGATGGTCCGGAAGGGCTGGGCCAGCGGCCAGGACGGGAAAGTGTTGGTGGAGAACCTGGAGTGGACAATGGCCAGCTTGGTTTTGAAGCGCTTGTCCGACAGATCCGGGTAGAACGGTTCCAACTGGGCCGTGGTGAGCATGCCCTTGTATACGATGGTCCGTGAGGACAGCGAGGGGAAGTAGACGCCAAACTTGTTCTGGGCGCGCTTACGGATCCGCCAGGCCCGGGAATCGAGCTCGTTGCGCTCAAGGGTCTCCCCCGTGCTGGAGGCGAAGAACGGCTGGGAGAAGTAGGGCATACAAGCCCGCGCCATGGCGCCCACAAGATCAGCGACGATGGGGACTTCACGCCAGCCGAGGACGGTCAGGCCCTCGTCAGCGGCAAGGCCTTCGATGCCGGCCTTGGCGGCGTCTGATTCACGCTGCTCCGAAGGAAGGAAGGCCGTCCCCACCACGAACTGGCCGGGAGCCGGCAGTTCAAAGTCTGTAACCGCACGGAAAAACTCGTCCGGTACCTGCATGAGCAGACCGGCACCGTCGCCGGTGCCCTCGTCGGCGCCGACCGCGCCACGGTGCTCGAGGTTGCGAAGCGCGGTGAGTGCAGCATCAACGATGTCGTAGCCCGGCTCGCCACGCAGGGTCGCGATAATGGCGAGGCCGCACGCATCCTTTTCGTTGTCCGGGTGGTAGAGCCCGCCCGCTGCGGGCAGCGCCGCGAAACGTCTGAACGGAGACATCGCTGCCGCGTCCTGGTCCGGTTCGGACCAGCTGGGGCTGTGAAGAGTTTGGGTCATGGGAGACGTCCTTCCTCCTAATCGTGCGTATGGGAGGGACAACATTGGCCCGGCCCGCTCCGCCAGTGTGACAGGCGTAACAGGGCAATTTACTTATTGAAATTGTAGGCCAGCCGGCCCTGCTAACGAATAGTTACGCAGGACACTGGCCTGGACTTGCACGAACTGCTGGCATTTGCCGTTCGAACATTCCCGGCCGCCACGTCGTTGTGGACACGGGCGCGGCGAGCGGTGGCTCACCAACACACGCCACCGGAGCCCGGCTACAATTTGCCGTTGGCGTCCGGCGCGGATCCGGTGGTGTCTTTCGTCGTTTCAGCTTCCGTGGAAGCGTCACCGGAGCCGCTTTGGTTATTCCGGAGATTATCACGGGATTCACTATCTGAGACAGAGTGTTCCGCATTGCGGATGGTCGCCGGGCCGGCCGGGACGGCCTGGCGACCAGAAGAGTCCACGGAGTCGGCGTCGACGATTGCGTTGTCGGCGCTTGCCTTGGCGTCCGCTTCCGCATCTGCTGACGGCTCGCGGCCGGGCAGGTACGGGCTGTCCGCGCCGCTTCGCTTGCGCAGTCCGAGGAAGATGAAAATGGCCGCGGCTGCGAGCAGGACGAAGATGCTGGTCCAGACGTTGAGCCGGGTGGTGATGCCGAAGAGGCTCACCTGTTCGGCGTCGTCGATCCGCAGTGCCTCAATCCAGACCCGGCCCAGCGTGTAATAAACCGCGTAAAGCCAGAACAGCCGGCTGCGGCGGAAGTTGAACTTCCTGTCCAGGGCCAAAAGGATCACAACGCCTACCAGGTTCCAGAGCGACTCGTACAGGAAGGTCGGATGGAACAACGTGTCCGCCGGCATGCCGGCGGGAAAATTGGCATTGTTCGCGTCGACCTGCAGTCCCCACGGCAGCGTGGTGGGGGCGCCGAAGAGTTCCTGGTTGAAGTAGTTCCCCCACCGGCCGATCGCCTGGGCGAGCAGCAGCCCGGGGGCGGCCGCGTCCACGAAAGCGCTCAGCTTCACTCCCGCGCGGCGGCAGCCGATCCAGGCCCCGACGACGCCCAGAAGCACAGCGCCCCAGATCCCCAATCCGCCGCGCTGGATCTGCGGGATCAGCGACAAGTCGCCGGTACCGTCGAAGCCGGGGCCGAAGTAGGCGTCCGGCGAGGACACCACGTGGTAGAGACGTCCACCGATGATGCCGAACGGAATCGCCCAGACGGCAATGTCCCAGACGCTGCCTTCCGGTGCCCCGCGCCGTGCCCAGCGGACGGACGTCAGCCACAGGCCGACGATGATGCCTGCCAGGATGCACAGGGCGTAGGCGTGAATGCGCAGTGCCCCCCACGGCAGCGGGATGTCGAATCCGGACCAGTCAGGGCTCGGAATGCTCGCGGGAATCATCGCCGCCGCGCGGAGGACTGCCTGCATTGGTTACGCTTCTTCCCTGGTGAGGCCGGTGCTGAGGTCTTTCGTCAAGGACGCAACCGCTTCAACTCCGCCGTCGCCGATCGCCACGACGAGGGCTGTGCCCACGATCACGCCGTCGGCGTAGGCCGCAATCTCGCGGACCTGGCTGGCGTTGGAGACGCCGAGGCCCACGCAGACCCGCTCGGCGCCGGCGGCATGCGCCGCCGCGACGACGTCCTTGGCCGCGGAGCTGACCGAGGTGCGGGCGCCGGTGACGCCCATGATGGAGACCGCGTAAACAAAGCCGCGGCTCGCCTCGACGGTGCGCCGCATCCGCTCCGGCGTGGAGGACGGAGCCACGAGGAACACCCGGTCCAGCGCGTATTTGTCCGAGGCGGCCATCCATTCGGAAGCTTCGTCGGGGATGAGGTCCGGGGTGATCAGACCGGCTCCCCCGGCGTCGGCAAGACGGCGGGAGAACTCATCGACACCCATGCGGACCACGGGGTTCCAGTACGTCATGACCAGTACGGCGGCGTCGGTCCGGCTCGTGATGCCGCGGACAACGTCGAAGACCTGGGCGACGTGGAAACCGTTGGCGAGGGCCTCGGTGGTCGCCTTCTGGATGACCGCACCGTCCATTACCGGGTCGGAATACGGGATGCCGATCTCGATCAGGTCGGCGCCGTTCTCGGCCAGAGCGATGCCGGCGGCGATGGTGTCCTCGACGCTCGGGTAGCCGGCGGGCAAGTAGCCGATGAGGGCCGCCCGGCCCTGGGCCTTGGCGCGGTCGATGGCCGCTGCGGACTTGCTCACGGCAGGTGCCGAGGCGTGCTTGTTGTCGACGGAATCCGTGGTGCTCACAGTTTTTCGCCTTCCTTGGCGATTTGGGCTTCGGGTGAATCCTGATCCAGCAGGTCAAACCATTCCGCGGCCGTGGCCACATCCTTGTCGCCGCGCCCGGAAAGGTTAATCATGATGATCTTCTCCGAGGCATCGCCCTCGGCAGCCATGCGCTGGCCGACCTTCATGGCGCCTGCCAGGGCGTGGGCGGATTCGATCGCGGGGATGATGCCCTCTGTCCGGCACAGGATGCGGAAGGCGTCCATGGCTTCTGCGTCGGTGATGGCTTCGTAGCTGACGCGCCCGATATCGGCCAGGTAGGCATGCTCGGGTCCGACGCCCGGGTAATCCAGCCCGGCCGAGATCGAGTGCGACTCGATGGTTTGGCCGTCGTCGTCCTGCATCAGGTAGGAGCGTGCGCCATGCAGCACCCCGGGCTTGCCGAGGCTGATGGTGGCGGCGTGACGTCCGGTTTCGATGCCGTCGCCGCCGGCCTCAAAGCCGTAGATTTTCACGGCGGGATCGTCCAGGAAGCCGTGGAAAATGCCGATGGCGTTGGAGCCGCCGCCAATGCACGCGCACACGGCGTCAGGCAGCCGGCCCGCCTGCTCGAGGATCTGGGCGCGGGCTTCTTCGCCGATAACCTCGTGGAAGAACCGGACCATGGCCGGGAAGGGGTGCGCCCCGGCGGCGGTACCGAGCAGGTAGTGGGTGTTGTCCACATTGGCGACCCAATCACGGAGGGCGTCGTTGATGGCGTCCTTGAGCGTTTGGGATCCGCTGCTGACAGGGATGACTGTCGCGCCCAGGAGTTCCATCCGGGCCACGTTAAGGGACTGCCGGCGGGTATCCTCGGCGCCCATGTAGACCACGCACTCCAGGCCCAGCAGCGCGGCGGCGGTGGCACTGGCCACGCCGTGCTGGCCGGCGCCGGTTTCGGCGATCACGCGCGTTTTGCCCATCCGTTTGGCAAGCAGGGCCTGGCCGAGGACGTTGTTGATCTTGTGTGAGCCGGTGTGGTTCAGGTCCTCACGCTTGAGGAAGACCCGGGCGCCGCCGCAGTGTTCCGCGAAGCGCTTGGCCTCGGTCAGCAGTGAGGGCCGGCCGGCGTAGTTCTTGTTCAGGTCGGCGATCTGCGCGACGAAGGCGGGATCGGCTTTGGCCTTCTCGAACGTGTCCTCGAGCTCGTCCAGGGCAGCGATCAGCGACTCGGGCATCCACCGCCCGCCGTAGGGACCGAAATAGGGTCCCGGGGCGTGCCGCAACGACGCCGCGTCCTGTGCCGAGCCGTTCTCCGGCCGTTCCCCCTGCAGGAACGCGTTCACAGCGTTCCCCTCTGAGCTGGCTGCTGGCGCATCGACCATGAGTCCCACCATCCTGTTCCACTGCTGTTGCTGTAAATTCTTGGATCCCCGAGGGGACACGCCGGTCCGCGGAGCCGGCGGCAATAGCCTGCCTGCTCCGCACGCCTGCGTCAGGCGCGTGCGGCGATTTCGCGCGTTCCGACGGCCATAAATTCAGCGATGCGTTCGCGCGGCGTCGCGTCGCTGACAAGGGCTTCACCGACCAGGATCGCGTTGGCCCCCTGCGCGGCGTAATCCCGGACGTCCGCGGCGCTGCGCACACCGGACTCGGCGACGATGAGGGCGCCGGCCGGGATGCTGCCGGCGAGTCCGGCGAACACCGAGCGGTCGACGTCGAGCGTCTTAAGGTTCCGCATGTTCACCCCGATGATGCGCGCCTCCGCAGCGACCGCCCGTTCAACTTCCTCCGCCGTGTGCGTCTCCACGAGCACGTTCATGCCGAGTTCGCGGCTGAGGGCGCTGAACTCCTGCAGTTGCGCGTCGGACAGCGAGGCCACGATCAGCAGGATCAGGTCCGCGCCGTGGGCCCGGGCCTCCCAGATCTGGTACTCGTCGAGCATGAAGTCTTTGCGTAGCAGCGGGATGTTGACGGCCGCCCGGACGGCGTCGAGGTCGTCGAGCGAACCGTTGAAGCGGCGCTGTTCGGTCAGGACGCTGATGACTGAGGCACCGCCGTCGGCGTACTCCACGGCCAGCGACGCCGGATCGGCGATTCCGGCCAGGTCGCCTTTGGACGGGCTGCGCCGTTTGATTTCGGCAATGACTTTCAGCTCGTCCCGCTGCTCGAGGGGACCGCCGAGCGCCATCCAGGCGTCAAGTGCCGGCTCGGCTGCCGCGGCGCGCTCCTTCAGCTCTGCGAGCGTGACGAGCCGCCGACGGGCCTCCATATCCTCCTTGACACCGGCATTGATGTCGTCGAGAACGCTCACGCCTAGTGGCCGGAGTTCGTCAGCTTGCTGCCGCCGACGCCGTAGCCGGCTTTGCGCATGATCCAGCCGACGATGAGACCGATCACCATGATGGCTGAACCCACAATGAAAATGGGGGTGTTGGCGATGACGAAGGCGATGGAGGCAATGAGGGCGCCGACCAGCATCACGATGACGCAGGTCCACGCGGCTGGGCTGTTGCCGTGTCCGCTCGGCTCGGCGTGGTTGATGTGGTCGTAGACGCCGGTTCCGGCGGCGGGCTTCGGTGCGGAAACAGTGACTTTGCTCATTGGAATCTCCTCAGGATGAATACTGCATTATATTCTGCCATTTATTGGCGGCGACTTTGGCCGCGCCCGCGTCGACTCAGGTGGGATCGTCGCCGCGTGAGAGCCGGTCCCAGCTGTCTATCTCGTCCGGCTGCGCGGCCGGGTGTGCCTTGCCCGCTGCGGTGGCGATGGCGGTGTCGTATTTGGTGCGGGTTTTCCAGTACCGGCCTGCGGGTATCAGCGCCAGCGCACCCGCCCCCAGCAGGACCCCGGCGATGACGGCAATTACCGGAAACGCCGAGACGTCCACTGTGGCGGTGCCGCCGCTGATTCCGGTCGCGGCGGCGATTGACCCCTGCGCCGCGGCCAGCGGATTCGCGAGCACGATCGCTGCGGCGCTGACGATACCCGCGGCGGCGAGGACGATGATGGCTGCGACGATCCAGCGCGCGATCCGGCCTGCGATTGAGGCGGCCAGGCCGCCGGCGAGGGCGACCAGGGCCAGGGCGGTCACCGCGGTGGCGGCCTGGCTGCCCTGCACCTGCAGGCCCGCCTGGCTGGCGGCGGCCGTTCCGAGTTGAGCGGGATCGAGGTGGACTGTGAGCCACGTCTGGGTTGTGGCGCCGAACACGGCCAGGGCGAACGCGGCAATGGTCAGGACCACAGTGGACTTGCGCGCCCAGCTGGGTGTGGCCGGTCGGACCGGTGAGCTCATCAACTGATCGCGCCGGCGGGACCGGCGTTGGCGTCGTCGGCATTGGCGTCGCCGGCGACCCGCACCGAGTCGGCATTGATATTTCGCAGCGAGCCGGCAGTATGGACGGCCCGGAGAGGTGCGGCCGCTTTGTTGACCGTTTCTTCGGCTTCGGTGGGATTCACGGAATCGGCCACGATCCCGCCGCCGGCCTGCACATACGCCCGGCCCTCCCGAAGAAGGGCTGAACGGATCGCGATCGCCATATCCAGGTCCCCGGCGAAGTCCAGGTATCCCACCACCCCGCCGTAGATTCCGCGGCGGTGGGGTTCAAGTTCGTCCAGCAAGCGCAGGGCCCGGGGCTTCGGCGCGCCGGACAGCGTTCCGGCCGGAAACGTCGCCTTGAGGACGTCGTAGGCGGTCGCCTTTGGCGCCAATTCGCCCACGACAGTGGAGACGAGGTGCATGATGTGGCTGAACTTCTCCACCTCCATGAACTGGGTGACATCCACGGATCCGGCGACGCAGACCTTGGACAGATCGTTGCGGGACAGATCCACCAGCATCAGGTGCTCCGCCCGTTCCTTTTCGTCGGCCAGCAGTTCCTCGGCCAGCGCCTTGTCCGCTTCGACGGTCTTGCCGCGGGGCCGGGATCCGGCGATGGGGTGGGTGATGACTTCCTCACCTGTGACAGTCACGAGGGCTTCGGGTGAGGAACCGACGATCGAATATTGCCGGCCGTCAGCGTCTTCGAGGCTGAAGATATACATGTACGGGCTCGGGTTGGTGTTCCGCAGCACGCGGTAGACATCCAGCGGATCGGCCCCGCATTCCATTTCGAACCGCCGCGAAACCACCACCTGGAAGACCTCGCCGTCGACGATTGCCTCCTTGCTCCGGTCCAGGGCGGCCAGGTACTTCGACTCGTCCCAGCGTTCCTGGACGCTGGACGCGAAATCGAGTGCTTCGTCGTCGAGCACCGAGACAGGCTGCTGCACCGGGGCGCTGATCTTCGCCAGCAGTTCTTTCAGTCGGGCGACGGCGTCGTGCCACGCGTCGTCGACCCTGTCGGAGCTGTTGTCGTAGTTGATCGCGTTGGCGATCAGGAGCACAGTGCCGTCCATGTTGTCGTGCACCGCCATGTCCGTGACGAGGTTGAGCGCCATCTCCGGCAACTGGAGGTCGTCTTCGGGTGGGCTGGTCAGCTTCTCCCAGTGCCGGACAGTTTCCCAGCCAAGAAATCCGACCAGCCCGGAGGTGAAGGGCGGGAGGCCGTCGAAGCGGTCCGTGCGGAGGGCTGCGACAGTATCCCGGACGGCGTCCACAGGGCTGCCGTCCCGTGGCACACCGACGGGAGGCTCACCAAGCCAGTGAGCCTGGCCGTCTTTGGTCGTGAGGGTGGCCCGGGAGCGCGCACCAATGAAGGAGTACCGGGACCAGGAGCCGCCGACAGCCGCGGATTCCATCAGGAACGTCCCCGGCTGGCCCTGGGCCAGCTTGCGGTACAACGCGATTGGCGTCTCCGAGTCAGCCAGAACCTTGAGCCGGACGGGGATAACACGGCTGTGACCTGCGAGTTCACGGAACTCTTCCAGGCCCGGGCTGATGATTCCAAGGTCCTGCATGGCTGTGGTTTCCGCCTGTTCTGTCTGTGGTCTATGAGGTGGGGGTGGTGAGGCGGGGCCGGTGCGCTCAGGCGCCCGGGCCGACGACGGCGTCGAGGTCCCGGCCTTCGAAGCAGGTCCGTGTCCCGGTGTGACACGCCGCGCCGATCTGGTCGACCCGGACCAGGAGGGCGTCTCCGTCGCAATCGATCGCAACTGATTTCACCCATTGGACATGCCCGGAGGTATCGCCCTTGCGCCAGTATTCCTGCCGGGAGCGTGAATAAAAGGTGACGCGCCCGCTGGTCAGGGTTCGGTGCAGGGCCTCATCATCCATCCAGCCCAGCATCAGCACCTCGTGCGTATCGTATTGCTGCACGACGGCGGCCACGAGGCCGGCGCTGTCCCTTTTCAGGGTCTCCGCGAGCCGGGCAGGAAGCCGGCTGTCGTGCTCCGCCGCACCGGCGGTCGCAGGGCTGGAGGTTGGGCTGGGGGCGGGGGCAGGCTGCTCAGACATCAGATCAAGTCTAGTGCCTGCCGATGGCGCTCGAAGGAGCCGCACCGCGGCGATCGTTATTCTGCCGGGATTCCCGGCGCCCCCCGGAAGTCTCCGCCGCAATTACGGCGGTTCCGGTGCGCAAGTCCGGGCGTCTCGTGCTAGTTTCACAAGTGATGCATTTCGTCGATCCGTCCCGAGAAGTCCTGGCCGAAACCCTGCTGGCGGCCGGCCCCGACTCTGCCACGCTCTGTAAGGGCTGGCAGACGCGGCATCTTGCCGCGCACCTGTACTTGCGGGAACGCAAGGCTGCGGTCGGTCTGGGGCTGCTGATCAAGGGGTTTTCGAAAGCCTCGGACCAAGCCACGGAGAAGCTCGCCGCCAAGCTGAAGGCCCCGGACGCATACGCCAAACTGGTTGCCGACTTCCGGTCCGGCCCGCCCCGGCTCTCCCCGCTGAAGATCAAGGCGCTGGATGAAAGCTCCAACCTGATCGAATACTTTGTCCACACCGAAGATGTCAGGCGCGCCGTGGACCGGTGGGCTCCCCGCGCGTTGGATGAAGAGTATTCGGACGCGTTGTGGGACGAACTCGTCAAGCGCGCGGCCATCCTGTACCGCGGCGTCGATCTTGGGATTGTGCTGGTCAACCCGTCCGGCCCCCGGCACGTCGCCAAGCGGGCCCCCGTCTCTGTGGCCATTGTCGGGGAACCGGGCGAACTCCTGATGCACGCCCACGGCCGCACCGGCCACGCCCTCGTGACATTTGAAGGGCAGCCGGACGCCGTCGCGCTCCTCCAGTCAGCCGAAGTCGGCCTCTAACCGCCTGCACCAAACAACGCGGGGTCACTTCCTGCCCATAATCCCTTCCGGGACGGGCGAGGAGTGACCCCGCGTCGCTTTAAGGTGGGCGGTCAGCGGACTTCGAAGCCGGCCGCGCGGATCGCGGCTTTGACCTGTCCGATTGCGTCGATCGGGCCGAAGTGGAACACCGACGCCGCCAGGACGGCATCCGCGCCGGCAGCGACGGCAGGCGGGAAGTGCTCGGGCTTACCGGCGCCTCCGGAGGCGATGAGCGGGACCTTTACGGCCGCCCGGGCCAGCCGGATCAGTTCCAGGTCGAAGCCGTCCTTGGTGCCGTCGGCGTCGATCGAGTTGAGCAGGATTTCGCCCACTCCCCTGTCGGCAGCTTCCCTGGCCCACGCGATCGCATCGATCCCGGTGCCCTTGCGGCCACCGTGCGTGGTGACCTCGAAGCCCGACGGAGTGGGCGCGGACCCGGGCCGGGTGCGCCGCGCGTCCAGGGACAGCACCAGGACCTGGGCGCCGAAGTGCCGGGTGATCTCATCGATCACGTCGGGCCGGGCCACAGCAGCGGTGTTGATGGCTGCCTTGTCCGCGCCAAAGCGCAGCAGTTTGTCCACTTCGGCCACGCCGCGCACGCCTCCGCCTACTGTCAGCGGGATGAACACTTCCTCGGCGGTGCGGCGGACGACGTCGAACGTGGTTTCCCGGTTACCCGAGGAAGCCGTGACGTCAAGGAACGTGAGCTCGTCGGCGCCGCCGTTGTCATAGCGGTGCGCCAGTTCCACCGGGTCTCCGGCGTCGCGCAGTCCTTCGAAATTGATGCCCTTGACGACGCGGCCGGCGTCGACGTCCAGGCACGGAATGACGCGCACGGCAACTGTCATGATGTCTCCTGAAGTTTGCTGGAGGGGTTCCGGTGGAGTGCGGGACTCAGATCCGGCAGGCGTGAATGCTGCTGACCAGGATGGCGCGCGCGCCGAGGTCGTAGAGTTCGTCCATGATCCGGTTGGTTTGCCGTTTGGGGACCATGGAGCGGACGGCCACCCAATCGGAGTCGCGCAGCGGCGAAACCGTGGGCGATTCGAGGCCCGGGGTGAGTTGGGCGGCCTGTTCGACGAGCTCCTTGCGGATGTCGTAGTCCATCATCACGTACTGGCGGGCTACCAGGACGCCTTGAAGCCGGCGGACCAGCACCTCGGCAGCGGCGTTCCGCTCACCCTTGCGGCCAATCAATACCGACTCGGAGCGCAGGATCGGCTCACCGAAGATCTCCATCCCGGCGGCCCTGAGGGTGTTTCCGGTTTCGACGACGTCGGCAATCGCATCGGCGACACCGAGCCGCACGGACGACTCCACGGCGCCGTCGAGGCGGATTACCGTCGCATTGATGCCGCGCTCGGCCAGGTAGCCCCGCAGCAGTCCGTCGTAGCTGGTCGCGAGCCGTCTGCCTTCAAGCTGCTCGACGGAGGCGAAATCCCCGACCGGGCCGGCGAAGCGGAATGTGGACGCCGCGAAGCCCAGGGGCAGCAGTTCCTCGGCTTCCACTTCGGCGTCGAGGAGCAGGTCGCGGCCGGTGATGCCAACGTCGAGCGTGCCCTGGCCGACGTACACGGCAATGTCGCGCGGGCGGAGGAAAAAGAACTCGATGTCGTTATCAGGGTCCAGCATGACCAGTTCGCGGGTGTCGCGGCGCTGCCGGTAACCGGCTTCGGCGAGCATGGCGGAGGCGGCTTCGGACAGGGATCCCTTGTTCGGGACGGCAACTCTAAGCATGGGGAAGATCTCTCTTGGGTTAGGAAGTGAAGTGCAGGCACTGTGGCCACGCAAGGCACAGGTTGGTCCACGGGTAACTCCGTGCACCAGCCGGTGCGGCGCGGCTAGAGATGCTTGTAAACGTCTTCCAGGCTGAGTCCCTTGGCGAGCATCAGAACCTGCAGGTGATAGAGCAGTTGGGAGATCTCCTCCGCCGCGGCTTCGTCGGATTCATACTCGGCAGCCATCCACACTTCGGCTGCTTCTTCCACGACTTTCTTGCCGATGCCGTGGACTCCGGAATCCAGTTCGGCGACGGTGCGGGAGCCTTCGGGGCGTGCGGCTGCCTTTTCACTCAGTTCTGCGAACAGCGACTCGAAATTCTTCACGCCCACCAGCCTACTTGCTTACGGCCGGACCGCGCCTGCCGGGCCCCAGCATGACGCCCGCGATGTGACGGATTACACACCCGGGTCAGCTGTACTGGCGCAGCGTCACGGCGGTGGCCAGGGCTGCCGTGACCGCCTCGTGTCCCTTGTCCTCGGTGGAACCGGGCAGCCCGGCCCGGTCAATGCCCTGCTGTTCGGTGTCGCAGGTGAGGACGCCGAAGCCCACCGGGACGCCGGTGCGCACGCTGACCTCAGTGAGACCCAGGGTGGCCGCCTCGCAGACGTACTCGAAGTGCGGGGTGCCGCCGCGGATAACGACGCCGAGTGCCACGACCGCGTCGAAGTGCGGTGCCAGCCGCGCCGCGGCCACGGGGAGCTCAAAGGTACCGGGCACGCGCAGGACGGTCGGTTCGCTGATGCCGGCCTCCTTCGCAGCGCGCATGGCCCCGGCCAGCAGGCCGTCCATAATCGTGGTGTGCCAGCTCGCGGCCACGATGGCCAGCTTCAGCGCCGACGTCTCTTCGGATTTGAAGGTGCTCAGGTCGATCTGGGGTGCGCCGTGTCCACTCATGCGGATTTCCTTGCTCTAGGTCTGTATTTCTTGGTCTGGGTGTTGGTGCTCGGGAGAATGCTCCGGAGGAGCGGTGCGAAATTGCCGACGTCGTCGGGTTTCAGGCAGTCAGTCTTGTTCGTGCGCAACGCCGTTAGCGGCAGTCTGGACGTCGAGGACCAGCCGGTGGTCCATCCGGTCCTTCTTGGTCTGCAGGTAGCGGATGTTCTGATCACGGGAGGGTACTTCGGTGGGAACCATCTCCACCACCAGGACGCCGGCCTCCGCGAGTCTGTCCTGTTTGACCGGGTTGTTGCTCAGGAGGCGCACCTCGTGGAGACCCATCTCCACCAAAATCTGCCCGGCGGCATGGTAGGTGCGGGCATCGATGGGCAATCCCAGCTGCTCATTGGCTTCCACGGTGTCAAAGCCGGCTTCCTGCAGTGCGTAGGCCTTAATCTTGTTCGCGAGGCCGATGCCGCGGCCTTCCTGGCCGCGCAGGTACAGCAGTGTGCCGCCGAACTCGTTGATCATCTCAAGCGCATAGGCCAGCTGTTCACCGCAGTCGCAGCGGTAGGAACCGAACACGTCTCCGGTCAGGCACTCCGAATGCAGACGCACGAGCGGTGCCCTGCCATCGGCCGGCGGCACCGGTGAACTGACGGCAAGGTGCTCAGCACCGGTGACCAGATCGGTCCAGGCCTGGGCCACGAAGTCGCCGTAAGCGGTCGGCAGCTGGACCAAGGGTCCGCCGCTGACCGGGTGCGGGCGCTGGTCCGCGTCAATGTCTTCCTGGATCCCGGTAGTCGTCATTTTTCGCTCCTCCATCAAACCTGATCCAGGGCAGGACCGCCGCGCTGTGCGTCATCGAGGTAGGCCACCAGATCCTTGATCGAGATCAGTGGGCAGCCATGCTCAATAGCGAAGCTGCGAAGACCGTCCAGCCGCATCATCTCTCCGTTGTCGTACACCAGTTCTGCAATTACTCCCACAGGCTCCAGGCCGGCGAGCCGGCACAGATCCACTGCCGCCTCGGTGTGGCCGGGACGTTGCCGCACACCACCGTTAACGGCGCGCAACGGGAAAACATGCCCGGGTCGGGTCAGGGATGTCGGCTGGCTCCCGGGATCGGCAAGAATCCGGGCCGTCAAAGCACGGTCCGTGGCGGAAATTCCGGTGCTGACTCCGACGGCCGCGTCGCAGGAGACTGTATAGGCGGTGCCCTTGGCGTCTTCGTTGACGGCGACCATCGGCGGCAGCGCCAGGGCATCGGCCCGCCCGGCCTCGAGCGGGACGCAAATGACTCCCGAGCTGTGCCGCACGGTCCAGCCCATCAGCTCCGGCGTCGCGTGCTGGGCGGCAAAGATGATATCGCCTTCGTTTTCGCGATCTTCATCGTCGACGACGAGGACCGGCCGGCCTGCAGCTATGGCGCTGACGGCCGCTTCGATTGGGTCCAGGACGGACGTGGCCATGGCCTCGGGCCGGGGTTCTTTGACGAGGCTCATGCTGCGTCCTCCCCGCGGTGTGCCGCTCCCCCGGCGGCGGCCGTGGAGAACGCGAGCAGCCGCTCGGTGTACTTCGCAAGCACGTCGACTTCGAGGTTAACGCGGGACCCTGCGTCCTTCGCGCCGAGACCGGTTTCGGCCAGCGTGGTGGGAATCAGTCCTACCTCGAACCACGGCGCAGGCTCGGCGGCCGGGCTGACTGCGGTGACTGTCAGGGAGACGCCGTCGACGGCTATTGAGCCCTTCTCGGCGATGTAGCGGGCGAGGCCGGCCGGCACACCGAACCGGAGCCGGTCCCAGTTGCCGAGCGCTTCACGCTCCAGCAGTTCCCCGACGCCGTCGACGTGGCCCTGCACCACGTGCCCGTCGAGCCGGCCGCCCGCCGGAACGCAGCGCTCCAGGTTGACCGGATCGCCGACTGCCAGCTCGCCGATGGTGCTGCGGGTCAGGGTTTCACCCATCACGTCCACGCTGAAGTCCCGGCCGTCAATTGTGGTGGCTGTGAGGCACACGCCGTTGACGGCGATGGAGCCGCCCAGGGCAAGCCCGTCGGTGGATCCGGGGGCGTGGAGCCGGAGCGTGGCACTGATGTCGCCGTTGCGCTCAACGGACAGCACCTTTCCCTGTTCGGCAATAATTCCGGTGAACATCAGTAGCCTCCTGGGGCGGTAGCCGCACCGGGACGGTGCGGGATGGAATCGAAAATCGTGGCGGTGACAGCGTCGGTGCCCGTTGCGTCTGCGGCGGTGGTTCCGGTTACTGCGGCGGCGCGGCTGGCGGTTACTGCGGCGGCGCGGCTGGCGGTTTCGGCCCGGCCGACGCCGGCTGTGGGCGTGAATTCAGGGCTCAAGTGCAGCCGGAGGTCCCGGCCAAGCACCTGGACGGCGCCGCCGGAGGCTTGATCCCAGGCCCAGCGCTGGGCGTTCGCCAGCGTGCCGATGCCGAGATCGTCCAGTGCCGGTGTGCCGGAGCCAAGAAGCGTGGGCGCCAGGTAGACGATCAGTTCGTCGACGAGCCCGGCGCCAAGGAAGGCGCTCAGAATCCGTGAGCCGCCCTCCACCATGAGGTGCCGCACGCCGGCGTCGAACAGTTGATCCAGGGCCTCGCTCGGATCGTGGGTGGCAAGGTGCAGGACGTTGCCGTCGTCGCCGTGGATGGCCGCATCGGCGGGGATTGCCCGGTGCCCCATCACGGCGCGCAGCGGTTGCTTGCCCGCCGTTTCGCCAGCGGCGTTCCGGGCCGTGAGCCGGGGGTCGTCCACGAGGACGGTCTGCGTGCCGACCAGGATGGCATCGATCCGGCCGCGCAGTGCGTGGTTGTCGGCCAGGGATTCCGGGCTGGAGATCCACTGGCTGGTGCCGTCGCTCGCGGCGATCCGACTGTCGAGGGTCTGCGCGATATGCAGCGTGACGAAAGGCCGCCCCGCCGCGACGGCGTCAAACCATCGCCGGTTCAGCGCAAGGGCGGCGTCTGCCGCCAGACCGGATCGGACCCTGACGCCGGCGGAGCGCAGCGTCCCCGCGCCGCCGGCAGCCGGATCATGGGGATCGTCGACGGCGTAGATGACGTCAGTGATCCCGGCATCGATGATCGCCTGGGCACAGGGGCCGGTGAGGCCGGTGTGGTTGCAGGGCTCAAGGGTTACCACGATGGTGGCGCCGCTGAGGTTCATGCCTGCGGCGACGGCCTGGTTCACCGCATCAGCCTCCGCGTGGGCCGTGCCGGCCCCGCGGTGGTACCCGGTGACGAGTGGTGTCCCGTCTGCGGCGAGGATGACAGCGCCCACCAGCGGATTGGCCCCCCGCGGCCCCAGTGCGGCGGCAGCCAGTGCCGCGCCCATCGCCGTAACTTCGGCGGCGCTGAAACCGGTGGAGTCGCCGTGAAGCACGTCCATGCGTGTGTCGTTCCTTCCCTCAAGAACCGCGATGGCTCCGGGGCATACGACAGCGCAGTGCGGCGGAGCCTCAATGGCACCACCGAAAAAGCCGTACGTGCTTCTCTCATCCAGACTTTAACTGTCGGTACCGGAATTTCACCGGTTCAACCGTCTGCCGGCATCCTTCCCGAAGGAAAGCACCGGCTCGCGGGTCGCGGACTGTCACCGCCGGTTCGGACTTACACCGACCCCGGAGCACGTATGTGTGTTTTTATTCTGACACAACCCGGCGCGATGGCGGGACATTCCCCCTGACGTTACCGCCGGCGTCGCCGTTGCGGGGTTTCCGCAACCCGTCAACGGGCTTTCAAAAATGGTCAACGGGCTGCCAAAACGGTTAGCGCGAACCTGCGCTTCGGAGCCGCTCGATGGCGGCCGCCGGGTCGTCAGCCCCGTAGACCGCTGAGCCGGCCACGAACACGTTGGCGCCGGCCTCGGCGGCGCGCACAATCGTCTCTTCGGTGATGCCGCCGTCGACTTGCAGCGCCACACCGATCCCCGAGCCGTCGATTGCAGCGCGGGCGCGGCGGATCTTGGGGAGCGTCAGATCCAGGAAGGACTGACCGCCAAAGCCTGGCTCCACGGTCATGATCAGGAGCATGTCCAGTTCGGCCAGCATGTCCAGGTAAGGCTCCACGGGCGTGCCGGGCCGTAGCGCCATGCCTGCCTTGGCGCCCCGGGCCCTGAGTTCGCGGGCGAGCTTGATCGGCGCGATCGAAGCCTCGGCGTGAAACGTGACCGACGCGAGTCCGGCGTCGGCGAACCCGGGCGCCCAGCGGTCCGCGTCCGCAATCATCAGGTGGGCGTCCAACGGGACCGGGCTAACGGCCTGGATACGCTGGACAACGGGCAGCCCGATCGTCAGGTTGGGCACAAAGTGGTTGTCCATCACGTCCACGTGCACAGCGTCAGCGTTGCTGATGCGGTTCAGTTCCGCCTGAAGGTTCACAAAATCTGCGGAGAGGATGCTCGGGTTAATGCAGCACTGGGCCATCGGGTTCCTTTGCGTTCTACTGTTCGGGGTCTGCGGTACAGCGGACGGTGCAGCGGACGGTGCGGCTGGTGGCGTGGCCGGGCGGACCGGTGGCCGGCCCGGGGCGGCTCAGGCCTTTTTGTGGATGAGCGCCAGGAACATCGCATCCGTCTGGTGCACATGCGGCCAGAGCTGGGCCGTGAGGTCGTGCCCGGCATCCAGTCCGCCGGTGAGGCTCACGCTGTCCAGCACCGCGCCGGCGTCGAGGAGTTCGAGGTCTTCGCGTTTGCGCAGGACGTCGCTGACGACGGCGGTGGTTTCCGCCGGGTGCGGCGAGCACGTCACATAGGCGACGACGCCGCCGGGTTTGACCGCGTCCAGCGCGGACTTGAGCAGCTGGCGCTGCAGCGGGCCCAGGTCCACGAGGTCCTTAGGGGTACGCCGCCACCGTGACTCCGGTCGGCGGCGAAGCGCACCGAGCCCGGTGCACGGCACGTCCACGAGGACGCGGTCGAAGCTTTCGGGCTGTTCGGCCCCCATCTCGCGGCCGTCGCCGGTCCGGACGGACCAGCCCTCCTCGGGTACCGCGGAGAGGGCCTGGCGGACCAGTTTGGCCCGGTGCGGCGCGGATTCGTTGGCGAGCAGGTGCGCGCCCTGCTGCCGTGCCAGGGCTGCGAGCAGGGCGGCCTTGCCGCCGGGTCCGGCGCACAGGTCCAGCCATCGCTCGCCGCCGTCAGCGGCACCGCTGCTGCGCGTGGTCCTGTCGCCGAGGTCGACGGCGGCCATCGCCCGGGCCACCAGCTGCGAACCGACGTCCTGGACCCGCAGGCTGCCCTCGCGCACCGAGGCGAGCCGGCCAAGGTCGCCACCGCTCGAAAGCGCGGAATCCGCCACCAGCTCCCCCGGGGTCGCGCCTCCCTCGAGGGCCTCGTCCAGGCTGCCAAGCCCGGGCAGGGCCACCAGGTTGACCACCGGCGCCGCGTTGTCCGCCGCGAGCAGATCGTTGATCTCAGCGACCGGCCGGCCGTGCGCGACGAGCGACTGCCGGAGCGCCCTGACGATCCATTCCGGGTGGGCGTACCGGGTCGAGGCGATCCGGGTTTCGTCGGTTTCCTCGCTGAGGAGCAGTTCCAGCCATTCCTCGAGGCTGCGCGCGGAAACCTTGCGGAGCACGGCGTTGATGAGAGTTGATGGTCCGGCGCCGATGACGGCACGGGCCAGGCCCACGGTCTGATCCAGGGCGGCGTGTGCCGGGACCCGCATGGCCAGCAGTTGGTGCGCGCCGATCCGCAGGGCATCCAGGATCGCGGGGTCGAGCTGGTCCAGCGGGCGGTCCACGCACCGGGCCAGGACGGCATCATAGGTGCCTTGGCCGCGGAGGGCGCCGTAGCTCAGTTCGGTGGCGAAGCCGGCGTCGCGCTTGTCCAGCCCGTGATGCCGGATCCGTGCGGGCAGCACCAGGTTCGCGTAGGCGTCCTCGGACGCGACGGCACGCAGCACCTCGAAGGCCACCAGCCGGGCCGGATCTGCGCGGCGCGTGCGCTGGGACGGGGCGTTGTCGGTAAACGTGCGCGGACCGCGGTTGCGCTCCCGGCCCTTGGCATCGCGGTGGCTGCCGCTCCGGCCGGAGCTTTGTCCGCCTTGCCGGGGGCCCCCACCGCGGCCGCTGCCGTTGGTTCCTGAGTCGCTCATTCGAACACCACGCTTTCAAGTGTTGCCTGTCCGCGCGCCCAGTCGGCGGCGGTCATCATTTTTTTCCCGGACGGCTGCATCCGGGTAAGTTCCACGGGGTGCGAGCCGGTTCCCACCAACACGGTTTTCCCGTTCATGGCCAGTTCACCGGGCGGCAGGGCGGCCGCTTCCGGCCGGGGCAGGACGGGCTCCAGCTTGACCCGCTGGCCCTCGAGCATGGTCCAGGCTCCGGGTTCCGGCGTGACGCCGCGGGCCCGCCGGCTGATGGCGAGTGCCGGCTGCCGCCAATCGAGGCGGCCATCCTCAAGGCTGAGTTTCGGTGCCAGGCTGACATCGCCTTGCTGCGGCACGGCGGCCGCCTGGCCGGCTTCGATCGCGGACAATGTCTGGGCCAGCAGCACGGCTCCGCTGTGGGACAGTCGCTCCAGGAGAGCCCCGGAGGTATCATCCGGGCGCACTGTCTCGGTCAGGGTGCCAAAGACCGGGCCGGTGTCCAGGCCCTCTTCGAGGAGGAACGTCACGGCGCCGGTGACGTCGTCGCCGGCGATGATCGACCGCTGCACGGGTGCCGCCCCGCGCCAGGCCGGCAGCAGGGAAAAATGCAGGTTGACCCAGCCGTGCCGGGGAACGGCCAGGGCCCCGCGGGGAATGAGCCCGCCATAGGCGACGATCGCGGCGACGTCGGGTTCAGCATCGGCGATCCGGGCGGTGACGCCGTCGTCGACCTTTGTGGCGTGGATGACCGGGATGTCGAGCTCGCCGGCGCGCGCCGCAACGGGCGACGGCGTCAGGACTCTCTTGCGTCCCAGCGTGGCGTCCGGACGGGTGAGGACGGCGACGACGTCGAACCCGGCCCGGACCAGGGCATCCAGGGACGGCACGGCGACGGCCGGGGTGCCGGCAAAAAGGACCCTCACTGGGTCTTTCCGAAAGCGCCGCCCGGCGAACCACCAAACGCACCGCCACCAAAACTGGAGCCGACGGTCTTGGCGCGCTTCGCCGTCGTCTGCTCCGTGATGGCGTCATAGTTGGCGTTCCGGATGGCCCGCAGTGCGGCCTTGCGGTCCTCGCCGTCGAGCCGGTCCGTGTAGAGGACACCGTCCAGGTGATCGTTTTCATGCTGGAAGCAGCGGGCCAGCATCCCTTCGCCGTCGATCTCGACCGGGTTGCCGTTGACGTCAACGCCGGTGACCCGGGTGCTGCGGTAGCGCCGGACCGGGAAGCCCAGCCCGGGGATGGACAGGCAGCCTTCAACCTGGTCCGGCTGGAAGTCCTCGCTGTTCTCCAGCACGGGGTTGATGATGTGCCCTTCGACTCCGCCAATGCGGTAGGTGAAGACGCGCTGGCTGACGCCGATCTGGGGCGCGGCAAGGCCTGCGCCCTCAACGTCTTCCATGGTCTCGATCATGTCGGCCACAAGCTTCGCCAGGTCAGGCCCGAATTCCGTCACTGGATCGGCGACTGTGCGCAGCACAGGATCCCCGATAATGCGGATATTCAAAATGGCCATGTGTCATCTGTCCTCACGGTCGGCGGCTACGGGATCCTGTCCAGTTTAGTAGCTCCTGGCCGCTTCGGCCCCGGCGGTCCGTCCGGCCCCGCTGCCCGGAGGGTTCCTAGCGGTGAACGGGCGGTGCGAGCGGAAGCAGTGCCGCTCCGGCCGCGGCGGTGTCCGCTGACATTTCCCAGACGCGGCGGAGCGCACAGAACTTCCACCAGTGGTGCTTCAGCACGTCCGGGTTCGCCCGCTGCGGACGGACTTCGGTCTCGCCCACCGCCACAGCGAGCAGGATGGGCGAGTCGCCATGCTGCCAGGCCTCCCACTCCCCCGCTATGGGATCCACGAGGCTTTCCTCGGCCTTCATCCCCGCAACGAGCTGCATCACGACTTTGTCATCAAGCGGTTTGACGGTGCCGTCACGGCTGGTGCCCTTGGTTTTGTAGTCGATCAGGCAGGTACGGCCGTTGATCCGAGCCACGAGGTCCAGGGTGCCCGCATAGCCGACGCTCGCATTCCAGACCGTGATCTCCGGTGCGATCGGTTCGACCTGAAAGAGCTCCCACCACTCATCGAAGCGTGCCGCGAAGGCCTCTTCGCCGTTGGCCGCCAGAGCTTCCCGGGTTTCCTTCATCAGGTGCGGCCGGCCCAGCGCCCGCAGAGCGACCTGCTCGCAGTAATTGTGTACCCGGTCTCCTCGCTTGGCGGCGTCATCCCGGTAGCTTTCGGCAGCTTTGGCAGCACGGCTGACGGCCTGCCGCAATTTGGCCGGGCTCCCCAGGATCCCGGCAAGCGCGGGATCCTGGGCGAGGCTGTTGGCTCCCATGTACCCGAACCAGCCGTCCAGGCCATGGGGCTGCTGACCGATCACCGTCGTGATGGAGGGGACGGAGAACTGCTCCGAGGTGGAGCGTGCGTACATCCGGCCATAGTCGGTGGCGTGGGCAAGAAGCGGAGCGGTCATGGAAGAACTCTTTCACGGAGGGCAGACATTCAGCGGGTCAGACGTACAGCGGGACGGACACGGGTTAACGAAAAATGGCCCCTCCCGCTAAGAGCGGGACGGACCATTTCGTGGGTGGGCGATACTGGGTTCGAACCAGTGACCTCTTCGGTGTGAACGAAGCGCGCTACCACTGCGCCAATCGCCCCAACGACATTGAATGCTAGCCCACCCGGCCGGGTTTTTGAAATCGGCCTGGCCGCAGGCGAACATGGATCTCCTCCACGGTGGGAAACACACACCGCCTGGAACGGCACAGGAAGACCCCTGACCGGATAACCGCCCGGCTCATTCCCGGGGTTCGGCACATTCACAGCCCGGATTGCCCGCTCACTTCGGAATTCGATACGGACGGGACCTCGAACCAGGACGTCACGGCCAGCCGATTAAAGCGCTGAATTACAACCCTGTAATTAGCAAAAACCCCTAGAAACCAAGGATCCAAGGGTCTTCCGCGCAATGCTTGCTGCCTCGATTTGTAGATTCCCGGAACCTCCTATAGAGTTCTTACTCGTTGGAACGCGAGGAAATGCCGATTGCGGCGCGGAATTTTGACCCAACATTGCGGACGTAGCTCAGCTGGTAGAGCACCACCTTGCCAAGGTGGATGTCGCGAGTTCGAATCTCGTCGTCCGCTCGCAGGACACTGTCACGGCAACGGTTCTTCGGAATCCTGTCTACACGGTGGGTTGGCCGAGAGGCGAGGCAGCGGCCTGCAAAGCCGTATACACGGGTTCGAATCCCGTACCCACCTCGGTGAAAACCCTGGTTTCCGGTTCCGGCCGGATGCAAGGGGCGATTGGCGCAGCGGTAGCGCGCTTCCCTGACACGGAAGAGGTCACTGGTTCGATCCCAGTATCGCCCACCAGAGTAAGGAAACTTACTTGATGGAGTTTCGACGGCCAGGCTGGACGGAACAAAAAATGCGGACGTAGCTCAGCTGGTAGAGCACCACCTTGCCAAGGTGGATGTCGCGAGTTCGAATCTCGTCGTCCGCTCTCGATTTTGTAAAAATCCACACCGGATCATCCCGGTTGCGGGCGATTGGCGCAGCGGTAGCGCGCTTCCCTGACACGGAAGAGGTCACTGGTTCGATCCCAGTATCGCCCACCACATCAAGCAGCTCTCCGGAGCTGCTTTTTTTGTTCCCCGGCCCCTGCGGTCCTTCCCCGGTCCCTTGCGGTCCTTCACCGCACCACCTTCGCCTTGGCACGATCCTGACAGGCGGCTAGGATCGAAAGCGCAGGGAGCGATCTGGCTCCACGACTGAAGGGAGGTGCCCGTGGGTTTTCTTGACAATCTGAAGGGCAAGGCTCAGCAACTCGTTGATGGTAACGAACAAGCCATCAAGGACGGGATCGAAAAGGCAGGCGACTTCGTCGACTCCAAGACCGGCGGCAAGTACGCCGACAAGATCGATTCCGCACAGCAGGGCGCTTCCAGGCTCGTGGACAAGGTTGACCGCAAGCCGGATACGGCGGCCGCCGACGAACATATCGCCGACGAACCTCCCGCTGGTGAGCGTCCCGCCCCCGGGGAAACCCGGTAGCTGGGCCTCTGCCCCAATTTCGTCACCGAGGTGCCGGTCCCGCCGAGAGGCGGCGCCGGCACCTCTGGCATTTAACGCCCGCAACATACCAACGCGGGGTCACTTTTCACCCATCCAGGACTCAGGATGGGCGAAAAGTGACCCCGCGTTGCTTTAGCGGAGGTTAGGAGGGTTCGTGGTTCTGGCCTTCGCGGGCCAGGGCCGTGAGCCGGGAGACGGCACGGAAGTACTTCTTCATGTAGCCGCCGGTCATCATCTCTTCGGTGAAGAGCTGATCAAAGGGCACCCCGCTGGCCAGGATCGGAACGTCCTTGTCGTAGAGGCGGTCAGCCAGCACCACGAAGCGCAGCGCCACGGACTGCTCCGTGATGGTCTCCACGTTTTGCCAGACGACGCCTTCGATGCCGTCGAGCAACTGGCGGTAGCGGCTCGGGTGGACGCCGGCCAAATGATGAACGAGGGTACTGAACTCATCGCGGGCCACGGTCTTGCCGTCGAATTCGGACTTCATGTGGTGCGTCAGGTCGTCGTTGCGCAGTGGCTGCGGCGCCGCGGGCAGCCCGCGGTGGCGGAAGTCCTCACCGTCGATCCGGACGACGTCGAACTGGTCCGCCAGCACCTGGATCTCGCGTGCGAAGTCGACGGCAGCGAACCGGCCGTCGCCCAACGAGCCCGGCAGGGTGTTGGACGTCGCCGCCAGCTTCACGCCGGCGTCCGCGAGCTCACGCATGAGCCGGGACATCAGGACGGTGTCGCCCGGATCGTCGAGCTCGAACTCATCGATGCAGACCAGTTTGTAGTGACTCAGCGCATCTACCGTTTTGCGGAAGGAGAGCGCGCCGACAAGGTTGGTGTATTCGACGAAGGTGCCGAACGCCTTGGGTCCGGGGGCCGCGTGCCACAACGACGCGAGCAGGTGGGTCTTGCCGACGCCGAAGCCGCCGTCAAGATAGATCCCGGCCCGGGAGGTGTCCTTCTTGGCGAAGAGCCGTTTGAACAGCCCGTCGCCGTCCCGGGCGCCGACGCCGGCGGCAAATCCTTCCAGCTCCTCGACAGCGTAAGCCTGGCTGGGCTGGGCCGGATCGGGCCGATAGCTGTCAAAGGACACTGCGCCAAAACGCGGCGAGGGATAGAAGCCATTGAGGAGTTCATCCACGGAAACCGCCGGCGTTCTCGCGGCGAGCTGTTCAATCTGTACCAAGGGGGTCCGTTCTGCTGGTCTCGTGTCCCCCCAAAGAATACCGGGAATGCCGGCCCGGGCGCGATCAAAGCAACTCCCGCAGCAGTACCCGGGTGAGAACGCGTGAGAAAGGCCACATTTCCGAGTATGACCAGACGGGAGTATTCGTGGCGGGGCGTGGCTAGGGTGGTATGAGGCCCGGCGCCGCGCTTGATTTCGTCCGGCCTCCTGACCGTTCGAGTGAAAGGCCACCGCTATGCCGTACCCCGTTGAGCAAAACGAGAAGTTCGCCGCCTACGCCCACCCCGAAAAGCTGGTCTCCACGGAGTGGCTCGCCGCGGCCATCGACGCCGGCGAACTCGACGGCGGGAAGCTCGTGGTCGTGGAATCCGACGAGGACGTCCTGCTCTACGAGACCGGTCACATCCCCGGCGCCGTGAAAATTGACTGGCACACGGACCTCAACGACGAAGTCACCCGGGACTACGTCGAGGGCTATGCCTTCGCCGCCCTGGCCGCGGCCAAAGGGATTTCCCGTGACAGCACCGTAGTGATTTACGGCGACAAGTCCAACTGGTGGGCCGCTTACGCCCTGTGGGTCTTCACCCTCTTCGGTCACGAGGATGTCCGGCTCCTGGACGGCGGCCGGGACAAGTGGATTGCCGAAGGCCGGGCCATCAGCACCGAGACCACGGTGCCGGCGCCCGGGGACTATCCCGTGGTGGAGCGCAACGACGCACCGATCCGGGCCTTCAAGGAGGACGTCCTGGCGCACTTCGGCAATCCGCTGATCGACGTCCGCTCGACCGAGGAGTACACCGGCCAGCGCACGCACATGCCCGCCTACCCGGAGGAAGGCGCCCTGCGCGGCGGCCACATCCCGACCGCGGCATCCATCCCCTGGGCCCGCGCTGCCGCCGAGGACGGGACCTACCGCGACCGGACCGAGCTTGAGGCCCTCTACCTCGACGAAGCCGGGCTCACGGCCGGCGACGACGTCGTGGCCTACTGCCGGATCGGCGAGCGTTCCAGCCACACCTGGTTCGCCCTGAAATACCTCCTGGGCTTCGAGACGGTCCGGAACTACGACGGTTCCTGGACCGAATGGGGCAACGCCGTCCGCGTTCCCATCGTCAAGGGCGCCGAGCGCGGCACGGTTCCGGCCGCGAAGTAGTCCGGTTCCTCCGGGGAGGGCTGGCGACCGGGACACAATCGCCGGGCATGCGTAAGCTGGGAGTGATGAATACTTCTGCCCTCCCCGCCGCGCTGGCGGAAATTGTTGACGACTTCCAGGCCCTGACCGAAGCAGACCGGCTGCAATTGCTGCTGGAGTTCTCCCGCCAGCTTCCCGAGCTGCCGGAACGGCTCAAGGACCATCCGGAGCTGATGGAGCAGGTGGTTGAATGCCAGTCGCCGCTCTTCCTGACCCTTGAGCTGGAGCCCGCCGACGGCGGTGACTCCGGCCGCGTCCGGCTCTTCTTCAAGGCGCCGCCGGAAGCCCCCACCACCCGCGGTTTCGCCAGTGTGCTGCACGAAGGTCTCGATGGCCTCACGGTCCGGGAGATCCTGGCCGTGCCGGACGATATGCCCGAACTCCTTGGCCTGACCCGGGCCATCACGCCCTTGCGGATGCGCGGCATGACGGCGATGTTGGGCCGGATCAAGCGCCAACTGGCGGCCCGTCGACAGCCCGGCCTGTCCTGACGCTCGACCTCGACGTCACCGGCTATGGCCCGTAGACAGGCATCACCGGGAACTCCGGCCACCGCCGCCCTCACGGCTGCCGGCGTTACCTTTGTCGCGCATCCCTACAGCCATGACCCGGCGGCGGCCAGCTACGGCGCCGAAGCCGCGGCAGTGCTCGGCGTCGACCCCGCCCGGGTGTTCAAGACCCTGATGGTCGACGTCGACGGCAGGCCCGCCGTCGGCGTCGTACCGGTGAGCGGGACCCTGGACCTGAAGGCGATGGCCGCGGCCCTGGGCGGCAAGAAGGCGGCCATGGCCGATCCGGCCGCCGCCCAGCGGCGCACCGGCTATGTGCTAGGCGGGATCTCTCCGCTCGGGCAGCGGCAGTCCTCCCCCACGGTGGTCGACGAAAGCGCCCTGGGCCTGGCGAGCATCCTTGTGTCCGGTGGACGGCGCGGCCTTGACCTCGAACTGGCGCCGGAAGAACTGATCCGGCTCACCGGCGCCCGTACCGCCCGGATCGCCAACGGCCGGGAAACCGCCTAGACCCGCTGGTTACTGCTGCCGCTAGGCTTCCGGCCGGCCCGGGACTCCGCCCGGACCGGACTGGCCCGGGTTCGTCCGAGGCGCCAGTTGCTGCCGGAGCCAGGCCGCGACAAGCCGTTCCCAGCGTTCCGGATCCACGTTCCATTCCTTGGTATGCCGTGCGGTGTCGAACGGCTCAAAAGTGACCATCTCGGGGTTCTTCTCGGCCAGATTGGCCGACGGGCCGTACGGGACATACTCGTCATCGACGCTGTGCAGGATCAGGGTCGGCGTCCTCAGCTCAACGGCCCGGGATATCCAGTCCATCGCCTTGAAGTTCACCGGTGCAGCCAGCCCGGTCAGCCGGCGGCCCAGCCGATGGCCCAACATCACCTGCCCGTAGCGTCCCACGGACGTGGGAATCCGGTTCAGCTCCGCGTGGTGCGCCAGCACGTTGACCCAACTGATCACCGGAGCATCAAGCACGAGTGCCCGGATGACCTGCCGGTGCCGCGACAGGTCGGCAGTCTGCAGGCAGATCGCGCCGCCCATGGACCAGCCGAACAGCACGACCTCGCGCGCACCCTGCCCGAGGGCGTAGGTAATGGCGGCCTCGACGTCGCGCCATTCCGTGGAGCCCAGGCCGTAGCGTCCGTCCGCGGCCGAGGGCGCCAGGCCGTCGTTGCGGTAGGAGATCAGCAGACTGGACATGCCCAGTTTTCCGGCCGTTTCGAGGACGCGCAGGCCTTCCTGCCGTGACGCCCCGCGCCCGTGCACCATGATCGCCCACACGTCGGACTCCACACCGGGCACGGGTGCAGCCCGCACCAGCCAGGCCGGCGCCGTTCCGCCGTCGACCTCAATCAGCACGTCTTCTGCCTGCACACCGAGCGTGGCCGGATCAGGGTGGATCGTCCCGCTCCAGGATCCCCGCCGCGCGGCTGAGAGGTCTCCGCTGTAAACCGCTTCAACCTCGCGCAGTACGGTGCGCTCGGCCGGGGAATAGGACACGATCCGCCCGATCCGGGCGTGCCCGCGGCCATTGTCGAAGAACAATCCGTAGACGCCTTCCAGAGTGGCGTCCGGGGTGGCGGCAAGGATCACCTGTTGCGTGTTCCCTTCCCGGATCACCGCCAGAATTTCCTGGTCCTGCGGCCGCTCCGAGGCGGGCGTGATGACGCGGCGGGCGAAGTACAGCGCCAGTGCCGATGATCCGGCGGCGAGCAGGGCGGCCGCGGCGCCGCCGCCGATGGCGCCGGCCGCGGCCCATTTGGCACTGCCGCGCACAATGGCTGCGGTGCCGTCCCGTTCGGGAGTCCCTTCGCCCTGCGCGGGCGGGATGCGGAGTGTGTCGGACGGAAACCGGAGCGATGATGCCATGGCACCATTCTGACTGAATTGCAGCGCAGCTCCGTCATCGGCGCCTGCATGCGCCGCCGCCCGCAGTTGCTGCGGGTCGGAGGCGCCCGGGCCGTCGCCGGCGATATCCGTGCAGGGCCGGTGGCGCACGGCTAGGCTGGGGGCATGAGTGATCCAATCGTCATTTTGACAGAAGAACCCCTGGGCGCCGATGACCGCGTCAACATCCAGACTCTGCTGGCCGGAGGGGACGCGCCCTTGGTGGTCCTGGTCCCGGCCAACACCGAACGGCACCTTCTGGTGGATTTTCTGGAGAACCTCTCCATGCTGGAAATCGCGAAGGCCTTCCGAGAACTGACGTCCCAGTCCCCCGACCCTGCGGAAGCGCGCGCCGAAGCCGCCGAGGCCCTCGCCGCCTCGCTCGCGGCGCTGGCGGGCCTCGGCGGAGGCGTCACGGGCGAAGTCGTGGACGGCAAGCCCGTGGAAGGGCTGGTCGCCAAGGTCAAGGAACTCGGTGCCGGTCAGGCCGTTGTGGTCACCCGCCCGCACGCCCTGGCCGATACCTTCCACACTGACTGGGCCAACAAGGCCCAGGACAGCCTCGGCCTGCCGGTGCTCCATCTGTACGCCGGTTCGGGATTTATCGGCGACTCCTGAGCGTTATGCAGGCATGAGTATCTTCAGCAGGAAGTCAGAGAACGTGACCAGCACCCCCGGCACGGTCCCGGAAACGCCCGGCACCGGTACGTCGGGCACTGAAACGTCGGGCGAAGCCGACGCCGGCCCGGTCACAGCGAAAACGGATGAGCAGTGGCGTCAGGAACTGACGCCCGAGGAATACCGTGTGTTGCGCCAGGCAGGCACCGAGCGGCCGTACACCGGTGAGTACTGGGATACCCACGCCACCGGCGTCTATCAGTGCCGGGCATGCGGGTCCGAGCTTTTCACCAGCAGGGAGAAGTTCGACTCGCACTGCGGCTGGCCCTCGTTCTGGGCTCCGCTGGCGGACGGGACCGTCAGATATATCCATGACCGCACGCTGGGCATGGAACGTGTGGAGGTCCGCTGCGCGCACTGTGATTCCCATTTGGGCCACGTGTTCGAGGGCGAAGGCTATGGCAACCCGACGGACCAGCGGTTCTGCATCAACTCGGTCTCCCTCAAGCTCGTCCCCGCGGACGACGCCGGAGCCTGACGCCGGACCGGCAGGCCCGTCCCGTGCTGTAGCTGGGGCGGGCTTCCGGACCATATGCCACAGTCTTTCTTATTCTCAAGGCATTTTTGCATTAGAGATACTGCTTGCTTGCTACGCTCGCCGTAGACGTTAACAGCAACCAGAAAGGCGCCTGTCGATGATGACTACGACTGCTACCACCACAACGGGTCCGATCAGTTCCGATGCCCGGGACTGGCTCCGGCTCAAGGCCGCCGCGACAGAGCTCCAGGCACTTCAGGTCCAGGACGGATCCGTCCCTGATACCGCAGCGCACGAAGCGGCTGCCGGGCATGTCCACACCATTACCGCTGCGGTCTCCGCCCTGGCGCCGGCCTTTCCACATGATGCCCGGTACCTGGAACTTCTCGTCGCAGACTTCGACCGCTGGGCCGGTTCCGGCTTCGGTGTTCCGGACTTCCTCGACTCGCTGCAGGCCTTCCAACCGCAGCAACACCGGATCAACGGTCTCCAGCACCTCGTGGTCTTCCCGATGTACACGCAGAACGGCAGCAGCAACCGCTTCGTGGAGGCTGTGCTGATCGAGGTCATCTGGCCTGAGTTCATCGAAGGACTCGAAGCAGGCGACTACTCCAACAGGCTTTTTGTGCCGATCCGTTTCCTCGATTTCACACCCGGCTACGACACCAACTCCGCCGTACTGTTTCCTGAGACCGTGGCCGTCCGGGAGACCCCGACGTTTACGTGGGGCGCGATCTTCGCCGACCGTGAGGCAGCCCGCTTCCGGCGCGTCCTGCGCGCTGCCGCGGACATTACCTCGCTGCAGCTGCCCGAGGACGCGGCGGCCCTGCTCGAAGATCAGGAGCTCACCCAGGAAACCTTCGTGATGTGGGACCTGATCCACGACCGCACCCACATGCGCGGGGACCTGCCGTTCGATCCCTTTATGATCAAGCAGCGCATGCCGTTCTTCCTCTATTCGCTCGAGGAACTGCGCTGCGACCTGACGGCGTTCCGGGAATCCGTGAACATCGAAAAGGACGAACACGCCGATCCGGAAGCTCGCCGGCACGCCAAGCTCGTCCAGTACGCCGTAATCTTCGACCGTATCTTTCGCTTCGCCATCACCGGCAGCCGCGTCCGCAACTACGACGGCCTCGGCGGGCAGCTGCTCTTCGCCTGGATGCACCAGCACCACGTCCTGCACTGGACCGACAGCAAACTCAGCATCGACTGGGACGCCGCTGCCGGCGTCGTGGTTGAACTCGGCGCCAAAATCGAGGAGCTCTACTGGCGCTCGATCGACCGGCCCAAGACGGCCCACTGGCTCGCTGCCTATGAGCTGGTCTCCGGCACCGTCACCCCCCACCCGGCCTCCGTCTGGGCCAAAGGACCCGACGCGTTGCCGCTGGACGGACCGCCGCGCGGGCTGACGGACCAGGTGCTCGACGACGAGTTCCCGCTGTCCATGTTCTACGAAGCGCTCGAGAAGAAGATGCGTCCAGTGATCGAGTCGACGGCCGGCATCACAGCCGGCTCAGCCGCGGACACAGCCACGGGCTCGGGTACCCGGGCCATGAACGCGGCATGAGTTCCGCCACCGGCCTCAACGTCGTGGTCACCGGCGGCAGCGGTCCGTCCGGGATCGCCGCCGCCCGTGCTCTGCGCGATGCCGGCCACACGGTGTTTACGGTGGGCTCGGACGGCGACCGCATCGCAGCCGCCGCCACAGCAGCCGGCTCGGGCGTAACGCCCGTGGTGTGCGATCTGGCCAGCCTGGCCGAGGTCCGCGCCCTGCGCGAGACGGTCCATGCCGGCCTGTCGGGGGCAGCTCGCACCGTCGACGGCGTGATCCACCTTGTAGGCGGCTGGCGCGGCGCGAAGGGCATCACGGACCAGAGCGACGACGACTGGGACTTCCTGGAACGCGGCGCCATCACCACCCTGCGCAATGTCTCGCGGGCGTTCTACGACGACCTTGAGGCCTCGGCCACCGGACGCTTTGCGATGGTCTCCTCCACCGCTGTGGACAACCCGACAGCGGCTGGCGCGAGCTACGTGGCCGCCAAGGCTGCCGCGGAGGGCCTGGACCCTCGCGGTCGCTGACGGTTTCCGCCGGGCCCAGTCCGGCCGCCCGAAAGCCTCCATCGAACAGCGCAGCGCAGCGACCATCTTCGTGGTGAAAGCCCTCGTGGACGCGCAGATGCGGGCCAAGTCCCCCGAAAGGACCTTCCCCGGATTCACCGATGTGGAGGACCTGGCCGCCGCCGCCGCCGGGCTGTTTACGGCTCCCGCCGCGCAGTTGAACGGCCGACGGCTGCTCCTGAACCCGTGAACGCGGCACCAACAGCCGATCTCCTAGACTGAAAGCGTGAGCAAATCGATGACGAGCACTGCTGTAGCTGCCCCTGCGAACACCGCGGCGCGGCTCCATGATCCCTCCGTCCGGGGCTTCGCCTCGGACAACTATTCCGGCGTCCACCCCGAGGTGCTGGCGGCCCTCGCCGCCGCCAACGAGGGGCACCAGGTCTCCTATGGGGAGGACGAGTACACGGCGCGGTTGCAGCAGCTGATGGAGGAACACTTCGGTGAAGGGATCGAGTGCTTCCCGGTCTTCAACGGAACCGGCGCCAACGTCCTGTCCCTGCAGTCCCTGCTGCCGCGCTGGGGTGCCGTCGTCTGCGCGTCCACCGCGCACATCAACATGGATGAGAACGGCGCGCCGGAGCGGATTGGCGGCATCAAGCTGCTGCAGGTCCCGACGCCGGACGGTAAGCTCACGCCCGCGCTGATCGACCGCGAGGCCTGGGGCTGGGGCGACGAGCACCGCGCCCAGCCACTGGCCGTATCCATCACCCAGACCACCGAGCTCGGCACCTGCTACACCCCGGAAGAAGTCCGCGCCATCGCGGATCATGTCCACGCCAAGGGCATGACCCTTCATATGGACGGCGCCCGGCTGGCCAACGCCGCCGCGCACCTGGGCGTTCCGCTGCGGGCTTTCACCCGCGACGCCGGCGTCGACATCCTGTCCTTTGGCGGAACCAAGAACGGTCTGCTGTTCGGCGAGGTCGTGATTGCGCTGAACCCGGCAGCTTCCCCAGGACTGATCTTCCTGCGCAAGATGAACATGCAGCTCGCGTCGAAAATGCGGTTTATGTCAGCGCAGTTCATAGCCTTGCTGGACGGCGACCTCTGGTTGCGTTCGGCGTCGCACGCCAATGCCATGGCCACCCGTCTCCGCGACGGCGTCAAGGACATCCCCGGCGTGGAACTGAGCCAGAAGACGGAGTCGAACGGGGTGTTCGCCATCCTGCCCGCGGGGGTGGCGGACCGTCTGCGGGCGTCGTTCCGCTTCTACGACTGGAACGAGGCGACCCGCGAGGTCCGCTGGATGTGCTCCTTTGACACCACGGAGGACGACGTCGATTCGTTCCTGGCAGCCATCAGGCGCGAGTTGGCCGCCGGCTGAACCTGCGGCAACCCGGCAGGCCGTCCGCCCGACGGCGGCGAGCCTGCCGGGTTGCCGGGCTCGAAGTGCATAATCTGCCATGGTGAGCTCATTCGATCAGGTTCCGGCGGATTTCCTGTTTGCCCTGGGAACTCTTCGTCATGCCCGGGTCAGGCGCGAACTGCAATTGGACGAGATTCCGGCGCCCTCCCGGCTGGCGCCCTTTGCGGTGGCGCTGGGGGCTGAGATCCTCGGCCCGGACGACAACGCGGCACCGGTACACGGCCCTGCAGCGACGGCACTGGCGCCAGCATCCGGGAGCGACGACGTCGAGCTGGCGACCGGCCGCTTTATCCTGCTTCATGACCCTGCCGGTTCAACCCTCTGGGATGGCGACTTCAGGATTGTCACCTACATCCGTGCCCGGCTCGAACGCGAGATGGGCAATGACCAGCTGTTGGGATCTGTCGCCTGGACCTGGCTGGTCGAGGCCCTGGAAAACCATCAGGCGCAGTACCGGGCGGCCGGCGGAACGGCGACGCGTGTCCTCTCGGAGGGCTTCGGAACGCTGTCCGAGCAGCCTGATTCGATCGATATTGAACTTCGCGCTTCCTGGACTCCCGCGACCCCGGACATCGCCCCGCACCTGGAGGCGTGGTCAGACATGGTCTGCACGTTCGCCGGGCTCGAGCCGCTGCCCGAAGGAGTCACCGCGCTGCCACGGCGGCTTCGCGGCGAGGTCTGACGGCCCGGCCTTCCCACCGGCGGGGCACCGGAGGCCATGTTGTCGGTAAACTGTAGGAACCATGACCCCTCAGATTCCTGAAATAACCACGGCCGGCGACCCGGCCGCTGACACAACAGCCCACATCACGGTGGAAGGCTTTGACAGCCTGGTCCCCGAAGTGATCGACCTCAACGCCCCGCGCGACGGAGTGCCGCTCGTCATCGAAACCCAGTCCGGCCTGGAACGTTGCGCCGCGGCCCTCGCAGCCGGACACGGACCGGCCGGAGTGGATGCTGAACGGGCCTCCGGCTTCCGCTACGGCCAGCGCGCGTTCCTCGTCCAGATCCGCCGCGAAGGCTCCGGCACCTGGCTCATTGACCCCGAACCGTTCCAGGACCTGAAGATCATCAACGACGCCCTCGACGGCGTCGAATGGATCCTGCACGCCGCCAGCCAGGATCTCCCCTGCCTGTCAGAACTTGGTATGTGGCCCGACAAACTCTTTGACACCGAACTGGCAGCGCGGCTGGCCGGCCTCCCGCGGGTAGGCCCTGGCCGCGGTGATTGAACAGCTGCTGGGGTTCGGCCTCGCGAAGGAGCACTCGGCAGCCGACTGGTCCACCCGTCCGTTGCCGGAACCGTGGCTGCGCTACGCCGCCCTCGACGTTGAGGTCCTCGCCGAACTGCGGGAGGAACTCATTGAACTCCTTGTTGCCGACGGCAAGCTTGACTACGCGGAACAGGAATTCGCGGCCATCCTCAACGCCGGGCAGGCCCCGCCCCGCGTCGATCCGTGGCGGAAGACGTCCGGGCTGCACCAGATCCGCGACCGCCGCCAGCTCGCAGCGGTCCGCGAGCTGTGGCTGGAACGTGATTCGCTGGCCCAGAAACGCGATGTCGCCCCCGGCAGGCTCCTCCCGGATTCGGCCCTGGTCTCGGCCGCCAAGTCCATGCCCGCCACCGTCCCGCAACTTCTGGGCACCAAAGGCTTCCACGGCCGCGCCGCGCAACGCGAAGCGCCGCGGTGGCTGCGCTGCATCAGCGCTGCGCAGGTCCTTGAGGACCTGCCGCCGCTGCACTTGCCAACCAATGCCCCGCCGCCTCCGCGTGTCTGGGCCGACCGGGACCCTGTGGCCGCTGCGCGCCTCGCCACGGCCCGGCCCCGGCTCCAGGCCAAGGCCGAGGAACTGAACCTGCCGCTGGAGAACCTGTTGACCCCGGACTATCTCCGGCGCGTTACCTGGCGCCCACCGGTGGAACTGACCCCGGAGGGCGTGGCCGAGGAACTCCTCGCCCTGGGCGCCCGCCAGTGGCAAATCGAGATCGTCTCCCCGCTGATCGCGGAGGCCTTCCTCAACCCCGAGCCCCTGCCCGTCAAGGAACCCAAGCCGGCAGCCGGAGCCTCGCCCGCCTAGCCGGACGGCCGGCCCGCCGGTTCCTCCCCTTGCCAGCGAAGTTACTGGCGAGTAACATTTTGCATGTTGTCCCCCGGATCCCCGCTGCCCGGCACTCCGCCGGCACGGGTCCGGCACCCATGTCTCAATGAGGAGTCCCACGTGAGCCACACCCGGAGCACTGCGAAGGCCCGTACCGTCCGTGACGTTGTGTTCGTCGACGGCGTCCGCACCCCGTTCGGCCGCGCCGGCGAGAAAGGCATCTACGCCGGAACCCGCGCCGATGACCTCGTGGTGAAATGCATCCGCGAGCTGATGCGCCGCAACCCGGCCCTGCCCGCGGAACGGATCGACGAGGTGGCCATCGCCGCCACCACCCAGACCGGCGACCAGGGCCTGACTATCGGCCGCACCGCAGCACTCCTGGCCGGTCTCCCCCGGACCGTGCCCGGCTTCGCAATCGACCGCATGTGCGCCGGCGCCATGACCGCCGTGACCACGACGGCGAGCGGCATCGGCTTCGGCGCCTACGACGTCGTGATTGCCGGCGGCGTCGAACACATGGGCAACCACCCGATGGGCGCCGGCGCGGATCCCAACCCGCGCTTCGTCGCCGAACGGATCGTGGACCCGGCGGCCCTGAACATGGGCAACACGGCCGAGAACCTGCACGACCGATTCCCGGCCATCACCAAGGACCGCACCGACGCCTACGCCGTCGCGTCCCAGACCAAGCTCGCCGCCGCCTACGGCAAGCACCAGATCCAGCCGGACCTGGTGCCCGTCGCCACGATGAAGCCCGGCCAGGGCTGGACCGTCAATACCGTAGATGAGCCGCCGCGCCCCGGCACTTCCACCGAGGACCTCGCCGCGCTCCGCACCCCGTTCCGGGCCCACGGCCGCGTCACCGCCGGCAATGCCGCAGGACTCAACGACGGCGCCACCGCCGCCCTCCTCGCCTCCGCCGACGCCGCCGAGGAACTCGGCCTGCCAGTCAAGATGCGGCTCGTCGGCTACGCCTTCGCCGGCGTCGAACCCGAGGTCATGGGCATCGGCCCGGTCCCGGCCACCGAAAAGGCCCTCAAGAACACCGGCCTGAACATCGAGGACATCGGACTGTTCGAGATCAACGAGGCGTTCGCCGTGCAGGTACTCAGCTTCCTGGACCATTTCGGCATCGCCGACGACGACCCCCGGGTCAACCGCTATGGCGGGGCGATCGCCGTCGGCCACCCGCTGGCTTCTTCCGGCGTGCGGCTGATGAACCAGCTGGCCCGCCAGTTCGAGGAGGACCCGTCGGTCCGCTACGGCCTGACGGCCATGTGCATCGGCCTGGGCATGGGCGCCACCGTGATCTGGGAAAACCCGCACCACGCCGATTACGGCACCGAAGCCGCCGGCCCCTCCACTGACACCGCCACCACCACCGAGACTGGAGCCGCAGCATGAGCGCCGCCGATTTCCACAAGCTTGCCGGGCTCTTCCCGAACGAGACCGTGACGCACTCATACGTCCAGGACATCGCTTTGCCCGGCGTCGACGGCCAGCCCAGCGCCGGCACCTTCGCGCTGGTCACCCTGGACAACGGCCTGGACCACTCCAAGCCCACCACTCTGGGCCCCAACACCCTTGTGGAGCTCGGCACCGTGCTGGAGGGCCTAAAAGAACGCGCCGCCCGCGGCGAGATCGTCGGCGTCGGTGTCACCGGCAAGCCGTACTTCCTGGTCGCCGGGGCGGACCTGTCCGCGGTCAAGTCCGTCAGCAGCCGCGAACACGGGCTTTGGATGGCCCAGCTCGGCCACGACGTCTACGCCACGCTCGCTAACCTCGGCGTGCCCAGCTTCGCCTTCATCAACGGCCTGGCCCTCGGCGGCGGCCTCGAGCTCGCGTTGCAGTCCACGTACCGCACCGTTTCCACCACGGCCGGGGCCCTCGCATTGCCCGAGTCCTTCCTGGGCCTCATCCCGGGCTGGGGCGGCGTGTACATCCTGCCGCGGCTCATCGGCCCCGAAAATGCCGTCAAGGTCATGATCGAGAACCCGCTGAGCAACAACCGGACCCTGACCGGCCCGCAGGCGTACAAAATCGGCATTGCGGACGCACTCTTCGAACCCGCCGACTTCGTGGAGCAGTCACTCACCTGGGCCGCCCGGGTTCTTGCCGGCGCCGAAACGCCGGAGCGGGAGAACGCCGTCGATCCTTCAGATCCGGAGGTCACCGCGCGCTGGGCGGCCGCCGTCGCCGCCGGCCGGGCGTTCGTCGAGGCCAAAACCTCCAACGCCTCCCCCGCCCCGGCCAAGGCACTGGACGTCCTGGAAGCCAATCGCACCATGAGCCAGGCGGAATCCGCGCAGCTCGAATGCGAGACCCTCGCCGTGCTGATGCAGAGCGATGAGTTCCGTTCCACGGTCTACGCGTTCCTGGACCTCGTGCAGCGCCGGGCCAAGCGGCCCGCGGGCGCCCCGGACCGGAAGCTCGCCCGGCCGGTGGGCAAGATCGGCGTCGTCGGCGCCGGGCTGATGGCCAGCCAGCTCGCGCTGCTGTTCGCCCGCCAGCTCAAGGTCCCTGTCGTCATGACGGACATCGACCAGGCACGTGTGGACAAGGGCGTGGGCTACGTCCACGCCGAGGTGGACAAGCTCCTGGCCAAAAAGCGGATCAGCCCGGACGCGGCGAACCGCACCAAGTCGCTCGTCACGGGGTCCGTGTCCAAGGAGGCCTTCGCCGACGCGGACTTCGTCATCGAGGCCGTCTTTGAGGAACTCAACGTCAAGAAGCAGGTCTTCAAAGAGGTCGAGGCGATCGTCTCGCCCGAGTGCATCCTCGCCACCAACACCTCGTCCCTGTCTGTCACGGCCATGGCCGAGGATCTGGAACATCCCGAGCGGCTGGTGGGGTTCCATTTCTTCAACCCTGTCGCCGTGATGCCACTGCTGGAAATCGTCCGGGCACCGGCAACCGACGACGCCGTTCTCGCCACCGCGTTCGAGCTCGCCAAGGGACTGAAGAAGTCCGCCGTGCTGGTCAAGGATGCCGCCGCGTTTGTGGTCAACCGCATCCTGCTGAGGCTCATGGGCGAGGTCACCGCCGCGTTCGACGAGGGAACCCCGGCCGAGGTGGCCGACAACGCGTTGCGCCCCATGGGACTTCCGATGACGCCATTCACGCTCGGCGCGATGGTCGGCCTGCCCGTGGCTCAGCACGTCCAGGAATCCCTGCACACTGCGTTCGGGGAGCGCTTCACCGTCTCGCAGAACCTGCAGAAGCTGATCGACAACGGTGTGAAGAGCATCTGGGCCTCATCGAACGGGGCAGCGGAGAAGGGCGCCGACGGCAAGCCGTTCATTCCGGCCGAGACCCTGGCCCTGATGAGCTTCGGCGACTCGCCGTCCACCGCCGAGGACGTGCTGCGCCGTACCCAGGACGCCCTGGCCGAGGAAATCGGGCTGATGCTGGACGAGGGCGTTGTGGCCGGCCCGGAAGACATCGACCTGTGCATGATCCTCGGCGCTGGCTGGCCGATGTTCCTCGGCGGCATCACCCCCTACCTTGACCGGGTGGGCGCCTCCGAGCGGGTCAACGGCAAACGTTTCCTGGCCCCGGGAGTGGCTTCCGCGCCTGCCTTGGCGCCCGCGTAAGCGCTGACAACGCAGTCACAGCCCGGACGGTGAACCCACCGCCCGGGCTGTGCTGTTTCACCCGGGCGTTGAAGGAGCCCTGGCAGGTTGTGCCCGGAATCTCGGCAGGAGCATTGTCACCGCTCATGCCGAGATCGGCGTAATGTTTGCAGCCATAGGGACAGCGGACTCCCGGCCTCCGCTCCCGATCCTTGGTCACTGATCCAATGCCGGCATTGAACGTGGAGAGCCGGGCCTTGTTCAGGAGGGGTGCATGCGCGGACTGGAACATCTGCTCGCGGCAACGGATCTATCTCACGCTGCGATGAATGCAGCCCATCGCGCAGCCGGTATCAGCAAATTGACGGGTGCGTCGCTTGACCTCTTTCACGCCGTGAATTTGTCTGGTCTGGATCGGCTGCGTCGGATGACGCCCGGAATTCCCGCAGACTTGGACGAACGCTTGACGGCGCAGCCGCTTGAAGAAATGCGACGCCTGGCCGCCGACCTGAGTGAGCGCCACGGCGCCGCCGTCGGAGTGCGTGTGGGCATCGGACCGGCCTCCGTGCAGATCGACGCGCAAGCCGCGGCCCTGCCTGCAGACCTTATGGTTCTCGGTGACCGCGGAGCGGGGGCGCTATCCCGTCTGGTCCTTGGTTCGACTGCCGCACGCATGGCCGAAACAGCCTCATGCTCAGTCTTGATCGTCAAACGACCTCCGAGCGAACCGTACCGAAGCGTCCTGGTGCCTGTGGACTTTTCCTCAAATTCCTTGCCAGCGCTCCGGACAGCCCTTGCGGTGGCCCCGGAATGCAGGATCGCCCTTTTCCACGCATACGGGGTGCCCTTCGAAGGCAAGCTCAGGGCGGCCGGAATCCGCGAGGAGCTCCTGGAACAGTACCGAGCGGCAGAGCGGACCGCAACCTTCGCGGACATGCGCCGCCTCTGCCAAGCGGCGGGTCTGGCGGAACATGCCGCGAGCCTGGTCGCGCTCCGCGGCCCGGTGCTCCTCCGCATCCTGGAACTGGAAAAGGAGCGGAACTGCGACCTGATTGTGATGGGCCGGCATGGGGAAGGAACACCGCTTGAACGCGTTTTCCTGGCGAGCGTCACTAAACAGGTGCTGGCGCAGTCCCAGGCCGACGTCCTGATCTCTGCGGGGGAATAGGCGGCCAGCAGGAGGTGCCGCGGGTCCTGGAGCAGCGACCCGGGCGGACCGGCCTGTCAGATCAGGTCGTCCATCAGTCGCGCAAGGATATCGTTCATGGCGAGGAGTCCGATGAGCTGATTGTTGTCCACCACTACCAGCCGGTTGAGTTGGTATCTGCTCATTAGGGCAGCCGCCTGCCGAACGGACAAATCCCCGCCCACGGTAATGGCGGGAATCGTTGCGGCGTCGTACACGTTGAGCAGGTCCACGTCCCCTTCTTTCGCGACCACCGAGTGGAGAAGCTCGCTGTAGGTCAACAACCCATACGAATCATGCGAGTGCTGCCGCTCCACCACCAGGCTCTTCACCTGGCGGTCTTTCATGGCGGACAGCGCTTCCCGCAACGTGCTGTAGGGCGAGATAGTGACGACGTCGGACACCATGACGTCTTTGACGGTCAGCATGTGGCTGCTCCTGATTGATGGTTGTGAACGAGTTGGCTTCAGTCTTCCCCACGGCGGAGATGTTCCTCGAAGCTGACGACCTGTTTCAGGTCGATCCCGGTCAGGTGTTCGATCGGGATCGAGAACGCCAGTCCGCGTGAACTCTCCCCGCTGACAAGGATCCCGTGCAGCTCCTTCAGGATCGGTGCGGCCAGGTGAGACCCCACGACCATCAGCAGCACAGATTCCGACCCCTCAAAGGTCAGGCCGAAGAAGGTCTTCTTTGGCTCACCACCGATCCCCTTGCCTGGCAGGATGGTCACCCCGGTCGCACCGGCCGCCTGCGCGTGTTCGATGACCTTGTCCTCAAGATCATCAGGTGCGATCACGATGATTGCGGTGAATTTCATGGCTGTTCCTTTCTCAGCGGCGAGAATCTCTCCACCAACATGGCATACACGATGACGGCAATGACGGGGAAGACTGATGCGAAGGCGATCAAGCCGAAGCCGTCGATCAGCACGTCCCGGCCTTCGACTGCATCCGCGAGCCCAATACCGAGGGCGGTCACGAGCGGCACGGTGACTTCCGACGTCGTGACGCCACCGAGGTCAAAAGCCAAAGCGAGGATGTAGCTCGGGGCAAGGAAAGCCAGGACGAGCACCACGGCATAGGCGGTCATGATGTAGTAGTGAAAAGGGCCACCCACCAGTATCCGATAGACGCCGAAGGCAATGCCGAGAGCGACTCCCACCGCGACGACGAGCCTGAGGGCCAACGCACTGATCCGACCGGGAGCAGCTTCCTGGGCTTGCGCCCCAATGGCCAGCAGCGCCGGTTCGGCCATGGTGGTGGCGAATCCTATGAGTAAGGCGAAGAGCAGGATGAGGGCCGGCGCACCCCGCTCTATCAGTTGCTCTGCCATGAGCCGGCCGATGGGGAACAACCCGATCTTGAGACCGACGACGAAGGCATAGAGGCCAAGCAGAACCATAAGAAAACCGACGGCCACCCGCATCGGATGAGCCAGCTTCCGCCGGAGCGCTACATACTGAAAGAAGAGCACGACTGCCACAATGGGTAGGACCTCCCGGACCATCGAGGCGAGGCCCAGGAGCATCCCGAAGACCCAGTCCGCAGCGCCTGCATCTGTTGCCGGCGGCTGCACGGGTGCAGCATCGCCGAAGTTGTACACCCACGTTCCGTACAGCTGGACGCCGATCATGGGCACCATCACGCACAAGGCCACGAGGCCAAAGCCGTCTGCGAGCGGGCTCCGCCCCCGGATCGAGTTGGCCAGGCCGAGCCCGATGGCCGCAATCAACGGAACGGTGACGATATTTGTGGTCACGCCGCCGGAATCGTAGGCCAGGCCCACAATTTCCGGCGGAGCCACAAAGGTGAGCCCGAGTACCGCCGCGTAGCCGCCGATCAGCAGTTTGTGGATTGCCCAGCCGCGCAGCACGCGGAGAACACCGAGTACCAGGACCAGCCCCACCGACAGCGCGATGACGACGCGGAGGGTGAAGCCGTTGATCCGGCCGCCGCTGACAAGCTGCGCCTGGTCCGCTACCGCGATCAACGCCGGTTCTGCGATGGATGCCGCGAAGCCGATGGCAAAACCGAACGGCAGGAGCAGCCCGAGGGCACCTCGGCGGACGAATTGGTTGGCGAGATTCTTGCCGACGGGAAATACGCTGAGGTCCAGGCCATGGAGGAACAGGGCGATGCCTACGCCCACGATGAGAACGCCGGCCAGGAGATCCATGGGATTATCGGGAACGGTCCGGAAGATCCCGGCCTGGAACACCACCACGACGGCCACGATCGGCAGGAGATTCTTCAGTGCCTTGCTAAATTCGCGGGCGAAGCGGAGTAGGTGCTCCATGGAGTCCTCTACCTGGTGATAATGCCAGTTTCCAGTCAGTCTGCCGGGTGCAACGAACAGTGTCCACGGGAGAATTTTCCGGTAGAAGCGGCTCGCCGCAGGGCGGCGAGCAGAAGACGAACGATTCCAGCCAGGCCCGCCGGGACCGACGCCCCTATGAACCGGCCCGGCCCGGCCGTACGTTCGAGCATGGAACAACACCCCCGGAGCCGTCGGCATCTTGTCCGTATTGGGCATCCTGCTGATTTTTCTCGTGATGCTCATGGGGGCATTCCCACGGTTCCTTGCGTGGCTCGGCATCGCCACCGGCGGCCTGGGTATCGTGGCGGAGACGCTCCGGCACGCCGTCCCGGCGCTCTACCCGGGCTACGGACTGCTGATGTGGATGTGGTTCGTGACGATGGGGATTGCGCTGATCCGGCTGGCAGCCCGAATCAAGCCATGCCGCGCACCGCGAATGAGCAGCCCGCGGCCGCCCCAAAGCTAGAGTTGTGCGCATGACGCAGGGCAACTCGGCCACCGAGCCACTCGTACACATCCAGGACTTCCGCATGGACTTCGGGGACAAGACCGTCATCAAGGACCTGTCCTTCGACGTCCGGGCCGGCGAGACGTTCGGCTTCCTGGGCAGTAACGGTTCCGGGAAAACCACCACGCTGCGGGCGCTGCTGGGGATTTACCAGCCGACCGCCGGGACGTTGCACATCAGCGGCAAGCCGTTCACACCCGCAGACGGGGCCCGGCTCGGATACCTGCCCGAAGAGCGCGGGCTCTACAAAAAAGAATCCGTCCTGGACGTCATGGTCTACTTCGGCCGACTCAAAGGCCTGGACAAGTCCAAGGCGAAGGCCTGGTCACAGAATTACCTCGAGCGCGTGGACCTGGCCGATAAGGCCGGCGTGCGGCTGGATAAGCTCTCCGGCGGCCAGCAGCAGAAAATCCAGCTCGGCGTCACCATCATGAACGAGCCTGAACTGCTGATCCTGGACGAACCCACCAAGGGTTTTGACCCGGTCAACCGGCGCCTCCTGATGGACATCATCGAGGAACAAAAACTCGCGGGCGCAACCGTCATCATGGTCACCCACCAGATGGAAGAAGTGGAACGGCTCTGCGACCGCGTCATTCTCCTCAAGGACGGCACCGCGCGTGCGTACGGGACCGTGGCCGCCGTGCAGGAACAATTTGGCGGGACGCTATACCGGCTCAGCTACGACGGCGTCCTGCCCGCCTCGACGCTGTTCGACGTCGTCTCCGACGCCGGCGGACACGCCGAACTCTCTCCCTGCTCCGGCGGTGACGAAGCGACGGTACTGCGTGAACTCATCGGGGCCGGCGTCGCCGTCCGCTCATTCACCACCGCACGTACATCCCTGGACGAGGTCTTCATCAAGATCTACGGGGAAGCCCACGAACTGGCAGAGGCATCAACAACATGACCAACCAGACGCCCGCCCGCTCCACCGCGCAGCCCGCTCCCGCCGGCAGTTCGACGCCGCCGGCACCGGCCCGGTCCACATCCGTCCGGCACAACCTCGGCACCGTCGTCGGGTTCGAATTCGGCCGCACGGTCAAGAAACGCCGCTTCTGGATCGCGACCCTGGCCATCCCCGTGGTGATCGCCATCGTGGTCCTGCTTGTTTTTGTCAGCAACTCCACTACGGCGGCGAGCGAGGATGCGCAGAAGGACGCCGCAGTCTCCTTCACGTACACCGACGACTCCGGGCTCATCCCGGCCGACCTCGCCTCGGCCATGGGCGGCCGGATCGCGGATGATCCCGCCGCGGCGCTGCAGGACGTCAAGGCCGGACTCACGGAGGCCTACTTCGCCTACCCGTCTGACCCGGTCACGACTCCGATCAAGGTCTACGGCGCCGATCAGGGAATTTTCGCGAACGGCAGGTACGACGCCGTCGCCACTCAACTCCTGGTGACAGCGGCGAAGGCCAAAGTCGGTTCGCCGCAACTGACCGCAATCGCGAGCGGCAACGTCCGTACCGAGGCCCAGACGTTTAGGGATGGCCAGGCGGCCGGCGGGATCGGCTCCGTCATGCCGCCGCTGATGTTCCTGCTGATCTTCTACGTCACCCTGATTTTGCTCTCCAACCAGATGCTCAACAGCACCCTGGAGGAGAAGGAAAACCGGGTCACCGAGATGATTCTGACCACTCTGAACCCGACCACCCTGATCATCGGAAAAGTCATCGCACTGTTTATGGTCGGGCTCGTCCAGATGCTCGTGTTCCTGACACCTGTCGCCGTCGGATATATCTTCTTCCGCGAGAAGCTCGCCTTCCCCGACTTCGATCTCTCCGCCCTCAGCTTCGAGCCCGGGCCGCTGATAGTTGGTGCATTGCTGCTCCTGGGTGGCTTCACCGTCTTCACCGGTGTCCTGGTCGCGATCGGCGCAGTGATGCCGACGGCCAAGGACGCCGGGACGATCTTCGGGCCGCTGATGGCACTGATCTTCATCCCCTTCTACACACTGGGACTCATCGTCTCCGATCCGCACTCGCCGATAGTGCAGGTCTTCACGTACTTCCCGCTCTCCGCCCCAGTGACGGCCATGCTCCGCAACGGCTTTGGCACGCTGAGCCCCGTCGAGTCCACCATTGTCATCGCCGAACTCTTTATCACCGGCGCCCTGATCCTCCGGCTGGCCGTCCACCTGTTCCGCTACGGATCCATCCAGTACACGTCCAAGCTCTCGATCTCCGGGACCTTCCGCAGGCGCACAGCGCCAACCGGGAAGTGACGCCGGACTGACCACGGCTCCCGTCGTCTTCAGCGACCTCTTCCTGTCGGTAGCCGCGCGTCGCATAATCAGCTGCCCCGGGGTCGCCTAGCATCGGAGCATCAAGTTTCTTGGGGGAAATGATGAACAAAGCGCAGCGGCGCGCTCACATGGAGCAGCCTTGTCCGAAGTGCGGTGCCCGGGTCGTTCCAATCTGGAAAGATGAGCGGTCCGCGGCCGACTCACAACCGGACTGGCAGGTGAGTGCCCGGCAGTGCAGCAGCCAGGGGTGCTGGCTCAACGACTCGAAACGATGGCCGGCTTTGGCATAAACCGTCTCTACAGACCTGAAGCAGTAGCCTCAGGACCACGGCCCGCCACACGACTACCAGTCACTACCGTAGTAAGACACGTGCCGCCACGTATTCCTCCGGGTCACGCATTCAGCTTAAACGTGCCTATTAGATCTGGTCAGATGTTTTCCCGGAAATAATGTAAGTCAATCCGAAGTACTGCTCCGTCACTTCAACATTGGTCAGTAATTCTTGTGCTGTTTTACAGATCAGTTCCCAGGGGCGGCCCGAAGCCCATTCGCCAGTCACAGCATAGGGCTTCATTAAGGCAACTGCGGCCGACGCAATCAGGGAAGGCCACGGCGCAGGGATCTGTAGTTCCAGAAGCACAAGACGTCCCCCGGGAACCAGCGAATTGACTCCGTTCCTTATTACCTGTTCAATTTCAGGAAAAATTGACAGTGCATAGCTGGAGAACACTGCGTTCACCTTCGCTGGATTTTGAAAAGTTGAGGCGTCATGCTGGATTAACGTGACATTATTCCATTTGTGCTGGAAAACCCGTTTTTGGGCTTGTTGCAACATGGCATCCGTAAGATCCACGCCTGTGATATGGCCGGTGGAACCGATGTAACGTTGAAAGAGCGAAAAGTTCAAGCCGGTGCCGCAACCCAACTCCAGAACCTTATCGCCCGGCTGGAGGTCCAGCGCTTCCACGGCCTGCCGCCTGTATTTCCACTCCCGATAGCCGAATAGATAATATAGGTTCGCTGTGAAATCGTATCTTGCAGCGCGCTTGCGATACGTGTGGATAATGGACGTTATCCGCGAGGATTCCATCTCTGTGCTCCCCTCATCCAGTTACGGTGACCGTGGAGCCGGAGTCCCCGACGCTCAGGCGGATCCCGCGGCTCGGGACCCGACGGGTCCGGCCGGCTCAGGTGACCGTGAGGCGGGTGTACATCCCGGCCCAATAGTGACCCGGCAGGTTGCAAAACAATTCATATCGTCCTGGTGCAAGATCCAGGGTGATCCATCCGGCCGCAGACGGAAGAATCCCGTCGCCTTCGCCTTCGGCACAGGTGGCGGCGGCCTCCGCCAAACTGCCACGCTCATCAATTTTTCCGTCCCGGCCAACCGGTCGGGTTCCTGCGATCTGGGTACCTGCCAGCGGGACGATCATCATTTCGTGAGGGATGTTTCCCACGTTCGTAACGAAAAAGGACACCTCGCCGCCGGCCACGGTGGTCCTGTCTGCGGTCAGAAGCATGCTGCCGCGCATCATCCCGGAACCGCCCATCATGGCACCTCCCATGTCGGATGCCGTGACGTTGATGACCGTACCGAGGAGGCCGGGCGCCGTGCATCGGGCTGGACCGGGGAATGCGTAGCCGCCCGCGTTCGTTCCGCCGCTCAAGAAAACCACCACCAACATGGACATGGCAGTCAGGACAATCGCTGCGATGGAACCCAGGACAATGTGCGCTTTGCGGGACAGGGTTTTCATTGCTTATTTCGAAGAACGGAGCGGCGCTCATTGAGCTCGTTCGCGTCGATTTCGCCGCGGGCGAAGCGTTCGTTCAGGATCTGTTCCGGGTCACTGTACGGGGGGTGCGGCGGCCCGTAGGACCCGCCCATACCCGGCCGTCCGCCGCGGATCAGGAGAATCACGACGGCCGCCACCGCTCCCCAGAACAGCAGCATCATCAGCGCCATGACCACCCAGCCGACAATGCCGCCGTCGCCATACCATCCGTACATCATGTCCGAACCTCCGTCGTCTCGCTCGCGACTGCTGACTCACCTTCACTGTCGTCGGTCCCGGGTCAGAAAAACAGGGTCCTTGGACCGTAAGGCCGTCGCAGCGATGCGGTGGCCAGAGCCGGTGTCACTGTGCGACCGCGTTCCACAGAGGAGCGGACCGCGGCCGATGCCCAGCTGAACCGGCAGGTCATGGCCCGGCAGCCTGGGCTGACGGATCAGCGACTCGAGACGATGACCGGCGCTGGCTTTACGCGTCACCCGCTCATACGTCACCCGCCCGTCGGCGGGGCGGCACCCGGGTTGCCAGCCGGCGCGTATGCGAACACGTAGGCGAACGCAGGCCTGGTGTAGCCGACTCCCCGCCCGGCAGCACGGATCAGCTCAGGCCGGTTGCCGTCCGGGTTCTTCGGTACCAGATATCGGTCAAGACGGTCCGTGTCCAGCAGGTACGTCTCACCGCGGTGGGTCACGGCGGCTTCGAGCCGCAGCGTGGGATCGAGGGCGGCAAGGCTGGCGTCTCCGTGGCTTGCGTTCGCGAGCAGCAGCCCGCCCGGCTTGAGATACCTCCGGCAGTTCTCCCAGACCGGCCCGGCGTAAAGCGAGATCAGCAGATCGAACCCCTGATCCGGGACTGCCAGAGCCGTCGTATAGTCGGCGGCAAGGAATTCGACCTCCGTTCCCGCACCGGGAACAGTACGGCCGTGTAGTTCGGCCCGCACAAGATCCACGTCACCGAAGAACGCTTCCGCCCGGCGGTCGGTGTCAACGTACGTGACCGCCGGGATCACCGTCGACGGGGACAGGTCGACGTAGCTGCCCGGGTAGAGTGCACGCTCCGGAGCCCAGGCCCGCGCGAGCGCACCGAACATCCCGGACCGGTCCCCGATGGAGTTCCGGTACCTCGACCATGCGGCTTTCGGCCGGGGTGTCACACAGCGTGCCCTTCAGGACCGCGGGCGTCAGTTCCGCCCGGGGCCGAGCCCGGTGTCGCTGCGGGCGGCACCGGGCTCGACACCTTCTGCGGGCGAAGCGCCACTACCCCGGCCAGGATCAGCAGCACGGCGATGCCGTGCAGGGCGTCGATCGGTTCACCCACCAGCAGCCAGCCGATTGCCAGCGCGACGACCGGCGGGATGTAGGTCGCGCTCGACGCCATGATTGCTCCAAGCCGGTCAACGATGAAGTAGTACAGGATGTAGGCGGTTCCGGTGCCAAGCAGCCCCAGCCCGAGGACCATGGCAACCAATGCCCGGAGATCTCCACCGATGGCCGTGATGCCGTTGAAGTCTGTCACGACGGCGAGTGTCAGCAGCGCGAGGCCCATCTGGTACGTGGTGAGCGCGGCGGCCGGTATCGACAGCCCCACCAGGAACTTCCGTGCATAGACGAAGGACAGCCCCACGCTCGCGGAGCCAAGCAGCATAAAGGAAACCCCGGCCGGGTCCACGGAGCCGGCTGCGTTCCACGGGCGGGCGATCAGCAGCACCCCGGCGAAGCCCGCCACGACCCCGAGGATCCGCAGCGCGGTGATACGTTCGCTGCGCAGGAACACTGCGGCGGCGAGGAACGTGAACAGCGGGATCGCGCCGCTGAGCGCCCCCGCGATCCCCGATGGCAGCAGCGCGGTCCCCGATGCGAAGGCGAAAAAGTAGGCGCTGGTCGCCAGGACGGACATCACGACGAAGTGTTGGATGTGCCGCAGATGGCTGAGTTTAATGTCCCGACGGATGAGGGCGTAGGCGAGGACGGGCAGGAACCCGCAGGCCACCCTGAGGAAGGTGATCTGGCCTGCCGTGATCGTCTCGGAGGCCCACTTCATAAAAATGAAATTGCTGCCCCAGATCAGCCCGAGCGCGCCGAACGCGGCCATGGCTGTCTTCTGCGCCCGTTGCAGGTTCATTCGGTGCCGGCCACAGACTCGGTTGCGGCGGAAGAGATCGTCATGCCTGTGACGGTACAACCACGGCTGCGGCACAGTGAAATTTGTGCGGCGCTGCCCCGCCATCCTGGCCATCCCGTCATCCCGGCCGTGACACAGCCGGTCAGGCGCGCTGTTCCCGCAGCCTCCCGCCGCTGAGCTCCAGAACCCGGTGCGCATGATCCCAGGCATACGCCAGGTCGTGGGTGACAAAAACTACGCCAGCCCCGCGAGCGGCGGCGTCGTCGACGGCGGCCCGCAGCAGCAGCAAGCCGTGCCGGTCCAGCCCGACGGTCGGTTCGTCGAGCACAAGCAGCGCCGGCCCGCGGGCGAGCACCGTCGCGAGGGCGAGCAGGCGTTGCCTGGACGCCGATAGCTCGGCCGGGTGCTCCCCGGCCGAGGCGGCAAGCCCGACGGCGGCCAGCGCCTCGAGCGCCTTCGCCTCAGCGTCGTCCCGGGCCGACCGCGCTGTTCCAGGTCGGGACCACGTTCCGGCCAGCAGCGCCCGCAACCGGCCGCGGCCACGCTCCGCTCGGGCATCGGCTCTCCGGCTGTGCAGGTCGCGAAGCCCGAAGCGGACTTCGCGCAGCACGGTCCGTTCGAAGAGCTGGTCGCCAGGGTGCTGGAACAACAGGCCGACGGAGGCGGCGACCATCCCGGCAGGACTGCCTGCGATGTCATTGCCGCAGATCCGCACGTCCCCGGATGTGGGCTGCAGGAGGCCACTGAAGTGCTTCAAGAGAGTGGATTTTCCGGCACCGTTGGGGCCCGTGATGGCAACTACCTCACCCGGCTGGACCGTCAAATCCAGGTTCCGCAGGACCTGCTTCTCCCGGACCGGCCCGGGCTCCACTGCCCTCCCCCGATCTCGCAACATTTTGGACACCGGGGCGTAGCCGAAGCACACGCCGCTAAGCTCAAGGATCCCTGCGGCGTCTGGCCTGCCGGTGGCAGGGGTCAACGGCAGACGGCGGGTTCCGGAATACTGCAGGCCGGGTGCCATCACGCCCGAAGCCTCGAGCGCTGCGGAGCCGGCCAGTTGCTTCGGAGATCCGGTGGAAGTGACCGTGCCGCCGTCGAGGACCGTCCAGTGTGAGGCTGCCTGGGCCAGCCGGTCAGCTGCCTGGCTGAGGACAAGAACGGCAGTCCCGGCCTCGAGCAGTGCCCGGACGAGGTGCAGGACCTCGCCGGTGCCGGTCCGGTCCAGGGACGCCAGCGGCTCATCCAGTATCAGGACTTCCGGGCCCGTAATGACGGCGCAGCCCAGCGCAAGCCGTCGCTGCTCCCCGCCGGACAGCGTCGCCGGGTCACGGTCCAGCAACCCGGCCAGACCTGCCAAGTCCGCCGTCCGGGCAACCTCGCGGCGCATGTCATCCCTTGCCATGCCCCGGCTTTCCAGGCCGAAGGCCAGTTCCTCCGCCACAGTGGCCCGCACGGTGGAGAGCATGGCGGCCGCGTTCTGCGGGACGAAGCCCACCCGGTATGACCATGCTGCCGGGTTGATCAGCGGATCTTCCGGCGAACCGTGGAACTCCAACCGGTCGGCGCCCAGCGCCAGGCTGCCCGTCAGAGTGCCTGCGTGGCCGGGCCGCAGCCAGCCGGCCAGCAGCTTGCCCAGCGTGGTCTTGCCGCTCCCGGAGCCGCCCAAAACAGCTGTCAGCGTGCCTGAGTGTACTGCCAGTGCGGCCTGATGAAGCACCGGGGCGTCGTCTCCGTGGTAGCTGAAGGCCTCAATCGAGGCGCTGAGAACCGGCGGAGCCATGGTCACCATGCCGTCACCGCCCGAGGCCGGGAAGGGATTGAACGAGGCGAAAACCTACCATGCAGGCGGCCGCCAGGAGGGTCGCCGCCCGGAAGCGCCGCTGGGCCGGCGAATCAACAACCTCCCGGTAACTGCTCCGCGCCCCGGGCCCGCCGAATCCCCGTGCGTCCAGTGCCTGTGCCCGGCTGGCCGCGTCCGAAGTCAAGGCCAGGACCAGCGGCACCATCTGCAGGCGTGTTGCCGCCAACCGGGACGTCAAGCCACCGCGGAGGACCAGTCCGCGGGCCTCCTGGGCCTGCCTGATACGGTCCAGGCGGCCGGCGATCGCGGGCAGGAGCGTCAGGGTGGACGCCAGGACGAAGCCAACGCGCGGCGCAAGCCTGCCCATTGTAAGAACGGTCACTAGGTCGGGGACGCTCACCGTGAAGGAGAAAAGCAGAAACACCAGCACGGGCACGGCGGTGCGCGCCGCCGATTCCCCGGCGAATGCCAGTCCTTCAGCGGTGACCCGGGCCGGCCCCCATTCCGCCAGGACGATACTGCCTTCGGGAAAGAACAGCCCGTGGATCATCAGGAGCGACAGCCCCAGCGGCATCAGGATGACGGCCGCGGCAGGCAGCACCCGTCCGGCGACGCCCAGCCGCACCGCTCCCAGAGCTACTGCGGCCGTGACCGTGATGGACAGCACCCAGCTGGACGCCGCCGTCGTGATAACCGCGGTGCACGCTGCCGCCGTCAGTGCGGTGAGTGGATGGAGGCGCTGGCGCACAGTCTTAGGCTTTGGTGTCCCGCGGAGCTTTGCCGGCGAGCACCCGGAACCTGCGGACGAACGGGAACTGCAGGGTCGTCCGGCGCGGCAGCGCATACGCCAGCAGGGCGGCAATCACGAACACGATCGCCTTGTCCATGGGGTCAGAGATGAGCGCCTGCTTGGTGACCGCAGCGAGCAGCGTGTCGCCCATGGCCCGGAACGCGCTGACAATTGCACCGGTTCCGATGCCCGAGGTACCGCCGAACACGAAGGCGGCGATCGGCGCGGAGACAACGCCGGCGAGGACTCCGGTGATGAAACCGGCCACGGGTGCCAGGTAGAAGCGGCGGAACAGGCCGCCGCGGGCGGCCATGCCGGCGAGGAAGCCGATAAGGGCCGCGCCGGCCGCGAACGGAAGCACGGTGGGATTGAAGAAGGACCAGACAATGCTGCTGAGTGCCCCGGTGGCGGCGCCAGCGGCCGGTCCGGCCAGAACGGCGATCAGCACGGTGCCGATTGCATCAAAGTAGAACGGAAGCCCTGTGCTGCCCATCAGTTGACCGAGAACAACGTTGAGCACGAGCGCTACGGGAATGAGGACCAGCGTGGAGGTAGGCAGGGCCGGAAGGACCGCGACAATCAGCAGCATTGCGCCGAGGAGGAAGCCTCCGAGGGCCACGAGGGCCGAGAAACTGGCGAGACCGTTCGTGATATCCGCCGGTTGGGTGAGGACAAGGAAGGCGTACGTCGCCGCGATCGCGGCAGCGCCGGCGAGTTCGAGCAGGCGGCGGCCGCGGCCGGCCGCCTGTCCAGAGGCGGGGATAATCAGTGCGGGCTGTGACATGGGGATGGTCCTTCGGCTGGGAGTTGGAACGTCCGCCTCATGTCACCTCGGCGCAGCTACCATCTTAGCGGCGCCCGGACCCGTGCGCCTTTCGACGATGGATTGACCGGCTGATCACCGGCAACCGCGGCGCCATGGCAGAGCGCGCAGGACCTCGGACGAGTCAGCGGGCGACGACGTCCTTCAGCCAGGCCATGGCAGCGTCCCTGGATGTAAAGAACTCGTGCGGGTATGTGGTTGCCCGGCTCGTGGCGGCAGCGACGACCCGGTCCACCGGGCTGGAGCCGAGGACCGCAATCGCCAGCACACCGCTGCTTCGCGCGAACTCGGATCGGGCACCCGCGCTGAACTCCACGTCGGTCATCTCCGAGAGCATCGGCATCGGCTTCCCGCCGCTGATCCGTTGCACCGCCAGCATGGCATCCCTTGCGCCGTCGGCGTCCACGAAAGAGCCGGGCCGCCAAGTACTAAAGAGTATTCCTGCGCTGACGCGGACAGAATTCTTACCGTCGGCGGCGTCGATGTGTTCCGGCTTCATTTCAATGATTCTAGGCCTGACCTGCGAAAACACCACCAACGGGGATGCGCGCAGAGCGTGTCGAGGTTCACTTCGTGCTGCTCGGCGTCGAATGTTACGGGGCGCTCCCGGATCGCAGCGGATTCTGCGCCGGCGGCCGATTCCCAGTCAGCAGCGGGCAGGCCCTGTGCGCAGCCCCGCGGCCAGCGCCCCAACCGAGGAGATCAGCTCTTCGAAGCACTGGTCCGGGTCGTTTCCGGTGACGATCCGGGCGTTCGGCGGCAGCCCCCACAGCCCGCGGTAATCCGCGACCGTAGTGCCGATGAGCAACGGCGAGTCCGTCTCGACGTCGACCGTTGCCAGCCGGGCCGTGACGGAGGTGCGCCCGGCCGCAGCGGCGGCCGCGAACGCATCGTGCATGTGCGCCACGTAGCCCTGGTCGTAAAGCCGGTGGAACTCCATGTAGAACCGGATCGCGTCGGAAAGGCACGCGACGAGCGGGTTGCTGGACCCGCTGCGCAGACCCTCGGGCTGGTCGGGCAGGACCAGTTCGGGGTCTTCGGCGCCCGCGGCTTCGGCGAGTGCGCGCAGGTGCGCGGGGCGCATCTCAATCCGCTCCGTGGTTTCCAGGGCACACACCAGCGGCAACTGCTCCTCCGGCAGTCCGCGGTAGGCCGCGAAGACTTCCTTGGCCGCGTGCGGGTCCACCGAGACGTTCCATTCCGCCGTCGGTGTCGTGTTGCCCTGATAGTTGAAGCAGCCGCCCATGATGACCAGGCCCTTGAGCAGCCGCGGAAGTTCCGGTTCGCGCCGCAGCGCCAGCGCGAAGTTGGTCAACGGGCCGGTGATGAGTCCGGTAATTTCTCCCGGCCGGGCCCGCACCTCCTCCACCCAGACGTCGACGGCGTGCCGGGGCGAGATCGCCTGCTGCGGCAGCGGCAGCTCGGCGTGGCCGATCCCCTGCGGGCCGTGGGTCTCTTCCGTCGTGACGAGCGGGATCTGCAGCGGCACCTCAGCGCCGACTGCCACTTCGATCCCCTGGCGGCCACAGAGCTCAAGGAGGGCCAGATTGTTCAGCGCGACCTGGCGGGCGCCGACATTGCCGGCCGTGCACGTGATGGCCTGGATGGTCACCTCCGGCCGGGACAGCAGGTAGACAAGAGCGAGGGCATCGTCGATTCCGGTGTCGACGTCCATCAGCACGGTGGGCCCCGGAGGAGGCAGCTCGGCTGCCATCAGAACAGCGCGACCTTCGGAGTCCTGGGGAAAATTTCGTCGAGTTCCGCGAGCTCGTCCACGCTGGGCTTCCAGGCTGCCGCGGCGGCGTTCTCCCGGACCTGTTCAGGCCTGGTCGCGCCGGCGATGACACTGCTGACGGAGGGCTGAGCCGCCAGCCACGAGAACGCAACCTGCACTTCGGTGAGGTCCCTCGCCGCCGCAAAGGCACTGTAGGCGTCCAGTTGGTCCCAGTCGGCGTCGTGGACCAGATGGGTGCGGGTACGGCTGAGCCGCGTCCCTTCCGGCGCCGTGCCCTTGGCGTATTTGCCGGTCAGGAGTCCGTTGGCGAGCGGGAAGTAGGGCAGGACACCCAGTCCGTAGGCTTCCGCGGCGGGCGTGACCTCCAGCTCGGCCCTGCGGTCCAGCAGGTTGTAATGATTCTGGGTGGAGATGAAGCGTGCTCCCCCGCGGGCGCGGGCCACAAATTCAGCCTCCGCGATCTGCCAGCCGGCACGGTTGGAGTGGCCAAGATAGCGGACCTTGCCGCTGGTCACGAGCTCGTCGAGGGCCGCGAGCGTCTCGTCGATGGGAGTCAGCGGATCCGGGGTGTGGAACTGGTAAAGGTCGATCCAGTCTGTCCCGAGACGCCGCAGGGACGCTTCCACGGCCGTGATGATGTACCGCCGGGAGCCCCGGGCGCCGAAGTCGTTGCCGTTCGCGCCACCCATGTCCATGCCGAACTTGGTGGCTACAACGGCGTCGTCCCGGCGCCCGGTGAGGGCCTTGCCCAGCATCGTCTCGCTGAGCCCGGTCTCCCGCCCGTAGGTGTCCGCAACGTCGAAGAACGTGATGCCCGCCTCCAGCGCGGCATGCACAACGGCGTCGGTGCCCTCTTGGGACTCCGTCAGGGTCCCGGCCCGGCCCAGGTTATTGCAGCCAATGCCAACGACGGAGACGGTCAATCCGGAGTTACCTACGCGGCGGTATTCAGTCATAACGCCAGCCTATAACGGGCGGCGCGGACTCCTGTGCCGGTTCCCAGCCCGCCGTTACCAGCCCGCTACCCGGTGGGCAGCTTCAGTCCGTGTTCGTCCATCGCGTCCTGGATCTGCGCCAGGGTGCGCGGGCCCATCCCGTGCATTCCCGACAACCTGCGGCCTCCGAGGGCCACCACCTGCTCGAGTGTCTCGACTCCCTCGTGGGCGAGAGCCCGCCGGGCGGGAGCGGCAATCCCTACCGGTAGCGGGGTGTGGCCGGGCTGAGCAATTTTGGACGTCATGGTACGGGCCTTCCAGTCGGTTTCCCCGGTATGTCGTCGTTAAAGCGTAAAGCTGTTGGCCGGCTTTGCCGAGTGCTTGAGCTTAAATGTGTTCTCTCCGGCAGCGGCTGCGCCGATGCTCAGTTTCGTGAAGTCCAAATCTTCGCCGCGGATGCACACCTTGATGGCATTGACCGTCTTGTTGACATCCGGGGTCAGGCAAAAAATATTCAATTTGGCGTCCGAAAATTCGGAGCGGTCCACGATGCCGAGGCCGCGCCAGGCCAGGTGGCTGATCAGGGCGTCCTTGGCCTTCTCCTCCAGGTACCGGTCCCGGTCCGTGCCGTCCTTGGTCTTCAACGCGTACTGTGCCACTACCCAGAACTGCTCCGATTCCGGGATCTCGGCATAGCCGTCCTCGGCGCACTGAACGGCAAAGGCATCCATGAGGCCTTCCGCTGCGGCCGCGTCTCCGACGTCGGTCTCCTCGGTTTTGCTTTGGTGCCCCACCACGCCGTGGTTCATCACGAACTGGCTGTAGTCCTCGTCGAACCACGCCTCCCTGAATTCCAGGACGCCCTCGTCGTTGCGTTTGTAGACCCGGATAATTCCGCTCATGGGCCAGTTCCTTCCTAAAGCGTCCTCTGCAGGCACCACAGTGGGAGCCGCCGGACGGTGTAATGGTTCTTGGACGTGCTGGCTACAGCAGCGGCAGGCTGCCGGTGCTGGGGTGTTCCTGGCCGGGCAGGGGGCGGGCAAACGGCACCTTGGTCCCCAGCACCTGCGCCACGACGTCGTGGGTGATCTGCTGGGCAGTCAGGCCGACGCGTTCCAGCACCTGGCTGCGGGTCCCGTGGTGCAGGAACTCGACGGGCAGCCCGACCTCGTTGAGCGCAGTGTCCACGCCGGCCGCGCGCATTTCCTGGCGGATCCTGGAGCCAACCCCACCGGCCCGCACGCCGTCTTCGATGCAGATGACGAGACGGTGATGCGAGGCGAGGGCGATGATGGAATTCCGGACCGGAAGGACCCAGCGGGGATCCACTACGGTGGAGCTGATGCCTTGGGCACCCAGCCGGTTGGAAACATTCAGCGCGAGGTCGGACATCGCGCCGACGCTGACGATCAGGACGTCGTTGTCGCTGGAACCGGCCGGGCGGCGGGCGAGGACATCGACGCCGTCGCTGAGGCGCTCCAATGCCTCGACCTCAACCCCGACGGTTCCCTTGGAATAGCGGATTACAGTCGGTGCGTCGTCGACCGCCACGGCTTCGCGGAGTTCCTCCCGGAGCCTGGTGGCGTCCCGGGGCGCCGCCAGGTGCAGGCCGGGGACAATCTGTACCATCGCCATATCCCACATGCCGTGATGGCTGGGGCCGTCGGGTCCGGTGACTCCGGCCCGGTCGAGGACGACCGTTACGCCGGCTTTGTGCAGGGCCACGTCCATCAGCAACTGGTCGAAGGCCCGGTTCAGGAACGTCGCGTAGACGGCGACCACGGGGTGCAGACCGCCGAAGGCCATGCCGGCGGCGGACGTCATCGCGTGCTGTTCAGCGATCCCGACGTCGAACACCCGCTCGGGGTGCCGGGCCGCAAATTTGTGCAGCCCGACAGGAATCAGCATGGCCCCGGTGATACCCACGATGTCCGGCCGTTCATCCGCGATATCGGCGATCTCTTCGGCGAAGACTGCGGTCCAGGACTTTGCACCGCCGGCCTCTGTCGGCACGCCCGTCTCCGGGTCGATAACCCCGACGGCGTGGAACTGGTCGTCCTCGTGGGCCCGGGCCGGCGCGTAGCCGTGGCCTTTCTCCGTCATGGCGTGCACAATCACGGGGCCGGCGTAGTTCCTGGCCGTGGAAAGGGCATGTTCCATGGCCTGGAGGTTGTGGCCATCCACCGGGCCGATGTATTTCATGCCGAGATCCTCGAACATGCCCTGCGGCGCCCACCAGTCCTTGATGCCCTTCTTCATGGCATGCAGGCTCTTATAGGTGAACTGGCCGGCCGGGCCGCCGTTCTGGAGTTTGCGCTTCCACCATTCCAGTGCGCCTTCGTAAGCGGGGGCCGCCCGAAGGGAGTCGATCGTGGGGCGGAGGGAGGCCAGGTAGTCGGCAAAGCCACCGACAGTTGGCGCGTACGAGCGGCCATTGTCGTTGACCACGATCACGACACGCCGTTTTTTATCTGACGCGATGTTGTTCAGGGCTTCCCAGGCCATCCCGCCGGTCAGGGCGCCGTCGCCCACGACTGCGATCGTAAAACGGTCACCGTCGCCGGTCAGCTGCCGGGCCCGGGAAATGCCGTCGGCCCAGGAAAGCGAGGAGGAGGCGTGCGAGCTTTCGACAATGTCGTGCTCAGACTCAGCCCGGTCGGGGTAGCCTGACAGGCCGCCCTGCTGCCGGAGGGTGCTGAAATTCTGCCGGCCGGTCAGGAGCTTATGGACATAGGACTGATGTCCGGTGTCAAAGACGATGCTGTCCCGAGGGGAATCAAAAATCCGATGCACGGCCATGGTCAGTTCGACGACGCCGAGGTTCGGTCCGAGGTGCCCGCCCGTCTGCGAGACGTTGCCGATGAGGAAGGTCCGGATCTCGGCGGCCAGCTGCTGCAGCTGCGCCCCGGACAACTTGCTCAGGTCCTGCGGATTCCGGATGGTGTCCAAGATTCCCAACGGCCACTCCTTCAGGTGGTAGAAATGCCTTTTAACTCTAACGCCTCGGATCGGCCGGCCGTGCCGGACGGTTGAACCGGCGCCGCATCCCGTGAACGGCAATGGTCCCGGCCGGTCAGTGACCGGCCGGGACCATTTAGCGCGTTACCATCCTGACCGGCGGCTGCCGCCGGTCAGGATTCCGCCTAGTTGGCGGAGATCTGGCGCAGCACGTACTGCAGGATGCCGCCGTTGCGGTAGTAGTCCGCTTCGCCCGGGGTGTCGATGCGCAGGACCGCATCGAAGGACGTGACGGTACCGTCTTCGGCGGTGGCCGTGACCTTGAGGGTCTTCGGCGTGGTGCCTTCATTCAGGGCGGTGACGCCCTCCACGGCGAAGGTTTCCGTGCCGGTCAGGCCCAGGCTGGCAGCGGACTCGCCGGCCGGGTACTGCAGCGGCAGGACGCCCATGCCGATCAGGTTGGAGCGGTGGATGCGCTCGTAGCTCTCGGCCACAACGGCCTTGACACCCAGGAGCGCGGTGCCCTTGGCTGCCCAGTCGCGGGACGAACCGGAACCGTACTCCTTGCCAGCCAGCACCACCAACGGGGTGCCGGCTGCCTGGTAGTTCTGCGCAGCGTCGTAGACGTAGGCCTGCGGTCCGTCAGCCTGGCTGAAGTCACGGGTGAACCCGCCCTCGACGCCGTCGAGGAGCTGGTTTTTGATCCGGATATTGGCAAAGGTGCCGCGGATCATCACTTCGTGGTTGCCGCGGCGTGAGCCGTAGGAGTTGAAGTCCTTCCGCTCCACACCCTTGGCCAGCAGGTACTGCCCGGCCGGGGTGTCCGACTTGAAGGAACCGGCCGGGGAGATGTGGTCGGTGGTGACGGAGTCGCCAAGCTTGAGCAGCACGCGGGCGCCGCTGATGTCCGCGACCGGATCCGGGGTGGCCTGCATGCCGTCGAAGTACGGGGGCTTCCGGACGTACGTGGAATCCTCGTCCCAAGCGAACGTATCGCCGGCGGGGGTGTCGAGGGCCTTCCAGCGTTCGTCTCCGTCGAAGACGCCCTCGTAGCCGCGTGCGAACATTTCCTTGTCGATCGAGGAATCGATGACCTGCTGAACTTCGACCGGGTTCGGCCAGATGTCTTTCAGGAAGACGTCGTTACCGGCTTCGTCCTGGCCCAGGGCATCGGCCTCGAAGTCGAAGTCCATGGTTCCGGCCAGGGCGTAGGCGATGACCAGCGGCGGTGAGGCCAGGTAGTTCATCTTGACGTCCGGGTTGATCCGGCCTTCGAAGTTACGGTTACCGGAGAGCACTGCGGCGACGGAAAGGTCGTTGGCCTGAATGGCCTCGGAGATTTCCGCGTCGAGCGGACCGGAGTTGCCGATGCAGGTTGCGCAGCCGTAGCCGACGATGAAGAAGCCGAGCTTCTCCAGGTACGGAGTCAGGGCCGGACTTGTTGTAGTAGTCGGTGACAACCTTCGAGCCCGGAGCCACGGAGGTTTTGACCCACGGCTTGGAGGTGAGACCCTTTTCCACTGCGTTGCGTGCCAGCAGTGCAGCGGCAAGCATGACGGAGGGGTTGGACGTGTTTGTGCAGGACGTGATCGAGGCAATCGAGACCGCGCCGTGATCCAGCTCGAACTCGCGGCCATCGGCAGTCTTGACGCTGACCTTCTTGTTCGGCCGGCCGTTGGCGGAGGGTCCGTGCGGGTGCGGCGCCTCGTCCGTCAGGTGCGTCTTCGTGGCCGTGAAGGACGGCGTGTCCGAGGCCGGGAAGGACTCGTCGAGGGCTTCGTCAACGCTGCCGCCGACGAGTTCTTCCTTCACGTAGTTGCGAAGGTCCTGGCGGAACTGGGCCTTGGACTCCGTGAGGATGATGCGGTCCTGCGGGCGCTTCGGGCCTGAGATCGAGGGCACCACGGTGGACAGGTCCAGTTCGAGGTACTCAGAGAATTTGATCTCACGCGACGGATCGTGCCAGAGGCCCTGTTCCTTCGCGTAGGACTCAACCAGGGCGACGTTCTCATCGGACCGGCCGGTGAGGCGCAGGTACTCGAGGGTGACGTCGTCGATCGGGAACATCGCAGCAGTGGAGCCGAACTCCGGGCTCATATTGCCGATCGTGGCACGGTTTGCCAGCGGCACAGCCGCGACGCCTTCACCGTAGAACTCCACGAACTTGCCGACCACGCCGTGCTTGCGCAGCTGCTCGGTGATGGTCAGGACAACGTCGGTGGCGGTGGCTCCGGCCGGGATGGACCCGGTCAGCTTGAAGCCCACGACCCGCGGGATCAGCATGGAAACGGGCTGGCCCAGCATGGCGGCCTCGGCTTCGATGCCGCCCACGCCCCAGCCGAGCACGCCCATGCCGTTAACCATGGTGGTGTGCGAGTCGGTCCCGACGCAGGTGTCCGGGTAGGCGCGGAGGGCGCCGTCAACCTCTCGGGTCATGACCGTGCGGGCCAAGTACTCGATGTTGACCTGGTGCACGATGCCGGTTCCCGGCGGGACGACCTTGAAGTCGTCAAACGCGGTCTGGCCCCAGCGCAGGAACTGGTAACGCTCGCCATTGCGCTGGTATTCGATTTCCATGTTGCGCTCGAGCGCTCCGGCGTTGCCGAAGGCGTCGATCTGCACGGAGTGGTCGATGACCATTTCCGCCGGCGCCAGCGGGTTGACCCGCTTGGGGTCGCCGCCGAGCTCCTTGACGGCTTCACGCATGGTGGCAAGATCCACGATGCAGGGCACGCCGGTGAAGTCCTGCATGATCACGCGCGCCGGCGTGAATTGAATCTCAGTGTCGGGCTCCGCGTTGGGATCCCAGCCTGCCAGGGCGCGGACGTGATCGGCGGTGATGTTGGCGCCGTCCTCTGTCCTCAGCAGGTTCTCAAGCAATACCTTGAGGCTGAACGGAAGGTTTTCTGCACCTTCAACGGAGTTCAACCGGAAAATTTCGTATTCGGCACCGGCAACATTAAGTTTGCCTTTTGAACCGAAGCTGTCCACAGTGCTCATTCGCAGGACTCCTCTCGCAACAGTTTTATCTTTGCCGCGCCGCCAATCCCTTACTAGTTAGGGGAGCCTAACTAAGGCACGCGCCGAAACGATCGCGTGCAGAAAGTGGGATCAGTCGTAATGAAGCGCGACGACGGACTACTTCGTCCATCCTAGTGGTTTGACCCCTGCGGGGTCAGTAACGCCACAGTCTCCATGTGGTGCGTGTGCGGGTACAGGTCAAAGGCCCGCAGCCCGGACAATTCCCAGCCGCCCTGCTGGAAATACCCAAGATCACGGGCAAACGACGCCGGATCGCAGGAGACGTAGGCGATGGCCCGGGGTCCGGCACTCATCAGCTGCTCCACGACGGCTTTGCCGGCACCTGCCCGGGGCGGATCCAGCACGAGGGCGTCGAAATTGCGTGGTTTCTGCCGCAGCACCCGTTCCACCCGCCCCTGCACGATCTCCACCTGGGCAAAGTCATGCAGGTTTTTCCGCGCGTCACGGCTGGCTCCCGGGGAGCCCTCGACCGACAGCACGGATCCCGTGACTCCCACTGTGTCGGCGAGTGGCGCTGTGAACAGCCCGGCGCCCGCATACAGGTCAGCCACCACAGAGCCCGGGGCGAGGAAGCCGCCGTCGTGCAGGAATCCGGTGACAGCCCCCACGAGGGTTTCCGGGGCATCGCGGTGGATCTGCCAGAAACCGTCGCCGGTGACGCGATAGTCGTGGCCGGCCGCTGCCTCCTGGACGAAAGTGCGGCCGCGCAACTGCAGCACCTCCCCCTTGACGGGATCAAAGCTCGCCACAGACACGTCGTCGGGCAATTGATGCAGGATGGCGCTGAGCCGTTTGGCCCGGGTCCCCGGGGCGGGAACCAGCAGGACGAGCGGGCGGGAACCGTTGGAGGGCACGGCGACCTCAACACGCTCAATCCCCTGCAGGTCCAGCTCCCAGAGCCGAAGGGCATTAATGCCATCCACGGCCAGAGGCATCTCGCGGACGGGCAGAACGGCATCGGAGCGGTGCGCGTGCATGCCCAGTTTGCCGGACGGCGTCACGGCAAATCCAGCGCGGGTCCGCCAGCCGAGTCCGGCCCGCGTTTGTGCGCCGGACTCCCCCGTGGCGCCGCCAACGGCTTCCACGCTGGGACCGCCATCCAGCGGGTGTTCGACGCCGGCGAGGCGCTTGAGCTGTTCGGCCAGCACCTCGGCTTTCAGGCTGCGCTGGCGTTCCAGTGAGATGTGGCCCAGTTCGGCGCCGCCGACCGGCGGGTGCCGGTGGGACCAGGAGCGGCCGGAATCCGCGAGGTCCCAGAAATGCTCCACCCGGTCCGGTGACGCTTCGAGGACTTCCACGACGTCGGCGCGCCAGAATTTGGCGGCTGCGCCGTCGTCCGTGAGCCGGACCCGGACCTTCTCGCCGGGAATCGCATGCCGGACGAACACCACCCTGCCCTCGTGCCGGGCAACGCAGTGCCCGCCGTGGGCGACGGGTCCCACCTCAAGGACAAGTTCGGTGTGGTCGGTGTTCCGGGGGGCTTGGCTCATTAGGTGTTGTCCTGCAGTCTCTTGGCTTCTTCGGAGGATTTCAGCTGCCACGGGACGCTGGCGACCATAACGCCAGGCTCGAAGTGCAGACGGGTCTTGATCCGCAGTGCGGTCTGGTTGTGGACGAGCTGCTCCCACCACTTTCCCACGACATATTCAGGAATGTAGACGACGATCAGGTCACGCGGCGAGTCGCGGCGCATGTTCTTGATGTACTCCATAATCGGGGTTACGGTCTCGCGGAACGGGCTGGCGAGGATCGTGAGCGGCACCGGGATTTCCAGTTTTTCCCAATCCATGAGCGTCTGCTCGGTCTCTTCCGAGTCGATGTCCACGGTGATCGCATCCAGCCGGGATGGCCGGGAGGCACGGGCGTAGGCGAGGGCCCGGAGGACCGGCTTGCGGACGTGCGAGACCAGCAGGACGGCGTGCACCCGGGTGGGCAGCGCCCGCGGCGAGGAGTCCTCGTCCACGGCGAGTTCCTTCGCGACGTTGTCGTAGTGCGCCTTGATGCTCCACATGATGAGGAACAGCACGAACATAGCCAGCAACGCGATCCAGGCGCCCTGTTCGAATTTGGTAATCAGGACGATGACCAGCACGAGTGCGGTCATGCCGAATCCGATCATGTTGATGGTGCGGGATTTAATGATTCGCAGCCTCGTCGCGGTGTCCCGGGAGAGTTTCAGTTCGCGGCCCCAGTGCCGGACCATGCCGAGCTGGCTGGCCGTGAAAGAGATGAAGACGCCCACAATGTACAGCTGGATGAGTTTCGTGACGTCGGCGTTGAACGCAATGATCAGCACCAGGGCGCCGGCAGCCAGGGCGAGGACCCCGTTGCTGAAGGCCAGCCGGTCGCCGCGGGTGCGCAGCTGGCGCGGAAGGTAGCCGTCCTGGGCAAGGATCGAGCCAAGGACGGGGAAGCCGTTGAAGGCCGTGTTGGAGGCGAACACCAGAATGACGCCGGTGGCCGCAACCACGAAGAAGAACGGGATGGACCCGGCGCCGAAAATGGTCTGGGCGATCTGGCTGATTGCCGGGCTCTGGATGTAGTTTTCCGGCAACGGCTTCCCGTCCAGCAGGAACTCCTTCGCCGGGTCCAGGACAATGTGCACTTTGGTGGCGTTGGCGAGGTAGATGATGCCCGCGAGCATGGACGAGGCGATCACGCCAAGCAGCAGCAGCGTGGTGGCCGCGTTCTTGCTCTTGGGTTTCTGGAAGTTCGGCACGCCATTGCTGATTGCCTCGACACCGGTCAAAGCGGCGGCGCCGGAGGAAAAAGCCCGCAGCAGCAAGAAGGCGCCGGCCAGGCCCACGAGTCCTTCGTCAAAACCGGCGGCGGGCACGATTTCGAAGGCGGCCGACGGCGCCTGCCCGAGTTGGCCGGTCGCCGCCTGGAAGATTCCGACGCATGTCATCCCCAGGATGGAGGCCATAAAAATGTACGTCGGAACGGCGAAGACGCTGCCGGCCTCCTTGATGCCGCGCAGGTTCACGATGGCCAGGATAACTACGCCGATGACGGCGATGCCGGCCTGCTGGCCGTGCAGCGACGGGACGGCAGTGGTCAGGTACGTCGCTGCCGAGGACATCGACACGGCGACTGTCAGGACGTAGTCAACAAGCAGGGCCGAGGCAACGGTGAGGCCGGTGTATTTGCCAAGGTTTACGTTCGCGATTTCATAGTCGCCGCCGCCGGAGGGATAGGCGTGAACGTTTTGCCGGTAGGACGCGACGACGGTCAGCAGGACCACCATCACGGCGAGTCCCACCCACGGCGAGAACGCCACAGCACTGACGCCGGCCAGGGCCAGCGTCAGCAGGATTTCATCCGGAGCGTACGCCACAGAGGACAGGGCATCGGAGGCGAACACGGGAAGCGCGATCCGCTTCGGCAGCAGGGTGTGGGCCAGCCGGTCGTTCCTGAATGGCCTGCCGACGAGCACCCGCTTTACGGCATTGAGAATTGTCAGCACCAGACAAAGTTAGTCTGATTCGGACGCGATGTCATGACGGTCCAAAACCGTCGGCCCGCGCCTCCGCCCCCAGCGGGCGCCCTCCCGGCCGCGGACGGGACCGGCGGAGGCCCGCTGCGGGCAATCCAACGCCCGTGGCCGGTAGAGTTCTCAGCAGTATTCAGACGCAAAACTAAAGAGGAGGCCTGTGTGGCGCACTTCGTGATCATGGGATGCGGACGGGTGGGGGCAACCCTGGCACACACGCTGGAAGACGCCGGCCATAGCGTGGCCATCATCGACCAGGACGACCGTGCCTTCCGCCGGCTCCGGACCGGCTTCTCCGGCCGCAAGGTCACCGGCGTCGGCTTCGACCGGGAGACGCTCAAGCAGGCCGGCGTAGAAGATGCTTACGCTTTCGCGGCAGTCTCCAGCGGTGACAATTCCAACATCCTGGCTACCCGGGTGGCCCGCGAGACGTTCCACGTCCCTCATGTTGTCGCGAGAATTTATGACCCGGGCCCGCGCCGAGATCTACCAGCGCCTTGGTATCCCCACGGTAGCGGCGGTGCGCTGGAGCGCGGACCAGGTACTGCGCCGGATCCTTCCGGAACAGCACCTGGCCGGCGACTTCCGGGATCCGTCGGGCCGGCTGGTCCTGGCCGAGGTGGATCTCGACCCCGGCTGGGTCGGACATCCGATTTTCGTTATCGAGAAGGCCGCCGGAGTCCGCGTCGCCTACCTGACCCGGTTCGGAGAAGGCATTCTGCCGGCGGCCGGAACTCTGTACCAGGACGGCGACACGGTCCACGCCATGCTGAGCGTGGACCGCAGCTCCGAGGTTGCCCACATTCTCGCTAAATCCCCGGCTAAGGAGTCCTGAGTGAAAGTCGTCATCGTCGGCGCGGGGAGCGTCGGGTCCTCCATCGCCCGTGAGCTGCTGTCCCACAAGCATGAAATCCTGCTGATTGATGTGAAACCGGAAGTGATTGGCAAGAGCGGGCTGCGCGGCGCCCACTGGCTGGTCGGGGATGCCTGTGAGCTGAGCACCCTGCAGGACGCCAAACTGGAGGACGCCGACGTCGTGGTCTCCGCCACCGGCGACGACAAAGTCAATCTGGTGGTGTCGCTGCTGGCCAAGACGGAATTCGGCGTTGGCCGCACGGTTGGCCGGGTCAATAACCCGAAGAACGACTGGATGTTCGACGATTCGTGGGGCGTCGACGTCGCGGTCAACACCCCGCAACTGATGACCGCACTCGTGGAGGAAGCGGTGGAGATTGGCGACCTCGTCCGGTTGCTGACGCTGCAGACCGGAGTGTCCTCCCTGGTCGAGTTCACCGTCCCGCATGATTCGCACGTGATCGGCCTGACGGTGGGTGGCGTTGACTGGCCCGAGGACTCAACGCTGGTGGCGATCCTGCGGGACCAGGCGCCGATCACCCCTAGCCGCGATGACGTGATCGACGGTGGAGATGAACTGTTTTTCGTTACGACAATCGCGGCCGAGGATGACCTGCGTGCCTTGCTCGCCCCCGAGTCAGCCAGCGACGAGGAGCCCGCCGCGGAGCATGCCGGTCCCGTTGTCCCGCCGGCCGGAGACGACGACGGGTTCGACGGCTGACGGGCACCACCCCGCTGGCTGGCCTGCAGCGACACCCGCTGCGGGTCAGCCTGGGGTTGAACCGGACGCCGGGGTGGGCTTTGTCAGCAGCCAGGCGACCCACAGACCAAGAATGTACAGCGGCGCACCCATGATCAGCCGGCTGGTAGCCAGTCCGGTCAGGCCGGATTCGCCCATCAGGTACAGCGGCACCTGAACCAGCAGCCGCAGGGCCAGCACCAACACGATGACCCAGGTGCCGATCCGGTAGGCCCTCAACCGCGCCTGGTGCTTGCGCCATTCGAGCCCTTCGTTCCGGATGAAGCCAAAAAGCAGCCCGGCAACAGGCCAGCGCACGGCAATCGAGACCACCATCACCAGGATGTACCCGGCGTTGGTGAAGAAGCCGAGGACGTAGAAATCTTCCGCCTTGCCCGTGGAGTTGGCGAACCAGGCAGACAGGCCGACGCCAACAAATCCTGCCAGGGCCTGTGTCAGCGGCCGGCGCTGGACCAGCCGCACGACGGTGAACGCCGCTGCGGCCGCAAGCGCGAAGACCAGGGCTGTTGACAACTCGCGGGTGATCGTAAAAGTCACTAGAAACACGAGGCCGGGCAGAATGCTCTCGGCAATGCCCTGGACGCCGCCGGCGCTTTTGAGAACGTCGATGTTTCCGTTGCTGGACCGGTGCAGCCCGGCTTTCGCGGCGTACCCTTCGGCCATCCGGGACACCGTGGGCGGGGCGACGGCGTCGTCGTCCTGCTGCGGCGTTGTCCGCTCGGGATGTTCGGGGACGGTCATAGGTCTTCCTGTCCGGAGAGAATTTCGTAGCGGGGATTGAACATGGTGGGCAGCCCGTCACGCAGCGTGACCATACCCTCAAGCCGGAGCTCCGTGCCGGCGTTGACGCCCCGGATGCGGCGCCGGCCCAGCCAGATGACCCGAAGACGGTCCTTGGGCCGCGGAATCCCGGACCGGACACTGGCCCGTCCCTTGGGTGAAGAGACGGCAGGGACCACCCCGGTGGCCAGGCCTGCCCGTGCGGCGGCGGCGGCGGACTTCTTCGTGCCGGCCCGGGCGTCATGGTCGACCAGGATCGCCGTAAATGCCGCGACGCGGACTGCCGGCACGTACGTGACGGATTCGATGAAGCCACGGCAGACGACGCGTCCGCGGTCTGGAAGCGCCCGCACGGCGAGGGGCACGGCGGAGTCCCTGCGGGCGTCAGCCAATCTGGGTGGTCTCCGGCCCACGGTCGGGTTGTCCGAATTCCGGGGCCTGCTGCGGCGACGGCGCTGCGGAGTCCTTAGGGAGGCGGAGCTGGAGCAGATCACGCGGCGGCATCGGATTCTCGCCCCGAATGACCACGACCTGCCGGAAGAGCGTTTCAAGGCCCGCCGCGGCGTCGCGGTTGATTGCGGCGTCGCCGCCGAGAACGCCCCGCAGGAACCACCGGGGACCGTCGACGCCGATGAAGCGGGCGACCCGGTATCCCTGGCTACCGTCAGTACCGCTGGCCGGAAGCTTGGCGATGAGTTCGGTACCGAAACTCCCCTCGATCTCCTCCACCTGGCCGCCCTGGCCGCCGACGGACTGGCCGATCTGCTCGCGGATCTCGTCCCAGAGTCCTTCGGAGCGCGGCGCGGCAAAAGCCTGAAGCTGGAGGCTTGAGCCCGCCAGGTCCAAAGTGACCGCCACGACCCGCTGGGAGGCTTCCTCGACCTCAAGGCGGAGCTGCAGGCCCTCGGTCGGCGCAATCAGGAGCGCTCCTAGGTCCACGTAACCGTTCTGGTTGTCGATTTCCGAGACGTCAAACGGACCCGTGGCGCCTCGTTCGCCGCCGCCGGCAAGCGTGCTGGCGGTTGTCGCAGCGGATTCTTCAACAGCAGTATCCGCAGCGTCGCCGGAGTCTGTCAGCTGTTCCTGCTTGGCTTTCCTGCCACGCCCAAAAACCATGGGTTGTCTCCTTTGTAGTGATCCTGTGCCGCCGCCCGATGCCGCCCTGGCGCCGGTCCGCGGGGCGCCGGCCCTGTCCCGGGTGCGGCGCCTGCTCAAATTTCCCTGCGTTTGCCTGCACAGTTCGCCTGCGTAGACGTCAATCCGTGCGGGACCCGGACTCAGGCCTGGGCGCCGAAGCCGCCGGTGGAGCCGAACCCGCCTGCGCCGCGGACCGATCCGTCAAGCTCCTCGACGGGCAGGAACCTTGCGTACTCCACACGTTGAATGACCAGTTGTGCAATTCTATCGCCGCGACGCAGTTTGATCGTCTGGGTGCGGTCCGTATTCAGCAACGTCACTGCGATTTCACCGCGGTAGCCGGCGTCGACCGTGCCGGGAGCGTTGACCACCGTCAGGCCGTGCTTGGTGGCGAGGCCGGACCGCGGATGGATCAGGGCGACGAAACCATCCGGGAGGGCGATGGAGACGCCGGTCGGAACGAGGCACCGCTCGCCCGGCGCCAGGACAACATCGACCCGGGCCCGCAGGTCGGCACCGGCGTCACCCGGGTGCGCGTAGGACGGTGGTTCGAGTCCGTCGTCGAGCATTTTCAGTTGCACGGTCAGGGTGGGCGTTCCATACTCCGGAATGCCGGCTGTTTCTTCAGTCACAGTCCCTCACTCTAACGCCAGCGGGGAAGGCGGCCTACTGGAGCCGGGCGGCCATCAAGATGAAATCCCCTGGGAAAAGTGGAAAGCTGGGCCTATGCCCGATTTCAGCGTAACTCCGTCTGCCTCCCAGAGCGTCCCCAGTGACGCCGCCGTGCTCTACACGGAGAAGCTTTGGCCCAACACCTGGATCTGGCTGATCGCGGCGGGCTTCTCAAGCGCGGGGATCCTTGTCCTGGCACCAATCAGCTTCGGGACGGGCCTGACTGCGGCCGCCGTGTTGTTTGTCATCATTGCAGTGCTGCTGGTCCTGTCCACCCCTGCCATCACGGTGACGCGCTCGACGCTGCAGGTAGGCCGGGCCACTATCGAACGCCGTTTCCTGGGCGATGCCGCGGCGTTCCGCGGCAAGGAAGCCACAGCCGAGCGGGGCACCCGCCTGAACGGACTCGCGTTTCTGTGCATCCGGGGCTGGATCGACCCGGTGGTCCACATCGAGATCACGGACCCGTCGGACCGCACGCCGTACTGGCTGACGTCCACCCGGCACCCGGAGCGGCTGATCGCGGCGCTCAAGTCCTGACGCTTCACTTCCAACACTCCGGTCCTGGCGGTCCGGTCTCGACGCTCCGGTCCTGGCGGTCCGGTCCTGGCGTTCCGGAACGGAAACGCTAGCCTTCACAGTCCATGCAGTACTTGAGGACGCCCTTTTCGCGGGCGATCTGCGAACGGTGGCGGACCAGGAAGCAGGACGCACACGTGAACTCGTCCGCCTGGGCAGGCAGAATCCGGACCAACAGCTCTTCCCCGGACAGGTCCGCGCCCGGTAGTTCATAGCCCTCAGCCAGCTCCGATTCATCTTCATCCACAACGGCCGTGGGTTTTTCGGTACGCCTGGCCTTAAGCGCCTCGATGGAGTCCTCGCTGATGTCCTCTTCGGTCTTCCGCGGCGCATCGTAGTCTGTCGCCATTTTTGCTTGCTCACACTCCGGATCGGTCGATTGTTTGCGCCTTCGCGGGACGAACCGGCCGGCTGGCAGCCCCTGGCAGTCCGGGATCGGTTCACCGATATCAACGCCGGACGTGCGGTTTTTGTGCCCGGTGTCGGGACATTTTTGCTTAAGCATCCACGGAAAGCCAGAGCCATCCGCCCTCCCCGTACGCCAGTGCTTCGTGACGGACCGGAAGCGGGCGAAAATGCCGGAACGGCCGCGGAAAATGACGGCGCGCCTGCCGTCCTCACGGGAAATGAGGCCCGCGGGTGGCAGAGTTTCGATTGTTAGTAATGCCAGGGTGGAGGATTGAATGCAGGATCTACGGCTTGTAGGCGTCCACGACGACGGAAATCACCTTCTGTTGAGTGGCACCGGCGGCGCGATTTTCCGGCTGCCCATCGACGAAGCACTGCGGACGGCAGCAAGCCGGGCGGCGGCGAAATCGGCTTCCTCTGCCGGCAACACACCGGTCACTGTTTCCCCGCGCGATATTCAGTCCCGGATCCGTGCCGGCGCCACAGCGGCTGACGTCGCGGAAATCTCCGGTATCCCCCTGGCCAAGGTCCAACGCTACGAAGGTCCCGTCCTGGCCGAGCGCGAGCACGTCGCCGGGCAGGCCCGAAAGGTAGAGGTGGCCTCCCCCGCTCCAGGCCACGACGCCTACCGCTCCGTGTTCGGGGACCACCCCGCATCACTCGAGGATATGGTCAAGCACCGGCTTACGGCTTACGGCGTCGAACCCTCAACGCTCGAGTGGGACTCGTGGCGGCGCCCGGACGGCAGCTGGAATGTCGTGGCACGCTTCGAACCGAAGCCCGGCGGTCCGTCCGCCATCGGGGAAGAGCCTCCGGCCATGTGGACGTTCAATCCAGCCCGTAAGTCGCTGCAGAACGCCAACCGGTGGGCGCAGCAGCTCAGCGAACTCGAACCCTTGGACGGCCCCGTTCCTGGACGCCGGCTGTCGGCCGTCTCCGACCGGCCCTTTGATTTTGAGACAGACGCCGACGCCGCAGCCAGAACGGCCGCCGAACAGCACTCCATGATCCACCAGCTGCTGCTTCAGCAGGACCGCCTCCATCAGGAACGGGACGCCGACGGGCTGCTTGACATGCTGCGGTCCCGGCGCGGGCAGCGAATGGGCATGGACGAGGATGCCGATGACGCCCTCGCGATGCTTATGGCCAACAGCGTTCCGGCCGCCCACCCCCGGCCGTCGGAAGTGGTTGAGGGGGAGCCCGCAGAGACCGGTGCCGGCGAAGTCGAGGCCACCGCTGCGGAATCGGATCCCGGCGCAGCGGACGCGAAACCCGACGAACCAGCGAAGGCTGAACCGGACTCGTTCGAGGCCCGCCGCAACAGCCGGGCGGCGCTGATGTCCCGGCTCACCCTGGCACCGAGTCTCCCGGACCCGGACGCCACATTGACGCTGCACGACGGGGTCAGTACCGAAACGCGCGAGATCACCATAGCGGCCTCAAAGTTGCGGCCCGCCGGCCAGGCGCCGACGTCCACCCCGGGGCTGGACGAACTCCTCGGCGGGGGGCCCATCCCGCCGCCAGCAACGCGAGACCCAGTCGCCCCGGCGCGAAGCGGATGCGGGACAGCCGGAGCGCCAGCCCGGCAAGCCCAAGCGTTCCAGTGTCCCCAGCTGGGATGAGATCGTCTTCGGAACCCGCGGCGACTGACGCTGCACGTTCCGGGCATTCGTAACCAGGGCGTCCGTAACCAGGGTCCTGGGCCGCCAGGCCTTAGGCCGCCAGGATCCGGGCCGCTAATGCCAGGGCCGCCACGGTCCGGCGGTACCGCTAGCGGCGGCGTGGCGCTTTTTTGCCCTCGGCGCGGAAGTACAGCAGCGGTACTTCCCGTTCGGCCTTTGTCAGCGAACCGTGCTGTCCCACCACTTCCAGTGCGCTTGGCCGGACCCGCCTGCTGTCATAAAGCGCCAACGCGTCGCGGGCGGCAATCATGACGTCGCCGATCCGCCCGGCGGCCTCGGGCCGGACGGCACCGAACAGCCCGCCGGCAATCGCTTCTTCACGGGTGAACGCCCAGATCCGGTCTCCGAAACGGGCCCGCCAGGCTTCCAGCAGGCGTCCCGGGGCGGTGTTATCGGCCGCATCGGACAGATACATATGAACCATCCGCGGCTCCCCGGCGGTGTGCCGGACACCGGCGATGAGCTCAGGCTCGGCCGAGTAGTCGATGCGCTGTGATTCGGGCACGTCAACCATGCCGTGGTCGGCAGTCAGGAGGATCGTGGTTCCGGGCGGCAGCGTGGCGTTGAGCCGCAGCATGGTGGCATCGAGCTCTTCAAGCTGGTGTTCCCACTGTGGAGACTGGCAGCCGTGGCGGTGCCCGGCCTTGTCGAGTTCGTTGACGTAAAAATACATCAGCGACGCCCCGCCGGCCATTGCGTCCGCTGCCGCTTCGGTCCTGGCATGTGAGGTAACTCCGGTGACAAAGCGGCCACCGCGGAGTGCCGCCCGGGTCATCGGCGAGTTTCCGAACTGGGGCAAGCTGACGGTGACCACGTCGACGTGCTCGGCGGCCCGTTCCAGGACGGTCGGAAACGGTTGCCACTGTTCGGGATCAACGCCGGCGTCCCAGTTGCCGAGCATGTTCACCACACGGTCCTGGTCGGGGTCCAGGACGTCATATCCCACCAGCCCGTGCTGGCCGGCCGGCAGTCCGGTGCCAAAGCTGGCCAGCGATGCGGCAGTGGTGGAGGGGAACGCGGAGTCGAGCGAAACCGGCACGTTGCCCTGCCCGGCCTGCATCACGGAGCGCAGGAACGGAGTGTGCGCGGATTTCTGCTTGAGCAGGTTACGGCCCAGACCGTCGGCCAGAACGACACACACGCGTTTGGCGGCCGGCAGCTTCAACGCGTTGTCGAAACCGGGAATGCCCAGGCTGGCCGCGGCACTCGTGAGCACCTCGGCAACGGAACGCTGGCCGAAGGCCGGGGCGGGGGGCATTTCCGGGTGGGCAGGGACGGCGAGCGGCTTGGGCTCGCTGACCTCAGCCATCTCAGCGCTGATGGCCGCGGCTCAGGCGGTTGGCGAAAACGCCCATCCGGGGGCGCGGCGGCATCCCGGGGACGGAATGCAGCGCTGGAGCGGCGGAACCGGTGTTCACCGCGCGGAGCGCCCGGGCAAACAGCTTGGCGTCCTGAACGGCCTGCAGCCCGTCCGCTTCGGCGCTGATGCGCAGCACGATGTCTTCCTGCGCGATGCTGCCGGTGTAGCCGTGGTCCGCCTCGCACTGCGGATCCCCGCAACTCGCCGGGCCCATGTCGAGGCGCTGGCCGCCTGACCAGGCAATGGACAGCGTGACCTCACGGACGGGATCCGAGGGCTTGTAGTCCTGCGGCTGGGCGTACATGTAGCTCAGGACCACCGAGCGGATCTGCGTTACGGGAACGGATTCGGTCGAGACCTGGGCAACGGTCTGTTCGCCGGCGTCGTCGAGTTGCTGGTCATCGACGTGGGTGATCACCAGCATGTCCTCGGTCAACACCAGCACGGTGATGTGCCGGCGGACTTCGGCCCGGTCAAAGTGTGTTTCCAGATGGACCAGGTGCGCTACGCAGTCGCGGCCGTCGAGAGCGTCGGCGACGACATCGGCCACGAGGCGGGGGTAGAACCCGGCTTTCTGCAGGGCGCCTTCCAGGCTCTGACCCTGCGCGCTGTGGTCGTGGGGACCATGTTGGCGCGTGGCCGGGAGTCCGGATGCGGGCGCCTCGGGCTTGGACGGTTGAGGCTGGGAGGTCATGGATTCCATTTTCACAGATCGGCCCGGGACATGCTAACCCGCAGTCAGTCCCGCATCGCGCGGCGGGCCGTGTCGGTGCGCTGGGCGGCATTGGCGATCCGGACGTCGGCCGCCAGTATCGAGGCGCCGTCGGGGCCCGCCAGGACCGGGTTGAACTCTATGAGGGCGATTTCCGGATGGTTATCCTTGAGTCTTGTCAGCCGGGAGGCGAGGTCTTCCAGTGCGGCGACGTCAACGGCCGGCAGCCCCTGGTAGCCAAAAAGTTTGCGGGACGCGCGGGGAGCCCTGACGAAGTCATGCAGGTCCGTACCGGAAAGCGGGGGCACCCGGTGGGCCCAGTCTTCAAGCAGGTTGACGGCGTCGCCGGCCAGCCCGAAGGAGATCACCGGCCCGAGGAGTGGATCCTCGACGGCCCGGAACGTGCAGGCCTGGCCGACTGGAACCATAGTCTGCACCTCCAGGGCCGGTGAACCGTACCGTTCCAGCTTTTTGCGCATCTGCAGCACATTGCGCCGCAGCGACCCGGCGTCCTGGATGTCCAGCCGCACCCCGCCCAGGTCCAGCCGGTGCCGCAGGGCGGGGTCCGTAGTCTTCAGTACCACCGGCCAGCCCAGCCGGTCTGCGGCCGCCACGGCCTCCTCCGCAGTGTCAAAGCGTTCGGACGGGACAACGCTGATGCCGTAGCGGGCCAGCAGCCCGGCTGCCGCCGCGCTGTCAAGCCGGACCAGTTGCTCTCCGCCCACCGTGTGCAGCAGCCGCTCCAGATCGGCCCTGGCGGCGTCCGGGTCGCAACCGTCCGGCTCCACGAAGAGGCCCTGGTCACGGTCCCGCCAGCGGGCATAGCGGACGACAGCGGCGAGCGCGGACACGGCGGCTCCGGGGTTGGAATAGCAGGGCACAGTGCTGGCCCCGGCGCCGGGGCCCACCATGCCTTCGACGTAGATCGAGGGGTCAAGGATCCCGCTGAAGGCGGCGACCACGGGTTTTCCCGCCGCCTCGGAACATTCAGCGAGCGCCCCGGCGATCTTTTCCACGGTGAGTCCGCGGGCCGGGAGAAGCGCCACAACGACGGCGTGGACATCGTCCCGGCCCAGGGCTTCCTGCAGGGGCCCGGCGCAGGGCCGGCAGGGCTACCGACATACCGGCATCGAGATCGACGTCGGTGACAATGCCTTCGACGCCGAGGCCGTGGGCGGCCGCGCTGTCCGCCACGACCTTGCCCAGGGCACGGGAGTTGCTGAAGACGGCAACGCCCGGCCCCTGCGGCAGCGGCTGGCACGCGACGATCTGGGCGACGTCCATGAGTTGCTCCATGGTCTCGACCCGGATCACGCCCGCCTGGCGCATCATGGCGTCGACGGCCTCGGGTGGCGCCAGCGTGGTGCGGACGGCATGGCCTGGCGGCAGGTTCAGTCCCATGGCGTCGGACTTGGCCACGATCACCGGCTTGGTCCGGGCCAGACGGCGTGCCAGCCGGGAGAACTTTCTTGGATTGCCAATGGATTCGAGGTAGAGGCCTACCGCAGTGGTGTCGGCGTCGTCCTCCCAGTACTGCATCATGTCGTTGCCGGAGACGTCGGCGCGGTTGCCGGCAGAGAGGAAGGTGGAGATGCCCAGGCGGCGGCGGCTGGAGGCGGCGTAGAGAGCGACGCCGATCGCGGCCGACTGGCTAAAGAGCCCCAGGCCGCCGCGGCGGGCAAGGTCCGGCGCCATCGAGGCGTTGAGGGACACCGCCGGGTTGGTATTGACGATCCCGAGCGAGGCGGGGCCGATCACCCGCATCCCGTTGGCGCGGGACTGCCGCACGAGCTCCCGTTGACGGGCGAGTTCGCGGTCGCCGTCGTCCTCATATCCTGCCGTGGCCACCACGATTCCTTTGACGCCGGCGGCGGCGCAGTCCCGGACGACGGCGGGGACTTCCTCAACGGGCACGGCGATGACAGCGAGCCGGACCGGTCCAGGAACCTCAGCGAGGCGGGCGAAGGACAGCATCCCGGCGAGTTCCATGGCCTCCGGGTTGATGGCGTAAACCGGACCCGTGAATCCGCCTTCGATGATGTGTTCGAGCAACTGGTACCCCACGGCGCCCCAGGTGCGGCTGGCCCCGATCACCGCCACGGAAGACGGTGCCAGCAGTTCCTGGATGCTGCGCGCCTCAGCGCGATGTTCCCGCGCCTCCATCACGGTGCGGGACTTGTCCGTGGGGTCGATGTTGAACTCGAGGCTGATCACACCGTCGTCGTAGTGGCGTTTGACGTCATAGCCGGCGTCAGCGAACACCATCAGCATCTTGCGGTTTTCCGGGAGCACCTCTGCGCTGAAGATGCGGATGCCGTTTTCCCGGGCAGCTGCGGCGAGGTGCTCGAGGAGGATGGAGCCGATGCCCCGGCCCTGGTGGGCGTCCGCGATGTTGAAGGCGACTTCGGCCTCTGCCGGGTTGTCGAGACGGTCGTAGCGGCCTATCCCGAGAATCTCCCCGCCGATGGTGATGACGAGGGCAACCCGGTCGCGGTAGTCCACCTCCGTGAAGCGCCGGAGCTCCTTACCGGACAACGAGGCCTTGAACGCAAAGAAGCGCATGTAGATCGACTTTTGCGATTGTCCCGTATGGAAGGCCTGCACGGCCTGGGCATCAGAGGGGTGGATCGGGCGCACATGGGCCGTTCCACCGTCGCGCAGGACGACGTCGGCTTCCCAGTATTCCGGATATATGCCGCCCGCGGGCTGATCCACCATAGGCTTAGCCTAGTCATAAACTTTCGCAGTACCCGTTCAGCCCCCTTGAAAAGGACCCCCAGCCTCATGGCCCGCCGCCAAACCACGCCCCCCGCCGGGGACGCCAGCCCTGATTTCGTCGAAAACATCGTCGATATCGATGTCACTTCCGAGATGGAAGGCTCGTTCCTGGAGTACGCCTATTCGGTGATCTACTCCAGGGCCCTCCCGGATGCCCGCGACGGCCTGAAACCCGTCCAGCGGCGCATCCTGTACATGATGAGCGAGATGGGGCTCCGCCCGGACCGCGGCCATGTCAAGAGTGCCCGCGTGGTGGGCGAGGTCATGGGCAAGCTGCATCCGCACGGCGACACCGCGATCTACGACGCCATGGTGCGGATGGCACAGGGCTTCTCCCTCCGGCTGCCGCTGATCGACGGCCACGGAAACTTCGGCTCGCTCGACGACGGTCCGGCCGCCCCGCGATATACCGAGGCACGGCTCGCGGCGGCGGCACTGACCCTGACCGACCACCTCGACGAGGACGTCGTTGATTTCGTCCCGAACTACGACAACCAGCTCACCCAGCCCGAGGTCCTGCCCGCGGCGTTCCCCAACCTGCTCGTGAACGGCGCCACCGGTATCGCCGTGGGCATGGCAACGAACATGGCCCCGCACAACCTGGTCGAGGTCATTGCCGCCGCCCGGCACCTCATCGCGCACCCGGACGCCACCCTCGAGGACCTGATGAGGTTCATCCCCGGCCCCGACCTCCCGACCGGCGGCCGGATCGTCGGCCTGGACGGCATTCGTGACGCCTACGCCACCGGCCGCGGCTCGTTTAAGACCCGGGCCAAGGTGGAGATTGAGCAGCTCTCGGCCCGCCGCACCGGCCTGGTGGTGACGGAGCTGCCGTACATGGTCGGGCCGGAAAAGGTCATCGAGAAAATCAAGGACGCCGTCAACGGCAAAAAGCTCACCGGCATCAGCGACGTCGTGGACCTGACAGACCGCAAGCACGGCCTGCGGCTCGTTATCGAACTCAAGAACGGGTTCAACCCCACCGCCGTCCTGCAGCAGCTCTACCGGTTCACCCCGATGGAAGACTCCTTCGGCATCAACAACGTCACACTGGTGGACGGCCAGCCGCAGACGCTCGGCCTCGTGCCGCTGCTCACCGTCTACGTGGAGCACCGCATCACCGTGGTGCGCCGGCGGACCGCCTTCCGCCTGGGCAAGAAAAAGGACCGCCTGCACCTGGTGGAGGGTCTTCTTATAGCCATCGTCGACATCGACGAGGTCATCCAGATCATCCGGTCCTCCGACGAGGCCGCCGAGGCCCGGGCCCGGCTGATGTCCATCTACGACCTCTCCGAAATCCAGGCCAACTACATCCTGGAGCTCCGGCTCCGGCAGCTCACGAAGTACTCCCGGATCGAGTTGGAGAAGGAACAGGACGAGCTGCGCCGCGAGATCGCGGAGCTCGAAGCAATCCTCGCCTCACCGGAGCTTCTCCGCGGGCTCGTGTCCGATGAGCTCGCCAGCATCGCCGAGAAATACGGCACCCCGCGCCGCACCGTACTGCTTGAATCCGAGGCGGTCTCCCCCACCGTCGCCGCCGCCCTGGCCGCGGCCCCCGGGGCAAAAGGCAAGGCCGCTCCCCTGGCCTTGGAAATCACCGACGATCCGTGCTGGGCCATCCTGACCGCCTCCGGCCAGATCGCGCGCACCGCCAACCAGGACAGCCTCGCCGAGGCAGGACCGCGGACCCGGCATGACGTCTTCACCTCGGTACTGAACACCTCGGCGCGCGGTGAGATCGCCGCCGTCACCTCCCAAGGCCGGATGCTGCGCCTGCAGGTGATGGACATGCCGGTGCTGCCGCCGACGTCCGGAACGCCGAACATGGCCGGGGGCGTCCCGGCCAAGGACTTCATCACTCTGCTCAAGGGCGAATCGCTCGTTTCTTTCGCCCCGCTGGACCAGGTCCTCGCGATCGGCACGGCCCAGGGCGTCGTCAAGCGCGTGCAGCCCGACTACCCGCTGAACCGCGAAGACTGGGAGGTGATCGCGCTCAAGGACAAGGACACCGTAGTGGGCGTGGCGCCCGCAGGTTCCGACGACGATGACCTCATTTTCCTGACCCGGCAGGCGCAACTGCTGCGCTTCAGCGCCTCAGTGGTGCGGCCGCAAGGCAGGACCGCGGGCGGAATGGCGGGAATCAAGCTGGCCGCCGGTGACCGGGTGCTGTTCTTCGGCGCCACCGCGCCGGCCGACGCGGCCGCCGTCGTTGTGACCATCGCGGGGACCGACGGCGCCTTGCCTGGCACCGCCCCGGGGGCCGCCAAGGTCACGGCACTGAACGAATACCCGGCGAAGGGGCGCGCCACTGCCGGGGTTCGGGCGCACCGCTTCCTCAAGGGCGAGGACACCCTCCTTATCGCGTGGGCCGGACACGGCCCAGCGAAGGCATCCTCCTCCGCCGGGGTGGCCCGGTCCCTGCCCGGCGAACATGGCAGGCGAGACGGATCGGGCATTCCGCTGTCCCAGGCCATCGATGCGATCGGCCCGAGCATGGCCTGGGAGCCGGCGCCCGGGGCTAATGACTAGGCACGCGCACAAGGCCAGCCACGCTTCCGTGGCTGGCCACGTCTTGATACCCTGCGGCAGTTGAACCGGCGCGTTAGGGCATGTAGTTCAGACTGAGGATATTTCCCTCGCTGTCCAGGAACCATGCTGCGGCGCTTCCGTCAGGCATCCTGGCAATGCCGCCTTCCGTTTTCAAACCCGGAAAGTCGTACTCCTCGAAGACGACGCCCGTAGCCTGCAGCTCCGCAACGGCGGCCGCTATGTCCTCGACGATCCAGCCGATCTGTGTGTTCTTGGCTGAACCGGCGTTTGACGTCTGGTAGATCAGAAATCCTGTTCCATCGCCGCACTTGTACTGCACGTTGTCCTCGGCATCTGGGTTATCCGGTTCGAGCCCGAGTTTGTCGCGGTAGAAATCGCGCGCGCGGGTGATATCGGCGGCCGGCAACACGGAGCCGACCCACTTGTCTTTCAGCATGGCTGTGTTCCTTTCCAGGCCCACCCCCCGGAACGAACTTTACTCCGTTTGGCGCCTCGCGAGCCCGGGAATCTGTGGACCATTTGCAGCTGGCTTTCCCGGGTCTGCCCAGCGCCAACTTCGCCGGATGAGGAGGCGGTTTTGCGTCCGGTCCTGGCAGCCCTAATGAAGCAGTTCAGCTGCAGAAATAGTGGTTTCTTCGGGGCTGTTGGCGAGGGTCCAGGTGTGGGGGCGCGATAAACCACGGGATCCCGGTACGCATCTGGATAGTCCACTGCGCCTTATGGATCACGTGGTGATGGTGCGAACACAGCAGGGTCCCGTTGTCAGTTCCCGTGCTGCCGCCGCGGGACCAGTAGGTGATGTGGTGGGCTTCGCACCAGGGCGCCGGGATAGTGCAGCGCGGAAAGGCGCAGCCCTGGTCGCGGGCGGTAATGGCTTTGCGGACGTGGGGCGGGAAGACCCGTGAGGCGCGGCCGATATCCAGGATCCGGCCCTCGCCGCCGAGGAGGACGGGGATGATGCCGGCGTCGCAGGCAATTTTCCGGATCGTGGACGCCGTGACCGGCCCGGTGAAAAGAAACGAAGCCGCTGTTGCGGTTCCGATCGCGCTGCCCGCGTCGTGAGCGGTCCCGGCGTCGTGAGCGGTGCCGGCGTCGTGAGCGGTGCCGGTGTCGGAGCCAATAACGTCCGGGATCTGGGCGCCGGTGGTGCCGTGGGAGTCCTCGATGCCGTACGTGCCGTAGGTGCCATGCTCTCCGGTGCCGAACCGATCGAAAAGATCCCGGTAGTTGATGATGGCCATGATCTGGGGGCGGAGCCCGCCCGCAGCGGGCAGGATGCCCGCCGCGAGAGCCGCTTTGCAGGCACCAACAAGCCCGTCGAGGAGTCTTTGGGGCCGCGAGCGCGGGTCCAGCCGGTCAGCAGCCCGGTCGTCCCCGTTCACCGTCCCTGTCCCAGTCGTCGGCCGCTGAGCCGGGGGCCGTGTCGGCCGGTGTCGCGGCCCGCCCTACGCGGGGGTTGGTGGCGACATTTATCACTGTGAGAAGGTGCTCGTATTGATCGGTTGTGGCGAAGATTGCCAGATGGTGAAGCCCGCGCCGGGGTTTCCGGACAAACGCGCCCTGCAGTTGCCGAAGGACTTCCTCGGAAGGTTCGCCGCCGTCCTGGTCCAGGGCATCGGCCCAGTGCTTGGCTACCCGGGCCAGGAAGTCATGGTCGTTTTCGGCCGCCGTCACGGTCAGGGCATGTTCCATCCCGGCAACGGCCTCCGGCCCGGCCGTGTGCCGGACCCTGTCCAGGGACATTGTGATGATCGTCGCGGCGTGCGAGGCGATATTCCCGGTGGCCACGGCTGCGGCGACCTCCGGCCGTGCCGCGGGCTCGGGCAGGCCCGCGATGCCCGACCGGGGCAGGACTTCGGCCGCGAGGGCAAGCCGGCGTTTGGCCTCGGATGCGCTGACCGCAGCCGTGCCCGAAGGAAGTCGGCCGGGTTTCGGTCCCCTTCACCCAGCACCTCAGCCACTCCATTTGTGCCTTTGCCTGGCGCGTCTGCAAACTTCGCCTCAATCGCGCCGCCGGATCCGCCGTCGGGTTCGGACTTTGGTTCTTGGGTCCAGCCGGTCAGCCAGCCGGCATCCGCCCCCGACCACGGCTCCGCGCCCCACCCTGCAGTCGCTTTCTGAGCCAAGGCCGCGGCCTTGCGAGTCCGGTCTACTGCTGCGGCAGCAACAAGCTGCAGGAAATCCACCGTGCGGGAAAGGTCCTCCACGTGGCCGGCGAAATTAGAGGCTTCGAAGAAGTGCGGAGTCTGACAGCACGGTCTCAGCGACGGCCCGGGCCAGCACAAGAATCCTGTCCAGATCGGGCTTATCCTGATCTGAATCCGGTAAGAACCCACCAACGGCTTCCATAACTCCACCCTGCCAAAGGGGTACGACAAAATTGAGCAACGCGCGTACGCGCGGCCCTCATAGCAGCCGGATCCGCGAAACCAGGGACACCGTCCAGCCGGCGCCGATCGCCGGATGTCCACAACGCCAGAGATGTGGATATCGGGTCAGGAAAATGCCCTTAGACTGCTGGCATGCCTATCATTCCCGATTCCAAGGACTGGACCTGGGTGCTCACGCGGCCCTGCCCCGAGTGCGGCTTTGACGCTTCCGCAACAACCCCGGCGACCGTGCCCGGAGTTCTCACGAGCATGCTCCCGCGGTGGCGTGCGGCACTGCGCCGGCCGGACGCGGCCGAACGCCCCGACGAGAGCACGTGGTCCGTCCTCGAGTACGGTTGCCACGTCCGGGACGTCTTCGCTCTCTTCGACCACCGCCTGTCCCTCATGCTCACAGAGGACGATGCGCGGTTTGATGACTGGGACCAGGACCTGGCGGCCGTGGAACAGGACTACATCAGCGCCGACCCGACAGAGGTCGGTACCGCATTGACCACAGAGGGCGAACAGATCGCCGCGTCCTTCGCCCTGGTCCGGGAGGAAGAGTGGGGCCGCAAAGGCACACGCAGCAACGGTTCCATATTCACTGTCCTGACGTTCGCACAGTATTTCCTGCACGACGTCGTCCATCACCTCCACGACGTGGACGGATAGCCTGCGAAGGCAGCGACAGACTGGCCGGTTGCCGGTTTCTGGCGGTTCATCCATCGGTTGGGGACTCCGCCGGCTCCAGATCCTTGTCCCAGGCCATGCTGCGGTTAACGACGGTATATCCCATCTTGAGGTAGAGGCCGAGCGCGCCCGTGGGATTTTCGGAATCGACGTCCAGGGACGCGGTATCCATACCGGACGCCGCAAACCGGCGCATCGCGTCGGCCAGCAGCGCCTGCGCTATTCCCCGGCCTCGGAACTCCCGCCGCACTCCCAGCAGCTCGGTATACCCCTCGCGAAAGCCGCGGACCACCGCGCCGTCGGCGTCGTGGGTGGCGAGCTGGTAGCCGGCCACCGTTCCAGTGGGCTGATCCAGCACCACGCCGCTCAGATCCGGCCTGGCCAGCGGATCGTCAACCACGAGACCCCATGCCTCATCGTCCCGGGGTTCGCTGCCCCAGTGGTCCCGGAAGACGTCGTTATGCGCCAACCGGACGGACTCGCGCAGCTCCGGGCCAAAGGTCACCAGCGAAAACCTGGGGTCCAGGACGGTTTGGGGCAATGTCCCGCCCAGGGGCCGGTGCATCTCATTGAAGTAGCGCACAACAGTCAAGCCCGCCCGATCAAAGAGCGCCGCCTGATGTTGATGCTGATGCTCCATGTACAGCCGCAATTTCGGCACTTGGGCTGGCGGCCCAGGTCCGCCGGAGTCCGCGCTGCTGGCCGTGTCCTCAGCGAAACGTTCGCGGGTCCGCTGTTCGGCCCAGGCCAGCAGCCCGGTGCCGATGCCACTCTCTTGCCATTCCGGATCTACACAGCCCAAACCGATTGCTTTCGCTCCGTCGCGGTTCTTCATGATTCTGGCGTAAGCACGGGCAAAACCCTGCGGATCGAAGCCGACGACGGTGTTCTCCGCCGCCGGGTTGTTCTTCGATCCCAGGATCTGCGCCAGTTCGGCACGGCGTTCGAACCAGACGGGGCGTTCGACGGCGGCAGTACGCGCGATCAGGTCCGCCCAGGCGTCCACGTCCCGGGACCCCGCCGGTCGCCATGCCAGCCGGGGATCGAGCGCAGTTCGCGATTCTGGTCCGCCCTGTGCATTCATGCCAACAGGTTAGCGTCCGGCCTACCCGCGGGCCAGAACCTGAGCCGGGACGTCGGCCGCGGCAGCCGCGGCGTCGAGATCCAGCCGGACATCGGCGGCGTCGATGTCGTCCGGGTTGTGCGTCACCAGGACCACCGTCCGGTCCTGAAGTCCGCGCCGTAGTTCGGCCAGAAGGGTCCGGCCGGACTCAGCGTCCAGGTGTGCGGTGGGTTCATCCAGCAGAATCACTTCCGCTCCGCTCAGCAGCGTCCGGGCGACGGCGAGACGCTGGCGCTCCCCGCCGCTGAGGAACGCGCCTCCCGGGCCGATCCGGGTGTCCAGTCCCTCCGGCAGGCGGTCCAGCAGCGCTGTCAGGCCGACGGCGGCGAGGGCCTCCCGAAGGTGACGCTCGAAGGTGTCCGGAACACGGCCCGGCGCGCCCCTGCCTGTGCGCTCCGCAGCGTCCCCGGGGACCGCCAGCATAAGGTTGCCGCGGATGGTCGAGTCAAAGAGGTGGGCCTCCTGCGGGCACCACGCCACCTGGCCGCTGAGGAACAGCGCACCGGCCTGCGGCGGCAGGAAACCGAGAATTACGGCCAGCAGGGTGGATTTCCCGGAACCGGAAGCGCCGGTGACGGACAACCAGCGGCCGGGTTCGGCGCACGCGTTGAGTCCTCGGAAGACGGTGTGCCCGCCGGGCCAGGAGGCCGCCAGTCCCCTGAGCTCGATTCCGGCCCGCCCGTCCGGGCGCGCGGGCGGCGGGTCCATCCCGGGGATGTCCTTGCCGCTGGTCCGGGCAGGGGCGTGGAGGACCCCGGCGTCGGAGATCCTCCGCAGCACCGCCCGCAGGGCCGGGTACTGCCGCACCGCCGTTGTGATGGCCGCATAGGGCTCCACCAGGGCGAGTTGCAGCAGGACCACGACGGCGACGGTGGCCGGGGCGACGGCACCGCTCAGTGCCTGGGGCGCCCCAAGCACTGCGCTGATCAGTGCGGCGGCACCACAGGCGAGCACGGTCAGTCCCTGACCGAGTCCTTCGGCCCAGGCCGAACGCTTGGAAGCGGCAGTGGCTGCCCGGTCATCGCGGGTGATTGATGTCAGGACCGGTTCGGCGACCCCGTTGGCGTGCAGTTCGGCCCGGGCGTCAAGGGCGGCGGCGACGCTGCGCAGCACGCCGGCGCGGAGGGCCTGCTCGGTTCCGGCGGACATCCGGTCCGCGGCCAGGGCCAGTGCCGGGGCGGCAACGAGGCTCAGCAGCGCCGCCGCCAGCACGGCCGGCAGCGTCACGGGCAGCAGGATGCCGGTCGCGGTGAGCGCCGCGACGGCCACTGCGACGGCGGTCACCGGCGGCAGGACCACACGGGGCAACAGGTCCCGCACGGTGTCGACGTCATCGACCACTGTGCCCAGGACATTGCCGCCCTGCAGCAGGCGGCGCAGAGACAACGCACGGCGGCTCAGGGATTCCCAGAGCCGGCCCCGGAGGCGGGTTAGGGCGGCAAAGACGGCGTCGTGGAGCAGGAGCCGTTCGGCGTAGCGCAAGGCCGCGCGGCCGATTCCGAAAAAGCGCACGCCGACGATCGCGGTGAGCAGGTACAGGATGGGCGGCTGCTCGCTCGCGCGGATGATCAGCCAGCCGGAGAGCCCGGCCAGGGCGACAGCGAAGAGGGCAGCGAGGGTGCCGATGGCGCCGGAGGCAGCGAACTTCGCGGCAACGGGCGCCAAAAGCCGTCGCAACGCCGCCACAGTGCCCGGCAGGCGGTCCGCAGTATCAGGATCAGGCCCGGTTCCCGCGGACGGGATCACGGGCCTCCCTGCCGCACGGCCGTCGGGCGCAGCCGGAGCGGGAGTCGCGTCTGCGCTCGATGCTGTCGAGGGCGGTGCCCAGCCGCGGGCAGCAACTGCGCCGGCCCCGGCGTCCGCCCCAGTCACAGACACCAGCCGGTCGGCCAGTTCCCGGGTCTGCCGGTCGTGGGCGACCAGCAGCACGGTCACGCTGCCGCGGAGGGCGGCGATGGCGTCACTGACGGCATCGGCCGAGCCGCGGTCCAGGTGTGCGGTCGGCTCATCCAGGAGCAGGACGGTGGCCCCGGCCTCTATTCGGGCCAGCCCCCGGGACAGGGCCACGCGGCGAAGCTCCCCCGGGCTCAGCTCCGCCGGGTGTTTGGCCGCGAGATGCCCCGCGGCACAGCTCTGCAGGCAGCGCCGGGCGGTTGCATCCATTTCTGCGGCGGACCTTCCGGCACCGGAGATTTCGGCGTCGGACCTTCCGGCACCGGAGATTTCGGCGTCGGACCTTTCGGCGTCGGACCTTCCGGCGTCGGAGATTTCCAGGGCGCCAAGGTACAGCCGGACTTCGTCCATGACCGTCGGGGCAACCATCACCGGATGCTGCGGAACCCACGCGATGTCCGCCGTCGTGAATCCCGTCAGTCGACCGGAGATTTCCGTACCCTGGCCGGACCCGATTGTGCCGGCGAGTACGCCCAGCACGGTGCTCTTACCTGCACCGCTGGGACCGTCCAGGGCCGTAATTTCTCCGGGTAAAGCGGTGAAGGTGAGCGGACCGACGGCGTTGTCCGCCCGGCCGCTGTACCGTACCGTCAGTCCGGCCACGCCGACCGTGGGGGGCCCGGCGTGCGGTAGCGCGGAGTTTGCCGGAGTGGCCGGCACCGGCTGCAGGGGTGAGCGTTCGGGAGCATCGAGGACGTCGGTGGTTTCGGCGAGCGCCACCCTGCCGTCGTCGCTGGCGTGGTGCGCCGTGCCCAGTTCGCGCAGGGGCAGGTAGCAGTCGGGGGCCAGGATCAGCGCCAGGAGCCCGGCTTCGAGGCCCATGTCCCCGTGGACCAGCCGGACGCCGATGAAGACGGCCACGACGGCGACGGAGATGGTCGCGATCAGCTCAAGCGCCAGCGCGGAAAGGAAGGCCGTGCGCAGCGTTCCCATCGTGCGGTCGCGGTACTGCTCGGAGATGTCTTCGAGGGCCTTGCGCTGCGCGGAGGCGCGACCTAGGCCGACGAGGACCGGGAGTCCTTTGGCCAGTTCCAGCATGTGTCCGGAGAGCCGCGCGAGCGAGGTCTGGGCTTCGCGGACCCGGTCCTCGGTGTACCGGCCGATCAGGATCATAAAGACCGGGACAAGGGGCACGGTCAGCACTATCACTACGGCGCTGATCCAGTCTGCGAACAGGATTCGGGCCCCCAGCAGCAGCGGCACCGCGGCACAGTTCACAAGGGCGGGCAGGAACTGGGTGTAGTAGCTGTCGAGGGCGTCCAGCCCGCGGGTGGCCAGGACGGCGAGGCCGCCGTCGGACGGCCCGGACGTTCGAACACCGTTGCGCAGCGCGGTTCCCAGCAGCCGTGACCGCAGCTCTTCCTTGACGCCGAGGGCGGCGCGGCGGGCGGCGACGGACTGTCCCCAGACGGTGACGGAGCGCAGGAGAACACCTGCCAGGCCCCAGGCCAGCTGGTCCCCCCACGCCGGATTCTGCGCCATCAGCCCAGCCAGCATCGAGGCGACGGCCTGGGCCATCAGGACCAGGGCGAGGGCCTTCAGCGCACTGAGCAAGCCCAAAAGGTAGAGCGCGGAGCGGGTAGCCGGGCCTGACGGGAACCGGGGCTTCATCGGCCGTCAGTCCTTGGAGTTGAGCGCTTTGGCGGCGATTGCGGGAAGGAAGCTGTGTGCCTCCGGGATCTGTTGGGCACTGACCCTGCGCCGGAACACCCAGTAGGTCCAGGCCTGGTATGCAAGGACCAGCGGCAGCCCGATGGCGGCGACGACACTCATGAGCCCGAGGGTGTAGTCCGACGAAGAGGCGTTTGAGATCGTCAGGTTGAAGGCCGGATTCAGGGTCGACGGCAGCACCACGGGGAAGGCTGCCCCGAAGATCGACGCGCTGCAGAGCAGAAGGAAGGCGCTGAGGGCGAGGAAGGTACGGCCCTCGGATCCCCTGCGGGCAAGCATCCACGCCAGGACGGCGGCGGCCACGGCGGCAACGACTGCGACGACGGTCCAGGCCTCGCCGCTCAGCAGCTGCAGGCTCACGGCCCAGCCTGCCATCGGCAGGATCAGGACAGGCAGCAACCGGAGGAACCACCGGCGCGCCCGGTGTCGGACCTCGCCATCGGTCTTCAGGGCCAGGAACGCGAGTCCGTGCAGCAGCGAGAAACCAACGACGGCCAACCCTCCCAGCACCGCGTAGCCGCTGAACCATGCGAAGGCGCCGCCTTCGCGGTCGCCGTTGGCGTTCAGCGGCAGCCCAGTGGTGGTGAGCCCCAAGGCGGTGCCGACTCCGAACGCGGCAACAAGGGAACCGGCCGAAATGGCCCAGTCCCAGCGGGCACGCCACTGGTCCGTGTCCACCTTGCCTCGGTACTCGAAAGCGACGGCACGGAAGATCAGCGCGACGAGGACCAGCAGCAGCGGCAGGTAGAGGGCGGAAAACAAGGACGCATACCAGAGCGGGAAGGCCGCGAAGGTGGCCCCGGCGGCGGTCAGGAGCCAGACTTCGTTGCCGTCCCACACTGGGCCGATCGTGTTCAGCAGGACCCTGCGTTCGGTGTTGTTCCGGGCGAAGCTCTTCATCAACATGCCGACACCGAGGTCAAAGCCTTCGAGAAAAAGATAGCCCGTCCACAGCACCGCAATGGCAATGAACCAGATGGTGGGTAGCAGATCCATGCTGAGTATCCTCTAAGTTTCTTGGGTTTCGGGTGCTTAGTAGGCGAAGGCCAGGACGTCGCCGGGCGTCCCGTCGCCGGGCGGGGTGTCATCCCCGCCCTTGCCGGCGGCCCCGGCGTGGGCAAGTTCAGGCATCGCCGAGACCACGCCGCCGCGAACGTACTTGACGAGGAGCTTGACTTCGACGACCAGCAGGACGGCGTAGATGGCGGTCAGGACCACCAGGGAGGTCAGGATTTCCGCGGCGGACACCCCGGGTGACACTGCGGCGGCAGTAAACATAAAGACCTGGTCGACGCCGGCGAAGTCCGGGTTCGGGGCCACAACGAATGGCTGGCGGCCCATTTCCGTGAAGATCCAGCCGGCGGCGTTGGCGCCGAAGGGGGCCAGGATTCCGAAAACGGCGAGGCGCATGAGTCCGCGGGAGGCCGGAACGGTTCCCTTGCGTGTTACCCAGAGCGCCAGCAACGCTGCAAAGGCCGCGATTCCGCCGAAGCCGATCATCATCCGGAAGCCCCAGTAGGTGACTTCCATGACCGGCACGTACTGGATCTCCGTGCCGGCGCGGTCGCCGTAGATGGGGTTGTCCGGCAGCGTGGTCCCGTACTTGGCCTGATACTCGCCCAGCAGGCTGTTCACACCCTTAACCTCGGTGGTGAAGTCACCGTTGGCCAGGAAGGACAGGATGCCGGGAACCTCGATCAGGGCCACGATGTCGTCGCAGTTTTTGGAGCCGAGGTTTCCGACGCTGAGGACGGAGAAGCCGGTGCCGTCGTGGCACGCGGCCTCCGCCGCGGCCATCTTCATGGGCTGCTGTTCGAACATCAGCTTTCCCTGGATGTCGCCGGTGAGTGCGGTTCCGGCGAAGGAAACCATGGCAACGACCGCGCCAATCCGCAACGACCGAATCCATACCGTGTGGTCAGTGCGGTCCCGGCCGGAAATTGCAGCCTCACCGGGATTGACCTTGCCATCGGCGCCGACGGTATCGATCCCGTCGTGGCGGCGGCGCCACAGGTGGTACCAGGCGATGCCCAGCAGGAATCCGCCGGCCACCGCGAGGGCGCCGAATAGCGTGTGCGGGAAGGCGACGAGCGCAGTGTTGTTGGTAAAGACTGCCCACGCGTCAGTCATGACCGGCCGGCCGTTGATAAGTTCGACGCCCACGGGGTGCTGCATCCAGCTGTTGGCCACGAGGATGAAGTAGGCGGAGAAGACGGACCCGATCACCGCGATCCAGAGGCAGGCCAGGTGGACGCCGGGTTTGAGCTGCTTCCAGCCGAAGATCCAGAGTCCCAGGAACGTCGATTCCACGAAGAACGCCAGAAGGGCCTCCATGGCGAGCGGTGCGCCAAAAACGTCGCCGACGAAGCGGCTGTACTCGCTCCAGGCCATGCCGAATTGGAACTCCTGCACGATGCCCGTGGCTACGCCCATGATGAAGTTGATCAGGAAGAGCTTGCCCCAGAACTTCGTCATCCGCAGGTACTCCGGCTTGCCGGTGCGATACCACAGTGTCTGGATTACCGCCACGACCAGTCCGAGACCGATCGTCAGCGGCACCATCATGAAGTGGTAGACCGTGGTGATTCCAAATTGCCAGCGTGCGATTTCCAAGGCGTCCAAGGCAGTCCCTACTTGTAGCTGGATTCCGACAAGTTCTACGATGCGTAGAACTAGTACTTCTACAGAGTGTAGAACAAATCGGCGCTCTTCCAGAAACCCACAATCCCACGCCGCGCAATCGGCCGCAATGGAGCCAGCGATTCATTACCTGGGGGTTATTGAAGGGATCGCGAGACCGCCGCCGGACGCCGCCGGACGGCTCGGCAGGTCCCTTGTCGACGGCCCGGCAGGCCGGCGCCGGGCTGCCCGAAAGCCCGCAACTCCCCGGCCTCCGATGCGCCACGCTCATCCCCGGACGCGCCTCCGAGGAAAAGTGTTCTACTCCATGTAGAAACAATTCCAGAAACACGGTAAATTTGAAGTGCACCACTCACACCCCGCTCCGGTCGGCCAAGAGCCGCCACCGGGCACGGCCAGCTAAGAAGGACACACGGAAATGGCAAGTCTCGGCGAACTCGAACGGGCAGTGATGGATCTGCTCTGGGCAGGACAAGAGGCTGCAACCGCCAACACCCTGCGGGATCTGCTCGCCCAGAGCACGCAGCCGCAGAACGGCGCAGCCGGCCACGAAGGCAAGGACCTGGCGGTCACCACCGTGCTCACCGTCCTGTCCCGTCTGGAGCGGAAGGGGCTGGTCGAGCGGGAGCGCGGGACCCGACCGCACCGCTATCAGTCCGTCTCGAGCCGTGAGGATCACACAGCGGAGCTGATGCATGAGGTGCTCGGCTCGGCTCCGGACCGCGAAGCCGTGCTGGCACGGTTCATCGGATCTGTTACTGACACGGAAGCGGAAACCTTGCGGAAACTTCTGGGCCTTAGCTAGCGCCCGATGTTCTGGACCTCATACTTTCTGGCGGTCCTCGCGATAGCACTGGCATGGCCGGTGCCGGTTCTCCTGTCCCGCGCGAAATGGCCGGCGCGGTCGCCCTTTACGGCAATGTTGCTCTGGCAGGCAATCGCCCTCGCCGGCGGGCTCTCCATGATCGGGGCCATGCTCGTTTACGGACTTGAGCCGATCGGCAGCAACCTGCTCTCAGGCCTTGGCGCGCTGGCCGGGATGGTCCTGCGTGACGCACCCACTACGGCGCTGGGCTTTTGGCACATTTTCGCGCTGTCCGCTGCGGCGCTCCTCACGGCCCACCTTATCTTCACCCTGCTGCTGACCTACTACAGGATCCAGCGCCAGCGCCGGCGCCACCGGGAGTTACTGGCCCTGCTGGCGTCACCGTCAGCGGATGGACCTCGGACCATGGTCCTGAACGTCGACTCCCCCGTGGCCTACTGCCTGCCGGGCGGCGCGCGGTCCGTCACCGTATTGTCCGACGGATTAATGGCCGCGCTGGAGCCCGACGAGCTTCGAGCCGTGCTGATCCATGAAAATGCCCATCTGGACCAGAGGCACCACCTGCTGCTCTGGGCTTTCGCGGCGTGGCGACAGGCGCTGCCATGGCTGCCCACCACCCGGCTGGCGCAGGACGCCGTCAACTCGCTGATCGAGATGCTTGCCGACGACGTCGCGCTGAAGACGGAGAGCCGGCAGACCCTGATCAAAGCGATCGCCATCGTGGCGAGCGGCACCCGCAGCGGTCCCGAATCCCCGCTGACGTTCAATGATTCCGACGCCGCCGAGCTCGCACCCGGTGCCCCCGGGGCCACCGGCGGGTCCGGGTCTGTGCGGACGACGGCGTCGCGCGTCAGCCGCCTGCTGTCCCCGCAGCCTCCGCTGCCGGACGCAGTGAGGGCGGGCGTCCTGGCGGTCTGCGGGCTGCTTCTGGCCGTGCCGACGGCCCTGCTGATCGTCCCGGGACTGCTGGACTGACCCGCATCACGGGGCTGAACCGCGTCCCCTGGCCAAGCCGTGGCGGTCCGGGCAGGCCGTCCGGTGGCCGTCAGCCGGGCCACCCCGTTGACGCCCGCACCCGCCCGGCTCAGGCGTCGATCCGCTCCCGGTCCAGGCTGGCGGCACCGGCAATAATGAAGTCTTTGCGGGGCGCGACGTCGGATCCCATCAGCAGATCGAAGGTGTCCTCGGCCTGCTTCGCGTTCTCGATCCGGACCTTGCGCAGCGTCCGGTGCCTCGGGTCCATCGTGGTTTCAGCCAGTTGCTCCGCGTCCATCTCACCCAGGCCCTTGTAACGCTGAATGGGCTCCTTGTAACGTTTGCCCTCCTTTGCCAGCCGGCCCAGCAACGCATGAAGCTCGGCCTCGGAGTACGTGTAGATCATCTCGTTGGCTTTCTGCCCGGCATTAACAACCTCCACCCGGTGCAGCGGCGGGACAGCGGCGAAAACCCGTCCCTCGTCTATCATCGGCCGCATGTACCGGAAGAACAGCGTCAGCAGCAAAGTGCGGATGTGGGCACCGTCGACGTCGGCATCGGTCATCAGGATGACCTTGCCGTAGCGCGCAGCGCTGATGTCGAAACTGCGGCCGGATCCGGCACCAACCACCTGGATGAGGGCGGCGCATTCAGCATTGGAGAGCATGTCCCCCACCGAGGCCTTCTGGACATTCAGGATCTTGCCGCGGATCGGCAGGAGTGCCTGGAAGTCGGAGGACCGGGCCAGCTTGGCTGTGCCGAGGGCCGAATCACCCTCGACGATGAAGAGTTCGGAGCGTTCGACGTCGTCGGTGCGGCAGTCCGCGAGCTTGGTGGGCATCGAGGAGGTCTCCAGCGCATTCTTGCGGCGCTGGGTTTCTTTGTGCACACGGGCCGAGATGCGGGACTTCATCTCGCTCACGACCTTTTCCAGCAGCAACGCCGACTGGGCCTTGTCATTGCGGTTGGCCGAGTTCAGTCTGGCAGTAATCTCCTGCTCCACGACCTTCGCGACGATGGCGCGGACCGCCGAGGTGCCCAGGATCTCTTTGGTCTGGCCCTCAAACTGGGGTTCAGCGAGGCGGACGGTGAGGACGGCGGTGAGGCCGGCAAAAATGTCGTCTTTTTCGATCTTGTCGTTGCCGGCCTTGAGCTTGCGGGAGTTTGTTTCCACCGCCTTGCGGAAGGTCTTGAGCAGCGCCTGCTCAAAGCCGGTCTGGTGGGTTCCGCCCTTGGGCGTGGAGATGATGTTGACGAAGGTCCGCACGGTGCTCTCATAACCGATGCCCCAGCGCAGGGCGATGTCGACTTCGCAATCCCGCTCTACCTCGGCGAGCTGGCTGTGGCCCCGCTCGTCCAGGACCGGGACAGTTTCCTTGAACTTCCCGGAACCGTGAAGGCGCCAAATATCGGTGACACCGGGGTCGGCTGCGAGGAATTCGACGAATTCAGAGAGGCCGCCGTCGTGGTGGAAGACTTCCTCGTGCGGTCCGGATTCGCCCGGGGTTCCCGGGACACGGCGCTCATCACGGACCGTGAGCTTCAGTCCGGGAACCAGAAAGGACGTCTGCCGGGCACGGGCGGCGAGCTCGTCGTAAGAGAACTTTGCGTCCGGAGTGAAGATCTGCCGGTCCGCCCAGTAACGGATCCGGGTCCCCGTGACGCCGCGCTTGGCCTTGCCCACGACGTCCAGGACGGAACCGTCCACGAATGGAGCGAAGACCGCCGCGGGATCGGACTTGGTGCCCGGATCCTTGAAGCGGCCGGGCTCACCGCGCCGGAAGGACATCTTGTAGGTCTTTCCGCCTCGGTCCACCTCCACATCCAGCCGGGAAGACAGGGCGTTCACCACCGAAGCGCCGACGCCGTGCAGGCCGCCGGAGGCGGTATAGGACCCGCCGCCGAACTTGCCTCCGGCGTGCAGTTTGGTGAATACCACCTCGACGCCGGTGAGGCCGGTCTTGGGTTCGACGTCAACCGGGACGCCGCGGCCGTCGTCGTGGATTTCCACGGAGTTGTCCGCGTGCAGGATGACCTTGATGTCGTGGCCAAAGCCGGCCAGCGCCTCATCGACTGAGTTGTCGATGATTTCCCAGAGGCAGTGCATGAGTCCGCGGGAGTCTGTGGAACCGATGTACATGCCCGGGCGTTTCCGGACGGCTTCGAGGCCCTCCAGCACTGAAAGATGCCGGGCGGTGTAATCAGAACTGGGTGCCACGGGTCGTGATCTCCTTCAGGAACGGGACCGTCAGCATTCGACGGTCCGGGCAAAATACGCGCTCTTCCTAGGGTAGTCGGACTGCTGCCCTGCTTGGTTCAGCCGCCATCCCGCTGGTCAGGCGGAGCAGCGAGGCGTTATCGAGACGTGATACGCGGACAGCGAAAGTTCCCCATCCTTGGCATGGATTGGCACCGAATACTGGTTATATAGGTATACGGAACTACTAAGGAGGCCGAAAATGACAACAGCAGTTGCGGACCGCACACTGAACACCGTTGACCGGTGCGATCGTTGCGGGGCACAGGCATATGTCCGGGTTGTTCTCGGCGCCTCCGGCGGTGAGCTTCTCTTCTGCGGCCACCACGCACGCGCCGTCGAGCCGACGCTGAGGCCACTCAGCTCAGACTGGCACGACGAAACGGCTCGGCTGCACGAGAAGGCACCTGTCCCCGTCGACTAGACCATCAGCAATCAAAGTGCAGGGGCCCCTCCGGTGTGGAGGGGCCCTGCTTCTGTTTTAACAGCAACACGGGGTCACTTCCCGCCCATGTTTCCGAAGATCATGGGCGGTAAGTGGCCCCGCGTTACTGGAGCGCGGGTTTTAGTCGAGGTAGTCGCGCAGAACCTGGGACCGGGACGGGTGCCGCAATTTGGACATCGTCTTTGATTCGATCTGGCGGATCCGCTCGCGAGTGACACCGTAGACCTTGCCGATTTCGTCTAAAGTCTTCGGCTGGCCGTCGGTCAGTCCAAAGCGCATCGCCACAACGCCCGCTTCGCGCTCCGAGAGCGTGTCCAGCACCGAGTGCAGCTGTTCCTGCAACAGGGTGAAGCTCACGGCATCGGCCGGGACCACAGCTTCCGAGTCCTCGATCAGGTCGCCGAACTCAGAGTCGCCGTCCTCGCCGAGCGGCGTGTGCAGCGAAATGGGCTCGCGGCCGTACTTCTGGACCTCGACGACTTTCTCCGGGGTCATGTCCAGCTCAAGGGCGAGCTCCTCCGGCGTGGGTTCCCGGCCAAGGTCCTGCAGCATCTGGCGCTGCACGCGGGCCAGCTTGTTGATGACCTCGACCATGTGCACCGGAATACGGATGGTGCGGGCCTGGTCAGCCATGGCGCGGGTGATGGCCTGGCGGATCCACCACGTCGCGTAGGTGGAGAACTTGAAGCCTTTGGTGTAGTCGAACTTCTCGACCGCACGGATGAGCCCCAGGTTGCCTTCCTGGATCAGGTCCAGGAAAAGCATGCCGCGGCCGGTATAGCGCTTGGCGAGGGACACGACGAGGCGGAGGTTTGCCTCCAACAGGTGGTTCTTCGCCCGCTTGCCGTCGTGGATGACGAATTCGAGTTCACGCTTCAGCTTCGGGTCCATGGAACCGTCGTCTGCGTTGATCTTTTCTTCGGCAAAAAGACCTGCCTCAATGCGCAGGGCGAGGTCCACTTCCTGCTCGGCATTCAGCAGGGCGACCTTGCCGATCTGCTTCAGGTAGTCCTTGACGGGGTCGGCCGTGGCGCCGGCTGACATAACCTGCTGGACCGGGGCGTCGTCGTCGTCGGCATCGGAGTAGACGAAACCTGTCCCGGTGCTGGCCTTGGCCTTACCCGAAGCATCGTCACTGTCATCGTTGAGTTCGGCGGCATCGGGAGCGAGGTCATCGAGGTCCTCATCGGCTTCGGAGTCGTCCTCGTCAGACTTGCTGGCGGCCTCTGCCGCGGCTTTGGCGCCGGGCTTGGGCCCGCGCTTCTTGGGCTCAGGCTTCGTGGCACCGGGCACGGCGCCACCCCCATCGGCGGAAGCCGCGTCTTTGACAGCCTTGTTGGCTGCACGCGTGGCGGCACGCTTGGCATTCGCTGCCGCCTTCTTCTCCTCAGGGGACAATTCAGCCTGGTCGGCGGGTTCCTTCTTCGCGGAAGACGGGGTCACAGAAAACCTTTCTAGCGGCGGTCTGTGGAATCACCATACGGGCAACACCACTATGACCCTGTCAAGTCCGTGTTTCACATCAGGTGCAACCACGGCCAGCAGAGCCACTTAGTAAAACTGCCGGGGCGGCCATAATGTTCCCTGTTTTCGGGGTTCATTACAGGCACTCAATACACGGACCCAACCGGGTCTCGGCACCCATTGTCTCACGGTTTTCGTCACCAGTGCTGAACCCGCACATAATCTGCAGTTTTCCTTGACGCCTCACGCCGCGTCCGGCGCGAATTTTTGCCATGCAGACTCCCGCCGGGCTGCCCAGCCGCAAAGCGTGCCCCGAACGGCCACCTCCGCCAGCAGTTCAGCCAGCCGGTAACCCGGGGCCTCCTGAAGGGCCTGCCGGAACAGCGCATCGGCAAAGGAACCCCGGCCGCGGCACCACTCAATCCAACCCCGGCCAGTCAAACCCGCAGCCCGCGCCTCTGCCCCGCTGTCAGCACCCAGCTGGACCAGGACCCGCTCTAGCTTCATCATGAGGCCCCAGTCGGGCACGGCCGGGGCCAGGCCCAGCAGCACCTCCCCATAACCCGGTGTGTCGCGCGCGTCTTTGGCGGAAGCATCCCTGCCCTGTCCCGGGACCTCAGCGAAGCCGTGCAGCGGCGGAAGCGGCAGCGGCTGGACGGGGACGGCCCCGTTGTTTGGCCGGGGAGGAGGGTCGAAGCTGCCGAATTCCGCCGCACCGCGTTCTGCGGCTTCCCTGCCGGCCGCGGCGAGGACCAGCACGGCGTCCCGCCAGACCTGCACGCAAAGGCTGGCCCGCAGGTAGCCGGCCAGCAGCGGCGGCAACTCCTGTCCCGCAGGCGCATGCAGGACCCGCGTCCAGACATCCAACACCCGGCCGAATTGCGCCTGGTCGCGGCGGAGCCCGGCGAACTGCCGCGCCCAGTCCTGCTCCCCCTCCAGCGCCGCCGGATCTGCCGGCGGCCACTGCGGGCCGGCTACTCCGGGGGCGAGGCCAGGCGCGGCGCCTACCGCGCTGCCCCGGAACACCATCTCAGCGTTGAGGCGGCTGTTCAGAATATCTGCGACCGGCCGCCTGGCCGGGGCGCAACACAACGATTCGCCGCAATGGGCGTTCCGCCAAAACCGGTCTCCGATGATCCATGCGTCCCGCACCGGCAGTCCGGCCCCAGCCAGTGCTGTTTCGAGTGCCGCCAGCAACTCAGCCCACAGGTCACCAGCCAGGTCCGCACCATTAGGGTCATCCGCGTCGCCCGCGTCCTCCAGGCTGCCCGCGTCCTCCAGGCTGCCCGCGTCCTCCAGGCTGCCCGCGTCCTCCAGGCTGCCCGCGTCCTCCATGCGGTCCGGGCTGCCCGCCCCGAGGCTGCCGCCCGCGGTGAAGAAGGCGAGCAGCGCGCCGTCGGCTTCGTCGTCGGCCGCCAAGTAGGAGGCCACCGTACGGGCATAGTCCACGGCGCGGCGACCCGGTCCGGCGTCCGGCACTGGGCCTGCTCCGGCGCCGCTGCCGGGAAGGTCCACGCGGAGGGTGGCGCCCAGGCGTTTGCCTTGCATGGTCATGGCCACGAGGCTGTTCTTGGGCCAGTAGCCGAGCGAGTGCGGTATGTAGCCAAGCACGTCCTCGGGTCCGGTAATTTGCAGGTGCTGGGGAGTTGTCATAACGCCACCCTCGCCCTGCGGCGGCCCCGTCGGCAGTCCGGACCTGCCCTATGTGGACAACAGTTGGTTAGGGCATTCGGCACCGCTCCGCGTTGAGTCGGCGCTGCTCGGCGAGTGCCGCCAGCAGCGGCGGCACAACGACACCCTGGGCGGCCATCTGCCGGCGGACTTTCCGCCGGGTTACGAGAACTGCCACGGATCCCCCTGCAAGCAGGACGAACTGAACGCTCAGCGCGACACGGAACGGCGCCAGATCGTACAGTTCCGCCGAATAGCCGGCAGCATGCAGGACATCGAGGACCAGACCGATCAGGTAGATGGCAATCAGTGAGGCGATGAACCCGCCGACGTTAACGATCCCAGTGGCCGTTCCCATCCGGTGGGCGGGATTGAAGGTCCGGGCAAAATCGAATCCGATCATGGAACCCGGCCCGCCAATGGCCAGGACAACAATGAGCACGGCCAGCAGCCAGAGCGGGGACCGGCCAGGGACCAGCAGCACGGCGGCCCAAGCCACCGCAGTCACGGCGGATATGAGCAACACCATGGTGGACCGGCGCAACGGATGCCTCGCCACAAAGCGCCCCATCAACGGTCCGGCAGCGATGGCCGCGGCCACATAGAGGGACAACAGGGCCGAAACAGTCGCCGTGTCCAGGCCCTGCGCAGAGATCAGGAAGGGGTAACCCCAGGTCATGGCGAACACCGTACCGCTGAACTGAACCGTGAAGTGGCTCCACAACCCCAGCCTCGTCCCTGGCTGCCGCCAGGCATGCCCAAGAGAAATCCCGGTGGCGCGAAACCCGGATGCCGGTTCAGGGGCCGGATGGCCCGGCGGCAGGTCCTGGAGCAGGACCAGTACCAGGATTATGACCAGGGCCGACATCCCGGCCAGCGTCAGGAAGGCAGTGGTCCAGCCGGAAGCGTGCAGGATCATCGCGAAGGGCACCACGCTGAAAAGCTGTCCCAGTTGGCCGGACATGCCGGTCAATTGGGTGAGCAGCGGAACCCGCGCGGGTGCGAACCAGAGCGGGAGCAGCCGGATGACGGAGATGAAGGTCATGGCGTCGCCGGCACCCACGAGGACCCGGCCCAGTACACCGCCTGGAATGTTGTCAGCGAAGGCCAATTGGAGTTGACCGAGTCCCATCAGCAAGGCTCCGCCGGCCAGCATGGCGCGGGAACCTAGCCTGTCCACGAGTACGCCGACGGGGATCTGCAACGTTGCGTACACCAGGAGCTGGAGCACGGTGAAGACGGAAATTTCGGCTGCGCTGGCCTGAAAACGCTCGGTGGCCTCGATCCCTGCGACGCCGAAGGACGTGCGCTGGCTGACCGCCACGAGGTACGCGAAAACGCCGATGATCCATATCTGCCAGGCGCGGGGTGCGGTCACTACCCCATTATGCCCGGCCAGAAACTAAATAGTATTTATTTATTTGCCCGGTTCCTTGCGTGCCAGATACGCCTCCACCGCGGCGCCGAGCACGTCCGCGTTCGGAAGTTCGTCGTTCTCATCCGCGAGCAGGGAGCGCCGCACGGTTCCTTCGGCTTTCTCGTCGTATCGAACTTCGAGCCGGGACACGACCTGCTGGACCTCTTCCGATCCTTCGACCTGTTCGGCGATTTGTCGGCCGACTTCCCGTCCGGCCTCCCGCAACCGGTCCGTCGGCAGCATCAGGGACGTGGCGGCACCCAGGTACTCCAGTCCCGCAACTGCGGCCGTCGGATACTCCGCCTCGGCGAGATAGTGCGGCACGTGCATGACGTAGCCGGCGACATCCCGTTCTGCCGCCGTCAGCCGCAGCTCGAGGATGTGTCCCACAGCGGCCGGCACCTCGACGGTGGGCTTCCACACCGATATTCCCTCAATAAGATCCGGCCGGTTGCCGTGAACGGTCACGCCAACCGGACGGGTATGCGGCACAGGCATCGGGATGGAATGGATCCAGGTGGTGAGGTTGACGTCCAGTTCGTCGACCAGACCCACGACGGCGCGGGCAAAGCGTTCCCACTGCAGATCGGGTTCGAACCCGGCAAGGAGCAGGAAGGGGCTTCCCAGCCCGTCAATGAGCCGGTACAGGGCGAGGCTGGGCGCCTGGTAGTCCTGCAGGTGGTCTTCGACAAAGCTGATCTGCGGGCGGCGGCTCCGGTAGTCGATGAGCTGGTCCGCGTCGAATTCAACAATCAGTGCGGTGTCGAGGGTGTCCAGCAGTTCGGTGGTGATCTGCCGGACAACGTGGCCGGCGTCGGCGAATCCGGTAAAGCCCATCACAAGATTCAACCCGCGCAGTTCCTCACGGTCGAACAGCTCATCATCACGCCAGTACAGCGATTTCGGGTCCAGCAGGGAGCCGGAAGTCCGGTCAGTCACGGCATGTTCCTTTCGCGGTAGCAGCGGTTGCGGGCAGGGTCCGCGGTGGCGGAACCGGCGCAGCGGCGGTTCCGCCACAGAGGCCCCCGCCAGATATCAATTGTCCGGGACGCGCCGCTACCAGTAACAACGCACGGGCTCCCGGGCTAATTCCTACCCGCGGTGTGCGCCAACTCTCATTCATTTGATCCGCAGGGCCGCCAACCGACTACGATCGGAACCGGCCCTAGTGACGGCCAAAGACACCGGGTGGCGTCTAAACAAGATGCCGGCCCGGGAACCCAAGGCAGGGCGCCGAACATGCGGTTCCTGCTGACATCAGAGAGAAGTGAGGACTGTCCTCGTGGTCAAGAATACTGAAGTGAAACTTAGTGCAATCGCAGGGAGCCTCCTGAAGTTCCCCGGTGACGCCCTCGTGGTCGGCGTCGGGCAGGGTCCTGACGGTCCCGTCCTGCTGGAGAACCCGCTGTCGGCCAAGGCCGCAGAAGCTCTTGCCGAGACACTGCGCATTCTTGGCGTGACCGGGGCTTCCGACCAGGCGCACCGCGTGCCGGGGCTGCCGGAAACCGGAGCCGCCGTCCTGGTGCTGGCAGGTGTGGGAAAGCTGTCCGGTTCGCAGCCGCTCACTGAAGAGACCCTCCGGCGTGCCGCCGGCTCTGCCGTCCGTCAATTGGCCGGCCTCAGCACCGTGACGCTCGCCCTTCCGACGGCGTCACTGGCCGACGTCGCCGCCGTCGCCGAAGGTGCAGCGATGGGCGCCTACTCCTTCACCGAACACCGCTCCTCGAAGGACGGCCTCAAAGCACCGGTGGAGAACGTCGTGATCAGCACCGGGTTCGCCAGGGACAAGGGCCTTCAGCCGGTGCTCGAGCGTGCCGCCCTGATCGGCAAGGCAGTCAACGCGACCCGTACGCTCGTGAACCAGCCGCCCAGCCACCTTTATCCGGAGACCTTTGCCGACGCCGCCAAGGAGCTGTCCAAGGGCCTGCCGGTCAAGGTGACCGTCTGGGATGAAAAGCGCCTCGAAAAGGAGGGCTTCGGCGGCATCATGGGGGTGGGCAAAGGCTCTTCCCGGCAACCGCGCCTGGTTAAGGTCGAATATGCTCCCGCCAAGGCGGCGGCAAAGATTGCCCTCGTCGGTAAGGGAATCACCTTCGATACCGGCGGGATTTCCATCAAGCCGGCCCTGGGCATGGGCGACATGAAGAGTGACATGGCGGGCGCCGCCGTCGTGCTGAACACCGTGCTGGCCATCGCAGGACTCGGTCTGCCCGTGAAGGTGACCGCCTGGCTCTGCATCGCGGAAAACATGCCCTCCGGTGCCGCCTCACGTCCCGCCGACGTGCTGACCATGTTTGGCGGCAAGACCGTAGAGGTCCTGAACACCGACGCCGAGGGCCGCCTGGTCATGGCCGATGGCATCGTCGCCGCAAGCCAGGAGTACCCGGACGCCATCATCGACGTCGCCACCCTGACCGGCGCCCAGCTGATCGCCCTCGGCAACCGCACCGCGGGTGTGATGGGTGCCGACTCAGTGACCGGCCCGCTCAAGGCCGCCGCGGACCGCGCCGGCGAACTCGTCTGGCCGATGCCGCTGCCGGAGGAACTGCGGCCCAGCCTGGACTCCCAGGTCGCCGACCTGGCGAACATCGGTGAACGCCACGGCGGCATGATGACAGCCGCCGTTTTCCTGCGGGAATTTGTCGGCAAGGACAAAGACGGAGCGCAGATTCCGTGGGCTCATATCGACATTGCCGGCCCGTCGTTTAACAACGGCAGCCCCTACGGCTACAACCACAAACAGGCAACGGGCTGCACCGTACGCACCCTGGTGGCTTACGTCGAGGACGTCCTGGCCGCGACCGCCTGATCCCGCCGGTGTGGTGGTCCGGCCGCTACGGCCCGGCCACCACTTCGCGTGACTCTGGACACAGGCACGCCACAATCGGTGCGACAAGGTGGAGCATGTAATAGTGGTTCGCTAAGGTGAACCACGGTAGTCCCAATCTATTAGTCACATATGAAAGGGAACCTGCCGGCTGGCATAATCGCCGCAGGCAGGTTCCAAGACCAGATGATGCGTACTCTCGTGTCATCGTTCACGCGAGGGAGCGTTTTAGTGGCCGATCAGGCAACTGCGCAAGAATTCGACATCCTGGTTCTCGGCGGCGGCAGCGGCGGTTACGCAACCGCCCTGCGAGCTGTCCAGCTCGGCCTTACCGTGGGCCTGGTCGAGAAGGCCAAGCTCGGCGGTACATGCCTGCACAACGGCTGTATCCCCACAAAAGCCCTGCTGCACTCCGCAGAACTGGCGGACCATGCCCGCGATGCGTCCAAGTACGGCGTCAATGTGACCCTTGACGGCGTCGACATGACCGCCGTCAACGCCTACAAAGACGGCATCATCGCCGGCAAATATAAGGGCCTGCAGGGTCTGATCAAGAGCAAAAAAGACATCACTGTCATCGAGGGTGAGGGCAAGCTCCAGGGCGCCGACACCGTCGTCGTGAACGGCACTGCGTACAAGGGCAAGAACATCGTCCTCGCCACAGGGTCCTACTCCCGTTCGCTGCCGGGCCTCGAAATCGGCGGCCGTGTCATCACCTCGGATGAAGCCCTCACCATGGACTACATCCCCAAGAGTGTCATCATCCTCGGCGGCGGCGTTATCGGCGTCGAGTTCGCTTCCGTGTGGAAGTCCTTCGGCGTTGACGTCACCGTCGTGGAAGGCCTGCCGTCGCTGGTCCCCAATGAAGACCCGACCATCGTCAAGGCGTTTGAGCGTGCCTTCAAGAAGCGCGGCATCAAATTCAACACCGGCACCTTCTTCCAGGGTGTTGAGCAGAACGCCGACGGCGTCAAGGCCACCCTCGTGGACGGCAAGACCTTCGAAGCGGAGCTTATGCTCGTCGCGGTCGGCCGCGGCCCCGTCACGGCCAATCTTGGATACGAGGAGGCCGGGCTGAACATTGACCGCGGCTTCGTCATCACCAACGAACGCCTGCACACCGGCGTCGGCAACATCTACGCCGTCGGCGACATCGTCCCGGGCGTGCAGTTGGCCCACCGCGGCTACCAGCAGGGCATCTTCGTCGCCGAGGAAATCGCCGGCATGAGCCCCGTGGTCGTCGAGGACATCAACATCCCCAAGGTCACCTACTCCGAGCCGGAAATTGCCACGGTCGGATACTCCGAGCCGGCAGCCAAGGCGAAGTTCGGCGAGGACCAGGTCGAGACGCAGGAATACAACCTCGCCGGGAACGGCAAGAGCTCGATCCTCGGCACCAGCGGCCTGGTCAAGCTGGTCCGGCAGAAAAACGGCCCCGTGGTCGGCGTCCACATGATCGGTCAGCGCATGGGCGAGCAGATCGGCGAGGCCCAGCTGATCGTCAACTGGGAGGCCTACCCCGAGGATGTCGCCCAATTGCTGCACGCCCACCCGACGCAGAATGAGTCGCTGGGCGAAGCACACATGGCCCTGGCCGGTAAACCCCTCCACGGCTAAGCACTCCCGCAAGACAACAGAGCTTAGTGCACCGGGCTGGAAAAGCCGGGTGCACTAAGCTCGAACACGGCAGCAATCATCCGCACTAAAGATCAATAAGGAGAACGGGGACGACATGTCTGAATCCGTTAACTTGCCCGCCCTTGGTGAGAGCGTCACCGAAGGAACCGTCACACGCTGGCTCAAGCAGGTAGGTGACCGGGTAGAGGTGGACGAGCCGCTGCTCGAAGTCTCCACCGACAAAGTAGACACCGAGATCCCCTCTCCGATTGCGGGCATCATCGAAGAAATCCTCGTCGCCGAAGACGAGACCGCTGAAGTCGGCGCACCGCTGGTGCGGATCGGCTCCGGCGAACAGTCTGCCCCCGCAGCCGAAGAAGCCCCGGCGCAGGAAGCCCCCGCCGAAGAAGCCTCCGCCGAACAGCCCGCAGAGCCGGAAGCGGCCGCCCCTGAGGCAGCAGCCCCCGCCGCCGAGGATGCCACGTCCGGCGAGGTACACGAAGTCACACTTCCGGCCCTGGGCGAGAGCGTCACCGAAGGCACCGTGACCCGCTGGCTCAAGAGCGTCGGTGACACAGTTGAGGTGGACGAGCCGCTGCTGGAGGTCTCCACCGACAAGGTCGACACCGAGATCCCGTCGCCGGTGGCAGGGACCCTGCAGGAAATCCGGGTCAACGAGGATGAAACCGCCGAGGTCGGCTCCGTGCTGGCTATCATCGGTTCCGGTGCCGCAGCCCCGGCCGCGGCTCCCCAGCAGGAAGCTCCCAAGCAGGAAGCCCCCAAGCAGGAGGAAGCCCCCAAGCAGGCTGAGGCTCCGAAGCAGGCTGAGGCTCCGAAGCAGGAGGAAGCTCCGAAGCAGGAGGAAGCTCCGAAGCAGGAGGAAGCTCCGAAGCAGGAGGAAGCTCCGAAGCAGGAAGCCCCTGCGGCAGCGCAGGGCGCCGCAGCTCCGGCTGAATCCGGCTACGTCACCCCCCTGGTCCGCAAGCTGGCCAACCAGCAGGGCATCGACATCGCCTCCCTGACCGGCACCGGCGTCGGCGGCCGCATCCGGAAGCAGGACGTCCTGGCAGCAGCTGAGGCCAAGGCGGCACCGGCAGCGGCCAGCGCCCCGGCGTCTGCTCCGGCAGCCGCACCGGCTTCGGAGGCGGCCTCTTCACTGCGCGGCACCGTGCAGAAGGCTCCGCGCATTCGCCAGGTCATCGCCCGCCGTATGCGCGAGTCCCTGGATACCTCCACGCAGCTGACCCAGGTGCACGAGGTCGACATGACCAAGGTTGCCAAGCTGCGGACCCGCGCCAAGGATTCGTTCCAGGCCCAGAATGGTTCCAAGCTGACCTTCCTGCCTTTCATCGCCAAGGCCGTTGCCGAGGCACTGAAGCAGCACCCGAAGGTCAATGCTTCCTACGACGAGGACAAGCAGGAGATCACCTACCACAACGCCGAGCACCTGGCGATTGCGGTGGACACGGATAAGGGCCTGCTGGTCCCGGTTATCAACGACGCGGGCAACCTGAACATGGCGGGCCTGGCTGGAAAGATCGCCGACGTCGCGGACCGCACCCGAAAGGGCAAGATTGGACCGGATGAGCTGTCCGGCGGTACGTTCAGCATCACGAACATCGGCTCGGTCGGCGCTCTCTTCGACACGCCGATCATCAACCAGCCGCAGGTGGCCATCCTGGGCACGGGCGCGATCGTCAAGCGTGCCGTTGTGGTCTCGGACGAAAATGGCGATGACTCGCTGGCTATCCGCTCGATGATGTACCTCTCCCTGACGTACGACCACCGTCTGGTGGACGGCGCGGACGCCGGCCGGTTCCTGCAGACGCTGAAAACGCGTCTGGAAGCAGGGGCGTTCGAGGCAGACCTCGGCCTCTAGGCCTCAGCAGCACCAACGGCGGCGGCCGTGAGGGCACCGGTGGGAAACCACCTGGCAGCCAGCACGGCCGCCGCTTTTTGATTTCAGGACCCGGCGGGTCCTTCTCTTGTGCAGCGTGGCTGGATAGCTACACTGATGCCATGGTTATCCTGTTTAACATCGTGGTCTTCCTGCACATCGTCGGCGCGGCCATGGTGGTCGGTATCTGGATTGGCCATTTGAAGACTCCCATCGTCCACCCCCGCCAGTTCGACGGCGCGATGTTGTCGATTCTCACCGGAATCGCCCTGATGGGCCTGCTCCCGATCCTGCACAACCAGGATCCCAGCGAGTTCGGCGATCCGAACTACTTCAAACTGGGCATCAAATTCGCCATCGGTCTTGGCGTGGGTGTCCTGGCCTTTATTGGCCGGCGCAAGTTCAAGAAGGGCGAGAAGATTGAGCTGAGCATGGCCCACGGTGTTGGCGGGCTGGGCCTGCTGAACATTGCCATCGCCACACTCTGGCAGTAGCCAGGACCTGACGTTTCGCGGCGACGCTCCCCCGCGGGGGAGCGTCGCCGTTTGCGTTGGCGCCCGTTTCCCGTGCTGTCCGGCTCCGCCGGCGTCACCGCGGGGCGCCCTCTTCCACGACGCGGTAGCCCGGAGAAGTCATAGTCAAGATCCGGTAACAGTTCTCTCACAGCGGATACCGCTCCGGACGGGGCCGAGACTGCCTAAGATAGGACTCGGCACGGACCGGCACCAGCCGGACCGCTGATGCTAATCAACGTCGAGGAGTGGACATGGCAGCAACACGCACCGCACATACCGTATGGAATGGCGACCTCATGTCAGGGGCAGGCAGCACAACGCTGGACAGCTCCGGGTTGGGCACGTATGACGTCACCTGGAAGGCCCGCGCCGAGTCGGCTGCTGGCAAGACGAGCCCAGAGGAACTGATCGCCGCGGCCCACTCAGCCTGCTTCTGCATGCAGCTGAGCAACCTGCTGGCACAGGCCGGTCACACCCCGGATGAGCTCAACGCCAAAGCGGATGTCACCTTTGTGCCCGGGACCGGCATCACCGACAGCCACCTCACCCTGTCCGCCAAGGTTCCCGGCATCTCCGAGGAGGACTTCCAGCGAATCGCCGATGAAGCGAAGTCCACCTGCCCGGTCTCCGGCGCCCTGACCGGACTCAAGATCACCCTGGACGCGACCCTCGTGTCCTAGCACATTCCCCGGTCCGGCTAGCCCCAGGCAGGGCACCGAACCACCAAGGCCCCCGCTTCCCGCCATACTGGCGCTGGAAACGGGGGCCTTTGCCGTAACGCCCGACCGGATCTCCGTCGGTGCCCGGTCAGGCGTCGGGTTGCCTAGCCCTGGTTGTCCTGCTGGCGTGCGGGCAACGGGGAGGGCCGGACCAGCCGGTATCCCTCGCGCAGCGGCGGCCGGTCAGTGGGCAGTTCCTGGATCATTTCCTTAAGCGCGCCAATCCCGTATTCCAGCTGGGGATCCGTACCGGCAGCGTAGGCATGCGGCGGGAATGCTACCTCAATGTCCGGAGCGACGCCGAAGTTCTCCACACCCCAGCCGACGCCGCCGGCGAACCAGGTGGCGTAGCGGGGCTGGGTGACGCCCGTGCCGTCGGCCAGGGCGAAGCGGTTGTCGATCCCTACAACCCCGCCCCAGGTCCGGGTTCCGATGACCGGCCCCGATCCCGCGCAACTTGGAAACCTGCGTGATGATGTCGCCGTCGGACCCGGCGAATTCGTCGGTCAAAATAATGACCGGCCCGCGCGGTGCGTGGTGCGGGTAAGTCCGGGGTTTCTCACCGCGCGGCATGCTCCATCCGGTGACCTTGCGTCCTATAAGCTCCGCGACGAGCTGCGAGGTGTGGCCGCCGCGGTTACGGCGGACGTCGACGATGAGTCCGTCCAGCGCCGTTTCGGTGTCGAGGTCGCGGTGCAGCTGGGCCCAGCCGTTGGCCAGCATGTCCGGGATATGCAGGTAGCCAAAGGTCCCCTGTGAGGCTTCCCGCACAGTCCGGCGGTTGCCGGCGACCCACTCCTGATAGCGCAGGCGTTCCTCATCCTTGACCGGAACCACGGCCACGCGGCGCTGCTGTCCGGCCAGGTCGCCATGCCCGGCGCCGTTGAGGAGCGTCAGCTCCACGGCCCGCCCTGCCGCGCCTACCAGCTGCATGGCCGGGGCCAGCGCGTTGGAGAGCTCGACGCCGTCGATCGCCAGCAGGACATCGCCGGCCTTGGCATCCGCCCCGGGCCGGGTGAGCGGCGAGGTGGCCAGCGGGTCCGAGGACTCCCCTGCCAGAATCCGGGTGATCTCCCAGCCCCTGCCGGTGAAGGCGAAATCGGCGCCGAGCCGGCCCTGGCCGTTGCTGCCGTTCTCCGAGACCGCCCTGGGACGGACGTAGGCATGGGACGTGCCCAGCTCGCCGTGCAGTTCCCAGAGCAGGTCCACGAGGTCGTCGTGGGAGCCGAGCCGGTCCACGACCGGCCGGTAGCGGGCATGGATCGAGTCCCAGTCCTGGCCGGCCATGTCCTCGGTCCAGAAGAAGTCGCGCTGGAGGCGCCAGGTTTCGTCGAAGGCCTGGCCCCAGACGCTGAGGGGTTCGAGCAGCACCCGGATCCGGCTCAGGTCCACGGTGACCAGCTGCCCCGATTCCTCGTCGGCTTTGGCGGCTGTCGGCGCGACGCGGATCTGCTTCTCGTGCAGGTAAACGATTTTCCCGCCGTCGCCGGAGAGCCGGTAGCTGTCCAACGACTCCACGATCGTCGCGAGGCGGCGTTTGGCCATGTCAAAACGGACCAGGCTCGGCGCGGTTTTGCGGTCCTCCAGGCTTGCGCGTCCTTCCCCGGTCACACCCGAAAGCTCGCTGTCGAGCCACAGCAGCGCTTCGTCGGTTGCGGTGAGTGCGGAATAGTTGCCCTGGCGCACGGGAACGGCAATGACCCGGTGCGCGAGTCCTTCGGCGTCAACGCGGACAACGGGCAGCCGGTCCCCGCTTTCGTCCGAGGGGTCACTGGCCACATCAGCGGCCACGTCCAGATCGACGGTGGGGCCGAAGGGGGACGGCGTGTCGGCGGCCAGTGCCACCAGATACGGCTTGATCGGGCTCGGAAACGAGAGATCGAACGAGTGCCCGTCGTAGACCGGGTCGAAGCTGCGGTTGGACAGGAAGGCAAGGAACTTTCCGTCCGGAGTGAAGGAGGGAGATTCGTCGCAGAACCGGCCGTCCGTGACCTCGATGATCGCCGACGCCGGGATGCCCTCCGGGCCGGCGGCGAGGCCGTCGCCGATGCTGGCAATCCGCAGCCGGCTCCGGGACCCAAACGATGTCACCGGCTCGGACCAGCCCAGCCACGTCGAATCCGGGGACCAACTGAAGCCCTCGATGCTGCCTTCGCCGATGCTGCTCACGAGCGACAGGGCGCCCGTCCGGGTGTCGGCAAGGTAAATGCCGCCGAAGGACGTTCCGACGGCGAGCCAGCGTCCGTCGGGGCTGGCCTCCAGCGCGCTGGTCCTGGTTGGTGTGGGAAATCCGATCCTCATAGTCTGGAGCGGTTCCGGGCTTTCCTGTTCGGCACCGGCCGCCACAGCAATGCCCGGGGCAGCCGCCGGGGCGGAAACCGGGACGCTCACCGGCACCTCGGTCCCGGCAAAACCGCCCACCCGTGCGGCGGAGACCGGTTTCGGCAGCGGCATCCCGGCTCCGGCGTCGTCCCCGGCTGCCGTTTCCTCCCGGGCCTGAGCCGGCCGCGGTGACGCCTTACCGTGCCCCGGCACGCCGGGCACGGGCGCCGCGATGGCTTTCACATACAGGGCTTCGACGCCGTCGTGGTCCGCGACGTAGGCAATCCTGCCCTCACCCAACGGGCGCGGCAGGCGGGCCCGGACACCGGGGGTGGCTTCGAGGACACGGGACGGACCGTCCTTATGCCGCAGCCAGTGCACCGTGCCGTGGGCTTCGACGGCGCTGGAGCCACCGGTGCGGTCGGGGACGACGTCGCCGAGGTGCCGTGCCGGTTTCAGCAGGACGGCACGGCGGGCCTGCGAGGCGGACCCGAGCGAAATTTCGAGCTTGACCGGTTCGCTGCCGAGGTCCGTCAGGAGCCACAGCTCACCGGCTGATTCGAAGACCACGCGTTTGCCGTCAGTGGCCGCGTGCCGGACATAGAAGTCCTCGTGGTCGGTATGGCGCCGCAGGCCGGTGCCGTTGGGCAGCACTGAGTAGAGGTTGCCGTAGCCTTCGTGGTCGGACAGGAACGCGATGCGTCCGTTGACCCACATGGGATCGGTGAGGTTCCCGTCGATTTCTGCGGCGAGCCGCTCAAACTCGCCGTTTCCGTCGCCGTCGATCCAGAGCTTGCCGGCGGCGCCGCCCCGGTACCGCTTCCACCAGGCGGGCTCACGGGAGAGGACGCTGGCCAGGACCACGGGACGTTCGTCGCCGACGACGGGCCCGAAGGCGACGGATTCAACCGGGCCGAATCCGAGTTCCTGCGCCCAGCCGCCGCTGACCGGCAGGCTGTACGCGTGCGTGTGGCGGCTATCGGACTGCTTGAATGCGCTGGTGACGACGATGTCGCCGTCGGGGGTGAATCCCTTGACCCGCGTGGAACTGTGACCGAAGTAGCTCAGCTGGCGGTAGCCGCCGCCGTCGACGTCCGCGACGACAACTTCCGGGGCGGTGCCTTGGACCACGGTCCAGACCAGATGTTTTCCGTCGGGCGTGAAGCGGGGATTCCTGGCCGGCAGCTGCAGTGAGGACACGCGCCAGGCGCGGCCGCCCTGAAGGGGCGCAATCCAGACATCGTCCTCGGCCACGAAGGTGATCAGGTCACCGTGCACATGCGGGAAACGGAAGTAACTCGAAGAGGTCATCGTTAGATCATAGTCAACGCGGCCCGTGCCCCTTTGAAGGTTTCGCGGCCGTGCCGGGCATGGTGAGATGGATCATGCGAATCATTGTTGCCGGTGCCTCCGGGCTGATCGGAACCGCCCTTTCCAGCAGTCTGCGCAGCAGCGGGCACGACGTCGTGGCTCTGGTCCGCCGGCCGGCCGCCTCGCCGTCGGAGTTCGAGTGGAACCCGGCGGAGGGCCGGATCGACGACGCCGCACTGCAGGGCGCCGACGCGGTGATCAACCTCTCCGGCGCCGGGATCGGCGACCGGCCGTGGACCAAGGCCCGGATCGCGGAGCTCCTCGCCTCGCGGGTAGGGCCGACGCGCACCCTGACGGCCGCGATGTCCCGGCTGGAGGTGCCGCCGGCCGTCTTCCTGAGCCAGTCGGCATCCGGCTATTACGGCAGCGCCGGGCCAGTGGTGCTTCGCGAGAATGCTCCGGCGGGGACCGGCACGCTGGCCCGGATCTGCGTCGAATGGGAGGCTGCGGCGCACGAGGCACCGGCGGGGGTCCGGGTTGTCACGCCGCGCACCGGTGTGGTCCTTAGCAGGTCCGGCGGCGCGCTGGGCCGTCTGATGCCGCTGCTTCGCCTGGGCGTGGGCGGCCCGCTCGGCAACGGCCGGCAGTACTGGCCCTGGGTCACGCTTCCGGATGTCGCGGGCGCGTTTTCGTTCCTGCTCACCGCCCCGGTGAGCGGAGCGGTGAATCTGTGTGCTCCCGAAAGCGCTGATGTGAACTCCCTGATAGCAGGGCTGGCCGGAGCCCTGCACCGCCCGGCACTCCTGCGGGTCCCGGCCCCGGTGCTGCGGCTTGTGATGGGACAACTCGCTGAGGAGCTGCTCCTGGCCAGCCAGCGAATGGAACCGGCGGTGCTGGCCGGTGCAGGATTTGAATGGCAGCACCCAGCCCTGGCTCAGGCCGCGGCGTGGGTTGCTGAACGGGGCTGACTGGCCTCCTGGACCCGGGGCTTAGCCGCCCGGCTCTCCGGTAAGAGAGTCGGTAAGAGGGTCACCGGGGGACGGCTCTCCGGTGAGAGGTTCGTCGGCGAGGATCTCGGAAATCCGCCAGGCCCCATGAACGCGGATCAGTGCGAGCCGCATCCGGACTTCGTCGCCGGCCGGCCATTCCGCCACTACCGTTCCTGCGGCATTCAGTTCCTGGTAGGGCGTCGTCACGGCGGTGACGGCCAGCAGGGCGCGGGCCGGGTCACTGCCGGGCGATTCGAACGCCCGGGTCAGTGTCGTCGAGAACCCGTGCAGGCGGTGCCCGGTCTCGGCCAGCCGCGTGCTGATCGGGGCATCGGCGGCCGCCGCCCCGGACGCCGGGGCGTTGACCTCGTCAAGCAAGCGCAGGTCCCCCGAGCTGAAGGCCAGTGACCGCAGCCCGGCCAGGCCCCGGGCCGCGGCTGCCGGATCCGCGGCACAGAGCAGGTCGCGGAGTTCCGCCGGGACTGATGCCCGCGCCGCGGCCGGTTCCGTGTTTTGTGCTTCCGCGGCCGTCGTTTCCGGGACCTGTTCCGGGACGGCCAGGATCGTGGGTGCCGGACGACGAGGCGTTCCTCCGGTATCAGCCGGCGGCGGGAAGGAGGGCGCCGGCGCTGTATGGCCCGGGAGCCCGGGGACCACCACAAGCTGACCGGACTTTCCGCCGAGGATCCACCACGCACCGGCCAGTCCAGCCACGACGACGCCCGCCAGTGCCATGACCGTAGCTGCGGTCCGCGGCCTGCGGCGTAGGCCGGACCGCGCGCCAGCGGAGGAAGCGGCACCCGGGAGGGCGTGCCGTCCCACCGGCGGGTGGGCCGGCCGGGCCGGCACCGGGCGATCGGTGGCGTTGCCCGCGCCGCGCCCGGGCCGCAATGAGCGAAACCATCCGTGGAGCCGGGCGATCCGCCGCTCCCCCGCGCTGACCGGCAGGGACCGGCGGGTCAGCAGCCGGGGAATCACCTCGGGGTGGACGGAGACGGAAAGATCCACGGGATCTGCGGGCGCGCTCCGGTAGATTGCGGCCGCGAGGACCGCTGCCGAGGGCCGCTCCTGCCGGTCCTCGCTGAGCCCGGCCTCGAGTGCCGCCGCCAGGTCCGGCGGAACGTCCGGTACCGCGAGGGACAGCGGCGGACGCAGCCGGGTCGGGCCGGGCGCTGAGCCCGTCAGGCAAAACCAGCCGAGGGCCGCGACGGAGTAGACGTCGCGCTCCGGTTGCAGCCCGGCCCTGGCCCCGTCCGTTGGCACCGGGTCACGGAACCCAGCCGTTCCGGCTTCAGCAGGCCCGACAACATCGGCAACCATCCGCGCCACCCCCAGATCGGCCAGCATTGGTTTCCCGTGGGCCGTGAACAACACATTTCCAGGGGACACATCGCCGTGGGCGAAGCCGCGCGTGTGCAGATAAGCCAGCACCTGGGCTACGGGAGTCAGGACTGTCACCGCCTCCCCTGCCCCGAGCCTGCCGCGCGCCGCGAGAAGCTCCGCCAGCGTCCCGCCCGGCGCGTAGTCCAGCAAGAGGCCCAGTCCGCCGTCGCCGTCCGGCCACCGCACCACAGCGTGGGCACGCACGAGGTGCTCATGCTCGAGTACCGACAGGATACGGAGTTCGCGCCGCATCCCCTCCTCGGTACCGTCTTCGCTGAACGGGCGGTCGAAGCACTTGAGGGCGTACTCGTGGCCGGTGGACCGTTCGATGACGTGCCATACGGTGGCGCTGCCGCCACGGCCAAGACGCCGGCCAACGTCGTACCCGGGCACCTCGGGCACTCCTCCACTGTCCTCGGGAAGTTCTTCCATACCCAAGGAATAGCGGATTTCGTGGGATCCCGCAGAAGTTATCCACAGGAATGAGAGCTTGAACACAGAATCGGTGCAGGGCACGGCCGGGGGCTAAGCTGGATGCCATGACTCTTGAGTTCACTCGGCTGGGTCTGGCCCCGAATTTCGTCGATTACACCCGCGGCTGGGACATCCAGCGCGAGCTCCACGCGAAAGTCCTGGCCGGCACGGCACCCAGCACCGTCCTCCTGCTCGAACATGCCGCTGTCTACACGGCCGGCAAACGCACAGAGGATCACGAGCGTCCCTTCGATGGCACCCCCGTGGTGCCCGTGGACCGTGGCGGCAAACTGACCTGGCACGGACCAGGACAGCTTGTCGGCTACCCCGTGATCAAGTTGAAGAATCCGGCGGGCATCCGCGAATACGTCGAACGCCTCGAGGCCGTGATCATCGCCGTGCTCGCCGATTACGGCATCACGGCAGCACGGATCAAAGGCAGGGCCGGAGTCTGGATCGACGAGGACGCGAACGGCCCGGCCCGCAAAATCGCAGCCATCGGCATCCGCGTCCACGAGGGCGTCACCATGCACGGCTTCGCCATCAACTGCAATAACGATCTTGCCCCGTACCGGCAGATCATCGCCTGCGGCATCACCGACGCGGGCGTCACCACCATCGCGCAGGAGACGGGCCGTGACGTTGCTCCGGCGGACCTCGTGTCACGGATCACCCAGGAACTGCGCGACAATGAAGTAGCCCTAGTTGCAACCCCCGAAGGAGCTCTACTGTGACACTGGCACCCGAAGGCCGGAAAATGCTGCGCATTGAACAGCGAAATGCGGCCACCCCGGTGGAACGTAAGCCCGAATGGATCAAGGCCAAGGTCCAGATGGGCCCGGAGTTCGTCCAGCTCAAAAAACTCGTCAAGAAGGAGGGGCTCCACACCGTCTGCGAAGAGGCCGGCTGCCCCAACATCTTCGAATGCTGGGAAGACAAGGAAGCGACGTTCCTGATCGGCGGTTCCGAGTGCACCCGGCGTTGCGACTTCTGCCAAATTGATACCGGCAAGCCCTCTCCCGTGGACGTGTTCGAGCCCACCAAGGTGGCCCGCTCGGTCCAGGCCATGCAGCTCCGCTACGCCACCGTGACCGGTGTGGCCCGCGACGACCTCGCAGACGAGGGAGTCTGGCTTTATGCCGAGACGGTCCGCAAAATCCACGAACTGAACCCTGGCACCGGAGTCGAACTGCTGATCCCCGACTTTTCCGGCAAACCGGAGCACATTGCGGCCATCTGCGACTCCAAGCCTGAGGTGTTCGCCCACAACGTCGAAACCGTGCCTCGGATCTTCAAGCGCATCCGCCCCGCGTTCCGCTACGACCGCTCCCTCGACGTCATCACGCAGGGCCGCAATCTGGGCATGGTGACAAAGTCCAACCTCATCCTGGGCATGGGCGAGACCCGCGAAGAGATCTCCGAAGCTCTCCGGGACCTGCACGAGGCCGGCTGCGACCTGATCACCATCACGCAGTATCTGCGCCCAAGCGAAAGACACCTGCCGGTCGACCGTTGGGTCAAGCCGCAGGAATTTGTTGACCTGCAGCACGAGGCGGACGAAATCGGCTTCCTCGGCGTGATGAGCGGCCCGCTGGTACGTTCCTCATACCGCGCCGGCCGGCTCTGGGCCACGGCGATGCGCAAGAAGGGCTGGGAAATCCCGGCCGAGCTCGCCCACATTGAAAGCTCCGGCAGCACCCGGCAGGAAGCCAGCTCGCTGCTCGCGGCCCGCTCCTGAATCCACCACACCGCAAGTGCGGATGAGGGCCGGGCTCCGGAGCAATCCGGCGTCCGGCCCTCAACCGTAAATCACGTAGAATTAAAGGCACTATGGCGAACTCCTCTGACTCCAGCATCTCCACACCGGACTCCGACGCTCCCAAGCGCGGCCTCTTCTCCCGCAAGCCCAAGGCAGCAAAGATCAAGAAGCCGAGCCGGTTGAAGCAGATCGGCGAGGTTTTCAAGATGACCCGCCGGCATGACCCCATGGTCCAGTGGGTCATGTTGCTGGCCTTCCTGGGCGTTGTCGCCGCCAGCCTCCTCGTGGGTTTCCTGTTGGACAACTGGATCACCGGCCTGATCATTGGCATCACGCTCGGTGTCCTGGCCGCGACCCTTATTCTGTCCCGGCGCGCTGAACGCGCCGCCTTCGCGCAGATCGAGAACCAACCCGGCGCGTCCGGTGCTGCACTGGGAACGCTCAAGCGCGGGTGGATCACAGAAGACCAGCCCGTGGCCGTGAACCCGCGGACCCAGGACGCGATTTTCCGCGCCATCGGCCGTCCCGGCGTCGTACTGGTCACCGAGGGTCCCAGCGCCCGGGTCAAACCGCTCGTTGACGCTGAACGCAAGCGGCTCGCCCGGATCCTGCCCAACGTCACCATCCACGTTATCGAGAGCGGCCGCGGCGACGGCCAGGTGCCGATCAGCCAGATCGCAAAGAAGATGAACAAGCTTAAGAATGAGCTGACCAAGATCGAGGTCGGCGCCGTGTCCAAGCGGATTTCCTCTTTGGGCAGCCGCTTGCCCATTCCCAAGGGCATTGATCCTTTCAAGGCCCGTCCAAACCGCGGACGTTAGCCCGACGGCAGCCTTCGAGAACCGCCCCGGTTTCCACCCGCACGTGGGGAGGCAGCCGGGGCGTTTTCTTGTGCCGAGTCGGCTCTCCGTAAAGCATTGACCAAACAATTTCTCACCGACGTCCCCCGGGACAGAAACCGGAGCATCCCATGAAACGCCCGTCCACGCCCGCACTGATCCGTACTTTCCGTGTGCTGGCGATCGCCGAAGGCTTCAGTTGGGCGGCATTGCTGGTCGGGATGTTCCTGAAATGGGTGGCCGGGACCACTGAGCTGGGAGTGCAGATCGCAGGCCCCATCCACGGCGCGTTGTTCATCGGCTACGGGCTCTCGGCACTGGCTCTCTGGGGTGCCCTCCGTTGGCCGTTCCGGGTAGCTGTTGCCGCCGGGTTCTCCGCCGTGCTTCCCTTCGCCACAGTCTGGTTTGAACGCTGGGCCGGCCGCCGCGGCTATCTTGATCCCGCGGACCGCCACGAGGGCACGCAGCAGGTGACAGCGGGCGTGGAGGCGCAGGTCTGATCCGTCGACGACGGTCCGGCCTTAGTCCGGGCCGTGCCGGGCCTGCTCCGGGCCTGTTCCGCCCTCTTACGGCTGGACCTGCGGCCAGGTCCTGCATTCGGACTGCCCAGTACTACATTCGGACGAGGATGGTGTTCAACGCTTTGTCGTGGAGGCCACGCTGGTCAGGATCAAAAATGACCGCCGGAATGACAAGGCACAGCAGCAGGCTCCGTACCAGGGCAGCCAGCGGACCAGCGGAACCGCCGCGCAGGCTCACGACATGGATCCCGGCGATCCGGTGGCCGATACTGTAGCCCAGCGTGCCGATCAAGAGGATCTGTTCGACGGCGAACACGCCAAGGGTGGCCCACGAATTTCCACCGAACGCGAAGTTGCTGATGAGCAATGCAAAGCCCCAATCGATGCAGATCGCAAGAATCCTGCGCCCCGCACGGGCCATCGAGCCCGGCCCCGATTCCGGCAGTCCCAGCCGCTCCCCCGGATACTTCGAGAGGCCGGACGTGTCCGGTCCGCTGAGCCATGAGCCTATATCTTTACGATCAACCACCGGTCCAGACTATCGGTTCGGGAGCCGGACGACGACGCATCGCCTGGCCCACACTTTGGAACCGGATAGGCCAATCTACGGACACCGCGTACGGTTTAGGGGACAGTTCATTCTGTAACCTGCCGGAAACAATGCGGACACTAGCGGGAAATCCCGTCTGCCTAAGGTAGTAACAGTTGCTAGCGGCTATAGGAGCGGGGATTTTTTCTGCCTTCCCCGCCGTCGGACTGCGCTGGACCATAGTGCCTGACGGCCACATATTTCATATGCGTAAGGAGCATAGATGTTCAAGACTGCGGACGACGTCCTCAAGTTCATCAAAGACGAAGACATTAAATTCGTCGATATCCGCTTCACCGACCTCCCTGGCGTTCAGCAGCACTTCAACGTGCCCGCCAAGAGCGTGGACGCGGACTTCTTCGTCAACGGCCAACTCTTTGACGGATCATCGATCCGCGGCTTCCAGGGCATTGCCGAGTCTGACATGCAGCTCATCCCGGACGTAACGACCGCGTTCGTCGACGCTTTCCGCATGGAAAAGACCCTCGCGCTGAACTTCTCCATCGTCAACCCGCGCACCGGCGACCCTTACCACCGCGACCCCCGCGGCGTGGCCGAGAAGGCCGAGGCCTACCTGGCGTCGACCGGCATCGCCGACACTGCGTTCTTCGCACCTGAGGCCGAGTTCTTCGTCTTTGACAACGTCCAGTACCAGTCCTCACCGCAGGGCAGCTTCTACAAGATCGACTCAGAAGAAGCACACTGGAACACCGGCCGTGAAGAAGAGGGCGGAAACCTCGGCTATAAGACCCCCGTCAAGGGCGGCTACTTCCCGGTCTCCCCCACAGACAAGCAGGCCGACCTCCGCGACGCAATGTGCATCGCCCTGGACGAGGCCGGCCTTGAGGTCGAACGCAGCCACCACGAAGTCGGTTCCGCCGGGCAGGCTGAGATCAACTACAAGTTCACCACCCTGACCCACGCCGCTGATGATCTGCAGAAGTTCAAGTACGTCATCAAGAACACCGCGGACGCCTGGGGCAAGTCTGTCACCTTTATGCCGAAGCCGGTCTTCGGCGACAACGGCTCCGGCATGCACTGCCACCAGTCCTTGTGGACCAACGGCGAGCCGCTGTTCTACGACGAGAAGGGCTACGCCGGGCTCTCCGACATGGCCCGCTGGTACATCGGTGGCCTGCTGAAGCACTCCTCGGCTGTTCTCGCGTTCACCAACCCGACGGTCAACTCCTACCGCCGCCTGGTCAAGGGCTTCGAAGCGCCGGTCAACATGGTCTACTCGCAGGGCAACCGCTCCGCCGGTATCCGTATCCCGATCACCGGTTCCAACCCGAAGGCCAAGCGCATCGAATTCCGCGCTCCGGACCCCTCCTCCAACCCGTACCTGGCGTTCGCTGCCCAGCTGATGGCCGGCATCGACGGCATCCGCAACCGCATCGAACCGCCGGCTCCGATCGACAAGGACCTCTACGAGCTCCCCGCCGAGGAAGCCAAGGACATCCCCAAGGCTCCCGGAACGCTCGAAGAAGCCCTCGATGCACTGGCCGAGGACAACGAGTTCCTGCAGGCAGGCGGCGTCTTCACCCAGGACCTGATCGACACCTGGATCGAATACAAGTACGAGAACGAAATCCGCCCGCTCTCGCTGCGCCCGAACCCGTACGAGTTCGAGCTGTACTACGGCGTCTAGTCACCGTACGGACCGCGCACCAACTGGTCCGCCCAAGATCCGCCCGGCCCGCCTCCATACCGGAGGCAGGCCGGGCGGATCTTTTTTGTCGGCCGTTCCGGTGTTGTAGACACCGCCCGGCAGTGACACGATGCATCAATGGATGCCCTTCGCACCAAGCGCCTGGGTCCCGGCGACCGTGAGGCGGCTCGCGCCGTGTTCGCGGTGATGGCGCAGGCGTTTGCAGAAGAAGCCAGGCCCCTTCCTGACGACTATGTTGACGCGCTGCTGCAAAGCGATGCGTTCTGGGTCCTCGCGGCGTTCGCCGATAAGAGCATCATTGGCGGCCTCACAGCCCACACGCTGCCGCTGACCCGCTCGCCGTCCGCAGAACTGTTCATCTATGACCTTGCCGTCCATCAGGACCATCGTCGCCGGGGCGTGGGCCGCAGGCTGATTCTGGATGTGCGCGACGCCGCCCGTGCGGCCAACCTGGGCGATGTCGTTCTCGCCGCGGACCAGGAGGACACATATGCGCTCGAGTTTTATCGCGCCCAGGGTGGCGCAGCAGCCCTGGCGACCATTTTCACCTTTACGCCCGAGTGAGTATGTGCAGGTTGGCGCTTTGGCCCGATGACTGGACGGGTGATGGCTGCCTGCCCCCTACGTGGTGGCCGGAGGCGTTCTCCGGATTTCCTGGATAACCCAGCGGTTTCCGTCCGGATCCTTGAAGGTGGCGAATAAAAACCCGCCCATGTCCTGCGGTTCGCTGATCTCGGCTCCGCGGCTGATCAGGGCGGCCCGAATCTCGGCCATGTCGGTCACGACGAGCTGCAGCCCCTCAAGGCTGCCGGGCGCCATGCTGTGCATTCCCGTGCCGATGACAATCGATGCCGCTGACCCGGGCGGGGTGAGCTGGACCACCCGCATCCCTGGGATGTGCTCGACATCGTGGTCGAGCTCAAATCCCAGCAGCTCCGTGTAGAACTTCTTGGCCCGGTCCACGTCGGAGACCGGAACCTGGACAACCTCTAGACGCAGTTCCATGTGCAGCACCCTAGCAGCCCGGCCGCCGCCGACAGCAGGCCTCCGGGCTGCTGCGTGACGTGAGATTACGCTTCAGACCAAAAAGGCCCAGATGGCATATTGACAGTCCGGTGCGGACCCTCCTATAGTCGTGGAATCGATTACATGGAATCGATTCCATGACTGCGACAGTCAATCACAAAGAGGTGAACTAAAGTGACCGGTGCAACCATCAAGGATGTGGCCGCCTTGGCCGGCGTCTCCGCTGCCACGGCCTCCCGGGTGCTCTCCGGCAACCCCGCCACCTCTCCGGAGGCCCGTGAAAAAGTCCGCGCAGCCGTCGAGCAACTCGACTTTCGGCCCAACGCCCAGGCCCAGTCGCTGCGGTCCACGCGAACCAACACGATCGGCCTCCTCGTCTCCGATGTCCGCAACCCGTTTTTCGCCGACCTCGCCCACGCCGTCGAGCAGGCCGCGCTGGCGGCCGGCTATGTCACGATGCTCGGCAACGCCAACGAACGCCAGGACCAGCAGGACCGCTACCTCGATACGCTCATCACCCGCAGGGTGGACGGCATCATCGTGGCTCCACAGGGAGACGGCAGCGGCGCCATCGCTTCACTGATCAAGCGACGTATCCCCACCGTTTTTGTGGACCGCACAGTCGACAACATTGCCGTGCCCAGCGTCACTACAGACAGCACCCCCGGCATCCGCCAGGCCGTCGAGCATCTCGCCGCCAACGGTCACCGCCGCATTGGCTACATTGCCGGGCCACGCTCCATCTCCACGGGCCGGGACCGGTACACGGCCTTCACCAATGCCATCCGGGAATTTGGCCTCGACGACTCCCGGGAATTGATTTACTTCGGCGACTTCCAGGCCGCCAGCGGCTCTGCCGGGACACACGCCCTGATGACTCTGGACCGGCCCCCCACGGCGATTCTGGCCGCGGACAGTCCCATGGCGGTTGGCGCCGTCGCCCTGCTGCACCGCCTTGGCCTGCAGATCGGCCGCGACATCGCCCTCGTCGCATTCGACGACATTGAGTGGTTCGCCATGCTCGACCCCGCCCTCACGGTGATTTCGCACAGCGTCGAGGACATGGGCCGGATCGCTGTGGAACTCCTGCGCCAGGTTATCGACGGCGGTACCCCGTTCTCGGTCCTGCTGCCCAGCGAACTCGTCGTCAGGGCCTCGTCCGGGCCAGTCACCGGCCACGCCAACCTGCCCCAGCGAAGGAACAACTGATATGAGCCAGCAGCCCCTCATCACGCTCGACCGGGTCAGTAAGACTTTCGGTCCCGTCACGGTTATCTCCGATGTGACAGTGAACGTCTATGCCGGCAAAGTCCAGGTCCTGCTCGGGGAGAACGGCGCCGGCAAGTCCACTCTCATCAAGATGATGGCCGGGGTGCACCAGCCCGATGGCGGCAGTATCCTCGTCGATGGCCGCGCCGTGACGCTGCCGGGCACCCGGGCCGCCGAGGCCCTTGGCATTGCCACGATCCACCAGGAACTGAACCTCGTCGGGACGATGAGCGTCGCCGAAAACGTCATGCTGGGCCGGATGCCCAAGAAATACGGCCTGGTAGACCGCAAGGAACTCCGGCGGCAGGCCCGTGCGGCGCTGGCGCTGATCGGGCTCGACGTTGACGTTGACACTCCGGTCGGCGAACTCGGCATCGCCCGGCAGCAGCTGGTTGAAATCGCGAAGGCACTCAGCATCAACGCCAGGATCCTGATCCTGGACGAACCCACGGCAGCGCTCACCCGGCACGAGACGGAAAGCCTTTTCCGGGTGATCGAGGATCTCCGCAGCCACGGCGTCGGGATGCTCTTCATCAGCCATCACCTCGATGAGATCGCCGAAATCGGGGATTCCGTGACAGTGCTGCGCGACGGCGAATTCGTGGCGGAAGTTCCCGCGTCCACCCCCGAGGATGAACTGGTCCGGCTTATGGTGGGGCGCAGCATCGACGAACAATTCCCCCGGCGGGCTGGCTCCGACGCCGATCTTCCGAACAGTTTGCCACTGCCCGGCGCTAACTCGAACGGCGACGCAGGCGTCCTGCAGGTCACCAGCCTCAGCTCCAAGGGCAAGTTTCAGGACATCAGTTTCACTGTCCGGCCCGGGGAAATCCTCGGCATCGCCGGGCTGGTGGGAGCCGGGCGGACGGAACTGATCCGTGCCATCGCGGGCGCGGACAAATACGACTCGGGCTCCGTGACTGTCCGGGGCCGCACACTTCCCGCAGGCAACGTCGGTGCGGCAGTTGCCGCAGGGATCGGCCATGTGCCCGAGGACCGGAAAGTCCAGGGACTCGTTCTGGATGCCTCCGTCAATGAAAACCTGGGCTACGCCACCCTCAAATCCACCGCGCGTCTGGGACTGGCGGACTTTTCCGGTCAGCGCAGCCGGGCCGAATCCGTAGCCCGGACGTTGCGGATCCGGATGCACGACATCGAGCAGCCTATCCGCTCCTTGTCGGGAGGCAACCAGCAGAAAGCCGTCTTCGGCCGCTGGATCCTGGCCGGGTCGACAGTGCTGCTGCTCGACGAACCGACCCGGGGTGTCGATGTAGGCGCCAAGGTCGAAATCTATGAACTGATGAACCAAATCACCGCCGCCGGCGGAGCGATCGTTATGGTCTCCAGCGAACTGCCCGAGGTCCTGGGCATGAGCGACCGCATCCTGGTCATGCGTGACGGAGCCCTCGCCGGCGAACTGAACGCGGCGGAAGCCACCCAGGATGCCGTGATGACGCTGGCAGCCCGCGACACCGACGAAGTGAACTGAGAGAGGCAAGGAACAACTTTTATGTCCACCGCTACTTTGGACGCGCCACTGCGCCGCGTCGACCTGCGCCGATTCCTCGCCAACAACGGCGCCCTCGTGGGGCTCCTGGTACTCTGCCTGGCGCTCTTCATCGCCACCCCCGACTTCCTCACCGGGCCCAACCTGCTCAACATCGGCATCCAGGTCTCCACGGTCGCTGTCCTGGCTTTCGGCATGACCTTTGTGATCGTCGCGGGCGGCATCGACTTGTCCGTCGGCTCCGTCGCAGCGCTGTCGGCCATGGTGTCCGGCTGGTTCTTCGCCAGCGCCAACCTGCCGGGCGGCGTTGCCTTGCTGGCCGGGCTCGTGACCGGCCTGCTTGTCGGCGTTGTGAACGGTCTTGCCAGCGCCTACGGCAAGCTGCCCTCGTTCATTGCCACCCTCGCGATGCTCAGCATCGCCCGTGGACTGACCCTCGTGATCTCCGACGGCCGGCCGATCAAGACGGCCCCGGAAGTATCCTTTCTTGGCGGCAACCTCGGCCCGATTCCAATGCCGATCATCGTCCTGGTCGTGGCAGCACTCGTTGCCGCGTTCATCCTCAACCGGACGGTCCTGGGCCGGTCCATGTACGCCGTTGGCGGCAACAAAGAGGCAGCCCGGCTGTCCGGGCTGCCCGTGCAGCGCATCATCGTGGTCGTGTTCGGCCTGGCCGGGCTCTTCGCCGCTCTGGCTGGCCTGCTGCTGGCCGGCCGGCTGGATTCCGCCCAGCCGCAAGCGGCTGCCGGCTACGAACTCGACGCGATCGCCGCCGTCGTGATCGGCGGGGCATCCCTGGCAGGCGGGCTGGGCAGAATCTCCGGCACGTTCGTCGGTGCTCTGGTCCTGGTAGTGATCCGCAACGGACTGAACCTTCTTAACGTCACATCCTTCTGGCAGCAGGTCGTCATCGGTGTCGTCATTGCCCTCGCGGTAGGCATGGACGTGCTGCGCAGAAAAACCCGGTCCAGCTAGGGACCGCACACGTTTTCCCCCCTCCCCGATTCAACCCTAAGGAAAGAACAATGAAGATCTCCCTCCGCCAAATGGCGGCCGTCGCAGCGACAGCCACACTCGTCCTCGCAGGAACCACCGCCTGCAACCGCGGCACCGACGCCACCGCCGGGACCCCGAAAGTGACGCTGGCCCTGTCCACGCTCAACAATCCTTTCTTCGTCGAACTCCGCGACGGTGCCGAAGCCGCAGCCAAGACCGCCGGCATCCAGCTGGATGTCGTTGACGCGCAGAACGACTCGGCGACCCAGGCCAACCAGTTGGCGACAGCGGCAACCGGCAGCACAAAGGCAGTTATCATCAACCCTGTCGATTCGGACGCGGCCGGTTCCGCCGTGGCGACCCTGACCAAAGCCGGCATCCCGGTCATCGCCGTGGACCGAACCGTCAACGGCGCGGACCTGGCCTCCTATGTCGCCAGCGACAACGTCGCCGGCGGCAAGCAGGCAGCGGTAGAGCTGGCCAAGGCCATGGGGGAAGAGGGCAGCGTGATCGTCCTCCAGGGTGTCTCGGGAACGTCCGCCAGCCGCGACCGCGGTGCCGGCTTCGCCGAAGGCATCAAGGACTTCCCCAAGATCAAGGTCGTTGCCCAGCAGACGGCCAACTTCGACCGGGCCCGCGGCCCTGGACGTGGCGTCGAACCTGCTGCAGTCCAACCCCGGAGTGACCGGCATCTTCGCCGAAAACGATGAAATGGCCCTCGGCGCCATCCAGGCCCTCGGCGCCAAGGCCGGCGCCGAAGTGAAGGTCGTCGGCTTCGACGGCACCGCTGACGGTCTGGCCGCCATTGGTAACGGAACACTCGTCGCCACCATCGCGCAGCAGCCGGCCAAGCTGGGCCAGCTCGCCGTGGAGCTCGCCGCGAAGCTCGTCAAGGGCGAAAAGGTTGAATCAACCGTTCCGGTCGAGGTCGTCTCCGTGACCACCTCGAACCTGGGCGAATACACCAAGTGATGACTGCCGCCGCCCCCGCAAACGCCGGCCCGATCGTCGTCGTTGGCTCGATCAACGTTGACCAGGTCATCCGGGTTGACCGCCACCCTATGCCAGGCGAAACCGTGGTGGGGCATTCGATCACCATTCTTCCCGGCGGAAAAGGCGCCAACCAGGCGGTCGCCGCCGCGCAGCTCGGGGCGGCGGTATCCCTCGTCGGAGCCGTCGGAAACGATGGTCAGTCCGGGGCGGCCATGAAGCTCCTGGTCCGGGCCGGCGTGGACCTTTCCGCGGTGACCACGGTCGAAGGATCCACCGGTCTCGCCCTGATCAACGTTTCCGGCGACGGAGAAAACTCAATCGTGGTGGTCCCTGGGGCCAACGCGGCCATGGGAGAAGTGGCGGTGCAGGGCGCGGCGGAGCTGATCCGCAACGCAAGCGTGGTGGTGCTGCAGGGCGAAATCCCGGCGACAGGAATCGCGGCCGCCGCCCGTCTCGCTGCCGGGCGCATCCTGCTCAACCTCGCTCCCGTCATCAATGTGGACCCGGCCGTCATCCTCCAGGCCGATCCACTCGTCGTCAACGAGCACGAGGCCGCCCTGGTCCTGGAACTGCTGGAACCGGAACGGGAAGCACCTGCAGGGGACGAGGCACTGGTTGCCCGATTGCGGGCCAGCGGCATACGCTCAGTGGTCCTCACCCGCGGGGCACAGGGCGCCATCTGTTCCGATGCTGACGGGACGTTCGTTATCCCGGCGCCCAGGATGCAGGCCGTCGACACCTCGGGGGCGGGAGACGCCTTTGTGGGCGCCCTCAGCACCCGGCTCGCCACGGGCCAGCCGCTGCACGAGGCCGCCCGCTTCGCCTGCAGGGTCGGCGCGTTCGCGGTCCAGGGGCACGGAACCCAGCCCTCCTATCCAACCGCAGCCGATGTCCTTCCGGACGTGGAAGCATGAGGAAACGCGGCATTCTGAACGCAGAACTTAACGCCGCCCTCAGCCGGCTGGGGCACTCCGACGTCGTCCTCGTGGCCGACTGCGGCATGCCGGCCCCGGCCGGGGTCCCGGTGATCGACCTCGCCGTCGTTCTGGGGATCCCCCGCTTCGAGCAGGTCCTGGACGCGTTGCTCGACGAACTCGTTGTGGAAAGCTGCACTGCCGCCGCCGAGGTCCGAAACACACCAGCCGAAGCCTGGCTGACGGGGCGGTTCACCGGAGTGAAGTACATCAGCCACGCGGAACTCAAGGTGCTGTCGGGCTCCGCGAAGCTCTTCATCCGGACGGGCGAGGCGACCCCCTACGCCAACGCCGCCCTGGTCTGCGGCGTACCGTTCTGAGCCCACCGCGTCCGGCGCGCTTCCGGCCGGGAAGCACGCCGGACCGGAAGCCGGCCGGAGCTACAACCGGTGACCGGGCTGGAACCCGTGGTACATCGTCCGTTGCGGGGCCGGCGTCGCCGCCGTCATAGCGGCCCCGATCCTCAAACCCGGCCTTGCGGTACGCGGCTTGCCCTGCCGGGTTGCGTTCGTTAACGGAGAGGACAACCCCGGTCTGGCCGGTCCCAAGATCCGCAGTGAGCTTCGCGGCTTCCCGGACGGCCGCAACGGCGGCAAGGGTCCCGAAGCCCAGGCCCTGCCGGTGCCTGTCGATCAGGAAACCGCGCAGGAGCCAGGCGGAGTCATCGTCGGGCCAGCCGGCCAAGCGGGCAGCGCCGCTCTGCAGGGTGAAAACACCGACGGCCAGGCCATTCGTGTCGATCACAAACGGGTGCCGAGACTCTTCCTCCAGCCCTACCAGGACCATCCGGAGCGGATCTCCGACGAATTCCTGCTGCCCGTCTGCCACTCCAAGCAGCGCGACCTCCCCCAGTTTGATGGCCCGGGCGTCGCCGTCGAGCTTCCCCAGCGGCAGCAGCCACACACTTTCACGCATGACAGAAGCCTACCCACACGGCAGGCGCGACCGCCCGGTTGGACAGGCTACAGCGCGGCGTCCTTCGGTGGTCCGGCGGGATCCATCCAGAAGACCTCCCAGAGGTGCCCGTCCGGATCCTGGAAGCTGTGCGTATACATAAAACCGTAATCCTGGGCTTCCTCCGACGGCACGCCGCCCGAGGTCATCGCAGTCCGGACGGTTTCGTCGACGGCCTCGCGGCTGTCCAGCGAGAACGACATAATAACTTCCGCGGCACCCGCTGTGGCGGCAACCGATTTGGATGTGAACGTCTTGAAGTAGGACTCGACGAGGAGCATGACGTAGGCATTGTCGTTGACGATCATGCACGTGGCATTCTCGTCTGTGAAGTCGGGGTTGAAGGTGAACCCCAGCGCGGTGAAAAATTCCACCGTCCTGGAGAGGTCCTTCACAGGGAGGTTTACAAACAGGTGCCGGGCCATGCGACCCAAGATAGCACTGCCGGTGTGTCCTGTCAGCACGTGAACGCTCCCTGTGAGGGCGCCCCTCTCCCCCGCTAGAGAACCTTGGAGAGGAACTCCTGGGTTCGCTGCTGCTGGGGGTTGCCGAACAGGTCCTCCGGCTTGCCTTCCTCACAGATGACGCCGTCGGCCATAAAGAGCACGCGGTCCGCGACTTCGCGGGCAAAGCCCATCTCATGCGTGACCAGCACCATCGTCATGCCTTCGGCAGCGAGATCCTTGATGACCTGCAGTACTTCGCCCACCATTTCCGGGTCGAGGGCGGAGGTCGCCTCGTCGAAGAGCATAATGTCAGGGCTCATGGCCAGCGCCCGCGCGATGGCGACCCGCTGCTTTTGGCCGCCGGACAGCGACGCCGGTCGGGCGTCGGCTTTCTCGGCGAGTCCGACGCGCTCGAGAAGCCTGTACGCGGTGGCCCGGGCCTCGGTTTGACTGGCCTTCTTCGACTCGACCGGTGCGAGCATGATGTTCTCGATCACGCTCATGTGCGGGAAAAGATTGAAGTGCTGGAACACCATGCCGATGTGCCGGCGGACCTCGTTGATATTGACCTTCGGGTCCGTGACATCAAAGCCGTCCACCGTGACATGGCCGGCCGTGATGTCCTCCAGCTTGTTCAGGCAGCGCAGAAACGTCGACTTGCCGGAGCCCGACGGCCCGATCACGCAAACCACCTCGCCCTCGGCGACACTGGCAGTGATGCCTTTCAGGACTTCATTGTGGCCGAAGGACTTCTTGAGGTCCCGGACTTCAATCTTGGCCGGTGCGGCCGTTGCGGTACTCATTTGTTGAACCTCTTATCTGCGACGTTGGCCAGCTTGGTCAGCAGCATGATGACCACGAAGTAAATGACCGCCACGATGAACAGCGTCTCGGTAATCCGGAAGTTTCCGGCGTAGATCTGCTGGCCCTGGTACAGGAGCTCAGCGAAGCCAATGGCGAGCAGCAGGGAGCTGTCCTTGAGCATGATGATCAGCTGGTTGATCAGGGACGGCGTCATGATCTTGAACGCCTGCGGCACAACGACCTTTTGCATGGACTTGGCGTAGCCCAGACCCAGGCTCCGGCTGGCCTCAAGCTGGCCCGGGTCCACGGACTGGATGGATCCGCGAACAATTTCGGTGATGTACGCGGCCGAGTTAAGACTCAGCGTCAGCACACCAGCCACCCAGATATTGATCGGCTGTCCGGTCAGCTGCGGGATTCCGAAGTAGAAGAAGAACGCCCAAACGAGCAGCGGGGTGCCACGGAAGATGCTCACGAACGTCGTCGCGATGCCGCGCAACCATACGCTGGTGGAGATCTTCAGGAAGCCCATAAACAGACCGATCAGCATGGCGACGGCAAAGGAAATCGCCGTCACCAGAACAGTGTTGCCCAGACCCTTCATCAAGGCGGGGAAGCTGACGGCAAGCAGGTCCCAGAAACTGGTCTGTGCGGCCGCCGTCGGATCCTTAAGGTACTTGTCCAGGATGGCCTGGTACTCGCCGCTGGACTTCATGTCCGCGAGTCCGGCATTGAAGGCGGCGAGCAGTTCGGGGTTCTGGCCCTTGTTGACGGCGAAGCCGTAGGAGCCGCCCGGTTCTTTGTCCGTGACGGTCTTCAGCCCATTGTTCTGGCTGATGCCATAGGCCAGGACGGGGTAGTCATCGAAAACAGCGACGGCGTTGCCGGACTTCACAAATTCGTACATTGTGGCGGACTGGTCCAGGGACTTGACCGTGAAACCGTACTGATCGGCGATGGACTTGGCGAAGGTTTCGCCTTCGCTGCCGGTCTTGGCAGTAACGGTCTGGCCTTTGAGGTCGGCGTAGCCCGTGATGTCGGTGGTGGCCTTGGCGACGGCCATCTGCACGCCCGACTCGAAGTACGGTGCGGAGAAGTCGTAGATCTCCTTGCGGGCATCGGTGATCGACATCCCGGCGATGACACCGTCAACCTGATTGGACGAAAGCGCCTGCAGGGCTGCGTTGAAGCCGAGCGACTTAATTTCGACGGCGAACCCCTGGCTCGCGGCAATGCCACGGATGATGTCCATGTCGATACCGGTCAGCTCACCGCCGGCGTCCCGGAACTCGAACGGCGCAAACGTTGTGTCGGTGCCAATGACATAGGTCTTTCCGGATACGCTCGACGCCGCGGCTCCGGCAGCGGCCGGTGCGGCGGCGGCCGGTGCGGCGGCGGCGCCCGCGGCACCGAAGAATATGGCGGCAACAGCCAGTAACGCTCCGAGCACCATGGCGGCCCGTCGTCTGAGAGGCCCGGCCGGATGGAGTCTGGTCACAACTAAACAACCCTTCACTACGGTTCTACGGCCGGGCAGACGCGGCCCGGCACCGTATAGAGGGTACCCGCAATTCAGCCCCGCCCCGGCAGCACCAACCTACTGGCCGTAGAAAACCCGCTCAAACACGTTTCGGGCGCGGCGGCTGAGCCGGAGGTAATCCTCTTCCAGCGCCGCGGCGTTGCCCTGGCCGTAGCCGCACCAGCGCGCCACGGCTTCAAGGTCCCGGCGCGAGGACGGCAGCACGTCCGAGGCCCGGCCTGTCCAGATGACGTTGGCCGACCGGATCCGGCTCGCCAGCCGCCAGGCCCGCAGCAGGATCACCGCGTCCCCTGCCTCGAGGATGCCGAGGACCGCTGCGGCCTCCAGCGCATCAACGGTGGAGGTGGTCCTCAGCTCCGGGTGCCGTCCGGCATGCTGCAGCTGGATCAGCTGGGTCAGCCATTCGACGTCGCTCAAGCCGCCCCGGCCCAGCTTCAGGTGCCGGGCGGGATCGGCGCCGCGCGGCAGCCGTTCGGCCTCGACGCGTGCCTTGACCCGGCGGACTTCCCGGACGTCCTGCTCCGACAGTTCTTCCGGATAGCGGATGGGGTCAATGAGCGCCATAAAATCGGCGGCCAGGGCATCGTCGCCGGCCATCGGCCGGGCGCGCAGGAGGGCCTGGGCCTCCCACACGAGCGACCATCGCCGGTAGTACTCGGCAAAGGAGTCCAGAGAACGCACCATCGGTCCGTTCTTGCCCTCGGGTCGCAGATCGGCATCGACCATCAGTACGCGCTCGGCCAGGATGGCCGGTTTCAGCGGCTGGGTCAGCAGGCTGGAGAGCCGGCCCACGATCTGGAGCGCTTGCTTTTGGGCCTCGTCCTCGGGAACGCCGGGCAGGCCGCGGTGGACATACATCACATCCGCGTCCGAGCCGTAGCCGATCTCGCGACCACCTTGCCGTCCCATGGCCACCACCAGCACGTTCACCTTCAGGGGCTCCTCGGCAGTGACCACGGTTTCCGCGACGCGAAGCGCCCCGAGCACAGCGGCACGGTCCGCGTCGGCCAGCGCGGCCCCTACCTGGTCCTGGTCCAGCAGCCCGGCGCTGTCAGCAATGGCAATCCGGAGAATCTCCCGGCGTCGGATGAGCCGGATCAGTCGCATGGCGCTTTCCGGATCGGCGTGCCGGGACATTTTCGAGCTGATTTCCAGCCACTGTGACTCGAAGCTGAGCGGCGCCAGCTCTTTGTCCGTGCCGAGCCAGGCCACGGATTCGGCCGAGACCTCGAGCAGGTCCGCGATGAGCCGGGAGTTGGAGAGCACATGGCACAAGCGTTCCGCCGCCGCCGTTGAATCCCGGAGCAACCCCAAGTACCAGTGCGTAGTGCCCAGCGCCTCGCTGACCCGGCGGAAGGCGAGCAGCCCGCCGTCCGGATCCACACCGTCCGCGAGCCAGCCCAGCAGGATGGGCAGCAGCTGGCGCTGGAGCTGGGCGCGCCGGCTGACGCCGGCGGTGAGTGCCTCGATGTGCCGCATGGCGCCCGGCGGATCGAGGTAGCCCAGGGCAGCCAGGCGCCCCTGGGCAGCTTCCGGCGTCAAGCGCGCCTCTTCGCTGCTGAGGCTGGCCACGGTATTGAGCAGAGGACGGTAAAAGATGCGTTCGTGCAGCTCGCGCACGGAACGTTTGGTGGTCCGCCAGGCCGCGGCCAGGGCATCGGGCTGGGGCCGTTCGTCCGAGAAGGGCCCCAGCGCGGCTTTCGCCAGTGCCCGGAGGGCGGCATCCTTGACCGGCATCAGGTGCGTCCGGCGCAGCTGGAAGAGCTGGATCCGGTGTTCCAGGAGCCGCAGGTAGCGGTAGTTGCGGTCGAACTCCGCCGCATCGGCGCGGCCAATGTACCCGCCGGCGGACAGCGCGGCAATGGCCGACGTCGTGTCCCGGCAGCGCAGCGTCTCATCCGTTTTCCCGTGCACCAGTTGCAACAACTGGACGGTGAATTCGATGTCGCGCAGTCCGCCGCGGCCCAGCTTGATCTGGCGTTGCTCTTCGTCGGCGGGGATGTGCTCGGTGACCCTGCGGCGCATGGCCCGGACGGACTCGACGAATCCTTCCCGGCCGGCGGATGACCAGATCAGCGGCGCCACGGCGGCCTCGTAACGGGTGCCCAGTTCGGTGTCACCGGCTATCGTCCGCGCTTTCAGCAGCGCCTGGAATTCCCAGCTCTCGGCCCAGCGGGCGTAGTAGCTTTCGTGTGAAGCCAGCGTCCGGACGAGCGGACCGGATTTGCCCTCAGGCCGCAGGTTCGCGTCGACTTCCCACAGCCCAGGCTCCCGGCCGGCGGACATAATTGCCCGGGATATGCCCGACGCCAGGGCGGTCCCAATCGTGTTGGCGTGCGAGTCCTCCAGGGTGCCGGATTCAATCACGTAGATGACGTCGACGTCGGAAATGTAGTTGAGTTCGCGGGCCCCGCACTTGCCCATTCCGATGACGGCCAGTCCCACGTCGGCGACCTCGACTGGGTTGAAGTGCTCCGCAGCCTCGGCCCGGGAGACAGCCAGGGCAGCCTCAACGGCGGCGCCGGCCAGATCGGCCAGTTCGGCGCCCGCGGCGGGCATAAAATCCAGCGGGTCAGCCGCGCAGAGATCCTTTATGGCGAGCTCGACGACCCCGCGCCGGTAGGCCGCACGCAGTGCCGCGTAAGCTTCCTGCCCGGTAAGGGCCGCAACCGGCCGGGCAGACCTGGGATCCGCCCGCACCGATTTCAGCAGCCGGGAGCGCAGTTCCCCGGCGTCGGCGGCCTGCGGCTCCGGGCTGGTGGTGACATCAAAGACGTCCACATGTTCGGGGTGCCGGATGAGGAACTCGCCGAGGGCCTCTGAGGCGCCCAGCACCCGGTAAAGGGGTTCGCTGGTTTCAAGCTCCGCGACCGCGAGTTGGCGCAGTTTCGGGAGTTTCTCGATCAGCCTTACGAGGGACTGGAGGGCCGTGTCCGGGCTGGCCGCCAGTTGCAGGCCGGCAAAGAGGGCGTCCTGGTCCAGGCCGTCCAGCTCCCGGGCAGCGAGGAAGCGTTCGCCCTTGTCCAGATCGCTGAAGCCCGCCGCGATCATCCGCCGCGCCAGACTCACTTTGGCCTCCTCGTCACCGGCACGGACCTAAAGGATGCCGAGGTTGCGCTGCAGCTCGTAGGGCGTCACCTGGAGCCGGTAATCCTGCCATTCGGCGCGCTTGTTGCGCAGGAAGTGCTCGTAGACCTGCTCGCCGAGGATCTGCGGCATCAGTTCTGAATCCTCCATGGTCCTGATGGCGTCGTGCAGGCTGGCGGGCAGCGGGTCGTGGCCCATGGCGCGCCGTTCGGCCGTGCTGAGCGACCAGATGTCGTCCTCCGCCGCGGCCGGCAGCTGGTAGCCCTCCTCGATCCCCTTGAGGCCGGCGCCCAGCAGCACGGCATAGGCCAGGTACGGGTTCGCCGCCGAATCGATGCCGCGGTATTCGATCCGCGCCGACTGGCCCTTGCCCGGCTTGTAGAGCGGGACCCGGACCAGGGCGGAACGGTTGTTGTGTCCCCAGCTGAGGTAGCTCGGCGCTTCTCCCCCGCCCCACAGCCGCTTGTAGGAGTTCACGAACTGGTTGGTGACCGCAGTGAATTCGGGCGCGTGCTTGAGGATGCCCGCAATGAAATGCCGTGCAGTCGCGGAGAGCTGGAACTCGGCCCCGGCTTCGTAAAAGGCGTTGGTGTCCCCCTCAAAGAGCGAGAAGTGGGTGTGCATCCCGGAACCGGGGTGGGCGGTGAACGGCTTGGGCATAAATGTCGCATAGGTGCCCTGCTGCAGCGCGACTTCCTTGATCACGGTGCGGAACGTCATGATGTTGTCCGCCGTCTGCAGCGCATCCGCGTAGCGCAGGTCGATCTCGTTTTGGCCCGGGCCGGCCTCGTGGTGGCTGAACTCCACCGAAATACCCACGGATTCCAGCATGGTCACGGCGGTGCGCCGGAAGTCCTGGGCGACGCCGCCGGGGACGTGGTCAAAGTATCCCCCCTCGTCCACGGGTACGGGGGAACCGTCCGGTCCGGGAGTTTGGGACTTGAGCAGGTAGAACTCGATTTCCGGGTGGGTGTAGCAGGTGAAGCCCATATCGGCGGCCTTAGCCAGGGTCCGTTTGAGGACGTTGCGGGGATCGGCGGCTGAGGGCTCCCCGTCGGGTGTCAGGATGTCGCAGAACATCCGCGACGTCGCCTCCGTCTCGCCCCGCCACGGCAGGATCTGGAAGGTCGAGGGGTCCGGCTGCGCCAGCATGTCGGATTCGAAGACACGGGCGAGCCCCTCGATGGAGGAGCCGTCGAAGCCCAATCCTTCTTCAAAGGCACCCTCGACCTCGGCCGGGGCCAGCGCCACGGACTTGAGTGATCCCACGACGTCGGTGAACCACAAACGCACAAAACGCACGTCGCGTTCTTCGATCGTCCGCAGGACAAACTCTTGCTGGCGGTCCATTTTGGCCTCTTTCCGGTTCTTCAATCCGTACCCAGGCCCGTCCAACGTGGCGCCCGCGGCTGCTCACGATTCACTGTACTAAGCATTCGCTTCAATTGCTGGAGCCGTCCGCGCCCGTAACACAGCGTTAACACGAAGGCACCCTCCCCGGGCCTATGGTTGCCCGCACGGAAAGGACCACCTTGCCTGTGTGACACGATTCACCGGCCGGCGCCGGGACCCCGGTAGCTTGCACGCGAGGTCTCACACTACGGTGGTGCCATGGCCACTAGCACCAGCTCCGATTCCAGCACGCCTTCAGAATCCTCCGCCCCGGCGGTTGAGGTTCCCCGGAAGCCTGCGGCCAGGATCCGCACGCACCACCTTCACCAGGCCAAAGTCAACGGCGAACGGTTCGCCATGCTGACCGCCTATGACCAGTACACCGCTGAAATTTTCGATCAGGCGGGCATCGAGGTGCTGCTGGTCGGAGACTCCGCCTCCAATAACGTCTTCGGCAATGAAACCAGCATCCCGGTGACGGTCGATGAACTGATTCCCCTGTGCCGCGCCGTCGCCCGCTCTGCCAAACGCTCCCTCGTCGTCGCGGACCTGCCGTTCGGCAGCTATGAGGTCTCTGCCCAGCAGGCGGTGGCGACAGGCGTCCGTTTCCTCAAGGAGGGCCTCGCTCACGCCGTCAAGATCGAGGGCGGGAAGTTCTACGCCGAGACGGTCCGGGCCATGGTCCAGGCCGGAATCCCTGTCATGGCCCACATCGGTTTCACCCCGCAGAGCGAACACGCCCTCGGGGGCTACCGGGTCCAGGGCCGCGGCGATGACGCCGGGAGGCTGATCGAGGACGCCGTGGCACTGGCCGAGGCCGGCGCGTTCTGTGTCCTGATGGAAATGGTCCCGGCGGCCACGGCCGCCGCGGTGGACGCCGCCGTCGACGTCCCCACCATTGGGATCGGGGCCGGAAACGTCACCACGGGTCAGGTGCTGGTGTGGCAGGACATGGCCGGACTGCGCGGCGGCCGGATGGCGAAGTTCGTCAAGCAGTATGCCGACCTGCGGACCACGCTCAGCGACGCGGCGAAAGCCTACGGTGACGACGTGCGCTCGGGCCAGTTCCCCGGCCCCGAACACTCGTTCTAGCTGTACTGCCCAGACAGGTCAGTTAAGCGGCTGATGGGCGGGGTGGCCCGGGCTGTCCCGGCCGGGGACGGGCGCCGGTTAGTCGTCGTCGTCCTTGTCCCAGGCCTCGTTCCGGGCCTGGACCTTTTCGAGGGCGTGTTCTGCCTCCTCCCGGGTCTTGTAGGGACCGATCAGCTGGGTCCAGTCCGACATGGCGTCTTCCTCGACCTCGTGGGTGTTGACGTTGTACCAGTACTCCGGCATTGGTGCTCCTTAATCGACATGCGGGCGGGTGTATTGCGGCTCACATTTCCCGGCGTTCGGCCGTGCCTTATATGATCAACATATGCCTTCCCTAGCCTCAACTGCACCCATCGGCACCCTGATCCCGGGAACCGTGAGCCCGCAGCTTTCCGTACCGGCGTCCATCCCGCGTCCTGAATACGTGGGCAGGCCCGCACCGGCCAAGTTCACCGGTTCCGAAGTTAAATCGGCGGAGACGATCGAGAAGATCCGGATTGCGTCCCGGATCGCAGCCCAGGCCATCGTCGAGGTCGGGAAGCACATCGAACCCGGCGTCACCACGGACCAACTGGACCGCGTCGGCCACGACTTCCTCCTGGACCACCAGGCGTACCCTTCCACGCTCGGTTACCGCGGGTTTCCTAAGTCGCTGTGCTCATCGCTCAATGAAGTTATCTGCCACGGCATTCCGGACAGCACTGTGGTTCAGGACGGCGATATCCTCAACATCGACATCACGGCGTTCATCGGCGGTGTCCACGGCGACACGAACTACACCTTCCTGGTCGGCGATGTCGACGAGGAATCCCGGCTGCTGGTCGACCGGACGCGCGAATCGCTGAACCGCGCCATCCGGGCCGTCGCACCGGGCCGCGAGATTAACGTGATCGGCCGGAGCATCGAGTCCTACGCCAAGCGGTTCGGGTATGGCGTGGTCCGTGATTTCACCGGACACGGCGTGGGCGAGGCCTTCCACACGGGGCTGATCATTCCGCACTACGATGCCGCTCCCGCCTACAACACCGTGATCGAAACGGGCATGGTGTTCACCATTGAACCCATGCTGACGCTCGGTACCGTGGACTGGGATATGTGGGCCGACGACTGGACCGTGGTGACCCGGGACCACAAACGCACCGCACAGTTCGAACACACCTTGCTGGTCACGGACTCCGGCGCCGAAGTCCTGACCCTGCCATAACGCCTGCACTGCCGCGCACAACAGCGCACGCGACACCCCGCATCACAGACCGCCCGCCCCTGCCATGAACGGAAGCACATTGCCCAAGAAGGACGAGAAGTCGAAAAAGAACGCCTACCTGATCGGCATCGATATCGGTGGCACCGGCATTAAGGGCGGCATAGTCGACGTGAAAAAGGGCAAGCTGATTGGTGATCGCTTCCGCGTCCCGACGCCGCAGCCTGCCACCCCGGAGGCCGTCGCCGAGGTCGTCGCCCAGGTCGTGGCAGAGCTCTCGGCCCGCCCCGAGGCCCCGGCCGCTGACTCCCCGGTAGGCGTCACCTTCCCGGGCATCATCCAGCATGGTGTGGTCCATTCGGCCGCGAACGTGGACAAGTCCTGGATCGAGACGGATATTGACAGCCTGTTCTCGGCCCGGCTCGGCCGCCCCATCGAGGTCATTAACGATGCGGACGCCGCCGGCCTGGCGGAAGCACGCTTCGGCGCGGGTGAAGGTGTTGCGGGCACCGTCCTGGTTATCACGCTCGGCACCGGGATCGGATCCGCGTTCATTTTCGATGGCAAGCTAGTCCCCAACGCCGAGCTGGGCCACCTCGAGATTGACGGATTCGACGCCGAGAGCAAGGCCTCGGCTGTCGCCCGGGAACGCGACGGCGTGAGCTGGGAGGACTACAGTGTGCTCCTGCAGCGCTACTTCTCCCATGTCGAGTTCCTGTTCTCCCCCGAGCTCTTCATCGTCGGCGGCGGCATCTCCAAGCGCTCCGATGAATACCTGCCGCACATGAAGCTGCGGACGCCGATCGTCCCGGCGGAACTGAAGAACGACGCCGGCATTGTGGGCGCCGCGGTCGAGGTCGCCTTGAACCACAAACTGCTCAAGTAGCCCCGACGGGGCCCGGTGCTACGGGCACTGCATCTCGCGCCTTGACGTGGAGCCGGTGGCGGCTGCGACTTCCCCTTCGCAGCCGCCACCGGAGTCTATGGTGGTTTCCCGGCGGAGCCTAAAGCGGGCTTTTCTGCGGGTTCGTGCCCTCCCGGCCCTTAGCCACGGATTCGTGACGGAGCAGCGAGATGGCGGACTCGAAGTCTTCGAGTGACTCAAACGCCTGGTACACGCTGGCGAAGCGGAGGTAGGCAACTTCGTCGAGTTTCTGCAGTGGGATCAGGATTGCCAGACCGACGTCGTGGGCTTCAATCTCGGCCGTGCCTGCTGCGCGGATCGATTCCTCGACTTCCTGGGCCAGCAGCGCGAGGTCGTCCTCCGTCACCGGCCGGCCCTGGCAGGCTTTTCGGACACCGTTGATGACTTTGCTGCGGCTGAACGGCTCGCCGACGCCTGAGCGCTTGATCACGGTCAGGCTGGTGGTTTCCACCGTGGTGAAGCGGCGGCCGCATTCGGGGCATTGCCGGCGGCGCCGGATGGCGGAGCCGTCGTCGGCAATGCGGCTGTCAACCACACGCGAGTCAGGGTTGCGGCAAAACGGGCAGTACACGTTGTTTCCTCCCCTGTCGCAACTCCGCGGCCCGGGCGCCGGACGACCTGCCCATCAACCCGTCAAACGACCGGTCAACTGCGAGTCCCGTGCGGCGCGTCGTCTTCCGTGCTCAGTTTACGACTAGATCTAGCTGAATAACAAGACTGTAATTACTACATGTAGTGGTTGCCGGTCCCGCTGGCGCCGTCGTGTCAGGCGCCGGCGGCGAATCGCGCGGTGACCGCGTCGCCGTGGGCCGGCAGGTCCTCAGCACCGGACAGGCTCACGATGTGGCCGCTGACCTGTTCCAGCGCGGACCGGGTGTAGTTGACGACCTGAATGGCCCGCAGGAAGGTTGTCACATTGAGACCCGAGGAAAAGGCGGCCGTGCCACTGGTCGGCAGCACATGGTTTGACCCGGCGCAGTAGTCCCCCAGGCTGACGGGGCTGTAGTCCCCCACGAAAATCGCTCCGGCGTTTCGGATCCGGGCCGCCACCCGGGGTGCGTCAGCCGTCATGATTTCCAGGTGCTCTGCCGCGTACGCATCGCAGGCGGCAATGCCCTGGTCAATGTCGTTGACGAGGACAACACCGGACTGCGGGCCGGACAAAGCCTCGCGGACCCGCGCGCTGTGCTTTGTGGCGGCGGCCTGGCGGTCGAGTTCGATCCGGACAGCAGCGGCGAGGGTTTCGGAATCCGTAATCAGCACGGACGCCGCCTTGGGGTCGTGTTCGGCCTGGCTGATCAGATCCGCGGCGACGAACGCCGGTTGCGCAGTAGCGTCGGCCAGGATGGCAATTTCCGTTGTTCCGGCTTCGGAATCAATTCCCACCACGCCCTTCACGAGGCGTTTGGCGGTCGCGACAAAAATATTGCCCGGACCTGTGACGACGTCCACCGGATCGATCCCCGCGGCGTCACCGAGGTCCGCTCCGCGTGCCGGGATGCCGTAGGCGAAGGCAGCAATGGCCTGGGCCCCTCCGATTGCGTACACCTCATCGATACCGAGCAGGCAGGCGGCGGCGAGGATGGTCGGGTGCGGAAGGCCGTCGAAGTCCTTTTGCGGCGGCGACGCCAGTGCGATGGATTCGACGCCGGCCGCGAGGGCCGGGACGACGTTCATAACCACCGACGACGGATAAACGGCCAGGCCTCCCGGCACATAAAGTCCCACCCTGGCCACCGGCACCCAGTTCTGGCTGACGACGGCACCGTCCCCCATCTCGACGTCGACGTTTGCCGGCCGATGGCCGTCGGCGAACCGGCGTGCCCGGCGGATCGACTCTTCCAGGGCTGCACGCACGGCAGGGTCCAGATCCGCCAGTGCGGCATGCAGCGCTTCCGCCGGAACCCGGGGGTTCGTCTGCTCCACCCCGTCGAACGCCAGCGCCAGCTCGCTGAGGGCGGCGAACCCCCTCGACCTGACGGCCGAGATAATGTCCTGGACCTTGCCCTCGGCGTCTGCCATCGTGCCTGCCTGGGCCCGCGGAACGGCAGCCCTCAGTTCGGCGAGGGACAGATGCCGGCCGCGCACGTCCACCGTGCGGAAGTTGAGGGCGGCAGGAACCGGGGGCACTGTGCTGTCAGGTGTTAAGGTCACGCATTCATTTTACGTGCCCGGGCGGGGGTCCTGAAAATCGTTTCAAGGAAGATGGAGAGGGCAATCGCCGCCGGCCAGATTGCGATGATGGCATAGGACCGCAGGGAGAAGGCAACGCTGGCGTTGGTCTCGGCGTCGACGGACTCGCCCCACCGCTGCCCTGCAAGTACACCGGTGCCCCAGGCCAGCACAGCGCCCAGAGTTCCGGCAAGCACTACGAACACGATGGCCCAGGGTCCCGGCAGTTCATCTTTGGAACCGGATACCAACGCCCCGGAAATGGACCCCGCGAGCAGGAACAGCCCGGCCAGGACCAGGTCACGCGGCAGCCAGCCGGAAATGTTCGTCCCCGACGCCAGTTCCGGGTCGCCGGTCAGCAGGTTGAATCCGGAAGGCGCCAGCAGCCACCAGATCAGCCCGACGGGGACCCCTGCCGCCGCTATCACCGTTGCCCGCCGCCAGGGCGTGACAGCACGATGTGCGGCCTGGTGGGGTTCGCTCAGGTTCCCGGCGTACTCCCCGGCGTCGGACTGGTCGACCAGGATGGGAACTTCGGGCTGTTTCATGGAACAAACGGTAACAAGGATTCGGCCGGCCGGAGTCACCACGCGTCAAGTCCAGATGACAACCAGGGTTATGGATTGTGGTCCGGGCCCGCGGGCGCAATACGCTGGCAGGTGAACAATGACACGTATGTGCAGCAGGGAGCCGAATCGCAGTGACTACAAATCATGGGACCTTTGAAGGAACGTTCAAGGAAATGTTCCGCCGGCATGCCGCGGGGGTAGCGATCATCACTGCCAATCTCGATGGTGTTCCCTTCGGTTTCACCGCGACCTCGGTGGCCTCACTCTCCGCCAAGCCGCCCCGATTCACGTTCAACATGGCCCGGACGTCCAGCTCCTGGCCCGCGATCGCGAACACCAGCTATATCGGTGTGCACATGCTCGGCATGGACAACCACGAACTGGCGGACCGGTTCGCCCGGGCCGGAAACCGCTTCGACGGGGACCACTGGGAGCTCGGTCCGCACGAGGTACCCGTACTCAAGGGCACCTCCGGCTGGCTGATCGGCAAGATCCAGATGCGGCTTTCCTTTGAAAACAACGCGGTCGTCGTCGTGGAGGTCGTTGAGGGGCAGGTCGGCGAGGACGGCACCCCGCTGCTGTACCACGCAGGCGCCTACGGCCAGCCGGTGCCGCTCGACTACGAAATCTAGCCGGCCCGTTGCCGGGTCCGGGCGGGGCAGGTCAGCCGCCGGGTCCCGGCAACGTTCTGTCCTGGAATCAGGCGTCCAGGCAGGTCGGGCCGAGCAGCACCTTGAGGTCACCGAAAAGGGACGGGCTCGGGTTGACGCGCAAGTGCACGGGAAGTCCCATGACTTCCACCCGGGTGTCGCCCTGCAGGTGCAACCGGACCTCCGAATTGCCGCGGTGGGTACGCAACACGTCGCCCAGCTCGGTCACGACGGCCTCGGTGGCCTTGTGCGTTGCCATGGTGATCACGACGGGCCCGTTCTGGCTGTCGCTGAGGTCCGGCACGGAGAGTTCCATGCAGTTCAGCGTGACGGCTCCGTCGTCGCGGCGCTGCAGACGGCCCTTGACCACCACGATCAGGTCCTCGGCGAGGACCGAGGCGATGGGACCGTAAACCTGCCCGAAGAACATCACCTCCATGGAACCGGCGAGGTCCTCGATTTCGGCCCGGGCGTAGGCGTTGCCGCTGGCCTTGGCGATGCGTCGGCTCAGCGAGGTGATCATCCCGGCGATCGTCACGATCGCACCGTCCTGCGGCCCGTCCTCGGCGATGATCGAGGTGATCGTCCGGTCGGCGTGCTGGCTCAGCAGGCCCTCCAGCCCCTGCAGCGGGTGGTCCGAGACGTAGAGGCCGAGCATGTCCCGCTCGAACGAGAGCTTGTCCTTCTTCTCCCATTCGGGAAGATCCGGGATCTCGATGCTCAGGGAGGCTTCGGATTCTGACTCCTCGAAGCCGGCGAAGAGGTCAAACTGGCCGATGGCTTCGTTGCGCTTGAGGGTGATGACGGAATCGATCGCCTCCTCATGGATCATGGCCAGGGCACGGCGCTGGTGACCCAGCGAGTCAAAAGCACCGGCCTTGATGAGGGACTCGATGGTGCGCTTGTTGCACACGACAGCCGGGACCTTCATCAGGTAGTCCTTGAAGCTCGTGTAGGCACCCTCGCTTTCGCGGGCCGCGACCATTGCCTCGACGGCATTGACGCCGACGTTGCGGATGGCCCCCATGCCGAAGCGGATGTCGTTGCCCACCGGGGTGAAATTGAGCGCCGACTCGTTGACGTCCGGGGGCAGCACGGTGATGCCCATGCGCCGGCATTCGTTCAGGTAGATGGCTGATTTGTCCTTGTCGTCACCGACCGATGTGAGCAGCGCGGCCATGTACTCGGGCGCGTAGTGCGCCTTCAGGTACGCCGTCCAGTAGGAGATGACGCCGTAGGCGGCCGAGTGCGCCTTGTTAAAGGCGTAGTCCGAGAACGGCAGCAGGATGTCCCAGAGGGTCTTGACCGCTGCCATCGAGTAGCCGTTGTCCTGCATGCCCTGGGAGAAGCCGGCGAACTGTTTGTCCAGTTCGGACTTCTTCTTCTTGCCCATGGCCCGGCGCAGAATGTCTGCCTGGCCGAGCGAGTATCCGGCCAGCTTCTGGGCGACGGCCATCACCTGCTCCTGGTACACGATCAGGCCGAACGTTCCGCCAAGGATCTCCTTGAGCGGCTCTTCCAGTTCGGGGTGGATCGGGATGACGTCCTGGATCTTGTTCTTGCGCAGGGCGTAGTCGTTGTGGGCATTGGCGCCCATGGGGCCCCGGCCGGTACAGCGCCAGGACAGCCGATATGTCTTCGAAGTTGTCAGGCTTCATCAGCTTCAGGAGCGCACGCATCGGTCCGCCGTCGAGCTGGAACACGCCGAGGGTATCGCCCCGGGCAAGCAGCTCGTAGGAGGGGGCGTCGTCCAGGGCAAGGGATTCGAGATCGAGGTCGGTGCCGCGGTTCATCTTGATGTTTTCCAGGGCGTCGGAAATGATCGTGAGGTTCCGCAGCCCCAGGAAGTCCATCTTGATCAGGCCAAGGCCCTCACACGTCGGGTAGTCGAACTGGGTGATGACCTGGCCGTCCTGGAAACGGCGCATGATCGGAATGACGTCGATGATCGGGTCCGAGGACATGATGACGCCGGCCGCGTGAACGCCCCACTGGCGCTTGAGCCCTTCGATACCGAGGGCGGTTTCGAAAACCTTGGCGGCTTCGGGGTCCGTGCTGATGAGTTGACGGAAGTCCCCCGCCTCGCCGTAGCGCTTGGACTCGGGGTTCTGGATATCAGCGAGCGGAATGTCCTTCGCCATAACGGCCGGCGGCAGGGCCTTGGTCAGCTGCTCGCCCATACTGAACGGGTAGCCCAGTACCCGGGAGGAGTCCTTGAGCGCCTGCTTGGTCTTGATGGTGCCGTAGGTGACGATCATGGCCACGCGCTCGTCGCCGTACTTGCGGGTCACGTAGTCGATCACCTCCGAGCGGCGGCGGTCATCGAAGTCGACGTCAAAGTCGGGCATGGAGACGCGGTCCGGGTTGAGGAAGCGTTCGAAGATGAGGCCGTGCAAGAGCGGGTCAAGGTCGGTGATGCGCATGGCGTAGGCCACCATGGACCCGGCGCCTGAGCCGCGGCCGGGACCCACCCGGATGCCGTTGTTCTTGGCCCAGTTGATGAAGTCGGCCACGACCAGGAAGTAGCCGGGGAACCCCATCGAGGTGATGACGCCGAGCTCGTAGTCGGCCTGGGTGCGCACCTTGTCCGGTACGCCTCCCGGGTAGCGGTAGGCAAGGCCGGTGGCCACCTCTTTGACCAGCCAGGACGTTTCATCCTCACCGGGCGGGCAAGGGAACCGGGGCATGAAGTTGGCGCCGGTGTTGAACGAGACCTCGCAGCGCTCGGCGATCAGCAGCGTGTTGTCGCACGCCTCCGGGTGGTCGCGGAACAGTTCGCGCATTTCCTGCGGGGATTTAAGGTAATAGCCGCTGCCGGAGAAGGCGAAGCGGGAGCCGCCGTTGTCGTAGCTGGGCTCCAGGAGCGTGGACCCGGACTGAATGGCGAGCAGGGCTTCGTGGGCCTTGGCGTCGTGCTCGTGTGTGTAGTGGAGGTCGTTGGTGGCGACGAGCGGGAGGTTCAGGTCTTTGGCCAGGCGCAGGAGATCGCCCGTCACCCGCCGTTCAATGTCGAGCCCGTGGTCCATGAGTTCGCAGAAGTAGTTTTCGGCGCCGAAGATGTCGCGGAACTCGGCTGCGGCCCTCGAGGGCTTCGCGGTACTGTCCCAGCCGAAGTCTCGTCTGGACTTCACCGGACGGGCAGCCGGTGGTGGCGATCAAGCCTTCCGAGTAGGTGTTCAGCAACTGCCGGTCCAGCCGGGGCCATTTGCCGAAGACCGCATCCAGGGATGCGATGGACGAGGCCCGGAACAGGTTGCGCATCCCCACGTTGTTGTAGCTGAGCAGCGTCATGTGGGTGTACGAACCGCCGCCGGAGATGTCGTCCTTGCGCTGGCTTTCCTCACCCCACCGCACGCGCGTCTTGTCACCGCGCGCGGTCCCGGGAGTGACATAGGCTTCGACGCCGATGATCGGTTTGATGCCCTGGTCCGTGGCGCGTTTCCAGAAGTCGAAGGCACCGAACAGGTAGCCGTGGTCCGTTGTGGCGAGCGCGGGCATGCCGAGCCGCTCGGTTTCGTCGAACAACTCGCCGAGGCGGGCGGCGCCGTCCAGCATGGAGTATTCGGTGTGGTTGTGGAGATGCACGAACGAGTTGTTGCTGGAAGTCACCGAATCATTCTAGTGCCGGGCGGCGCCCGCCGGGCGCCGCCCTCAGGCGTTTCCGGATTCCAGCACGTCCAGCGCGTACTGAAGATCCTGCGGGTAGCCACTGGAGACGGTGACCCGCTCCCCCGTCCGGGGATGGTCAAAGGACAGTTCCCGGGCGTGCAGCCACTGCCGGGTCAGCCCCAGGTTGGCGGCAAGCCGGGGGTCCGCGCCGTACGTGAGGTCACCGGCGCAGGGATGGCGCAGGGCTGAGAAGTGCACCCGGATCTGGTGGGTGCGCCCCGTCTCAAGGTGGACCTCGACCAGCGAGGCCTTGCCAAAAGCTTCCAGGACTTCGTAGTGCGTGATGGAATCGCGGCCGTCCTCGATCACGGCGAAGCGCCAGTCGTGTCCGGGGTGGCGCCCGATCGGAGCATCGATGGTGCCGGCCAGCGGGTCCGGCAGGCCCTGGACTACGGCGTGGTAGACCTTGTCCACGGTCCGCTCCTTGAACGCCCGCTTGAGCGCGGTGTACGCCCTTTCGGTTTTGGCGACCACCATCACGCCCGACGTTCCGACGTCGAGCCGGTGCACGATCCCGGCCCGTTCGGGAGCTCCGGACGTGGAGATCCGGTAGCCGAGCCCTGCGAGGCCGCCCACGACGGTGGGACCCACCCAGCCCGGGGACGGGTGCGCTGCGACGCCGACCGGTTTGTCAATAACCACGAACTCGTCATCGTCCAGCAGAATCAACAGATCGTCCACGATTTCCTCCACGATTTCCAGGGGGTCCCGGCGTTCCGGGACGACGACGTCGAGGACGGCACCGGCAGGCAGCTTGAGGGATTTGCTGACAGGCCGGCCGTTACAGCTGACGTTGCCTTCGGCTATCAGCACCGCGACCTGGGCCCGGGAGCTCTCCATCAGTGTCGCCAGGCCGGCGTCCACCCGGCTGCCGGCGAGGTCTTCGGGCACAACGAACCTCAACGGCACGGGGGGTTCATCGATCAGGTCATCGGACAGGCCTGCTGCCGGATTCTGTTCCATCGGCTCGTCAGGCCGGCTACCGGACAGCTTGTCACGCATCGGGGAGCTCCTCGTCCTTCGTGTGGCGCGAACCGTCCAGGCCGATGCCTCGCAGGGTCAGCACAAAAATGACCGCCACCGAAGACACAACAGCGGAATCGGCGATATTAAAGATGGCGAAATTGGGCAGTTGGATGAAGTCGACCACGTGCCCCATGGCGAATGAGGGCGCGCGGAACAACCGGTCCGTAAGGTTTCCAAGGGCTCCGCCCAGCAGCAACCCGAGCGCCAGGGCCCACCAGAGGGAACCCAGCCGGCGCAGCTGCAGCAGGATCGCGACGGCTACGGCAGCCATGATGATCGTGAAGACCCAGGTGATGTTCTCGCCAATCGAAAACGCGGCCCCCGAATTACGGATGTAATACCAGTGCAGCAGCGGCGGCAGCACTGGAATCTGCTCTCCCTCCGTCATGTTGCTGGTAACCCACAGTTTGGTCAGCTGGTCAAACACGTAAGCGAACACAGCGAGACCGGCGAACACGGAGAGCAGCACGGCCCTGCGCGGCCGCGGCGGCTGGAGAGCCGGGGGCCCCTTCAGCGGAGCTGCCCGGGGCAGGCGGGGTGGCGCCGGCAGGCTGCGGGGCATCTGGTGATGGTGCGTCTGTCATAGTGCTTTCGATCGAATAAGTGCGGGACCGGGCAGGGGCGCGGGGCATGCCGGTCAGGAAACGGCGGTTAACGCCAAAAACCGGCGGCGGAGGAATCCTCAGCCACCGGCTTTCAGAATACTTGCTTAATGCCCTAGCTGGCTTCGCCGACTTCGGGAGCGGCAACAGAGCCGCGGGCATCGAGATCGCGCAACTGGCCTTCGATGTAGGCCTTCAGGCGTGAACGGTAGTCGCGTTCGAACCCGCGAAGCTGCTCGACCTTGCGCTCCAGGACCGAGCGCTGCTGCTCGAGGGCACCCAGGATCTTGCGGGACTTTTCCTGCGCATCGTTGACGAGGCTGCTGGCTTCGATCTGCGCTTCGGCGATGATTTTGTCACGCTGCTGCTCGCCGTCGGCGACGTGCTTGTCGTGCATCTGCTGCGCCATGGCCAGCAGGCCGGCGGCGGACTCCGAAGCGGGGGTGGCAGCAGCCTGAGCCGGCTTGGCAGCCGCGGCAGGGGCGGGGGGCCGGGGCGGCAGCGGCCGCCTTTTTCTTGGCAGCCTCAGCAGCCTCAGCGGCCTTTGCGTCGGCTTCGGCCTTGGCGATCTTTTCCTTCTCGGCCTTGGTGACCTCCGGAACCTTCTCCACGACGGGAGCAGGCGCAGCGGAGCTGGCAGGCGTGCCGGCGCCGGACTCGGCGAGCTTCTTGCGGAGCTCGTCGTTTTCCTGGTTCAGGCGCCGCAGTTCGACGACGATTTCGTCCAGGAAGTCATCAACTTCATCCTGGTCGTAGCCTTCGCGAAACTTGGTCGGCTGAAAGCGCTTGTTGACAACGTCTTCTGGCGTCAAAGCCATCTGGTCACCTCGTTGGTCTAGTTAGTCAGGAGGCCTTCCGGCCGTCAGAACTACGGTACCTAAATATGGTCTGGTTCCTCTAATTCAACACCGCAGTGTCGAACCGGAGTTGTATCGCTTCGCAGTGGGCGAACCCACTGTCTGTGAATTATCTGCCTACACAAGGCTCCTGGCGATTGCCATCGCAAAGCTCACTGCCACGAAAAGCAGGAGGAAGCCCACATCCAGTGAGATCCCGCCCAGCCGCAGCGGCGGGATCAGCCTCCGGAGCACCTTGAGCGGCGGATCCGTTACTGAATAGACGGTGTGCGCGGCAACGAGGGCAACACCGCTCGGCCGCCAGCTCCGCGCGAACATCTGGACCCACTCGAATACCAGACGAACGATCAATGCAATAAAAAAAAGCAGGAGTGCGATATAGACAAGTCCGAAAATAATTCCCATGAGTTAACTCATATCTCCATGTTCATTCCGGATACCCCAGTGTCCTGACAATGTATTGCTTCCATTTCAGCACGAATATCTCAGCATTGATGCCAGGCAGATGTCCCCGCCTGGCATCAAACCCAGAATCCGGACTAACTCTGGTTGAAGAAACTCGCTTGAGTTTCGCTGACTTTTTTGTCATCGCCAATGACCTCAATATACGACGGCGAGAGCAGGAAGACCTTGTTTGTCACCCGTTCGATGCTGCCGCGCAGACCGAAGACCAGTCCCGCGGAGAAGTCAACCAGACGTTTGGCATCGGCCTCGCCCATGTCGGTGACATTCATAATCACGGGAATGCCGTCCCGGAAGCTCTCACCGATGAGCTTGGCATCGTTGTACGAGCGTGGGTGGATCGTGGTGATCTGCCGCAGCCCGGTGGTCTCTTCGCGGCTCGAGGCCGCTCGCTTGATGGGTGTCACAGGGGCACGATATTCCTCTTCAGCGGCGTAGGGCTCTTCCCTGGGAACCTCACGGACCGGCGCCGGCGAACGGCGCTCCTCGCGGTCCTGCTCCATGGAATCGTCCTCGTCTTTGTGCGATGTCTGGTGTTCGGACTCGTACTGTTCGTCGCCATCGGCGAGCCCAAGATAGATCATTGTCTTGCGCAGACCGCCACTCATGGTCGACTCCTCATCGTCTCCGGAAGCGGGCCGATCGAATGGCTGAACAGCCTTTGGAATCCCCGCCGATATGTTCCAATACGTCGAACCTACCGCAACCCCGGACGCGGACCGAGAATATCCGAGCCAATCCGCAGGTGTGTCGCCCCGAAACGAATGGCGGATTCGAGGTCCTGGCTCATGCCTGCGGATATCCCCCCGGCACCCGGATGGACTGCGGTCAGGGCCGCGGAAATGCCGGCCAGTTTTTCAAAAGCGGCTTCCGGATCTGCCCCCCGCGGGGCGACGGCCATAACACCTGAGAGGCTGAGCCCCTCCGCACCGGCAAGCTGTTCGGCCAGGGCCGGGACGTCTGCCGCATGGATACCGCCGCGGTGCTCCCCGGCGTCGTCGTCAAGGCTGACCTGGATGAAGCAGGCCAGCGGTCCGCGGCCGGTCCGTTCGTGCTCCGCGGTGGCTGCTTTCGCCAGCGCGGCGGCGAGCTGCGGGCGGTCCACCGAGTGCAGGGCGTGGGCGTACCGCACCACGGATTTGGCCTTGTTGCCCTGCAGTTGGCCGACGAAGTGCCAGCGGAGGTTCAGGCCATCGAGTTCAGCGGCCTTGCCTGCCGCCTCCTGGTCCCGGTTTTCACCGACGTCGGTCACCCCGAGCGACGCCAGCCACCGGATATCCTGCACCGGGTGGAATTTGGTCACGACGATCAGCTCCGGCGGGCTGGCCTGCCGGCCTGCGGCCTCTGTGGCCGCCTCGATCCTTCGTCGGACCGCGGCAAGGTTATCGCGAAGCCGGGCCCCAACGGTCAGCCTCCGCGGCGTCCATTTTCTGCTCAATCATGGGTGAGCCCACGGCCGGCGTCGCCTGCGCCGGAACCGGCGGCATCTGTCCACACCAGTCCGGCGAAGCGTCCCGTGCGGTGATTTCGGCGGTAAGAGAACAGTGTTTCGTCTTCAAGAGTGCATCCGCCGGTGTATTCAACGGCGACGCCCTCGGCCTCCAACTGACTGCGGACTCCGGCCGGCAGGTCAAGCCCGGGGGTGCCGTGCGAAGTGGTGCACCAGGTGGCGGGTACGCTCGCGGAAACGTCGGCACGCAGCTCTTCGGGGACCTCGTAGCAGTTGCCGCAGACCGACGGGCCAATCCAGGCACTGACTTGCACCGCGCCAAGTGTCCGCAGACGCTCCACGGCAGCCCGCACAACGCCGTTCGCCACGCCTGGCCGCCCGGCATGCACAACGCCCAGGACATGGTCCCCGGCGCCGGGCTCCCCTGCTGCGCGTTGACCGACCAGCACGACCGGGACACAGTCGGCCACGAGGACGGCCAGCGGTTCACCCGCGGACACCAGGGCGTCTGCCACCGGAGCTAGAGGATCCGGGGTTCCCGAATCCTCGCCCGCGGGCTCGACGGCGGTGGTAGGCGCGCCGGCCTCGCGCGCCACGACCGCCACCAAATTTCCGTGGACTTGGTTCATGAACCGGAAGTGCCGGCTGCCGGTTCCGCACGCCTGTTCAACACTCCGGCGGCGCTGGCGGACCGCGGCGGGATCATCACCGACGTGGAGCGCGAGGTTTCCGGCGGCGGCGTCGGTGAAAGCCACCCAGACGCCGGGCCGCACTTGAGCACGCCATGAGAACACTGAGAACACCGCCGTCTTGCTAGCCATCCGCTAAGCCGCGGAAATGGCCATGGCACTGCCTCGCGGCAGTGCCATGGTTGTGATCGGATTTATTTGAGGAAGTCAGGAACGTCCAGGTCGTCCGAGTGGCGGCCGGAGAGGTCCGGCTCCACAACGGCGGGCAGGTCGACGTCAAATCCGGCGTCGGCGGGAACGGCGGACGGGCGCTGCTGGCCCCAGCCGCCGTAGCTCGACGCACCTACCGTGGCGTGGACCGGCTGTACCTGCGCCGACGCCGGAGCCTGGGCGGGCGCCGCCGTGGCCGGCCGCTGGGGCGCGGCGGGCAGGGACTGGTCCATGGAGGGCGAGGTGGCTTTGACATCGTCGAAGCCCGCGGCGATGACCGTGACGCGTGCTTCGTCGCCGAGGGCGTCGTCGATCACTGCACCGAAGATGATGTTGGCTTCGGGGTGGGCAACTTCCTGGACGAGCCGGGCCGCTTCGTTGATCTCGAAGAGGCCGAGGTCCGAGCCGCCCTGGATCGACAGCAGGACGCCGTGGGCGCCGTCAATGGATGCTTCCAGGAGCGGGGAAGCGATGGCGAGTTCGGCGGCCTTGACGGCGCGGTCTTCACCGCGGGCCGATCCGATGCCCATCAGCGCGGATCCTGCGCCCTGCATGACGGACTTGACGTCAGCGAAGTCAAGGTTGATCAGGCCCGGGGTGGTGATCAGATCGGTGATGCCCTGGACACCGGACAACAGGACCTGGTCAGCCGACCGGAACGCGTCAAGCACCGAGACGTTGCGGTCACTGATGGACAGCAGCCGGTCGTTGGGGATGACAATGAGGGTATCGACCTCGTCGCGCAGGGCATCGATGCCGGCTTCGGCGGAACCGGCGCGCCGGCGGCCTTCGAAGGTGAAGGGACGGGTGACAACGCCGATGGTCAGCGCACCGAGTGAACGGGCGATCCGGGCCACGACGGGCGCTCCGCCGGTTCCGGTGCCGCCGCCTTCTCCGGCGGTGACGAAGACCATGTCTGCGCCGCGGATGACCTCTTCGATTTCATCAGCGTGGTCCTCTGCAGCCTGGCGGCCGACATCAGGATTCGCACCGGCTCCCAGACCGCGCGTCAGTTCCCGTCCGACGTCGAGTTTGACGTCGGCGTCGCTCATCAGCAACGCCTGGGCATCGGTGTTGATGGCGATGAACTCGACGCCACGGAGCCCGACCTCGATCATTCGGTTGACTGCGTTCACGCCGCCGCCGCCGATGCCGACGACCTTGATGACGGCCAAGTAGTTCTGCGGAGCTGCCACGTTACGTGTCCCTTGTTCGTGTCCTATTGCGAAAAACTGATGGAGTCGGGCTTGAAACCCAAACTCTAACCTTCGACTTGAAGGTTAGAGTTATGTCAAGTAACTCATGTGCTTGACGGTATTTCGTCTGGCGGGGACATTCAATAACCGGAGCCGCGTGTCGCGGTAATACCGGAGAAATCCCCGCTTTCCCCGCCGAATCCTGCCCGGCCGGCGGCAGACGCTCGTTCCGCGGTGTCCGCCGGGGCGGACCGCGGTTCGGCTGATCCGATGCTACCGGGTCACGGGGCGCCGTGGCACACTGACATCGTAAACCTGGACCGGGTTCTTCGGATCAGCCGGCACCGTCAGGAGCGCTGCGAGGACCCGGGCTTTGAGTTCCTTCTCCCCCGCGTTACCCCACACGATTTTCTGTCCGTCAGCAAGTTTAAGCTCGACGGCGTCAACTGACGCGGCCGAGGCATCCGAGAGTTTCGCGAGCACATCCGCCGGCAGCGCCCCCAGCACCGCGGTGATGGCGCTGAAGAGCTCGCTGTCGATGGGAGCGCCTGCGGCTTCACCGCCACTGTCGATCACCGGCAACGCGACGGCGGCCGGGTCGGCGGTGGTACTGAGCTGTACGCCTTCGACGTCCACCAGCTGGTAATTCCCGCCCTGTTTGACCAGTGCTACCGGAGATCGTTCGGTAATGCGGACCTGCAGCGTCGAGGGCGGGCGAGCCTGCGTATCGACGTCCTTGATGGCCACGAGGGGCTTCAACAGGGCAGCAACATCGGCGTCACTGATTTGCGGCAAGGGTTTGCCCTGCAGCGGCGCAAGCGCGGTCTGGATCTGTTCCGCGCCCAACAGTTTGTTCCCCTCCACAGAGATGGTCCGCAGGGCGAGCCACGGCGAAAAGACGGCGGCGGCAACGATCGAGGCCGTCAGCACCGTGATGACGCCGACGACGGACAGGACGACGCGTCTGCGGCGTTTTGCCTTCGGTTCCGGAAACGACAGCACGTTGTCGCGGGCGATGTCCGGCGGAGTCTTCCCAACGCTGTCCCCGACACTCTTGCGGACGCTGTCCGGGAGGGGATCGTGCCGTGTGCCCGACCGGCTATTGCGGCCGGGCGTGCCCGGATCACGGCTGGCTCCAGGTTCCACCGGGTGGTCCGCCGCCGACTTGGACGCCGAGATCGTCGCGGGCTCGTCCCCGCCGGCGGGCGGGGCAGGCCTCTGGGCCGCCCTGTAGGTCGGGCGGCGCGTGCTAGCCACCGGACGTCTCCTTGGACAGGGCCTGGACAATCATGGGCCCGTACGCCGTGACGTCACCGGCGCCGGCGGTCAGTACGATATCCCCCGGCGCCGCGACGGCCAGGACTGCCTGGATGGCTTCGGCGTCGGGGCCGGTAAGCCTGCCGCCGCTGCCGAGGTGCTCGGCGATCAGCCCGCTGGTGACCCCGGGGATGGGGTCCTCGCGGGCCGGATAGATATCCAGAACCAGCGCCGTGTCGGCTGCATTCAGGGCCTCGGCGAATTCACGGGCGAATTCACGGGTCCGGGAGAACAGATGCGGCTGGAAAAGTACATGAACCCGGTGCCCGCCGGCGACCGCCCGGGCCGCGGACAGCGCGGCCCGGACTTCGGTGGGGTGATGGGCGTAGTCGTCGTACACCCGGACGCCACGACCGCTGCCTTTGAACTCGAAGCGGCGGGAGGCCCCGCCGAAGTCGGCCAGGGCAGCGGCCGCGGCGCCGGGCTGGACGCCGAGTTCGAGTGCGACTGCGAAGGCCGCGGCGGCGTTGAGCGCGTTGTGCCGGCCCGGGACCTGAAGGTCAACGGGGAACTTGCCTGCCGGCGTCGAAATCGAGACTTTCCCGGGTCCGTCGTCCTGGAGCCTGACCTGGACGTCGCCGGAGGTGCCGTAGAGGACCACCCGCGTGTTGCCGCGCGCCAGCGTCCGGTCGGCCAGTGCCCGGGCGCCCTCATCATCAGCGCACGCAATAAGTACGCCGTCGGCGGGCAGCAACTCCGTGAAGCGGTCAAAGGAGGCGTAGACCGCCTCGGCGGTGCCGTAGTAGTCAAGGTGGTCCGGTTCGACGTTCGTCACGACGGCAATCTGCGGGCGGTAGTTCAGGAAGGAGCCATCCGACTCATCCGCTTCGGCGACAAAGATCCCGGAAGTGCCGTTTGCCGCGTTGACGCCGAGCGCCGGGACGTTGGCGCCGATTGCGAAGGACGGGTCCAGCCCGGCACCCTGCAGCAATACGGTGACCATCGACGTCGTCGTGGACTTGCCGTGCGTCCCCGCGACCGTGACCGCCGTGTCATCCGCCATGGTCGCTGCCAGCCCCTCGGAGCGGTGCAGCACGGGCAGTCCGGCGGCCCGGGCGGCCGCCAGTTCCGGATTGTCAGTGCGGATTGCCGAGCCGGCCACGACCGTCTGGGCATCCCCCAGGTTTCCGGAGTCGTAGCCCACGGCAATCCTGGCGCCCGCAGCCGCCAGATCCGCCATGACCGGCAGGTCTTTGGCGTCCGAACCGCTCACAGGGACACCCCGCGCCACCATGATGCGGGCGACGGCGGACATGCCCACCCCGCCGATGCCAATGAAATGCACACGACCGAGGGATTCAAGGGTTCGGGTGCCGTTGTTGTTGGTGGTCATCGATTTACCGCTTCCTGCTGAGCCACGTCAAGGACCAGTTCGGCCATCCGCTGGTCCGCGTTCCTGATTCCGAGCCCCTCGGCGTTGGCAGCCATCCGGGCCAGCCGGTCCCTGTCCAGGAGCAGCGGAATGATGTTCTCCCGGACCCATTCAGGGGTGAAGCCGCCGTCGTCCACGATCAGTGCGCCTCCGGCCTCGACCAGCCCGGCGGCGTTGAGGGCCTGTTCGCCGTTGCCGATCGGGAGGGGGACGAAAACGGCCGGTACTCCGACGGCAGCTGCTTCGCACACCGTCGCTGCGCCGGCACGGGCGACCAGCAGGTCCGCGGCGGCATAGACGGACTCCATGCCGTCCACGTACTCAACCTGCCGGTAGCCCGGGGCGGCCAGCGGCTGGCCGCTGGGATCATGCACGGTCTTATCGCGGCCGGTGATGTGCAGGGTCTGGACGCCGGCGGCCGTGAGGGCATCAACGGTCGCTGCGAGGGTCTTGTTGATGCTCTGGGCCCCCGAGGAACCGCCCGTGACGATCAGGACAGGTCCCAGCGGGTCAAGTCCGAGGGCGGTCCGTGCCGCGGCCTGGGCCGCGCTGCGCTGCAGACCTGAAATTTCAGGACGCATCGGCATCCCGACGTGGCGTGCTCCGCGCAGCCGCGTCCCGGCGAACGCGACAGCCACGCTGGCACCCAGAAGGGCCCCGACGCGGTTAGCCAGCCCCGGCCGGGTGTTGGCCTCATGGACCACGATCGGGATCCTGCGGCGCCGGGCGGCGAGGTACATCGGTGTGCACACGTATCCTCCGACACCAACCAGCACGTTGGCCCCGGCACTGTCCAGGACCGCACCGGCCTGCCGTACGGCACCGGCCAGCCGGCCAGGGAGCCGCAGCAGATCCAGGGTCGGCCGGCGCGGAAACGGGACACGGCTGATGGTGGCGAGCTCCAGCCCGGCCGCCGGCACGAGCCGGGTCTCCATCCCGGCGGGGGTCCCCACGGCCAGCAGCCGGATTCCGGGACGGGCCAGACGGAGGGCGCCGGCGATGGCCAGCAACGGGCTGATGTGCCCGGCGGTTCCTCCGCCGGCAAGGACTACGGACAACGGCGACTCGGTATTCATAACGGGCTAGGTACGCTTTCGTGCGGAACTGGACGATGCAGGGCTCTTGGAGACACGGGCACCGGACGGGGAGCGGGCCGGGGCGGAGTTGCTCGCTCTGGCCGGCGTCGGCGCTGTCGTCGACTGTGTGGCTGCCGTCTTGCCGGAACGCGGCGTGGGCGGCCGCTGCTTTGTGGCAGCCGCCGGAACCGCTGCGCCTGCCTTCGGGCGCCCGCTGCGCGCCGCGAAGCGCCGTGGGAGCTTGATGCCGAAAAGGCGCCTGTGCTGCATGCCGGGCGCCATCTGTGCACGCGCCAGGGATAAGACGACGCCGATCGCGCACAGCGACATCAGCAGCGCAGAGCCGCCGTAGGAGATAAACGGCAGCGGGATGCCGACCACGGGCGCCAGCCCGGTGACAACAGCCATGTTGACCGTGGCCTGACCCAGCAGCCAGACCATGATTGTGCCGGCCAGTACCCGGTGGAACATGTCTTTCTGGGCGACAACCACGCGGTAGATCGCCGTGCCGAGGATAGCGAAGAGCACCAGGACGACGAAGGTGCCGACGAGCCCGAGTTCTTCGCCAATGATGGCGAAGATGAAGTCGTTGTGCGCCTCCGGGATCCAACTGTACTTCTGCCGGCTCTGGCCGAGTCCGACGCCGAACCAGCCGCCGGAAGCAAGGCCGTACAGGCCGTTGGTGGATTGGTAGTTCACATCCGAGCCGTCGGCACAGGTCTGTCCCGTCCACGACAGGATGCGGCAGACACGGTTGGGACTAGTGATCGCGAGGATGCCGGCGCAAATGGCCAGCCCCACGCCGGAAATCAGGAACACATACAGCCGGACCCCGGCGAAGAACAGCGCCGCAGCGGTGATGATCATCACGATCATCGCGGTGCCGAGGTCGTTACCGGCCAGGATAAGTCCGATGATCACGACGGCCCCCGGAGCAACCGGGATCAGTGCGTGCTTGGACTGGCCCAGAAGATTGGACTTGCGGTGCAGCACCGTGGCCATCCACAGTGCCAGGGCCAGTTTGGAGGCCTCGGACGGCTGAAAAGTGAACGGCCCGATGTCGATCCAGTTCTGGTTTCCGAGCGCGCTGCGCCCGACCAGGAGCACGAGCATCAACAGGATGACCGCCGCTCCGTAGGCCGGCCAGGCAAACCGTTTGAGCCACACTACGTTGACCCGGGTCAGCACCATCATGGCGACCAGCCCGATGCAGGCGAACATGCCCTGTTTCAGGGCGGCCGAGTAGGGCGACTCGCCGGCGGCGATGGCTTCCACGCTGGATGCCGACAGCACCATCATGATGCCGATCGCCGTCAGGGCCAGGGTGGAACCGAGGATCAGATAATAGGTCGAGCCGTTGCTGGACTTCCCTGTTCCCTCCAGCGCCGCCCAAAACGAGCGGTACGAGCGGCGCACAACTGCTGCCGGCCGGTTATCACGGGCTGCACCCGGCTTGCCCGCGGGATTGCCCCGGCCCGCTCCGGCGGTGCCGGACCTGGCCGTCGTCGTGCGTGTGGGCGTGCTGACCACTGTTACTCCTCGCTGGTCTGAGCCTGCCCTTCCTCGAGCCCGCGGACGGCTTCGATGAAGGCATCACCACGATGAGCGTAGGAAGAGAACTGGTCCATGGAAGCAGCCGCCGGGGCCAGCAGCACCGTGTCCCCGGAAACGGCCAGCTGCGCCGCCGCGGCGACGGCCTGGGCCATCACAGCCCCGCCGGAAACCGGCGATGGCGCTGCGTCGGCGTCGGCCGTTCCGGCAGTCTGCACCGTCCCAGTGTCGCCCGTTGCCGAACCGATTACCGGGACATCCGGTGCGTGTCGCTGCAGCGCTGCCCGAAGGCCACTGGAGTCCGCACCGATCAGGACAACGGCCTTGAGCCGGTCCGTGTGTTCCCGGACCAGTTCGTCGTAGTTCACTCCCTTGGACAGCCCGCCGGCGATCCAGACGACGTTGTGGAAGGCGGACAACGACGCGGCGGCGGCGTGTGGATTGGTCGCTTTGGAGTCGTTGACCCAGAGGACACCGTTGCGACGGGCGACGGGCTGGATGCGGTGGTCTCCAGGCAGGTAGTTCTGCAGGCCCAAACGAACGGCGGACGGCGGGACGCCGTACGCGCGGACCAGGCCTGCGGCGGCGAGGGCGTTGGCAACAGTGTGCCGTGGCGCGCCGGCCCCAAAGTCGGACATGGCTGCCAGTTCGGCGGCGCTGTCCTTGCGCTCGGGGATAAACGCGCGGTCCACGAGGAGGCCTTCGACGACGCCGAGCATGCTGACGGCAGGAGTCAGTGTGGTAAATCCGACGGCCCGGCAGCCCTCGACAACGTCGGCGTCCTCGACCATGCGTTCGGTTTCGATTTGCTCCGCGTTGAAGATGCAGGCCGTCCGGGTGTTGGCGTACACCTTGGCCTTGTCTGCCAGGTAGGAGGCATACGAGCCGTGCCAGTCCACATGGTCTTCGGCGACATTGAGGCACACGCTGGCGACGGGCGAGACGGAATGGCTCCAGTGCAGCTGGAAGCTCGAGAGCTCCACGGCCAGGACGTCGTAGTCAACCGGGTCGCGCAGGGCATCCAGGATCGGGGTCCCCACATTGCCGACGGCGATGGCTTTGAGCCCGGCGGCCTGCAGCATCGATTCGGTCATGCCCACTGTGGTGGTCTTGCCGTTGGTGCCTGTGATGGTGAGCCAGTCAGCCGTCTTCCGGCCTTTCCGTTCGCGCACCCGCCAGGCGAGTTCGACGTCGCCCCACACCGGGATATGCGCCCGGACGGCGGCAGCCAACAGCGACTGGTCCGGCCTCCAGCCCGGCGAAGTGACGATCAGGTCCGGCTTCTGTCCGTCGACCTTGGGGATCGTCTCCACAGCATTTCCGCCCAGCAGGACATCGGCCGCACCGACAATCCTTAGCGTGTCAGCCTGTGCCTGCGCCTTCGGGCTGGTGGCGGCGTCCACCACCACCACCCTCGCGCCGAGTTCGATGAGGGTGTCTGCGGCGGCGAAGCCGGAAACACCGATGCCGGTCACGACCACGCGCAGCCCGGCCCAGTCCGCGTCCCAGGTCTGCAGGTCGTGGAGCCGGGGAGAGGTTGTCAGCGGCTCGGGGATCGTTCCGGTCACAGGAGGACCACCCATTCTGCGTAGAAAATTCCAAGGCCCGCAGCGACGGACAGTCCGCCCAGGATCCAGAACCGCACAACAACGGTGACTTCGGCCCAGCCCTTGAGCTCGAAATGGTGCTGCAGCGGCGCCATCTTGAAGAACCGCTTGCCCTTTGTGATCTTGAAGTAGCCCACCTGGATGATGACGGACAGGGTGATGAGGACAAACAACCCGCCGATGAAGGCCAGCAGTAGTTCGGTCCGGGAGAGGATGGCGAACCCGGCGACGGCACCGCCGATGGCCAGTGAGCCGGTATCCCCCATAAAGATCTTGGCCGGTGAGGTGTTCCACCAGAGGAAGCCAACCAGCGCGGCGCTCAGGATCGCGGCCAGCAGGGCCAGGTCCAGGGGGTCGCGGACCACATAGCAGCCGCCGGTCTGGCGGGGCGAACCGCAGGCCTGGTTGTTCTGCCAGATGCCCATAACCGTGTAGGCGCCGAAGACCATCACCGATGCCCCGGCGGCTAGACCGTCGAGACCGTCGGTGAGGTTGACCCCGTTGGTGGCCGCGGTGACAATCAGGTTGGACCACAGGACGAAGAGGATGGCGCCGACCACGGTGCCGCCGAAGGCCAGGTCCAGCCACGGTATGTCGCGGACCAGGGATATTTGGGTTGACGCGGGGGTCACACCGTCGGCGTTGGGGAAATTCAGGGCCAGGACGGCGAAGATAATGCCGACGGCAGCCTGCAGGATGAGTTTGGCCTTGGCGTCGAGTCCGAGGCTGCGCTGCTTGGAAATCTTGATGAAGTCGTCAAGGAACCCGACCAGGCCCATGCCGACCATCAGGAAGAGCAACAGCATCGCCGACACTGTCGGTCCCGGAGACTTCGGGTTCATCAGCCACATGATCAGATGCGTGAGTCCGTAGCTGGCGAGGACCGCCAGAACCACAACGGTGCCGCCCATGGTGGGGGTGCCGCGCTTGGTGTGATGCGACGTCGGGCCGTCGTCCCGGATGAATTGCCCGTAGCTCTTCCGGACCAGGAGCCGGATGAACAGCGGGGTGCCCACAAAGGCGAAGAGCAGGGCCATGCCTGCGCCCATCAGCAGTGCAATCACAGCGGCGCACTCCCTTCAGTGGCGGTTTCGGCATTCGTTGGGGGGATGTGTGGGGGTAATGCTATCCGATCACCCAGATGTCGCAGCCCGATGCCATTGGAAGACTTAAAGAGGACCAGATCGCCCGGCCGGAGTTCGGCCTGGAGGAACCCATAGGCCTCCTCGGCAGTCTCGGCGAAGGCGCATTCGTCCCCCCACGATCCTTCCTGGACGGCGGAAACGTACAGCGAGCGTGCCTCCCGCCCGACAACGAGCAGGCGGGAGATGTTAAGCCGTACCACTTGGGTTCCGACGGCGGTGTGCTCGGCAATGGAGTCCGGGCCAAGTTCCAGCATGGCGCCCAGGACCGCCCACGTGCGGCGTCCGCGTCCGAGGTCGGCGAGGGTGCGCAGGGCTGCCCGCATGGATTCTGGGTTGGCGTTGTAGGCGTCGTTAATGACGGTGACCCCGTCGGCCCGCTCGGTGCGCTCCATTCGCCACCGGCTTGCGGCGGTCTGCGCGTTGAGCGAGTCGGCGATCTGTGCGCCGGGGATGCCGGCCGCGTGGGCCGCCGCTGCAGCAGCCAGGAGATTGCCGGTGTGGTGCACACCGATCAGCCCGCTCACGATGTGGCGGCCGGTGGTTTCTCCCGGCAGAATGAGGTCGAATTCGGGGTGTCCGGCGGCGGTCAGTTCGACATTCCCGGCTTGGACCCGGGCCGGTTGGACGCCGCTAACCGGCTGGGCGGTGTACCCGAGGATCTGTGCCGCAGTCCGGGGGGCCATGGCCGCGACCCTGGCGTCGTCGAGGTTCAACACGGCGGTGCCGCCGCTCTGGAGCGCCTCGACGAGTTCGCCCTTGGCAGCGGCGATATTGTCGATCCCGCCGAATTCGCCGGCGTGGGCTGAGCCGACGAAGAGGACCACGCCAATATCCGGACGGACCATATCTGCGAGGTAGCGGATATGGCCGATCCCGGTGGCGCCCATCTCAATCACGAGGTAGCGGGTGTCATAGCCGGCCTTGAACACGGTCAGTGGGACGCCGATTTCGCCATTGTAGGAGCCCTGCGGGGCAACCGTTGTGCCGTCGGTAGCGCCATCGGCGTCCGTCCGGGCAGAGAGAATGCCGGCCAGCAGGTCCTTTGTTGTGGTCTTTCCAGCCGAGCCGGTGATTCCGATGACGGTCAGTGCCGCACCGTCAGCGGCACGGCGGGCCCGGATCCGCCGGACGGATTCCGCCGCCAGCGCTCCCATGGCCAGGACCGAGTCCTTGACGATAACGGCGGGATAGTTCACTCCGGCGGTGCCGGCGACCTCGCGTTCCACGAGGGCCAGGACGGCGCCGCGGTCGAATGCGGCCGCGACGAAGTCGTGGCCGTCGGCCTTCTCCCCCGGTTTTGCCACGTAAAGGGAACCCGCCGTTGCCTCGCGGGAGTCGGTCACGACGGAACCAGGGGTGATCCCGGGTTCCGCTGCGAGCCTGCCATCGGTTATGTCGGCGATTTCCGCCGCTGTAAGTGCAATCATCTCGGTTTAGGACTCTATCCGCTGGTCTGTGAGAACGGTGAATCCGTGTGCTGTCAATGCGTTCCGGAGCTCGACCCTGTCATCCAAGGGAAGGTTGACACCCTTGACTTCCTGCCATACTTCGTGGCCGCGGCCGGCCACGAGGATGGTGTCCTGCGGGCCTGCCATTTCCACTGCTTTCCGGATGGCTGCCTCCCGCGGGAAGACTTCCAGGACAGTGCAGTCCAGGTCTTCCGCGTCGTTTGCCCCGCGGGCCCCCGCCAGCACATCCCTGCGGATGCCTGCCGCGTCCTCGTCATGCGGATCGTCATCACTGACGATCACGATGTCGGCCAGCCTCGCCGCAATGGCTCCCATGGCGGGACGCTTGCTTTGGTCGCGCTGGCCTGTGGCGCCGAAGACCGTGATCACCCTGGAGCCGGGCTCCGGGGACCGCACGGCCTCGAGCGCCCGGGCGAGGGCGTCCGGGTTGTGGGCGAAGTCGACCACGGCTGCAGGGGCGGTGGAGATGAGCTGCATCCGGCCGGGGACCGCAACGGTGAAGGGGTCGGCGCTGTCCAGGGCGGCCTGCACGGCGGCGGCATCGTGTCCGCCGGCGAGCACCATAACGGTGGCCAGTGCGGCGTTGGCGACGTTGAAGCCTCCGGGCAGCCCCGTGTGGACGCGAAGTTCGGTCCCGTCACGGTGCCGAAGCCTGAATTCGGTGCCGAGGCCCCGGGCTGCAGGATTGAGGACGCGCCAGTCCGCGCCGTCCGCACCCGCGACAGCGGCCGCAGCGGTCCCCGGTGCAACCGTAAGGGTCGTCACGGGGATTGTTGATGAGGCCGCAAGCTCGGCTCCCCAGTCGTCGTCGACCGTCACAACAGCGGCGCGGGCGCGCCCGGGAGTGAACAACTCGGCCTTGGTGTGGAAATACTCCTCCATCGTCCCGTGCAGGTCCAGATGGTCCTGGGTGAGGTTGGTGAAGCCCGCTACGTCGAACAGCACCCCGTCAACGCGGTGGAAAGACAAAGCATGCGAGGAAACTTCCATGGAGGCGGCGTCGAGCCCGCGTTCACGCATCAGCCCCAGCAGCGCGTGCACATCCGTGGATTCGGGGGTCGTGAGAAGGCTCGGGATCGGCGCCCCGCCGGCCAGAATCTCGATCGTACCAATCAGCCCGGTTCGCTGTCCGAGCGCTTCAAGCAGGGCGTTGATGAAATAGGTCGTCGTGGTCTTGCCGTTGGTTCCGGTGACCCCGAACAGCACCGGCGCGCCGGACTGGCTCCGGTAGATGAGCGCGGCCACCGTGCCCACCAGGCTGCGCGGTTCGTCGGCAATCAGTACCGGGACCGGCACGTCGGTGGAGAGCGCCAGCAGCCGTGCGCCGGCGTCGTCCGTCAACACGGCGACGGCACCCGCGTCAACGGCCTGGCCCACGAAGTCGGCACCGTGCCGGACGGCGCCCGGCAGTGCCACGTACAGGTCCCCCGGCAGGATCGCCCGGGAGTTGAGTGAAATCCCGGTGACCCGGGTTGAGCCTGCAGCGCCGGGAACGACGACGCCGATCGCCTCGCCGATGGTATCCAGCCGCACTGCGGCTACCGTTTCAGGCCGGAAGCCAGAGGCGGACTCTTGGCCGGACGTCGCGGACACGTCGGGGGCATTGAGGTCTGACAAAGGGACTCTCCATTGTGGGGCTAGCGGATCTCGCGCTGCGGGCGGGGGCATGCTTCGGCCCGCAGGGCACTGGGGTGTGGCGCTGGATCACAGCACCGACGGGCGGCGCTGCATTTCAAATGCTACCCGGCGAACTGCGGCAGCCTGGCGGGTTCGCCCGTGGACGGCTGGACGTTGAACATCCGGAGCGTCTGGCCCATCACCGAACGGAAAACCGGTCCGTTGGAGATTCCGTAGATGCTGCCCTTGGGCCGCTGCAGGACCACTTCAACAATAAACCGAGGATCGTCCATCGGTGCCATCCCGACCATCGAGGCCGTGAAACCGCAGAAGCCCGAGGTGCCATCGTCGCAGGGCGACTGGGACGTTCCGGTCTTCGCCCCAACCCGGTAGCCGTCAACCGCGGCTTCCTTGATCTGGCCTTCGGTCACGGCGCTCTCCAGGATGTCACGGACCTGCCGGGCGGTCTCCGGGGAAACGACCCGCCGCGGTTCCTTGGGCGCCACCTTTTCTTCGGTTCCGTCGGGGTCGATGTAACCATCGATCAGCCTCGGCTGCAGCATCACTCCGTCATTGGCGATGCTTTGGTAGGCACGGACGGTCTGGAGCGTTGACTGTGAGACACCCTGGCCGAAGAGCACGGTGTATTGCTGGCGGCCGTCCCACTCATCGGCAGGCGCAAGAATCCCGGCGGACTCGGCCGGCAGACCGATGTCGGGAGCCTCTCCGATCCCGAACTTGCGCAGCCAGTCGTGGCGTTGGTCCTTGCTGAGCCGCTGGCCCACCATGACGGTTCCGGTGTTCATCGACCAGCCCAGGATTCCGGCCAGGGTCCGTTCCTCAGTGCCGTGCTCGAAGGCATCGCTGAACGTCTGACCATCGACGGTGTAAGTCGTCGGGATGGTGAACGTGTCAAGCGGACTCGATTTGCCTTCTTCGATCACGGCGGCCGCGGTAATCATCTTTTGCACCGAGCCCGGCTCATACGATGCGGTGACCGCACGGACGCCACGGTCCTTGGCGGCCACATTGCCCGGGTCATTTGGATCCGGGGCGTTGGTGTCCGCCATGGCGACGATGTTTCCGGTCTTGATATCGAGCACCACGATCACGCCCCACTCAGCGCTGAGCTTTTCCTTTTGGGTTTGGATCGCCTGCTGTGCGAAGTACTGAAGATCCGAGTTCAGCGTGAGCCTGATGTCCTTGCCGTCCACAGCGGGCGTCAACTGGTCGACGCCGACGGGGATGCGGAGTCCGTCGGCACCAATTTCAAAGAGCCGCTTGCCCGGGGTCCCTTTGAGCACGTCATCCTGGGTCTGCTCCAGTCCGGCCTGCCCGGTGGTTCCGTCGTGCAGGAATCCGACGATCCCGCCGGCGACAGCACCGTTGGGGTAAACCCGTTTGCTGATGCCCTCGGAAACAATGCCGGGAACCCGCAGTTTGGAGACACGATCCTCGACGTCGGGCAGCAGGTCCTTGGCGACGATGTAGTAGCGCTGGGTTCCCGTCAGGGCATCCTCGAGGTCGGCCCGGTCCATGCCGAGCACGGCTGCCAGCTCAGAGATCCCCTGGTCGCGGGAGACCGTGACGAGGGTGTCCTTGCCGTCGACTTGCTCGATCCGCCGGAAGGACTCTGTTTTGGTGTTGACTGTCTGGTCCACCACGACGTTGTAGCGGATGACGCTACTGGCCAGGATCGTTCCGGTTGAGTCCACGATGCTGCCGCGCTCGGCGGGCAATTCGATTGGCGTGAGGCGGTTGTTGAGTGCTGCTTCGGCCATGCCGCCGGTGTCCAGGCCCTGGACGAGGAACAGTTTTCCGCCGACAACCAGCAGGAGGGTCAGCATGAGGGCCAGGCCTACCCGCAACCGTCGTGTCGCGTCGGGCGCTTTCGGCGTCCGTGCCCTGCCGGTTTTTTGCGCCACTGTGTTTCCTTGCTGCTTGCCTTGCTGGTGGTCAGTGGACGGTTACTGTCCGGGAGTCCTCTGCGCGGGGGCCGGGACCGAACCGCCGTGGAGGTCAGTGACTGGTGCCGGGGTCGCTGCCGCGGCTGCGGCTGCGGCAGCGGGGGCCGCGGCTGCGGCAGCTGGTGCGGGATCGGCCGGGATGCGGCTGGCGATCGGTTCCCGGACCGAGGGCGGGGGAACAACCGTGATTTGTCCGGCTACTGCCGGGGCCGCGATGACCGCTCCGGGAGCCTCGCCCTTGACTGCGGGTTTGGCCTTTCCGGTGACGCTCAGCGTCGCGAGATCGATCTGGCCCATACCGACGGCGGCAACCATGCCAAGTTCGGCGGCTTTGGCGGCCAGGTTCTGCGGGGCGTCGAAGTTCTGCACCTGTTGGGTGAGGTCCTGGTTCTGCTTCGTCAGGGCTGTCTGCTGGCCGCGCAACTGCACCAGCTGGTACTGGGCTGCGGAGACGGAGATGTTGAGCACGAGCACGACCATAAGTGCCACGGCGAGGAGCCCAAAGCAGAGCACGACGAAGGGTGCGCGCCGCTTGCGGGGAACGGAGCGGACCAGGGAGAGCGGTGTGCGGGGCCGCTTGGCCGGACCGGTGCCGGGGTTGATGCCGGGCAGAGCTCGGGCAGTGGCGCCCGTGGCAACGGGGTAACTGTTGACGGCGGCGATGCTCATGCGGCTCTCCTGGCCTTGATACGTTCGACGGCGCGGAGCCTGGCGGAGGCAGCGCGGGGGTTTTCGGCGATTTCCACCGGGGTTGGCACCTCGGTGCCCTTTGTCAGGGTCTTCAATTCGGCTTTATGCTCTTCCAACTCCACCGGGAAGCCCAGCGGTGCGGAAGATTTCGAACCGGCCTGGAAGAAGCCCTTGACGATTTTGTCTTCGAGCGAGTGGTAGGACATAACAACCACGCGGCCACCCAGGGCGACCGCCTCAATAGCCGCCGGTACGGCGCGCTCGAGCACGTCCAGTTCCTCGTTGACTTCAATCCGGAGTGCCTGGAAGGTGCGCTTGGCGGGGTGCCCGCCGGACTTGGCGGCGCCGGCCGGGACGACCGAGCGGATCTGTTCGACCAGTTCACCGGTGGTAGCGAAGGGCTTCCCGGCGCGCGCCGCGACGATCCTGTTCGCGATCCTGCCGGCGAACTTCTCCTCTCCCCATTTGCGGATGATCCGCACCAGGTCGTCTTCGCTGTAGTTATTAACGACGTCGGCCGCCGTCTGGCCGCGGCTGGTGTCCATTCGCATGTCCAGCGGCGCATCGAAGGAATATGCGAAGCCGCGTTCACGTTCGTCGAGCTGCAGCGAAGAGACGCCCAGATCCATGAGGACCCCATGAACCTGGGTGAAGCCCAGGTCTGCGAGAACCTCGGGGATTTCGTCGTACACCGCGTGGATGAGGTCCGTGCGCTCCGCAAATGGCTTCAGCCGCTCCCCCGCCAGGGCAAGCGCTTCCTCGTCCCTGTCGATGCCGATGAGGTGAAGGTCGGGAAAGCGCTGCAGCAGGGCTTCCGAGTGACCGCCCATGCCGAGCGTGGCGTCGATAACGACCGGCGTTTCTCCACGGCTTCTTGCGGCCTCGAAACCGGGTGCCAACAAATTGATGCACCGGTCCTTGAGAACCGGTACATGGCGTTCGGACGTTGGCTTTGCGTGGTGAGGGTCCGTCATGCCTTCGTCCTTTCGTGATGCGGTTTGTGAAGTCCGTACTGCCTAATCGGGCCGGTCCTTGATCCAGATCCCCATCCGCCCCAGTCTGGCGTCCGCCTGGCTCCGGGGAAGTGAGTCAGGAAAACAGCCGGCTGGGCGGCTGGAGATCTCAATCAAAGAACGTCGCAGGCGATGGTGGCCCGGGTTTCTAAAGAATCCCCGGGATGGCGTCGTCTGTTTCCGAAAAAGAATCTTCCTTTTCGGCCAGGTATTCATTCCAAGCCCGCGCGTCCCAAATCTCCGCGCGGGACCCTGCTCCGATAACGGCCAGTTCCCGGCCGAGGCCGGCATACTCCCGGAGCGCCGCCGGAATGGTCACGCGCCCCTGCTTGTCAGGTACCTCGTCCGAGGCTCCAGAGAGAAAGACGCGGATATAGTCACGCGCCTGCTTGGAGGAAATTGGAGCCTCCCGCATCTGCTCGTGAATACGGCCGAATTCCGCCTCACTGAAGACGTAGATGCAACGTTCCTGGCCCCTTGTGAGAACCAGTCCGCTGGCAAGCTCCTCACGGAACTTCGCGGGGAGGATAATTCGACCTTTCTCATCCAGACGCGGCGAATGTGTGCCGAGAAACACGGCCCACCACCTGTCTTGTTGAGAAAGCTCAACGTCCCCCTGCTGCCACTACCCTCTTACGTCCTCCACATTACTCCACATCCCTCCACAGTCAACGACACGCCCGGTGCATTTCTGTTGAATTCGCGTTTCTGCCCCCGCTGCACGCCTGTAATGGTGCGGATTGGCGCCGACGGGGCCCAGTGGAGGGAATTTGTATCTCCAACAGCCCTGTCTTCAGCGCTCTCATGCAAGCCGGACCCGTAAAAGCGCGCCGGTGACCATATCCCGCCTTTTGAGCCACAGAATGACTATTTTGTACGGCTTTTCCCAGGCCATTCCCGGGCCGGAGTGGTATTCGTTGGGATTAAACGACAAAAGACCCGCCGAAGCGGGCCTTTCGAAGAGTTTCCGGCATACCGGGTGGTGCGAAGTGGAGGTCTTTGACGGTGCGGAAAACCGGCCCGTTAAGGCCGGGTCAGGACTCTCCGCGATGGCGTTCGTCCCAGCGTTCCTCCAGATTGCTCATAAAGGAACTTCTTGTCTTCCGGGGCTTCCCGGCGGCGTCTCCGGACTTCCCGCCCCCTGCGACCCCGCTGCGCATGGTGGCGAAGTACACGCCGGCGCCCATCACGACGAACCCAAGAACCCCGACGAAGATGTTCTGGAGCCACACCCCGGTCAACAGGAGCAGGATACCCGCGAGAGTACCGAGGACTCCGATCACCAGATGACGGGTGGACCAGGATCGACCCTGGTCAGAACCCATCGAGCTGGCGAACTTGGGATCGTCCTCATGCAGCTGCTTCTCAAGTTGCTCCAGCAACTTCTGTTCGTGCTCCGAGAGCGGCATCACGACCTCCTTAAGTCGGCCGACGCCCGAACGTGACGTGGCCATTGTCCTAATCACCTAACGTCCGGGGTTCGCCGGTGGTTCCCATTCGCCATCTTTGGCCGAAATAAGTTCCACCGTCCCCGGACGCAGTATTTAGGCTGGCCAAGTCGTAGTCCGAACGTCCATCCTGTCGTTCTAAACCTACGTATTAATAAGGATAGTTTGTTGCGCCCTGTTCTGAAAGACACCGCCGCTTGCATCACAGGTGGGAATGCCTCCCTCAACCTGAAAAGCCTGTCCGGAACCGCCCCCGGACATGGCGGAGCAGTTCAGCCGGAGTTGCGTCCCGGGTCGAGCAGGCGGGCCGGCAACACGGACTTCGAGCCAAATTTCCGGCTGACCAAGTCCAGTGCCTGCTCGGCGGCGCGCCAGTTGTCGTCCCGTCGGTCCAGGCTGAGCTGCAGCGGGGCGTCTTCCGCTTCCTCCAGCTGTTCGGCCCGGATTCCCACGAGCCGTACCGTCATCGGCCGGTCGCCGACGGAGTCCAGGAGCTGGAGGGCGACGGCATACAGCAACTGTGCGCTGTCGATCGGGGTGCCCACGGTCCGGCTGCGTGTGATGGTGGAGAAATCCGCGAACCGGAGCTTGAGCGCGACGGTGCGGGCGTGCATGCCCGCAGTCCGCAGTCGCTCGGCCGTGCGGTGCGAGAGGCGCAGCAGTTCACGCCGGAGGAGTTCGTCATCGGCGGTGTCCACGGCAAAGGTCTCCTCGGCGCCGATGCTCTTTTCCAGCCGGACAGGGCTGACGGGCCTGGGGTCGACCCCCCATGCCAGCCGGTAGACGTGCTCGCCCGTCGCGCCGAGCAGCTTGCGGAGCGACGGCAGCGGCGAGGCTGCGACATCGGCCACGGTCCTGATTCCCACCCGGGCCAGCACCTCGACGGTCTTCGCACCGATCCCCCAAAGCGCGCTGACAGGAAGGCTGTGCAAGTAAGGGACGGTTTCGTCCGGGCCGATCAGCAGCAGTCCGTTGGGCTTGCAGCGGGTGGAGGCGATCTTGGCCACGAACTTCGAGGCCGCGATCCCAACGGAAGCTGTGATTCCCAGTTCGCGGTGAACACGTTCGCGGATCAGCTCACCAATCTCCCGCGGCGGTCCCAGCCGGCGGACAGCACCACCGACGTCCAGGAAGGCCTCGTCGACGCTGAGTGGTTCCACGAGGTCCGTGATGGAGTTGAAGATTGCCATGATCTGGCCGGACACCTCGTAATAGAGCTTGTGCCGTGGCTCGATGATGACGGCCGCGGGGCACATGCGGGCTGCCACCACCATCGGCATGGCCGACTTGACCCCCATCGCCCTGGCCTCATAGGACGCCGAGAGCACGACGGACCTGTCCGCGGGGTAGCCCACTATCACGGGCTTTCCGAGCAGCCCGGGACGGCTTCGCAGCTCAACGGATACAAAGAAGGCATCCATATCGACGTGCAGGATGCTGGTGCGTCGAAGCTCGCGTAACTCCGCTGCGCCGGGCCGCCAGTCCGGCTGCCCGTCAGCTTGTCCATCCTGCTGTTTTTCTCCGTCCGGCCGCACAGCAACAATCCTATGCCCCGGGACTGACTAAACTGGAGGCTGAATCCGGCATCAACACCAGGAGGAACGTCTCTGTGAAGGTTTTTGGAGAGCGGAAGCGCATTGCGGTGACCGCATCGGCGGCTGGCATTATACTGGCACTTTCCGCTTGCACACCCGCCAGCTCAGGGGCTGCGGGTGAAACGTCGGCCGCTGCACTGTCCACGGCACAGTCCACAACAACCGCCCCGCCAAGCCCTTCCGCCCAGCCGGGGACATCCGCCACGGTCGGCGCTGTGGTTTCCGGGTTCCCGGAGGCTTTGCTGCCGCTGATGCCGGGGGCCAAGGTCGTCTCGAGCAGCTTTGACAAAACCACCGTCCCGGCGACGGTGGCGCTCGTCGGCAGCATCGGTGCCCCCACACCCGAGGTCCTGGCGTTTTACACGCAGGCCCTGGAGGCGCAAGGCTTTAAGGCCGTACCCGGAGACAGCGTGGGCGCCGTTCCGTCCAAGGACTTCCTGCGCGGCGACAACGAGACGGTCAACATTTCCGTTCTGGAGTCTGCCGGCACGGCGACGTTTACGATTGGCGCGAACGTCGCTGCCGAGTCCGTCAAGTGAGCCTCGCCGAACAGTGGCGCGACGAGCAGACGGCGTATGTAGCCGCCGTCGCGGGCAAGCTGACCGACTTCCTCTCCAGCCGGCAGTCCGTGATGTCGACCATTTCCCAGGACATCGATCCGCTCATGGGATCAATTTCGAACCTCGTCACCGGCGGCAAGCGGCTCCGGGCACTCATGTGCTACTGGGGCTGGCGCGGCGCCGGCGGTGATGCCGGGGCCGGCGAAGTGGTCACCGCGGGCTCGGCCCTGGAACTTTTCCAGGCCGCGGCCCTGATCCACGACGACATTATTGATCGTTCCGACATGCGCCGGGGCGGCCCCAGTGTTCACCGCCGTTTTATCGAACTGCACGAGGCACAGGGCTGGGCGCTGGACAGCGAACGGTTCGGCCACGCAGCAGCAATCCTGACCGGTGATCTCTGCCTTTCCTTCAGCGAGGAGTCATTCACGGAAATCGGCGACCGGGCTGCCTCCGGGAGCCGGGCCCGGTTGATTTTCAACCTCATGCGCGCCGAGGTAATGGCCGGCCAGTATCTGGACATTCTCGAAGAGGTTGCCGGGCCGCGCCGCGACCGCGCGGGGGCCGTCAGCAGGGCACAGTCCATCATCCGCTTCAAATCGGCCAAATACTCCACCGAGCACCCCCTGGCCCTCGGCGGCGCCCTCGCCGGTGCATCGGATGAGCTGCTGCATGGCTATTCCGCCTTTGCCTTGCCGCTCGGCGAGGCCTTCCAGTTGCGGGACGACGTCCTAGGCGTCTTCGGCGATCCGGTCACGACCGGAAAGCCTGCCGGGGACGATCTGCGCGAGGGAAAGCGGACCGTGCTGGTGGCGTTTGCCCTGGATCAGGCGCTGCCGGAGGAGTCAGCCTTCATCGATGCCAAGCTGGGAAATCCCTACCTTAACGACGCGGACGTAGCTGAAATCCGGCGAATTATTATCGACTGCGGCGCGCTGCAGGCGACGGAACTCCTGATTCAGGAGTTCGGGCAGGCGGCCTTCGAGGCCCTCGACGCACTGCCGCTTGAGGAGCTGCCCAAGACGGCCCTACGCAGGCTGGCCGAGGCCACCGTCAGCCGGGCGTCCTAATCCCGAAAAATAATCAGGCCGGGCGCTGTTGCGCCCGGCCTGATTTTTTTGGCAGCCTTCGTCGCTGCATGGGCTTGACCCGCTGGACCGGTGCTACCAGGCCAGGGACTGTGCCCGGCGGCGGATCTCCGTCTTCCGGCCTTCGCGCAGGGCATCGATCGGGCGTCCACGGAGCGACTCGTCGGGAGTAAACAGCCAATCAATCAGTTCCTCATCCGAGTACCCTGCGTCCGCAAGGACGATGATGGTCCCCTTCAGGCTCTCCACGGCATGGCCGTCCTGGATGAACGCCGCCGGTACTGACCTGATACGACGCTCGCCAACGCGCAACGCCGACAAAGCGCGTTCGTCCAGGAGCGCATGCACCTTGGTTATTGACACGCCGAGAAGCTGTGCAACATCGGGCAGGGGCAGCCATTCGCCCACAAGGCTTTCTACATTACTCACGCATAAAGATTGCCACGTTATGCCGCCCGGCGCCTAGTCGGCGTAAGTACCGTAACCACGCGGCGGCCACGATTCAGGCTGTGCTGTGCAGCCGATGGCCGCGCCTGAATGAAGCGACGCGGTAGAACAGTTCTTGTACTAACTCGAAATTCGTGAGACATTCACCTAGACCAAACTGCAACAGCACTAACTTTTGTAACACTGGTCCCAATAGTCACACACGCCCGAATTTATATAGTCACACACGCCCGAATTTGCAGCGTTGCCGCTGAGAAGAGGATCTTTCATGACGTCACGTTCGCCTAAGCCCCGTACCAGGGCCAGCCTTCCGATGCTCGCGGCGACCACGGCGGCTCTTCCTGCTGTTGTTTTGTCATCCCTGGCGATGGCGCAGCCGGCGACAGCCGAATCACGCGCCCGGGCGGTCCCGGGATCGCTGGAGGCAGCGGTGCGGGCTCAGACCCAGACCGCGACGTCGTCCTCGCTGGCTACCGCCTTCGTCCCCGCCGGCTCCGTCTCCGCGTCGATTCCCGCCGCATTCCGTGCCGCACAGCAGCCGGTTCCCGCGGTTTACACCATCGCCCGCGGTGACACCATCAGCGCAGTCGCTGCCCGCTACGGCCTGGACACTTACGCCGTCCTGAAGCTGAACAGGCTGACGGCCAGCACCATCATCTTCCCGGGCCAGCAGATCAAGCTCTCCGACTCGGCCACGGCGCCGGCTGCCCCCGCTGCCCCGGCTCCCGCGGCTAAGCCCACCGCCACCGCCAAGGTTCACACAGTGAAACCGGGTGACACCCTGAGCGCTATCGCGGCACAGCACGGCGTTAAGCTCGCCGAGGTCTTCAGCTGGAACGGACTCGGGATGAGCTCCATCATCTACCCCGGCCAGAAGGTCAAGGTCGGCAGCGTCGCGGACGCACCCGCAGCGCCTGCTCCGGTGCAGCCGCCGGCGGCACAGGCCCCCCGCGAAGACTCCGGCAACCCCGGCAGCACCGGGTCCGGCAGGTAAGGGCTCGTACACCATCAAATCCGGCGACACCCTCTCCGGTATCGCGGCCAGGAATGGCGTTAAGCTCTCGGACGTCCTTGCGGCCAACCGCCTGACCATGAGCACCATCATCTACCCGGGTCAGAAGCTCGTCATTCCCGGCGGCACGATCACGCCGTCCTCCAGCACTCCCACCCCGGTGGAAAAGCCGCTCGTACCCAGCTCATTCCTTGGCTACAACTACCCGGCGGCGGTTGTCAGCTCGGCCAACCTCAACAAGGCGCTGCTCAATGCGGCGCCCGTGCCAAGCCGCGAGCAGATGAAGGCAATCGTTGCAGATACAGCCCGCCGGATGGGAGTCGACCCTTCACTGGCTTTGGCCTTTGCCTTCCAGGAATCCGGTTTCGACCAGCGCGCTGTCTCACCGGCAAACGCAATCGGCACGATGCAGGTCATCCCGTCCTCGGGTACCTGGGCCTCAGACCTCGTGGGCCGCCAGCTGAACCTGCTGGACCCGTACGACAACGTCACGGCGGGCGTTGCGATCATCCGCCAACTGGTGCGTACAAGCAAAAACCTCGACTATGCCATTGCCGGCTATTACCAGGGCCAGTATTCGGTCAACACCATCGGCATGTACGAGGACACCAAGAGCTACGTGGCAGCGATCAACGCGCACCGGGCGACCTTCAGCTAAGTTGAAGCTTCGGACGACGGCGGCGCCGCCCCGCTGACGGCGAAATTCACACTCCGGGCCCGGATCGCATGTCGATCCGGGCCCGATTTTCTGTAGCGACTACGATATTAGGGTGCAGGAATACGCTTCGGACCCCCTCGTTGACACGCTCGTAGATGGCCGCTACCGGATTCAGTCCAAGCTGGCCCGGGGTGGTATGTCGACCGTCTATCTCGCCACGGACATGCGTTTGGAACGCGACGTGGCGCTCAAGGTGCTGCACCCCCATCTGGCCGACGATCCGCAATTCCTTGACCGGCTCGGACGCGAAGCAAAGGCAGCGGCCAGGCTGTCCCACCCGCATGTCGTCGGGGTTCTTGATCAGGGCGAGGACGGCCGCGTTGCCTATCTCGTGATGGAGTACATCAAGGGCCATACGCTGCGGGACGTTATCGACGAACGGGGCGCCCTCTCGACCAGGCTGGCCCTGGCCCTGATCGACCCCGTTGTCGAGGGTCTGGGGGCCGCGCACAGCGCCGGCCTCATCCACCGGGACATCAAGCCGGAGAACGTCCTCATTGCCGATGACGGCCGTATCAAACTGGGCGACTTTGGTCTGGCCCGCGCCGTCTCGACGTCCACAAGCACTGGGTCCCTGATCGGTACCGTCGCCTACCTTTGTCCGGAACTCGTGGTGGGGAACCTGGCCGATGCCCGGAGCGACATCTACTCGGTCGGGATCATGCTCTACGAAATGATCACCGGCCAGCAGCCCTTTGACGGCGAGACCCCGATCCGGGTCGCCTACCAGCATGTAAATTCCACAGTTCCCGCGCCGTCGATCCTCGTTCCCGGGCTGGCCTCCGAGGTGGACGAACTCGTGCAGTGGTGTACCTCCAAAGACCCGGACCGGCGTCCCGTGGACGGAAGCGCCCTGCTGCACGAACTGCGCCACATCCGGACTAACCTCAGCGATGCCGAGCTTGACCTCCAGCCACCGGCCGCCGTCGGCTCCCTGCCTGGCCTGGCCTCCGCCCCCGGGCAGGGCGCTGGCCGCCAAGGCCCGGTTACTGCGTCCACGTCGCAGATCAGCCGTGCCCCGCGGCCGACCAATCCGCCACAGGCCCACACGGAGATGCTCGGCGCCCTGGCTCATCCCACTGAGGTGCTTCGTTCCGGCCGGAGCAATCCGACCACTGTGATGTCCACGGCGCAGCAGCGGCCAGCGTACGGCCAGCTCTCCGCTCCGGACGGGACACCCTTCGGCGCAGCCGGGGAAGACGGTACCGAGGGCCCCCCGGCGGACCTCAGCAAGCGGGCCCAGCGAAAGGTGGACCGCGACGCGGAGAAGGCACGCCAACGCGCCGCGGCCACCCCCACGCGGAGCCTGCGCGAAGGAAACCCACGCCGCCGCGGGCTGCTGTGGATTCTCCTGCTCGTGATTGCGGCGTTGTTGGCCGCAGGCGCCGGCTGGTTCTTCGGCCTCGGTCCTGGCTCCCCCGGGACCATTCCGCCACTGGCCAACCGGACTGTGGCAGAAGCCCAGGACATACTACGCACCGGCGGCTTCCAATCGACCACAAAGGACGTTTTTGACGACGACGTCTCACCCGGTCTTGTCGTTGGGTCCGATCCCGCGGCAGGCGAGGTCATCCGTAAATTCCAGCCCATCTCGCTCGCCGTATCCAAGGGGCCGCAGTTGTTCCCGCTTCCTGATCTGGGAGCCAAGCCGCTTGAGGACGCCAAGACTGAACTCAACGGTGCCGAAATGGCGCTGGGACCAATTGCCGAAACCTATGACGAAGCGGTTCCAGCGGGCACCGTCATGGCTCAGGATCCGGCCAGCGGCACTGAGGTCCGGCGCGGGACACCGGTGAGCCTCACCGTCTCGAAGGGCCCGCAGCCCATCCCCGTCCCGGACGTCCGGGGCCAGGAGCAGTCCGCCGCCGTCAAGGCCCTGGAAGCCGCGGGTCTGAAGCCTGTTGTTGCCGCTGAGACCGTCCATGACCGGAAAGTCCCCCAGGGTGCCGTCATCGCGCAAGACCCCGCCACCGGCAACCTGACCCGCGGCGGGGCCGTGACCCTGACCATCTCCAAGGGCCCAAAGCTAGTGGAGGTCCCCAGTTTCGTTGGCAAGCAGGCCAAAGAGGCGGAACGGGAGCTGCGAAAGCTTGGATTCGATGTCAAAGTGGAGAACATTGCGGGCGGCTTCTTCGGCACCGTCCGCTTCCAGGACCCTGTGGATAAGGCAGTCCCGGAGGGCTCGGTTGTGACCCTCGGAGTCGTTTAGGGCGGCACTGGCCCTCCACCGCAAACAGCTCCGCCCCGGCAGGTTCGGCCGGGGCGGAGCTGTTGTTTCCCGTTATTGCGGGTCTCGTTACTTGGCGAGGGCGCCCGCGACGAGGAACGCCATTTCGAGCGACTGCATGTGGTTCAGGCGCGGATCGCAGACCGATTCGTAGCGGTCCAGGAAAGCATCCTGATCAATGGGATCTGCGCCGCCCAGGCATTCGGCCACGTCGTCGCCGGTCATCTCGACATGCAGGCCCCCGGGCACCGTACCCAGGGCATGGTGCACCTCGAAAAAGCCGCGCACCTCATCAATGACGTCGTCGAAGTTACGGGTCTTGTAGCCGTTGGGCGACGTCACGGTGTTGCCGTGCATCGGGTCAGTGACCCACAGGACCTTCGCCCCGGAAGCAGTGACCCGCTCGACGATAGCGGGCAGCTTCTCCCGGATATTGCCGGCGCCCATCCGGGTGATAAAGGTCAGGCGGCCGGGTTCACGGTTCGGGTCCAGCTTGTCGATCAGGCGCAGGGCGTCATCGCCGCTGGTGGACGGCCCCAGCTTGACGCCAATGGGGTTGCGGACCCGGGAGAGGAAGTCAACGTGGGCGTTGTCCAGTTCGCGGGTGCGTTCGCCGATCCACAGGAAGTGCCCGGAGGTGTCGTAGGGCAGGCCGCTGCGCGAATCGATCCGGGTCAGGGCCCGCTCGTAGTCGAGCAGCAGGGCCTCGTGGCTGGCATAGAATTCGACCCGCTTGAGCGCTTCGAAGTCGGCTCCGCAGGAGGACATAAATTTGATGGCCCGGTCAATGTCCCGGGCCAGCGACTCGTAGCGCGCATGCGCGGGGTTCTCGGTGAAGCCCTTGTTCCACTGGTGCACGAGGCGCAGGTCCGCGAATCCACCCTGTGTAAAGGCACGGATCAGGTTCAGCGTGGAGGCCGACGTGTGGTATGCCTTCAGCATCCTGCTCGCGTCATGTGCACGCGATTCGGGCGTGAAATCGTAGCCGTTGACGATGTCGCCGCGGTACGCCGGCAAGGTGACGCCGTCGCGTGTTTCATCGTTGGATGACCGGGGCTTGGCGAACTGGCCTGCCATCCGGCCCATCTTAATGACCGGCATCGCCGCGCCGTACGTCAGCACCACGGCCATTTGCAGGATGGTCCGCACACGTGCGCTGATCTTGTCCGCCGTCGCGGCCTCAAACGTCTCAGCGCAGTCGCCGCCTTGGAGCAGAAAAGCCTTGCCTTCGGCGGCTGCTGCCAGCCGTTCACGCAGGACGTCCACTTCGCCGGCAAAGACGAGGGGCGGCAGGATGGAGAGTTCCTTAACGGACGCCTCAAAGACGGACTTGTTCGACCATGCAGGCTGCTGCGACGCCTGGAGCTCGCGCCAGCGGTCCAGTCCTGGATAGTGGGCGGCGCCGCTCTGGGCGGTACTGGTCAGCGGGGAAACTGGTTTCTCAGATAGCTCGGTCACTCTCTAAGGATAGTTGTCCCGGCCGGGATCAGTGTCGATGCCCCGTCATCGGCGGGCCGCCCGCCGTCACACGCTCCCCGGAGCCGCCGGTCCCTCATCAGGTCCAGACGCCGTCGGCCCCTGCCCCTCGGCTTTCCCGGCCAGCCGCAGCTTAACGACGGCGGCGTATTCGTCGACGTATTCCTGGCCTGAAAGCCGCATGAGTTCGTACATAATCTCGTCAGTAACCGACCGCTGGACGTCGCGGTCATCCGCCATGCCGTAGTAGCGGCTGAAGTCCATGGGCTCGCCAAAGATCATCCCGATGCGCCGGATGTTGGGCACCCGTTTGCCAATCGGCTGGACCTTGTCCGTCCCAATCATCGCCACCGGTATCACCGGAACACGGCCCTGCAGGGCGAGCCGGGCAACGCCGACCTTGCCCCGGTAGAGCCGGGCGTCGGGGCTGCGTGTCCCCTCGGGGTAGATACCGAGGAGCGAACCGCCTGCCAGCACGTGCCCTCCGGCATCCAGCGACAACGCGGAGGCGGCCCCACCGGACCGGTCCATGGGCAACTGGTTGGTGAGCCGGAAGAAGACCGCCGTCAGCCGGCCCTTAATACCCGTTCCGGTGAAGTATTCCGACTTTGCCAGGAACACAACGGGACGCGGCACCATCAGCGGCATAAAAATGGAATCCGAGAAGGACAAATGATTGGACGCCAGAATGGCTGCACCCTGCGCGGGTACGTTGTCCAGGCCCTTGACCCAAGGCCTAAAGAGCAACTTCAACACCGGCCCAAGAACGAAGGCCTTCATGAACCAATAAAACACGGTGTCCCTCTCCGGAAGGCGCTCTGCCGGCTGCTGTCAGGTCCGGCCGGGATTTCAATGACACCCTACTCTAGTGACTTTGCGCCCAGGGATGACACGATGAGCATATGACTGAAAGTATTTGGCCGGCCCGTGCCATACCAGGCGCGGACACGGCCCCCGCGGAGGCCCGATGAGCAGCCGTCCTGACCACTCCCCCTTCAGCAGCCCTTTTACGGGCTCCGGCCCGCGGACAGGCGTCGTGGTTTCGCACGGCTTTACTGGCAGCCCGCATGGTGTCCGGGAGTGGGCCCGGTCGCTGGCCGGGGCCGGCTACGCCGTCAGGATGCCATTGCTGCCCGGCCACGGCACGAGCTGGCAGGAACTGGCACGAACACGCTGGCAGGACTGGCACGATGCCATGGACGCCGCTTACCTTGATCTCTCGGCGGAGTGTGACTACGTCGTCGTTGCGGGCCTGTCCATGGGTGGGGCGCTGGCGTTGAGAATTGCGGCCACCCGGCCCGTCGCGGGTGTAGTTATCGTCAACCCCGGGCTGGTGATCGACGATCCACGCGCACCGCTGGCAGGCGTCCTCAAGTTCGTGCTCAAAAGCACCCCGGCGATCGCCAATGACATCCTCAAAACGGGGGTCGACGAAGGCGCCTACCCGCGGACACCGGTCGCCGCGGCCCATGAGGTGAACAAGATGTTTAAGGACACGCTGCAGCTGCTGCCCAGGATCACGGCGCCCGTCCGGGTCTACCGTTCCGCCGTCGACCATGTGGTCTCCGACTCAAGCCTGGCGGCGCTGCGCCGCGGGCTGACGCAGGCTCCACTGGAGGTGGTCCGGCTGGAAAACAGCTACCACGTCGCTACCATGGACAACGACGCCCCGGAGATCTTCCGCGGCACTGCCGAATTCACCCGCGCCGTGGTGTCGGGAAAGCAGGGCGCCGCCCACTCAAGCCCGAAGGACACGGCACATGACTAAACCGGACCCCAACTCTCCGGACTCCGGCGCCCACCAGGACGACGCGGTCTGGCTGGATCTCGTCGCCCGGCTGGAGGGAACTGATCTGCAGGACGGAATCGACCCAACCGCCGGTCCGGTCCGGCAGGATACGAAGTCCGGGATCGAGGGTGCCGGGATTGAGGGGGCCGGGTCCGAGGGAGCCGGGTCCGAGGGGGCCGGGTCCGAGGGGGCCGGCGGTTCCGACGACGCCGTCAGCGCGCCCCGGGCCTTCCGGGACTTCGACCCGTTGGGACTCACGGCTCCTGCGCCGGTTGAGCCGTCCGCGCGTGAGCGGTCCTCCCCCGCCGCCGGGCCGAATGACTCCGGTGGCATCGAGGGACTGGACTCGTCCATGGGCCCCCGCGATTACGTGGCCGACGATGACGACGACGGCGACTTCGTGCCGGAAGTTCCGCCAAGCCTTGCCGGCGCCGATCCGATGATGGTGCTGGCCTGGCTCGGGGCCGTGGGCGGTCCCCTTGCGCTCGTGCTGTCCGCCATGTTCTGGCGCGCTGCCCCCGTGGTGGCGATTCTGGGAATGGTTGCCGTGTTCGCGGCCTCGGTGGTCTTCCTGATCATGAAGCTGCCCGGCGAGAAGGATGAACACGACGACGGGGCCCGCGTTTAGGTCGCTCCCGCGACCTGTCGCAGCCCCTTAGGTGTGCATCCGGCTGCTGACACGCGACAGGTCGGCCGCTCCTATCAGGCCGGCGTGCGGCCCGAGTGCCGCGAGGGCGATGTCCGCGGCCGGCCGGAAACCTCGCCCGGTCAGGTTCCTGGCGAATGCCTTCCGTGCCGGTGCCGCCAGGAGTTCGCCCGCGTCGCAGAGTCCCCCGCCGATGACGAACTTGCCAGGATCCAGGGCGGCTGCAAGATTGGCCAGCCCCAGGCCGAGCCATTCGCCCACATCTTCTATCAGCTCCCGTGACGTGGGATCCCCCGCCTTGGCCAGTTCCGTGACAATCACGCCCGTGATGTCGCCGACTTTCCCGTCGACGGCCTTCAGCAGTTCCTGGGCCACAGGAGAATTGGCCGCCGCCAGTTCGCGCGCCTCACGGCCGAGTGCGTTGCCGGAGGCGTACTGCTCCCAGCAGCCCCGGTTGCCGCATTCGCAACGGTGCCCGCCCGGCATGATGATCTGGTGGCCGAACTCGCCGGCCACTCCGAACCGCCCGCGTTCGATCCTGCCGTCCATGACCATGGCGCCACCGATGCCGGTACCCAGCGTGATGCAGACCAGACGGTTCTGGCCCTGTCCGGCGCCAAAGCGCCATTCGGCCCATGCTGCGGCATCGGCGTCGTTGGTCAGCAGGACGGGGCGGCAGAGCAGGCGCTGCAGATTCTCACGCAGGGGTTCATTGCGCCAGGCCAGATGCGGGCTGAAGAGGACTGTCCCGCCGTCGAGGTCCATCCAGCCGGCCGCTCCAATCCCGACTGACCAGATCCGGTGACCCCGGCCGAGTTCCTCGACCAGCTCAACAATGACCTGTTCGACCGCGCGGGGGTCGTTACCCGGGGTGGAACGCTTTGCCTGGCTGAGGATGCGGCCGTCCGCGTCGACAACCCCGGCCGCGACCTTGGTGCCGCCAATGTCGATGCCAATGGCCAGACCCTTGCGGCCCAGCCTCAGGTGCGGCCGCAGGTCCTGGGAAGCCGGGGCTGCCGCGCCGGGAGAGCCAATTCGGCGCCGCCAGGCGACTGTCCTGCGGGACGGGCGGGGCTGCTCACCGGGTATAGGAGTCTGCATGATGGTCCATTCTATGCACCGGGCCGGGGGCGACCACAGCTGCTTCGCCGGGGTTGGCAGGTCTGCGCCGTGGACCGTCGCCCGTGGCGCCACTGGCGCCTGACCCGATCGGACCGCTAAGTTACTCTTCAGTAGGTGTTGCAGAACACACCCGGCCCGGGTCCGCATACTAGGCTAAGCGGTACCCATTGCGGGTCTATGGAGATCAAAGGAGCTATCGTGCGAGAAATCATTGTCCCGCCCCTGGTGAACGTCCCGCCGGAATCGAACATCACGGACCTCGTCCTGCGGCAGGCTGCCAAAGCCTCCAACCCGGCGCTCTTCTCACGGCTGGACGCCGCGGGCCAGTGGCAGGACATCCGCGCCACCGACTTTGTGGCGGACGCGTCCCTGCTGGCCAAGGGGCTGATGGCCAGTGGCGTCGCCGCCGGCGACCGGGTGGGCATAATGTCCCGCACCCGCTATGAATGGGCGCTCATCGACTTTGCGATCTGGTTCGCCGGCGGCGTGTCAGTACCTATCTACGAAACGTCGTCCCCATCACAGGTCGCCTGGAACCTCGGCGACTCCGGTGCCGTAGCCGCCTTTGGCGAGTACGCCCACCATGAGAACATCATCCGGCAGGCGGCGACCTCCGAGGGCCTGACCGCGCTGCAGAATGTCTGGCAGCTGGACGGAAGCGGCCTCGACGAGGTCCGTGCGGCCGGGGGCCGGCGTCAGCGATGACGATCTGGAGGCCAGGCGCAGGCAGGCATCCCTGACGGACATCGCCACCATCATTTACACTTCAGGCACCACGGGCCGGCCGAAGGGCTGCGAGTTGACCCACGGAAACTTCGTGGAACTCTCCGAGAACGCCCTCGCCACGTCCCTTGGCCAGGTTGTCAGCGAACACGCACGCACCATCATGTTCCTGCCCCTCGCCCATGTCTTTGCACGTTTCATTTCGGTGCTGGCCGTCGCCGCCGGGGTCACCGTCGCGCACACCCCGGACATCAAGAACCTCCTGCCGGACCTCCAAAGCTACCGGCCCACGTTCATCCTCGCCGTGCCGCGGGTGTTCGAAAAGGTCTACAACTCTGCGCTGACCAAGGCCGAGGACGGCGGCAAGGGCGCCATCTTCCACCGTGCCGCGGACACAGCGATCGCGTACTCGCGTGCCCGGCAGGCCGGGAAAGTCGGACTGGGACTCCAACTCAAGCACGCCGTGTTCGACAAACTCGTCTACGGAAAGCTCCGGGCGGCGATGGGCGGCGAGGTCGCGCACGCCGTCTCCGGCGGAGGACCACTCGGGGAGCGGCTCGGCCACTTCTTCCAGGGCATTGGCATGCAGATCCTCGAAGGATACGGCCTGACCGAAACCACCGCGCCGATCACCGTGAACACGCCGCAGTCGATCAAGATCGGCACGGTCGGCGCCCCGATTCCGGGAAACGCCGTCAGGATCGCCGACGACGGCGAGATCCTCACTAAGGGCGTATGCGTTATGCGCGGCTACTACAAGCGCGATGACCTCTCCGCCGACACCTTTGCCGACGGCTGGCTCCGGACCGGGGACATCGGCCAGCTCGATGACGAAGGCTTCTTGACCATCACCGGCCGGAAGAAGGAAATCATCGTCACGGCCAGCGGCAAGAACGTCGTTCCCGCCCTGCTGGAGGACCAGATCCGGGCCGATGCCCTGGTCTCGCAGGTCCTTGTGGTCGGCGACAACCGGCCGTTCATCGGCGCTCTTGTGACGCTCGACGAGGAAGCGCTCCCGGGCTGGCTCAGCCGCCACGGATTGCCGGCGGGAACAACCGTGGCGCAGGCGGTCGATAACGCCCAGGTCAAGGCCACGGTCCAGGAGCTCATCAACCGGGCCAACCAGTCGGTGTCCCAGGCCGAAGCCATCAAGTCCTTCCGGATTGTCCCCGCTGACTTCACGGAGGCCTCGGGCCACCTCACGCCGTCGATGAAGGTCAAGCGCGGCCAGGTACTGAAGGACTTCGAGACCGTCATCGAAGAAATGTACGGCGCCGCCCGCCCGTAGATACCAACAACGCGGGGTCAGATGCGGCCCATCCGATGGCTTCGGATGGGCGGTATCTGACCCCGCGTTTCTTATTGCCCGGCGCTACTCGATGACGAGCAGCAGGTCACCACCCTGGACCTGCTCGACGGCGCCGACGGCGAGGCGCGCCACCGTGCCGGCCACCGGCGTCGTGATCGAGGCCTCCATCTTCATGGCCTCAATCGTGGCGACCGTATCGCCGGCCTGGACCGCTTCGCCGGCCTTGACTGTCAGTGTTACCGCCCCGGCGAACGGTGCGGCGACCTGGCCGGGCTGGGCCGTGTCGGCCCGCTCTGCGGCCTTGACGTTACTGACCACGGAACGGTCACGAACCACAACAGGCCGGGATTGGCCGTTGAGTGTGCACATGACGGTGCGCATGCCCTTCTCATCCGGCTCCGAAATGGCTTCGAGGGAGGCAATCAGGCGGACGCCCTTCTCGAGCTCGATCTCGTGCTCGGCGCCGTGCTGCAGACCGAAAAGGTAGTCCCGCGAATCCAGCACGGACAGGTTGCCGTAGGTATCCACACTCTTCAGGTAGTCCTTGGTGGGTCCGGCAAAGAGCAGCCGGTTCAGGGTCTGCTGGCGGGTCTTCGAGTCCGCATTGAGCGCCGCGCTGTCTTCCGCACTGAGCTCGACGTCGCGGATCTTGATAGTGCGCCCCTGCAGCGCCTTCGTCCGGAACGGCTCGGGCCAGCCCCCGGGAGGGTCGCCCAGTTCGCCGGAGAGGAACCCAATGACGGAGTCCGGGACGTCGTACTTCTGCGGGTTTTCGTTGAAGTCTGCGGGGTCGGCGTTCAGGCCGACGAGGTGCAGTGCCAGGTCGCCGACCACTTTGGAGGACGGCGTGACCTTCACGAGCCGGCCGAGGATACGGTCTGCGGCGGTGTACATGTCCTCAATCGCCTCGAACCGTTCACCGAGGCCCAGAGCGATTGCCTGCTGACGCAGGTTGGACAGCTGGCCGCCGGGGATCTCGTGCTGGTAGACACGCCCGGTGGGGCCCGGCAGGCCGGACTCGAACGGCGCATAGACGCGGCGGACGGCTTCCCAGTAAGGTTCCAGGGCGCAGACGTTGGCCAGGCTCAGCCCGGTATCGCGGGGGGTGTGGGCCAGCGCTGCCACGAGGGCGGAGGCGGACGGCTGGCTCGTGGTCCCGGCCAGGGAGGCCGAGGCGACGTCCACGGCGTCCACACCGGCGTCCACGGCCGCCAGGAGGGTCGCCAGCTGGCCGCCTGCGGTGTCGTGCGTGTGCAGGTGTACCGGGAGGTCGAACTTCTCCCGCAGCGCTGTGACGAGCCGTGCAGCCGCTGCCGGGCGAAGCAGTCCGGCCATGTCCTTGATCGCCAGGATATGCGCCCCGGCGTCGACAATCTTCTGGGCCAGCTCGAGGTAGTACTCCAGCGTGTAGAGCTTCTCGTCCGGGTTCAGCATGTCGGCGGTGTAGCAGAGCGCCACCTCGGCCACTGCCGTACCGGTGTCACGGACGGCGCGGATGGCCGGGGCCATCTGGTTGACGTCGTTGAGCGCATCGAAGATGCGGAAGATGTCGATGCCGGTGGCAGCGGCCTCGTTGACAAAGGCCACCGTGACTTCTTCCGGGTAGGGCGTGTAGCCCACGGTGTTCCTGCCACGGAGCAGCATCTGCAGGCAGACGTTCGGCAGTGCCGTGCGCAGGGCAGCGAGACGGTCCCACGGGTCCTCGCCCAGGAAACGCAGGGCGACGTCGTAGGTGGCACCGCCCCAGGCCTCGACGGAGAGCAGCTCCGGGAGCAGGCTCGAGACGGCGGGCCCGGCCGCCACCAGATCACGGGTACGGACCCGGGTGGCGAGCAGTGACTGGTGGGCGTCACGGAACGTGGTGTCGGTGACGGCGACGGCGTTCTGCTGGCGCAGTGCCGCGGCAAAGCCTTCCGGGCCCAGTTCCTGGAGCCGCTGGCGTGAGCCGGGTTTGACGTCGAGGCCGTCCGTTGCCGGCAGCTTGGTCGCCGGGTCGGTGTGCACCGTGAGTTCGCCGTTGGGCTTGTTCACGGTGACGTCCGCGAGCCAGGTCAGCAGTTTGGTGCCACGGTCCGCGGAGACCCGGGCCTTGAGCAGCGCGGGTCGTTCATCGATAAACGAGGTCGCCACGTTTCCGGCCACAAAGTCCTGATCGTCCAGGACCGCCTGCAGGAAGGAAATATTGGTGGAGACGCCGCGGATGCGGAACTCGGCGAGGGCACGGCGGGCACGGGCGACCGCCGCCGGGTAGTTGCGGCCGCGACAGGTCAGCTTCACCAGCATCGAATCGAAGTGCGGGCTGATCTCGGCACCCGAGTAAACGGTGCCGCCGTCGAGCCGGACACCGGCACCGCCTGCGGACCGGTAACCGGTGATTTTTCCGACGTCGGGCCGGAAGCCGTTGGACGGGTCTTCGGTGGTGATGCGGCACTGCAGCGCCGCGCCCTTAAGCTGGACGGACTCCTGCGACAGGCCCAGATCGGCGAGAGTCTCGCCGGCGGCGATGCGCAGCTGGGCCTGGACGAGGTCGACGTCGGTGACTTCTTCCGTGACGGTGTGCTCCACCTGGATTCGCGGGTTCATTTCGATGAACACGTGCTGGCCGGCACGCTCCCCGACGGTGTCAACCAGGAATTCCACCGTCCCGGCGTTGACGTAGTTCAGTGCCTTCGCGAACTTTACGGCGTCACGGTACAGTGCCTGCCGGATACCCTCGTCCAGGTTTGGCGCCGGCGCGATTTCAATGACTTTCTGGTGGCGGCGCTGAATGGAGCAGTCGCGCTCGAACAGGTGAATTACATTGCCCTCGGCATCGGCCAGGATCTGGACTTCGATGTGCCGCGGGCGCAGGACAGCCTGCTCAAGGAACATGGTCGGATCGCCGAACGCGGCGTCGGCCTCACGCATGGCCGCCTGCAGCGCTTCTGGCAGGGCCTCGCGGGTGTCCACGCGGCGCATGCCGCGGCCACCGCCGCCGGCAACGGCCTTGGCGAAGATCGGGAAGCCGATGACGTCGGCGGCTGCGATGAGCTCATCGAGGTCCTTGGACGGCTGGCTCGAATTCAGGACGGGGACGCCGGCCTGGCGGGCAGCTTCCAGCGCCGCGACCTTGTTCCCAGCCAGTTCCAGGACCTCAGCCGGCGGACCTACAAAGGTGATGCCGGCGGCCTGGGCCGCACGGGCGAGGCGCGGATTTTCGGAGAGGAAGCCGTAGCCGGGGTAGATGGCGTCAGCGCCTGACTCCTTCGCGACCCGTACCACCTCGTCAACATCGAGGTACGCCCGAACCGGGTGGCCTTCTTCGCCGATCAGGTAGGCCTCGTCAGCCTTTTGCCGGTGGATCGAGTTGCGGTCTTCATTGGGAAAGACGGCGACGGTTTTGGCGCCCAGTTCGTAGCTGGCGCGGAAGGCCCGGATCGCGATTTCGCCGCGGTTAGCCACCAGAATCTTGGAAAACATGCTTCTCCTGCATCGGTGCGTGTGGATAGATAAGTGGTCACAGTGTCTAAGACCTGTGTGGCAAACACAAATATTTGTGTCAACCGTCACAAGGCTATCCGTCATGGTTGTATTAATTGGTGCGGGCAAGACCCGGCGCCGATGCCGTATGCCTGTCCCACTCGTGCGTTGTGCACCCACCGTAGTGGAATGGGACCGTTTTAGTCAGGGCATCAACATATGATGATGGGTGGGTGGCGCATAGACGCCCCCGGCTCCGAAGAACGCAGGAGCCGGCTAGACCCCGTCTCGGCAACCGGCGTTAGGTATTGGTTTTTCAAGTGCAAGTAGTCAGCATCAGCAGCCTCAAAGGCGGCGTCGGCAAGACATCCGTGACCACCGGACTGGCGTCCGCGGCCCTTGCTGCGGGCATCCCGACGCTCGTCGTCGATCTTGACCCGCATGCGGATGCGAGCACGGCGCTCGGCGTCGACCCGCACGAGCAACTGGACATTGGCCGGATGCTCAAGGCACCCCGGCGGGCGCGTCTGGGCGATAACGTCGTGCCCAGCGGATGGGTGGCGCGTGCCGCCGGCAACAGCCCGGCACCGGCTATCCTCGATGTCGCCGTCGGCTCGGCCTACAGCGGTATCTACGACCGCCCGGACCTGGGCCGCCGCGATCTTCGCCGGCTCTCTGCGGTCCTGGCCGGCAGCGAACAGCACTATGACCTGGTGCTCGTGGACTGCCCGCCCTCACTGAACGGACTGACCCGGATGGCGTGGTCCGCGAGTGACAAAGTGGCGCTGGTGGCCGAGCCCGGCCTGTTTTCCGTGGCGGGCACCGAGCGCACCATGCGGGCCATTCAGCTGTTTCGCGAGGAATTCGCCCCGAATCTTGCTCCGGCCGGCATCGTGGCCAACCGGGTGCGCAGCGGATCCGCTGAGCACACATTCCGGCTCTCCGAGATGCAGTCCATGTTCGGGGAGCTCCTGCTGACACCGCATATCCCCGAGCAGGCCAATTGGCAGCAGATCCAAGGCGCCGCCCACTCCGTCCACCACTGGCCGGGCGACTCTGCCAAAAACGCCGCATCCTTGTTTGATGCCCTGCTGGCGAACCTGCTGAAATCCAACAGCGGGATCCGCTCCGGCGCCCGCCGCGACCGCAGCCTGCGCTAGACCAGCCGCCGCGGTGCGGTCACGATACCCGCCGCGGAACGGGCCGCGCGGAGGTCGCGGAGCGGGCCAGAACATCAACCGGCCGGCCGCCGGGCCGGCGGTCGGCGAGGCGCGTCGGCTGGTACGCCACAGGCCGCCACCCCGTGGGGATGGCGGCCTGTGGCGTATTCAGCTGTGTGTTTCCGGGCTAGCCGGTCTTTCGGGTAGCCCGGCGCTTGCTGAGTTCGTCGTCGGGAAAGGGATGGTCCGAGGCGTGCTCGCTCGGGAGCGCCGCGAGGCTGCCTTCAACCTCCCGCCAGACCCGGCCGACGGCAATGCCGAAGACGCCCTGGCCGCCCTGGACCAAATCAATGACTTCATCTGCCGACGTGCACTCGTAGACGCTCGCCCCGTCGCTCATCAGCGTGATCTGGGCAAGGTCTTCGACGCCGCGCTCCCTCAAGTGTTCAACGGCGCTGCGGATCTGCTGCAGGGAAACCCCGGTGTCCAGAAGGCGCTTGACGACTTTGAGGACAAGGATGTCGCGGAAGCCGTACAGCCGCTGCGAGCCGGAACCTGCTGCTCCGCGGACTGCCGGTTCCACGAGTCCGGTGCGGGCCCAGTAGTCCAGTTGCCGGTAGGTGATCCCGGCAGCCTTGCAGGCGGTGGGGCCGCGGTAGCCCGCGTCCTCGTCCAGGACAGGAAGATCCTCGGTGAACAGCAGGCCCTGGGCACCGCTGGCCGGCACGGCAATACCAGCCGCAGTGGGCTGTTTGAGCTCGCCAGCTTCGCCTTTCGGACTCACGTGGACCCTCCTTGTCGTGAGTTCCCCTGAGTGATGCGGCGGCGGCCAGGCTACTGCTTTTGCGACAGCGTACTGGAAATCATCCGTGTAATTCAGCCGGGCTGCACATTCCAGTGTGGGGTGCCCGGCTGCCGCGTGCAATGGGAACTTGTACTTTCGACGTTAGGCCTGACGGCGCCCAAGGTCAAAGACGTTCGCCCTATATCTTAAGGCGTGTCGAAAGTTTCTTCCGCTGGCGGCATCGGTGCAGCCCCGCCCCACGCGGTGCCGTCAGCCCGCGAAGTCCTCGGGCTCGACGTCGTCCAGGAACTCCCGGAACCGCCGCAGCTCACCCTCTTCGTCCACTGCAGGCCCGGTGTGGGTGTCCTCGCCCTCATCGTGTTCGGTGATCCGGACGCCGGCTTCATCCATCACGGCGTCGGCACACCAGATCCTGCATTTGGCACGCAGGGCCAGTGCCAGGGCATCCGAGGCGCGGGAGCTGACCGTGGTGCCGTTTTCGAACTGCAGCTGGCCGTAGAAAATGTTGTCCTCCACGGCGGCAATGTTCACGCTGACGATGGAATGCCCCAGGGACTCGACGACGTCGATCAGCAGGTCGTGCGTCATCGGCCGGGGCGGTACCACCCCTTGTTGCGCCAGCGCGATGGCAGATGCTTCCGGAGTACCGATCCAGATCGGTACGTGGCGTTCCCCACGGATCTCTTTGAGCAGGACAAGTGGCTGGTTGGACGGCAACTCGATCCGTACGCCGACGATCTCCACTTCAATCATTAGCTGTCCATCCTTGCGATGCGGTCGTGGACCAGCGCCTGGTGCAGGGACAGGCACAGATCACTGATTTCCCGCGCCGTCTCGGCGGCACGGGCACGGGAAGCCGCGTCCTTCCGCGATGTCAGGGTGGCCACCGCGCGTTCCACGAGGCCGAATTCGCGCTCCGCGGCGGCCTGGAAAGGCCGCAGGTGCCGGGGTTCCAGACCATGGCCCTCGAGCTGCGCACATGCACAGGCGACCTGCAGGGCGTGTTCGTCGAAGGTTCCGTTGACATGGCTCACGAGGCCATAACTCAACAACGCCTCCAGCAGCGCAACGCTGGCGCCCGACTCCGCCCGGAGCTCTTCCGCGGTGAGCCTTCGGACGCGGTTGTGCAACTCGGTGGCGAGCTCATCGGAGACGGCCCGCGGGCTGACGGACACGCCTGCGGACAGGTTTTCCGGTCGCTCACCACGGTCGATCGCGTCGAGATAGTCCTTGATGACCTTCAGCGGCAGGTACTGGTCGCGTTGAAGGGCGAGGACAAAACGCAGCCGCTCGACGTCGCTGTCCGCATACTGCCGGTAACCGGCAGCCGTCCGGCGGGGGTTGATGAGTCCCTTTTCCTCAAGGAACCGGATTTTCGACGCCGTCATGCTGGGAAAGTCGTCGCTCAGCTGAGCCAAGACTTCCCCGATGTTGAGCACCTGGGGTCCGCGCCGTTCCGCTTGTGCCATGGCCACGGGCAGCTACCCCGAAATCAGACGCTGCCTGCTGCGCGGGCAGGGCTCAGGTAGAAGGTGAGGCGGAATTTGCCAATCTGGACTTCATTGCCGGATTTCAGTTCCACTCCGTCGACCCGGTCGTGATTGACGTACGTTCCGTTGAGGCTTCCGGTGTCCACCACTTCGAAGCTGCGCGCCGTGCGGCGGAATTCAACGTGACGGCGGGATACCGTGACATCGTCCAGGAAGATGTCCGCATCCGGGTGCCGGCCTGCCGAGGTGACGTCCGAGTCCAGCAGGAACCGGGCGCCGCTGTTGGGGCCGCTGTGGGCCACAAGCAGGGCCGAGCGAAACGGCAGGGCCTCCACCGCGACCCGCTCCTCGGGAGAGAGTTGCGGGGTAAACGTTGGTTCTTCGCGAACCGGGGTGAGGTTAATCGACGTGGTCTCCGAAGCTTTCACTCCACCCGTGCCGAATCCATCACCGGTGTCGCTGTGTTCGTTCCCAAACATTGAGTCCTCCTCATTCGTTGCAGGTGTCCCCCCTGCAAACAACGCATGCTGTCCGGAAAACCTGCCGTCCCCGGTCTTCGGCCCTTCGGAAGGACGCTGGATGGCGTTCACGACGAACACCAGATCCAGCACCCCGGCCCGAATGGCCTCGTGCCTTTAGCCTACCTGCTGTTCGTACTCCGACGAACTGAGCAGGGACTCGACCGCGTCGGCCTCGGCAAGCTTGATCTCGAACAGCCACCCTTCGCCGTACGGATCAGAATTAATCAGGGCCGAACCAGCGTCCAGCGCCTCGTTCCGGGCAACCACCTCGCCGGTCACCGGTGCGTAGATATCGCTGACGCTCTTGGTGGATTCGACCTCACCAACGACATCGTTGGCCTTGACACTGGTACCCGCTTCGGGCATCTGGGCATAAACGACATCCCCGAGCGCATCCTGGGCGAAATCGGTGATACCCACGCGCACAACCCCGTCTGCATTCGGGGCAGTCACCCATTCGTGTTCCGCGGTGTAGGACAGCTCTTCGGGAATGATGCTCATGACGGGCCTTTCCTCGGGTCAATCACTTAATGTCGACGGCGGTCAATTATTCTTTCCGCCGCTGAAAGTATAGGCCGATCGGCAGGCGCCCGGGGAACAGAAAACCCCGCCATTCCGATAATCCGGAATGGCGGGGTTTTCATTAAGGTCGGGCTGACAGGATTTGAACCTGCGACCCCCTGACCCCCAGTCAGGTGCGCTACCAAGCTGCGCTACAGCCCGCTGGTCCCGCCGTTCTCCGCTTCGAAGTCATCCTGGTATTTCTCCAGCATTTCCCTCCAAGCAGTCCGGCCGAACCACCTCCAAAAGCTTACACGATTCCGGAGGGTGCCGGTGACACTTGGCAGTGCCACCGGCCCGGTGTGTCCGAATTAACGTTTCTTGCCACGCTTTTCACGCACACGCATGTTGACCTCGATCGGCGTTCCCTCAAAACCAAAGGTTTCGCGGAGTCGGCGGGTGATGAAACGGCGGTAGCCCGGGTCGAGGAATCCGGTGGTGAACAGCACGAACTTCGGCGGCCGGCTGGAGGGCCTGGGTGCCGAACAGGATGCGGGGCTGCTTGCCGCCGCGGACCGGGTGCGGGTGGGCAGCCACGAGCTCGCCCAGGAAGGCATTGAGCCGTCCGGTGGGGATTCGCCGGTCCCAGCTTTCCAGGGCGATGTCCAGGGCCGGGACAAGCCGGTCCTTGTGCCAGCCGGTCTTGGCCGAGATATTAACCCGCGGCGCCCAGGCAACGTGCGCCAGGTCCTGTTCGATCTCCCGTTCCAGGTAGCTCCGGCGTTCGTCGTCGAGCAGGTCCCACTTATTGAATGCGAGAACCAGTGCACGGCCGGATTCGATGGCCAGCTGGAGGATTCGGACATCCTGCTCGCTGAGCACTTCGTCCACCGCGAGGAGCACGACGGCGACTTCCGCCTTCTCGAGGGCGCTCTGGGTACGCAGCGAGGCGTAGAAGTCCGCGCCCTGTGCCATGTGCTGGCGGCGGCGGATACCGGCGGTGTCCACGAAGCGCCAGGTGCGGCCGCCGAGTTCGATGAACTCATCCACCGGGTCACGGGTGGTGCCGGCGGTGTTGTCCACGACAACCCGCTCCGAACCGGCCAGCTTGTTCAACAGCGAGGACTTGCCCACGTTCGGACGCCCGATCAGGGCGATGCGGCGCGGACCGCCGGAGCGCTCCAGGCCTTCGATCGTGGAGAACTCGGGAAGCGTGTCCATAACGTGGTCCAGGAGGTCCGCGACGCCCCGGCCGTGCAGGGCCGAGACCGGGTACGGCTCGCCGAAGCCGAGGCCCCAGAGAGTTGCCGAATCTGCTTCCTGCGCGAAGTCGTCCACCTTGTTGGCCACCATGATGACCGGCTTTTTGGACTTGCGGAGCATCTTCATAACGCCCTCGTCGGTGGCCGTCGCGCCCACGGCGGAGTCGACAACGAACAGTACGGCGTCGGCGAGTTCGACAGCCATTTCTGCCTGCTCGGCGACGCGGGCGTGGATGCCGCGGGCGTCGTGCTCCCAGCCACCGGTATCAACAACCGTGAAGTTCCGGCCGTTCCAGGTGGCTGAGTACATCACCCTGTCGCGGGTGACGCCGGGGGTGTCTTCCACGACTGCCTCGCGGCGGCCGAGAATACGGTTCACCAGCGTGGACTTGCCGACGTTGGGCCGGCCGATGATGGCGAGAACCGGATCGAGCTTGACGGGACCGTCGAAGTCCTCATCGTCGTAGTCACCGCTCAGGAGTGCGGCGTCCTCCTCGTCCAGCTCGTAGTCGTCGAGGCCTGCCCGGAGAGAGGCCGCACGGAGCTCCGCCTCGTCATCGTCCAGGGCGGCAAGGTTCTCGGCCACCTGGTCCGTGCCGGTGGGCGTGTATTCGTCTTCGCCGGCGCCAAATTTGCCGGAGGTTTGAGTCGTATCGCTCATTGCACTTTCCTTAGGTGGTGATCTGCCGGCGTCCCGGCTACTGCGTTATGACGTTCGTGCGGGGAATCCGCGGCGGGCAGCGGTTGCCCGGTTCGTTCGATTGAATCCTGGACATGGCGCGCCAGCGCGGCACGGATTTCGGTTCCCGCCCTGTCCATTGAAACACGCCCGGTCTCGCCGGGTCTGCGGCTGATATTGAGGGCCGCACCAAAACTGACGTGGAACCGCCGGCGCAGCCGCGGCACCACGTCGACATGCTCGGTGCCGATCCTGGTGCCGAGGATGGAGACCGGAACAACAGTGGCTCCTGTGTGGAGCGCCAGCCAGGCGACGCCGTTGTTGATCGCGGCTGCCTCGCCGCTCCCCCGGGTTCCTTCGGGCAGGATCCCGACGCACCGGCCGGCGTCGAGCAGGCTCTTCGCGGTGGCCAGTGCCCGGCGGTCACCGCTGCGGTCGACCGGGAGCTGGCCGGATGCGCTGAGCACCCGCCCCAGGAACCCGGCGAACATCTCTTTCTTGACGAGAATGTGCATGGCCCGCGGTGCGGCGCCGAACATCACCGGCCCGTCCAGGAGGCTGATGTGGTTGCCGGCGAAGATGACCGGGCCGGCCGCCGGGACGTTGGCCCGCCCGGTCACCGAGGTCCGGTACAGGACATGGTCCAGCGTCCAGCCCACGGGGCGGCTCCACAAGGTGGTCCAGCGGGCCGGCAGGACTGGAACAGCGTCCGCGCGCCCCTCAGTCACGCGCGACAGCCCGGTGGTTGATGATGCTGTCGACGATCTCGAGCGCGGCGGAGACGGTTTCTTCGAAGTCCAGGTCGGAGGAGTCCAGAGTGACGACGCCATCGGCGGCCCTTGTGAAGTTCACCACCGTGGAGTCCTTGGCATCGCGTTGCGTGACCTGGGCGGCGAGCTGCTCGGCCGTCTGGCTGCCGCCGAGCTGAATGCCGCGGCGGCGCAGCCGGGGCCTCCTCGCTGGCTGTCAGCAGCATCCGCACTTCTGCCTGCGGCACCACGACGGTGGTGATGTCCCGGCCTTCCACCACCATGCGGCGGTGGTGCTGGTCGATGAGTTCACGCTGCCGGCGGATCAGCTCAGTCCTCGCGCCGAGGGTCGTGGCGACGGAGCTGACTGCGGCCGAGATCGACGGCTTGCGGATTGCCTGGGTGACGTCGACTCCGCCAACGCGGACGAATTCCTCCAGCGGGCTGGTGCTGACCTCCAGCGGAAAGCTCTCCGACGCGGCTTCAACGGCCGACGCGTCCGAGAGGTCAATACCCGATTCCAGGCAGTACCAGGTCAGGGCCCGGTACATGGCTCCCGTGTCGAGGTAGGCCAACCGCAGCCGGCGTGCCACCTCCTTGCTGACGCTGGATTTACCTGACCCTGAGGGTCCGTCAATCGCGACGACAAGGGGCCGTCCGGGGCGGACAACGTCCACAGATTCGATCAGTTCCTGGGTCATTACTGGAGTACCCGCCATCCACGGTCGTTGAGGGCTTCTATGAGGAGGTCGTGCTTGTTGGGCAGGACGGAAAGTTCCACCATGCCGACGTTTTGTCCGGAGGAATGATCCAGCCGGAGGTCCTCCAGGTTGACGCCAATTTCGCCGATCTCCGTCAGGAGCCGTGCGATCTGTCCCGGCGTGTCATCCACCAGGACCGTCAGCCAGGAGTATGCCTGCGGCGGTCCGCCGTGCTTGCCCGGAATCCGGGACTGACCGGCGTTTCCTTCGCTGATCAGCTGGGCGAGATCAAGCCGTGCGCCGGGCGCCGTCGGATTCTCGAGGGTGCCGATCAACCGGTTGAGGTCTTCCCGGACCCCTTGCAGGATCCCGACCACCTTTGCCGCGTTCCCGCCGAGGATCTGGACCCAGAGCGTCGGATCGCTCGCAGCAATCCGGGTGACGTCGCGCAGGCCGTTTCCCGCCAGCGAGAGTGCGTGCGGCGGAGTGCCCTGCAGTCGGCTGGCCAGAAGGGAAGACATAACCTGGGGCAGGTGCGAGACGAGGGCCACGGCTTCGTCGTGTTCGTCGGCACCGAATTCGGAGACGACGGCACCAAGGTCCGTGGCCAGCGCGCGTGCAGTCCGCAGGGAGCCGGCCAGCGTTTCTTCGGCGGGGCAAAGGACCCAGGGCATGGATGTGAACAGCTCGCCGCGCGCAGCGACCGGACCGGATTTTTCGCGACCGGCCATCGGGTGCGTCCCGACGTAGCGGCCAAGGTCAGCGCCGCGGTCGCGAAGTTCGGCAAGGATGCCTGCTTTCACGCTGGCGATATCGATGACGACGGCGTCCGGGTAGTCGGCGAGTGCTTTCGCCACCACATCAGCGGTGACGTCCGGCGGTGCGGCGACGACAACGAGTTCCGGCTGCTCCCCCTCGAGGCGCGCCAACGGCAGGCCCGCGCCGATATCAACGGCGACGGCCTGGTTGGTGGGCGACGGGTCGGAGAGGTACACGGCCACTCCGCGGCCCCGTAACCCCAGCCCGATGCTGGTGCCGAGGAGCCCTGTTCCCACGACCAACACCGGACCGTTCAGGTGGCCCCGGCCCTGGGTGCGAAAGGCGGACACGGGTTACAGCCCCACAGATGCCAGCAGGTGGCCGACTTCCTGCTTGCCGAGGTTGCGGATGCTGCCCTGGCGCTGATCGCCGAGGCCGATAGGGCCGACCTTGACGCGGACGAGCCTCAGCACGGGGAAGCCCACGGCGTCGAAGAGCCGCCGGACGATCCGGTTCTTACCCGAGTGAAGGATGACCTCGATGAGCACGTGGCCCGGGGTCGAGTCGACCAGCTTGAAGGAGTCCACGGAGGCGATGCCGTCCTCCAGTTCGACGCCGGCCTTGAGCTCGGCACCGATGCCCTGCGGGAACGGCCCACGGACCTGGACCAGGTAAGTCTTGGGAACCTCATAGGACGGGTGCGTCAGCCGGTTGGCGAGTTCGCCGTCGTTGGTCAGCAGCAGCATGCCTTCGGTGGCGACATCAAGCCGGCCCACATGGAAGAGCCGTTCGCCGCGGTTGGTGCTGCGCACGAAGTCGCTGATGCACGGGCGGCCGTCCGGGTCCTCCATGGTGGAGACAACGCCCTTGGGCTTGTTGAACACCATGTAGACCATGTTCTCGTCCAGCTGGATGCGGAGACCGTCGACGTGGATGACCGCTGCCTTGGGGTCGATCCGCACGCCGAGCTCGGTGACGACCTGCCCGTCTACCTCAACGCGGCCTTCGGCGATCATTTCCTCGCAGACGCGCCGCGAGGCGACGCCGGCCGAAGCCATGACCTTCTGAAGCCGGATGCCGTCGGAGTCGTGCAGATCTGATTGCGGCACATCGCGGCGCGGCCCGCGGTTCCGGGACGGCTTGCGGACCGGACCGAGGTTCTGGCCGAAACGTTCGCTGCCGAAAGCGCGGGGGGCCGGCGGCCTTGGCGGCACCGGTGCGCGGCTTGGGCTTAAGCGCCCCGGGCGTACCGGGCTCCTTGCCGAATCCGGGCTTCCGGGCGCCGGGTTTGCGGGCGCCTGCCTTGGCTGCGCCGGTTTTGCCGGCGGGGGCGCCGGACTTCCAGCCGCCGGCGGCCGGACGGGCTGCGGGCGTACCGTCAGCTGCCAGGTCCGGATCGATGAATGCCTCTTCGCGGGGCTTGGGATGCTTAAAAGGGCGGTCGCCCTTGGTGAAGTCGCTGGAGAAGGGGCGCTGGCCCGCTCCCCCGGTGCGGTTGCCGCCGCGCGGCGCGCCGCCCTGCGCGGAATTTCGTCCGGCGCTGTTGCGTCCCGAACTGTTACGTGGTGAACCCTGGCGTCCCGCCTGTGTCATGACCCGTCCTTCGTAGTGGTGGCCGGCGTGGCATGTCTCCCGACATCACCGCCAGCCGGGCGTAATGGATCCGCCCTGGTGGATACTCGTGCGCAGACAGTTGACCTGCCTACATTCTTCCTGCGTCGTAGAACTCATCGATCCCTTCCAGCCCCGGAAGATGGGGTGAAAGTTGCGGCAACTCAGCCACCGAGCCGATTCCCATGCGCTCCAGGAAATACGACGTCGTGCGGTACAGGATGGCCCCGGATTCGGGATCATGTCCCGAATCCTCGATCAGCCCCCGCTGGGTCAGCGTCCGCACAACAGAGTCAACGTTAACTCCTCGAATTGCAGACACCCTTGCCCGTGACACGGGCTGGCGGTAAGCGATAACGGCGAGCGTTTCGAGCGCCGCCTGCGTCAGCCTGGCTGTCTGTCCTTCCAGCACGAATCCGCCGACGATATCGGCAAATTCCGCACGGGAGTAGATCCGCCAGCCTCCGGCGATCTTCCGCAATTCAAAACCCCGGGGGGCGGCACTGCTGCCGGTCGTGCTGGCAGCGTCCGCATCCGGGGCATTAACAGTATAGCCGTTATACTCCCGCTGCAGATCCGCCAGCAGGGACTCGACGACGTCGACCGTCAGGTTCAGGCCGGCTGCGAGGGCCACGGCCGTGGCGGGCTCGTCGATTACCATCAGCACGGCCTCGAGGGCCGCGCGTCCGCCGCCCGGGAGTGCCGTGACATCCGGACCGGTCGCCGGGGCCGCTCCGGGACGCTGCGCGCCACGCTCCGGTCCACCCACGTCGTTCACGTCTGCTCCTTCGGTTGGTCCGTCGGGCCATAGTCTTCGCTGAGGTTTTCGCTGCTCCAACCATCCGCATCGGCCATCCAGCGGACGGTCAAATCGCCAAGGGGCAGCAACTGCTCAAAGCCCACGGCGCGGTCCCGGAACATCTCCAGCAGGGCAAGGAACCGGGCCACCACCACGAGCGCCGATTCGGCGTCGGCGGTCAGTGCCCGGAAACTTAGCGGTGTCCCCTGCCGCAGCCGGAGACCGAGCAGTTCGGCCTGCTCCCTGACGCTGACCGGGCTGCCGCCATGGAGGTGGACCAGTGCCACCTCCATGGGGGCTGACTCCTTGGGCTTCAGGGCCGTTTCGGCCAGGGCCGCGAACTGTTGTGGGGTGTGCCGCCACAGCAGTTCGGGCAGCAGTGCGGCGAAATGTCCTTCCAAGGCAACCTGGCGGGGGTAGCGTCCGGATTCCAGGTCCAGGGTGGATCCGATCATCCCGGCAACTTGTTTGAAGGCCCGGTACTGGAGCAGCCGGGCGAACAGCAGATCCCGGGCCTCCAGCCGGGCAATGTCCTCGTCGTCCTCGACTTCGCCGGCCGGCAGGAGCCGGGCGGCTTTGAGGTCCAGCAGCGTGGCGGCGATGACCAGGAATTCGCTGGCCTCATCGAGCGCCCACTCCGCGCCCAGTTGCTGCAGGCGCCTGATGTACTTGATGAATTCATCGGTGACCGTGGCAAGGGAAACTTCGGTGATGTCCAACTGATGTTTGGAAATCAGGGCCAGCAGAAGATCGAACGGGCCCGTGAAATTGGCGAGCCGCACCTCGAATCCGGGCTTCTTGGCCTCCGCCGGCCCGGCGGACTCAACCGCTGGAATGTCTGCTCCTGTCACGGGCCTGCCTAGGGTGCGCCGCCGCGTGAAATGAGCTCCTTGGCAAGGCTGCGGTACGCATCGGCCCCGGCGTGGTTGCCGGCGTACGCGGTGATGGGCTCGGCCGCCACTGTGGCGTCAGCAAATTTGATGGACCGCTTGATGACAGTTTCAAAGACCGTGTCACCGAAAGCCTCCACGAGGCGGGCAATCACCTCGCGGCCATGCAGGGTGCGGGCGTCGTACATTGTGGCTAGCACGCCGTCGACCTGCAGCCTGGGGTTCAGGCGGTCCTGGACCTTGTCGATGGTTTCCACGAGCAGGGCCACCGCGCGCAGCGCAAAGAACTCGCAGATCAGCGGGATGATGACACCGTGGGCGGCGGTCAGGGCGTTCACGGTCAGGAGGCCGAGCGAAGGCTGGCAGTCGATCAGGACAACGTCATAATCGTCCTCGACCTTTTTCAGGGCCCGGTCCAGGACCTGTTCGCGGGCGACCTCGTTCACGAGCTGCACCTCAGCGGCGGAAAGGTCGATGTTGGCGGGCAGCAGGTCAACGCCCTCGACGCCGGTCTTCTGGATGGCGTCGCGGATGTCGACCTTGCGGTCCATCAGCACGTTGTAAACCGTGAGGTCAAGCTCGTGGGGGTTTGTGCCCAGGCCCGCCGAAAGGGCGCCCTGCGGATCGAAGTCGACAACGAGGACGCGGCGGCCGTATTCGGCCAGTGCGGCTGCAAGGTTGATGGTCGAGGTGGTCTTCCCGACTCCGCCCTTCTGGTTGACCATCGCGATGACCCGCGCGGGACCGTGCGCGGACAGCGGCGCGGGCTCGGGGAAGTCGCGTTGGGGACGTCCGGTGGGACCCATGACCGAATCTTCCAGATCGAGTCCGGTGCCTTCCAGAGTTGCTGAACCCTGTTCGCTACTCACGTATCTATCCACACTTTCGATGACGATGATGTCCTGCTGCTGGAGTGCCAGCGCCGATCCTGTTCCTCACCAAGGTTACAGCGCCCGGCACCGTATTGCGCGAACCTTGGTAACAGCCCGGCGTCAAGCCTTGACCTTCCAGTAGAAGTCCAAGGATGGCGTACCCGGAGAACACTGATGCCCGGAAGCGTCGCTCCCGGGCATCAGTGTTACAGCAGGTGGACCCGTCCGTGCGGAAAGCTCCACGCTCCGGCGTCAGGCGTTGACCGGTACCGGCTGCTTCGGTGCCACGACGGCCGGGACTTCGGTGTGGTCATCCGTGGGAGCTGCGTGACCCGCGATCATGGTCTGCTCGTTGAACGGTTCGGCGCCCGAGAGGACCCGTTCGAGCTGGCGGCCGTCGATCTCCTTGACCCAGGTTCCGATCAGGACCGTGGCAACGGCGTTGCCGGTGAAGTTCGTCAGCGCCCGCGCCTCGGACATGAACCGGTCGATGCCCACGATCATGCCGACGCCGCCCATCAGTTGCGGTGCATGTGCCTGGAGACCTGCGGCCAGGGTGGCCAGGCCGGCACCGGTGACGCCGGCAGCGCCCTTCGAGGCAATGATCATAAAGATCAGCAGGGAAATCTGGGCGCCGAGGTCCAGCGGAGTGCCCATGGCGTTGGCCACGAACAGCGACGCCATGGTCAGGTAGATGGCCGTGCCGTCGAGGTTGAAGGAGTAGCCGGTGGGGACGGTGACGCCGACGACCGGTTTGGAGATGCCGAGGTGCTCCATCTTGGCGATGAGCCGAGGCAGGGCGGCTTCGGACGAGGACGTGGAGAAGATCAGCAGGTATTCGCGGCCGAGGTACTTCATCAGCCGGAAGATGTTGACGCCGGTGACAACCTTAAGGAGACCGCCCAGGATCACCACAATGAACATGGCACAGGTGATGTAGAAGGCAATCATCAGGGTGGCCATGCTGACGATGGCCTGGACGCCGGTGGCGCCGACTACGGCGGCGATTGCGCCGAAGGCACCGACGGGCGCCACCCACATGATCATGATGAGGATCCGGAACACGAGGACCTGTGCATGGCTGATGGCCTTGAGGATCGGGGCGCCCTGAGGGCCCATTTTCTGGAGGGCGAAGCCGACCAGGATCGCCGCGAAGAGAGTCGGCAGCACGGGGATATCGGACGGGATGATGCCCAGCAGGAAGTCGACTGTGCTGTCCGTGGCAGCCTTCTTGGTCGGGTCATAGGGGGCGAGCTTGAGCCCCTCGCCCGGGTGGATCAGGTTCCCGACGACGAGACCGATGGCCAGCGCGAAGGTGGACATGATGACGAAGTAGCCCATTGCAAGACCGCCGACCTTGCCGACTGTGGCCGCCTTGGCGATCGAGCCGATGCCCAGCACAATCGTGCAGAAGATGATCGGCGCGATCATCATTTTGATGAGTTTGATGAAGCCTTCGCCCAACGGCTTCAGGGACTTGCCGGCCTCCGGGAACATTAGCCCGACCAAGGCGCCGAGGACAACGGCCACGATAACAGCGATATAGAGATAATGGGACTTGTCGAGTCCCTTGCGGCGCTTGGTGCCCTGCGCAGCCGACCCTCCTCGTTGAGAGGCCATGGTTTTCTCCTTGTGGATAGTCTGTAAGACGGGGTTCCGGTTCTGAGCCGACCGCGTCGGTCCGGTGTGATATCCATCATTGATGACACGGTGACGTGCATCACCGTTCTGTTCATATTGGTCGCAGGAGGCGCTCATGATTCACCCCTGGAGCATCGCGCGCCGGCTTTTCGTCGCACACCTGCTCTTCGTGCTGGCGCTCACCGCGCTGCTCGGCACCGCCACGTTCGTCGATGCCCGCGATCAGGCTTACGACGAGGCAGGCCAGCGGATGGCGGCTATCGCGTCCGCCGTGGCCGACAATCCCCTCGTCCTGGACGCCGCGTCCGCACCGGATCCGTCAGCCCTGCTGCAGTCATATGCCCTGAAGGTCATGGCCGACGCCGACGCGGACTTCGTCACCATCATGGCCACGGACCGGACGCGCTGGACGCATCCACGCGACGAGGAACTCGGCAGGCCCTACATAGGTTCCATCGACGAGGCACTCCAAGGCGAAAACTACACCGAGGTCACCGCGGGGACTCTCGGCCCCTCGGTCCGCACGATTGTCCCGGTGAAGGCCGACGATGGAACTGTGCGCGCCCTCGTCGCTGCAGGCGTCACGATCAATACAGTCGATGTCGCGGTCCTCGGAAGGCTGCCGGCCCTGCTCGGGATCGGGCTGGCATTGCTGGCAGGTGGTTCGGCTGCCTCGTGGCTGCTGGGCCGCTACCTGGGCCGGGTGACCCGCGGCTGGGGGCCCGAACAGCTTGCCCAGCTGTTCGCCTATTACGAATCGGTCCTTCATTCCGTCCGGGAGGGCGTGATCCTGATCGATCCCAAAGGCGCGGTGGTGATGTACAACAATCAGGCCGCCGACCTCCTGGGCCCTGGTCCGGCACAATGACGCCGGCGGATGGACGCCGGGCGGCTCCACCCCGGCAGCAGGGACCCTCAACGTCCAGCCGGCACCATCGCTGGCAGAACTTCCGCTCGATGCGAGCTTGAAGGAACTCTTTGAATCCGGTCGGACCGCGCACGACGAACTCCATCTGACGGACTCCCGGATCCTCGTGGTGAACCAGGGACCGGCACTGGGACCGGAACCCGGGCCCGGCGGGCGGCGGCCGGCGGTATTCGGCACCGTGGCGACGCTTCGCGACCGCACGGAAATTGAGTCCCTGGGCAGCGAACTCGCAACCATGCGCACACTGTCCGAAGCCCTTCGGGCACAGACCCACGAGCACGCCAACCGGCTCCACACGATCGTGTCGCTGATGGAGCTCGGTCGCGGCGCGGAGGCACTGGATTTCGCCACCCGCGATCTCGACCTCAGCCAGCGGCTGACGGACGACGTCGTAGGTTCCATCGAAGAACCGGTCCTGAGCGCGTTGATCATGGGCAAGACCGCCCAGGCCAATGAACTCGGTGTCGAACTGACCCTCAACGCGGCCGGTTCCGCCGCCCCCAGCGGGCTGGCTGTTCAGGATCTCGTCGCCATCGTGGGCAATCTCCTGGATAACGCCATCGACGCCGCGGCGGCGGCCCCCGCGCCCAAGCTCGTTGAACTGACGGTCCATGCCTCCGGCGGGGAGCTGGAAATCATGGTGGAGGACAGCGGCCCCGGGATCGACCCGGCTGCGGTGGAGGAGCTCTTCCGCTACGGCTTCAGCACCAAGGCCGCCGGTCCTGCGGGCCGTGGACTCGGGTTGGCCTTGGTCCGGCAGGCCGTGCACCGGCTCGGCGGAACCATGAGTATCACCAGCCCGTCCGGTGCCCTGTTCAGGGTCAGGCTTCCGCTGGCGCCGCCGGGCCGGACGGACCGGGCGGCCGGGGCAGGGCAGCCGGCGACGGCGGAGCTTCAGCCATGAGCGGCATCCGCGTCCTGGTCGTCGAAGACGAACCCATTGCTGCGGCCGCGCACGCCGCCTATATCGGCCGGTTGGATGGCTTCACGCTGGCCGGGTCCGCGCCGGACGGTCAGTCGGCCCTGCGGCTGATGACGGAATTCGCGGCGGCCGGCGAGCCTGTGGAGCTCGTACTCCTGGACATGAATCTCCCTGACCTTCACGGACTGGATATCGCCCGCCGGATGCGCGCCGCCGGCTTCCTCGCGGATATTATCGCCATCACCGCCGTCCGAGACCTGGCGATCGTCCGCGGTGCGGTGGCAACCGGCGTCGTCCAGTACCTGATCAAGCCGTTCACCTTCGCCACCTTCGAGGACAAGCTTTCCAAATACCGGCTCTTCCGGGACCAGCTGGCCTCGTCAGCGACAGCGGCCGCGGGCGCCGTGACGTCGCAAAGCGACGTGGACCAGGCGTTCGCGAGCCTGCGGACTCCGTCGGAACTGCCACTGCCCAAGGGGCTCTCCGCCGGCACCCTTGAGTCCGTGCAAAGTTTCCTCGCCAGCCGGACCGGTGCCGTTTCGGCCAGCGAGGTCATGGACGCGCTCGGCATGTCCCGGGTGACGGCCCGGCGCTACCTCGAATACCTCGCCGACGCCGGCATCGTGTCCCGGACAGCCCGTTACGGAGCGCCCGGCCGGCCGGAGAACGAATACCGGCTGAGCCGGCCCGCGTCGTAGGGGCGGACCGGGCCGTCCGTTTCGACGGGTTCGTGCGCACTCGACGCGCGCCGACGTCGTCCGGGCGCGGAACCGTCGAAACGGCGGGGACCGCGGAGGCAAGGGCGGCGGTTACTCCCCCGGTTACTCCCCCGCCGCGGGCCGCAACACCCCGATGAGCTGATCGATCACGCCGGCGTCTTCAATCGTGGACGGCACCACGTACTCGTCTCCGTCAGCGATCTGGCGCATGGTCTTGCGCAGGATTTTTCCCGAACGCGTCTTTGGCAGCGCCTCCACCACGGTGACGTGCTTGAAGTCCGCGACTGCCCCGATGTCCCGCCGGACCATCGCGATGAGCTCCCTACCCAGGTCCTCGCCGGTCACGTCGACCCCCGACTTGAGGACCACGTAGCCGCTGGGCCGCTGGCCTTTCAGCGGGTCCGCGAGGCCGATCACCGCGCATTCCGCGACGGCAGGGTGCTGGCCGAGCACTTGTTCCATCGCACCGGTCGATAGCCGGTGCCCTGCGACGTTGATGATGTCATCCGTCCGTCCCATCACGAACAGGTAGCCGTCCTCGTCCCGGTAGCCCGAGTCCCCGGTGGCGTAGTAGCCATCGAATGCTGCCAGGTAGGAAGAGACGTAGCGTTCGTCGTTGCCCCAGAGCGTCGTCAGGGTACCCGGCGGCAAGGGCAGGCCGAGGACGATGTTGCCTTCTGTGCCGGCGTCGACGTCCCCGCCCATGCCGTCGACGACACTCAACCTGTACCCCGGCATCGGCACGCTGGGCGATCCGGCCTTGATCGGCAGCTGGTCGAGTCCGCGGGGGTTGGCGCAGATCGCCCAGCCGGTCTCGGTCTGCCACCAGTGGTCCACTACCGGGACGCCCAGGATCCGGGAGGCCCAGTGGAACGTGTCGGTATCCAGCCGCTCGCCTGCGGCGAACAGGGTCCGCAGGCTGGAGGTGTCGTAGTCCTGGAGCAGCGCCGCTTCCGGGTCCGCTTTCCTGATGGCGCGCAGGGCGGTGGGCGCGGTGAACAGCACGTTGACCCGGTGATCCCGGATCACGCGCCAGAAGGCCCCGGCGTCGGGAGTGCCCACGGGCTTGCCTTCGTAGAGGACGGTCGTGGCGCCGGCAAGGAGCGGCCCGTACACGATGTAGGAATGCCCCACCACCCAGCCGACGTCGGACGCCGTCCACATAACGTCTCCGGGACCGATGTCGTAGATGTTGTCCATGGTCCAGTTCAGGGCCACGGCATAGCCGCCGTTGTCCCGAACCACGCCTTTCGGGGCCCCGGTGGTGCCTGAGGTGTAGAGGATGTAGAGCGGATCCGTCGCCTGCACGTCGACCGGTGCTGCGGGCGTGGCGGCGGCCATTTCCGTCTCCCAGTCGAGCCAGCCGGCATGGTCGGCGGCTTGCGCGGCAAATCCCTCCCGGGCCTTGACGAGCACGGGCGTCTCCGGTGTTCCTGCGAGCGCGAGGGCTTCCGCTACGGCAGGGAGGTATTCGATCCTGCGGGACGGCTCGATTCCGCCCGAAGCCGTGACCACTGCGGCAGGTGCAGCGTCCCGGATCCGGGCGGCGAGTTCCTTGGGCGCAAAGCCGCCGAAGACCACCGAATGCACGGCGCCGAGCCGGGCTGTGGCCAGCATCGCGATGGCGGCCTCCGGGATCATCGGCATGTAGATGACCACGCGGTCGCCCTTGCCGACGCCGTGGCTGCGCAGGACGCCTGCGAACCGCGCGACGAGGGCGGTGAGTTCGGCGTAGCTGAAGCGCTGTTGGGTTCCCAGCATGGCGGAGTCGTAGATCAGCGCGTCCTGCCCGCCGCGTCCTGCCGCGACGTGGCGGTCCAGGGCGTTATAGGAGGTGTTCATGGCCCCGTCCGGGAACCAGCCGTATAGCGGGGCGCGGCTGGCGTCAAGTGCCAGACGCGGTGGGGTGGACCATGAGATTTTGTCTGCGGCGTCGAGCCAGAAGCCGTCAGGCTCATTCAGGCTGCGTTCGTAGCTGTTCTGGTAGTTCCTGGCGACCATACCCTGGATCCTGTCCACGACGTTGTGATGGGCTCATGGTAGCTCCGGGAGATGGCCAACACAAGAGTTCCTGTATACAGAGAGCCGGATTTGTGCCGAATATTGGCGACTTGCTTCCAAAAATGCCCATGAATGTATACACTGAGGGCAATTGGCGAAGGAGGCAGGATGCGCGCCAGCGACAAGGCCTATGCGGCCCTGCGTGAAGACATCATCGAGTGGCGGCTGGCACCCGGTACGGTGCTGGCCGAAGTCGAGCAGTCCGAACGGTTGGGGATCTCGCGGACGCCGCTGCGGGAGGCGCTCAGCCGGCTGACCGCGGAGGGACTGACCACAACGGCGGGTGGCCGCGGCGTCGTCGTCACCGACATCTCCCTTGACGACATCGATGAGCTGTTCGAGCTGCGCGAAACCCTTGAAGGGAAGGCCGCTGCCCTGGCCGCCGAGCGCGGCGATCCTGCGACCTTCGAACAGCTCCGTCGCGAGCTGCTCCAGGCCCCGGAACTGATCGGCGGCAAGGAACCGGCCCTGCAGGACTATTACGGTCTGGTCGGGCGGCTGGATTCGGCGATCGATTCCGCGATCACCAATGCGTACCTCGTCCAGGCCATGCGCAGCCTGCGCGTCCACCTCGTACGCGTCCGCCGCCTGGCCGCCGACGACGCCGCACGGCTCACCGCCGCTGCGGCCGAGCACGCAGCGATCGCCGAGGCAATCGCTGCCGGCAATCCCCGGCTGGCTGAGGCCGCCACCACGCTTCACCTGCACCGCAGTCTTTCCCACGTCAAAGCCACGCAAACGCCTCACTGAAGGAGCACCATGGTTAAGGAACACCACGTCCGCGTTTACAAGAGCGAGGAAAATCTGCCCCGCGAGGACCAGCTGGCCTACAAGATCGCCAGGGTCGCCGCTGATCCGGTGGACGTCACCGCTGACGTCACCGACATGGTCATCAACCGGATCATCGACAATGCCTCCGTGGCGATCGCCTCGCTGAACCGCGCCCCGATCGTCGCGGCCCGGGCCCAGGCCCTCACCCACGGCCCCACCACCGGAGGCAAGGGCTCGATGGTGTTCGGCATCGGCGAGCGCGTCTCCCCGGAATGGGCAGCCTGGGCCAACGGCGTCGCCGTCCGCGAACTGGACTACCACGACACCTTCCTGGCCGCGGACTACTCCCACCCGGGAGACAACATCCCGCCGCTCCTCGCCGTAGCCCAGCACGTTGGCGCGACCGGCCACGACCTCATCCGCGGCATCGCCACCGGCTATGAAATCCAGGTCAACCTCGTCAAGGCCATCTGCCTGCACAAGCACAAGATTGACCACGTCGCCCACCTGGGCCCCGCCGCCGCCGCCGGCATCGGGACGCTGCTGGGCCTCGACGTCGAGACCATCTTCCAGTCCGTCGGCCAGGCGCTGCACACCACCACCGCGACCCGGCAGTCCCGCAAGGGTGAGATTTCGACCTGGAAGGCGCACGCCCCGGCGTTCGCCGGCAAGATGGCTGTGGAAGCCGCGGACCGCGCCATGCGCGGCCAGACCTCGCCCGTGCCGATCTACGAGGGCGAGGACGGCGTCATCGCCTGGATGCTGGACGGCCCGGACGCCTCCTACCAGGTGCCGCTGCCCGAAGCCGGCGAAGCCAAGCGCGCCATCCTCGACACCTATACGAAGGAACACTCCGCCGAATACCAGGCTCAGGCATGGATCGACCTGGCCCGTAAGCTCCACGGTGAACACCCTGAGGCCACGGACCCGGCCAACGTGGCTTCCGTGCTGATCAAGACCAGCCACCACACCCACTACGTGATCGGCTCCGGCGCCAACGACCCGCAAAAGTACGATCCCACGGCCAGCCGCGAGACCCTTGACCACTCGATCCCGTACATCTTCACGGTCGCCCTGCAGGACGGTTCCTGGCACCACGTCGATTCCTACTCCCCCGGGCGGGCCGGGCGGGCCGACACTGTCGCGTTGTGGCACAAGGTCACGACGGTCGAGGACCCGGAATGGACGCGACGCTACCACTCCCTCGACATTTCGGAGAAGGCCTTTGGCGGCTCGGTGGAGATCACCCTGACGGACGGCACCGTCATTACCGATTCGATCGCCGTAGCGGACGCGCACCCCCTTGGCGCCCGGCCGTTCGCCCGCGACCAATACGTGCAGAAGTTCCGCACCCTCGCCGCCGGGCTGGTCGCCGACGACGAAATCGAGCGCTTCCTGGCCGCCGCCGCACGGTTGCCCGAACTCGCCGCCGGCGAACTGGACCAGCTCAACATCCAGGCCGCCGACGGCGTGATCGACTTCGCGGCCGCACCGAAGGGCCTGTTCTGATGCTGTACTCCCATACCACCCCCGAGCAGAAACGGCTCCGGTTCCGCGAGATCCTCGCCTCCGGCACCATCGCCCAGTTCCCGGGCGCGTTCAATCCGCTTTCGGCACGGCTGATCGAGGAAAAAGGCTTCGCCGGCGTCTATATTTCCGGCGCCGTCCTGGCCAATGACCTGGGCTTGCCAGACATCGGGCTGACCACCCTGACCGAGGTGGCCACCCGCGCCGGGCAAATCGCGCGGATGACGGAACTGCCCTGCATCGTGGACGCCGACACCGGCTTCGGCGAGCCGATGAACGTCGCCCGGAGCGTGCAGGAACTCGAGAACGCAGGCCTGGCCGGCTGCCACATCGAGGACCAGTTCAATCCGAAGCGGTGCGGCCATCTGGACGGTAAGAACGTGGTGGACGTGGACACGGCCACCAAACGCATCCGTGCGGCCGCCGACGCACGCCGGGACCCGAACTTCCTGATCATGGCCCGGACCGACATCCGCGCCACGGACGGGCTCCAGGCCGCGCAGGACCGCGCCCGGGCACTCGTGGACGCCGGCGCAGACGCGATCTTCCCCGAGGCCATGAAGGACCTCAGCGAATTCCAGGCGATCCGCGACGCCGTCGACGTGCCGATCCTGGCCAACATGACCGAATTCGGCCAGAGCGCCCTGTTCACGGTGGATGAGCTGGCGGGCGCCGGTGTCAACATGGTGATCTATCCCGTCACGCTGCTCCGCAGTGCCATGGGGGCCGCAGAGCGGGTCCTCGAAGCCATCCAGGCCGACGGCACCCAGGAGGCTCAGGTTTCCAGCATGCTGACCCGCGCGAGGTTGTACGACCTCGTCGATTACGAGGCGTACAACCGCTTTGACACAGGGGTCTTCAATTTCCGCATTCCCGGCCAGTAGCTCCCGCAGGCGTCCGGCCCCAGGCCGGCACACCACCGACGAAAGGTATCTTACGATGACGAGAATGATAATTATTGGACCTCCCGGTTCCGGCAAGGGCACCCAGGCGGAACACATTTCGGAACGCCTGGGAATCGTGGCGATCTCCACCGGCGACATCTTCCGTACCAACGTCAAGGGCGGGACCCCCCTGGGGGCGGAAGCCGAAAAGTACATGGACGCCGGAAATTTCGTGCCGGACCGCATAACCAACAAGATGGTCCGTGACCGTCTGGGCGAGGACGATGTCGGGAACGGTTTCCTGCTGGACGGCTACCCGCGCAACACGGCGCAGGTCGACTACCTCGATGAGCTCCTCGCCGCGGACGAGCAGACACTGGACGTTGTCCTGCAACTCACGGGCGACAACGAGGAACTCGTGAGCCGGCTGCTCGGCCGTGCGAAGGAGACCGGCCGCAGCGACGACACGGAGGACGTCATCCGGCACCGCCTTGACCTGTACTACGACCAGACGGAGGCGGTCGTCGCGAAGTACGCCGGCCGCGGCATCCTTGCCCGGGTTGACGGGATCGGCGCCATGGACGAGGTCACGGACCGCGCCATGGAAGCGATCACGTCGGCGCAGACGGCCACGACCTAGCAATTGCCACCTGCGCGCGGCTTTTGCATGGCCCGGTACGGGCGACGGCGACCGGCCTACGGACGCGATCCCGCGGCTTCGGGTCCGTGGTGCCGGGGGGCTGCTGAGCGTACTGTGGAACCGATACAGGCCCGCAGCTCGCTCCGGGTTCCCGGTCAGTGGACCCCACAGATTTCCGGCTCCTGCCGGCACAACAGGCGACAAGGAACGAAGGAGTTTCAGCATGGCTGATGAAGGCATCAAGAAGGGTCTTGCCGGCGTCGTGGTGGATTACACCGCGGTCTCCAAGGTCAACTCGGACACCAACTCACTGCTCTACCGCGGCTACCCCGTCCAGGAGCTGGCCGCTGGCTGCAGCTTCGAGGAGGTCGCCTACCTGCTCTGGAACGGCGAACTGCCGACGCCCGGGCAGCTGGACGAATTTACCGCCAGGGAACGGGCCGGACGCGCCCTCGACCCGGTGGTCAAACAAGTCATCGACACCATCCCCACCACCGCCCACCCGATGGACGTCTGCCGCACCGCAGCCTCCGTCATGGGCGCCCGGCACCCGCTGACCGAAGACTCCTCCCGCGAGGCCAACCTGGCCAAAGCCATCGACCTGTTCGCCGCGATGCCCGCCGTGGTCGCCTACGACCAGCGCCGCCGCCACGGACAGGACCTCATCGAACCCCGCAACGACCTGGGCTACTCCGCGAACTTCCTGTGGATGGCCTTCGGCGAGGAACAGGTCCCCGAAGTCGTCGACGCCTTCAACGTCTCAATGATCCTCTACGCCGAACACTCCTTCAACGCCTCCACCTTCACCGCCCGCGTCATCACCTCCACCCTCTCGGACCTGCACTCCGCCGTTACCGGTGCGATCGGCGCACTCAAGGGCCCCCTGCACGGCGGCGCCAACGAAGCCGTCATGCACACCTTCGACGAAATCGGCATCCGCTCCGAAGAATCGCTCGAAGAAGCTGCCACCCGTGCCAAGGCCTGGATGGTAGACGCCCTCGCCCAGAAGAAGAAGGTCATGGGCTTCGGGCACCGCGTCTACAAACACGGCGACTCCCGGGTGCCCACCATGAAAGCGGCCCTGGACAAAATGATCGCCCACTACGGCAGGCCCGAACTGCTCGGACTCTACAACGGACTCGAGTCAGCGATGGAGGAGGCCAAGGCGATCAAACCCAACCTCGACTACCCCGCCGGCCCCACCTATCACCTCATGGGCTTCGACACGGCCACGTTCACCCCGCTGTTCGTCGCCAGCCGCATCACCGGCTGGACCGCGCACATCATGGAACAGCAGGAGTCGAACTCCCTGATCCGGCCCCTGAGTGAATACAACGGCGCCGACGAACGGCACCTGCCGTAACTTCCTGCCGCCAGGAGACATAGCGGCGGGCCGGCCACCCTTCGAGGTGACCGGCCCGCCGTCATGTGCGGCTGGCGCTATTTCATTGGCCACAGCTCCAGCGAGATGAGCATCCTCTTCAGGTCCAGGTAGTCCTGCGTCGTCATGTAGGCCTTCGCCTCGGCGACGGAATCGAATGCCAGCGGGGCGTTGGATCCATCGGCTTCGAGGTAATTCACGTCGCCGAAATAGGCGAACGGCACGCCAGTCGGGGCAATGATGCCATTGGTGTAGGTGCAGATGAGCGGCTCCTTCACGGAACGGTCCTCGGACAACGCAACGCTGCCGAAGACGCTGTCGCCTTCGATGATTGTGTACGTGAAGCGGGACGGCCCCCAGGGCAAACCCTTGTACTCCGAAAACTCCTTCACCTTGTTGGGCTTTTGCGGAATGTCAAGGTCCACGGAGTCGAGAATTGCAAATGGCTTCGGGTCAGCACAAGTACCCATGGCCGCGTCATATACGAGGTCAAGCTTCGCGATCAGCGCGTTGGCAGAGTTGTGCACATCAAGGGAAATGAACGGCGGCTGGTCCGAGCCGGGACCGCTGCGCACAACCGTTTGAACCGACCATCCCTCTTTAATGTCGAACGATGCCTGACCGGTGGCATCCGTATAGGACAGCCATGCCGCCGGAGCGGGCGTGGGCCCGTCGGGAACCGCCAGCGCGGCGGAGGATGCCGCTGATGGCATCGGTGTTGGTGTTGCTGTCCCTGTGGCCGGTGCCGGTGCCGTCGCCGTTACGGTGGGCTCCGCCGTTCCGGCAGGTGCGGGTGCAGAGGTCAAGGATCCCAGGTTCGTAGCCACGAGCACTCCCACCGTCACGGCCGCGGCGGCGATGCCAGCCAGGGCCTGCGCGTCGGGCACGCCTGCGGCGGCGGACTTCTTCCAGTGTGGCCACGTTGGGCGGCCGACTGTCGCTGAACGCCACCGGTTCGGTGAGCATCCGGCGCAGGGCCGATTCGCCGTCCGGCTCCTCGGATGTGTCCCGGTTCAGCGGATCCGCACCGGACATCATGTTCTTGATCGGGTCCATCTCATGCGCCCATTCTTTGCGTGGCTGATTCTGACGTGATCGATGCGGTCCCCGCGGGCAGGTGCTTCTGGAACGCCGCGCGGGCCCGGTGCAGGCGCACCTTCGCGGCGGCTTCGCTGCACTGCAAAACGCGCGCAATCTCCCGCGGTCCCAGTTCATCCCAGTAAGCCAGCTGCAGGATGTCCCGGTCCTTTTCCCTCAGCCGTGACAGCGCATCGTGGACGGCAACGCTGCCGGACTCACCGCCGAAGCGCAGCACCGCCACGGACCGCAGCTTGTCCTGCAGGGCCAGCTGCCGGTCGCGGGTCCGGTAAGCGTTTCCCACCAGGTTCCGGGCAACGGTTAACAGCCACGCCGTGTCCACAGACGTCGCGTCGTCCCACTTTTGCCAGACCACCCTGAATACGTCGGCGGCCAGTTCCTCGGCCATCTCCGGCGATTCCACCCGCCGGCGTACGAACCGGAATACCTGTGGATAGTTGTCTTTGTGAATGGCGATAAACGCCAATTCGCGCTCGGAAAGCACGTTTCCCCCTATAAGCAGTGTCCTGAGCAGCAGGCTAACTGTATTGTTTCCGGCCGGGCCGCAATGGTTACATCCCCGGTGAAAGTCTGTCGATCGACGCCATGGTTTCATGGCCGGCAGTGAGGACAACGACGACGACGTGCGTTTCGCCGGTCAGTGAAGCAGGCAACCAGTATGCCGCGTTCACCCACATGCGCCCCAGCGGAGGGGCCCGAACAGGGAACCACTACGGGCTTGAGAACCAGAGTCCGGGGAGCTTGTGACACTCAAACGCGCTGGCGGACGGGCGGGCCGGCTCAGCGGAGGTGCTCACCCCGGTGAGGTTCCGGCGTGGGCTGCAGTAAGCAGGACGGTGAGGTTTTCCTCGGTCACGGGGCGGGGGTTGGAGGCGGGAATGGCGGGAAGGATGAGCTGGACGGCTTCGTTGATGTTTTCCTTGGCCAGCCCGAGGTCTTTGAGTGCTGTGGGTGCGCCCAGTGTGTGCCGGAGCGTGTTCAGGCCTTCCAGGGCGTTCTCCGTACTGAAGGCGGCCGCGATTCTGTGGGCCGCGCCGGTGGCGGCGGGCGCGTTGAAGGCCAGGACGTGCGGGAGCACGACGGCGTGGGTTTGAGCGTGGGGCATGTTCCATCGGCCGCCCAGGACGTGGCAGATCTTGTGGTGCATGCCGGATCCCGCGGAGGCGAAGGCGACCGCGGAGAGGTACGCCCCATACAGGACCCGTTCCCTGCCGGGCAGGTCGTTCGGGTTGCTGCTGATGACTGGAAGGCCGTTGTTGAGGGCGCGGATGCCTTCCGCGGCAAGCGCCTGATTGATGGGGTCGGTCCGGGGCGCCCACATGGAGTCGATGCAGTGGGCCAGGGCGTTCAGGCCTGAGGCGACGCTCAAGTCCTTCGGCAGGGACAGCGTGAGTGCTGCATCGTAGATAACGGTTACGGGAAGCACACGGTCATCGACTCCGGTGGTTTTACGCGATGATTCGGTGAGTCCCCAGACGTTCGTCGCCTCCGAGCCTGCGTAGGTGATCGGCACTGCGATGATGGGCAAGCCGGTGGTCAGAGCGATGGCTTTGGCAAGACCGGTAGTGGAGCCGCCGCCGACGCTGACCAGCAGGTCGATGTCGTTGCGGATCGCCGTGTTCCGGGCGATCTCCGCTTTCTCGATGGGTACGTGCGGGGCGACGTCGTCATGGATCAGGGCGGCGTCGATGCCGGCGGTGATCCGCTCCGCTTCAGGCCGTTCCCTGACGGAGGCGATCACCATGACCTTCCTCGCGCCAAGACGTTCGATCTCTCCGGCAAGGTGTTCGGCCGCGTTGCCGGTGCCGAACAGCACGCGCTGGCCTAGGGTGGTGTGTTCAAAAGTCAGTCCCACGCCCACTTCACCTTACGGCTTGTAGACATGGTCGACGGCGGCGAGGTGCGCGGGCCGGATGGGTGAGGCGTGCTGCTGGTACTCCGGGTGACGGCGTATCCAGCTTTTGATGTACGGGCAGACGGGGATGATGGTCAGCCCTGCGGCGACGGTGTTATCCAGTGCGTGCTTGGCCAGCACCGAGGCAAGGCCCTTGCCGGCGTAGGCGTCGTTTACTTCGGTGTGGTAGAAAATCCGTTCCCTGTCAGCCGGGCCGCTGGCTGGCACGTACTCGGTCTTCCCGATCGCGGTGCCGCCGTCGAGGAGCTCGTAGCAGTGGCTCTCGGGTGCGTGCCTGACGGTGATGGTTTGTGGTTCCACAGGGGCTCCTTGTGATTGTTGCAGCCGCTGTTCGGTTCTTAGCCGCGGGGGCGCAGCTGGGCGTTGGGTAGGACGGGGGCGGGCAGTGGCTCCGGGGTTCCTTCCGGGAACGGGCCGAAGCGGGGGTTCGGGGCGCCGTCGGGGTAGGTCCCACCGGCGGGCGGTGCGGCCGGTTCCGCGCCGATTTCTGCCTGCCACGCTGCCCGGTAGGCGACGACTTCCTCGTGGGTGCGTCCGATGAAGTTCCACCACATGACGATCTGTTCCCGCAGCGGCTCGCCGCCCAGGATGAGTACCCGTACGGGGGTCTCTTGTGCTTCCAGGACCAGGCGGGATTGCCCGGTGGGCAGGTAGGCGAGGTGGTCCACCGGCAGGGGCGCGCCGTTCAGAACCAGGTCCCCGGCGTCGAGCAGGATGCCGTGTTCGAAGGACGGGTCCAGGTCCAGTTCCAGGATCCCGCCGGAGCTGATGGTGGCCTCGGCGGCGACCAGGGGCGGGGTGTAGGTGTCCACCGGTGAGGTGGATCCGGCCAGGGAGCCGATGAAGACTTTCAGTTCGGCGGCTCCCTGGCGGACGGGCTCAGGGGCGTAGTGCTCAAACGTGGGGGCCATGTGGCGGGTGGATTCGGGCAGCGCGAACCATAGCTGCGCTCCGTGCAGGACGGTGGTGTCGGCGGTGGAGAGTTCCTGGTGGGAGATTCCGCGGCCGGCGACCATGAGGTTGACTTCCCCTGGCTGGACGGTCGCGGTGTAGCCGGCGGAGTCCCGGTGCTCGATCCTGCCGGTGAACAACCAGCTGACGGTGGCCAGGCCGGTGTGCGGGTGCCGTGCGACCTTCATGCCGCCGGAGGAGGAGACCAGGTCCGGGCCATAATGGTCCAGGAAGCACCAGGAGCCGATGAGGCTGCGCTTTTTCTGCGGCAGGGTCCGGCGTACGGGCATGGCGCGGGGGCCCGCCCAGGGGAACTTCGCGCGGGGGCAGGATTTCCACACCTGCGGGCGGGCCGTCCTGCCCGCAGAGTATCTCCTGGGGGGCGGTTTCGAGGTTGCTCATGCCGGGCTCCCGACGGCTTCCTGGCCAGCGCCCCGGTCTCCGGCCTCCGCGGCACGGGGGCGGACAGGGTGGCCGCTGAGGATGGAGATCCGGTTGAAGGCATTCATCGTGACCGCCGCCCACTGCAGGGCCGAATATTGGCCGTCGGTCAGGACTGCGCGCGCTGCCGACATCTCGGTCTGGAGGCGCCCGTGGCCGGGTAGTTCGGTGGCTGCTTCGCCGACCGTGAGGGCGGCGCGCTCGATGGGGGTGAACACTGTGGTTTCCCGCCAGGCAGGGAGCACGGCGATCTGCTGTTCGCTGGCGCCGGCCTCACGGGCGAGGCGGACGTGCAGGTCCAGGCAGAAGGCGCAGCCGTTCAGCTGCGAGATCCGCACATTGACCAGTTCAAGAACCAATCGCGGCACACCGGCCTGCTGGGCGGCGTCGGCGACCTTGAATGCGAGTCCGTTCAAGGCTCTCCAGCTTGCCGGGTCGGACTTATCGAGAAAGAAATTACTGCCTGACATGACGCTCCTTGCAAATCAACCGGCCGGTATCGACCGCCGGCCACTTCCAACATCACCATATTTGCCCACCCAGTCTGTCCTAACCAGAACGACTTTGGACCCGGTTCCCGATGAAATCCTGCCCGGCCGGGTGCACCAAGGTACTTCACCTCCATCTATTTCCGCGAACCCGGCGGCGTACTCTACGAAATCGCCACCGACACGCCCGGCTTCGACATCGACGAGCCGCTCCTGGAACTCGGCCGCTCCCTGAAGCTGCCGCCGTGGCTCGAGCCCTCGCGCGAAGCCATCGAACATTCCGTGGCCCGCATCCAGCTGCCGGCCGAAAACAACCCGGCGATGGCCGGACGATAGGACCGCAGATGACCACCATTACCACCACCGTCACAGGCTGGCCGCACGTTTACACCCCCGGCGAGGCCGACGCACCGGTATTGCTGATGTTGCACGGCACTGGCGGCAACGAGCACGAGATCGCTTCCCTCGCCGCGGAACTCCACCCGGGCGCGGGGGTCCTCGCGCCCCGTGGGCAGGTGCAGGAACATGGAATGCTCCGCTGGTTCCGCCGCCACGGCGAAGGGGTATTTGACGTCGACGACGTCATCGCCCGCGCCGCTGACCTGGCCGGCTTCTTGACAGCAGCCCGGGAACACTACAGCCTGGCCGGGCGCCCCGTCGTGGCGGTAGGTTTCTCCAACGGCGCCAACATCGCCCTGGCCACAGCCATGCTCCAGCCCAAGGCCGTGGGCCAGGTGGTCGCGTTCTCCGGGATGTACCCCCTCGGCGACAGGGAGGACGCCGCTGACCTGGTCGGCAGCAGGTTCCTGATCCTGAACGGCGAGACCGACCCCATGGCCCCACTCACCAGCGTCAACACACTCATCACCGCTCTACGGCAACACACTCATCACCGCTCTACGGCAACACGGTGCCAACGCAGAACAAATCCTGCGCCCGGGGGGACACGGCATCGCCCAGACCGATTTGGCCGCGGCAAAAGAATGGCTGGCATGATCGACGCAACCACCCGGTTATCGGTCACATCGATACCAAGTTGGACGTCCCTGAATTTCACGGCGTCCTTGAATTTCACGGCGACCCAGGACTGACCAGGTGGGGCCGGAGGGGATTATCCGTGCCGGAACAAGCCCTGTTATACGAGTGTTTGTCCAGAACCCGTCGATTCAAGTCTCTGAATATTCCGCTGAGGCCACGGTCTCGTTGTCCTCGTTCAACGTTATGACCGCTTCCACGGTGCCCTCTGCCAAGGCCAGCGGCAACCAGTGTCCGGCGTCCTGCCACATGCGCTCCAGCGGCAAGGACGAGATATGGAACCACTCGGGGATAATTTCGTCGCTTTCGGCGGGTTCGCCGGTCCAACGGCGCGCGGTGAAAAGGCTCGTGGACATGTTCCACTCCGGCCGGGCGGGAAAGACGAATTGGATCTGCCCGGCGATCCTAAGGTCATGCTCGCGGACCACGATTCCGGCTTCCTCGTACACTTCGCGGCAGGCGGCCTCGGCCTGGGACTCCCCCGGTTCCACGTGTCCGCCGAGCCCCACGATTTTGCCGACGCCGAACCCGGTCTTCTTGGTACCGAGCAGGACCTGCGTTCCGACGGCACCGTCGCGCAGCAGGAAGCACAGGGTGACAGCGGTCCACTTCATGAATCCACCCTAGCGTCCGGCCCGTTTATCTGGCGGTGCCCGCCGCGGCCGACGTCGTAGAGGTTGCGTTAGCCGAGGGCCCGAGGGTGCGCCGCGGCCGACGTCGTAGAGGTTGCGTTAGCCGAGGGCCCGAGGGTGCGCCGCGGCGTAAATTTCGCGCAGGGTGTCGGCTGTCACGAGGGTGTAAACCTGGGTGGTGGTAACGGAGGCATGGCCCAACAGTTCCTGGACGACACGGACGTCCGCACCGCCTTGCAGCAGGTGCGTGGCGAACGAATGCCGCAGCGTGTGCGGCGAGACATCCTTGGTGATGTCGGCCTTGTCCGCGGCGGTTTTCAGGATGGTCCAGGCGCTTTGCCTGCTGATCCGGCCGCCGCGTGCGTTCAGGAAGAGTGCCGGCGTCCCTTTGCCCTTGGCGGCCAGCATCGGCCGGCCGCGGACGAGGTACGCGTCCAGCGCTCGCGCCCCAAACGATCCCAGCGGAACCAGCCGTTCCTTGGAGCCCTTGCCGAAAAGCCGGACGATGGCCGGGCCTGTGTCCGTGGCGTCCTGGGCATCCGTGCCGGCCCGGGTCCGTCCGGCGTCCTGAAGTGCCACGTCGTCGACGTCCAGGCCCATGGCCTCGCTGATCCGTGCCCCGGTGGAATACAGGAACTCCAGGAGCGCGCGGTCCCGCAGTCCGGTGGCGGTGTCCGTGCTGACGGCTTCGAGGATCCTTGTGACCTCATCGACGCTGATGGCTTTAGGCAGCCGTTTGCCGGGCATGGGCGGGTGGACGTCGCTGGCCGGGTCGGTCGGCGTGACGCCTTCGAGCGCCCAGAATTTGTGCAGCCCGCGCACCGCCACCACCGTCCGTGCCAATGAGCGGACGCCGAGGACGGAGCCGCCGTCGGACCCGTCAGCGAGGGCCCGGACAAAAGCGGTTACGTCATGGCGGGTGATCTCCTCGGGACGCTCCCGCCCGGACGATGAAACATGCCGGGCATAGCGTGCCAGGTCACGCCGGTAGGCGGAAAGGGTGTTGAGCGCAAGGCCGCGCTCCACTCCCATGTGCTGGAGGTAGTCGGTCACGCCACGGTCGATCGCCGTCTGGGGCCGGACCGGAGCCGCCGGCGCAGTAGAGTTCGCTGGCGCGGAAGACGGCGCCGGAGAGGGCGCTACGGCGTGCGTAGCCCCGGCGGGCGTGGCCGGGGCGGAGGGCGGCGCCGCCACGACGTCAGTCATCAGCGCTGGCTGGGGTGGGCAGGCCACGGCGCGTCAGCCGGACGCAACGCCTGGAAGTTATCGGTACGGGCCGCCGCGGCGGCAAGGATTCCGACGACGGCGGACGGGTTATGCAGCCGTCCGTCGAGCACTGCCGCGACCGCCTCATCAAGCGGTGTCCAGTGCAGTTCGATTTCGGCTTCCTCATCGGTGCGGACGTGGAGCTCGTGTCCGGGAACGTCGCTCAGGCCGCGGGCCAGATAGATACGGATGGCCTCACTGGAGGAACCGGGGGAATTGAAGAAGTCCGCGAGGACGTTCCAGCGGCTGGCGATGAGGTCGGCTTCCTCGGCCAGCTCCCGGGCCGCTCCCGCTACGAAGTCTTCGCCTTCGACGTCGAGCAGCCCCGCCGGGATCTCCCAGAGATCCATGCCAACGGGGTGCCGGTACTGCCGTAGAAGCAGGACGTCGCCGTCGTCGTTCATCGGGAGGATAGCGACCGCGCCGGGGTGATCGATGTAGTCCCGGACCAGCGGTTCGCCATCGTCGCTGAGCTTGAAGCTGTCGCTGACAACGTCCCAGATCCGCCCCTCGTAAACCTTATGCGAGGACAAAAGACGGCGCGGGCTCGGCTCGTCCGAAACCTGCCGTGCAGCATTGGGGGTCTCAGACATACCGGGCATCGCGCCGTCCTTTGTTTCGTCAGTCTTACTTGGAAGCTGCTGCCGGGGCCGGTTTAGCCTCCGCAACGGAAACGGACGTGTCCGTCTGCTCCATTCCTGCACCCTGCTGGTGTGCCAGGGCCGCCTTGACCAGGCCCGCGAAGAGCGGGTGGGGGCGGGTCGGGCGTGAGCTCAGCTCGGGGTGGGCCTGGGTCGCCACGTAGTACGGGTGGACTTCCCGGGGAAGTTCCACGTATTCCACGAGCTTGCCGTCCGGTGAGGTACCGGAGAAGGACAGTCCCTTCGCGGCGATCTGATCGCGGTACTTGTTGTTGACCTCGTAGCGGTGCCGGTGGCGTTCGCTGACCGTCGTGGTGCCGTACGTTTCCGCGACAACGGAACCCTTGTCCAGCTTGGCTTCGTATAGGCCCAGGCGCATGGTGCCGCCCAGGTCGCCCTTGCCGTCAACGATGTCGAGCTGCTCTTCCATCGTGGCGATGACCGGGTACTTGGAATTCGGCTCGAATTCGGACGAGGACGCACCTTCGAGGCCAACAACGTTGCGGGCGTACTCGATCACCATGCACTGCAGGCCCAGGCACAGTCCGAGGACCGGAAGCTTGGTTTCGCGGGCGAACTTCAGGGCGCCCAGCTTGCCTTCGAGGCCGCGGATACCGAAGCCGCCGGGTACACAGATGGCGTCGACGCCGTCGAGGGCCTGCATGGCCCCTTCACTGGTATCGCACTCGTCCGAGGGGACCCAGCGAATCTTGACCTTGGTGTTGTTGGCGAAGCCGCCTGCACGCAGGGCCTCGGTCACGGACAGGTAGGCGTCCGGAAGATCGATGTATTTGCCGACGAGGGCAACCTCAACCTCATGCTTGGGGTTGTGAACCGCGTCGAGAAGCTTGTCCCAGCTGGTCCAATCGACGTCCTTGAACGGCAGGTCCAGGGCGCGGACGATGTACGAGTCCAGACCCTGGGCGTGCAGAGTCTTGGGGATGTCGTAGATGCTGGGGGCATCGGCTGCGTTGACGACGGCGTCGATGTCGACGTCACACATGCGGCCGATCTTCTCGCGCATTGCATCGGGGACTTCGCGGTCCGAACGGATCACGATGGCTTCGGGCTGGATGCCGATCGAGCGCAGCGCCACCACGGAGTGCTGGGTTGGCTTGGTCTTGAGTTCCTGCGACGGTCCAATGTACGGAACGAGCGACACGTGCAGGAAGAATACATTGCCGCGGCCAATATCCTGGCGGACCTGGCGGGCGGATTCAAGGAACGGCTGCGATTCGATGTCGCCGACCGTGCCGCCAATTTCGGTGATGATGACGTCCGGGGCGTTCTTGCCTTCGGCGGGCAGCCGCATGCGCCGCTTGATTTCATCGGTGATATGCGGGATGACCTGGACGGTGTCGCCGAGGTACTCGCCGCGCCGTTCCTTGGCGATGACGGTCGAGTAGACCTGGCCGGTCGTGACGTTGGCTGAGCCTTCGAGATTTTCATCGAGGAAACGCTCATAGTGGCCGATGTCGAGGTCAGTCTCGGCGCCGTCGTCGGTGACGAAGACTTCGCCGTGCTGGAAAGGATTCATCGTGCCCGGATCCACATTCAGATAGGGATCGAGCTTCTGCATAGTTACAGACAAACCGCGTGCCCGCAGCAGGTGACCGAGGCTTGAAGCCGTCAGTCCTTTGCCGAGCGAGGACGCCACACCACCGGTGACGAAGATGTGTTTGGTCGTCTTGGACGAGCCCGGAAACCGGGAATTTACACGGGAATTTGATCGCTGCACCACGGAGTTCGAGCCTATCATCAATTCAGCCTTCCACGGGTTGTTCGGCTGCTGCCGGTTGTGTTTGTGCCCACGTCACGCGGCCCGCGATCAGCGGCGCTGCGGGAGGAGCCTGGCGTCATCGAGGAGTTCCTGGGCGTGGGCCCGGGCGGATTCGGAGTCCTCCTGGCCGGCCAGCATGCGGGCCAGTTCGCGGACACGCTCGGCCTCGTCAAGCAACTGAACGTCGCTGGAGGTGAACCCCGTTGCTGTGGCCCCGTCGCTGCCGCGCACGGAGGTTTTGGTGACCCGGATGTGCTGATCGGCGAACGCGGCCACCTGTGGCAGGTGGGTGACCACGAGCACCTGCACATGCTGGGCGAGCATGGCCAGCCTGCGCCCGATCTCCACGGCGGCACGGCCGCCGACGCCCGCGTCCACCTCATCAAAGACAAACGTCGGGACCGGGTCCACGGCTGCCAGCACAACCTCGATCGCCAGCATCACCCGCGAGAGCTCACCGCCGGAGGCGCCCTTGCCGAGCGGGCGGGCGGGGGCACCGGAGTGCGGCTGGAGCAGGAAGCTGATGTCATCGGCGCCGAAGGGCCCCAACTGCCCGCTCGGATCGACGTTGATGACCAGGGTGGCGTCCGCCATCGCCAGCGCCTTCAGTTCGGCGCTGACCCGGGCCGAGAGGTCCCTGGCGGCCTTTTTGCGGGCCTTGCTGATGGCCGTGGACTGTTTCCCCAGTGCGGCCTCGGCGCGGGCCACCTCGGCGTCGAGTGCCTCGATCCGGGTGGAATCGTCCTGGAGTTCGTCATAGCGCGCCCGGGGCCCTGCCCGGCCCAGACCAGCACCTCATCGATGCTCGGCGCGTATTTGCGGACCAAGCCGGCCAGTGCGGCCCGGCGGTCCTCGATCTCCGCGAGCCGTTCCGGGCCCTCCGTGTCCAGCGCAGCCTGGTAGCTGGCGAGCTCGGTGGCGATGTCGTTCAGCAGGAAGCCCACCTCGGCCAGGCGGGCCGCCGCGGATCCGAGTTCCTCGTCGTGCTCGGCGACATGTTCGAGGGTGCGCTTGGCGGCGTCGACCAATGCGGTGGCGTCACTGCCCTCACCAAAGTCCTCGGCGATAAGCGCCTGGTGAGCGGTGCTCGCAGCGATTCGCAGTTCCTCGACATTCGCGAGCTTCACGGCCTCGGCCTTGAGCGACTCATCCTCTGCGGGCTGGGGGTCCAGGGCGTCAATCTCGGCCAGTGCGGCCTCCAGAGACTCCGCCTCGCGCAGCCGCTCCCGCGCAGCGCTGCGGAGCGCATCCAGTGCTGCCTTGCTGGCGTTCCAATGGCCATACAGTTCCTGGTAGGCGGACATAATCCCGGCGAAGCCCTCACCCGCGAACTTATCCAGCGCTCCCCGCTGTGCGACCGGGCTCTTGAGCCGGATCTGATCGGACTGCCCGTGCACCACGACCAGGCTTTCGCCGATTTCAGCGAGCACTCCCACGGGCGCGGCACGTCCGCCGAGGTAAGCCCGGCTCCGGCCGTCGGCGCCCACGCTGCGGGCGAGCAGCAGTTCCGCGCCTCCGTCGAATTCTTCGACGTCGGCGCCGGCCTCGCGCGCCCTGAGGACGGCGGCGTGGCCGGCGTCGAGTTTCACCACGGCCTCAGCGGAAGCACTCTTGGCTCCGTTGCGCACGGCACCAGCATCCGATCGAGCGCCGAGAAGCAGCCCGACGGCGGTGACGACCATTGTCTTGCCGGCACCTGTTTCACCCGTCACCACGCTCAGCCCCGGGCCCAGCGGCAGGGTGGCGTCGGTGATGACTCCAAGGTCGCGGATTCTCAGTTCTTCAAGCATGGTTCACTTCGCAGTTGAGGGATCGATGGGGGCGCCGGATCCTGCATGCCGCGGGGCAGCGGGCGACGGCATCGCGCCCGGGGTATGGACGACGGGGATCGGCCCGGTGTGCACGGTGCCGGTCTGCGGAACGGGGCCGCGCCAGCCCTGGATCGGCAGTTCGAACTTCCGGACCAGACGTGCGGAAAACGGCGTTTGATGGGTCCTGGCCAGCCGCACCGGGGTGGCGGACTTGGTCACTTCGATCCGGGCCCCGGGTGGCAGGTCGACGGAACGCCGTCCGTCACACCACAGCACACCCCTGGCGTCGGTTCGGTTGAGGATCTCCACCGCGAGCCGGGACCGCGGCGAGACCACCAGCGGCTTGGCGAAGAGGGCGTGGGCGCTGATGGGGACGATCAGCAGGGCCTCGACTTCAGGCCACACCACGGGGCCGCCGGCGGAGAAAGCGTACGCGGTGGAGCCAGTGGGGGTCGCCAGGACGACGCCGTCGCAGCCAAACGAGGTCAGCGGACGTTCGTCGACCTCGGTGACGACCTCGAGCATCCGTTCCCGGTTGCCTTTTTCGATGGCAGCCTCGTTCAGGGCCCAGGTGTGCCAGATCTTTTGGCCCCGGACCCAGACCTGGACGTCGATGGTCATCCGTTCTTCCACCGTATAGTCACGGCGGGCGATCCAGTCGACAGTCTGTTCCAGGTCGGCACGTTCGCTCTCGGCCAGGAACCCTACGTGGCCAAGATTGACGCCCAATAGCGGCACATCGACGTCCCGGACCAGTTCCGCGGCCCGCAGGATCGTGCCGTCGCCGCCGAGCACCATGACGAGTTCGACGTCGGACAGCTTGACGTGGTCGTGAAGGACCTCCACCGGGTGGTCCAGCTGGCCGAAAAAGCTAACCATGTCCGCCAACTCGGATTTCTGCATCACCGGAATCAGGCCGGAGACCTGTAGCAGGGCACATGCCTCCCAAGCAGCCTTGAGAGATTCCTCGCGGCCTGTGTGGGCAAGGATCAGGACGCGCCTGCTCATCGGGTTCCGCCTTCTGGTGGTTCTAGTGCTGTGGCCAGATTGTTCCGAGTAACGCAGCAACCGCCGCGTCCCGCTCCTCGATCTTAGGCAGATCCGTGCGAATCCCGCGCCTTATCCACAGAAAGTACTCGACGTTTCCGTCCTGGCCGGGCAAAGGGCTCACGGCCAGTCCCTTCAAATCAAGGCCTGCGTCCATTGCGGCGGCCGCCACTTTGCCGACGGCCATGCGCCGCTCCCGTTCGGAGCTGACAACGCCGGTGCGCCCCAGCCGGTCCTTACCGATTTCAAACTGCGGCTTGACCATCAGGACCAGGTCACCGCCGCGTTCTGTGCAAACCGCGAGGGACGCCGCCACGAGCGTGAGGGAGATGAAGGACAGGTCCGCCACCGTCAGTTCGACCGGCCCGCCAATCTCGGCCGGCGTCATGTAGCGGACGTTGAGCCCCTCATGGACGGCGACCCGAGCGTCATTGCGGATTTCAGGGACGAGCTGGTCGTGACCGACGTCGACCGCCACCACATGGTTTGCTCCGCGCCGAAGAAGGACGTCGGTGAATCCGCCGGTGGAGGCACCGGCGTCGAGGCACCGCTTGCCCTGGACCTCGACGCCGGGAAAGGCGTCCAGCGCACCGGCCAGTTTGTGGCCTGCGCGGCTGACGTAAATGTCTTCTGCGGAGGCCTGGACATCCAGCACGGTACCGTCCGGAACCTGGAGTGAGGCCTTCGCCAGCACCTCGCCATCGGAGCTGACCTTGCCCTCGGCAATCAGCCGGGCGGCGTGGGTGCGGGACCTGGCCATCCCGCGGCTGACAAGAACCTGGTCAAGCCTGCTCATTGCGCGGAGTCCTTCGGTTCAGGGCTGTGAGCCGTGGCGTCCTGGCTGAGGGCGTCCCGGAGGTCATCGTGAAGCCGGGTGTAAATATCGAGGTGCCCGGACACGGCCGTTTCCGGGATCTCCGCGAGCCGCGCCAGGATTGAGCTGACGGCCAGGTCGTGGGCACCCGCGTCGAGGTCAGCAGGCGACTGCCCGGGTGAAGACTCTGGGCCCGGTTCGGACGGGAGCTCCGGCCAGTCGACCCGGGCCGGGGCGTCCGGGCCCTGGTGTGTATCCAGCATTGACACGAGCTAGTGGTCAAGCCATTCGACGGCTGGCGCCAGGGCGCTGGCCGTGTCAGGGTTGGCCGCCCACCAGGCTGCACAGGCAGCCCGCCAGGAATCCAGGTCACCGGGATCACCGCTGATGCGGACAGTCTTTCCGTCCACGGTCGCCGCGGACGCGCCGCAGCGGAACCGGCCGTCGTCGTTCTCCACGGAAGGATAAGGACGGTACAACTCCGTCAGGTCCCGGATCAGGAAGTCCGGGCGCTCGAGAGTCCGCGCGGCAAGGATGGATTCCGTCGTGTCGACGCCGGTGAGCACGGCTACCGTGGCAAACCCTGCGTTGTTTCCGCCGAGGATGTCGGTGTCGAGCCGGTCGCCGACGACGAGTGGCCGGTCCGCGGCCAGCCGTTTCGCGGCTGTGTGGAACAGGGGCGCCTCGGGTTTGCCGGCGACGAGCGGCGTTTTTCCGGTAGCGGCGGCCACCGCCGCCACGAGCGCTCCATTTCCGGGCGCGAAACCCCGGGGCTGCGGAATGGTCATGTCTGTATTGGTGGCCACCCACTGCGCACCGCCGGCGATGACAAATGACGCTTCGGCCAGGTCCTTCCAGCCAATTTCTGGATTGAAGCCCTGGACGACGGCGACGGGATCATCCTCGGCGCTACGGACCGGGACCAGCCCGACGAGATCGACTTCCTCCGCCAGCGCGCTGCTGCCGGTGATGAGCACCCGGGCTCCCGCCGGGAACATGGAGGCCAGCAACGCCGCAGCCGCCTGCGAGGAGCTGACCACCTGGTGGTCGTCCGCCGGGGCGCCCAGTTCGCGCAGGTGCTGTGCGACCTGGGCCGGCGTGCGGGACGCGTTGTTGGTGACGTAGCCGAGACCGACGCCAATCCCGGCAAGCCGGCGCAGCGACTCAACCGCACCCGGTATAGCATGCGGGCCTGCATACACGACGCCGTCAAGGTCGGCGAGCAGTGCATCGAACCGTGAGATCAGGTCTGTTTCGGCCATTTGATTAGTCCCCCATACGTTCTGTGTGGTCCTCGGGCTGAGGCTCCGCTTCGTTAATCTCGTCCAACCCGTCTGCAGGCTCCGAATCGGCACTGTCGAGTGCGTCCTCTTCCACGGAATCCTGATCAGACTCTGCGTCGTCGGACTCAAAGTGGCCGGCTTCGTCGTCGTCGGAGCTTTCATCCTCGGGGTTCGTTCCGGACTCGGCCGCGACCTCGGGCAGGCCGGCCACGGCGGCAGCGCCTGCGGCCCTCGGGGTCCGCGCTTCGGCGGCAGCTGCAGCTTCGGCCGATTGCTGGGCGACAAGGCGGCGCTGCTGCTCTTCGGCGCGGGCTTCTTCTTCCTCATCCCAGCCGAGGTCGATGATGTCAGGTTCCTCGTCAGTTCCGAGGCCGAGTGCGTTGTCGGCGACGCCGGCCTGGTGCTGCCATTTGCCAGCTTCCGCGGTGCGGCCGGCCGCGGTCAGTGCATCCGCGTAGGCGCGGAAGAGGCGCGGGCTGTAAGAAAATGCACGGTTGATGTCCAACTGCGCGATCTCCAGCTCGGAGACTGCGGCATCGAGCTGGCCGAGATCCGTGCGGGCGCCGGCTGCGACGATGGCGAGCTCGACCTTGCCCGGGGCGTCCAGGTCCTTCGCTTCTTCGGACCTGACCATCTCCAGGGCGCGGTCAGGACGGCCGAGGCCACGTTCGCAGTCCGCCATGACGGGCAGGTGCATGTTGGATCCGCTGATGCGGCGGTAGGTGCGGAACTCGCGCAGGGCTTCGCCGTAGTGACCGGCGGCGTAGGCAGTCAGGCCCACAGCCTCGCGGACGGCGGACAGCCGGCCGCCGCGGCGGCTTGCTGCCAGAGCGTGTTGGAAGGCCAGTTCGGGCTCTTCGTCGAGGAGACGGCCTGCCATGACGAGGTGGCGGGCTACCCACTCAGCACTGGCGGCTTCAAGGGTCTTGATCTGGTGTTGGGTGGCGCGGTCAAGTTCCTTGCCCGTGACGTCCTCGTCGATTTGCGGTGAGCGCTCACGGTCGGGCCGGTTGGCGCTGCGCAGGTCCCGGGCGTTGGGGACGCGGGCCGGGCGGTCTTCCGCACGGTCGCGGCCGAACTGGCGGGGACCGGAGTCGCCCCGGTCGAAGCTGCGGGCGGGACGGTCATCACGGTTGCCGAACGGCTTGCGGTTGTCGCCGCCGCTGAAGGGCTTACGGTCGCGATCGCCACCGCCAAAGCTACGGCGCTCTCCGCCGTCACGGGCCGGACGATCACCAAACGGCTTACGATCCCGGTCCCCGCCACCACTGAACGGCTTACGCTCACCATCACGGGCCGGACGATCACCATAGGACTTACGGTCCCGATCCCCGTGGGGCGGGCGGGACCCTTCCGAGCCCCGGTCCTCCCTGGCACGGAAGCCACGAGGATCGCCACCCGAATTGTTGGCCCCACGGAACCCGCCGCCGCCGGAGTTCCGTCCGCCGCCGAAGTTCCCGCGGTCTTTGCCGCCGCGGTTGTCGTCCTTGTGCTCAGCCATAGCTGGATTCCTCCTGTATTGAGCTGACCACTGGCGCAATCGCAGCCGCTCTGTTCCGTGTTTCGTTTCTTACGCAACCCGAAATCAAGCGCTTCGAAGTCCGTACATCTCCATCAATTCTAAGCGAGGGGCCAGCCGCCTGCTAACAGCGCGGACCGGACGGAGCCTCGCGGTGGCAAGACTCACACAACGTGGTTCCAGTCTTCCGGACCCAATGGTCGTCATGCCGATGTTTCCGGCGGTTCCCGCTCGTGGGCGCACAGTTGCGAGCTTGCCCTGCACACTACGACTCCCTGCCGGCCGTGGACGGCCGGTCCGTAAGTTCAAGGGTCGAATATCGGCTATCCGTGCGGTCAACCCCGTTGCGTCTGCGTGGTGGTTAAATGAGGGAGAGCCTCCAACCTGGTGGTTGGAGGCTCTCGACCTGTTAATGGTTGTCCGGCGGCGTCCTACTCTCCCACACCCTCCCGGGTGCAGTACCATCGGCGCTGTGGGTCTTAGCTTCCGGGTTCGGGATGGGACCGGGCGTTTCCCCCACGCTGTGACCGCCGTAACCTTATGTCCCGCATCCTGGCATGGCCGGGGTGGGGAAAGTTGTGGTTACAACCTGTCCACGTCCGCCCCCGTTGTGTGTGGGGGTGGTGTGGTGTTGTTATTTTGTTGTTGGTTCACCAGGCAACGAAACCCGTGGCGGGTTTGTTGGTTGGGAACCACATAGTGGACGCAAGCGTATCTTGTTTCTTTACTCTTCCCGTGGTGTGAACGTCTTTTGAATCCGTTCACGGGGAGGAGTGTGTGGTGTAAGTTATCGGCCTATTAGTACCGGTCAGCTTCACGAGTCGTTAGTCCTCGCTTCCACATCCGGCCTATCAACCCAGTGGTCTGGCTGGGGGGCCTCTCACACACAAGGTGTATGGAAATCTCATCTCGAAGCGAGCTTCCCGCTTAGATGCTTTCAGCGGTTATCCCATCCGAACGTAGCTAATCAGCGGTGCACTTGGCAGTACAACTGACACACCAGAGGTTCGTCCGTCCCGGTCCTCTCGTACTAAGGACAGCCCTTCTCAAATTTCCTGCGCGCGCAGCGGATAGGGACCGAACTGTCTCACGACGTTCTAAACCCAGCTCGCGTACCGCTTTAATGGGCGAACAGCCCAACCCTTGGGACCTACTCCAGCCCCAGGATGCGACGAGCCGACATCGAGGTGCCAAACCATGCCGTCGATATGGACTCTTGGGCAAGATCAGCCTGTTATCCCCGAGGTACCTTTTATCCGTTGAGCGACGGCCATTCCACAATGTACCGCCGGATCACTAGTCCCGACTTTCGTCCCTGCTTGAGATGTCTCTCTCACAGTCAAGCTCCCTTGTGCACTTACACTCGACACCTGATTGCCAACCAGGCTGAGGGAACCTTTGGGCGCCTCCGTTACTTTTTAGGAGGCAACCGCCCCAGTTAAACTACCCATCAGGCACTGTCCCTGACCCGGATTACGGGCCGAAGTTAGATGTCCAAAGTGACCAGAGTGGTATTTCAACGATGACTCCACCCGAACTGGCGTCCGGGTTTCAACGTCTCCCACCTATCCTACACAAGCCACTCCGAACACCAATACCAAACTATAGTAAAGGTCTCGGGGTCTTTCCGTCCTGCTGCGCGTAACGAGCATCTTTACTCGTACTGCAATTTCGCCGAGTTTATGGTTGAGACAGCGGGGAAGTCGTTACTCCATTCGTGCAGGTCGGAACTTACCCGACAAGGAATTTCGCTACCTTAGGATGGTTATAGTTACCACCGCCGTTTACTGGGGCTTAAATTCTCAGCTTCGCCTTGCGGCTAACCGGTCCTCTTAACCTTCCAGCACCGGGCAGGAGTCAGTCCGTATACATCGTCTTGCGACTTCGCACGGACCTGTGTTTTTAGTAAACAGTCGCTTCCCCCTGGTCTCTGCGGCCCCTGCACGCTCCGGACAGCTAGTGTCCATCACGATGGGGGCCCCCCTTCTCCCGAAGTTACGGGGGCATTTTGCCGAGTTCCTTAACCATAATTCTCTCGATCGCCTTAGTATTCTCTACCTGATCACCTGTGTCGGTTTGGGGTACGGGCGGCTAAAACCTCGCGTCGATGCTTTTCTTGGCAGCATAGGATCACCGAATCCCCCCTTACGGGAGTCCCATCAGATCTCAGGCATCATGAACGGCGGATTTGCCTACCGTTCGCCCTACATCCTTAGACCGGGACAACCATCGCCCGGCTCGGCTACCTTCCTGCGTCACACCTGTTAATACGCTTGCCTCCCAGGATCAGGTCCCGCGCTCCACCAAAACCCTCACACCACAAGGGCGATCGGGCAGGTTTCGGGCGGTTAGTATCCCCTGTTCAGCATGGGCGGTTTTTCGCCGGTACGGGAATATCAACCCGTTGTCCATCGACTACGCCTGTCGGCCTCGCCTTAGGTCCCGACTTACCCAGGGCAGATTAGCTTGACCCTGGAACCCTTGATCATTCGGCGGACGGGTTTCTCACCCGTCTTTCGCTACTCATGCCTGCATTCTCACTCGTGTAGGCTCCACCGCTGGTTTACACCGCGACTTCACTGCCCACACGACGCTCCCCTACCACTCCAGACGCCTGAACCAACCCCACAAGGGAGCGGCTTGGCTATTATCTGAAATCCACAACTTCGGCGGTGTACTTGAGCCCCGCTACATTGTCGGCGCGGAATCACTTGACCAGTGAGCTATTACGCACTCTTTTAAGGATGGCTGCTTCTAAGCCAACCTCCTGGTTGTCTTCGCAACTCCACATCCTTTCCCACTTAGCACACGCTTAGGGGCCTTAGTTGGTGGTCTGGGCTGTTTCCCTCTCGACTATGAAGCTTATCCCCCACAGTCTCACTGCTGCGCTCTCACTTACCGGCATTCGGAGTTTGGCTGACGTCAGTAACCTTGTAGGGCCCATTAGCCATCCAGTAGCTCTACCTCCGGTAAGAAACACGCAACGCTGCACCTAAATGCATTTCGGGGAGAACCAGCTATCACGAAGTTTGATTGGCCTTTCACCCCTACCCACAGCTCATCCCCTCCATTTTCAACTGAAGTGGGTTCGGTCCTCCACGACGTCTTACCGTCGCTTCAACCTGGCCATGGGTAGATCACTTCGCTTCGGGTCTAGATCACGCCACTGCAACGCCCTATTCAGACTCGCTTTCGCTACGGCTTCCCCACACGGGTTAACCTCGCGACGTAACACTAACTCGCAGGCTCATTCTTCAAAAGGCACGCCGTCACAGTAACTAAGACTGCTCCGACGGATTGTAAGCACACGGTTTCAGGTACTGTTTCACTCCCCTCCCGGGGTACTTTTCACCTTTCCCTCACGGTACTGGTCCGCTATCGGTCATTAGGGAGTATTTAGGCTTATCAGGTGGTCCTGACAGATTCACACGGGATTTCTCGGGCCCCGTGCTACTTGGGATACTCTCCAGGCGGTGCACAACATTTCGGTTACGGGGCTCACACCCTCTACGGCCGGCCTTTCAAGACCGTTCACCTATGTCCACACTCTCACCTTCCCAGCCCGGCAGAGCTGGAACGGAAAGTCCCACAACCCCGACCATGCAACGCCCGCCGGCTATCACACATGGAACGGTTTAGCCTGATCCGCGTTCGCTCGCCACTACTGACGGAATCACTATTGTTTTCTCTTCCTGCGGGTACTGAGATGTTTCACTTCCCCGCGTTCCCTCCACGCACCCTATGTGTTCAGATGCGGGTCACCAGATCACTCGCGCGTCTGGCGGGGTTTCCCCATTCGGACACCCTGGGATCACAGTCCGGTTATCGACTCCCCCAGGCTTATCGCAGATTCCTACGTCCTTCTTCGGCTCCTAATGCCAAGGCATCCACCGTGTGCTCTTAAAAACTTGACCACAAAAGATCAATAAAACGCTATTTTCGAGAGAACCACGAAAACCACCCCAAACACCCCGAAAGGCGCCCAGGACAGATCCAGGTTCATATTCTTGGAAATTGCTTCTTATAAAAGATGCTCGCGTCCACTATGTAGTTCTCAAACAACAACCCCGTACCACACACCCCACACACACAAACGTGCATCATCGGTGCAGCCAGGAAACCAGAAACACAAAACCCGGACCCCGCAGCCGGCCCGCCCCTCCCCCGAAGGAAAAGAACACACCCGCCACAACATCCGGTCCTGTTGTCTCAGGACCCAACAGTGTGCCAAACACGAAACCACCCATCCATGAGCCGCACCGTTCCAGGCCGGACCCTCCCCAAAGGAAGAGACCCGCCGTACTGGGTGCCGCAGACAAACACGCGGCCGCTACTTGTTGATATTCCACCCGTGAGCACCCGCCGCAGAACTAGCGTCTGCGCAACGGGCATATACTCCTGACAACCCCGCCACACCCACATACATGAGGCACGGTGATTGTAGGTGCTCCTTAGAAAGGAGGTGATCCAGCCGCACCTTCCGGTACGGCTACCTTGTTACGACTTAGTCCCAATCGCCAGTCCCACCTTCGACAGCTCCCTCCCACAAGGGGTTAGGCCACCGGCTTCGGGTGTTACCAACTTTCGTGACTTGACGGGCGGTGTGTACAAGGCCCGGGAACGTATTCACCGCAGCGTTGCTGATCTGCGATTACTAGCGACTCCGACTTCATGGGGTCGAGTTGCAGACCCCAATCCGAACTGAGACCGGCTTTTTGGGATTAGCTCCACCTCACAGTATCGCAACCCTTTGTACCGGCCATTGTAGCATGCGTGAAGCCCAAGACATAAGGGGCATGATGATTTGACGTCGTCCCCACCTTCCTCCGAGTTGACCCCGGCAGTCTCCCATGAGTCCCCGCCATTACGCGCTGGCAACATGGAACGAGGGTTGCGCTCGTTGCGGGACTTAACCCAACATCTCACGACACGAGCTGACGACAACCATGCACCACCTGTGAACCGGCCCCAAAGGGGAAGGACTGTTTCCAGCCCGGTCCGGTCCATGTCAAGCCTTGGTAAGGTTCTTCGCGTTGCATCGAATTAATCCGCATGCTCCGCCGCTTGTGCGGGCCCCCGTCAATTCCTTTGAGTTTTAGCCTTGCGGCCGTACTCCCCAGGCGGGGCACTTAATGCGTTAGCTACGGCGCGGAAAACGTGGAATGTCCCCCACACCTAGTGCCCAACGTTTACGGCATGGACTACCAGGGTATCTAATCCTGTTCGCTCCCCATGCTTTCGCTCCTCAGCGTCAGTTAATGCCCAGAGACCTGCCTTCGCCATCGGTGTTCCTCCTGATATCTGCGCATTTCACCGCTACACCAGGAATTCCAGTCTCCCCTACATCACTCTAGTCTGCCCGTACCCACCGCAGATCCGGAGTTGAGCCCCGGACTTTCACGGCAGACGCGACAAACCGCCTACGAGCTCTTTACGCCCAATAATTCCGGATAACGCTTGCGCCCTACGTATTACCGCGGCTGCTGGCACGTAGTTAGCCGGCGCTTCTTCTGCAGGTACCGTCACTTTCGCTTCTTCCCTACTGAAAGAGGTTTACAACCCGAAGGCCGTCATCCCTCACGCGGCGTCGCTGCATCAGGCTTGCGCCCATTGTGCAATATTCCCCACTGCTGCCTCCCGTAGGAGTCTGGGCCGTGTCTCAGTCCCAGTGTGGCCGGTCACCCTCTCAGGCCGGCTACCCGTCGTCGCCTTGGTGAGCCATTACCTCACCAACAAGCTGATAGGCCGCGAGTCCATCCAAAACCACAATAAAGCTTTCCACCCCCCACCATGCGATGAGGAGTCATATCCGGTATTAGACCCAGTTTCCCAGGCTTATCCCAGAGTTAAGGGCAGGTTACTCACGTGTTACTCACCCGTTCGCCACTAATCCCCCCAGCAAGCTGGAGATCATCGTTCGACTTGCATGTGTTAAGCACGCCGCCAGCGTTCATCCTGAGCCAGGATCAAACTCTCCGTTGAAGTAAAACAAAAACAGACACAACCACACGCCCCCGGGAAAACGGGAACGCCGGCTGCACAAAATTTGAAACCAGCCAAAAACACCAGACCACACCACGGGGTGGCGGATCCAGCACATTCAACCAATTCAATACAATAAATTGGTATCAACAAACTTGGCACACTATTGAGTTCTCAAACAACAGACACACCCGGCACCACCACAACCTCAACCGTGGATCGCTCCGGAGCAACCTGACAAACTTACCCGAACCCGGCACACTAAGCAAACCGGCATCACACCAATCCACCACCACACCAGGAGGATCCCCACCCGGACACCGGCACGCCACAAAGCGCACCATATTCCAGGCCATTCATCAAAAAAAGGGGGGTGGCCAACCGTCCGTGACCAGCTTTCCAGCAGGCCCCCGACCCGGCGACTCGAACAACTCTACCCACCCACACCCCCCAACGCAAATCGGCGTCTCCCCCACAGGCAAACCGTGCCATACCGGGCTAAAACGCCCCTCAGACCAGTGTCACTGAGTCTCACCGCCGCCGTCGGACTCTGTGGCGTCTCTCTCACCGCTGGTCCGGATCCGCCGGCCGACCATGAGTGGCTAACGGTCGACCAACGGCGCCAAAGTCCACTTATCGTTCAGCTGGGTGTATCTGAACCACCGGCCGGAGGTCTCTTCGGGAGCGGGCTCGGATGAGATTGACTTTCTCTCCCTAGACGCCGCCTGCGACCGTAGAGTGAATCGCACAATCGAGGAGTGATGGGAAGCAGGGGTGTCTGTGATGACGGTTGACGCGGTGATGGCCGAGCTGGCCGAACTTGAGGAGCCGAAGATCCGGGAGGCGAACGAGAAGCGCGGTGATGACCACGGCGTGAACCTGTCCAAGCTGCGCGCGGTCGCGAAGCGGCTGAAGACCCAGCAGGACCTGGCTTTAGAGTTGTGGGCCACCGGCGACACCGCAGCGCGGCTGCTCGCGCTATTGACCTGCCGGCCCCGGGACTTCGAACGCGACGAGCTGGACGCGATGCTGCGGCAGGCCCGCGCCCCCAAAGTGCATGACTGGCTGGTGAACTACGTGGTTAAGAAGAGCCCGCACGCCGAACACCTGCGCGTGGACTGGACCGTTGACCCGGACCAGGTGGTTGCCAGCGCAGGCTGGGCACTGACCACCGAACGGGTCGCGAAGAAACCCGAGGGACTCGACCTGTCAGGGCTGTTGGACACAATTGAGGCGGAGATGAAGGACGCTCCGGACCGTCTGCAGTGGGCGATGAACCACACCTTGGCCCAGATCGGGATCGAGCATGCAGAGCACCGCGCCCGTGCCATCGACATCGGCGAACGGCTGGCGGTACTCAAGGATTACCCGACCCCACCAAACTGCACGTCCCCGTTCGCTCCGCTCTGGATTAACGCGATGGTTCACCGCAAGAACGACCGCAAGGATTAATGGCACGGTGGCCTGGCCTGCTCGGCGGCTCCGACGCCCGCAACGCTATTGCCTGGGCCGTGCACCGGTGGCAGTGTGACGATATGGCAATCGAAGTCCGTCCTGCAACGTCTTTTGAAAACGTGAGGGTATTGGTTGGACCGAAGCGGGCTGATGCGAATGCGTGCTGGTGTCTGAGTTACCGCATCCCGTCCAAGCAGAACCTCGCGCTGCACGGTCCCGAGCGCGGTGCGCTTGTGAAGGACCTGGTCGGTCAGGATCCTCCGCCGGGAGTGCTCGCGTACGACGGCGATGAGGTGGTTGGGTGGGCTGGCGTGCATCCGCGCGCCGACACCAGCTTCGCTCAAAGCCGCAAGATTCCGCATGTGGACGACGTCGATGTGTGGTCGGTTTGGTGCATCAAGGTCCGGCCTGGGCATCGGGGCAAAGGGATCTCTCATCATCTGCTGGCCGGTGCCGTGCAGTTCGCCTTCGATCACGGGGCACCGGCGATCGAAGGCTACCCGGTTGATAACCACGGCGAGAAGGTCGACGTCACCATGGCCTACGTGGGTACCCGCGCGCTGTTCGAACGGGGAGGGTTCACCCAAGCCGCCGTGACGGACTCGGTGATCAACGGATTCCCGCGGCTACTCATGCGGCGCGAGCTGCGCTGATTCCCAACCGCGAAAAACCGCCAAACGAAGTTAACAGTCACAACTGCTGCGGGCGGCTTCCGGGCCGGCCCGGCTACTTATTTTGTAAGGAAGCCGTCCAAGGTTTGAACTTGAGTGAAAGTGGTCCCCCTGCGCTTGGGCAGCACAAGCATAAAATCAGACCATGCCAGAGCCCGCAGAATTTCTTGGCCCCGTCCTGGAGCTGATGAGCTGGGTGGCCTTCGTCCCCGGCATTCCGCTACTCATCGTCGGCTGGGCCATCACCAAACGCCGATGCCCGTGGACCACCGCCACAGCCGAGGTTTACGAAGCCGGGGGGTTCAAAGGGTTCCGCTGGTCAGATGACGCGAACACACCACACCTTTCCCTGCACACCGCCGAACAAACCCGCGGATTGGAAACCGGCGATGAAATCCTCCTCTACTACGACATCTGCCATCCTGCCCGGTGGAGCATCCGCAAACCCCGGAACGACAACCCCGTCCTGGCCGTCGGCTGGATCCTAACCGCCGTCGGCATCCTGTGCACCCTGGCTGGCTTCGTCCTCATGATGTTTTGACGCCAGACCGGAAGGACACGACACTTCACCGCATTGCGCGCCGTCCCGGAGGAGAAAACCCGGGAGCCGGCAAGCGCTGTCCTGCCCTGTTCCATCCGGGCCGACGGTCACTGCGCACAGCGGCGCGCCGTGCCGCTGTGCCATCTCTGCAGCCACGGCAAGAAGGTTGGCGCCTCCGGGCCGGCCTCTACGGCCGCGATGTCCTGGCCAAAAAATCTGCCTCTGCCGGCAGCCGGAACAGAGTCCGCGGCCGGTCGGTATTGACTCCACAGATCGCACTCGCGTAGGCGCGGATGGGACCCAAGGCGGGAACTCGCCCATGTTTGAGAACCTCGTGGGCGCTGTGAAGGTTGAACGGGTTGGTCCCGGACGGCCCCGCCCCCGCCCGGACCGGGGCTGCCGCCGGCAAAGCCCGCTCCTCCAAGGGAATCCGGAGCAGCCTGCGCGGGCGTGGCATTGAATGCGTCATGCCCGAAAAGGACCACCAGAAGACGAACCGGAAACCCAGGTGATCCTCCGGCGGACGGCCCGTCACCTACAACAAGTACGCGTGCAAGCGACACGCTCGAGAGAACTCTGCAGCCAACCTCAGCCGCGGTGCCGGGCGTGCCAGGTCACGGCGAAGTGCGGCGCGCCGGCTATGGCCAGGGCCAGCCGCCGGGAGCACAATGGTTTTCATCGTTCCCTGGTGGTGATTCATAATGGCTGTGGCAGTCGTGGTTGGGTGCACCGTTCTCTTGCTGGGCGGGGTCTCCGTGGTAGTTCTGTGGGGAAGCCAACGCATCCGGGAGCCGCTTGACGAGACCTCATTGGATGTTCAACTTGAAATCGTCCACACCCGGGCTGAACGCACGGAGGCCCGCACAGAAGCTAAGCTGCGGGCGTTCCGCCGGTACTTCTGGTGGGCTGACGTTGTATCGTTTTCAGCACTGGTTTCCGCAGTGCTGGCCGCATGGCCGGGAGGGCGACTTGCCATGCGTGTTTTGGCGCTCACGTCGCCGGATGCGGCCCAGGGCCGGCTCACTGAAGCCGATTTCATCGTCGGCTTCCCAACAATTGAGGGGTCTTTGGCTCTGCTGCTATTCGCAGGACTTCCGGCTGGTTACTGCGCCGCTTTGTTGTATGTTGTTCTGCGCCGCTGGCTGCCGCCTGGGCGCTGGGCCGGGCCGTTGCTCGGCGTTCTCATCCTTGTGTGGCTGGGTGCGCTGGTGGATCCCTTGCGTGCGGACAACATCGATTTCGATATCGTGGAACCCGGTTGGCTGGCGGTCGCATTGTTTGGCGGGCTTGCGGTCCTGCATGGTGCAGTGGTTGCTGCAGCGGCAGGCTGGTGGAGCGAGCGGGTGCCACTGTGGGGCGGTAAGTCGTTCAAGAACTACCTCCCGCTGTTTCTTGGTTGCGTCGCCTTTCCCCCGGCCGGTCTTGCCGTCGGCATCGGCGCCATCCTGCTCCTCATTTGGATGAGCGTCATTCCGGTCTCCCGTCTGCGTTCGAACCGCCAAAGCCGCGTGCCGGCATGGGTTGGGGCAGGAGCGGTTGTTCTGGCGTCGGCCGCAGCACTTCCTGTATTTGTCGGCGCTGTGATCTCCATAACCTCGCGCGCCGGCTGAACGCCTGTTGTCCAGTGGATGCTGTGTTCGAGGGGTCCAGCGGCCCGGGGTCGCTGGTCCACGGACGCAGCCCTCTTCCGGCCGTGGAGAATGGACGAAACCTGAGGTGCCTGATCCGTATTGTGGCGAGGATGATGAGCACAAGTGGTGGCGCCGTCCTGGTGGAAGCCAACAGAACACCCTTCCACGTTGACCCGGCCGGCCACGGAACGCAAGTGCTGATTCTCCCCGGCACTGGAGGCGAAGCCCGGCAATACTTTAAACCGGCCCAGCTGCCGGCCCGCGCCCGCGCAGTCATCGCCTAGGACCACCGAAACAACGCGGGCCTGGCCATGGCGCGCGTGCGCCGGAAATATCACGTGCCGAAAGGCCTGTACTTAATCTGCCCGGCTTTCGCCATGGCCTCCATCGATTCCTCGACGGTCAAAAGCACTGTCGTTTCGAACGAGCTCAGTGCACCGCCTCCACTGATTGCCAGTGCGACCCCGGCCATGGACACGTTGTCCGGAGCTTCCCATAAGTTATAGCCGTCGTGGGCGCCAAAGGCGTACCAAAGCCATGAAGCTTCCCGCCGACCGATTAGATGTACGCCTGGGCGGGCTTTCCGCGGTCCTCGGGGTCGCTGAGCAGCCTTGCCCAGGTCTCCCGTGGTAGCTTAACTCGGACAGATTGAGCGGCATCATCTGTTCCTTTCGTTCGCTGTCGGAAGTGCTGATTCACCGAGACCTGCAGTCTGCTGCCAGGTCAGCAGTGCATCCCGGCTAATTTAAGCAGCTGAAATTTTGGCAGCGGTGCGCTGCTCTACGAATGTCCCTTAGCCCAGGAACGGGATCGATTCTGAGCTGAGTACAGCGCGAGCCGGTGTCGTGCAGACGACTTCGGATAATCCGTGCAAGCTACTTCGAGAACTGACATGCCCTATTTTCACGGAATCGTGACAGGTCGTCCTCGGCCTGAATATGTCAGCCTGGCGCGAGACTGCGACTGCCATCGCCGCCGGCCTGGGCAAGGAGCCGGTGGAATGGCTCGACGAAGCCGAAGCCGTCGAGCACCCCTAGCGCCCTCGGCGGTAGGGTCATCAGGCGTGGCCGCTACGACCGGGCGCGGAACAACCTCCAAAAATCCGCCGGCTACGACGTCGCCTGGGCGCTTGCGTGAGGACGGGGTCAGCAGCCCTCGATTCTGGCGGGATCGCCGGGGCTTATGACCCCATGCCGAAAAAACCCGTGATTCCGCGGAAGGCAACCGCTCGCGTGCGCGCAGTTACTCCGGGGAGTCTGGAAGTGCCCGGAGCAATCGAGCGGTTCTGAGCGGTCAACGCGGCGATTGCCATGCCCGAGGACCAAGTCGTTGACCTCGTCGAGGGGCTGCCGACCTGGGATCTGCCGGATGACTTCGCAATCACGGCCTCGCCGGAGTGGTTTTCGGGCTCTTCGTGGTTCGTGGGGAATTGATTCCGTGTCGTAGCTAAAGAAGGGGCCCGTGGCCCTGCTGGGATGAGTGTGTCTAAGCATTCAACCGGAACAGGACCACGAGCCTTGACTGAGCCTATCGTTGTGGCGTCCGACGCTGCCACCAGCATCTTCAACCTGCCCGACTACCGAGTCATCTCCGCGACCGTTCTGGACGACGGCAGGCGCCGGGTCATTGTCGAAACGGATCAGCCACCGGGCTGCCCCAGCTGCGGTGTCGTGGCGACGCGGCGGAAGGAACGACGCTTCCAGCGGATCCGGGACATCCCCGTAGCCGGCGCCGTCCAGGTCCTCTGGTCCAAGTACCGCTGGCACTGCGAGGAGCCGGCCTGTCCGCGGCTGTCGTTCTTCGAATCCACCGCCCAGGTCCCGCGCCGTGCCCGGTCCACGGCCCGGCTCCGGGACCAGGTTGTTGATGCGGTCATCAATTCCGGCCGGGCCGTGGACCGGGCACGGCGTTCGCGGTGTCCTGGTGGTTGGTCCGCGCCGCATTGACCGAGGCTTGCTTGCTCACGCTGCCCGAGGTGGATGAGCTCAGTCCGCGGATGCTGGGTATCGACGAGCACAGGTTCCGGTCCGTGCGGTTCTTCCGTGACTCTGAGTCCAGTTCGTGGATCCGGCACGAGCCGTGGATGACGACGATCGTTGATCTGGACACAGGGCAGGTCCTGGGCGTGGTCGATGGCAGGGACCACAAGGGCGTCGGCGACTGGCTCTTCGCCCGCCCGCTGGAGTGGCGTCTGGGGGTCCAGGTCGTCGCGATCGACCCCTCTGCCGCGTTCCGCAAAGCGTTGAGGATGTGGCTCCCGCGCACCGCTGTCGCGGTTGACCATTTCCATCTGGTCTCCCTCGGCAACCAGGCCATGACAGAGGCCCGGCAGAACCTGTCCCAGCAGGTCAAGGGACGCCGCGGCCGCGGCGTGGACAAGGCCTGGGCCCACCGGATGCTGCTCCTGCGGGCTGGCGACGCGCTCTCCAAGACGGCGGCCCACCGGCTGGCTGAGGTCTTCGCCGCCGACGACCCGACCGGCAAGCTCCAAGCCGTGTGGAAGGTCAAGGAGCAGCTCAGGGCGCTGTTGCGCACCGACTCCCTGGCCGACGCCGCGGCCGCAAAAGAGGAACTCAACATGCGGGTTCAGGAGGCCGGACGGCCCGAAACAGACAAGCTTTACCGCACCGTCTGCCGGTGGTGGAACGAGATCGAGGTCCTCATCGTCACCGGCGCCACCACGGGCAAGGTCGAGGCCAACAACACCAGCATCAAGCACATCAAACGCACCGCACGCGGCTACCGAAACGCCGGAAACTACAAATCGGTTATTCTCATGAGAAGTGCCGTCAGGACGGCGGCATGACACTCATCCGGGAATCCATTTCCCCAAGAACCTTGAAGAGCCCGAAATCCTCTGCATAAATTGCTGTCTGCACCGTCATTTACGCCACGCATCGGAGCCGCCATGGACGAAGCCGATCGGCTACGCACGGGTTTCGACGCGGCAGCAATCCGCCGAGCGGCAACATGCGGACCTTCTGGCCGCCGGCCTCCGACGCGACGACTTCTACGTTGATCACGGCGTGTCTGGGGCCCGAGCCTGGGAGGTTTCGAGGCCGCCGGAGATGGTGGTCAGGGTTGAATATCGGCTATCCGTGCGGTCAACCCCGTTGCGTCTGCGTGGTGGTTAAATGAGGGAGAGCCTCCAACCTGGTGGTTGGAGGCTCTCGACCTGTTAATGGTTGTCCGGCGGCGTCCTACTCTCCCACACCCTCCCGGGTGCAGTACCATCGGCGCTGTGGGTCTTAGCTTCCGGGTTCGGGATGGGACCGGGCGTTTCCCCCACGCTGTGACCGCCGTAACCTTATGTCCCGCATCCTGGCATGGCCGGGGTGGGGAAAGTTGTGGTTACAACCTGTCCACGTCCGCCCCCGTTGTGTGTGGGGGTGGTGTGGTGTTGTTATTTTGTTGTTGGTTCACCAGGCAACGAAACCCGTGGCGGGTTTGTTGGTTGGGAACCACATAGTGGACGCAAGCGTATCTTGTTTCTTTACTCTTCCCGTGGTGTGAACGTCTTTTGAATCCGTTCACGGGGAGGAGTGTGTGGTGTAAGTTATCGGCCTATTAGTACCGGTCAGCTTCACGAGTCGTTAGTCCTCGCTTCCACATCCGGCCTATCAACCCAGTGGTCTGGCTGGGGGGCCTCTCACACACAAGGTGTATGGAAATCTCATCTCGAAGCGAGCTTCCCGCTTAGATGCTTTCAGCGGTTATCCCATCCGAACGTAGCTAATCAGCGGTGCACTTGGCAGTACAACTGACACACCAGAGGTTCGTCCGTCCCGGTCCTCTCGTACTAAGGACAGCCCTTCTCAAATTTCCTGCGCGCGCAGCGGATAGGGACCGAACTGTCTCACGACGTTCTAAACCCAGCTCGCGTACCGCTTTAATGGGCGAACAGCCCAACCCTTGGGACCTACTCCAGCCCCAGGATGCGACGAGCCGACATCGAGGTGCCAAACCATGCCGTCGATATGGACTCTTGGGCAAGATCAGCCTGTTATCCCCGAGGTACCTTTTATCCGTTGAGCGACGGCCATTCCACAATGTACCGCCGGATCACTAGTCCCGACTTTCGTCCCTGCTTGAGATGTCTCTCTCACAGTCAAGCTCCCTTGTGCACTTACACTCGACACCTGATTGCCAACCAGGCTGAGGGAACCTTTGGGCGCCTCCGTTACTTTTTAGGAGGCAACCGCCCCAGTTAAACTACCCATCAGGCACTGTCCCTGACCCGGATTACGGGCCGAAGTTAGATGTCCAAAGTGACCAGAGTGGTATTTCAACGATGACTCCACCCGAACTGGCGTCCGGGTTTCAACGTCTCCCACCTATCCTACACAAGCCACTCCGAACACCAATACCAAACTATAGTAAAGGTCTCGGGGTCTTTCCGTCCTGCTGCGCGTAACGAGCATCTTTACTCGTACTGCAATTTCGCCGAGTTTATGGTTGAGACAGCGGGGAAGTCGTTACTCCATTCGTGCAGGTCGGAACTTACCCGACAAGGAATTTCGCTACCTTAGGATGGTTATAGTTACCACCGCCGTTTACTGGGGCTTAAATTCTCAGCTTCGCCTTGCGGCTAACCGGTCCTCTTAACCTTCCAGCACCGGGCAGGAGTCAGTCCGTATACATCGTCTTGCGACTTCGCACGGACCTGTGTTTTTAGTAAACAGTCGCTTCCCCCTGGTCTCTGCGGCCCCTGCACGCTCCGGACAGCTAGTGTCCATCACGATGGGGGGCCCCCCCTTCTCCCGAAGTTACGGGGGCATTTTGCCGAGTTCCTTAACCATAATTCTCTCGATCGCCTTAGTATTCTCTACCTGATCACCTGTGTCGGTTTGGGGTACGGGCGGCTAAAACCTCGCGTCGATGCTTTTCTTGGCAGCATAGGATCACCGAATCCCCCCTTACGGGAGTCCCATCAGATCTCAGGCATCATGAACGGCGGATTTGCCTACCGTTCGCCCTACATCCTTAGACCGGGACAACCATCGCCCGGCTCGGCTACCTTCCTGCGTCACACCTGTTAATACGCTTGCCTCCCAGGATCAGGTCCCGCGCTCCACCAAAACCCTCACACCACAAGGGCGATCGGGCAGGTTTCGGGCGGTTAGTATCCCCTGTTCAGCATGGGCGGTTTTTCGCCGGTACGGGAATATCAACCCGTTGTCCATCGACTACGCCTGTCGGCCTCGCCTTAGGTCCCGACTTACCCAGGGCAGATTAGCTTGACCCTGGAACCCTTGATCATTCGGCGGACGGGTTTCTCACCCGTCTTTCGCTACTCATGCCTGCATTCTCACTCGTGTAGGCTCCACCGCTGGTTTACACCGCGACTTCACTGCCCACACGACGCTCCCCTACCACTCCAGACGCCTGAACCAACCCCACAAGGGAGCGGCTTGGCTATTATCTGAAATCCACAACTTCGGCGGTGTACTTGAGCCCCGCTACATTGTCGGCGCGGAATCACTTGACCAGTGAGCTATTACGCACTCTTTTAAGGATGGCTGCTTCTAAGCCAACCTCCTGGTTGTCTTCGCAACTCCACATCCTTTCCCACTTAGCACACGCTTAGGGGCCTTAGTTGGTGGTCTGGGCTGTTTCCCTCTCGACTATGAAGCTTATCCCCCACAGTCTCACTGCTGCGCTCTCACTTACCGGCATTCGGAGTTTGGCTGACGTCAGTAACCTTGTAGGGCCCATTAGCCATCCAGTAGCTCTACCTCCGGTAAGAAACACGCAACGCTGCACCTAAATGCATTTCGGGGAGAACCAGCTATCACGAAGTTTGATTGGCCTTTCACCCCTACCCACAGCTCATCCCCTCCATTTTCAACTGAAGTGGGTTCGGTCCTCCACGACGTCTTACCGTCGCTTCAACCTGGCCATGGGTAGATCACTTCGCTTCGGGTCTAGATCACGCCACTGCAACGCCCTATTCAGACTCGCTTTCGCTACGGCTTCCCCACACGGGTTAACCTCGCGACGTAACACTAACTCGCAGGCTCATTCTTCAAAAGGCACGCCGTCACAGTAACTAAGACTGCTCCGACGGATTGTAAGCACACGGTTTCAGGTACTGTTTCACTCCCCTCCCGGGGTACTTTTCACCTTTCCCTCACGGTACTGGTCCGCTATCGGTCATTAGGGAGTATTTAGGCTTATCAGGTGGTCCTGACAGATTCACACGGGATTTCTCGGGCCCCGTGCTACTTGGGATACTCTCCAGGCGGTGCACAACATTTCGGTTACGGGGCTCACACCCTCTACGGCCGGCCTTTCAAGACCGTTCACCTATGTCCACACTCTCACCTTCCCAGCCCGGCAGAGCTGGAACGGAAAGTCCCACAACCCCGACCATGCAACGCCCGCCGGCTATCACACATGGAACGGTTTAGCCTGATCCGCGTTCGCTCGCCACTACTGACGGAATCACTATTGTTTTCTCTTCCTGCGGGTACTGAGATGTTTCACTTCCCCGCGTTCCCTCCACGCACCCTATGTGTTCAGATGCGGGTCACCAGATCACTCGCGCGTCTGGCGGGGTTTCCCCATTCGGACACCCTGGGATCACAGTCCGGTTATCGACTCCCCCAGGCTTATCGCAGATTCCTACGTCCTTCTTCGGCTCCTAATGCCAAGGCATCCACCGTGTGCTCTTAAAAACTTGACCACAAAAGATCAATAAAACGCTATTTTCGAGAGAACCACGAAAACCACCCCAAACACCCCGAAAGGCGCCCGGGACAGATCCAGGTTCATATTCTTGGAAATTGCTTCTTATAAAAGATGCTCGCGTCCACTATGTAGTTCTCAAACAACAACCCCGTACCACACACCCCACACACACAAACGTGCATCATCGGTGCAGCCAGGAAACCAGAAACAGAAGTCCCGGACCCCGCAGCCGGCCCGCCCCTCCCCCGAAGGAAAAGAACACACCCGCCACAACATCCGGTCCTGTTGTCTCAGGACCCAACAGTGTGCCAAACACGAAACCACCCATCCATGAGCCGCACCGTTCCAGGCCGGACCCTCCCCAAAGGAAGAGACCCGCCGTACTGGGTGCCGCAGACAAACACGCGGCCGCTACTTGTTGATATTCCACCCGTGAGCACCCGCCGCAGAACTAGCGTCTGCGCAACGGGCATATACTCCTGACAACCCCGCCACACCCACATACATGAGGCACGGTGATTGTAGGTGCTCCTTAGAAAGGAGGTGATCCAGCCGCACCTTCCGGTACGGCTACCTTGTTACGACTTAGTCCCAATCGCCAGTCCCACCTTCGACAGCTCCCTCCCACAAGGGGTTAGGCCACCGGCTTCGGGTGTTACCAACTTTCGTGACTTGACGGGCGGTGTGTACAAGGCCCGGGAACGTATTCACCGCAGCGTTGCTGATCTGCGATTACTAGCGACTCCGACTTCATGGGGTCGAGTTGCAGACCCCAATCCGAACTGAGACCGGCTTTTTGGGATTAGCTCCACCTCACAGTATCGCAACCCTTTGTACCGGCCATTGTAGCATGCGTGAAGCCCAAGACATAAGGGGCATGATGATTTGACGTCGTCCCCACCTTCCTCCGAGTTGACCCCGGCAGTCTCCCATGAGTCCCCGCCATTACGCGCTGGCAACATGGAACGAGGGTTGCGCTCGTTGCGGGACTTAACCCAACATCTCACGACACGAGCTGACGACAACCATGCACCACCTGTGAACCGGCCCCAAAGGGGAAGGACTGTTTCCAGCCCGGTCCGGTCCATGTCAAGCCTTGGTAAGGTTCTTCGCGTTGCATCGAATTAATCCGCATGCTCCGCCGCTTGTGCGGGCCCCCGTCAATTCCTTTGAGTTTTAGCCTTGCGGCCGTACTCCCCAGGCGGGGCACTTAATGCGTTAGCTACGGCGCGGAAAACGTGGAATGTCCCCCACACCTAGTGCCCAACGTTTACGGCATGGACTACCAGGGTATCTAATCCTGTTCGCTCCCCATGCTTTCGCTCCTCAGCGTCAGTTAATGCCCAGAGACCTGCCTTCGCCATCGGTGTTCCTCCTGATATCTGCGCATTTCACCGCTACACCAGGAATTCCAGTCTCCCCTACATCACTCTAGTCTGCCCGTACCCACCGCAGATCCGGAGTTGAGCCCCGGACTTTCACGGCAGACGCGACAAACCGCCTACGAGCTCTTTACGCCCAATAATTCCGGATAACGCTTGCGCCCTACGTATTACCGCGGCTGCTGGCACGTAGTTAGCCGGCGCTTCTTCTGCAGGTACCGTCACTTTCGCTTCTTCCCTACTGAAAGAGGTTTACAACCCGAAGGCCGTCATCCCTCACGCGGCGTCGCTGCATCAGGCTTGCGCCCATTGTGCAATATTCCCCACTGCTGCCTCCCGTAGGAGTCTGGGCCGTGTCTCAGTCCCAGTGTGGCCGGTCACCCTCTCAGGCCGGCTACCCGTCGTCGCCTTGGTGAGCCATTACCTCACCAACAAGCTGATAGGCCGCGAGTCCATCCAAAACCACAATAAAGCTTTCCACCCCCCACCATGCGATGAGGAGTCATATCCGGTATTAGACCCAGTTTCCCAGGCTTATCCCAGAGTTAAGGGCAGGTTACTCACGTGTTACTCACCCGTTCGCCACTAATCCCCCCAGCAAGCTGGAGATCATCGTTCGACTTGCATGTGTTAAGCACGCCGCCAGCGTTCATCCTGAGCCAGGATCAAACTCTCCGTTGAAGTAAAACAAAAACAGACACAACCACACGCCCCCGGGAAAACGGGAACGCCGGCTGCACAAAATTTGAAACCAGCCAAAAACACCAGACCACACCACGGGGTGGCGGATCCAGCACATTCAACCAATTCAATACAATAAATTGGTATCAACAAACTTGGCACACTATTGAGTTCTCAAACAACAGACACATTCGAATACTTGCGAAACAATTCATTTTGTTTCGTTTTCTTCGCTGCGATGTTTCGATCTTATTTCATTCATTTCCACTTTGCAAATCCAAGATATTCATCCGGAATTCACTCGGCGGGGCAAATTTATCCAGCAAAATAGTAAGGCTAATTATTATTTAAGCGCCGAGCGCTAAAACTTTTGCCTTATGTTTTGTTGGGGTTAGTCACCACTCAGTGGTGGCGACTCAGAAAAGACTACACGCTCCTCCCCTGCCGCGCAAACGGCATGGGAAGGAGCGTGCGGGCGACGTCCGGAACGGCCTGGTCAGGAAGCCGAAACCTCCACGGTGGCCAGGTTCTTTTTGCCGCGGCGGAGCAGCAGGTACCGTCCGTGCAGGAGCTGTCCGGACTCAATGACAGCATCGGGATCGGAGACTTTGACGTTGTTGACGTAGGCTCCGCCTTCACCCACAGTCCGGCGGGCAGCGGACTTGCTCTCGGACAGGCCGGAGGCAACAAGGAGGTCAATGATTCCGAGCCCGCTGGCATCGACGGTGGCGGACGGCAGTTCGGACGTGGCCGCCTTCAGCGTGGACTCGTCCAGTTCGGTGAGGTCGCCGTTACCGAATAAGGCGGCCGACGCCGCGATGACCTTTTCCGTTGCATCCACACCGTGGACAAGCGAGGTCACATCATAGGCCAGCTTGCGCTGGCCCTCCCGCGCAAACGGCCGTTCAGCCACGGAGAGCTCCAGCGCCTCGATCTCGGCCCTGCCCAGGAACGTGAAGACCTTCAGCCGGGCGGCGACGTCGGCGTCGGCAGTGTTGAGCCAGAACTGGTAGAACGCGTACGGGCTGCACATCTCCGGGTCCAGCCAGATGGCGTTGCCTTCGCTCTTGCCGAACTTGGTTCCGTCGGAGTTGGTGATGAGCGGCGTGCCCAGGGCGTGGACGTGCTTGCCCTCAACCTTGCGGATGAGCTCCGTGCCGCTCGTCAGGTTGCCCCACTGGTCCGAGCCGCCGGTCTGCAGAGCGCAGCCGTAGTCGCGGAAGAGCTGGAGGTAGTCCATGCCCTGCAGGATCTGGTAACTGAACTCCGTGTAGCTGATTCCCTCGTCAGAGCCGAGCCGTGAGGCCACGGCGTCCTTGCGCAGCATGGTGCCGACGCGGTAGTGCTTACCGATCTCACGCAGGAAGTCGATGGCGCTGAGCGGTGCGGTCCAGTCCAGGTTGTTAACCATCCGGGCGGCATTCGCGCCGTCGAAGCTGAGGAACCGGCGGACCTGCGCCTGCAGGTAGCCCACCCACTCGGTGACGGTGTCCTTGGTGTTGAGCGTGCGCTCCGCAGTCGGGCGGGGATCACCGATCAGTCCGGTCGAACCACCAACCAGTCCGAGCGGGTTGTGGCCGGCGAGCTGGATCCTGCGCATCAACAGCAACTGCACGAGGTTGCCCAGGTGCAGGCTCGGCGCCGTCGGATCGAAACCGCAGTAATACGTGATCGGATCGCCGGCGAGCAGCTTTTCCAGCTCCGCCTCATCCGTGGAGACGTGAACAAGTCCACGCCATTTCAACTCCTGCCAGACGTTGGCGAAGCTGGGGTCATTCTGTTGGATATCAAGATCAATTAGCTGGGACACGGAATCTAAGTTAGCAGGATCGGCTCGCCGGCAGCGCCCGTGACGCTGCCGGCGGACGTTCCGGTTCAGTCCTCGATGCCGGCCGGCACCCCGGCGGCAGCGATGAGCCGCAGCCGCTGGGTGGGCCTGGTCATGGCAACATACAGGTCCCCGACCCGGCCGTGCTCATGGTTGAGCATCGCCGTCGGCTCCAGGACCACAACGCCGTCGAACTCCAGACCCTTGGCTTCCCGCGGGCTGATCACCACGATGTCCTGGGCGTAGCTGCCGGCGCCGGTGCCGACGCGGCGGCCGTAGACCTCGCGCAACGCCTTGCCGGCCGCAGGCAGCAACGGGCCGTCGGCAATGACGGCAAGCAGTCCGCCTTCAATGGCGGCGAGCTCTTCGGGCAGCACTTCGACGAGCCGGCTCACGATCTGATCCGCGTCGACCCGGTCGATGACCGGGTCCCATCGGCCTTCGCGAACAGCCTTGGGCGCCGAGACAACCAGGCCGGCGGCAGTGGCCATCCGGGCCGCAGCTTCAGCGATCTGGGACGGCGTGCGGTAGTTGACCGTTAGCTCCTCAAGCTGCCAGCGGTCACCAAACATCGGAGCAAGGGCACTCTGCCAGGAGTTGGCGCCGGCAACTGAGCTGGTCTGGGCGATGTCGCCCACGATCGTAAAGGATTTCAGCGGGCAGCGGCGGACCAGCAGCCGCCACTGCATCGGCGAGAGCTCCTGTGCCTCGTCCACCACGATGTGGCCGAAGGCCCAGCTGCGGTCGGTGGTGGCGCGTTCAGCGGCGGTGAGACGGGTCTCGCGCTCTTGGTTCTGGTCCATCAGTTCCTCGGCCGTGATGAGGACATCAACGCCCGCAGTCTCCATATTGACCAGGGTCTGTTTGGCATTGGCCAGGTCGCGGGCGCGATCGGATTCCTGTTGTGCCAGCCCCCGTCCGGCTGCGGCGTCCAGTTCGCCGAGGAGTTCGGCTGCTTCGTCCAGCAGCGGAACATCGGACTCGGTCCAGGGTGCGCCGGCGGGCCGGAGCAGAAGTGCACGCTCTGCCGGGGTCAGGTTCGGTGTGCAGGCCTCCAGGATCGCTGGCTTGCTCAACAGTTCGTCGATGAGCTTTTCGGGAGTCATCGGCATCCAGCACAGGTTCAGTGCAATCCGGACATCGCGGGCAGACCGGACGTCCTCTGCGAGATACGAGCGGTCCGCGTTGTTGCCGATGTTTCCAGCTTCGACCAGTTCGGTCATCTGTTCGGTCAGTTCGCGCAGCAGCATCTTGACAAAGGAGACGCGCGCCTCGTTGTGCGGTTTGCCGGTCGCGCGGGCCCTGTCCCGCGCACGGCGGACCTGCCGGGGTGTCAGGACGAGCTTGCGTCCGTCGACCTCGAGGATGCGGTCGGCCGGCGGGGTGCGCTGCCGGTTGGCGACGGCGTTGGCCACGACGTCGGCCATGTCCAGGCGCCCCTTGACGGCCGCGACGTCGGATTCCGGCTCGGCGACTGTGGTAATCCCGGGCATCAACCGGCCCACGCTGGCCATAACAACGCCTGTTTCGCCCAGCGAGGGCAGAACACGTTCGATGTAGTTCATAAACGACGACGAGGGACCGACGAGCAACACGCCGGCGGTCTTGAGCCGTTCCCGGTGCGTGTAGAGCAGGTAGGCGGCCCGGTGCAGGGCAACGGCGGTCTTGCCGGTGCCCGGTCCGCCCTGGACGACGAGCGCCCCGGAGATCGACGAGCGGATGATCCGGTCCTGCTCGGACTGGATGGTGCCGACGATATCGGACATCCGGCCGGTCCGCTTGGAATTAAGCGCGGCCAGCAGCGCGCCTTCACCCTGCAGGGAGTCATTGTCCGCGAGCATGCCGGCGTCGAGGACGTCGTCTTCGATCGCTTTGACGGTCCGTCCCTGCAGAATCAGGTGGCGGCGGCGCCGGACGCCCTGCCGGTCGAAGGCGGTGGCCTGGTAGAAGTGGCCGGCTTCCGGTGCCCGCCAGTCCACCATGAGGCGTTGGAGGTCCTCGGTGGTCAGGCCGATGCGGCCGATGTACTGCTCCTCGCCTGAGTCCAGGTCGAGACGGCCGAACACGAGGCGGTCGTCGACAGCGTCGAGCTGGGCGAGGCGGTCCTCGTAGAGTGCAGCGAAGGCGTCACGTTCTGAGACATTCTGCATGGTGCCCACGGCGCCGGCACGTCGCACCTGCGCCAACTGGGCGCGCTTCTCTGCCCGCAACTCATCGAGCCGGGCGTACAACCCCGCAACATAGTCGCGTTCATGGGCCAAATCAGCGTCGTGCATCGAGCGTTCCCCTATCGAAAAAGACGGACCAACCATTCTACAACCATTTCGGTTGACCCGTCTGAAACACCTCATCGCGGCATTTGTCGGGAAATTCTACCGATATGGCCGGGATCGTCCAGCCCGCCCGTGATCAGCTACAGGTGCAGCAGCGAGTGGATCTGTTGTCCGGGCAGTGCCCCGCGGCCGTTCAGGGCATCGATTTCCAGGACAACGCCCACCCCGGCGACGTGGACGCCGCAGCGTTCGAACAGCCTGACGGTGGCGCCGAGTGTGCCGCCGGTGGCGAGCACATCGTCGAGGATCAGGACCCGGCTCCCGGGTGCGAGGTCCGTGGTGTGAAGTTCCAGGGTGGCGGTTCCGTATTCCAGTGTGTAATCCTCAGCGACCACCTCGCGCGGGAGCTTGCCGGCCTTCCTGACGGTAATGACGCCGGTTCCGGCGGCATAGGCCGCGGCGGACGCGAGCAGGAAGCCGCGGGCTTCGACGCCGGCGACGGCGTCGAAGTGGCCTTTGAACGGTTCAATCAGGGCATCGACGACGGCCTTCAGCGCGGCGGCGTCGGCAAAGACGGGAGTCAAGTCCTTGAAGCTGACCCCCGGTTTGGGATAGTCCGGGATAGTGGCGCAGAGGCTGCTGATCCGCTCTCCCACCGGCGCTGCTGGTCTGGTCGGGTCCGACTCGTTGTGATTCACCCATCCACCCTACTTGGTGGCGGCTATGGCCGACGGTTTTTCGCAGCCCGGTAACGGGACACCGTCGGATCGCCGGTGAGCCAGAACCGCCACGGAAACTCGTCGGTACCGCCGGCCCCGGCGACCCCCACCCGGGGACCGGAGCTGATGCGGGCCCCGGCGCTTCCCTCCGCGGCCGGCGGCAGTACCAGCCGGAAGGGCGCGCTGAGGGCGTCCCGGCCGCTGTCCGCCGTGGTCAGGCCCAGCGCGGTTGCCAGTCGCGCTGGTCCGCTCGCGAGGTCCTGCTCCGATTTCGACGTCGGCCGCCGGGCCCGTGCCAGGTCCTGCCCCGCCAGTACCTCGCCGGCCCGCAGCAGCAGCGCAGACGCGACTCCCTCGGGCCCGCAGACGATGTTGGCGCAGAAGTGCATTCCGTAGGTGAAGTAGACGTAGAGGTGTCCGGCGGGTCCGAACATGGGCGCGTTCCTGGCCGTCGGGCCGCGGAACGTGTGTGATCCGGGGTCAGGATGCAGGGAGTTACGTGGCCCGAGGTAGGCCTCAACTTCGGTGATGCGCACCGACACAGCGCCTTCGCGTCCCTCGTGCGTCAGGACGGCCCCCAGGAACAGGGGCGCAAGGTGCCGGGCATCCGTGGACAGCACCTCACGCAGGTCCATGCTGCCCGTTCGGCTCCCGCCACGGTCCGGCGGCGGTAACGGAAGAGGCAGGGAGCTCATGATCAGACTCTACAAGTCCGCCACAGCAGGCTGCACGGCCGTGTCCGATTCCCGCTAGCAGGCAGTCCCGGGACCTGACAGGATGGGATCATGGACTTTTGGCAACGCTACCGGGCAATTGATGCCCGGGACACCCGTTTCGACGGGCAGTTCTACACTGCCGTCCGGACAACGGGAATTTACTGCCGGCCGTCGTGTCCGGCCCGGACGCCGAAAGCGGGCAATGTCACGTTCTACGAAACCTCCGCCGCAGCCCACGATGCCGGGTACCGCGCCTGCAAACGCTGCCTGCCCGAAGCAGTGCCGGGAACGCCTGCCTGGAACCTCCGGTCCGACATTGCGGGACGGGCCATGCGCCTGATAGGCGACGGCGTGATCAACCGCGACGGTGTAGAAGGACTGGCGTCGCGGCTCGGCTATTCGTCCCGGCAGCTCAACCGGATCCTCACGCACGAATTGGGTGCCGGTCCGCTCTCCCTCGCGCGGGCCAGCCGCGCCCAAACGGCCCGCACCCTGCTGGTGTCAACCGAAATGCCGATAGCCGACGTGGCTTTTGCCGCCGGTTTCAGCAGCGTGCGCCAGTTCAACGGCACGATCGGCGATGTGTTCGCCATGACGCCTTCGGCCCTTCGCGCCACGGCGCGGCACCGCCGGGCGCCGGCTGCCTCCACGGCGCTGACACTGAACCTCCCCTACCGCGAGCCGTTCGATCCGGGGGTGTTCGACTTCCTCGCCGTCCGGGCCATCCCGGGAATCGAGGAAGGATCGTCGCGGTCCTATGCCCGGACGCTGCGGCTCGCCCACGGCGATGCCCGGTTCCGGGTTGACTACGACGCCGACGCGGACGGGCGGCCGCTTGTCCTGACCATCGGCGCCGTCGACCTGCGCGACCTCGCCTCCCTGCTCAGCCGGGTCAGGCGATTGCTGGACCTCGACGCCGATCCGGTCGCCATAGACGGGTCCCTTGCCACAGATCCGCGGCTCGCGGCGCGCGTTGCACGCACGCCCGGCATGCGGATGCCCGGGGCAGTCGATCCGCAGGAGCTCCTCATCAGGGCCATGATTGGGCAGCAAATTACCGTGGCAGCCGCCCGCACGGCGCTCACGCAACTTTCGGCGTGCGGCAGCGACTGCCTGGTGCCTGCCGACGGGCTGCATCGGCTGTTTCCCAGCGCCGGGCAGATTGCCGGAGCCGGCTTCGGACTGCTCCGCGGCCCGCAGCGCCGGATCGACTCCATCCGCGGCGCCGCAACGGCCATGGCGGCCGGCGAACTTGATTTCGGCTACGGCGATGACCTCCCTGGATTAGCCGCGAAGCTCCAGCCCCTGGCCGGCATTGGGCCGTGGACGGTCGGTTACGTCGCGATGCGGGTCATCGGCGCCCCGGATGTTTTTCTCGCCAACGACGCGGCCGTCCGCAACGGCATCCGCGCCCTGCACACGTCCGTCCCCGGACCGGCTGCCAACGAGCCGGCAACCCTTCAACAGGGGACCCAACAGCTGCAACCCGGCGGGCATCGCGACGGGCCGCTGTCGCCCGATTTCCGCGAGGTCAGCCCCTGGCGGTCCTACGCCACCATGCACCTCTGGGCCGCCGCAGCCGCCGCGCACGCCGCAGACCGGAAACGGCCCGCGGCGGCCGCCCCGGCGCCGCCCCTCACTCCACCGTCAAATCGAACGAAAGCGATCCTGTGAAAGCCCAGCTGCTGACCCTGTCCACCCCGGACGGTCCCTTCACCATCATTGCCTGCGAAGGCGCCGTGCTGGCTTCAGGCTGGACCGCCATCCCCGGCGAGCTGACCGGCCAGATTCATACCGATCTGCTGCCCGACGGCTACGAGGACGTCGCAGGCCTCGGCGCCATCTCCGCGGCTGTTGACGCGTTCTACGCGGGCGACCCAAATCCCGCCATGGACGTCGCGGTGCAGCAGAAGTCCGGCCCGTTCCGCAGTCATGCCTGGGAGATGCTGCGGACCGTGGCACCGGGACGGCCGGTGACATACACGGAGTACGCACAGTTGTCCGGCAACCCCAAAGCCGTCCGGGCTGCGGCCAGCGCCTGCGCTTTCAACGCCGCTGCCCTGTTTGTGCCCTGCCACCGGGTCATCCGGACCGATGGCAGCCTGGGCGGCTTCCGCTGGGGCCTGGCCATCAAGGAACGCCTCCTGGACCGCGAACACCAGCAGGCGTTGACCCTGGCCGGCCGCTGAGGCCAGCGCAGGCAGCGACCCGGGCCGGCGGCGTCGACACCGCCTGCGGCACCCATGCAAGCGCAGGCACCGACCAGGCCGGACGGTTCAGCGGGCGGGGGCCACCGCGGCCGGCCACGGCTCCAAATGAGGAAGGTCGACGCCGTCGGCTGCGGCGGTGGCACGCAGGCTGCCGAGCGTGGGGGTCCTGCCGGCAAGCCAGGCCGCGATGTCCGTCAACATGCCGCCGACCGCGGTGGATTGTGCACCGCTGCCAATGGTCACCGGCGGCAGGGCGAGCGGCTGCAGGATGAACCGCTGGCCCTCCGGCACCCGGGCGGACAGGAAGTCGAAGAGGTGTTCGCAGAAAGGCCGGTTCCAGGTTTCGGGGCCGCGGCCCATGCCAAGGTCGCTGGCGTGAATGACGAGTTCGCGCCAGATGGCCAGGCCTCCGTCGAACGCGACTCCCCCGCGGAAGCTGATGGGCTGCTGCCAGCCGGCCGGACCCGACCGGCCGGTCCCCTTGAGGGAATCAAAAGCACCCAGGACCCGAGCCAGAGCGGCCGAGACGTCCGCGCGGTGTTCCGCGGCGCTGTGGCCAGCGGCCATCTCGATGGCCTGGCTGCGGCCCTCGTAGCCGCCGTCGTAGAGCTCAATCGTCTCGCCGCGGGCTGCATACTCCAGCTGCCGGGCCATGGCGTTGGAGATGCCGGCGATGTGGGCGAGAACGTGGCCCCGGCTCCAGCCTGGCAGTTCCGATGGGGCTTTGATGTCCGGGTCAGCGAGAGTGGCGGTCATTCCGGCCACGATGTCGGCGGCGCGGTGCAGTTCTTCGAGGAGTTTTTCGGGTGTCATGACGGTCATGCCGCCTATCCTAGCCACGGAAGCTAGCGGAGGTTCTCAGGAACGACGCGGTGGCGGATGTGGCGGCGGTCGTGGCTGGCCTGCCAGAATTCGATTTCGCGGGGCCGCACCGCGTAGAGCTGCCAGTCGGGGTTGTCGCTGCCGTCCGCGCCGGGCCGGCTGTGCCAGTCGGCGGCCGAGGCCTCGGCGGACAGTTCCACCACGTCGCCGGTGACGCGCACCTGCCGGCCCTGCGGTGGCCAGTAGAAGTTCAGTGCCGCGTGCGGGTTGGCCTGCAGCTCCAGGCCCTTGCGTGAGGTGCGCGAGGTCGCGAAGTGCCAGCCGTCGTCGTCGATATCTTTGAGGATCAGCATCCGGGACGAGGGCCAGCCTTCGTCGTCAACGGTGGCCAGGCTGAACGCGTTCGGGGCCGCGACCCCGGCTTCGAGTGCCGCGTCGAGCCATTGCCGGAACAGTTCGGCCGGATCTGCGGGGGCGGCCGCCGGGTCGAACTCCGGCAGGTGCTCAGGGAAATCGGGCAGGGCGCGCAGCCGCTCACGGAAGGATTCGCTCATCTGCCCACCTTAAACGCCGCGAGGCGACACTTCGAGGCAATGATCAGGGAATATGTCCTGGGAACATTGCAACGAAGTGTCACCCCGCGTGTGGGCGGACGGAACTACACCGCGTAGGCCCGGACGCCGGCCAGCTCGGATTCGAGCGCCAGCAGCTGGCGTTCGACGGCGGCCGGCGCGGTGCCGCCCTGGGAGTTGCGGCTGTTCAGCGACCCTTCGGTGCTGAGGACCGTGCGGACCTCCGGCGTCAGGTGCGCCGAGATTGCGGCGTATTCCTCATCCGTGAGATCCCAGAGCTCAACGCCGCGGCTTTCGGCCTGCTTGACCGCGGCACCGGAGAGCTCGTGCGCCTCGCGGAACGGAACGCCCTGCCGGACGAGCCATTCGGCGATGTCGGTGGCCAAAGCGAAGCCTTGCGGCGCCAGCGATTCCATCCGTTCGGTGTTGAACTTCAGGGTGGCGATCATGCCCGAGACGGCCGGAAGCAACAGCTCCAGCGTGTCGGCGGCGTCGAACACCGGTTCCTTGTCTTCCTGCAGGTCGCGGTTGTACGCGAGCGGCAGACCCTTGAGCGTGGCCAACAGCCCGGTCAGGTTGCCGATCAGGCGCCCTGCCTTGCCGCGGGCCAGTTCGGCAACATCGGGGTTCTTCTTCTGCGGCATGATCGAGGACCCGGTCGAGTAGGAGTCATGCAGCGTAACGAAGGAGAACTCCTTGGTCGCCCAGAGAATGACCTCCTCTGAGACGCGCGAGAGGTCCACGCCGATCATGGCCGTGACCCAGGCAAACTCGGCGAAGACATCGCGGGAGGCAGTGCCGTCAATCGAGTTGTGCGTCGCGGAGAAGAAGCCGAGGTCCGCGGCGACGGCCTCCGGATCCAGGCCCAGCGAGGAACCGGCGAGGGCGCCGGATCCGTAGGGCGAGACGCCGGCGCGCTTGTCCCAGTCCTGCAGCCGCTGCACATCGCGCAACAGCGCCCAGGCGTGGGCGAGGAGGTGGTGGCTGAGCAGGACAGGCTGGGCGTGCTGCAGGTGGGTCCGCCCGGGCATGGCCGCACCGGGGTGGGTTTTGGCCTGTTCCACCAGGGCATCGATCGTTGCCAGGACGCCGCGGGCGATGATTCGGGCGTGGTCCCGCAGGAACATCCGGCCCAGGGTGGCGACCTGGTCGTTGCGCGACCGGCCGGCCCGGAGCTTGCCGCCGAGCTGCGTTCCGGCGCGCTCGATCAGTCCGCGTTCCAGCGAGCCGTGGACGTCCTCATCGGATTCCGAGGGCAGGTACGCGCCGGAGGCCACGTCCTCGTCGAGCCGGGTCAGGGCGGCGAGCATGCCTTCGAGCTCGACGTCGTCCAGCAGTCCGGCCTTGTGCAGCACCCGGGCGTGCGCCTTGGAGCCGGCGATGTCGTAGCGGGCCAGCCGCCAGTCAAAGTGCGTGGACTTGCTCAGCGCCGCCAGGGCATCCGCGGGGCCGCCGGCGAACCGGCCGCCCCACAGCGTGCCCTCGTTCGTCCCCGAGCGCTCCTGGGTCACTGTCCTGCGACCCGGATATCGCGGCCGGAGGCCACCTTGGCGGACATGCCCCACAGCTCGATGAAGCCCCTGGCCATGGACTGGTCGAAGGTGTCGCCGGTGTCGTAGGTGGCGAGGTCGAAGTCGTAGAGCGAGGTCTCCGAGCGGCGTCCGTTAACGATCGCCTGGCCGCCGTGCAGGACCATCCGGATGTCGCCGGTGACGTAGCGCTGGGTCTCTTCGATGAAGGCGTCGAGGGAACGCTTGAGCGGGGAGAACCACTGGCCGTCGTAGACCAGCTCGGACCAGCGCTGGCCGACGGTGGCCTTGAAGCGGGCCTGCTCGCGTTCGAGCGTGATGTCTTCGAGGTGCTTGTGGGCCGTGATCAGCGCCATGGCGCCGGGGGCCTCGTAAATTTCCCGGGACTTGATGCCGACGAGGCGGTCCTCGACGACGTCGATCCGGCCGACGCCCTGGGCGCCGGCGCGGCGGTTGAGTTCCTTGATCGCCTGCAGCGGGGTGACCCGGACGCCGTCGATCGCGACCGGCACACCGGCTTCGAAGGAGATAGTGACCTCATCGGGCGCCGGGGGGAATTCAGGGGTGGCGGTGTAGTCGTAAATGTCCTTGGTGGGGGCGTTCCAGATGTCCTCGAGGTAGCCGGTTTCGACGGCGCGGCCCCAGACGTTCTGGTCGATCGAGTAGGGGTTCTTCTTCGTGGTTTCGATCGGCAGTCCCTTTTCCTCGGCGAAGGCAATGGCCTTGTCACGGGTCAGTGCCAGGTCGCGGACCGGTGCGATGCACTTCAGGTCCGGCCCGAGGGTCTGGATGCCGACCTCGAAGCGGACCTGGTCGTTGCCCTTGCCGGTGCAGCCGTGCGCGACTGTGGTGGCGCCGAATTCGCGGGCGGCCTTGACCAGGTGCTTGACGATCACCGGGCGGGAGATCGCGGACACCAGCGGGTAGTGGCCCTGGTAGAGGGCGTTGGCCTTCAGCGTCGGCACGCAGTATTCGTTGGCGAACTCGTCGCTTGCGTCGGCCACGTAGGCCTCAACGGCACCGCAGCCGAGGGCGCGCTGGCGGATGGTCTCCAGCGATTCGCCACCCTGTCCGACGTCAACAGCCACGGCGATGACCTCGGCACCGGTGGCTTCACCGATCCAGCCGATGGCTACGGAAGTATCGAGGCCACCGGAGTAGGCCAGAACAATACGCTCAGTCACGTCACATGCTCCTTCAGTTGTTTCTTGGGTTCTTCGTTCATTCGATCGGCCGCCAACGAATGTGACAGCCGGGTCTGGCAGGGTGTCAGCTCTGCCATCAGCTTATTGGCCGGTTTCCTCGGCGAACTGCAGGAAGCGTGCGGCGAGGTCCGCGCCGCCCAAGGGGTCCCGGGTCACCAGCAGGACGGTATCGTCGCCGGCGATGGTGCCCAGGATGGACGGCATCACGGAATGGTCGATCGCAAGGGCCAGGAAGTTCGCTGCCCCGGGGGGCGTACGCAGCACCACCAGGTTGGCCGAAGCCTCGGCCGTGACGAGCAGTTCCCCGCACAGCCGCGCAAGCCGTGCATCGAGGATTTCCTGGGTGACGCCGCTCCTGGCCGCACGTTCCCCGCCCTCCCCCGGGACGGCGTACACGAGCACGCCGTCCTTGCCGCGGACCCGGACCGCGCCGAGTTCCACCAGGTCCCGGGACAGCGTGGCCTGGGTGACCTGGACGCCGTCGTCGGCGAGCAGCGCCGCGAGTTCTGCCTGGGAGCGGACAGACTCGCCCGTCAGGATTGCGGCGATCCGCGCCTGCCGGGCCGTCTTGGTGGCCGGGCTCGCGCCCTGGGCCGCCGGCTGGACGGACATTATCCGAGCCCGTCCACCGGTACCAGCCCATCAACAACGGCCAGCCCCGACATGTGCATCAGCCAGGCCATCAATGCTTTCTGGGCGTGCAGGCGGTTTTCCGCCTCATCCCAGACCACGGACTGAGGGCCGTCGATGACGGCGGCGGCGATTTCGTAGCCACGGTAGGCCGGGAGGCAGTGCAGGACGACGGCGTCCGGCGCCGCGAGCTGCATTGCCGCTTCGTCGACGGAATAGCTCCGGAACAGCTGAAGCCGGGCTTCCTTTTCGTCTTCCTGGCCCATCGACACCCAGGTGTCGGTGGCGACGACGTCGGCACCCGTGAGTGCCGCTGCGGCGTCGACCGTAACGAGCACCGAGCCACCGGTCTCGGCGGCGCGCTCCTCGGCCGCAGCGATGATCTCCGGCGAGGGAAGGTATCCCTCCGGACCGCCGATGCGTACGTGCATGCCCGCGGTGACGCCTGCCAGCAGGTACGAGTTGGCCATGTTGTTCGCCGCGTCGCCGAGGTAGGTCAGGGTCAGGCCCTGCAGCCGGCCCTTGTGCTCCCTGATCGTGAGCAGGTCGGCAAGCAGCTGGCACGGGTGGTAGTCATCGCACAGGGCGTTGATCACCGGGACGCGCGAGTTCCCGGCCATTTCGACCAGGCCGGCGTGCGCACCCGTCCGCCACACAATGGTGGAAACCATGCGCTCAAGGACCTTGGCGGTGTCCTGGACCGACTCCTTGTGCCCGATCTGCGCTTCGCCCGGGTTGATGATGAGGGCGTTCCCGCCCATGTCCGCGACGCCCGCGGCGAAGGAGACCCGGGTCCGGGTGGAGGTTTTGTCGAAGATGATGGCGACCGTTTTGCGGCCGTTTCCGTCCGCTGCGAAGGGCTGCACGCTGTAGGGTGCGGCCTTCATGCGAACGGCGAGGTCCAGGACTTCGGCCTGCTCTGCCGCAGTCAGGTCCGTGTCCTTGAGGAAGTGGCGGGTGGCTGTCACTGGGCGTCCTTTGCGGTCTGGAGCAACGCGGGCAGCGCTGCGAGGAACTGGTCGGCCTGTTCCGTACTGAGGATCAGGGGCGGCGCCAGGCGGATGGTGCGCGGGCCGGGGCTGTTAACGATGAAACCGGCATCAAGGCCCGCCTGCACCACGGCAGGCGCGACGTCCGCATCGAGGTCGAAGCCGATCAGCAGGCCTTCGCCACGGACCTCGGTGACGCCGTGGATGCCGGCGAGTCCGGCGCGCAGGTGCTCCCCCACCGCCCGGACGCGGGCCAGGACGTGCTGGTTTTCCAGGACGTGCAAGGTCGCGAGGGCCGCCGCGGTTGCGACCGGGTTGCCGCCGAATGTGGTGCCGTGCTGGCCCGCGGTCAGCAGCCCCGAGGCCACCGGCCCGAAGGTCACCAGAGCTCCTATCGGGAATCCGCCGCCGAGGCCCTTGGCGAGGGTGATGGCGTCGGGGACGATCCCTGTGTCCCCGCTGGCGAGCCATTTGCCGGTGCGGCCGATGCCGGTCTGGACCTCATCCAGGATCAGCAGGGCGCCGGCGGCGGTCGTGGCCTCGCGGGCGGCCTGAAGGTAGCCGGCCGGCAGCGGCCGGACGCCGGCCTCGCCCTGGATCGGCTCCAGGAAGACGGCCGCGGTTGTGTCGTCCACGGCCGCGCGGAGCGCCTCGATGTCGCCGAAGGGGATGTGCACGACGCCGGCGGGCAGCGGCGCGAACGGGGCACGGTAGGCCTCTTTCGCGGTGAGCGCGAGGGCGCCCATCGTCCGGCCGTGGAAGGCGCCTTCGAGGGCGATGATCTTGGTCCGCGGTGTCGCCGCCGAACCTGCGTTCCGGCGCGCCAGCTTGAAGGCGGCCTCAATGGCCTCGGCGCCGGAGTTGGCGAAGAAGACCCGGGAACCGGCCGGGGCGTGGCTTATTTCGAGCAGCTTCTCGGCCAGGGCGATCTGGGTGGGGCTGGTGAAGAAGTTGGACACGTGCCCGAGGGTGGCGAGCTGGCTCGAGATCACTGACGTGACAAACGGGTGGGCGTGGCCGAGGGCGTTAACGGCGATCCCGCCGAGCAGGTCCAGGTATTCCTTGCCGTCGGCGTCCCAGACGAGGCAGCCGGAGCCGCGGACCAGGACGCGCTGAGGGGCGCCGAAAACGCCCAGCACCGAGGACGAGTAACGGGCCAGCCAGTCCGCCCCGGTGATGTGGCCCCGGGTGTCGGTCAGTTCCTGAACCGGTGATTTGTCCGTGACTGTGTTCTCTGAGCTGTGTTTCATGCGTTAACTTCCTCGTCCGGAACAACCTGCGTGCCGATGCCCGCCGTCGTAAAAGTTTCCAGCAGCATCGAGTGCGGCAGCCGGCCGTCTACAATATGCGCGCGCTCCACCCCGCCGTCGACGGCTTTGAGGCAGGCTTCCATTTTGGGGATCATCCCTGATTCCAGGCCCGGCAGGAGCTCCCGCAGCTCGGACGCGGTCAGCGAGGAGATGAGCGAGGAGCGGTCCGGCCAGTTGGCGTACAGGCCCTCAACGTCAGTGAGGATAACCAGTTTCGAGGCGCCGAGGGCTTCGGCGAGGGCCGCGGCGGCGGTGTCGGCGTTGACGTTCAGGACCTGGCCCGTGGTCTGGAGGCTGCCACCGGCTGCGGACCGGCCGTCGTCGGCGACTTCCGGCGCCACGGTCGAGATGACCGGGATCCGGCCGGCTGAGATGATGTCTAGGATGCCCTCGGGGTTCACCCCGGTAACTTCGCCGACCAGGCCAAGGTCCACTGCTTCGCCATCGATCACCGTGCCGGTGCGGACCGCCTGCAGCAGGCCGCCGTCCTCGCCGGACATACCAACGGCGTAGGGCCCGTGCGAGTTGATCAGGCCGACGAGTTCGCGGCCCACCTGGCCGGTCAGGACCATACGCACGATCTCCATGGCTTCGGGGGTAGTGACCCGCAGGCCGCCCTTGAATTCGGAGTCGATGCCGAGCCGGCTGAGCATGGCGTTGATCTGCGGGCCGCCGCCGTGCACCACCACGGGGTGGATTCCGACGTGGTGCAGGAAGACGACATCCTCCGCGAAGGCGCGGCGCAGCTCGTCGTTGACCATGGCGTTACCGCCGTACTTGATCACCATGGTGGTCCCGGCGAAGCGCTGGATCCAGGGCAACGCCTCGATCAGCGTGCCGGCTTTGGCCTGGGCATCGGACATGGACGTGGTCTCGCGGGTTTGGGTGTTCAAGGTCTTCGTCCCTAGCTGGAGTAGGCGCTGTTTTCTTGCACGTAGTCGTGTGTCAGGTCGTTGGTCCAGATCGTGGCCTCGGCGTTGCCCGCCTGCAGGTCGATCTCGACGAGCACTTCGCGCGGTTCCAGGTCCACCAGGCTTCGGTCATCGCCGATGCTGCCGTTCCGGCAGATCTGGATGCCGTTCATGGTGACATTGAGCGCATCCGCTTCGAAAGCCGCGTCTGTAGTTCCAACGGCGGACAGCACGCGGCCCCAGTTCGGGTCCTTGCCGAAGATGGCCGCCTTGAAGAGGTTGGAGCGGGCGACGGCACGGCTGACGATCTCCGCGTCCCTCTCGCTGGCAGCATTAAAGGTCCGAATGGCGATGTCGTGGCTGGCGCCCTCGGCGTCGCCGATCAGCTGGCGGGCGAGGTCGGCACAGACCTGGGTCAGGCCGGCGCCGAACTCCCCGGCGGACGGCACCACTCCGGAGGCTCCGGAGGCCAGCAGCACCACGGTGTCGTTGGTGGACATGCAGCCGTCGGAGTCGGCGCGGTCAAACGTGACGCGGGTGGCGTCGCGCAATACGACGTCGAGCATTTCCGGCCGGACATCCGCGTCCGTCGTGATGACCACGAGCATCGTGGCAAGCCCGGGGGCGAGCATGCCGGCCCCCTTGGCCATGCCGCCGATGATGAACGGATTGCCTTCGGCGTCCGCGCCGGTGAACAGGGACTGTTTGGAGACCGAGTCGGTGGTCATGATCGCGACGGCGGCCGCGGCGCCGCCGTCGTCGCTGAGCCCTGCTGCGGCGGCGCCGATGCCGGCCACAATCTTGTCCATCGGCAACTGCTCGCCGATCAGGCCAGTGGAGCAGACGAAAATGTCGGTGGCGGAGACGCCGAGTGCCGCGGCGGTTTTTTCGGCGGTGGTGTGGGTGTTCTGGAAACCCTGCGGGCCGGTGCAGGCGTTGGCACCGCCGGAGTTGAGGATCACGGCGTCCACGAGGCCGTCCTTGACCACTTCGCGGGACCAGTGCACCGGCGCTGCGGCCACGCGGTTCGAGGTGAAGACGGCCGCAGCGGCCCTGGCCGGCCCGTCGTTCACGACGAGGGCCAGGTCCGGCTTGCCGGAGGCCTTGAGGCCTGCCGTGACGCCGGCGGCACGGAATCCTTTGGGTGCTGTAATGCTCACGGTGCTACTCCCTGGACGTTGAGGCCGGCAGTCTCCGCCAGGCCGAGGGCAATATTCATGGACTGGATGGCCCCGCCGGCGGTCCCTTTCGCAAGGTTGTCGATGGCGCAGCAGACAATGACGCGGCCGGCGTGCTGGTCGAGGGCCAGTTGCATCACGGCGTGGTTGGAGCCCTGCACGGACTTGGTCGCAGGCCACTGTCCCTCGGGCAGGAGGTGGACAAAAGGCTCCTCCTCGTATGCTTCGCTCCAGGCGCGGCGCAGTTCCGCGGCGGTGACGCCCGGCCGGACCTTTGCCGTCGCCGTGGTGAGGATGCCGCGGCTCATCGGGGCCAGCGTGGGGGTGAAGGACACGGTGACCGGTCCGTTCAGGGCCTTGGAGAGCCCCTGTTCGATTTCCGGGATGTGCCGGTGTCCGCCGCCCACCCCGTACGGGCTCATGGAGCCCATGACTTCGGCCCCGATCAGGTTGACCTTGGCGGCCTTACCGGCCCCGGACATGCCTGAAGCGGAGACGATGACGACGTCGTCTCCTTCGAGCAGGTGGTTACTGAAGCCGGGGGTGAGGGCGAGCAGGGCCGACGTCGGGTAGCAGCCCGGTACGGCGATCCTGGTGGCGCCGCGCAGCGCATCGCGCTGTCCGGGTAGTTCCGGCAGCCCGTACGGCCAGGTCCCGGCGTGGGCCGAACCGTAGAACTTTTCCCACGCGGCCGGATCCTCCAGCCGGTGGTCGGCGCCGGCGTCGATCACAACGGTCCCGGCGGGCAGTTGCGCCGCGATCTCCGCGGACGCGCCGTGCGGCAGGGCCAGGAACACGACGTCGTGCCCGGTGAGGTTCTCCACCGTGGTGTCTTCGAGGATGCGGTCGGCCAGAGCATGGAGATGCGGCTGCAATTCCCCTAGTCTGGAACCGGCGTTGCTGTGCGCCGTAATAGCACCGATGGTGACGTCCGGATGTCCGGCGAGGAACCGCAGGATCTCGCCGCCGGCATAACCGCTCGCGCCGGAGACGGCAACAGAAATAGTCATGGCAACGACTATACAGCAAGAGTATGCATAGGTGCCGATATTTATGCATACTTTTGCGTGTGTCCGTGTTTAGATCGGCGCGTATGCTTGACGAAGGGCGATCAACACCGTGCAGCTGCGAATGTCAGGTGCAATGTTGCCCTTTACAGTTACGGGGCACGCGCTTAATGACCACCTCCTTCGCGGCCTCAGCCGCTACGACCGTGCGCCCGCCATCGCGGGTCCGTCAACCCAACACCGTCGTCCTGAGCTACTCGGAGCTCCTCAAAAGCGTCAAGGCTGCCGGGCTCCTCGAACGCCGGGTCGGATTTTACGTCACGGTATTTTCGGTTCTGGTTCTCCTGATGACCGCCACCTGGTTCGGTTTCGCACTGATCGGCGACAGCTGGTTCCAGCTCCTGATCGCCGCCGCCCTAGGCATCCTGTGCACCCAGCTCAGCTTCCTGGCCCACGAGGCCGGCCACCGGCAGATCTTTGCCTCCCGGCGCGCCAACGATTGGGCTGCCCGGCTACTGGCCACGTCGGTCGCCGGCATCAGCTACTCCTGGTGGGAGCAGAAGCACGGCGCGCACCACAACCACCCGAACGTCATCTCCAAGGACCCGGACATTGCCACCGGTGCCATCGCCTTCCACCCCGAAGCCGCGGCGACCCGGCAGGGACGATTCTCTTTCCTGACCCGCAAGCAGGGCTGGCTCTTCTTCCCGTTGCTGTTCCTTGTTGGCCTGGGCCTGCAGATCGACTCGATCAAGTTCATCGTCCGCAGCGCCAAAGTCACACACCGCTGGGTTGAAATCCCAATCCTCGCGGCCCGGCTCAGTGTCCTCCCGGTGTTGGCCTTCACGTTCCTTCCGCTGGGCATGGCGTTCGCTTTCATCGGCGTCCAGCTCGGCGTCTTTGGCTTTTATATGGGCGCCTCGTTCGCGCCGAACCATAAAGGCATGCCCGTGCTGCCGGCGGACAGCCGGGTGGATTTCTTCAGCCGCCAGGTGCTGACGTCCCGCAATATCTCCGGCGGCCGCTTTATGGACATCCTTCTCGGCGGCCTCAACCGCCAGGCCGAGCACCATCTCTTCCCCGACATGGCCCGCCCGCAGCTCGACAAGGCAGCCGTGATCGTTCGCGAGTTCTGCGCCAAGCACCAGGTTCCCTATACGGAGACCACGCTGCTGCAGTCCTACGGCATCATCGTCCGCTACCTCAACGATGTCGGGCTGGCCGCCGGGCGCCACTTCGAATGCCCCATGGCCACGGTCACCCGCCGCTACTGAACGGCGCTCCGCTGCCCGGGACCCGGTCCTCCCGCCCAGGTCAGCAGCTGCCCGTCCCGACACGGCTCTCCGCTCGCGGCCGTTACGTCGTCGTGGCCGGCGCCGGTATCCCTAGGATGGGTGCAGGATCAGGGCCCGGACGTCCGGCTCTGGCATTCAGCAAGGAATATTCTGCCAGGCAAGGAGAGACATGATGCATGCAATAGTCGCCCGCGAGGCCGGGGGCCCCGGGGTCCTCAATCTGGCCGAGATGGAGCGCCCGGTTCCGGGTCCCGGCCAGCTGCTGGTCAAAGTTGCCGCGGCGGGCGTGAACTTCATCGACACGTACAAGCGCAGCGGCGTCTACAAAGTCCAGTACCCGTTCACGCCCGGCTCCGAAGCCGCCGGAACCGTGATGGAACTGGGGCAAGGCGTCACCGGTTTCTCCCCCGGCGACCGCGTGGCCACCGCCGAGGGCATCAACTGCTACGCCGGCTATGCCCTCGTCGATGGGGATAAAGCGCTGCCCGTCCCGCACGGCCTCGATGACTTCACCGCCGCAGCCCTGCCGCTGCAGGGCGTCACGGCGCACTACCTGATCAACTCCACCTTCAAGGTCGAGCCGGACCACACTGTGCTGCTGCACGCCGGCGCGGGCGGCGTGGGACTCCTGATGATCCAGCTGCTCAAGGCCAGGGGCGCGCACGTCATCACTACCGTCTCGACTGATGAGAAGGAACAGTTGGCCCGCGACGCCGGCGCCGACCACGTGCTGCGCTACGACGGCTTTGCTGACAAGGTCCGGGACCTCACCAGCGGGACGGGCGTCGACGTGGTCTATGACGGCGTCGGCAAGGACACCTTCGACGGCTCACTCGCTTCCCTGCGCGTCCGGGGCATGCTCGTGCTGTTCGGCGGTGCCTCCGGCCCGGTTCCGCCGTTCGACCCGCAGCGCCTCAATGCCGGCGGCTCACTGTTCCTGACCCGTCCGTCAATGGGCCACTACCTGCGCGATGGGCAGGAACGCCGCTGGCGCTCCGACGAGATCTTCGCCGCTGCCGCCGACGGCAGCCTCACGGTCCGCATCGGGGCACGGTACCCGCTCGCCGAAGCGGCCCAGGCCCACGACGACCTTGAACAGCGCCGCACCACCGGCAAGGTCCTCCTGGTCCCATGACCCGGCTGCGCCGGGCCTACTTGGGCAGGAAGAACTCCAGCGCAATGCCGTCCGGGTCCTTGAAGCTCAGCGCGTGTCCGTAGGACGCCTCCACAATCCCGCTGTGCGCCACTCCGATCCCGTCGAGGTGCGCGGCCCACTCGGCCAGTTCCGTACCGCTGGCCACCGCGAATCCAACGTGGTCCAGCCCGGGGTTCTGTTCATTGAAGCGTGTGTCACCGGGCGCCTCCCGGTGCTCGGTGAGGCCCAGAGACATCCCACCGCCGAGATCGAACTTGTGGCGGACGAACGGCCCATCGTTCATGGTCCCGGTGGGTCGCGCGTCCCACAGCCGGGAGTAGAAGGCGACGCTGGCTTCAGCGTTGCTGACGGTGAGGGCGAGATGGTCTATCGCGGGCAAAGCGGGCATGACTGCTCCAGTGTGAGGGCGCCGGGCGCTGCCGGGCTGTGGGGTTCTTTGGTTATGCCCCACTGTATGCGGGCGGATTCCTGCTCCGCGGTCACAATCGGCGCCGGACGCCATACTCTGCTGCGCGACGTCGGGTCCCGGGACGCAGAAATCCCCGCAGCGCTGACGCTGCGGGGATTTCTGCTCATCTCAGGCGGCTGAGCGCGGTCAGCGCTGGACTGCCCCGAACCGCTCGTGGGCAACCGCCACGGCGCTCTCCCGGGCCGCGGATGCCTCGTCGGCCGTCAGCGTGCGGTCATCGGCACGGAAACGCAGGCTGAATGCCAGCGACTTTTTGCCGTCCTCGATGCCTTTGCCTTCGTAGACGTCGAACAGGGCGACATCCTCGAGCAGTTCACCGGCCCCCTCCCGCAGCGCCGACAGGACTTCGTCCGAGGGAATCTCCCGGGGCACCACGAGGGCGACGTCCTGGCTGGCCACCGGGAAGGTGGAGATGTGCCGGGCGACGATCACATCGGCCGCGGCCTCGAAGAGGGCATCCGCGTTCAGTTCGAACGCAACCGAGCGGGCAGGCATGTCCTGTGCCGCGAGCAGCTTCGGATGCAGTTCACCGGCGTAGCCCACCACCTCGCCGGAGCGCAGCGTCAGCTGCGCGGCCCGGCCCGGGTGGAACGCCTGGTGCTGGCCCTGGTTGACGAGGATTTCGACGCCAAGGACGTCACCGGCGAGCCGGGCGAAGTCCAGTGCGTCAGCCCAGTCCCAGGCCCTCGGCGCATGCGCCGGGGCGGCCGGTGAATCATGGCCGGTCAGGACCGCAGCGAGGTGCAGCGGCTGGTTCGGAACGCCGTCGTACAGTCCGTCCAGCACCTCTGCATCAGGCTTGACGCCGAGCGGCGGAATGGTGGCCGTCCCGAGCGTTTCGCCCGGGAGGAAGACGAGTCCGGCTTCGAACAGGGCCAGGTCGCGGAAGCCTCGCGAGTGGTTGCGCTTGGCCACCTCGATCAGGCCCGGCAGGACGGAGGTCCGCAGGAAGCCGTGTTCCTCGCTGATCGGGTTGGCAAGCTTGAGGGCTTTCCGTTCGGCGCCTTCGGTGGCCACCCCGAAGATGTCGTTGGCGGCCTTGGTAGCGAACGGGTAGGCCAGGACCTCGGTCAGGCCGGCATCCGCCATTGCCTGGATCAGGCGGCGGCGCTGCTGCTGGATGCGGCTCAGGCCGCGGCCCGGGGGCGCCACCGGCAGGGTCGCGGGGATCTTGTCGTAGCCGACCAGCCGGGCGATTTCCTCGGAGAGGTCTTCCTTGGTTTCCAGGTCGTGGCGCCAGCTCGGGGCCGTGACTAGATAACCGGCGTCGTTCTTTTCGACGTCGGCGCCCAGGTCCTCGAGCGAGGTGACGATCTGCTCCTCGGTGAAGTCGATCCCGATCCGTTCCGCGGCGAACCCGGCCGGAAGGTCGATGGTCACGGCCGCCGGTGCGGTCCCGACGTCGGTCCCCTCGGCAGCGGCGGTACCGCCGGCCAGCTCGACTAGCAGGTCGACGGCGCGCTGCGCGGCAATCCCGGCAACGTGCCAGTCCACTCCCCTCTCGAAGCGCTTGGAGGCCTCGGACGGCAGCTTGTGGCGGCGTCGGGAGCGGGCAATCGAGACTTCCTCGAAGTGCGCGGCCTCGATCAGGACCGTCGACGTCGCATCGCTGACTTCGGTGGAGGCGCCGCCCATCACACCGGCGACGCCGATCGGGCCGGACGCGTCCGTGATCAGGAGGTCTTCGGCGTCGAGCGCGCGGTCTTTGCCGTCCAGGGTGCGCAGCTTCTCGCCGGCAACGGCACGCCGGACGACGATGTCGCCGGAGAGCTTGTCCTGGTCGTAGAAGTGCAGCGGCTGCCCGAGCTCCAGCATGACGTAGTTGGAGATGTCCACGGGCAGCGAGATCGACCGGATGCCGGCGAGCCGCAGGCGGGAGGACATCCACGGCGGGGTGGGCCGGGCGGCATCCACGCCATGCACGGTGCGGGCCACGAACCGGTCGCATCCGGGCTTGCCGTAGATCGGTGCGTCGTCGTTGATTTTGACGCCGTAACCGCCGGAGAGCGCGGCGGGCGCCTGGACCTTGGAGGCCGGATCGGTGAACGTCGTGCCGGTCGCGTGGGCATATTCACGGGCGACGCCGCGGATCGAGAAGCAGTAGCTGCGGTCCGGGGTCACGTTAATTTCCGCGGCCTGGTCGTAGAGACCGAGCAGTTCCATGGCATCGGTGCCGAGTTCCGGGTCGAGGCCGATCCGGGAGAGCACGAGGATGCCGTCGTGGTCCTCGCCGATGCCCAGTTCACGGACGGAGGCGATCATGCCGGCGGACAGGTGACCGTAAGTCTTGCGCGCGGAAATGCGGAAGTCGCCGGGCAGCACGGCACCGGGAAGGGTGACTACCACTTTGTCGCCTTCAACGAAGTTGTGGGCGCCGCAAATGATGCCCTGCACACCGGAGGGGTCGATACCGTCGCCGGTGAGGCTCTGGGTCTGGCTTTCGGGGACAACCCGGACCTGGCACCAGTTGATGGTCTTGCCGTTGGATTGGGGTTCCTTCACGATGCTCAGCACCTGGCCGACCACGATCGGGCCTTGAATGGAGTCCGTGGGGCGGTGGACTTCTTCTTCTTCGAGGCCGACCTTAACCAGTTCGGCCATGACGTCTTCGGCCGATGCTCCGGCCGGTACCTGAGCTGATTCACGCAGCCAGGAAAGGGGGATACGCATTCTTAGATCTCCATCCCGAAGTGCTCGCTGAAACGTACATCGCCTTCGATCATGTCCCGCATGTCGCCGACTTCGTTGCGGAACATCAGCGTGCGCTCGATGCCCATGCCGAAGGCAAAACCTGAATAGACGTCCGGATCGATGCCGGCGGCGCGGAGAACGTTGGGGTTGATCATGCCGCAGCCACCCCACTCGATCCAGCGCGGGCCGCCCTTCGCGCCCGGGTGCCAGATATCCAGCTCGGCGGACGGCTCGGTGAACGGGAAGTAGTTCGGGCGCAGGCGGATCTGGGCGTCGTCGCCGAACATCTGCCGGGCGAAGTGCTCCAGGGTGCCGCGGAGGTCGGCCATGGACAGGTGCTTGTCGATGGCCAGGCCCTCGAACTGGTGGAACACCGGGGTGTGCGTGGCGTCGAGCTCGTCGGTGCGGAACACCTTGCCGGGGCACAACACGTAGATGGGCAGTTCACGCTCCAGCATGGAGCGGACCTGCACCGGGGAGGTGTGGGTGCGCATCAGCAGGTGCGCTTCGGGCGGCTCCACAAAGAACGTGTCCTGCATGTCGCGGGCGGGGTGGTCCGGCTTGAAGTTCAGTGCGTCGAAGTTGAACCACTCGGACTCGACCTCGGGCCCTTCGGCGATTTCCCAGCCCATGCCGACGAAGATGTCCGCGACCCGGTCCTGCAGGGTGGACAGCGGGTGGCGCGCGCCGGCTTTGCGGCGGCGGGGACCTGCTGTGACATCCACGGTCTCTTCGAGGAGGATCCGGGCGTCGTTCTCGGCTTCAAGCTCGGCGGTGCGGTCGGCGAGCGCCTTGTTGACGCGTCCGCGGGAGGAGCCCATGAGTTTTCCGGCGGCGGCCTTCTGGTCCTTCGGCAACCCGCCGATCTCACGGTTGGCGAGGCTCAGCGCGGACTTTTCGCCGGTATGCGCAAGACGCACAGCCTTGAGTTCTTCGAGCGTGGCAGCGTCGGCAATGGCGACGACGGCCTGGTCTACGGCGGCGGTGATGGCGGCTTCATCCAGAGGATTCGGGATGGCAGCGCCCGGCAAAGTGTCAGTCATCTACTGTTCTTAGCTCCGAGTCGGGTCACGCCAACAGCACCGGCACAGCACGGGGCATGCGATCGGGCAGTTGACATAGGGCTGGGCCCGCCGAAATCCCTCCGGCGGACGCTCCCATCCAGTCTAGTAGAAGGCGTACCCCTGCCCGAACGTGACGGCTGCCTGTTTCAGGCGCCCAGTAGGCGGCGTTCGTGGGCAAGGACAATCAGTTGACTGAGCACACCAGGCATCCCCGCTGGTTGCGCGATGGGTGCGGGAGCGTGCAAAAGATGGGGAACCGCATTCAGGCCTTCGCTATGGCCTCTTCAAGCGCCCCGAGCACCAGGGTTACGGTTGACTTGTCCGCATTTGGGCCCATCGTGCCGATCCGCCAGAGTGTTGACGCGAACTTTCCCACCCCGGCCCCGATCTCAATACTGAAGTTTTCCAAAAGGTAACGGCGGACGGCAGCCGAATCAACGCCGTCGGGCACGTTGACAGTGGTGAGGCTCGGCAACCGGTGCCCTTCCGCGGCGAAGAGCGTCAGCCCCAGCTCCTGCAGCCCGGCCTGCAGTGCCGCACCGGTAGCCCGGTGGCGCGCCCAAACGGTCTCGAGACCCTCGTTCAGGATCCGGTCCAGGCCGGCCTCGAGCCCCGCAATCATGGTGACCGGAGCGGTGTGGTGATATGTCCTGCCGCTGCCGCTCGCCGCCCCTGCGTATCCGCCGAGCAGGCCGATGTCCAGGTACCACGAGCGTGGATCTTTGACCCGCCGCTCGAACGCACGATCGGAAACGGTGAACGGGGACAGCCCGGGCGGCACACCCAGGCACTTTTGTGTTCCGGCATAGCCGACGTCGATCCCCCAGTCGTCGGCGAGCAGCTCCAGCCCGCCGATGGACGTCACGGCGTCGACAATGAACAGGGCGTCGCCCTTCATCCGCCCCAACGGGGCAACATCGGACAGCACGCCCGTGGAGGTCTCGGCGTGCACCGCCGCGATCACCTTCGGGTGCGGGTGGGCTTCCAGGACACGTTCGACGTCGACCGGCTGGCCCCACGGGTGATCCACCCTCACCACCTCTGCACCGCAGCGGCGGGCCACTTCACACATGCGATCACCGAAGAGCCCGTTGACCGCGATCACGGCAACGTCACCCTCCTCCACCGTGTTCACGAACGCCGCCTCCATTCCCCCGGACCCGGTGGCGCTCAGCGGCAGGGTCCTTGCGTTGGCTGTCCCCCACACCTTCCGGAGGCCTTCGCAGGTGTTGTCCAGCCGCTCGAGGAACACCGGATCCAGGTGCCCGATCACAGGGTGCGCCAACGCCGCGGTCACTTCCGGATAGCAGTTGCCCGGCCCGGGGCCGAAGAGGTGACGGGACGTCAGGTTCATGGCCATGCATCTCCTTCAACGCGTTGAGGTCATTCTCCCCTGCGGCGTGCCCGCAAGCCATCGGTTCGCCGGACAAAGAGTCCGAGTCCGGCCCGGGCGCTGCCGGCGCCCGCGGGCCCCAAACGGGGCCGAGGCGGAGCGTGCCGATGCCGCTTCAGGCTCACCCGCTAGCATGGCCTCATGACGCCCGGGGAACAACTGCGGCAGATCGCCAACGCCGTGAATGGATCAACCCTGCTGGGGTTGCTGCTGGCCGGTGCCGCCCGTACCTCTGTGAGCGCCGGGCCGGCCGGGCTGCTGGTCGCGTGCGACTACCGGTGGCGGCTCCCCGTGGCCCGGGCGTTTACCGTGGGCAATGTGGTGCTGTTCCGTGCCGGCCGGGCAGAGGCCCTGGCTGATCGGGTGCTGCTGGGCCACGAAGCCCGGCACTGCACGCAATATGCCTGGTGCCTCGGCGTACCCTTCCTGCCGTTGTTTTTCGTGGCCGCCGCCTGGTCACTGTGGCGGACCGGCAACCCGGGGACCGGCAACGTCTTTGAACGGCACGCCGGCCTGCGGGCGGGCGGATACCCGGAGCCGGGCATACGACCCAGTGATCCGGATCCCCGCCCCGAGGACCCGTTTGCCCCCGACCACTACGAGGTGTGACATGACTGAGAACCCCCGGACCATCTCCGTCAGCGGCTCCGGCAGCGCCGAAGCCGCGCCGGATCTGCTGACCCTCACTTTTGGCGTCGAGTCCCGGCGCGACAATGTGGCGGCCGCGTACGGCGACGCCGGTAAGGCCGCCACGGCTGTCACCGCCGCGCTCCGGGACCGCGGCGTCGCGGACCGGGACATCACCACTTCCGGCCTCAATGTCCGCGCCGAAGTCACCTGGCAGGAGGGGCAGGGCCAGACCGTCTCCGGCTATCTCGCCTCCAGCACCCTCTGCGTCCGGATCCGTGCGCTGGCGGCGTCCTCGGACATCATTGCGGCGGCCGTTGCAGCCGGCGGCGACGACGTCCGGCTCCAGGGGCTGGTACTGGGTTTCGCAGACTCTTCCTCCGTCGAGGCCCGCGCCCGCGAGGCTGCCTGGAACGACGCCCTCAACACGGCACAGCATTACGCCGCCCTGGCCGGGACCAGCCTGGGAAAAGTCATCTCCGTGACCCAGCAGTCCGGTGTCCAGCCGCCCGTCCCGATGGCGGCCATGCAGCGGGCCGCCGCCACGGAGTCGCTCAGCGTCGAGGCCGGGCAGTCCAGCATGAGCGCCGCGATTGGCGTGGTCTGGGAACTCGCCTGATCCGCCGAGTAATATGCTGCGGGTGGCAGTCGGGCGCCCATCGTTCCCGCCCGCAGCGTGCGACGGCCTTGACTTATCATCGAACATATCTTCGAATAGAGGCATGAGATGGGACGCACAGGCACTGACCGAATCCGGCGGTGCTGCCGGGGACAATGAATCGCCGGCAGTCCCGTCCGCAGCCGCCTTAATCCCGCTGGCCGGACTGGTGCGGTCCGTTACGACGCCCGAGTTTGCCGGGATCACCTTCCATGAGGTCACCGCCAAATCGGTGCTCAACAAGGTGGTCGCCGGTTCACACATGCCGTTTGAATGGACCATCAACCCCTACCGCGGCTGCAGCCACGCCTGCGTGTACTGCTTCGCCCGCAAGAGCCACACATATCTGGACTTCGACGCCGGGCTGGATTTTGACAGCCAGGTGGTCGTCAAAATCAACGCCGCCGAGGTCCTGGCCAGGGAACTGGCGAAGCCGTCCTGGACGCGGCAGCACGTGGCCCTCGGCACCAACACCGACCCCTATCAGCGGGCCGAGGGCCGGTACGGGCTCATGCCCGGCATCATTAGAGCCCTGGCTGATTCCGGCACTCCCCTGTCCATCCTGACCAAGGGCACCCTGCTGGCCCGGGATATCCCGTTACTAAAAAGTGCCGCCGCCCAGGTTCCCGTCGGTGTGGGCATTTCGCTGGCCATGACCAACGAGGAACTCTCCGAAGCCGTGGAACCGGGTACCCCCGGCCCGCGGGCTCGCCTGAAACTGGTCACCCGGCTGCGCGAAGCCGGCCTCCCGTGTGGGGTCATGGCCATGCCCATCCTGCCGTGGCTCTCAGACAGCGACGACGCCCTCGACTCACTCTTCGGTTCCCTTGCAGCGGCCGGCGCTACCGGGGTCACCGCGGGCGCGCTGTATCTGAAGCCCGGCACCCGCGAGTGGTTTATGCAATGGATTGCCCGGCACCATCCGCAGTTGGTTGGCAAGTACCGGTGCCTCTACGGCAGCGGCTCCTACGCGTCAAAGGAATACCGAACCTGGCTCGCCGGACGCGTCCGTTACTTTAAGTCCAAGCACGGTTTTGCGGACACGTCAGGTTTCAGCCACCGGGACCCCAATGACTGCCTCACCGACGATCCGAGGAAGGAGGAAGCACAATATCCGGCCGGCAGCATCCCGGCGCCAGGCGGCGGTCGCAGCGGCGGCACCACGATATCAGGCGGCAGTGCCGCCGCAGCTGACCAGCCGGTGCTCTTCTGACCAGACCGGTGGGACCGGGTTCTGACCGAACCGGTGAGACCGAGGGGACCGCTTTGACCGGGCATTCCCCCGCCGTGCGCTGGCTGCCAGTTGTGGCGTGCCGGATCACAGTGCTTTGACGGCGCCCAGCACCTTCGAGAGTGAGTCTTTGGCATCACCGAAGAGGAGTGTGGTTTTCGGGTCATGCAGGAGCTCGTTCTCGATTCCGGCGAACCCCGGGCGCATCGAACGCTTCAGGAACACCACTTGTTGGGCCTGCACCACGTCCAGGATCGGCATCCCGTAAATCGGGGACCCCGGCGAAGTCTTGGCCGCCGGGTTAACGACATCGTTGGCGCCAACCACCAGCACGATGTCTGTGTTCGCAAATTCCGGGTTGACTTCGGCAAGTTCCCGAAGCGCCTCGTACGGCACGCTGGCCTCCGCCAGCAGCACGTTCATGTGGCCCGGCATCCGACCGGCCACCGGATGGATCGCGAACACCACGTCAATCCCCCGGGCCCCCAGGACCGTCGCCAGCTCAGCCACCGTGTGCTGGCCCTGTGCCACGGCCAGGCCATACCCGGGAACAATAACGACACGTTGCGCGTAGCCGAGCTGAACGGCGATGTCCTCCGGCGAGGCGGACCGTACCGGCCGCTCGCTCAGGGTGGTGGATCCCGCCGTCGAGCCGCCACGGAATGCTTCGAACATAATGCCCGCAACCCCGCGGCCCATAGCCGAGGCCATGACCTTCGTCAGGATGGTTCCGCTCGCACCCACCAGCGTGCCGGCGACGAGCAGCAATACGTTGCCGAGCACCACCCCGGAGGCTGCAACGGCGAGGCCGGTAAAGGCATTGAGCAAGGAAATGACGATGGGCACGTCGGCCCCGCCCACCGGGAGGACCAGCAGCAACCCGGCCGCGAGCCCCATCACGAGCAGGGCGAGCGCCCAGCCGACGGAGCCGGTCAGGATAATCACTGCGCAGGATGTGACGGCGCCGAGCACCACGGCAGCCATGGCCAAGGGCATGCCCGGAAACAGCAGCGGCCGGGTGCTGATCAGCTCCTGCAGTTTCGCGACAGTTACTGCGGAACCGGCGAAGGACACGGCGCCGACCAGCATGGTGAACACCACGGCCAGCCGGACCCACGGGTCCGCGTTGTGGCTGAGTTCCAGAATGGCCACGAGCGAGGCCGCCCCGCCGCCGACGCCGTTGAAGAGCGCGACCAATTGCGGCATCTGGGTCATTTGCACGCGCCGGGCCACCGGAACGGCCGCGGCACAACCGGCGACGATGGCTGCCACGATCAGCACCACGTTCTCCAGCCGGACGGACAGGAACACCGTCAGAACGGCGACGGCAGCGCCCGCGGCGCCGATCGCATTGCCGCGGCGGGCCGTCTTCGGCGAGCTGAGTCCCTTGAGAGCAAGGATGAAGCAGACGGCTGCGGCGAGGTAGAGCAGGCCGGTTAATTCGGGGGCGAGGAGGTTCATGGCTGCTCCCCCTTGGCCGCGTCCCCGGCGGGCGGTCTCGCCGGTTTCCGTCCGCCGAACATCTCCAGCATCCGGTCGGTGACCACAAACCCGCCCACCAGGTTTGCCGTGGCCAGGACCACCGCCAGCAGTGCGATGGCCAGTAACCATGGATCGCCGGCTTGCCCGGCCACGATGATGGCCCCGACCAGAATGATGCCGTGGATGGCATTGGCGCCGGACATCAGGGGCGTGTGCAGCTTGCTCGTGACTTTCGAGACGACCTCAAAACCGACGAAAACGGCCAGGACCACCACGGTCAGCAGCGTGCTGGGCTCCATCAGGCTTCTCCCTCCATGACCTCGGCGGCCAGCGCTGCCGCCGTCGCGGGGTGCCGCACGGTCCCGTCGCAGGTCAGGCAGGCTCCGGAAATCACTTCGTCATCGAAGTCCGGTGTGGCGCGGCCGTCAGCGGTCATCAGGGCAAGCAGGTTGCTGACGTTCCGGGCGTACAGGCGGGACGCGTCGGAGGGCATCGCGGACGCCGCATCCTTCATCCCCACGAGTGTGACGAACCCGCCCACGACCGGCAGTTGGACGTCCTGGCCGGCAATGATCCCTTCGACGTTGCCGCCTGATTCGGCAGCAAGGTCGACGACGACGGATCCGGCCCGCATTCCAGCCACCATGTCTGTGGTGACCAGCAGCGGTGCGGCCCGGCCCGGGATGGCCGCGGTGGTGATCAGGACGTCCGTTGCGGCGACATGGGGGGCAAGCAGCCCGCGCTGGCGCTGGGCCCTGTCCTCGCCGAGTTCCCGGGCGTACCCGCCCGGTCCTTCCGCGGCGGCGTCGAGGTCCAGGTTGATGAAGGTACCTCCCATCGAAGCGACCTCATCCGCGGAGGCCGCACGGATGTCGTTGGCGGAGACCCGCGCGCCCAGCCGCTTCGCAGTGCCGATCGCCTGCAGCCCGGCCACGCCCGCTCCTAGGACCAGTACCCGGGCCGGCGGAATTGTCCCTGCGGCGGTCATGTACAGCGGGAAGAACCGCGGATAGCGCACAGCGGCTTCCAGCACCGCGCGGTAGCCGGAGACCAGGGACTGAGAACTGAGCGCGTCCATGGACTGCGCGCGGGAGATGCGCGGAATAAGCTCCATAGCGAAGGAGGTGACTCCGGCTTCGGCCAGGGCGCGGACCGTTGGCAGTTCGGAACCGGGAGACGCGAAGCCAATAGTGATGGTGCCTGGCCGGAGCGAGGCGGCGGCGTCTGGAGTGAACGGGCGGACGTGCAGGAGGACATCAACGGATTCGAGTACGAGCTCCGCAGTGATCGCGGCGCCGGCTTCCTTGAAGGCCTCGTCCGGGTATCCTGCCTGGGCCCCGGCACCCCGTTCCACGAAGATCTCCAGGCCGAGGGCGGCCAGCTCGTGCACCGTTTCCGGCGTGGCTGCAACCCGGCGTTCGCCGTCACACTGTTCCCGTCCGACACCGACCCGCACTGGCCACTCCTCTCGACTGGCTTCAGAGTAGACACACGCCGCCGGATTTGGCGAGGGCCAGCCCTGCCAGGGAAAGCGTCGGGACCGGCCGCCGCGACAGGCCCGGGCTCAGCCCGGAGACATGTTGACGGTTTCGAGAATCTCGATGTCGCCGATTTGCAGGTGCGGGTGGTCGGCGAAGAGAGCCGCGGCGGCATCGGCGTCCGCGGCCTCAACGAACGAATAGCCGGTCACTTTGGCGCCGGGGGCCTGAACTCCAGCAGAGCCGACGTGGCGGGCGTTGTGTACGGGTGCACCGAAGTCCAGCAGCGCGGAGCCCGTTTTTTCTCCCCAGGCCATCCATTCCTGCATTTCGGTCGCGCCGCCGTCGGATGACTGCTGCATTTGCTCTTCGAGACTGGCGTCGGATGTGTACAGGACAAGGAATTTGCTCATGACTGATCCTTTCGATGTGCCGGGCCGCCTGGCGCACAGCTCCTTGCGGAGCCGCCAGCGCGGGCCTTAGCGGCGGGTCCGGCCCGGTGCTGCGACGCTACGCCGATCGGGCACACGGGCGCAAGGGCACCTCTGACACCGCGAGTGTCAACCAATCAGCGCGCCGGCACCGCGAGTGTCACCGAATCAGGGCGCCGGTTCCTCCGTGTTCACGCGCCGGCACGGCTGCCAGCAGTGCCTCGACGATGGGAAGGTCCGCCGGGATCCACGGCAGGTCCAGCACTTCATGCCGGTTCCCGAGATCGACCCAGCGCAACTCGTCGTGGTCTTGCAGCGGGCAAGGCTCACCGCCGACGAGTTCAGCAAACCAGACGCGCATCGCCGCACGCTCATTCAGTGGCCAGCCGTCCGCCGACTCGCTTTCCAGCTCGGCCCCCAGCCTCACCCGGACGCCGAGTTCCTCCAGAAGTTCGCGGTGCAGTGCCTGCTCGGCCGACTCTCCCACTTCGATTTTTCCGCCCGGGAATTCCCACATCCCGGCAAATTGCGGCGGGGCCGTCCGCCGGGCCGCCAGGAGGCGGGAAGGCGTGGCCAGCGAGTCCAGTACGGCGCCGCCTACGACGCGAATCAGTTCAGTCACGTCCCCAGTTTAGGGCCGTCATGCCGGCCGCGGTCTGGTAGTGGAGAATGGGTAGTAGCCGCCGCCCTGACTATCAGCGGAATACCAAGCGCGCTCCCTGAGTTCTATAAATCGTACTTATCATGCCTAAGCCTCCCGGGACCTGCCGGGAAAACCCCGGAAAAGCAGATTTAATGACAACCACCACGCATGCCCTGGCGACCTCCCGGTCCGGGACCCGCCATCTCGCCCTCGCCATACTTGCCCTCGCCATGGGCGGATTCGGCATCGGCACCGTGGAGTTCACCATGATGGGACTGCTCAAGGAGGTCGAGCAGGGTCTCAATATTGGTACCCCCGAGGCCGGTCACCTGATTTCGGCATACGCCCTCGGCGTCGTTATCGGCGCACCGGTCCTCGCCGCCGTGGGCGCCCGGCTCCCGCGCAAGTACCTGGCCCTGGGTCTTATGCTCTTTTTCAGCATCGCGAACTTTGCCTCCTTCATGGCCCCGGACTACGGCACCATGCTGGTCTCAAGGTTCGCCGCCGGGCTGCCGCACGGTGCATTCTTCGGTGTCGCCGCTGTCATCGCCGCCTCCCTCGTGGCTCCGACGAAACGTGGCTGGGCCATCTCAATGGTTATGGCCGGCCTGACCGTATCCAACGTCGTCGGTGTCCCCTTTGCCACGTGGCTGGGACAGAACTACGGCTGGCGGCTGCTGTTCCTGCTGGTCGGCGTCATCGGCGTGGTCACGCTCGCTATGCTCTGGAAGTTTGTTCCGTTCCAGAAACCGCATGCCGATGCCAGCTTCCGGCGTGAGCTGGGGGCCCTCAAACGCCTGCAGGTTTGGCTCGCCATCCTGATCGGGATCGTGGGCTTCGGCGGTTTCTTCGCCACGTACACCTACATTGCGTACACCATGACCGACGTCGCCGGGATTCCCGCAGTCTGGCTGCCGCTGGTGGTCGCGCTCTACGGCGTGGGCATGGTGGTCGGAAACATCGTTGGCGGCCGGATCGCCGACAAATCCGTGATGGGCACGATTTACTGGATTCTCCCCGGCATCGCCGTGGCCCTAGTGGTTTACGCCGTTGCCGTGCACTGGCCGTGGTCCGCCTATGTCATGGTGTTTGTGGTCGGCGCCGCGGGCGCCATGCTTGTTCCGGCGCTGCAGACCCGGCTGCTGGACGCGTCGCCGGACGCGCCGTCGCTGGCCTCCTCACTGAACCATGCCGCCCTGAACGTCGCCAACGCGCTCGGCGCCTTCCTTGGCGGCCTCGTGATTGCGTGGGGCTGGGGCTACGTGGCCCCTGCCCTCGTGGGCGCCGTCCTGGCACTGTTGGGGCTCGGCGTCGCCCTGATCAGCGGGGCCGTGGAACGCAAGCGGCCGCTGGCAGCCCAGGGCCCGGCAGCCTAGGGCCCCGGGCGGCGTGCTTGGCTGCCGGGCTGGGCACAGTCCGCGCCTCTGCCAGACTGGGCACATGAGCGACGTATCGACGCTGTTCCCTTCGATTGGGCGCAACCCCGACCGCAACAAGTCCCTGCACCCGGACCGCACCTGGATCCGGGTCCTCCGGTTCGGGGTCGGGGCCTTCGTGCTCGCAGCCCTGATCCAGAAGACGTTCGACGCGACGCTTCCCGGCAGCGACGTGGACATCGGCCAGCTGTATTCGCAATTCACGGTCCAGTCGAACCTCGCCCTGGGGCTCGTGCTCGTTACCTCCGCCCTCTTGCGGCGGAGGCAACTCCCGCAGTGGTGGGATCACCTGTTCGGTGCGGTCGTCGTCTATCTGGTGATGACGGGTACCATCTACGCAGTCCTGGTGGCGCCGCCGGGCGAACCGTGGTGGAGCTGGGACCTGTACTGGCCCCAGCTCGCACACCACCGACTGGCGCCGGTCTTCGTCGCGCTGGATTGGCTCCTCGTGACGAGGACGGTGCGCGGCACCTGGCGGCGGCCCCTGGCGTGGCTTGGCTATCCTGCCGCATTCCTGGTCTTCTCATGGGTGCGCGGCGCGCTGGACGGCTGGTACGTCTATGACTTCCTGGACCCCACGCTCGCCGGCGGCTGGCCGGCCGCACTGACGACGACGGCGCAGGTGCTCGCCGCGTCCCTCGTCATGGCACTGCTGGTGCACCTTACCGGCAACGGGCGCGCCGCTCTGGCAGCGGGGCGCCCGCAGGGTGAGCACCGGAGCACGCCGGACTAAAGAAACGAGCGAACGGAACGGGCGGACCGGCACCGGACCATGGATCAGTGCCGCGGATCAGGGGGTGCTGGTGTTATTGACCCGCTGAACATCCGGTTCGAGGTAAATCACGCGGGCGATCGGCACGGCGTCGCGGATCCGCTTCTCGGCGTCGTCGATCCCCCGGGCGATATCCTGGCCCGAGTCAGACTTGTCGATGCTGATCTTTGCTGCCACGAGCAGTTCCTCGGGCCCCAAGTGCAGGGTCTTGAGGTGGATGATGGAGCAACCGCCGTCTTCGAGAGCCGCACGAATTTTGGCGACGTCGTCCTTATTGGCTGACTCACCCAGCAGCAGCGACTTGGTCTCAACCGCGAGTACTGCGGCAATCGCAACCAGCAGCAGGCCGATCATGGCGGTACCCAGGGCATCCCAGATCCCGTCACCGGTGATCAATGTGAGGCTCACGCCGAAGAGTGCGAAGACGAGTCCTACGAGCGCCCCGAAGTCCTCGAGCAGGATGACCGGCAGTTCCGGCTGTTTAGCGGTGCGGATAAATTTGACCCAGCCCTGCTTCCCGCGAACGTGGTTGGATTCGATGATGGCCGTCCGCAAGGAGAAGCCCTCAGCGATGATGGCGCCGACGAGGACGGCGATTGGAACCCACCAGAAGCCACCCTCAATGGGGTGCGGGTCTTGGAGCTTGCCCCAGGCCTCATAGAGGGCGAACAGGCCGCCGACACTGAACAGGACAATCGAGACGATAAAGGCGTAGATATAGCGTTCACGTCCGTAGCCGAAGGGATGTTCCGGACTGGCCGCCTTTTTGGCACGCTTGCCGCCGACCAGCAGCAGGATCTGGTTACTTGAGTCCGCAACCGAGTGGATGGCTTCGGCCAACATCGAGGAGGACAGCGTCAGGGCATAGGCCACGAACTTCAGGACAGCGATGGTCAGGTTGGCGGTCAACGCCGCAACAATCGCCTTGGTACCGCCATTAGCAGCCACGGGTGCTTCTCCTTGCGGGTTCTTTTTCTGGGTTCGTTAGACAGGCCACGGTTACGAACGTTCCGACAGCGGCCGCAAGGAATACCGTACCTGCTACTTGCTCCCCGCCGCACCGCAGTTACCCCGCAGCGATGTCCGTAACGATTCGGACAGCACGACTGACAGGGAAACCTGCGCGTGTTAGCTTGAACGCATCTGCGGGATACACCATCTGGATGCAGACTCATATGTAGGAGGAGACATGGGCTTTCTTGGCTGGATCATTCTCGGACTCATAGTAGGTGCAATCGTTAAGGCCATCATGCCCGGCAAAGTCGGCGGCGGCTGGGTAACCAGTCTTGTCCTCGGCGTTGTCGGCGCCATCGTCGGCGGCTGGATCGGCGACCTGCTGTTCGGCGGCGGCAAGATGGAATTCTGGAACCTCGGTTCTTGGGTCCTCGCCATCGTTGGCGGCCTGGTTGTCGCCGGCGCCTATGGCGCCATCAAGGGACGCAACAAGACGACGTGATGACCCCGGCCGCTGCACACCGGCGAGTGGCCGGACGGCAGTAACGGAACGACGGCGGGGCCCACCAAAAGGTGGGCCCCGCCGTCGTTCCTGTGTAGCCTTGACCGCCGCGTTTGCCCGCTAGCCCTGAATTACCGGGGACGTCTGCTGCGCCCTGGCGCTGGCGTACAGGCAAACCGTGGCAGCGGTGCCCAGGTTGAGGCTCTCCGCCTGACCGTACACCGGCACTGCCACCCGGTGGTCCGCCACCGCAAGCTCGTCCTCGGAGAGCCCCTGGGCTTCGTTGCCGAACAGCCAGGCCGTGGAGCTTTCCAGCGCATAATCCGAGGCATCAACGGATCCGGAGAGCCTGCGCCCGGCGCTTTGGTCCTGCAGCGCGTCCAGCTTCAACTCGCCATAGCCGTCGGCGGCAAGAATTCCGATTCCGCGTTCCTTGCAGCGGGCTGCAATTACCGCAACGTCGACGCCGAGAACGATCGGCAGGTGGAAGAGCGATCCCGCCGTCGATCGGACTGACTTGGGATTGTAGATGTCCACGCTGGAACCGGTGAGGATGACGGCGTCGGCGCCGGCGGCGTCAGCCGCACGCAGTACCGTCCCGGCGTTGCCGGGGTCGCGGACCTGGCACAGTACGGCGACCAGCCGGGGACCGGCGTCGAGGATCTCGTCGAGGCCAACGTCCAGGAAGCCGCAGACGGCCACGATGCCCTGCGGAGTGACAGTGTCCCCGATGGCGGCCAGCACTTCATCTGTCGCGAGGAAGGCATTAGTGCCTTCGGCCAGCTTCTCCAGCTCGGGGTGGCGGTCCAGGCAGGCTTCGCTGGCGTAAACCTCGTAGACGACACCGGGCTCCCCCGCTGCAACTCGCCTTTGGTGCAGGATCAGGGCTTCCCGTACGGCCTGAGGACCTTCAGCGAGGAACTCCCGCCGCTTTAAACGGGCCGGGCGCCCGGCAAGTTGTGCCACCTTCCTGACCCGATCTGCTCGAGGGTTGGAAAGTAGAATATCTTGCGGGCGCCCGGTTTCGTTCATATAAGAACCTTAGTTGCTCTAGCGGCAGGTTCGTGAACTACCCAGTCGGGTGACTGCTCAGCCTAGGCCTTGGCGGCCGGAGCGGAAGTATCAGCCGGCAGGGAATCCTTGGCGATCTGGACCAGCGCGGCGAAAGCGTTGGCGTCAGAGACAGCCAGCTCAGCCAGCATACGGCGGTCAACCTCGACCTCAGCGGCCTTGAGGCCCTGGATCAGACGGTTGTAGGTGAGGCCGTTTGCGCGGGAGGCAGCGTTGATACGCTGGATCCACAGGCGGCGGAAGTCACCCTTCTTCTTCTTGCGGTCACCGTAGCTGTACACGAATGAGTGCAGCAGCTGCTCTTTGGCCTTGCGGTACAGACGTGAACGCTGTCCACGGTAGCCCTTTGCGCGTTCAAGGATAACCCGGCGCTTCTTGTGGGCGTTGACCGCCCTCTTCACACGTGCCACGTGCGTACTCCTTCAAAAATCTGATCCCAAGCGTCTACTGCCGGAAGTCCGGCTGGCCTGAGAAGCCTTGTGGTAGATGACCGGTGCCAGGTGGCAACCAGTCAGAAAACTTGGAACTTAGATGCCGAGCATCTTCCGGATAACTTTGGCGTCGCCCTTGAAGACGATCTTGTCACCGGCGAGGCGGCGGGTCAGCCTGGAGGACTTGTGCTCCAGGTAGTGACGGCGGTTGGCCTGCTGGCGGCGCAGCTTGCCGCTGCCGGTCAGCTTGAAGCGCTTCTTAGCACCGCTGTGGGTCTTCATCTTCGGCATGGGGACCGATCTCCTTACGTATCCGCAGACAGGGTCTGCAGTCTTTCGTGCAGCCGCCCCTGCGGGCGGCATGCTGGTTTCTTGCTGCCGGACATTGCTGTCCGGCAGCCGTGAACTAGTTGGACTTCTTGCTGGCCGGCTTCGGAGCGGCCGGCCGTGCTGCAGGCTTCGGTGCCGCGGGACGCGGGATGGGCTTCGGCGCGGCGACCGGCTTCGGCGCTGCCACCGGAGCGGCCTGCTTCGGTTCGGGCGCTGCCACTGGAGCGGCCTGCTTCGGTTCGGGCGCCTTGACCGGTACGGTCTTGGCAGCCGCGGGAGCCTTGGCAACCGCGGGAGCCTTGGCAACCGGCGGCTTCACTGCTGCCTTCGGGGCAACCTGCTTCGGAGCTTCCTGAACGGGAGCTGCTTCGGCGACTGTTTCCTCGACCTTGGTCTCCGCGACCGGGGTCTGAGCGGTTTCAGCCGCTTCGACGCTGGTCTCTTCGACGGCGGGAGCCTCGGCAACTGCGGCCTCGGCTTCCGGAGCCTCGGCAACGGGAGCCTCTGTCCGGGTGACGAAACCTTCCGGAAGGAGGTCCGAGAGCGACTGCGTCAGCGGGGCACTGCCACTGGAAACGTCGACCCTGCCCGACGCCTTGGCTTCATTCTCCGCCTTGGCGTCGGCACGCTGCGTGGCGCGGCGCGCTTCGGCCTTAGCTTCGGCCTTGTTCTTCAGGGGACCCACCACCATGACCATGTTGCGGCCATCGATCCGCGGGCTGGACTCCACGATGCCAACTTCGGCGACGTCGTCGGCGAAGCGCTGCAGCAGGCGGATGCCCATCTCCGGACGTTGCTGCTCACGGCCACGGAACTGGATCATGGCCTTGACCTTGTCTCCGGCGCCGAGGAAGCGGAGCGCGTGGCCGCGCTTGGTCTCGTAGTCGTGAGTGTCAATCTTCAGGCGGAAGCGGATTTCCTTCAGGACCGTGTTTGTCTGGTTCTTCCGGGCTTCGCGTGCCTTGACTGCGGCTTCGTACTTGTACTTGCCAAAGTCCATCAGCTTGCACACCGGAGGCTTGGCCTGCGGCGCAACTTCAACGAGATCAAGATCGGACTCGGCAGCCAAACGCAGGGCATCCTCAATGCGGACGATTCCTACCTGTTCGCCGGCAGGACCGACCAGCCGCACCTCGGGGACGCGGATACGCTCATTGATTCTTGGCTCGCTAATGTTAAGGCTCCTGTGTTCGTGAGGGATTCTCCACCGGCAAAAAGAGAAGGCCCCCAATTGCCGGAGCAATCGAAGGCCTCGAAGATCGGTAATGCCTGCCTCAGGGAGGCGGCATGCATTACTGCGGCTGATGCCCCAGGAAATGCCCGACCAGATACCCGGCAACCTTATTCGTCCCGGAGGATGATTCGCGGCTGACGCGGGTGGGAGAGAACTCCGCTTGCAAACTGATGTCCCAATCCTACAGAAGAAATCCTGCCCGGCGCACGTGCCAACAAGCGCTGTGCACTTGGACGCCGGCACCGGAGGGTTTCCGCAGTAAAATAACGACATTCAGTCGGTCTGTGACAAGCTTACCAGCATGAGCACTCCAGACAGCAACTCCCACGTTTTTGAGTCCGCAGCCGTCCCGGCTGACGTCTCACAGCAGATCCGCGACATCTCCGAGGTCCCCGCGATCGAGGTCATTACCACCGCCGCCGTGCACCTGATGAGCGCCGCCGCCGTGAAGCTTGGCCTTGCAGCCGAGGACAACGCAGAGGAACTCAAAGACCTGGATGAAGCGCGCAAGCTCATCACCTCCCTGGCCGGACTGGTCACCGCAGCGGCGCCGGAGATCGGCTCCCAGCACGCCGGACCGTTGCGCGACGGCCTGCGCTCCCTCCAGCTGGCTTTCCGCGAGGAATCCATCATTCCCGACGCGCCGGGCAAGGGCCCTGGCGAGAAATACACCGGTCCGGTCAACTAGGCACCGACTGACGCAATCCAACGACGCCGGCGGGCGGACCGAAAGGGTCCGCCCGCCGGCGTCGGCGTAAACCCGGGCGTTTAACCCGGGCGCTTAAGTTGCGGCCACTAACCAGCGGCGGCGGCGATGCGCCTCCTGCGCAGCCGCTGCAGCACCAGCGCGACGAGGCACAGGACGACGCCGGCGACGCCCACGGCCACGAACCCCGTAGATGGCCCAACGCCGTCGATGAACACTCCGGCCAGTGGCGCGCCCAGTGCGACACCGGCGGTCAGGGCCGAGCCGTACCAGCCCATCGCTTCGCCGCGGCGGCTCTCGTCAACGAGTTCCGCCACCTTTTCCGAGGCGGAGGACAGGACGGGCGCGCACAGCAGCCCGGGCAGGAGCGAGAGCAGGCTCAACGTCCACGTGTCTGTAGCAAACGCCATCGGAATCGTCAGCGCAGCCATGCCCATCAGCAGCAGGATGGGCGAGACCGTCCGGTGCATGGCGCCGTAGACGATGCCGCCCAGCACCGAAGCCGCACACCAGAAGAAGAATACGATGCCGATTTCGGCCTGGTCTCCCCCGGTCTCGAGGGCTGCGACGATTCCCACGTCCGTGCCGCTGAGGACCATGCCGGCGCCGGCAGCTGCCGCGAACACCGCGGCCACGCCGGCCGTGAACCAACTGAAGTTGTGAATGACCTTGTGCCGGAGTCCCAGGCGGCGCCCGGTCGATGCCGCGAGCGGGACGAGTTCTGCGGCGGCTTCCTGCACCTGCGCCGGAGCCGAGGCGACCACAGAGACTTCCGCACTGTCCTGCTGGTCCGTCTCGAACCGGGCATCGGGCGCCGCGCTGCGGGTCGGCGGATTGAACCACATGAGGAAAAGCCCGGACAGCGAGACGGAGATGCCGACCAGCGTCAGGCCGAGCACGGAATGACCGGAGGTCGCGACGACGGCGCCGGCGGCGGGACCGACCATAAAGACCAGTTCGGTGGAAATCGCATCGAGGGCAAAGGCTGTGCGGCGCTGTTCTCCGGAAGCCATAACACCCAGGGACTGCCGGACCACACTGAAAATGGGAAGGCTCAGCAGTCCGCCGATGAAAACGAGCGGCAGCAGCAGCTCGTAGGACATGTGCGGCACGATCGACCAGATGACGGCTTCCGCAATGACGGAGGGGATCAGCGCTTTACGCAGCCCCACCGTGTCCACACGCCGGCCCCGCCATGGTGCACCGACGGCAATACCGATGGTCATGACTGCCGCCGCCGCTCCGGCGGCGGCGTAACCCTGACCGAGGACCAGGACAATGTGCAGAGTCAGCATGACCCCGGCTGCGGCGTGCGGAATGCGCGCGACCATGCCAATCAACAGGAGCCGGCGGATCGGCCGCACTGCCAGCAGCTCCCGGTACAGCGTGAAGTTCACAGGCTACGTCCTTCGGGTAATGCCTCCGGCAGGACCGGGGATTGCCCGCAACCGCTGTCGGCTATGGTTCTGCGCGTTGCAGTTTGACTTCGATTGAGTCAATCCGCTCAGCAAATAATTCGTTCCGGGCCCAGATGTCGTTGAGTCCTGCCATGACCACCTGCACACCGGCGGCGTCGAGGCCGTCTTCCAGGTACAGCAGTACCCGTAGTTCGGGGCCGGACCCGCCCCCGGAGAGCCGCAGTCCGCCGGCCGCGGTCGAGGTAACTCCACCGCCTGGATGAATTTCAACACGCCGGACCTCCGGAAAGCCAGTCACGGATTCCCCGAGCGCGCCCGCCAGTTCCGGATCATCATACGACGGCACCCACGGGTGCTGCCTGGCCAGGGCCCAGACTGCCGGCCTGCGCACCACAAAGGTGATGTCCGAGCCCGGATCCAGCACCAGCAACTCCGCGCTTTCGGCGACGGCGGACAGTGCGGCGCGGGCCGCGTAGACAGCAACGGGCCGGGCCTCGGGATGCCAGGCCTGAAGCGCAGCCGTGGAGGTGAACACCGGCATGGCCGTCCGGCCGTCAGGCGCCTTGAGAGTCACGAGGGCCATGTCGGCTTGTTTGTCCGAGTGCAGCCCGGCGGCGCCTTCGGCTTCTTCGGCGAGCTGGGCGATGATCGGCACAAACACCCGCGCGTTCGACAACGAGGCCACCACGGCGGCTTCGTTGCCGGTCCCCGCCGCCAGGGCGGCCAGGGCCGCAAGATAGCCGACGTCGGCGCTGCCGTCGTCGTCCTCGAAGTTGTGGATGGCGGCATCCTCGCCGGCGAGGCTACGCCCGGCCCACGGCTGGCCGGCCGAGTCACGGGCGCCCCCCGCACCGGCCAGTGCCGCGGCAATATGTCCGGGCAAATGGCGGCTGGCGCCGTCCATGCCTGCGACCTCGGTGCTGCCAGCGGGCTGCTGCTCCATGGCTGTCGCTTCCTAGCGGCGGCCGGCGACGTCGAGGGCCTCGGGCAGCGTGAAGTTGCCGTTGTAGAGGGCCTTACCCACGATGGCACCTTCGACCCCGAGCGGCACGAGGGAGCGCAGGACCTTGAGGTCTTCGAGGCTGGAGATACCACCGGAGGCCACAACGGGCTTGCCGGTCTTCTCGACCATCTGCCGCAACAGCTCCACGTTGGGTCCTTGCAGCGTGCCGTCCTTGGTCACGTCGGTGACGACGTAACGCGCGCAGCCGGCGTCCTCGAGCCGTCCCAGCACTTCCCAGAGATCTCCGCCTTCTTTGGTCCAGCCGCGGCCTGCGAGCGTGGTGCCGCGGACGTCAAGGCCGACGGCGATCCGGTCACCGAAGCGGTCGATCACCCGGCTGGTCCACTCGGGGTTCTCCAGCGCCGCCGTGCCCAGATTAACGCGGGCGACACCGAGGTCCAGGGCCTTTTCGAGCGACTCATCATCGCGCAGGCCGCCGGAGAGTTCCACCTTGATATCCAACCGGCCCACCACTTCGCGCAGCAGCTCGGCGTTGGAACCGCGGCCGAAGGCCGCGTCGAGGTCGACCAGGTGGACCCACTCCGCTCCCTGTTCCTGCCAGTTGAGCGCCGCTTCCAGCGGCGTGCCGTAGCTCGTCTCACTGCCTGCTTCGCCCTGCACAAGGCGGACGGCCTGGCCGTTCACAACGTCGACGGCGGGCAGCAGCTCCAGCACGGGGAGCGGGGTTGCAATGGTCATCAGGAGGTTCCTCAGCTTCGGTAGTGCGACGAGTGATCGGGGGGTGTGGCGGATCTCTGGGCCGCAGGCGGCGTCAGGAGGTGGGCAGTGTGAGCAGGTACGCGGCCAGCAGCGACATGCCTGCCAGGACATAGAAGAGTATCTGAATCCAGAGCGGGCTCTTCTGTTGCCGGAAGGACAGAGCCCCGCCGATCAAAAGGCCGGCGAGGCCCATCAGCACTATGGACCACATCTAGGCGGGCTGTTCCGGGTTTGCAGCTGCCTCGGTGCCCGATTCGGCAGCCGTGGCGCCGGATTCGGCGGCCGTGTTCCCGGCGGGAGCCGCCGTGCGGGGCCGCAGGCTCTCCACCCAGTTGCGCAGCAGGCGCGCGCCGGCGTCGCCGGACTTTTCCGGATGGAACTGTGTGGCGCACAGCGGGCCGTTTTCCACGGCCGCGATGAACGGTGCTCCGTGCTCGGACCACGTGACCAGCGGTGCCGCCATGCGCGGCTGGATGACGTCAAAGTCCCATTGCTGCACCCCGTACGAGTGGACAAAGTAGAAGCGCTCGTTCTCCACGCCTGCGAACAGCGTGGAGCCTTCCGGTGCCGCCACCGTGTTCCAGCCCATGTGCGGCACGACGTCGGCCGGCAGCAACTCGACCTTGCCGGGCCACTCCCCCATGCCTTCCGCTTCGGTGCCGTGTTCGACGCCTGCCTCGAAGAGGACCTGGAGGCCCACGCAGATTCCCAGTACGGGCCGTCCGCCGGCGACGCGGCGTCCGATCATACGGACAGCGTCAACTGCCTTGAGTTCCCGCATCACGGTTTCGAAGGCACCGACGCCGGGAACCAGCAGACCGTCGGCGTTAAGGACGTCCTCGGGCCTGGAGCTAAGGATGACCTCGGCGCCTGCGCGTTCGAGTGCCCTGACGGCCGAGCGGACGTTACCGGAGCCGTAGTCGAGCACCGTAACGGTGGGCTTGCCCCCCGGGGACGCAGATTTCGAACCGGCCGCGGGGTCGATGATGGCACCGTCGCGGAGGATCGGGCCCGTCACAGGGCACCCTTGGTGGACGGGATTCCCTCGACGCGCGGATCCGGCTCGACAGCGGCGCGCAGCGCACGGGCGAAGGCCTTGAACTGGGCTTCCACGATGTGGTGCGGGTCCCGCCCGGCGGTGACGTTCATGTGCAGGCAGATTCCGGCGTGCAGGGTGATGGCTTCGAAGACGTGCCGGGTCAGGGAACCCGTGAAGTGGCCGCCGATCAAGTGGTATTCCTGGCCAGCAGGTTCTCCCGCGTGGACCAGGTAGGGACGTCCGGAGACGTCCACAACGGCGTGCGCGAGAGCCTCGTCCAGGGGAACGGTGGCCTCGCCGAAGCGGCGGATGCCGGCCTTGTTTCCGAGGGCGGTCTTCAGGACCTCGCCGAACGTGATGGCGACGTCCTCCACGGTGTGGTGGACGTCGATGTGGGTGTCGCCGGTGGCCTTGACGGTCATATCGATCAGTGAGTGCTTGCAGAGCGCGGTCAGCATGTGGTCGTAGAACGGAACCGAGGTGCTGATGTCCGAGATCCCCGTACCGTCAAGGTTGATCTCGACCAGGACGGAGGACTCGCTCGTGGAGCGTTCCATGCGTGCGGTCCGGGCCGCGACAGCGGTTGTTCCGGTGATACTCATGTCAATGTGTCCTTTGGCTTTGGCTGAAGGCGTGGTGCCGGGCAGTCGTACGGGGCCTCTTGCTCCGGGTTAAGTCTAGGCGGGCAGAGTGGCCTGGCTGGTCAGGATGTGTTCGAGCGCCGCAAGGAAGGCTGTGGTTTCCGTCTCAGTGCCGGCGGTCACCCGCAGGTGGCCTGGGATGCCGACGTCGCGGATCAGCACGCCGGCCTCCAGCAGTCCCTGCCAGACCTGATGGGGATTCTCGAGACCGCCGAAGAAGACGTAATTCGAGTCGGACGCTGCGGGTTTCAGGCCCATCCGCTGTAGCTCGGCGACAATCCGGTCCCGCTGGCGCTTGATGTCCTCGACGTCGGCCATCAAGGCCTCGCGGTGGCGCAGGGCGGCCAGGGCGGTCGCCTGCGTGACAGCGGAGAGGTGGTAGGGCAGCCGGACCAGGCGAAGGGCGTCAGTGACTTCGGGTGCGGCCGCCATGTAGCCCAGCCGTGCGCCGGCGAGAGCAAACGCCTTGCTCATCGTCCGCGACACGATCAGCCGCTCACGGCCGGGCAGGAGCGTCAGTGCGCTGGGCGTACCGTCGTGGGAAAATTCGTGGTAAGCCTCGTCAACGATCACGATGGTCTGGCTTGCCTCACCGGCTGCATACACCGCCTCGACCACATCGAGGCCAAGCCCTGTTCCGGTGGGATTGTTCGGGGAGCAGAGGAACACAACGCTCGGCTGCAGCTCACGGACCTGGCGTGCCGCCGAGTCGGCGCTAAGGCCGAAGTCATCTGCCCGTGCGCCGGCAATGTACGCCGTGTCCGTACCGGCGGCCAGCAACGGGTACATGGAGTACGTCGGAGGGAAGCCGAGCGCAGTCCGGCCCGGGCCACCGAAGGCCTGGAGGATCTGCTGGAGGACCTCGTTGGAGCCATTGGCGGCCCAGACGTTGTTGGCGTCCAGTCCGTGACCAAGATATTCGGCCAGCCCCTCGCGCAGTTCGGTGAACTCCCGGTCCGGATACCGGTTCAACCCCGTGGCCGCGGCGGAGACGGCTTCCGTGATGGCGGCACGGACGTCGGCCGGAACACCGTGCGTGTTTTCGTTCACGTTGAGCAGGATGGGGACGTCCAGCTGGGGCGCCCCATACGGGCGCAGACCACGCAGATTAGTCCGGAGGGGCAGTCGGTTGAGTCGCTCTAGCTGGTCAGTCACTGCACCAGTTTAAGTGACACCGCGACGGCCCTGAAACTGTGACGCCGCGGCGCCGGTGTTCCCGTCTCTAGCTGGTCGGCACGAAGAGCTGCTGGCCCGGCATAACCCTTGCGGCTTCCAGGTTGTTGAGCTGGACAATATCGGCAATCACGTCGCGGGGGTCCCGTTCCGGCGACACCGCACCGGCGATGGCCCACAGCGATTCACCCGCCTGGACGGTCACGGTAACGGTGGGGGTCACGGAGAGTTCGGACACCGATTCCGCAGCCTTGGCCGGGGCGTTGAAGAAGCCACCGAGGGAGAGGAGAAGCGCTGCCAGCAGGACCAGCGGCATGCCGAACACTACGAAACGCCCACGCCTGGTCAGCCGCAGCGGGGCCAGCCTGTCAGAGGGCGCGTCCGGCACCAGCCACAGGTGGCCCCCGGCCGAGTTATGGCGGCCCGCGACCACGCGGCCCGACTTGCCGCCGTCGCCGTGACCACTGCGGCCGCTGTAACTGTGGTCCTGCGTGTCTTGAAAAGCGCTTGTAACTGACATGAACTGAGTCCTCCTGAACAAAACTGTGCCGCCCGGCGTACTCCGCTTACCTGCCGCCACTCGGCCTGATTTCGAACATAAAGTCGAATTCGAGGCCATGGTTGCGCCTCTGATATTCGAACACATCTTCGAACTTTGCTGATTCATTTCTAGCACTTACTAACGAACGTTGTCGAGACTCGCTAGAACAAATGTTTGAAAATGCTGTGTGGCTGGCCTAGGTTTGAGGGACAGAACAACCACTTCTGCAGTTGATCAGCAGGGTCTGACATTTCAGGCCGGACGTTCCCGGCAACTGCGACGACAGCCGGGTGGAATGGAAAGGCGTTGGCGAACATGGCAGCACAAGCCACCGGCGGCAGGGCCACCCCACGGAGCCCCAAGCCCGCCCGGGCACCCAAGAGCCTGACCGTCCGGCAGAAGAAGATCCTGGAGACCATCCAGCGCTCTGTCACGGACAACGGTTACCCGCCGTCCATGCGCGAGATCGGCGACACCGTCGGGCTCGCCAGCCTCTCCAGCGTCACCCACCAGCTTTCGCAGCTGGAAAAGCTCGGCTACCTGCGCCGCGATCCCAAGCGCCCCCGGGCGATGGAAGTTCTGATGCCGCTGACGCTGGATGAGGGAAAGGCGGCAATTCCCGGGGTGGAAAAATCGGGCGGTCTGCGCGCCGTCGGCGGAATGTCCGTCTCGGAACTGGCCAGCGCCACGGACACGGCCATGGTTCCCTTCGTGGGGCGGATCGCCGCCGGTGGACCTATCCTGGCCGAGCAGGTGGTCGAGGATGTGATGCCGCTCCCCCGCCAATTGGTAGGCCACGGCGAATTGTTTATGCTCCGGGTCGCCGGGGATTCCATGATTGACGCCGCGATCTGCGACGGTGACTGGGTTGTGGTCCGCCGGCAGAAGGATGCCCTGAACGGAGACATCGTGGCTGCGCTGCTCGACGACGAGGCAACGGTCAAGACGTTCCGCCAGCGCGACGGTCACACCTGGCTGCTCCCGCAAAACACCCAGTACGAGCCGATCCTCGGCGATCACGCAGTCCTGATGGGCAAAGTCGTCTCGGTCCTGCGCTCTCTCTAACCCGGGCGCCCGTAGGGACACAAACAGGGACGCAGCCCGGCCGGGCGACACCTGCCCCGCGCGCCACCGGCCTAAGCCTTGGCCGGCTCCTTGGCGAGGCGCTCAAGCGCTGCCCGGGCCACCGACGGGTCGGTCGTCGGCCAGAACGGCGGCAGGGCCGCGCGGAGGAACCCGCCGTAGCGTTCCGTCGACAGCCGCGAATCCAGAACCGCCACCACTCCCCTGTCGGACGTGGATCGGATCAACCGGCCCGCCCCCTGGGCGAGGCGGATGGCCGCATGGGTCGCCGAGACCGCCATAAAGCCGTTGCCGCCGGCCTGTGCCACCGCCCGGGACCGTGCCGTCATCAGCGGGTCATCGGGCCGTGGGAATGGTATCCGGTCGACCACCACGAGTCGGCACGAAAGGCCTGGAACGTCGACCCCCTGCCACAGCGACATTGTCCCGAACAGGCAGGTGTCCGGTTCGTCGGCAAACTGCCGCACCAGCGCCGTCATGGACGAATCCCCCTGGCACAAAATGCTGTGATCCAGCCGCGGCCGCAGGGCCTCGGCGGCTTCCTCGGCCGCCCGGCGGGACGAGAAGAGGCACAGCGCCCCGCCACCGGAGGCGCGGATCAGCTTCTCGAGCTCATCCAGTGCCTCCGGGGACGTCCCGCGGCCGGGCTTGGGCAGGTGCCGGGCGACGTAAAGGATGCCTTGTTTCGGATAATCGAACGGCGACCCGACATCGACGCCGGTCCAGCTCGGGGCCCCACTGCCGACCAGGGCCCAGGCCGCCTGCTGCCGGTTCGAACGCGGCACCGATCGCCAGGGTGGCCGAGGTCAGGATAACGGTGTGGCCCGCGAACAGGCCCTCCCGCAGCCGCCCGGCGACGCTGAGCGGAGCCACGTTGATCAGCGCTGGGGAGTGTTCGTCCGGCTGGGTGTAACCCTGTTGCGGATCAAAGGTGCTGTTCCGGGAGAACCAGACCACCTCGCGGTTCTCCCGGGCGGCCAGCAGCCGTTCGCAAAGTTCAAGGATGACCATCAGCCGCGAGCGTGCCAGCTGCCGGCCGCCGTCGGCCGTAGTACCACTTTCCGCCTTGGAATCCGACAATGCCGCCCTGCAGGCATCACGCAACTGGTCCACACAGTCCAGCTGCTCGCCGTTGAGCCCATTGGGCATCAGGCCGCTGGGAACGTCGGCAACGGCCAGCTCGAGGTTGGCGGCGGCGTTGTTCAGCGCGTCCACGGTGATCCCGGTATGCTTCCGGGCGCCGGAGGCGGCAGCGTGGACCATGGCCACCGACAGCTGGCCCGAGACGGCGCCGGTGACACGGTCCTGCAGTTCGTGGGCCTCGTCGACCACCACAACGTCGTATTCGGGCAACACCGCGAGTCCCTCGAAGGCGCTGACGGCGAGCATGGCGTGATTGGTCACTACGACGTCGGCGTCGGCGGCGTTTTGCCGGGCCAGTTCACTGAAGCATTCGGCTGCGAGCGGGCACTTCTGCGCCCCGAGGCATTCCATCGACGTGACCGAAACCTGGCGCCAGGCCCGGTCCGTCACCCCGGGCATCAATTCGTCGCGGTCACCCATGGCAGTGTCTTCGGCCCATTCGCGAAGCCGGACAACTTCCTTGCCCAGCTGGGAGGCAGCGCCGCCCATGGCCGCCGCAAAATGCGGCACACTGGTGTCCTCGCCGAGCGAAAACAACTGCCCTTCGGACGGTTCCTCGGACGGGAACCCGCCCTCGAGCTTGTGCCGGCAGACATAGTTGGACCGGCCCTTCACGAGGGCCACCTTGACCGGGCGTTCGAGCGCAGGAGTGATGGACTTCAGCAGCCGCGGCAGGTCGCGGCCGACAATCTGGGTCTGCAGCGCCAGAGTGGCGGTCGAGACGAGCGTTGGCTTGTTGCTGACCAGCGAGTGCGCGATCAGCGGAATGAGGTACGCCAACGATTTACCAGTACCGGTTCCCGCCTGGACGAGCAGATGGTCACCGGTCTCGATGGCACGCGCCACCTGCCGGACCATCTCGTGCTGGCCGCTGCGGCTTTGGCCGCCCATGCCGGCCACGGCCCGGTCGAGCAGTTCGATGACGCGTTGTTCGCTGGCCGTTCCGGAAATGCCGGCCGGTTCCGGCGCTGCCTCACCGTCAACTGCCTCCCCGTCGGCGGGTTCGCCGGCCGCGGGTTCGCCCACAGCCGGCTCGTCCGCCGCAGGTACACCTGCCAGCCCGGCCACAGGTTCACCTGCCGCCGAAGGACCCGTTTCAGTCATTAGTGACGAACGACGCGAGTTCGGCTGCGAGGCCTTCACGCACCAAAACAACGGCACGGGTGCCGGTCTCCTCATGCTCGAGGCTGACGATCTCGGCGTCGGTCTCGTGGAGTTTACTGATCAAGTCTCCGCGTTCGTAGGGGATGAGCAGTTCGAGCTTTACCCCGGGCCGCGGGATGCCGTCGCTGATGGCCTGGAGCAGTGCCGGGATACCTTCGCCCGTGCGTGCCGAGACCACAACGTGGCGCGGTTCGCGCTGCTTGAGTCGTTCCAGCACGAAGGGATCGGCGGCGTCGGCCTTGTTCAACACGATGATTTCGGGGACCTTGCGTGCGTCCACTTCGCTGAACACGGCGCGGACCGCGGCAATCTGCCCCTCAGGATCGGGGTGCGAAGCGTCCACGACGTGCAAAATCAGGTCTGAGTCTGCGACCTCCTCCAGGGTGGAGCGGAAGGCCTCCACGAGCTGGGTGGGCAGGGAGCGGACAAAACCGACCGTGTCGGCCAGCGTGTAGCCCAGGCCGTCCGCGGTCTCGGCTTTCCGGACCGTCGGGTCCAGGGTGGCGAACAGTGCGTTCTCCACCAGGACGCCGGCGTCGGTCAGACGGTTCAGGAGCGAGGACTTGCCGGCGTTGGTGTACCCGGCAATCGCCACGGACGGTACGGCGTTGCGGCGTCGGTTAGCCCGCTTCGTCTCACGGGCAGGCTTCATGGCGGCGATCTCGCGGCGCAGCTTGGTCATCCGCGTACGGATCCGGCGGCGGTCCAGTTCGATCTTCGTTTCACCGGGACCGCGCGAACCCATACCGGCGCCGGCACCGCCCACCTGGCCACCGGCCTGGCGGGACATCGACTCGCCCCAGCCGCGCAGTCGCGGGAGCAGGTACTCGAGCTGTGCCAGTTCCACCTGGGCCTTGCCCTCACGGCTCTTGGCGTGCTGGGCGAAGATGTCCAGGATCAGGGCTGTCCGGTCAATGACTTTGACCTTGACGATGTCTTCCAGGCTGCGGCGCTGGGACGGTGCGAGTTCGGCGTCGACGATGACGGTGTCCGCGCCCGTGGACATCACGATGGCCTTGAGTTCCTGTGCCTTGCCGGATCCGAGGTAGGTGCCGGGATCGGGTTTGGAACGGCGCTGGACAAGGCCGTCGAGAACTTCGGAGCCGGCCGTTTCGGCGAGGGCCGCGAGTTCACGCAGCGAGTTTTCGGCGTCGGCAAGGGTGCCTTCGCTCCACAGCCCGGCCAGGACAACGCGCTCCAGGCGCAACTGGCGGTACTCGACTTCGGTGACGTCTTCGAGTTCGGTGGACAGGCCCGCGGTACGCCGCAGGGCGTGACGTTCGGCAAGATCCTGCTGGTCGCCGTCGTAGTCGCTGCGTTCCCCGTCAGTCCGGGAAATGGCCTGGGCCTTGCCGAACACCGCTTTTGGTTCGTCCGCGCCGGGGGCTGCGTTCCGGACGGGGGTGTCCTTGGACAGGATCCGGTCGATCACTGCCTGGATTTCCGCAGGACCCATGTCCTGGTCGGCTGAGTCGGGTCCGGTGTTGGGCTGACTGGTCATGGTCTCCTTATAAGATTCGGCTCTTCCAGAATAGTGCCGATTGCACTCGTGCGCTGCGGTATTCGCGCTGGGCGGACTACCCCGGGACATTAGGTGCGCCCGGTGGGCCGCTGATTCTTCCGGACGGCCGGTTTCGCATCCGGACGGGCGGGCCACTAATCTGGCCAGTTATGGAGTCTGCACACTATTTCAGCGCCCAGCCCGCCGGGGCCGTTCACCCGCAAGCCACTGACCGCGGAGCTTGCCGGTGAAACCCGCCTGCTGCAGACATCCTCAGCGATCTTCAGCCCGGACGGGATCGACAAAGGCACAGCGGTCCTGCTGGCCGAGGTCCCCGCGCCCGCGCCGCAGGGAAACCTGCTGGACATTGGTTGCGGCTGGGGCCCAATAGCCTTAACCCTCGCCCTGCGCGCGCCGCAAGCCCGGGTCTACGCCGTGGACGTCAACGAGCGCTGCGTCACCCTGACCAACGAGAACGCCGCGCTGTTGGGTCTGGACAACGTCTCGGCGTGCACGCCGGACGCCGTCGACCCGGACGTGAAGTTCGACACCATCTGGTCCAACCCTCCGATCCGGATCGGCAAGGATGAGCTCCATGCGCTGCTGCGCCGGTGGCTGCCGCGGCTGGCGCCGGGCGGTTCGGCCTGGTTGGTGGTGCAGAAGAACCTCGGCGCGGATTCACTGCAGCGCTGGCTGGCCGGGGAACTGGACAGCACTTTCACGGTAACCCGGGAAAGTACGTCAAAGTCCTTCCGGATCCTGCTGGTCAGGAAAGCGTCCCGCTAGCGACGATCACAGCCGGGCCGCTGAGTTCAACGTGCTCGTGGCCACCGGCGCCCGGGAAGAATTTCACCCCAACGACGCCACCGGGCACGTGGACATTCCAGGCGTCCGGGGCACCCTCGCCGGCCCAATGGCGGATTGCGACGGCGGCAGCGCAGGCACCGGTGCCGCAGGACTGGGTTTCGCCCACGCCACGCTCGTGCACTCGCATGGTGATGGACCCGATCCCGTCGTGGACCAGGGGTTCGGATGGTACGACGAACTCCACGTTGGTGCCGTGCGGGGGCGTCGGATCAACGTGGGGAGGGGTAAACAGCGCAGTAGCCTCAAGTTCGGCGAGTTCGGCCAGCGCTACGACGGTGTGCGGATTGCCCATGCTGACCGAGAGCGCAGGCCTTGCCACCTCAAGGCCTGCGGCGCTGACAAGCGAATCCATCGCACGGGCCGTGGCCTCGCCGGGGAAGATGAACTCCCAGGGGCCCATGTCGACGGCGTAGCCGGCCGCCGTGCGGACGATCGTTTTAGCTCCGCCGCGCGTTCCGATCGTGAGCGATCCCCCGGCCGGCAAATCAACGAGTCCTTCGGCGATCAGGAAGTGCACAAATACCCGGACCCCATTGCCGCACATCTCAGACAGGGACCCATCACCGTTGCGGTAGTCCATAAACCATTTGGCCCCGGGATGGTCCATCAGCAGCTCCTGGCCTTCGGGCAGGAGCATGGACGGGACGGCGCGGATCAGGCCGTCCCCGCCGATGCCGCGATGCCGGTCGCACAAGGCCGCTACCTGCTCCGCGGTGACCGTCAGTGCACCGTTCGGGTCCGCGATCAGCACGAAGTCGTTGCCTGTCCCGTGGCCCTTGGAGAAGCTAAGTCCGCTCAGTCCGGCGGAGTTACGGTCAGCGGCCGCGGCCAGGTTTTCTTCCATGCACCCAAGATTACCGTTTCGGCGGCACACTCCGGCATAACGCGGCGGACCTGGCTACCAGTTCCGGATCTTCCCAATCGATCCAGGTGACGCGGGGATCTGCACGGAACCAGGTGAGTTGGCGCCGGGCGAATTGACGGGTGGCGACGATGGTTGCCTCGGCGGCCTGATCGACGTCGCTGTCCCCGTCGATGACGCCCAGGAACTGGGCGTAGCCGAGCGCGCGGGGTGCCGTCCGTCCGCTCCGGAGCCCGGCAGCGTCGAGCCGGCGGACTTCCGCCAGCAGGCCGTTGTCCACCATGGCGTGGACGCGTCGGGCCAGTCGGGGCCCGGAGGACGTCGCGGTCCACCTGCAGTCCGATCTGGATGGCCGGCGCGATGTACTCGCGGGTGGGCATAAAGGAGCTGAAGGGCCGGCCCGTCAATTCAAAAACTTCCAGGGCGCGGATGAGCCGGCGGGCGTCGGAGAGCCTGCCGGCGGAGACGGCGTCGACGCTCTCCAGCCGCTGCCGCAGCACAATGGGTCCGGCCGTTTCCATGTCCGCTTCGAGCCGGCGGCGGATCTCCGGATCCGTGCCGGGGAACTCCAGGATATCGAGGGCGGCGCGCACGTAGAGCCCGGAGCCGCCGGCGAGAATCGCTCGTCTACCGCGTCCGTGGATGTCGGCGATGAGAGCCCGGGCCTGTCGCTGGAAGTCCGAAACACTGGCTTCCTCGGTCACATCGAGGATGTCCAGCAGGTGGTGCGGAACTCCCCTGCGCTCGGCGAGGGAGATCTTGGCGGTGCCGATGTCCATGCCGCGATAAAACTGCATTGCATCAGCGTTGATGACCTCACCGTCAAGCTCCAGCGCGAGCGATACCGCGAGATCAGATTTGCCGGAGCCGGTCGGTCCGACGACGGCGATCACCGGCAGGGCCGTCCCGTCCGCCGGCGCGTTGTGCGGTCTGTGTTGTCCGGCAGGTTCGCCCACTGGACTAGCGGCCGCGCAGCGGGAGCGCTGGCATGCCGAGGGAAACACCGGCTTTGCCCGTTCCGGACGCCGGCGCGGGGGCCCCGCACGAATCGGCCAGGGACCGATCCCACGCGTCGCCGGCCCGGGAGCGCCGGATGCTGTACTCCGCTGCCGACGCCGGGTCCGAGACCAGGTGGAAGGCCGCGGCGGCGGTGATGGTGACGGTCACGAGGTCACCGGGGCGCGGTGTTTCGGCGCCGTCGGGGACAGAGAAGTGCACGAGCCGCTGGTCTTGGGTGCGGCCGGAGAGACGGTGGGTTTCCTCCGCCTTGCGTCCGGAGTGCGCGGTGACCATAACCTCGACCTGCCGGCCCAGCTGGCGGGCATTCTCTTCCGCCGCTATCCGGTCCTGCAGGGCGGTGAGCCGTTCGAAGCGTTCCTGGACGACGGCCTTCGGCAGCTGCCCGGGGAGCTCGGCTGCGGGCGTGCCCGGCCGCTTGGAGTACTGGAACGTGAAAGCGGTGGCGAACCGGGACTTCTCCACCACATCCAGGGTGGCCTGGAAGTCTTCCTCGGTTTCGCCGGGAAAGCCGACGATGATGTCAGTGGAGATCGCCGCGTGCGGGATCCGCTCCCGGACTTTGTCCAGAATGCCCAGGAACTTCGTGGAGCGATAGGAGCGTTTCATGTCCTTGAGAACCTTGTCCGAGCCGGACTGGAGGGGCATGTGCAGCTGCGGCATCACGTTGTGGGTTTCGGCCATGGCATCGATCACGTCGTCCGTGAAGGCCGCCGGGTGCGGGCTCGTGAAACGCACGCGTTCCAGGCCCTCGATCCCGCCGCAGGCCCGCAACAGCTTGGAGAAGGCCTGCCGGTCGCCGAACTCGACCCCGTAGGAGTTCACGTTCTGTCCCAACAGCGTCACTTCGATGGCGCCGTCGTCGACGAGGGCCTGGATTTCAGCAAGGATGTCTCCGGGCCGGCGGTCCTTTTCCTTCCCGCGCAGAGCGGGCACGATGCAGAAAGTGCAGGTGTTATTGCATCCGACCGAGATTGATACCCAGCCGGAGTAGACCGAGTCACGCTTGGTCGGCAGCGTCGACGGGAACACATCCAGGGATTCGAGGATCTCCAGCTGGGCCTCGTCGTTGTGGCGCGCCCGGTCCAGGAGCGCTGGCAGGGCACCGACATTGTGGGTACCGAAGACGGCATCCACCCAGGGCGCCTTCTTCAGGATCGTTTCCCGGTCCTTTTGGGCGAGGCAACCGCCGACGGCGATCTGCATCCCCGGGTTCGCGGCCTTGACCGGCGCCAGGATGCCGAGGTTGCCGTAGAGCTTGTTGTCAGCGTTTTCCCGCACGGCGCAGGTATTAAACACCACAACATCCGCCAGCTCACCGGCGGAGGGCACGTAGCCGGCGGCCTCAAGCATCCCGGCCATGCGTTCGGAATCATGCACGTTCATCTGGCAGCCGAAGGTACGCACCTGATAGGTGCGCGGCTGCGGAGTGTCGGCGGCCGGGTCAGTAGCGGCGGAAGTGGCTTCGGCTGGGGAGGGGATGGTCAAACTCACCTGTTAAGGGTACCGGGTCCAGCCGGTACCCGTCCCGGTCCGCAGCTTCAGTCGCCGGTATCAGCGACAGCGGCCTCGAGGACCTCGCTGACAATCCGGAACGCCTGTGAGGGCTGGTATCCCTTGCGGGCCAGCATTGACGCGAGCCTGCGCGTGATTTTGTCCCGTTCGGCCCGGTCCTCGCCGCCTGTGAAGCCCCGGAGCTTGCGCCGGACAAGTTCCCGGGCAGCGTTCTCCTCGTCCTCGTCACTGACTTGTTCCAGGGCCACCGCTGCCGTGTCCGGGGAGATTCCTTTGTCGGCCAGTTCACGCCGCAGGGCGCCCCTGGCCAGTTTTCGGGTCTGGGACCTGCTGCGCACCCACATGTCGGCGAACTCGGCATCGTCGATCAGGCGCACTTCTTCGAAGCGGTCCAGCACGGCCTCGGCCACGTCCTCCGGGACGTTGCGCTCGGCAAGCTTGCGGGAGAGCTGGAGTCGGCTTTTCGGAGACGTCGTCAGTTGCCGCAGGACGATTGCCCGGGCGACAGCTGCAGGATCGGCGTCCCGGTCTTCCCCCGGCGGTCCCTGCTGTGAGGGACGTGGCCGCCGTCCAGGGCCCGCGGCGCTGTCGTCCGGCCCGTCGGCGGCATCGCCTGGCGTGCCGTCCACACCGGGCTTCCGCGGACGGAAGCCCTGCCCCCTGCGTGCCCTGCCGCTAGCCGTCAACGGCCTTCAGCTTCGGTGATGCTTCAGTCTCCGCCGGCTTCACGCCGACGCCGAGCTTCTCCTTGATCAGCCGTTCCAGTTCGGAAGCCAGCTCGGGGTTGTCCCGGAGGAAGCGGCGGGAGTTCTCCATGCCCTGACCCAGCTGGTCGCCGTCGTAGGTAAACCAGGAGCCGGACTTCTTGATGAAGCCGTGCTCGACGCCCATGTCAATGATGCCGCCCTCGCGGGAGATGCCCTGGCCATAGATGATGTCGAATTCCGCGATCTTGAACGGCGGCGCCATCTTGTTCTTGACGATCTTGGCCTTGGTCCGGTTGCCGACGGAGTCCGCGCCCTCCTTGAGGGTCTGGATCCGGCGGACATCGATGCGGATCGAGGCGTAGAACTTCAGCGCTTTACCACCGGTGGTGGTTTCCGGCGAGCCAAAGAAGACACCGATCTTCTCGCGCAGCTGGTTGATGAAGATGGCGGTGGTTTTGGTCTGGCTCAGGCGCCCGGTGATCTTACGCAGGGCCTGGCTCATCAGGCGGGCCTGCAGGCCAACGTGGCTGTCGCCCATGTCACCCTCGATTTCGGCGCGGGGAACGAGCGCGGCGACGGAGTCGATGACGATCACGTCGAGGGATCCGGAGCCGATCAGCATGTCCATGATTTCCAGGGCCTGCTCGCCGGTATCCGGCTGGGATACCAGGAGGGCGTCTGTGTCCACGCCGAGCTTGGCGGCGTACTCGGGGTCCAGGGCGTGCTCGGCGTCGATGAAAGCGGCAATCCCGCCCAGGCGCTGGGCGTTGGCCACCGCGTGCAGGGCCACCGTGGTTTTACCTGAGGATTCGGGGCCGTAAATTTCAACGACGCGGCCGCGCGGCAGGCCGCCAATTCCAAGTGCCACGTCCAGCGCAATGGAGCCGGTGGGGATGACCTCGATGGGTGCACGGACCTCGTCGCCCAGGCGCATGACTGAGCCCTTGCCGAACTGCTTATCAATCTGGGCAAGCGCTGCGTCGAGCGCCTTTTGACGATCCGGGGCTGCGGCCATGGTTCACACCTCTAATGTTGTCTCGCTGTGGAGCGGCCGTTGCGGCCGTTTATCTGTCATTACTGACGCTAGTAGCACCCACCGACAATGTTGTCGGCCAAAGTCGCGTATGTGGAAAGTGCCCTGAAAAAAGCATAGTCCCATCCGAACAGATATTCGAACAATGGGCGGCGTGTCAGGTGCCGTGGTGCATCCGGCTACCCTCGGGGCATTTTCCTCGGCGGCCTCTCAGTGCGGTTTCGCGGCGGCCTCAGCGCGGTTTAACGTCCCGGCCCAGCCGGCGTTCGGTCGGGACGTCCTGGACGTCACAGACGGCCAGCCAGACCTGCCGCGGGGGCACTCCGGCGCCCAGGGCCTGCTCCGCGGTGCGCCCGCCGGCTCCTGACAATACCAGTGAGCGGCTGAGCACACGGGAGTATCCGGCTCCGAATTCGTCGTCCATAAGCCGCCAAAAGTCACTGATTCGCACCAATAAATCCTCTCACGGGCGGGGACCCTAGAATGGTTGCCATGAGCAACCCCACCGAGGATACCGGAACCTTTGACAGTGCCGCGGATCCCACAGACGTTGCACTGTCCGCCGTCGAACACCAAATGAGCCTGCTGTGGCGGCGTGCCCGGTCGATTTCATACCAACTGTCCCGCCAGGTGCATCCGGACATGGAACCGGCCGCATACGGCCTGCTCACGGTGATCCGCCGGCAGGGACCTATCCGTCTGACCGACCTGGCTTCCTCCATCGGCGTCGGCAAGCCCTCAGTGAGCCGGCAGATCGCCTTCCTTGAAAGCATCGGCCTGGTCTCGAAGGAAGCGGACCCGCTGGATGGCCGGGCACAATCGATCCGCCTGACGTCCGAGGGCGAGGACCGGATGCACGAAGTGCAGGACGCCCGCCGGGAAGTCTTCCGCCAACGGCTCGGCTCATGGCCCGTGGAGGAGCTGCAGACCCTGGTGGAGTACATCGGCAAGCTGAATGCCACCTACGAGGGCGACGGCTTCCCGCCTGACGAACCCCGGTAGCACGGCTGCCGGCGCACGCAGGTAAGGCCCGCGGCATAAAGCCGGGGCCTTTCCTCACACCACTGTTCTTGGGGGCCGATGACCCGCCGGGAAGCGTTAGCGCGCCCCGGAGAGCAGTCCCTTGGCCAGTTCGACTGTCAGGTCTGCGTTGAGTTCACGGTCCATATCCCGGCCATAGCGCTGGGAAAATTCCTGCGGAACGGTGTCCGGGACCGCCACGCCCTCGGCGACGGCGACGCGTTCGCTCACTTCGCGCAGCATGCTCGAGAGCGGAACATCGAGGGCCGAGCAGATCGAGGAGAGCAACTCCGAAGAGGCCTCCTTCTGGCCGCGCTCCACTTCGCTCAGGTAACCCAGTGATACGCGGGCGCTGTGCGAGACTTCGCGGAGGGTACGGCCTTGGCGTTGGCGGACATCACGCAGGACATCGCCGATTTCATGACGAAGTACAACCATCTTGCGCTCCTTATGTTCGCTCTTTGCCTGATCGGCGAGGCCCACATCCTTCCAGCGGACAACGCCGTTTACGGATACGGGCTGCTTTACCATCTGTATCGCCTTGCTCCCTCGTACATTGCGTCCGCCGCGGGGCGAACTACTGATTCAATCATCCTAGGCGCCACCTTCGTTTGGAGGCGACACAATGTAACAACTATCGGGAATCAACTTTTGTTCCCGCTTACTTTACGTCCCGGTAGCTTTCCACCGCTAGGGCCTCGAGCAACCGTTCCAGCGCTGCCGCGCAGGCCTGACCGCGGATTTCGGGGCGGTTCCCAGCGAAGGAATAGGCGAAGGCAGCCGCCCCTGCAACCGTGGCGACGCCCACGAACACGGTCCCGACAGGTTTGCCGCCGTGCGGTTCGGGGCCGGCGACCCCGGTGGTGGACACTCCGATGTCGGCGCCGCAGACCCGGCGGGCGCCGGCCGCCATGGCGGCCGCTACCTCTCCGTCAACGGATCCAACTGCGTCCAGCAAGTCCGGTGAAACACCCAGCACCCCGGCCTTGACCGAATTCTGGTAGCAAACGATGCCGCCCTGGAGCATGCCCGAAGCGCCGGGGGTGTCCGCCAGCACGGCCGCCAGCATTCCCGCTGTGAGGGATTCTGCGGTGGCCACGGTCAGTGCGCGGTCGATCGCGCCGGCGACGGCCTCCCCGGCCAGACGGTGCAGATTACTCGCGTGGTGCGGTTCGGTCATGGGGTTCCCTCCTGTGGCTGCTGTTTCCGGGCCCGGATGCCGCTGGCCCGCAGCTTGAGTGCTTCGACGACGTACTCTCCGCCGGTCCACAGCGTGATAGCCAGCGCGAGCATCATCACGGAGAAGGCCACTACACCGAACCAGGGGGCCAAGGACGCGAGCGGAATGACGTAGAGGAAGATGGCGGCCGTCTGAATGACGGTCTTGAGCTTGCCGCCGCGGGAGGCCGGCATCACACCGTAGCGGATGACGAAGAAGCGCAGCGCCGTGACGCCCCACTCGCGGAGCAGGATCAGGATGGTCACCCACCACGGGAGTTCCTGGAGCAGTGAGAGCATCACGAGTGCCGAACCGATCAGCAATTTGTCCGCGATCGGATCCGCTATTTTGCCGAAGTCCGTGACCAGGCCACGGCTGCGGGCGATGTCGCCGTCGAGCTTGTCCGTGTAAATGGCCACGGCGAAGATTGCCGCGGCCACCCAGCGCCACAGCCCGTTGCCGCTGACCAGCCCCGGCGCGTCAGCCAGAAGCGACCAGACAAAAAACGGCACCAGCGCTATCCGCAGCATCGTCAGGATATTGGGCAGGTTCCAGATCCGCTGGGAGGATCCGGCGCTGTTGGCTTGGGCGCTAGTCACAGTCCTAGGCTACCGTCCGGTGAGTGACCAGGCGTCTTCGGAGCCGCCCTCGTCGTCGGAGTTGCCGTCGGCGCCGTCGAAGTACTCCACGTTCTGGCTGCGCTTGTCCAGGTCCGCCGCGACGAGATCCTCCGCGTACCCGCCCTGGGCGATATTCGAGTTGGCGTTCTCGCTCAAAGCGGCCGTCTGCGAATCGACGACGGCCGGGGCGTCCTGCCCCTTCATGGCAGCCAGGACTGCGGCGAGGTCATCCGGTTTGACCAGCACGTCGCGTGCTTTGGATCCTTCGGAAGGACCGACGACTCCCCGGGACTCCAGCAGGTCCATAAGGCGGCCGGCCTTCGCGAAGCCGACGCGCAGTTTGCGCTGCAGCATCGAGGTGGAGCCGAACTGGGTGGTCACTACGAGCTCGGTGGCCTGCAGCAGGACGTCGAGGTCGTCCCCAATGTCGTCGTCGATCTGCTTCTTTTGCGCCTCGGGGGCGACGTCGTCACGGTAGACCGCCTTGAGCTGGCCCTTGACGTGCTCGACCACCCTGTGGATTTCCGACTCGGTCACCCAGGCGCCCTGGACACGCATGGCCTTGGAGGCGCCCATCGGCAGGAAGAGGGCATCGCCTTGACCGATCAGTTTTTCCGCTCCCGGCTGGTCCAGGACCACGCGGGAGTCCGTGACGGACGACGTCGCGAACGCCATCCGGGACGGCACGTTGGCCTTGATCAGGCCGGTGACCACGTCAACGGAGGGCCGCTGGGTAGCGAGGACCAGGTGGATGCCGGCGGCGCGGGCCAACTGGGTGATGCGGACGATGGAGTCTTCGACGTCGCGCGGGGCAACCATCATGAGGTCGGCGAGTTCGTCGACGATCACAAGCAGGTACGGGTACGGCCGGATCACGCGCTTGGAGTCAACCGGCGGGTGGACTTTGCCGGCACGGACGGCCTTGTTGAAGTCGTCGATATGCTTGAAACCGTAGTTGGCGAGGTCGTCGTAGCGGGCGTCCATTTCCCGGACCACCCATTGCAGTGCTTCGGCGGCCTTCTTGGGGTTGGTGATGATGGGAGTGATGAGGTGCGGGACACCTTCGTAGGCCGTGAGTTCCACGCGCTTGGGGTCGACCATCACCATGCGGACCTCGTCGGGAGTGGCCCGCATCAGGATCGAGGTGATCATCGAGTTCACAAACGAGGACTTACCGGCACCGGTGGCTCCTGCGACCAGGAGGTGGGGCATTTTGGCGAGGTTGGCGACGACGTAGCCGCCTTCGACGTCTTTGCCGACACCCATGACCATGGGGTGGTCGGTGCGCCGGGCATTCTGGCTCCGCAGCACATCTCCCAGGGACACCGTTTCGCGGTCCGTGTTGGGAATCTCGATGCCGATCGCGGATTTCCCGGGGATCGGGCTCAGGATCCGCACGTCCGAGCTCGCGACGGCGTAGGAGATGTTCTTGGACAAGGCGGTGACCCGTTCCACCTTGGTTCCCGGGGAGAGCTCGATCTCGTAGCGGGTCACGGTGGGGCCGCGGCTGAAGCCGGTGACCTGGGCTTCGACGTTGAACTGGTTGAGGGTCTCGGTGAGCGAGGCGACAATGGCGTCGTTGGCCTCCGTGCGCTCCTTCGGGATAGACCCTGGGGTCAGCACGTCCGAGGACGGCAGGGTGTAGGTGACGTCGCCGGCCAGCGAGAGCTGCTCGGTTCGTTGCGGGATAGGCGTCGGCAGCGGGGGCCGGGGCGACCGGCTTCGAGGGCACCTGGGCGGCCGCGGCCACAGCGGGGTTGAGCGACCCCGCTGCGACCATGCCGGGGGTGACGAGCGGGATGGCCTCGGTGGCGTTATCGAGGTCCTGGCCGGGGTTGCCGCCGCCGGCCGGTCCGAGTCCTTGGGCAGCTTTGATCTTCTCGACGGCGATCTCGGCCTGGGTGGGCCGGCGGACACCGGGTGCAACCGATTTTGCGCCCTTTGCGGGCGGCCCGTCCTCGTCGTCGTCGTCGATAACAGCATGCTCGAAGGCCTCGTCGCCGACGTAGCCTTCGAGGCCGGCGTCGGCCTCGTCGTCCCTGCCGAACAGCCTCCGGCGCTTTTTCTTCGGCGCCGGAGCATCGTTTTCGTAGAGGTAGCTGCGGTCGTGGCGGTCGTCGTCGTCCTGGTCCTGCAGGTCGACGCCCATGAGGTGCTCGTAAGCACCCCGCAACCGGCCGGGAATCGCACCAAAGGGCGTCGCGGTGACGATCAGCAGGGCGGTGAAGGCAAGCAGGCTGTAAAAGACCAGCGGGACGGCCGGGTGGATTAACGCCAGCGGTGTGGCCGCAAGGTAGCCGAGCATTCCGCCAGCGCGCCGGAGCCCGTCGAAGCCGTCGACGACGTCGGGCTGGCCGCCGATGATGTGCGCCAGGCCGGAACCGGAGAGGGCCATCACAAGGAAACCTATACCAATCCGGTTGTTGCCACGCCCGTCCAGCGGCTGGCGGAACAGCCGGAACGCGCACACAAAGAGCATCAGCGGCAGCAGCAGTGACACCCAGCCGAACGTTCCGTTGACGACCGCGAAGACGCCATCGGGGAACCAGCCGGTGAGTCCCCACCAGGCGAACGTGGCGATGAAGACGCCGAGTGCGAGGTTGAAGAGGGCGGCGCCGTCGCGGCGGTCCTCGGGTGCAACGTCGCTGACGTCGTGGCCGATTCGGCGGATGCCGGCACCGACCACGTGGCCAAGACCCAGCCAGACGCCGGACAGCGCACGCACCGGCCAGGGCTTTTTCGTTTCCACGGCAGGCAGTTGCCGGTTTCTGGCGGTGCCTGCGGTCCCCCTTGGCCGGCTGGATTTGGATGCAACGGGGCCGGAGCTCCGACTTGCAGAACTGCCTGGTTTGCCGCTTGAGTTGCCTCTAGGCGCGGGGGAGGTACGTGTCGCCATACCCGCCACGGTACCGGACGTCAGGCCGAAAGACCCGGATTTCCGGGCTTCCCGGTTCCATGTTGCAGGCAGCAGAAAGGCCTCCCCCACCTGCCGCCGCCGGATGGCGGGGCTGGCCGGGGAGGCCTTCTTTCATGGTGCCTAGGCTTCCAGGACCACCGGGATGATCATGGGCTTGCGGCGGAGCTTGCGGTTGACCCAGGTGCCGACTACGCGGCGGACAACCTGCTGCAGCTGGTGCGTCGTGTGGTCCGTGCGGTTAAGGACGGCTTCCTCAAGCGCGGCATTGATCTTCGGGATGATCTCGTCGAAGACGGAATCATCCTCGGCCACGCCGCGGGCATGGATTTCGGGCCCGGAGACGACCTTGCCGGTGGCGCGGTGGATGACCGTGATGATGGAGATGAAGCCCTCATCGCCGAGGGTCTGGCGGTCCTTGAGGTCGGCGTCGGTGATTTCCCCCACGCTGGAGCCGTCCACGTAGACGAACCCGACCTCGACCTGGCCCACAATGTCTGCCTGGTGGTCGTGAAGGTCGACGACGGTGCCGTTGTCCGCGAGCAGGATGCTCTCCTCGGGAACACCGGACTCGAGGGCGATCTTGCCATTGGCGATCAGGTGCCGGGTCTCGCCGTGCACCGGCATCGCGTTGAGGGGCTCGAGGATGTTGTAGCAGTAGAGCAGCTCGCCGGCGGCGGCGTGGCCCGAGACGTGGACCTTGGCGTTGCCCTTGTGGATGACGTCCGCGCCGAGCTTGAGCAGGCCGTTGATAATGCGGAAGACGGCATTCTCATTGCCGGGAATCAGGCTGGAGGCAAGGATGACGGTATCGCCTTCGCCGACGACGACGCGGTGGTCCCCGTTGGCCATCCGGGACAGGGCCGCCATTGGCTCACCCTGCGAACCGGTGGACATCAGCACCACGCGGTTGTCCGGCAGGTTGTCGATGTTCTTGATGTCAACAACGGTGCCCGGTGGCACGTCCAGGTAACCAAGCTTTGAGGCGATGTCCATGTTGCGGACCATGGAGCGGCCGACGAAGGCGACCTTGCGGTTGTGCTTGACCGCAGCGTCGAGGACCTGCTGGACCCGGTGCACGTGGGAGGAGAACGAGGCGACGATGATGCGCTTGGAGGCCTGCCCGAAGAGGCGGTCCAGGGTGGGGCCGATTTCTTTTTCGGCCGTGGTGAAGCCCGGTACATCGGCGTTCGTGGAATCGGCGAGGAACAGGTCCACACCCTCTTCGCCCAGTTTGGCGAAGTGGCGGAGATCAGTGATCCGGCCGTCCAGCGGCAATTGGTCCATCTTGAAGTCGCCGGTGTGCAGCACGGTGCCACCGGCGGTGCGGATGAAGACCGCCAGGGCGTCGGGGATGGAGTGGTTGACCGCGACGAACTCGCATTCGAAGGGGCCGAGCTTCTCAACTTCGCCTTCGACGACGACGTGGGTCCGCGGCTTAATCCGGTGTTCCTGCAGCTTCGCTTCGATCAGGGCAAGCGTCAGCCGCGAACCGATGATCGGGATGTCCTGTCGCAGCCGCAGCAGGTACGGCACGGCACCGATGTGGTCCTCGTGGCCGTGCGTCAGGATGACGGCGACGATATCGTCCATCCGGTTCTTGATGTAGGAGAAGTCGGGCAGGATCAGGTCGACGCCCGGCTGGGTTTCCTCCGGGAAGAGGACGCCGCAGTCAACGATCAGGAGCTTGCCGTCGATCTCGAAGACGGTCATGTTGCGGCCGATCTCCCCCAGGCCACCGAGCGGCACGATCCGCAGGGTGTCCTTGGCGAGCTTCGGCGGCGTGACAAGGCCGGGAAGGGCAGTTTGGGTCATAGTGCGCTACTTTCCAGGTGGGTACCTGACGGCTCTGAGCTGATCGGGAAATTCACCCGATCAGGACGGCAGCAGTCCGGCTTCCGCCAAATCCTCGCGGATGATTTTGATCTCGGCCTCGCCCGGCTCCACGAGGGGCAAACGGACAACCGAGTTGGGCAGGATTCCCTGCCACTTAAGAACCTGCTTGGCAGCTACAGCACCCTGAATATGGGACATCACTGCACGGACCACGGGGTCCAGTTCGAAATGTATGGCGCGGGCGGTGGCAAAATCGCCTGCAAGAGCGGCATCAATCATGGCGCGGAACTGACGCGTCGCCACGTGTGCTGAGACGCTGACCAGGCCGACGGCGCCGGCGGACATCCACGGCAGCGTCAGTCCGTCGTCGCCTGAGTAAACATCCAGGTCGGTGTTGGCCAGGACCTTTGTGACGGCCCCAAAATCAGCCTTCGCATCCTTGAGCGCCACGATCCGCGGATGATCGGCCAACCGGATCATGGTTTCGGGAAGGATGGGGACCCCGGCCCGGCCGGGAATGTCGTAAACCATCACCGGGAGGTCGGCGGCGTCGGCCACGGCCTCAATGTGGGCCTGGATCCCGGCCTGGCTGGGCTTGTTGTAGTACGGGGTCACGATCAGCTGGCCGTGGGCGCCGGCTTTGACAGCACGCTTGGCCATCTCGATCGAGTGTGAGGTGTGGTTGGTACCGGTGCCTGCGATGACCTTGGCCCGGTCCCCGACAGCCTCGACGATAACGCGGAAGAGTTTTTCTTTTTCGTCGTCTTCCAGCGTGGAGGTTTCCCCGGTGGTGCCGGAAATAACGAGGGCGTCATTGCCGTCGTCGACGAGTTTGCTGGCCAGCTCTGCGGACTGCTTGTAGTCCACCTCACCGTCGGTTGTGAAAGGCGTAACCATGGCGGTTACGAGGTTCCCGAACGTGCACGAACGAATGTCAGAGTCAGCCATATGAAAAACGTTACCTTGTCCGTGGCATGTTATGACAACGGCGGTGATGTGATGAAGGTCAAATCCTGTATTCCCGGGGGCTTTTCGCGTTAATTTCAGGGCGGACAGGCAGCTTCGCCCTGACCCGGCGAGCAGTAGCGGCCGACGGCTTCCTCGCGCAGGGCTTCGGCCCACGCTGCGAGCCGCTGGACGGCGCGCACATAATGAAAAAGTTCGGTTGGCGTCAGCGCGTCGAGATCCGTGCCGGCAAGCCGGCGGGCAAGCTCTGCCCCCGGCGGTTGCTCGGCGAGCGCGACGCCCTCCGTGTGCCACTGGAAGTCCTCCGCAGACTCCCCCGCCACGAGTTTCCGAAAGAGGAAGTCAACGACGCCAGGGCTCATGGCTTTGAGCACCCCGGACCCGGCCACGGGAGGGCCACCCGCCGGAAGCGCCTGCCCGCGGACCCGCGCCCTGCCGCCGGCGCCGTGTTGACCGGCGCCGTGTTGACCGGCGCCGTGTTGACCGGCGCCGCCTTGTCCGGCACCTCTGGCGGGGGGCACCTGCATGGACGGCTCCTGAAAGGACGGCTCTGATGCGTTGTTCATGCGCCCATGTTATTAGAACATATATTCGAATACAAGAGTTCTGCGGGCGAAGGCATGGCCCCCTCGGCCAGCCCGGTGCTGCTCGTCCGCCCCGATCGCCACGTTGCTGGCGCCGGGGCAACCCCGGAGGCCGTGACCCGGAGGTGCCGGCAGTCGGACTGGTGTGACCCGGAGGTACAGGCCGCCGGACCGGTGTACCCCGGAACCATAACCTGACGGGGAGGTAGGGTGGCGGTCTGAGATCGAAATGACTGTGGGTATCGACCCGGACGAGGAGCGTTCCATGGCTGATGAGGCTGCATCCCGGTCCGGGGTTCCAGGCGCGATGGCAGGATATGCCCCCGACTTCCTCTCTGCCCGGATCGCGCCGCCCGAACTGGGCACCGGGATAGAGCACGATGCCTTCCTGTGGGACGGGACGGAAGCCATCCCGTACACCCATTTCTCGCTGTCATTGAGCAAGTCGCGCAGGTTCGCCCGGTGGGTCGCCTGGAACATCGACGGCGCCAGTATCCAGCGGCTGAGCCGCACCGGCCTGGACTTCAGGACAGACCCCAGGATTCCCGCGTCAGCCCAGGTCGGCAACGAACTCTATGCCGGGAACCGCCTGGACCGGGGACACCTGGCACGCCGCGCGGACCTGCTCTGGGGTGATCCCCACGAGGCCGGCCAAGCCAACCGGGACTCCTTTTACTACACGAACATCGCCCCTCAGATGGACGACTTCAACCAGAGCAGCCAGGACGGAGTCTGGGGCAGATTGGAGAACGCGCTCTTTGACGGCGTCGACGTCGATGACCTGCGGGTCAGCGTCTTTGCCGGACCGGTCTTCCACGACGATGACCGCCTCTACCGCGGCGTGCCGCTGCCGCGCGAGTTCTGGAAGCTGTTGGCGTTCGAGGACAACGGGACACTCAAGACCCACGCGTTCCTGCTCACCCAGCACCTCGACCAGCTCAAGGCCGTGCTGCATCTGGACGAGTTCAGGGTCTACGAGATCACCGTGGCCGAACTCGAAGACCGCACCTGCCTCCGTTTCCCCGCACAACTGCATGCTGGCGACACAACGACGCCGCTGGAATCGCTGGCCTTCGACAAGAGGGAACCGCTGGCCACCACCGCGGACATCCGCTGGTAGCGGCGCCCCGCAACCGGAGGCGGGAAAGGGTGCCCGCACTGCAACGGCGTCACCCTGGCGTCGACCGGAGTGTCCGCCGGCCGGGGCGCCAAGGTTCATATGAGACGATCAGAGCATGACCGCGCGCGGAATGTCCCCCGATTCCCGGGCCCGCGGCAGAACAGCCATCAAGTCCCGCAGCGGCACCGTCGGTTCGGCGCCGGGCGCCCGGCTCTCCGGCGTCGACGCCGCCCGCGGGCTCGCGCTGCTGGGGATGATGGCCACGCATGTCCTGCCGCTCTACGGCACCGATGCCCAGCTCACTCCGACCTGGGTCGGGCTCGTCTTTTCCGGCCGCGCCTCGGCGCTCTTCGCTGTCCTGGCCGGCGTCGGGCTGGCTCTGTCCACCGGCAAGCAGCAGCCGCTCGACGGCGCGAGCCTCTGGGCTGCCCGCCGCGGCGTCGCCTTCCGGGCCCTGGTGGTGGCCGCGATTGGCCTGTCGCTGGGCGGGCTGGAAGTCAACATCGCTATCATCCTTGTCCACTACGCCGTGATGTTCCTGTGCATCCTGCCGTTCCTGGGACTTGGCCCCAAACGGCTGCTGGTGTTCGCGGCCGCCTGGGTCGTGGCCGCGCCAGCGCTGGCCTTCATGCTGCGGCCCTGGCTGCTGTCCCCCACGCCTCCTCTGCAGCTGGGCCACAACCCCGGCTGGGAGGACCTGACGACTCCGGCGCAACTGCTCGGGGACCTCTTTCTGACCGGCTACTACCCCGTCTTCCAATGGATGACGTATCTTCTGATCGGCCTGGCAATCGGCCGGCTCGCGCTGGCGAAGGCGTCTGTGCCGGTCCTGCTGGTGGCGGCCGGAACCGTAGTGGCAGTCCTCTCCAAATGGCTGGGTGTGGTGATGATGGAAGATTGGGGCGGCCGGGAAGCCCTCCAGGCACAGCTGTCCGATCCGGCCTACCCGCTGGAAAGCGTTCTCCAGGTCAACCTGACGGGCGTCCAGCAGACCGGGTCCGGGTGGTGGCTGGCGGTCAGCTCCCCGCATTCCGGCGCCACCTTGGACCTGCTGCACACGTCCGGGGTCGCGGCTGCCGTCCTGGGAATCTGTCTGCTGCTCGGCAGGCTCGGCGACTGGGTGGAACTGGACCTGCTGCTCCCGCTGCGGGGCGCCGGAGCGCTGACCCTCAGCCTCTACACCGCGCATTTATGCCTGATGGCCGCGTTGAACAGCCAGCCGCTGCCGGCGGGCTGGACAGTTGAACTTGTGTACTGGATGCAGGTTGCCGCCGCACTGCTGATCGGCGGCATCTTTGCCCGGCAGGCGTGGCGCGGGCCGCTGGAGTGGGCGGCGCACTCCGCCAACCAACTCGGCCGGTATCAGCCTGCGCGCTTCAGTTAAGCGGCTCTACCCGGTGTCAGGCCGCCGGGGCCCCGGCACGGAACAGCTTCACGGCGTCGCGCATCGAGGCACGGGCGCGTTTGCGGTCGCCGGCGGCGTCGTAGGCGCAGCTGAGCCGGAACCAGGACCGCCAGTCCTCCGGTGCGGCGTCCGCTTCGTCGCGGTACTTCTCGAATTCACGGTCTGCGGCTTCCCGGATGATCCGCCCGGCCGGTGTACGCGGCAGGGTATCCTCCGGCAGGCCGCCCTCGGCTTCGAGGATCTTCGCCAGACGTTCGGTGCGGGCACCAAACAGCAGTTCCCGGACCAACGCCCAGGCACCGATCGCAGGCAGCAGCAGGTACGCCACTCCAATCGCCTTCGCGGTCAGGTTGGCGTCGGTCATCAGCAGGACCGCACGCTGGAAGGAGACCACGAGGTAAAAGACGAGCAGCAGCGTGACCGCGCCGACCCAGATTTTTGTGCGGTGGGATTTCAGGGTGCCCAGCAAGGTAGCCATGAACGCTAAAGACCCAGGTCCAGGTAATCGTCAAGGCCCAGCGTGAGCCCCGGCTTCATGCCGACGGTCCGCACGCCCAGCAGCACGCCGGGCATAAAGGAGGCACGGTCGAAGGAGTCGTGGCGGAAGGTCAGCTGCTCCCCCGGCCCGCCCAGCAGGACTTCCTGGTGGGCCACCAGGCCGCGGAGGCGGACGCTGTGGACCCGGACGCCGTCGACGTCGCAGCCGCGGGCACCGGCCATTTCACTGGTCGTCGCGTCCGGGCCGGCCGGAACTCCGGCGGCGGCCCGTTCGGCGGAGATCAGCTGCGCGGTGCGCACAGCTGTTCCCGACGGCGCATCAACCTTGTCCGGGTGGTGCAGTTCGATGATTTCGACCGATTCAAAATACTTCGAGGCCTTGGCCGCGAAGGCGGAGGCCAGCACTGAGCCGAGCGCGAAGTTGGGCGCGATCAGGACCCCGGTGCCGGGCTGAGCGGCCAACAGTTCCTCGAGCCGTCCGAGCCGTTCCTGGTCCCAGCCGGTGGTGCCGACGACGGCATGCATGCCGTGTTCGACGGCGAAGCGGACGTTGGCTTCCGTGCTCTCGGGGACCGTCAGGTCCACCACGATCCGGGCACCGGCCTCGACGAGGCTGTCAAGGGAATCGTTCCGGCCCAGGGCCGCGACGAGCTTTAAATCCGCGGCGGCTTCAACAGCCTTCACCGCCTCGGCGCCCATGCGCCCGTTCGCGCCGAGCACGGCGACTGCGAGTTGTTCGGTCATAGCAACAACCCTACCGCCGGGGCCGCGTCCGGCCGGAACCGGCGGCGGAGGGCGACGCGGCACGCGGAGGGTCAACAGGAACTATCCGCCCGCCCCGACCCACTCGACGGTGCCGTCGGCGAAGAACTGTTCCTTCCAGATCGGGACGCGGGCTTTGATCCGGTCCACGAGTTCCGAGCAGACCTCGAAGGCCTGTCCGCGGTGTGCGGCGGAGACTGCGCACACGAGCGCCGGGTCGCCGATCTCCAGCATCCCGATCCGGTGCGCGGCCCAGATCCGCACGGGCTGGGCGTCAGCGGTGCCGTGCCCTGGCGTGTGCTCGGCCACCAGGGCCGCGACGACGTCGGCCATCACCTGGTGCGCGCTCGGGTGTGCGCTGTAGCTGAGCCGCATGACGTGCTTGCCGCCGTCGTGGTTCCGGACCACGCCGCTGAAGCTGACGACGGCCCCGGCCGTTTCCGACTCGACCGCGGCTATGGCCTGGTCCACGGAGATCGGCTCGGCGCTGAGTACCGCCTGCACGACGTCGAATCCTGTGTCAGTGCCCATGGCCGCCTTCAAGTTGTTCGCAGAGATGTCCAAGGATGGGATCGAGCACGCCCAGGCCGTCCATGACGCCTTTCGGGGAACCGGGGAGATTGATGACGAAGGTCTTGCCGGCCGCGCCCGCGTGGCCGCGGCTGAGCATGGCCGTGGGGGTCTTGTCCGTGCCGGCACGGCGGATGCCCTCCATGATTCCCGGGATCTCCCGGTCCAGCAGGGGCAGGGTCTGTTCCGGGGTGGCGTCGGTCGGGCTCAGGCCTGTGCCGCCGCTGGTGATAATCACGGCCGGCTGCTGGCTCAGGAGGGCCCGGAGGGCGGCACCGACGGAATCGCCGTCCGGGACCACGAGGGCCGGGTACGGCTCGAAGCCGTGTTCGGTGAGCCAATCGACGATGACTGGGCCGGTCAGGTCCTCATAGACGCCGGAGGCGGCCCTGGTGGAGGCAATCACCACGCCGGCCTTCCGGCCCGTGACGTCTTCGTGGGTGTGTGGTTCGGGCATGCTCACAGTGTCCAGTCCCCGCTCTTGCCGCCGCTTTTGGCCAGCACTTTGATATCGGTCAGGACGGCGTGTTTGTCCGCCGCCTTAATCATGTCGTACACGCTCAGTGCCGCGACGGTTGCCGCCGTCAGGGCCTCCATCTCGACGCCGGTGATGCCTCGGGTCTTGACCGTGGCGAGGACCGTGACGGTGGTGGTGTCGAGCTCGAAGTCGACGGTGACCTTGGCGATGGGCAGCGGGTGGCACAGCGGGATGAGTTCGGGGGTCTTTTTGGCCGCCATGATTCCGGCGATGCGGGCGACGGCGAGGGCGTCGCCCTTGGGCAGGTCGCCGGCTCCGAGCAGGGCCAGGACTTCGGCGGTGCTCTGGACGGTGGCGGTGGCCGTGGCCTGCCGCGTTGTCTCGGCCTTGTTGGATACGTCCACCATGTGTGCCGTGCCGTCGTGGCGCAGGTGCGTCAGGATGGCCTGGGGTGGTGCTGCTGGTGCCGGTGTGGCGGACTCTGTCGCGGGGGTCTCTGCTGCGTTCACAGTATCCATACTTCCACTTCCGCGCCGTCGGTGAGCGCCGAGGTTCCGTCCGGCACGTGGACGAGCGCGTTGGAGTGTGCCAGCGCATGCACCAGGTGGGAGCCGGTTCCGCCCTCGAGCCGTACCGTCCCGTCCGCCGAAAGCGCGCCGCGCCGGACCTGATGCTTGTGTTCCGGGGACGTCAGCGCCCCGGCGAGGCGTGCCCGGACAACTGGACGCGGTGCCGGTGAACCGAACAGCTCCGAGAGCACCGGGCGCAGGAACATCTCAAAAGACACGAGGCAGCTGACCGGGTTCCCGGGGAATCCGAGGACGGGCACCCCGTCGAACGTGCCGATCCCCTGCGGCCCGCCGGGCTGCATCGCCACAGATGTGAAGGTGACGTCGTGTCCGGCCATGGCTTGGCGGACCACCTCGTAGGCACCTTTACTGACCCCGCCGGTGGTGACGATCAGGTCCACGGCCGGGGCATGCAGCCGGAGCAGTGTGGCGAGTTGTTCGGGCCGGTCAGCGGATATCCCGGTCCGGGTGACCTGCAGTCCGGCCTGCCGCATGGAGGACTCAAGCAGGGTGCCGTTGGAGTCGTAGATCTTCCCGACCTCCAGCGGACGGCCCGGTTCCACGACCTCGTCGCCCGTGGTGACGAGCAGGACCCGCAGCCGCGGGTACACGGGAACCTCCGTCATGCCCAGTGCTGCGAGCAGTCCAAGCTGTCCCGGGCCCAGGAACGTCCCTGCGTCGAGGGCCGGCTCCCCGGCCCGGATGTCGCTGCCGGCGTCGCGGACGTAGGTCCCCGCGGCGGTTGCCGGCAGGCGGACCGTGGCCGGCGCTCCGGGGTCCGGGAAGGAATCGGGGAAGGCCAGTTCGATCGGGACGACGGCGTCGGCGCCGGGCGGCATCATGGCGCCGGTCATGATCGGCGCCGCCGTGCCGGGGGCAAGGGCCGCGGGGGCAGCACCTGCGGGCACAGGTGCGACGACGGTCAGTTCGGTACCGGCGGGCTCGGTGCCGGCGGAGACGTCGACGCTGCGGATGGCGAAGCCGTCCATCTGGGAATTGGCGAAGGGCGGCAGGTCCAGCGGTGCCAGGATGCCGGTCGCGAGCCCGCGGCCCTGCGCCGCAAGAAGCGGGACCCGTTCCACCCGTTCCGCGGTCCGCAGCGGGGCGAGGAGGGCACGGACTGCGGCGCGGTGTGCGGCGACCGTGACAGGAGCCGGCCGGGAGCCGTGACCCGCTGCGCCGGCGGATGCTGCATGCGCGTCCCCATGCGCGTCGTCGTGCGTTGCGGGGGCCGCGTGGGCGGCGTCCGCAACGGCGTCGTTCCCGTTCACCCGGGCGTTCGTACTGGCGGTGCGGTGCATACGGTGCTGACCTTTGGCTCGTCGCGTTATGACTTCACGTCCACTCTAATCGTGTGGTAGCCGGTGGCCCCGTCGGGAGCAACCGGTGCGTGGCCTTCCACCTGCACAACGCCATTGAGGTCCGTGGCACGCACTTGGACCTCGTGCTGTCCGGGCCCCAGGTCCGCCCCCAGCTTCCACTGGTACCAGGTGTCCTTCGAGATCCCCGGGGCCAGTTCGACGGACCGCCAGGGGCCGCCGTCGATCCTCAGGTCCACTGCGCCGACGCCCGTTGGCTGCGCCCAGGCGGTCCCGCCGAAGACCACTGTTCCGGCGCCCGGGCGTGCCCCGTTGCGGGGTACATCGATCCGGGAGGAAATCTTGATGGGCCCGCGCTCACTCCAGCCGCGGGGAGTCCAATAGCCCTTGTCGTCAGCGAAGCGCGTCACCTTCAGTTCCGTCACCCATTTTGTCGCCGACACATAGCCATACAGTCCGGGCACGATCAGCCGGGCCGGAAAACCGTGTTCCAGCGGCAGCGGCTCGCCGTTCATCCCGACTGCCAGCATCGCGTCGCGGGAATCAGTGAGGGCCTCCAGCGGGGTTCCCGCGGTCCAGCCGTCTGTGCTGCGGGAGAGGACCATGTCCGCTCCGGGCTTCGGACCGGCCATGGCCAGCAATTCCCGGACCGGCCAGCCGAGCCACCGGGCGTTGCCGATCAGGTCCCCGCCGACTTGGTTGGAAACGCAGGCGATGGTCACGTGCCTTTCGGTCATTGGTTTGGCGAGGAGTGCCGCAAAATCCAATTCGATCTCGCGGTCGACGAGCCCAGTGACCTTCAACGTCCATTTGTCCGGATCAATGAGCGGAACCCGCAGTGCGGTGTCGATCCGATAGAAGTCCGCGTTGGGCGTGACGAGCGGCTCCAGCCCGTCGAGTGCGATCGAGGCACCGGCCGGAATTGCAGGCGCGGGCGACTTCGCCGCTGGCAGGACGAGTTTGCTGCGGCCCTCCGTGACGGCTGCCGCGCTCCCCCGGAGCGTGCCGGCGAGGACTCCGCCGAGGGCCCCGGCGACGGCGGTGCCGCCCAGCGCCTGGACAAAGCGGCGCCGGGCAGGAGGGGCTGCGGCAGGAGGGAGTGCGGCAGCGGGCCGGGCGGGTGGCATGGGCTGCCCGTTCCCGGCGTATCCGTGTTCTGCGGGCTCGTGTCCTGCGGGCTCGTGTCCTGCGGGCAGATCAGGGCGGTTGGGGCCTGCCCATTCGCCCTGGTCTGCCACCGGGGCGCGGGCGTCCGGCGCCCGCGCCGCGTCCGTCTCTTGCGCCCAGTTCTCTGGCGCCCAGTCCTGAAGCCGCCGGAGCAGCCAGCGCAGCAGCAGCATGGCGGCCAACGCCACCGCCACGGGGACGGCGGGGGCATAGGCCGTCGCCGCGGCCCGGCCAAGGACGGCAGCCACACCGGCGAGTCCGAAGACCGCAATGAGCGCGACGCCGGCGAATCGGCGGCGGGCTTCAACGACGCCGGCCAGGGCCGCCAGCCCGGCAATCACCAACGCCATGCCAGCGAGGAGCGCCACCTTGTCCCCAGTGCCGAACAAGGACACGGCCCAGTCCTTCACCCCCGGCGGCACGGCGTCGATGACGGCTCCGCCGACGGCGGTCATGGGCGACACCGAGGGACTGATCAGGGTCGCGGCGATCTCTCCGAGCACCACGGCCGTCCCGACGGCGGTAATTCCGGCCGCAGCGGCCCAGCCTTCCCGCGTCCGCGCTGTGACACCGGGACCCGTTGTTGCAGACGTCGTCATTGGTCGTCCGTTCCGGCGGCGGCAGTTGTGGCCGGAAGACGGCCCCGGTCCATGCCCGGGCGGGCGGCAGCGTGCGCAGCCGGGTCCGCGGCGGGGTGCACCGGGGCAGCGTCCATGGCTGGCAGCAGCAAAGAGAAACGGCACCCGCCGTCGACATTTTCCACGTCTACCGTTCCGTCATGGGCGCTGACGATGCCGGCGGTGACACTCAACCCGATGCCCGCGCCGGCGTAGCCGCTGGTACGGGGCCGCGCGTCGGTGCCCGGACGTGATCCGCTGCCCCGTTGCCCGTCCGGGTTTTTGCGCCACCCCGTCTCAAAAAGGTGGCCAAGGTCCGCCTCCGGGATTCCGCCGCAGCCGTCCGTCACGGAGACCACAGCACGGTCCGCGTCCCGGCCGACCTCCACCAGCACGGTGGAACCGGGTTTGCTGTACAGGATGGCGTTGAGCACGATGTTGCGGATGGCCCGTCCCATCGACGGGCCGTCGGCGAGGGCTACGCTTTCCCGGCGTCCGCCGCCGTCGAGCGTGATTCTGTGACGCTGTGCGAGGGCCGCGAGGTCGGCGATGGCATCGCTGGCCAGGTCGTACAGGTCCAGGGGTTCGGCGGTGAGCCGCAGGGTCCCGGCCTGGATCTTGGAAAGCTCCAGCAGGTCATTGACCATCACGGCCATCTGGTCCGTCTGCGAGATGATCTTGCGGTAGTAGCCAGGGACGTCGGCTGCCATCCCGTCCTCGAGCGCCTCGGCCATGGCACGCATGCTGGCCAGCGGCGTGCGCAAGTCGTGCGAGATCCAGCTGACAAGTTCGCGCCGGGCGTTTTCGACGTCGGCTTCACGTTGCCGGGATTCCTCGAGTTTGTGGCCGCTGAGCTCCAGCTCTGCCGCCAGCGCGGCGAGTTCGGGACTCATGCCCGGGGTGTGGACTCCAGGGCTTTCGCCCCGTCCGAGACTCCTCGCGGCGTCGGCCAATGACTTGGCGTTGCGTGAGACCCTGGCCCCGAGCACGAGGGCGATCGTTACCGCGACAATGGAAGCAACGGCCAGGACGTACCACATGACCTCCAGGTCCCGGGCGGAAATGAACATGGCGTTGAAGGCGCTCACCATGCCGGCCGTCAGGACCGCCACGGTAGCGAGCACCACAACGCAGATCTGAAGGGCGAATGAGGCCCGGCGCAGCGGCCGGAGCACCAGGAGCGAGGCGGCCCCGATGAGGACCCCCCAGCCGAGGGCCCAGCCGATAATCACAAGAAGCTCAGAGGCCTGCATCGGTCGCCCCGCCTTCGTCCGGTCCCGGCATGGGGGCCTGCGCTCCGGGGTGCTCCTCCACGTCCAGCCGGTAGCCCACTCCCCATACGGTCCGCAGCACTGCGGGTTTTGTGGGGTCGGCTTCGATTTTTTCGCGCAGCCGCCGGACATGGACGGTGACCGTGGAGAGGTCTCCGAAGTCCCAGCCCCAGACGGCCTTGATGAGTTCCTCACGGCTGAAGACCTGGTTCGGACGGCGCAGCAGGAAGGCCAGCAGATCAAATTCGCGGGCCGTCAGGGACAGTTCCCGCCCGTTGTGGATGACGGTCCGGGCGGCGGGGTTCAGGTCGAAACCGCCGACCTCGACGGAGGGCTCGGGGCTGAATTCGGTAATGCTGCGCCGCAGCACGGAGCGGACTCTCAGCACCAGTTCGCGCGGGGAAAACGGTTTCGTCACGTAATCGTCAGCGCCGGCTTCCAGGCCCAGGATCCGGTCGTCCTCGGTCCCCAGTGCGGTGAGCAGGATGACCGGCACTCCGTGCGCGGCGCGGAGCCGGCGGCAGACCTCCACGCCGTCGAGCCCGGGCAGCATCCGGTCCAGGAGCACGAGGTCCGGTTGCCGTTCGGCGGCCAGATGCAGGGCTGTGAACCCGTCGGCGGCGAGCTCCACCTGGAAGCCCGCCTGTACGAGATAGTCGCGGACGACGTCGGCAATAGTCTGTTCATCCTCCACCAGGAGGATGCGCCGGTTTTCCGTCGGATCCGGGGCAGGCTGGGACTTGTTCACACCTCCAGCATAGATTCGGGGAGGGCCGGCAGGACTGCTTTCGGGCGCCTGGCCGGCAAGCTTCCGCAATCCGTAAGATCCCCCGGAGTCAGACGGGCGCGATGCCGGCTCCCGGGTGGCGTAGCCTGACAATATGACTGTTGAACTCGGCATGCCCCAGCCCCGCGACGGAAGCGGCCCCGGATTGGGCACCTCCGCGGCGGCGCCGGTGTCCGGACGCCCGGCAGGTATGCCGGCCGGACTCGTGGACCGCTACGGCCGCCGCGCCACGGATATGAGGCTCTCGCTCACCGACAAGTGCAACCTGCGCTGCACCTACTGCATGCCGGCCGAAGGCCTGGAATGGCTCGCCAAGCAGGCTGTGATGTCCGCGGAGGAAATCGTGCGGATTGTGCGGATCGGCGTCGAGGCGCTGGGCGTACGCGAGCTGCGGCTGACCGGCGGGGAGCCACTGGTCCGAGCCGATCTGCTGAGCATTATCGCCGCGCTCCGCCAGGCCCATCCCGAGCTTCCAATTTCCATGACCACCAATGCGGTGGGACTGGACAAAAAAGCCGCCGGGCTCAAGGCGGCAGGCCTGACCCGGATCAATGTCTCGCTTGATTCGTTGCATGAGGAGACGTTCACCAAGCTGACCCGGCGGCCGTTCCTGGACAAAGTCCTCGCGGGCGTGGATGCCGCCTGGGCTGCCGGGCTGGGACCGGTGAAGCTCAACGCCGTCCTGATGCGCGGCATCAACGACGCAGAGTCCCCCGCCCTGCTGGCCTGGGCCCTGGACCGCGGCTACGAACTGCGCTTCATCGAACAGATGCCGCTCGACGCCGATCACGGCTGGACCCGCCGTGACATGATCACCGCCGCAGAGATCCGGGAGTTGCTCTCCGTCGACTATGTGCTCAGCAACGATCCCCGTTCCCGCGACGGCGCCCCGGCCGAACGCTTCGAAGTCCGGCACCGGGTGCCCGGAACAAACGAGGCCATCGGAGACGTGCTGGGAACCGTGGGCATCATCGCCTCGGTAACCGAGCCGTTCTGTGCCGATTGCCGCCGCACGCGCGTTACGGCCGAGGGCAAAATCATGAGCTGCCTCTTCTCACGCGAGGAAGTGGACCTGCTGGGGCTGTTGCGCGAAGGCGCCAGCGACGATCAGCTCGCCGAACGCTGGCAGGACGCCATGTGGATCAAGCCCAAGGCGCATGGAATGGACCACGTCGGCCTGGATGCCCCGGACTTCATCCAGCCTGACCGCAGCATGAGCGCCATCGGAGGCTGATTCCCAGTGCACGTACGTTACTTCGCTGCCGCGCGCGCTGCCGCCGGCGCGGATGAGGAAAATTTCGAGCTGGCCGACGGCGCCACCGTCGCCACGGTGCTCGAAGCGATCGTCGCCGTCGAACGTCCGGAGCCGCCGAACGGGACGCCGCCTTTGGCGCGCATCCTGTCCCGGTCCAGCTTTTTGCTTAATGAGGTTGCCGTCCGGGACACCGCAACGCCCGTGCAGCCCCGCGACGTAATCGACGTGCTCCCGCCCTTCGCCGGCGGCTAGGGCGTGTCTCCCGAATAGTTGAGCGTTGACTGGAAACTCGCGGGCTGGTCTCGTGCCACATGCTTCGACAAGCCCGCCATCAGCAGCCGCTCCGGGGTCCCTCTACGCGGTGCTGGTCCCGCTACGCGGTGCTGGTCCCTCTGGGCGAGCCAGGGGACAGGCCCTCGCCAGCGTCCGGGCCGGCCGCTGCGCCGGCGCCGGCTGGCCGGCGCCGGTAGACGGACGTCATCACGGGAGTAAAAGTGCCGGCGCTGCCGAGCCGCACTGCCGCGGTATGGGTCAGCAGGCCATCGGCGATCCGGTAGGTGTGCCGGGCGGTGCCGTGGCCGCTGTGCCGTTCCACGGTCAGAGTCCCATCCCGCCAGCCGGCGCGCGCGGGCGGTTCCGGCGGCAGGCCCAAGCTGTTCACGCGGTACCAGAGGGTGTCCGGATGGTCAGGGTCCACGGTGAAGACTCCGTGCCCCTCGGTGTGGGTCCCATCAGCGTTGCTGTGGTGGTAGCTCAAGGTAACCGCCAGCCCGGCACCGGTCCGGCTGAACGTCACGCCGGCTGCCGCCGACCGGGCCGGCCCCCAGGGCGTCGACTGCCACTGTGTGGTGCCCGCCCACTGCCCCAGGAACTGCTTCAGCGCCTCATACGCGCCGACTGGCAGTGGCCGGTCCATGATTCCTCCCGAGTGACCCCGCGACCGTTGGCAGCGGCGCCTTTCGAATAACTTAACCCTGGTCATAATGGTGAAACAAGGGCCGGGCCCATCACCGGGTTGCCGGACCCCACCCCGGCTGGCATGCTGGGCCCAATCGGTGAACCCGCCGGCAGCACCATGCGGCCCAGTACGATCCCGGTGAAACGACAGACTTCAGATAGGTGAACTTGGTGGCCACTACCCTTATGCCGGAGCGCGGTCTGCGTGTTGGAACAGGACTGCTGGGTATCCTGCTGATCGCCGTGAACCTTCGGGTCGGGTTTGTCACCGTGGGCCCCCTGTTGGAGGGCATCAGCGACGAGCTCGGCCTGTCTGCAGGACAGGCCGGGCTCCTGGCGGGTTTGCCCCTGCTCGCCTTCGCGCTCCTGTCCCCGATAGCACCGGTGCTGGCCCGCGTCGCGGGCCTGGACCGCGCGTCGTGGCTGTCGGTGCTGCTCCTCGCCGTAGGGATTGTGCTCCGGTCCGTAGAATTGCCGGGAATGATTTGGGCCGGAACGATTCTGTTGGGGGCCGGCATAGCCTTCCTGAACGTGCTGGTGCCGTCGATCGTCAAGCGGCAATTCCCCGGCAGGGTGGGCCAGGTGACGGGGTTCTACACCTCAGCGCAGGGAGCCGTCGCAGCTCTCGGTGCCGCCATCGTGGTCCCGGTGGCTCAGGCAACGCCCTCGGGGTGGCGGCTGGCACTGGGCATGTGGGTCGGCCTGGCTCTGCTGGCCCTGGCAGTCCTCGGTCCCTGGCTGCTCAGGAGTGAACCCAAGGCTGCTGTCAGCGACAGCGCTGCGCCGGCGCTGCGCTCCCCCTGGACCTCGCTCCTCGGCTGGCAGGTGACGCTTTTTATGGGCTTCCAGTCGATCACGTATTACGTCATCATTGCGTGGCTGCCCACGATCGAGCGGAGTCATGGCGTGTCCGAAGCAGACGCCGGATTCCATATGGCGCTCTTTTTCCTGGTTGGAGTGTGTGCCAGCCTCGGCACGGGCGCAGCGATGTCGCGGCTGGCCGACCAGCGCGCGGTCGGGCTGGCCGCGAGCCTGCTGGCACTGGCATCCTATTTGGGACTCATGCTGGCTCCCGGCCTGATGCTGCTCTGGGTCATTACCGCGGCCATTGCCTGCGGGGCTTTAATTGTGGTTGCCCTGTCGCTCTTCAGCCTGCGAACCACCAACCATGCCCAGGCGGCAGGACTCTCAGGGATGGCGCAGTCCGTCGGCTACGCTATTGCCGGTGCAGGGCCGCTGGCGTTCGGGCTGCTCTACGAAGCGACCGGAGCGTTCGAACTGCCTCTGCTCCTCACGGCGTGCTGCATGGCTGTGCTGTGCGTGCTCGCCGTTCTTGTGGGCCGACCACGCACCATCGGATGACCTCGGGCCGAACCGCGGCCCGTGCGGGCGCCAGGACTCCTCAGAGCCCGAAGGTTTCGGTCTCCTCGAACGGACCGACGACGGTGATGGTCCGCGGCGCGGCCGCGAGTTCACGCGCCAGCTCCTGGACTTCGCCGGCGGTCACTGCCTTGATCAGCCGCAGGGTCTCGTCAATGTCCTGATATTCGCCGGAGACCAGCTCCGCGCGGCCCAGCCTGGACATCCGCGATCCCGTATCCTCCAGCGCCAGGACGATGCCGCCGCAGAGCTGTCCGACGGCCTTGCGGAGTTCGTCCTCGGCGATGCCGCCTTCGGCCAGCTTGTCCAGTTCGGCACCGAGGAGGCCAATGACCTGCTGGACTTTCGACGGCGTGCAGCCGGCGTACATGCCGAAGTAGCCGGCGTCGGCGTAGGCCGACGCGAACGAGTAAGTCGAGTAGACGAGACCGCGCTTTTCCCGGACTTCCTGGAACAACCGGGACGACATTCCGCCGCCCAGGACAGCGTTGAGCACGCTCATCACGAAGCGGCGTCCGTCGGTGGCGACGAGAGAGGGGCAGCCCATAATGATGTTGGCCTGCTCCACCGGCCGTTTGACCACATGCAGTCCCGCGGTTCCTGCGATGACCGCCCGGTCGGTCCCGCGGCGCGGGGTCGGCGCGGCGGTGGGCTCAAGCTTCCAGCCGGCAGCGTTGAGGGCGTCCACCACGAGCCCGCAGACGACGTCGTGGTCCAGTCCCCCGGCGGCCGTGATAACGAGCTCGTCCGGGCGGTAGTAACGCTGGTAGTGGTCCCAGACTGAATCCCGCTCGACGGCGCGGATGGCATCGGGCGTGCCGCCGATGGGCCGGGCGAGGGGATGCGTGCCGAGGACAGCGGCGACAAAATGCTCGTGTGCGACGTCGGTGGGGTCGTCGCTGTCCATCGCGATTTCTTCGAGGATGACGTCGCGTTCCTGATCCATCTCCTGCGGATCCAGGACGGCGCCGGTGATCATGTCGGCAATCACGTCGATTGCCATCGGCAGGTCGGTGTCCAGCACGCGGGCGAAGTAGCAGGTGCTTTCCTTCGCCGTCGCCGCGTTGGACTCTCCGCCGACCTCGTCGAAGGCCGAGGCGATCTCCAGGGCACTGCGGCGCCGGGTGCCCTTGAACAGCAGGTGCTCCAGGAAGTGGGTCGAACCGTGCTGGCCGGCGGCCTCGTCGCGCGAACCCACTCCGACCCAGAAACCGATGGTTGCCGACCGCTGCCCGGGCATCGCCTCAGTCAGCACGCGGACACCGCCGGGCAGTACCGAGCGGCGAACTTCGGACCCGCCGTCGGCGCCGTGGATCAGGGTGTCAGCGTGCAGGTTCTGCTCAAGCGGCAGGGGGACGACAGTCATCAAAGCCTTTCCGGAAAATCATGTCAAATCTGCCTGCAATCGTATCAGCGGCTTGACCCGGGCGTGACGGGTGCTTAACGGCGGCGGGGCCGGTGGAATGATCCACCGGCCCCGCCGCTTGGTGCTGGAAGTGCTAACTACGCAGCGTAGTCCTAGGCTTCCGCGGGTGCAGAGGCGTGAACGGCTTCGGCTTCGCCGGCGCCTTCTTCCTCGGCCACCACGGGAGACAGCGAGAGCTTTCCGCGGTCGTCGATCTTGGTGATTTCGACCTGGATCTTCTGTCCGACAGAGACGACGTCATCGACGTTGTCCACGCGCTTGCCGCCGGCGATCTTGCGCAGCTCGGAGATGTGCAGGAGGCCGTCCTTGCCCGGAGTCAGGGACACGAAGGCGCCGAAGGTCGTGGTCTTGACAACCGTGCCCAGGTAGCGCTCGCCGATTTCCGGAATCTGCGGGTTGGCGATGGCGTTGATCGCGGACCGTGCTGCGTCGGCAGACGGGCCGTTCGTGGCGCCAATGTAGACCGTGCCGTCGTCCTCGATCGAGATGTCGGCGCCGGTGTCTTCCTGGATCTGGTTGATCATCTTGCCCTTCGGGCCGATGACCTCGCCGATCTTGTCTACGGGGATCTTGACTGCGATGACGCGCGGCGCGAACTCGGAGAGCTCGTCCGGGGTGTCGATCGCGGAGTTCAGGACATCCAGGATGTGCAGGCGGGCTTCGCGGGCCTGCTTCAGGGCTGCTGCCAGGACGGAAGCCGGGATCCCGTCGAGCTTCGTGTCCAGCTGGATGGCCGTGACGAACTCGGCGGTGCCGGCAACCTTGAAGTCCATGTCGCCGAAGGCATCTTCGGCGCCGAGGATGTCGGTCAGGGCGGCGTAGCGGGTCTGGCCGTCAACCTGGTCGGAGACCAGACCCATGGCGATACCGGCGACGGCGGCCTTCAGCGGCACACCTGCGTTGAGCAGGGACAGCGTGGAGGCGCAGACGGAACCCATCGACGTCGAACCGTTGGAGCTGAGGGCTTCAGACACCTGGCGGATGGCGTAGGGGAATTCCTCGCGGGACGGCAGCACCGGCATGATGGCGCGCTCCGCCAGGGCACCGTGGCCGATTTCGCGGCGCTTCGGCGAACCGACGCGGCCGGTCTCACCGGTGGAGTACGGCGGGAAGTTGTAGTTGTGCATGTAGCGCTTGCGCGTCACGGGAGACAGCGAGTCGATCTGCTGTTCCATCTTGAGCATGTTCAAAGTGGTGACACCCATGATCTGAGTTTCGCCGCGTTCGAAGATGGCCGAGCCGTGGACGCGCGGCAGAACCTCAACCTCGGCGGTGAGCTGACGGATGTCCGTCAGGCCGCGGCCGTCGATGCGGATCTGGTCCGTGAGGATGCGCTGGCGCACAACATGCTTGGTGACCGAGCGGAAGGCTGCGGAGAGTTCCTTCTCGCGGCCTTCGAACTGGCCGGCCAGGGAAGAAGTGACCTCATCCTTGAGCGCGTCGGAGGCGGTGTCGCGCTCCTGCTTGTCGGCGATCTGGAAGACAGCGGTCAGCTTGTCAGCGGCAGCGGCCTCAACCGCGGCGTAGACGTCGTCCTGGTAGTCCAGGAAGACCGGGAACTCGACGGTCGGCTTGGCGGCGCGGGCAGCCAGGTCGGCCTGTGCTTCGCAGAGGGCCTTGATGAACGGCTTGGCAGCCTCGAGGCCTTCGGAGACAACCTCTTCGGTCGGGGCGGTGGCGCCCTGTTCCTTGATGAGGTTCCAGGAGTTGTCGGTCGCTTCGGCTTCCACCATCATGATGGCAACGTCGTCGCCTGCAACGCGGCCGGCAACGACCATGTTGAAGACGGCGTTCTCAAGCTGCGAGTGCTTCGGGAAGGCAACCCACTGCGAGCCATGCTCGTCGGCGATCAGGGCAACGCGGACGCCGCCGATCGGGCCGGAGAAGGGCAGGCCGGAGAGCTGGGTGGACATTGAGGAGGCGTTGATCGCGACCACGTCGTAGAGCTCGTCCGGGTTGATGGAGAGCACGGTGACGACGATCTGGACCTCGTTGCGCAGGCCCTTGACGAAGGCGGGGCGCAGCGGGCGGTCCATCAGGCGGCAGGCCAGGATGGCCTCGGTGGACGGACGGCCTTCGCGGCGGAAGAACGAGCCCGGGATGCGGCCCGCTGCGTACATGCGCTCTTCGACGTCGACCGTCAGCGGGAAGAAGTCGAAGCCTTCACGCGGGTGCTTGCCGGCCGTGGTGGCGGACAGCAGGGCGGTCTCTTCGTCGATGTAGACCATCGCTGCGCCGGCTGCCTGCTTGGCAAGACGGCCGGTTTCGAAGCGGATTACACGCTTGCCGAAGCGGCCATTGTCAATAACTGCTTCTGAGAACTGGATTTCGGGACCCTCCAAGAGAGTCACCTCCGTTTCATGGTTCACGGAGTCCAGCCGCATCAACCCAGTCCAGCATCTGTCTACTGGTCTGCACTGCACCCGGTCATCGATCGAGACCCACGGGCCGGGCTTCAGTCGTTGAAGCCGATCCCGGAGATCACTACCGAGGACCGCGAATGCGTGATGCGGTTGATCCTCCTGTTGAGTTGTGGGGTGAAGCAGGCGGCGCCCTTCCTTCACGGAAGGGGCCGCCCTAAGCGCTGACTAGCGGCGCAGGCCGAGGCGCTCGATGAGCGCACGGTAGCGGTTGATGTCAGTGTTCTTCAGGTAGGTGAGCATACGCTTGCGACGACCAACCATGGCCAGCAGACCGCGCTGGGTGTGGTAATCGTGCTTGTGCTCCTTCATGTGCTCAGTCAGATCCTTGATCCGCTGAGTCAGGACTGCAACCTGGACCTCCGGCGAACCGGTGTCGCCCTCAGATGTTGCGAAATCCTGAATGATGGACTGCTTTACAGCGGCGTCAAGTGCCACAATAACTCCTAGAGATGTGCCGTGAGGCCCGAGTCAGTAACGCACTGCCGGGGGTGCCGCGCCGGAATTCCGTCCTTGCGGACGAGGCTTCCTGAACACAACAGGAACCAGCCGCCACGGACTGCAGCCGGATCCACGGTTCAGTTTACCGGCATGTCCGCAATCTTGTCGAAACACGCCGCCGGGCCGGTGGCGTCCGGGCGGTGGCGTCCGGCCGGCGCGGATGCTGTGGGCCGCGGCAGGGCGTTACGGTCAGCGAACGGCAACCAACCGCTCCCGGATGGCGTCGACGCCCCGGTAGAGCTCGGCGAATGACGTGCTCAGCGGCGAGAGCCCGATCCTGATGCCGTGCGGCGCACGGAAATCGGGAATGACATCGGTCTCCCACAGAGCCGCAGTCATGTCGCGGAATGCCGGGTGATCCACGGTGATGTGGCTGCCCCGCAGGTCCGGGTCCCGCGGCGTCGAGAGTTCCGCGCCCGCAGGTGCGAGCCACGCGTCGTGGAGTTCGACGGCGAACGCGGTGAGCCGGCGCGATTTTTCCCGAACCGCAGCCATGCCGGCCTCCTCGAGCAGGTCCAGCGTGCCGCGCATGGCGAGCATGCCGAAGATCGGCGGCGTGCCGCTGAGGAAGCCGCGGATGCCGGCGGCAGCCTCATAGCCGGGTCCCATCTCAAACGGATCCTTCCGGCCGATCCAGCCCCAGACCGGCTGCTGCAGGCCGGACAGGTGCCGGGTATTGACATACGCGAACGCCGGTGAGCCCGGTCCCCCGTTGAGGTACTTGTAGGTGCAGCCGGCGGCGAAGTCGGCGTCGGCGGCGTCCAGCGCCACCTCCACGGATCCGACGGAGTGGGACAGGTCCCATACGACCAGAGCGCCGGCGTCGTGCACGGCTGCGGTGATCCCGGCCATGTCGGCGATAAATGCCGAACGGTAGGCGATATGGCTAAGGACGACGACGGCGGTGGCCGGTCCGGTGACGGCGCGGACCTGGTCAACGGTCACCCCAGTTGACGGATCCGCGTCGATCCAGCGCACCGTCATCCCCTCCTCACCGGCGATACCCTCGACGAGGTAGCGGTCGGTGGGGAAATTTTCGGTGTCCAGCACAATCTCGGTGCGGGCCGGGTCTGTCACAGCGGCCACGGCGGCCCGGATCAGTTTGTACAGCACCACGGTGGTGGAATCGGCGATGATGGTCTGCCCGGGACCGGCGCCGAGCACGGCTCGCCCCAGCTGGTCGCCGAGGTCCTGCGGAAGCTGCAGCCATTCCTCGTCCCAGCCGCGGATCAGGCGGCCTCCCCACTTGTCCTGGATGAAGCTGCTGATATCGGCGGCGGTTCGCCGGAGCGGGCGGCCGAGGGAGTTGCCGTCCAGGTAGACCAGGGGCGTTTCGGTGCCAAGAAAGTGGTCCCGGTAGGTGGCCAGCGGATCTGCGGCATCGAGTTCCTGCGCTCGCTGCCAGAGAAGATCGACCGTTGTTTTGTTATCCATGCGCGTCCCGCTTTCCATGCCGCTCACTGGCCGATCTCCGTCCGGACGGCGAAGAGCTCGGGGAAAAACGTCAGTTCCAGGGCCTTCTGCAGGAAGGCGGCACCGCTGGAGCCGCCGGTGCCGGACTTCATGCCGATGGTGCGCTGGACCGTGCGCAAGTGCCTGAAACGCCACAGCTGGAAGTTGTCCTCGAGGTCCACGAGTTCCTCGCAGGCTTCGTAGGCGCCCCAGTTGTCCGCCGCGTTTTCGTAGATGTACTTGAACACTGGGACCAGGTCGGCGCTGAACTCATGCGCCTGGGTGACGTCCCGCTCCAGCAGTGCGGCGGGCACATCGAAGCCCTGCCGCTTGAGGTAGCCGAGGAACTCGTCGTAGATGCTCGGGGCTTCGAGGATCTCTTGCAGCATTGCGTGGGCCTCGGGGTCGGATTCGAACACCGGCAGCATCTTGGCGTTCTTGTTGCCCAGCAGGAATTCGACCGCACGGTACTGGCTGGACTGGAATCCGGACGAGTTGCCCAGGAAGGACCGGAACTGTGAATACTCCGTGGGCGTCAGGGTAGCCAGGACCGACCATTGCTCGGTCAGTGTCTTTTGGATGTGTTTGACCCGGGCAATCGCCTTCAGTGCGGAGCCGAGGTCATCGATCCGAAGCCAGGCGGCGGCGCTGCGGAGCTCATGAAGGACCAGCTTCAGCCATAGTTCAGTCGTCTGGTGCTGAATGATAAAAAGCAGCTCGTCGTGGTGCACAGGAGCGCTGACGGGCTGCTGCGCACTGAGCAGGGTGGGCAGTTGCAGGTAGGACGCGTAGCTCATCCTGGCGCTGAAATCGCGGACAATGTCCCGGTCCAGCTCCCGCGTATTCTTTTCAATGCTCACAGTTATTGCCTTCCTTGCCAGTGGCTGTGAATCCAGCCGCGGGTCAGCACCGGAGGACACCTGGCCGGCCGGTGGTTCCGGGGGGCTGATCGGCGCGCGGTTCCGGGGAGATCAGCGGGCGGACAAAATGTCATGCGCCTGGATGACGTCAAGCCGCATCTGGTCAATCAGCGCTTCAGGGCCACGGTACGCCACCATGCCACGAAGGCGCGCTACGAATTCCACCACGACCGTCTGGTCGTAGAGATCGAAGGCTTCCACGGGCTCGTCCGGCCGGTCAATGACGTGTGCCTCCACTTGCCGGCTGACGCCCGCAAAGGTCGGATTGGATCCGACGGAAATGGCGGCGGGCCAGCGCGTACCGGCCTCATCGACGAGCCAGCCGGCGTAGATGCCGTCCGCCGGAATGTAGCCGCTGGCGGTGGTCGCGAGGTTGGCGGTGGGGAACCCGAGGTCGCGGCCCCGCGCGGCGCCATGCACGACGTCGCCGCGCATCCGGTGCGGGCGGCCCAGAATGGCTGCGGCGGTCTCGACGTCGCCCTTCTGCAAGGCTTCGCGCACCCAGGTGGATGAGCAGCGGCGGCCGGCGGCGCCGTCGTCGTCCGGCACATCGTCGTGCAGTGGGTAGCCTTCCGAACCGAACTCGCTGATGACAAGGACCTCGAACCCGAGCTTCCTTCCCAGCTCCTGCATCGTCTGCAGGTCTCCGGCGTTGCCCCGGCCGAAGCGGGCATCATGGCCAATCACCACATGGCTGGCCTTGAGGCTGCCGACCAGGATGCCGGACACGAACTCCTCCGCTGAGAGGCCGGCAAGTTCCAGCGAGTACTTCATCACGAGCACGGCGTCGAGGCCCAGTTCGCCCAGCGCCACAAGTTTGTCGTCGAGCCCCATGATCAGCTCGGGGGCCGATTCGGGACGGTGGACCTGGGCGGGATGCGGGTCGAACGTGATGGCGACGGCGCGGGCGTTGTTCCTTCGCGCCGTGCGGACGAGTTGCGAAAGCACCTGTTGGTGGCCGCGGTGCACGCCATCGAAGTTCCCGAACGTGACCACGGAGGGACCGAAGTCCGACGGGACTTCGGACGGATCGTTCCAGATGTGGACCATCTACCTCGCCTTTTGCTGCCTGCCATGAACCCTTCCGGAGGGCGGTGGCCGGCTCCGGAACTCTCTAAGATTACCCGGTATCGGCCAGTGCCCCGACTGGCGGCCCGGTGTCCGAAAGAAACGGCCTGCCGGGGACTTCCGGTGAGAAGCTTCAGAACTCCGCTGTGGCAGGATCGGGGGCATGACGAAGTACGCCGACCCATTCGCCGACATGACCTGGTTTGCCAGCAAGTATCCCTCGGCGGCAAAGCTCGCGTTATTCCTGTTCTGGGGCCTCGCGTTGTTCACTGCAGGGCGTACCGTCGGCGCTGTCCTGGAGAACGACATCTTCGGGCAGGATACCCACGCCTATTGGCTCGCAGCCCAGAGCGAACTCACCTACGAGCGGGCACCTGGCCAGCGGGACGCGTACCTTTATTCCCCCATCTTCCTCACGGTGATCCGGCCCTTCGCATTGCTGCCGTGGCCGCTGTTCCAGACCTTCTGGATCTGCCTGGAGGCGGCGGTCCTCCTGTGGCTATTGAGGCCGCTGAAGTTCAGGTGGGCGGCCCCGTATTTCCTGATCTCCCTGCCTGAGCTCGCGGTCGGAAACATCTACCTTCTTCTGGCCGGAGCCGCCGTCCTCGGCATGCAGAAGCCGGTCGCGTGGTCCTTCCCGATCCTGACGAAGGTCACCGTCGGGATCGGGTTGGCCTGGTTCGCCGTGCGCGGCGAGTGGCGTCGATTGCTGCAAGGTCTGGGCGGGCTCGCCCTCATTGTTGGAGTTTCCTATGCCTTCGAGCCCGCGGCCTGGAATGCCTGGTTTCGCTTCCTGTTGGAGCATCGCGAGGGGACGCCGGACAGCCAAATCAGCTTCTACGTCCGTTGCGCGATCGCAGTCGTACTTGTGGTGGTGGGTGCGCGGAAGCAGTGGCCGTCCCTGATCGCCCCCGCCATGCTCCTCGCGTCGCCAGTGCTGGTGGGGCCGATTCCCTACATGATGCTCGCCGCCGTCCCGCGGCTGGCCCGGCTAAGTCCCTGCACGGTCATGGTTCCCGGCGAAAGCGCCGCGGACCCGCAGTCAGCCGTGCAACAGAAGTAGCTGGCCCGCCGTCAGCCGTGCAGCAGGAGAGCTGGCCCGCCGAACGTCGGTTCGGCCCGTAGGTGTCCATCCGCCGCAAAGCCGGTTGTGCAGAGAAATAGTCAATCGAGCCTGAAGTAGTTGTTTCGCCGTGGCGCCAGCCGGGGATCCACATGGGGTGGTGGAAGGAACCACGGCACCCCGGTGCGAATCTCGATCGACCATTGCTCCTTGTGCACGAGGTGATGATGGTGCGAACACAACAGGGCAGCGTTGTCTGTTCCGGTGGTCCCGCCGTGGGACCAGTAGGTGATGTGATGAGCCTCGCACCAAGGAGCCGGGATGGTGCACTGTGGGAACGCGCACCCCCGGTCCCGTGCCGTGATTGCCTTCCGGATGTGCGGTGGGAAAATCCGCGAGGCCCGGCCGACGTCCAGAATCCTGCCGCTTCCGCCGAGCAGGACAGGGATTATGTCCGCGTCGCAGGCGATCTTTCGCACCGTTGAGGCTGTGACGGGCCCGGTAAACATCAGGCTTCCGGAACCAGGGCCACGATCACCGACCCTGTTTCCCGGCCCGCCGAGCCGTTCGAGGAGGTCGCGGTAGTCGATGGTGACCATGACCTGAGGGCGCAATCCCCCGGCCGACGGCAGTTTCCCGGACGCCAACGCAGCTTTGCAGGCACCGATCAGTCCGTCGAGAAGTCTTTGCGGACGGGAGCGCTGGTCCAGATGATGGGCCTCCGCGGTGGCCTCCGGGCTATCCGGGTTTGCCGGGTGCTCCGAGGCATCTGCGGCCCCTGCGGCCCGTGCGGCCCGTGCGGCCCGTGCGACAGCCGTGACGGCGTCCTGATTCGCCCTGCAGGCATGGGGATCGTTATGTCCCGCGGCGAAAGAGCCGGTGTCCCCGCCGGCCGCGGAAATCCGTGGATTGGTGGCGATGTTCATGACCGAGAGCAGATATTCGAACTGCTCCGTGGTGGCGTAAATCTCCAGGTGCTGCAGGCCGCGCCGTGGCCGCCGGACAAAGGCGCCCTGCAGTCGCCGGAGCTCTGCTTGGCTGGGTTCCGCGCCGTCCTGGTCAAGCGCCTCGGTCCAGCGGCGGGCAATCCGGGAGAGGAAGTCGTGATCATTCTCCAGGGCAGTCAGGGTCAGGGCGTGCTCCATCCGCGCGGCGGATTCCGGCGGGCATACTCCGCGGACACGATCCAGCGCCAGCGTGATGATGCTGGCTGCATGCGAGGCGACGGTGCCGTCGGCGACTGCCGCAGCCAGTTCCTCTTTCGCTGCCGGTAATGGTCGGCCGCCGATGCCCGTCCGTGGCAGCAAGTCCGCGGCCAGGGACAATCGGCGGCGGGCCTCCGCTGCACTGATCCGCAGCCTGGCCCGAAGGAACTCCATAGTGTTTCGGAATCCGTCGTCCAAGCATCCCGACTCGGACACCGCGACGATGGGATTCCCGGGCGGCAGTTCAGGGACCGCGCAGGCCGCCTGCGCCAGCGCCGTTGCCGTCGCCGTAGCCGTCGCCGTAGCCCTTGCCGTTGCCGTCGCCGTAGCCGTCGCCGTAGCCCTTGCCGTTGCCGTTGCCGTTGCCGGCACAAACGCCGGCTTCCCCGTCCCCGTCGCCGTTTCCTCAGTGTTCCACCCGGTCAACCAGCCGTCTGATGCGCCTCCGCTGGCGGCTCCCCCGGCGTCGGCTCCGAATCCAACGGCGGACGCCTGCAGGCCGGTGCTGTTTGCCCGCTTTCGGCTTCGGTCAACCGCCGCGGCCGCCACGAGCTGTAAATACCCGACCGCGCGAGAAAGCTCCTCCACCCGGCCAGCGAAGTCTGAGGCTTCGGCCACGCCGCATGGCTCCGTGTCGGCAACGGCCGTGGCAGCTGACTCGCGCAAGAGGGTCAGTGCGCGCTCAAGCGTTCGCTCCGGGTCGCCGGACCGAACGGACGCCAGCCTGCAAATCGTTGGGATCACCTTTGGACCGGGCCTTCCTGGCCCGTCTGGGACAAACGCTGCGCTGGCTTCCATAATTAAACTCTGCCAGAGGGGTATGACACTTTTCGGACGCGGGTTTTTCGACGTGGCAAGCTGTATAGATGGACAAGACTTTTGCCCCGAAATCCAGCAACGCCGCCGGCACACCCGCCGGCAGCGCCGGCCCATCCGGCAGCGCTGATACCCCGGACAGCCAAGGCCCGGAAACCCCCGTGATTATGCCTGCATCGGCCGGGGATCCGCGCAGGCCCCCGCGGTCCCCGCGATCCGGGCGATGCGTGGGTTGACGGCCCACGCGGCAGATTCTGGGGCCGCTTCGGCTCGGCCGGACTGCTCGTCCGCGATCCTGCCAAGGGCGTCCTGCTGCAGCACCGGGTTGAATGGAGCGACCACGGAGGAACCTGGGGGCTCCCCGGCGGTGCCTTGCATCAGGGTGAAGATGCCATCCACGGCGCCCTGCGGGAAGCCCGCGAAGAAGCCGGAGTGCCGCCCGAAAGTATCAGGGTACTCTTCACGTCGGTCTTCGACGTCGGCTACTGGAGCTACACGACGGTCACCGCTGACGTTTGCCAGCCATTCGAACCGGTGATCATGGATCCGGAAAGCCTGGAGCTCCGGTGGGTCCCCGTCGACACCGTTGGCAGGATGGAATTGCATCCAGGCTTCGCGGCCGCCTGGCCGGCCCTGCGCAGCAGGCTTCAGCCTGCACGCACCAGCACGGGCAGGACCCCGGATGCCGGCGCGGCAACCAGCACGGACACCGGCGAAGGCTGATCAGCCAGGCAGCCAACCAGCCAGGGAGCCAGGGAGCCAGGGAGCCAGGGAGCCAGGGAGCCATCATGCCCGCAAGCGTTTCGCGATGCCGCGCGAAGTCGTAAGGTACGGACATGGCTAACGAGAATCGGACACCGCCGCCTGTCCGGCAATTGCGCCTCGTGGTTGAGGCTGAGGACTACGACGCCGCCGTGACGTTTTACCGCGACGTTCTCGGATTGGTCGAGCGGGAGGTGGTCCATGGCGAAGGCGACGCGCGCATCACGATCCTCGAAGCAGGCCGGGCGACCTTGGAGCTCTCAAACCCGGCACAGGTCAACTACATCGACGGGCTCGAGGCCGATGGTCAGCCGAGCGCGAAGATCCGGGTCGCCTTCGAGGTGGAAGACTCCGACGGTGCCACGCGGCATCTCGTCGAAGCCGGCGGAACACTGATTGCGGGTCCACGCGAAACGCCGTGGCGGTCGTTGAACTCCAGGCTCAACGGGCCGGCCGGGTTGCAAATCACGCTCTTCCAGGAGTTGGAACCGACGGAAAGCGATCCGGGGGCCGGTACGGATGAGCGCCGGGCCACGGACTGAACCGCGACGGCGGATGGCCGCCACTCCCGGCGTCGTTCGTTAGGCCTGAAAAGTCACCGGACGCCGCCGGTACAGCCAGATGAGTCCCAGGATCGGCAGCAGCAGTGGAATGAAGCCGTAGCCGCGTCCGAACAAGGACCAAACGGTCTCATGCGGGAAGTTGACGGCGTCAAAGAGACTCAGCGCTCCGACCACCAGCACGCCGATCAGCTCAACCAGCACGGCAGCCACCGAGACTTTGAACCACGTGCGCCCCGGCTTCGCGAGGGAGACAGTAGCCACAATGTAGACGACGGCTGCGAAGGCGGACAGCAGGTAGGCCAGCGGTGCGTCGGAGAACTTGGTGAGGATCTGGTACCCGGCCCGCGCCGTCGCCGAAATCGCGAACACAGCGTAGACGGCAATCAACAGCCGCCCGGGGCCGGTGTTCCGGGTGCTTGCCGACGCCGGGGCGGCTTCGGGAGCCCGGCTGGCCGGACGGCCGGCATCCTGCGACGTCTTAGCCTTCACGATTTTTTCCTCTTCCATGTCAGTACCAGATCTGGTTCATGCGGGCGGCCATCACCAGCGCGGTGACTCCAACTGCCGCCAGAACGAAGTTGCTCCACCGGGTCCGTTCCAGGATGGACCAGTACACCGCGGCCACCGGCAGCATCAGGGCAGTCACCAGATAGCCCCAGAATTCCCAGGCCTCCCCCGCGATCGGTTCACCGCCGATCACCCGGACAATCGAGCCGACGAGATACACCAGCAGGGAGAGTTCGACGGCGGCAACCGAGAGGATGGTGAGATCGTTCGGGGCCTTCTTCAGGACACCGGCGGTGGCGCAGATGATGGTCGACAGCAGCCCGACCACCAAGATGATGTAGAAATAGGCGTCCAAGGCTAGTCGGCCTGGCCTGGGGCGGGCGGCGCTTCCGGTGCGGCCGCGGCGGCGCGCTTCTCATTGTCCGGTGCGAAAACCAGGACCGGTTTGGCGTAGTTTCCGGTATCCGCCAGCAGCGCAACGAGGGTGCCGTCGGGTCCGAAGGCGGCCGTGGGGCTATCCGCGGTGGCGGCTGCGCTTGTGCCCGCCGTGGCCCCGGCGGCTATCCGCCGGCCGAAGGATATCTCGGTGGTCTCCTCGGCGGTGAGTTCACGGTTTGGCATCAGGGCGCGGGCGGCCCTGGACATTTCCAGCACCTTTAGTTCATCGGCCAACTGCTCCAGGGTGCGGGCCCTGGTCGAGGCTGTAGGGGCCCACCTGGGTCCGCCGCAGGGCGGTCAAGTGGCCTCCGACGCCGAGAGCGTTGCCGAGGTCACGGGCCAGGGCCCGGATGTAGGTGCCGGACGAGCACTCGACGGTGACGTCGACGTCGAGGACCTCACCGTCGCGGGCGGGGCGCAGTTCATGAATCTCGAAACGATGGATCGTGACCGGCCGGGCAGCCAGCTTGACCTCTTCGCCCGAGCGGACGCGGGCGTAGGCACGTTCGCCATTGACCTTGATCGCGCTGACGCTGCTGGGAACTTGCTCGATCTCCCCAGTCAGGGCCGTAACACCGGCCCGGACATCGTCTTCGGTGATGCGGGCGGCACTGTGGGTAGCGGTCACCTCGCCCTCGGCGTCGTCGGTCACGGTGGACTCGCCAAGGCGGATGGTGGCGGTGTACGTCTTGGAGGTCCCCACAATGTAGGTCAGGAGCCTGGTGGCCTTATTGATGCCGACCACCAGCACGCCGGTGGCCATTGGGTCGAGGGTCCCGGCATGGCCGACCTTTCGGGTACCGGCGAGCCGCCGCATCCGTCCAACCACGTCGTGGCTGGTCCAGCCTTGCGGTTTGTCCACTATTACCAGTCCAGAAAGCACGCTTCCCAGTATATCCGCGCAAAAGCCGCGGCCCGCGACCGTCGCTGGCGCCCCGGCCGAAAACGATACCGAATACCGTGCCAGGTGCCGTGCCGGATGGGGTGCCGGGGCCGTTAGGATGGCTGACATGCCTGAGCTTGCCGCCCATGTCCGAGATGTCCCGGTCAACCAGATCCGCGAAATCACCGAAGCCGCGTGGACCACGCCCGGCGCGATCGTGCTCAGCATCGGAGAACCGGGCTTCCCGGTCCCGCGCCACATCCTCGACGCCGGGATGGCCTGCCTTGAGCGCGACGAGACCAACTACACGCCCAACGCGGGGATCCCTGCCCTGCGTGAGGCTTTTGCGGCCAGGTTCCGCGAGCACAACGCCACGCCGGTCGGCGCGGACCGGGTTTACGTCGTCGACGGCGCCCAACAGGGCCTGCACTTCGCAATGAGCCTGCTGCTCTCCCCCGGCGAAGAAATCCTCATCCCCAACCCGGGATACCCCACCTTCGTGATGACCAGCAGTCTGCTTCATGCCGTGCCGGTCAGGTATCCGCTCTATCCTGAGCACGATTTCCAGCCCCGGATCGAGGACATCGAGGAGCTGATCACACCGCGGACCAAAGTACTGGTTCTCAACTCTCCATCCAATCCGCTCGGAGCTGTGCTGGGCGAGGAGCTCACCCGCAGCCTGGTCGAGCTGGCCACGCGACACGATCTGTGGATCATTTCGGATGAGTGCTACGAGGCGTTCACCTACGACGTTCCGCATGTCAGCCCGGCCCGATTCGACAGCGACATCCCGGGCGAAGCCCGCGTCTTCACATCACTGACCCTGTCCAAGACCTACGGGCTGACCGGACTCCGTATCGGCGCGCTGATCTGCCCGCCCGGACTGGAACAAAAGATGAACAACGTGATGGAGTCGATCGTCTCCTGCGTCGCTTCCCCGTCGCAGTACGCGGCGCTCGCGGCCCTGACCGGTCCCCAGGACTACGTCCGTCATGCCCACGCCCACTACCGGGCAAACCGGGACGCGGCCTCGGCGGTTCTGCTGTCCCGGGGAATCCCCTACCTCACCGCTCAAGGGGCCTTCTACCTTTGGGCCGATGTGTCCCATGCCAGCGGCGGGGATGTCCGTTCGTGGGTCCGGCGTTTCCTCGCCGACGCCGGGGTCTCCTTCGCCCCTGGCACGGCATTCGGCTCGATTGGTGAAGGCTGGATCCGGATTGCGCTGTGCGGCAGCCAGGCGGCGCTCGTGGAGGGACTCGGCCGGCTCCCCGTCCGACCCGCCTGACCCGCCCCTCTACCGGCGGCAGAAGGTGGTCCCCCGGCCCCTGGCGCGTCGCAACCGCACGTCGCAACCGCACGTCGCAACCGCACGTCATCACCGCAGGCCGCTACCGCAGGTCCCTACCGCTGGAATGCCCCGACCGTTAACCTAAGCCAAGGCCGTTCACGGCCGGCAGCTCACAACGATTTCCCGGCGACGGGATTGTTGGAAATACCGCCCCGTCTGGTTATCCCACACACGGACGCGACGTTTCCCGAGGGAGGTTCACATGTGGTGGGAAGACTTGCTGTGGGGTATGTGGAACGGCGTGACGGCGTGGATCGTGTTCATCGTCCATGTCTTCGGACAGTGGACTGAGTACCCGTTCTACAACACAGCACGACTAGGCAATTGGTATGACTTCGGATTTCTGATCGGCATGGGCTCGCCCTTCCTCGGAGCTCTCGGAGCCCGACGCCGCCGCTAGTAAAGTTCCGTCCACGTGTCCCGCGAGGAATCCAGCGGCAGGATCCTACGCGCCGCCCCACGTTCCCGCAGGAGTCATCGACTTCTGCGCCGACCGGGAATATGGTGCGCTCGGGAGCGCGCCCAACGGACGCGTAGTGACGATCACGCTTGGGGCTGGATCTGACCCCCTCGGTGACGACCACGGCGATGACAAGGACGACGATTAGGACCCGCTGCCCGCCGGAAGCAGCGCCCCCGAAAAAGCAGCAGGCCGGACCCTTAGCGGGTCCGGCCTGCTGGCATCATCCGGCGGAAAGACGTGCCGGCTGCCGTGCTACTTGTTGCTGTCCTCGTCGAGGTTGCGGTCCTCGATGAGATCAAGGTCCTCTTCGTCGAAGTCATCCTCGTCAAGCTCGACGTCGTCAGAGGCGTCGCTCTTGTAGGGATCGGCGTCGCCGGCGTGCTTGGCGCTCGCTGCCAGGGCGGCAACTTCCGCGTCGCGCTTCTTTGCAGCCCTGAGGAGATCTTCGAGGTTGGAAGCGTTGACCGGGATCTGGTCAGCGACGAACTCGAGCGTCGGCGTCAGCCGCACCGTGATGTTGCGGCCGACTTCCTGCCGGAGCACACCCTTGGCTTTCTCAAGTCCCTTGGCCGCCTCGGCCTGGACCAGCTCGTCACCGAAGACGGTGTAGTAGATCGTGGCGTGCTGCAGGTCGTTGGTGACGCGGGCGTCGGTAACGGTGATGCCCTCGAGCCGTGGATCCTTAACCCTCCGGCCCAACGCTTCAGCAACAACTACCTTAATCCGCTGCGCCAACTTGGCAGCCCGTGCGGGATCAGCCATATCAACTCCTAAGTTCTTGGGTTACGACGGCGCCGTGGCGGCGTCCATGCTTGCTTGGAGCTGCTGCCACGCACCTATGGTGAGTCTATGACGATGCCGGAGAGTTTTGGGGGCGCCCGGGAGTGGCATCGGGCCTACCGGAGCTGGGCGGCACAAGATCCATGATCTTGTGCCGCCCAGCGTAGGGGCGGGGCGCCCCCAAAACTCGGAGGCGCCCCGCAGGAACAGACTTCTTAGACGCGCGGCTTTTCGCGCATCTCGAAGGTTTCAATGATGTCGCCTTCGGTGATGTCGTTGAACGAACCAAGACCGATACCACACTCGAAGTCCGTGCGGACCTCGGTGGCGTCGTCCTTGAACCGCTTGAGCGTCTCAACGGTGAGGTTGTCACCGATGATCTTGCCGTCGCGGCTGATACGGGCCTTCGCGTTGCGCCGCATAACACCCGAGCGGACGATCGAGCCTGCGATGTTGCCGAACTTGGAGGAACGGAACACTTCGCGGACTTCGGCGGTGCCGAGCTGAACCTCTTCGTACTCCGGCTTGAGCATGCCCTTGAGGGCCGCCTCAATGTCATCGATGGCTGCGTAGATGACGGAGTAGAAGCGCATGTCCACGCCTTCGCGGTCTGCCAGTTCGGCAACCCGCTCGGCGGGCTTGACGTTGAAGCCGATGATGACGGCGCTGTCGACCGTTGCCAGGTTGACGTCGTTCTGCGTGATCGCACCGACACCGCGGTGGATAACGCGGAGCTGGACGCCTTCGCCGACGTCGATCTTGAGAAGAGCGTCCTCGAGGGCTTCCACGGCACCGGACACGTCACCCTTGAGGATGAGGTTGAGGGTGTCGATCTTGCCGTCGGCGACGGCCTGGTCGAAGTCTTCCAGGCTGATGCGCTTGCGGCGCTTGGCGAGGGCCGCGTTGCGGTCGGCAGCTTCACGCTTCTCGGCGATCTGGCGGGCAGTGCGCTCGTCAGCGGTCACGAAGAAGGTGTCACCGGCGCGCGGGACGTTGGACAGACCCAGCACCTGCACGGGGCGGGACGGGCCGGCCTCGCTCAGGGCGCTGCCGTCGTCGTCGAACATTGCACGGACACGGCCGTGGGCCGTACCGGCGACGATCGTATCGCCGACGCGCAGCGTACCGGACTGAACCAGGACAGTGGCAACGGAACCGCGGCCCTTGTCCAGGTTGGCTTCGATCGCGATACCGCGGGCGTCCTTGTCAGGGTTGGCACGCATATCCAGGGCCGCGTCTGCGGTGAGCAGGACGGCTTCAAGGAGCTCGTCGATGTTGAGGTTCTGACGGGCAGAGACCTCCACGAACATGGTGTCGCCGCCGTATTCTTCCGGAACCAGGCCGTATTCGGTCAGCTGGCCACGGACCTTGTCCGGGTTGGCGCCTTCCTTATCGATCTTGTTCACGGCCACGACGATCGGCACGTTGGCCGCCTGGGCGTGGTTGAGGGCTTCCACGGTCTGCGGCATGACGCCATCGTCCGCTGCGACAACCAGGATCGCGATGTCGGTGACCTTCGCACCACGGGCACGCATGGCGGTGAACGCCTCGTGGCCCGGAGTATCGATGAACGTGATCTTGCGATCGATGTCCTCGTGCATGTGCGTGACCTGGTAAGCACCGATGTGCTGGGTGATGCCGCCGTGCTCGCCCGCCATAACGTCGGACTTGCGGATGGCATCGAGCAACCGGGTCTTACCGTGGTCGACGTGGCCCATGACGGTGACGACCGGAGGACGTGCCTCGAGCTCGTCGTCGCCTTCTGCCTCAAGTTCTGCCTCGAAGTCGATGTCGAAGGTGGACAGCAGCTCGCGCTCCTCGTCCTCCGGCGAGACGACCTGGAGCTTGTAGCCAAGCTCCTCACCCAGCAGGGCGAACGTCTCTTCATCCAGCGACTGCGTGGCCGTAGCCATTTCGCCGAGGTGGAAGAGCACGGTCACCAGTGCGGCGGGGTTCGCCTCGATCTTGTCAGCGAAGTCCGTGATGGACGAGCCACGACGGAGCCGGACAACAGTGTTGCCGTCGCCACGGGGCACGCTCACGCCGCCCAGCGACGGAGCACTCATCTGCTCGAGTTCCTGACGCTTGGCACGCTTCGACTTGCGCTGCTTGCCGCGGCCAGCGCCGCCCTTACCGAAGGCTCCCTGGGTGCCGCCACGACCGCGGCCACCCTTACCGAAGCCACCGCCGGCCGGAGCGCCGCCACCGGCACCGGGAGCACCGGTACCCGGAGCTCCACCCGGACGGCCCGGACCACGGCCACCGCCGCCGGGACGGCCTGCACCGGCGCCAGCCGGAGCGGGACGTTCGGTGCGGTTCGGCATCATGCCGGGAGTCGGACGGTTTCCGCCGGCTCCTGCCGGACGCGGGGCGCCCGGACGGGGTCCACCGGTTCCTGCCGCACCAGCGGGACGCGGCGCACCGGGACGGGGGCCGCCTGCGCCTGCAGCGGGACGCGGCCCACCGGGACGATCCCCGTCAGTACGGCTGCCACCGGGCCGGGGCATGCCCTGTGAGGGTGCGAACGGGTTGTTACCCGGACGTGAGGGGCGCTCGTTGTCGCCGCCGCGGCCGCGAGGCATGCCCTGCGACGTGGCGAACGGGTTGTTGCCCGGACGAGGTCCGCCGGGACGGGGTGCCGAGCCGGCCGGGCGCGCCTGGGCGGCCGGAGCCGCCGGAGCTTCTGCCTTGGGTGCCGGACGCGCGCCGGGCTTGATGCCCGACGACGGGGCCGACGGCGACTGGGCTGCGGGCTTTTCTGCTGCCGGGGCAGCGGCCGGAGCCTTTTCTGCGGAGGCCGCGGGAGCGGCGGGTGCCGCTGCCGGTGCCTCAAACTTTGCTTCCGGAGCCTTGGGTGCTGCCGGGCCCGGCGCGGGCGCCGGTCGGGTTGCTGCCGGGGCTTCGGTTGCCTTGGGGGCGGGTGCGGGCGCTTCGGCCTTCGGCGCGGCGGGCGCGTCGGGGAAGGCGTTGCGGAGTTTCCGCACCACGGGTGCCTCGATGGTTGACGAGGCGGAGCGAACGAATTCGCCCAATTCCTGCAGTTTGGTTACTGCATCTTTGGAAGTAATACCGAGCTCTTTAGCAAGCTCATGTACGCGGACCTTGGCCACATTTCTCCTGTCTCGGTCCGCACCGAGCCAGGCACGAACCGTCTACTTCTTACTGCGGGCCTCCGCCGCGAATGCAGCTGCGAGGCCCATTGCAGAGCGCAACAAAGATGTCATCGTTGCGCACTCATCGCTGGGAACTCATCGGGTTTCCATCAGTTTTCTGACCCGCTTTCAGGTTGGACGGTTGTTGCCGCGGCCACCAGGGTGTCCACGGCTGTAGTGCCGCGGGCAATCCGGCGTTCCACGTCGGCTGTTTCGGCTGCGCCTTTGAGGGCGCGGCCGAAGGCTCGACGTTTGATCGCCAGTGCCAGGCACTTCTCGCTGGGGTGCAGCCATGCTCCCCGGCCAGTCATCCGGCGTCGTTCATCAACAACGACGGCGGACGAGCCACTGCCGTCGTTGACAAGCCGGAGCAATTCAGACCGCGATCCCTTTTGCCGGCATCCGATGCAGGTGCGCTGGGGCTGATTCCCGAGGTGTTGCACGTGTGCCACTTACGAGTATCTTCCTGCCAGTTCATATCTGCCGGCCGTGGCCTCCGGACGGTGCAGGCGGGGCGTCACAATCAACACTTCCACCCGGCACATCTCCGGACGCGCCAAGGACACGCGGATACCGGCCGTGAGGCGCGGTCTTTTCCATTCTAGCCCCCCGCTGGCCGGACTCCCGAACCCGATCAGTGTTCGGCGGCGGAAAACCGGCCGGTGTGGGGTCTAGTTGTCGCGGCTGACCGCAGCGTCGGAGACGATGTCGATCCGCCAACCGGTGAGCTTGGCGGCCAGCCGCGCGTTCTGGCCCTCTTTGCCGATGGCGAGGGAGAGCTGGTAGTCGGGAACCACCACACGGGCGGAGCGCGTCGCTTCGTCCGTGATGGTGACCGAATTCACGCGCGACGGCGAGAGCGCACTGGCGATAAACGTGGCCGGATCGTCGCTGTAGTCGACGATGTCAATCTTTTCGTCGTTCAACTCGGTCATCACGGCGCGGACTCGGGATCCCATTTCCCCGATGCAGGCGCCCTTGGCATTGATGCCGGGGGTGTGGGCCCTGACCGCGATTTTGGTACGGTGCCCGGCTTCCCTGGCCAGCGCCACAATTTCCACGGAACGGTCTGCGATCTCCGGAACTTCCATTTCGAAGAGCTTCCGGACCAGGCCGGGGTGCGAACGGGACAGCGTGATCGAAGGACCCTTGGTGCCGCGGTGCACGTCGATCACGAAGGCGCGGAGCCGGTTCCCATGGATGTACTTCTCCCCCGGCACCTGCTCGGGCGGCGGCAGCAGAGCCTCCACGGCGCCCAGATTGACCTGGATCATGTGGGGGTTGTTGCCTTGCTGGATGGTCCCGGCGACCAGTTCGCCTTCGCGGCCCTTGAATTGCCCCAGCACATGGTCATCCTCGGCATCGCGCAGGCGCTGCAGGATGATCTGCCGGGCGGTGCTGGCCGCGATGCGGCCAAAGCCCGCCGGAGTGTCTTCGAATTCGCCGATCGGGGCGCCGTCGTCGTCGATCTCCGTGGCCCAGATGGTCACGTGGCCGCTCTTGCGGTCGAGTTCGGCGCGGGCCTTCTCGAAGGCTCCCGGTGTCTTGTGGTACGCCACCAGCAGAGCCTGCTCGATGGTGGGGACCAGGAGATCCAGCGGGATTTCACGCTCACGCTCCAGAAGTCTCAGCGCGCTCATGTCAATATCCATCAGGCCTCCTCAGAAGGTCCATTGTGTTCGTTTTCCAGACCGGCCTCATCGAGGCGGCTGAACTCTATCTCGACTTTTCCGCTGCGGATCCTGTCGAAAGGAATCTTGACGGGCTCACCCTGTTTGGGCTTCATACCCTTCTTGACGGCGATTTCCGGAACCAGGGTGACGCCCCCGTCATCCACAGACTGGACCCGGCCGGTGACGTTGTCGCCCTGCATAACGTTGACTTTGACCATGCGTCCGCGGGCGCGGTGCCAGTGACGTTCATCGGTGAGGGGGCGTCCGACGCCGGGCGAGGAGACCTCCAGTTCATACGGGCGGGCATCGGTGCTGGGATCGTTGTCCAGGAGGTCCGAGAGGGTCTTGGAGATCTCGGCAATCACGTCGAGGCCTACGCCGCCGGTCTCGTCCTGCGGCAGGTCCACAACGACGTGGACGACGCGGTTGGCGCCGGCGATGTGGATGGAAACGTCTTCCAGATAAAGCCGGTTCGCCTGAACTTCGGGTTCCAGGAGGGCGTGCAGACGCTCGGCCTCCAGGTTGCGTGCAGGTGCGGCCTCAGCCTTGCCCGTCCCGGTCCGGTCTGTTGAAGTCGTGGCTTCTGTGCTGGTCATGATGCCGGCCGCCTCCCATTAGATGATGTTGTGTCTACTAGACTAGCGATTTTCCGGGCGACATGGTGCACGGAGTGGCTGGCCGGCATGACAACATGGTCTGTTGTGAAAGACGACACCCGGGAAAAGCGATGGCACGGCCTTTTTCCCCGGAGGCTTTCCCTGATTGCCCTCCTGGCCTGCCTCGCACTGGTGGTGTTCGGCCTCGGGGTGGCAGTGGCGCCCCGGCAGGCTGTGGAAGCCCCGGAACCGCCTTTTTCCGAGCAGGCGCGGGCTGCCGCACTCGCCAATACGCTCCGGTTGCGGGACGCCGGCGGCCGGCTCGGCCGGGCGGCCGCGGGCACCGAGGAGCCGGCGGCGGATACCCTTCCCGATGCCCAGCAGTCCGCCGTCGATGAGACTGTGAGATTGCTGACAACCCAGGCCCGGGCGCTCCTGGCACCGGGTGGCGGCGCTGCGCGGACGCCACTGTCGGGGACCTCCACGCCCATCCCACCCACCAACGCCGAAGACGCGACCGGTTCCGCCGCCGGGCTGGCAGCAGCCCTCGCAGAGAGCGGCGGGCAGCGCCTGGCCGACGCAGCGGCGTCGGACGGCGGGATCGCACGGCTGCTGGCCGCCGTCGGAACAGCCCAGCTTCTCCAGTCGGCATCACTGGCTGCGGCCGACGGCGCGGCAGCACCGCCGCAGGCCGTCCCCCACGCCCCGCAACCATCCGAAACGTGCCCACCCGGGTCCCCCACGCCGTCGTCCACGGCCGCACCGGAAGCCGACGAGGGCACTGGAAACCCCTCCCTGCAGGCTGGTCTGGCGGCAACCGTGCGCACCGAGGCGGCAACCGTCTACGCCTACCAGGTGGCTCTGACCCGGCTGGAGGGCGACGCGGCACGATCAGCCTCCGGATACCTAGCCCAACACGAAGCACTCCTGCGCACCTCGGAGTCCCTGAGCAGGGCTCTTTGTTCCCCCGTCCCGCCGAGGGAAGCCGGGTACACCCTGGCGCCCGGGTTCCTCGACGCACCCGCACCAGGCCTGGGCGTCCTGGAAACAACCATGCTCCCGGGGTACGGCGACGTGATTGCGCTCAGTACCGGCGAGACCCGGCAGTGGGCCATCGCGGCCCTTCTGGAGACCGCGCGCCGGGCCGTTTCCTGGGGCGCGGACGCTGGTGCGCTCCCCGGAGTGGCGGCGGATCCCGCCACCTTCCCGTCGTTGCCGGCGCAGCCGTGACCAGGCCCGGGCTGCGCAGCACTGACCGGGCCTGCCCGGCCGGCAGGATGAGGTGAACGTAGCCTCGGCTTACGTTGCTTAGCCTTGCACTACTGGCCCCGGCTGACTGCCGGTGCTTTGCTGTAATCATGGAATTCTCACCTGTCCCCACCCTGCACGGAAACGAGCCCCACAAGAACGACCTCGCCCAGCGCCTGAATTGGCTCCGGGCAGGCGTGCTCGGAGCCAACGACGGGATAGTCTCCGTCGCCGCCATTGTGGTCGGCGTCGCCGGTGTCACCACGGATTCGGGTCCGATCCTGGTGGCCGGCACCGCAGGGCTGGTTGGCGGTGCCATCTCGATGGCGCTGGGCGAATACGTGTCCGTCAGCAGCCAGAAGGACAGCCAGCACGCGCTGATCGAGAAAGAGCGCTGGGAGTTGCAGGAGCAGCCGGAAGAGGAACTGGCGGAGCTGGCCGCCATCTACCGGTCCAAGGGACTAAGTACGGCGACGGCCTGGACGGTGGCCAAGGAACTCACGGCCCATGATGCGCTGGCCGCCCATCTCTCGGCAGAGCTCCACATCGACGAGACGGACATCGTCAGTCCGTGGCACGCGGCGTATGCGTCGGCTGCGGCGTTTCTGCTCGGCGCCATCCTGCCAATGCTTGCCATCCTGCTCCCGCCGGAAGACATCAGGGTTCCTCTGACCTTTGCCGCGGTCCTTCTGGCCCTCGCAATCACGGGCGCCCTGGGTGCCTGGATCGGCGGCGGTTCGCGGCTGAAGGCTGCCCTACGGGTGGTGCTGGGCGGCGCGCTGGCCCTGGCGGCCACGTTCCTCATCGGCAACCTGCTGGGCGCGAGCGGCCTCGTCTAGGACCGCCGCCCGGGCAGGGAACTACGATGAGTCCCGTGAGCCAGACTGCAGACGTTCCCATCCCTCCCGATCTCTCCCGGCGCTACGGGCACAGCACCGGCGGCCGCGCCTGGCTGGCGTCACTGCCCGGGCTGATCGCACAGCGGCTCGAATGCTGGGAGCTCGACGTCGATCTGGAGCCCGGCGCCCTTCCCTGGAACGGCCACGGCGGGATCGTCATCCCCGTCCGGCGGCGGCCCGACGGCGTTGCTGCGGCCCTGAAAATCGCCTTTCCACACGATGAGGCCACCCGGGAACGCCACGCGCTGACTCTCTGGGACGGGCGCGGCGCCGTCCGACTACTGGCCGCCGACGCCGAATCCTGCGCCCTGCTCCTGGAACGGCTCGATGCCAGCCGCTCCCTCCTGGATATCCCGGTTGAGGCGGCTGTGCCGGTCTGGGGAGACCTGGTGCGGCAGCTCAGCCTGGCCCCGGACGCGCGGTCCGAGTGGCGGGACATCGACCACGTCGCCGCCAGGGCCGAGCAATGGAGCGATGAGTTGCCGCAGATGTGGGAGCAGCTGGAACGTCCCTTCCCGCGCTGGCTCCTGGAAGCCGCCCTTGAGGTCTGCCAGACCCGTGGTGCGGTGGGCCGGCGCTCCGGCGTGGACGTCCTGGTGCATACTGACCTGCACTACTTGAACATCCTGGCCCGGCCCGCCGTGCCGGGGACACAGGGACAGGCGCCGCAGCGGCACGGTCCGGCCTCCCCGGAGAACTACGCGGCGATCGATCCGCAGCCCATGATCGGCGAGGCCGAATTCGCCGTCACCCCGGTGCTGCGGAACAGGATCCGGGAACTGCCCTGGCGGGATTCCGGACGGGCGTTGCTCGCGCGGTGCCGGGATTTCAGCGAAGCCGCGGGTCTGGACGCCGAGACGGCCCGGCAGTGGAGCCTGGCCCGCGAGGTGGAGGATGCGCTGCAGTATGCCCTGCAGCGGCGGGACGGGGACGTGCTCCGGTCCCTGTGGGTGGCGAGCACACTCGCCGGCCGGACACTTCCCGGGCTGCCCGGACCGCAGGAACTGCCGGCGCCCGGCGAAGCGGCCGCACCGTCCTCCGGTAGGCACTTCAGCTAATTCCGGACTGCCGGGCCCGGCGCGAGAGCTCCGGGCCCTTCTCGGACGGGTCTCCCCCGCCATCGGCGGCCTGGATGAGGTAGCTGGTGTGCACACCCATGGCCGACCGCAGCGCGCGGGTGTCCCTGACCACCACGACGCCGCAGTCATAGGGGACGTTGAGGCTCTTGTGTGCGTCGGTGCCCCACGAATCCGCCCCGCCGACCCCGGCGGTGAGCGCCGCGAGTTCCGGGACGGCGGCGGCCCAGAGCCCGAAGGCGCCGTCAACGTGCACCCAGGCCCCGTGTGCCTTGGCAACCGCGATCGCTTCGGGAAAGGGGTCGAACGCCCCGGAATGGAGATTTCCGGCCTGCAGGCAGACGAGTACCGGTCCCGGCCCGTCCGCGGCCAGATCCAGGGCGCGGTTCAGCTCGGCGGGGATGATCCGGCCCTGACTGTCCGCTGGAACGATTGTGGGGCGGCCCAGGCCCAGGTAGCGCAGCCCCAGGTCGATTGTGTCGTGCCGTTCGCGGCCGACGAAGCAGCGGATCCGCGGGGCACCGGAGAGCCCCTCGCCGTCAAGGTCCCAGCCGGCGTCGGTCAGCAGGCGCCAGCGGGCGGCAGCGAGGGCGGTGAAGTTGGCCATCGTGGCGCCCGTCGCCGGTGTGGCGTAGCGCAGGCCGGAGTTCTGGTCCCAGGCGCTGACCAGCCAATCCGCCGCGAGGGCGGCGGGCACGGTGCCGCCGGTAGGATTCCTCATCGGCTGACATAGCTGCATGCTACGCCGCAGGCGGCTCCGCAGGGACCCCGCGGCCGCATCAGGTCCCGGGGCAGGCACTACGCGGCGAAGCTGTCCTGCCAGACGTCCGACCCAAGTTTAATGATCAGCGCTGCCACCACAATCAGGAGCACAACCCGGATGAACCGGCTGCCCTGCCTGACCGCGGTCCTGGCTCCCAGATACCCGCCGGCCATGTTCGCCGCGCCTAGGATCAGCCCGAGCCCCCAGAGCACGGCGCCGTGCGGGACGAAGAACAGCAGCGCCCCGGCATTGGTGGCCATGTTCACGATCTTGGCCTTGGCGCTGGCCTCGAGGAAGGCGTAGCCCATCGCGGAGACGAGGGCGATGATCAGGAATGAGCCGGTTCCCGGGCCGATCAGTCCGTCGTAGAAACCGATCACGCCGCCGATGAGGCAGGCCACGACGTAGTGGCGGTGGCCTGCGTGCAGCAGTTTGGTCAGCTCACCGAGAGTGGGCCGGAGGGCCGTAAAGAGCGCGACGGCGATCAGCGCGGCGATGATGATCGGTTTGAACACGCTCGCGGGCAGGTTCGCGGCCAGCACGGCCCCGCCGAAGCTGCCGGCAAGCGCAATCACCGCCATAGGTATGGCGGTACGCAAATCGGGCCGGACGCGGCTGTAGTAGGTGACGGCACTCGTGGTGGTGCCGAAAATTGACCCCAACTTGTTGGTGGCCAGGGCCTGCACCGGGCTGATGCCGGGCACGAGCAGCATGGCGGGGAGCTGGATAAGCCCCCCGCCGCCAACGACGGCATCCACCCAGCCGGCGGCGAAGCCGGCGAGGACTATCAGGATGAGGGTACTGAGCTCGATCGACTCGAGTCCTGAGAGCACGTTGCCCGCTCCGCCGGGTCAGCTGTTGCGGACGGCGCTGACTACGTAGTCAACGGCCTTGTCCACGGCCACGTTCTCCGCATTACCGCTGCGGCGGTCCTTGATCTCCACAACACCGTCGACGAGCCCGCGGCCGACGGCGAGGATGGTCGGGACACCCACGAGCTCGGCGTCGCCGAACTTCACGCCAGGGGAAACCTTGGGCCGGTCGTCATAGATGACGTCCAGGCCGGAGGCTTCCAGTTCGAGCGCCAGCTTTTCGGCCGCTGCGAAAATTTCCTCGCCACGGCCAACCGCAACAACGTGGACATCAGCCGGAGCCACCGCCCGCGGCCAGACCAGGCCCTTTTCGTCATGGTTGGACTCGGCCAGGGCTGCGACGGCGCGGGTGACTCCAACACCGTAGGACCCCATGGTCACTACGACCTGCTTGCCGTTCTGGTCCAGGACCTTGAGGTCGAGTGCGGCCGCGTACTTGCGGCCCAGCTGGAAGATGTGGCCCATTTCGATGCCGCGTGCCGTTTCCAGCGGCCCTGAGCCGTCCGGTGCCTCATCGCCAGCGCGGACCTCGGTGCATTCGATGGTGCCGTCCCAGCCGAAGTCGCGGCCCGCGATGAGTCCAAAGACATGCTTGCCTGCCTCATTGGCGCCGGTTACCCAGGCGGAGCCGCTGACAACGCGCGGGTCCACGAGGTAGAGCAGTTTTGTGGCGCCTTCGGAGCCCAGCAGCGGCGCGTCCGTGGTCAGCCCGGGTCCGAGGTAGCCCTTGACGATGAGGGGATGCTTCTTGAGGTCCTCATCACTGGCGGCCTCAAGCGTGATTTCGCCTCCGATCGGCAGGAAGGAACCGATATTCGCTTCGACGCGCTTCAGGTCGACGCCGCGGTCGCCCGGCAGGCCGATAACAACAAGCTGGCGTTCACCGGTCGGCAGTGTAACGGCGAGGACAACGTTTTTGAGCGTGTCAGCGGCCGTCCAGGCGCCGCCGTCGGCCTCTGTCCGCGGGCACAGGGTGTTCGAGGCGTCGACGAGAGTGTCGATCGTGGGGGTGTTCGGAGTGTCCAGCACTTCGGCGGCGGCGGCGTTGCTGAAGTCGATGTCCGCCGGGACGACGGTGGTGACGGCCTCGACGTTGGCCGCGTAGCCGCCGGCCGAGCGAACGAAGGTGTCCTCGCCGATGTCGGTGGGGTGCAGGAATTCCTCGCTCTTGGACCCGCCCATGGCGCCGGCCGTGGCGGCAACCGGGACGACCTCGAGGCCGAGGCGCTCGAAGATCTTCAGGTACGCGCCGCGGTGCGCCATGTAGCTCGCGTCCAGGGCCGGCGTCGTCAACGTCGAAGGAGTAGGAATCCTTCATGATGAATTCCCGGCCGCGCAGCAGTCCTGCCCGGGGACGGGCCTCGTCGCGGTACTTGTTCTGGATCTGGTAGATGCTCAGCGGAAGGTCCTTGTACGAGGAGTACAGGTCCTTGACCAGCAGGGTGAACATTTCCTCGTGGGTGGGCGCCAGCAGGTAGTCGTTGCCCTTGCGGTCCTTGAGCCGGAAGATGCCTTCGCCATACTCCGTCCAGCGGTTGGTGACTTCGTAGGGTTCCTTGGGCAGCAGCGCCGGGAAGTGGACTTCCTGCGCGCCGATCGCAGACATTTCCTCGCGGATGACCTCTTCGACCTTGCGCAGCACGCTCAGTCCGAGCGGCAGCCAGGTGTAGATACCCGGCGCGGCCCGCCGGATGTAGCCGGCCCGGACCAGGAGCCGGTGGCTTGCCACCTCGGCGTCGGCGGGGTCTTCGCGCAGAGTGCGCAGGAACAGCTTGGAGAGTCGAAGGACCACAGGTGGGATATCCGTTCTGGGAAGTGCGGGGCAAGGAACCGGGCGAGCCGGCGAAAAGCGTCTGGTTACTAATCTACCGCCAAGAACCCGCGGGTCTGCCGCCAGGTGGCTCCGGGCGGCCCGGGGCTGCTGTCAGGAATGGCTCCCGACGGGGTGGCAGCTGCGATCCAGCAGCGCCTAGAAGAGCACCGTCGCGAAGGTGCCCACCTGACGGAAACCCACGCGCTCGTAGGTGGCACGGGCTTTGGTATTGAACCCGTTCACATACAAACTCGTGACCGGGGCAACGGTCTGGGCCAGGACAACAACCGCGGCCATATAGCCGGCGCTGAGCCCCTGACCGCGTAATGCCGGGTTCATCCAGACGCCCTGGACCTGGGTCACCTCGGGAGTGACGGCACCGAGTTCTGCCTTGAAGACCACCTCATCGTCCGGGCCGAGGTGCACGAGCGAGTGGCCCTGCCGGATCAGCCCCTTGACCCGGCGACTGTAATACTCCCGGCCGCCCAGGAAGGGCGAATAGCCGACCTCCTCCTCGAACATCGCCGCGCATGCCGGCAGGATCCGGTCGAAGTCCGCGAGCCGGCCGAACCCCAGGGCCGGCTCCGGCGGGACAGCCGGCGGCCCGGCGATCGTCATGAGCGGCTGATGGTCGCGGACATCGTGCGCCCGCTGCCCGAGCTTCTCCAGCGCCGCGTACATGGCGAGCACTGTTTCGGCCGGGCCAAAGATGGAGGCAAAGCGGCGTCCGGATTGTTGGGCCGCCACAGCCACCTCGCCCGCCAACTCGGGGTCGAGCTGGACCGGCACCAGGTTGGCGCCGGCCCAACAGGCGCCGATGAGGGTGCCGCCGTCGAACACACCGAAGATCGTGGCGCCGCCGCCGGTCGGGGATGCCGTTCCGGCGGTCGCCAGGTGGGACAGGATAAAAACGTTGGCGACAGCGTCCTGCTGTGCCAGGACCAGCAAATCCGCGGTGTCGGCGCCGCCCAGTACACGGACGACGACGCCCGGAGCGGCACCGTCCCTACGAGACGCTAACCACGGGGCTACCCTTGACAGCATCTTTGCCATCGGCCTCCCCCATCTCTTCGGCGATACGCATGGCCTCTTCGATCAGTGTCTCAACGATCTGATCCTCAGGAACGGTTTTAATGACCTCTCCGCGGACGAAGATCTGGCCCTTGCCGTTCCCGGAGGCAACACCGAGGTCCGCTTCACGGGCCTCGCCCGGTCCATTGACGACGCAGCCCATCACGGCCACGCGGAGCGGGATTTCCATGCCTTCGAGCCCGGCGGTGACCTGCTCGGCCAGTGTGTAGACGTCCACCTGGGCGCGGCCGCAGGACGGGCAGGAGACAATCTCCAGCTTGCGCGGCCGCAGGTTCAGAGACTGCAGAATCTGGTTCCCGACCTTGATTTCCTCCACCGGCGGGGCGGAGAGCGAAACCCTGATGGTGTCGCCGATGCCGCGCGAGAGCAGCGCACCGAAGGCGGTCGCGGACTTGATGGTGCCCTGGAACGCCGGTCCGGCCTCCGTGACCCCCAGGTGCAGCGGCCAGTCGCCTTGTTCGGCCAGCATTTCGTAGGCGGCGACCATGATGACCGGATCGTTGTGCTTGACCGAAATCTTGAAGTCATGGAAGCCGTGTTCCTCGAAGAGCGAGGCCTCCCAGACGGCGGACTCCACGAGGGCTTCCGGGGTGGCCTTGCCGTACTTCTTCAGGATTCCAGGCTCCAACGACCCAGCGTTGACGCCAATCCGGATCGACGTGCCATGGTCTTTGGCGGCGCGCGCGATTTCCTTCACCTGATCATCGAACTTGCGGATGTTGCCGGGGTTGACCCGCACCGCAGCACACCCCGCCTCGATGGCGGCGAAGACATACTTGGGCTGGAAGTGAATGTCGGCGATCACCGGGATCTGCGACTTCTTCGCGATGATCGACAGCACCTCCGCGTCCTCGGCGGTGGGGCAGGCGACGCGCACGATGTCACAGCCGGTTGCCGTCAATTCGGCGATCTGCTGCAGGGTGGCGTTGATGTCCGTGGTGGGCGTTGTCGTCATGGACTGAACGCTGATCGGAGAGTCGGAGCCGACGCCGACGGGACCCACTTTGATCTGCCGGGTCTTCCGGCGCGGGGCAAGGACGGGTGGCGGTGCTGACGGCATTCCCAGGCTGACCGAGGTCACATGGACTCCTTAGGTATCAAAAGATCGCGGGTCTGTAAGCGTGACGGGCTAGGCGGCGTGCCCGGCCAGCAGACCGGTCAGGGGTGCCCATACGGTGGAACGGGTGCCGGCGATGGCACCGGCGGCCGCGAAAGGGTCCTGCTTGAGGAGTCCGTTCAGGGCCGCCTCATCGGCTGCCCTGAGAATAAGGAGGGCACCTGTGCCGTCCCCATAGGGTCCGCTCGCGAGCAGGACGCCGTCATCGGCCAGTCCGGACGTCCATTCGCGGTGCGCAGGCCGGCTGGCATCGCGGACTTCGGCAGATTCGGCATCGTAAACATACTCCACAGCAAAAACAGTCATAGGAATACAGTATCCCCCCGCTCCGCGGGTTCCCATCCGGCCTCTCCGGCTGCCGCCGGCGGACCCGCACCGGGGTGCGTCCGACACCGGGCGCGGGATGCGGGTCTGTTTCAGCCAAGCAGGAAGATCCTGGCCAGCACCGCAATGCCCGCGGCCCACAGCATGGAGGTCAGTGTTCCAATGATGAACCGCTCGGCCGCTACCGGAGTGGCCTTGAGTTCGGCGAAGCGGCCCAATCCTTTGATCGCAACAACGTAGGCGATGGCAACGGGTTCTCCCGCGAGGATCGCGAGAGCGACCGCTACCCGTTCGAGGATGCCGATGATGGCGCCGCCACGCAGGATTCGTGCGTTGGCCGCGGCATCTGCCGGCGGCGGCGTTGAATCCCGGGGCAGCCCTGCCGGTTGCCGTGCGGCCGTTTCATCATCGATCCTGACGTCGGCCGCAGGGTCCTCGATGGAGCCGGTCACAACGCCGGCGGCGGCATCCGCCCGGTCATCAATGGTCCGGGCGAGCCGGAAGACCAGGGCCGTGACGGGCCACCCGGCGACCCCGGCCGTGAGCAGGGCCACGGCGATCCAGAGCGCGTTCACGGGTTTCCTGCCGTCGTGCGGTCCGGGACCTGCCGTGGCGTGTCCCTTGCGGCGTTTTCAATCCCGGCGCTCAGGCCGTGCGCGAGGGAAAGCAGCATTTCCGCGGCCGGCCTCGCCGCACATTCTTCCTGCCAGCCCGAGCGAAGCAGCGCACGGCTCACGGACTGCTCAGTGATCCCGAGGATTCCCGCCGCGATTTTTTGTGTGCCGTGCGTGCCGGCGTGCCCGTCCTGCGCCGAACGCAGGGCATCCACCACCTTCCACTGTGCCGCCGTCCGGTCCTGGACCAGCCGGCCGATGAGCCGGAGGACTGCCTCGGCGTTCGCGCAGGCCTCGGCGCCGCCGTCGCGCGGGCTTTCGCAGGCCACCACGAGCGGGACGTGGGCGGCCGCAGCCTTGGCGCGGTCCACCGCAGCTCTGGCTGCCACGAAGGCCGCCCCGGAGCCCTCCCGTGGACTCACCGGCAGCGGCCGGTGCACCTCACCCACTCCGATCCCGACGTACCAGCGGCCGCTGCGCAGCGCATGCAGGGCGATCGCCACCACGTCCCCGGGGTGCTCAAGAACGCCCTGGACTTCGTCGCCGACCGAGCGCTCGAAGCGGGCAGCCGTCAGTGGACGCAGGGCCGACAGGAATCCCGGGACACGATCCACGTCCGTGGTACTCCCGCGCTGGTCGATGGTCATCACGTACATGGCCCCAGCCTAAACGGCGCTGCGCAGATTAATCAATCACTATGAGCTGATTCTGTAAAATCAGTCGAAAGGAGCTGCTTTACGACAATCAGCCGAACAGGTTTACGGGCTTGACGATGTCGGCGTAAATCAGCAGCGCACCCATTCCCATCAGCAGCACCGCCACGACATAGGTCACCGGCAGCATCTTTGCCAGGTCGAAGGCGCCGGGGTCCGGGCGGCCGAACAGTTTGGCCAGCTGGCGGCGGGCGCCTTCGTACAGCGCGCCCGCCACATGGCCGCCGTCGAGCGGCAGCAACGGCACCAGGTTGAAAACCGCAAGCGCAAAATTGAGTCCGGCAAGCAACCCGATCAGGGCCCCGAACCTGGACATCAGCGGGACCTCCTCCATCGCGGCGACCTCGCCGGCCACCCGGCCCACTCCGACCACGCTGATGGGCCCGTTGGGGTCCCGGGGCTCGTCACTGAACGCAGCCTCCGCCACGCCGGCCACCCGGGCCGGCAGGTTCAGGATCACACCGGAGATCAGCCGGATGTTTTCGCCCGACATCGGGAGTACTTCCGAGGCCGGTTGCTGCACGAGCTTGGTCTGGGCCCCGATGCCAAGGAATCCGACATCCTGGTACAGCAGCTTGCCGTCGGCGTCCTCTGCCTGCCGGCCGTCGTCGCCAACCACCGGACGGGCGGAGAGGACCGGGGTGACCGTGGTCGCGACGGACGCGCCGTCGCGCTGGACGGTCAGGCTGACCTGTTTGCCCGCCGACGCGCGGATCCAGCCGGTGAGTTCGTCCCAGCTGGTGACGGCTTTGCCGTCAAAGTTGGTGATGACGTCATTGGGCCGGAGACCGGCGGCTGCTGCGGGGGTGGGGATACAGTCGGCGGAGTCCGGATCGATGGTCTGCCCGGCCTCGACCTGGCACTTCGAGACGTTCGCGACGGTGGTGGTCTGTGCCGCCACTCCGAACCCCATCAGCAGGACTGCCGTGAGAACAACACCAATCAGCAGGTTCACCGCCGGTCCGCCGAGCATAATGATCATTTTCTTCCAGACCGGAAGGCGGTAGAAAACCCGGCGCTCGTCCTCGGGGCCAACTTCCTCATGGGCGAAGGAACGGGCGTCGGTGGCAAGCGACTGGAACATACCGGTGCTCGAGGTGCGGACCGTGCCGTCGTCCTTATTTGGCGGGTACATACCAATCATGGATACAAAGCCACCCAGCGGGATGGCCTTGACGCCGTATTCGGTTTCTCCCCGGCGCTTGGACCAGAGGGTCGGTCCGAACCCGATCATGTATTTGGTGACCCGGACCTTGAACAGCTTGGCCGGCAGCAGGTGCCCCACCTCGTGCAGGGCGATGGACACGGCAATACCGATCGCCACGAAGACGACACCGAGGATGAAGAGGAGGACGGGGCTCATGGACGTGATCTGCTGCTTCCTGGGACTTCTCGGCTACTGGGGACTGCGACTAAATGCTTCTTATGGCCAAACGTTCGTGGGTCCGCGCGCGTGCCCACCGTTCAGCTTCCAGCACGGACTCCAGCGTCAGCCCGGAGGACCCTGCATGCTCGCTGAGTACTGCTTCGATCGTATCGACGATGTCGGTGAAGCGTATCCGGCCCGCATGGAAGGCCGTAACGGCCTCCTCGTTGGCGGCGTTGAACACGGCCGGGTAGGTACTCCCCCGGTGGGCCGCGTCTTTTGCCAGTCCAACGGCGGGGAACGCCACGGTATCGAGCGGCTCAAACGTCCAGCTCGCAGCCTTGGTCCAGTCACAGGAACTGGCTGCCCCCGGCACGCGCGCGGGCCAGCCCAGGCCCAGGGCGATTGGCAGGCGCATGTCCGGCGGGGAGGCCTGCGCAATGGTGGACCCGTCGATGAACTGGACCATGGAGTGGACCACGGACTGGGGATGGACCACGACGTCGATCTTTTCCAGCGGGATGTCGAAGAGCAGATGGGCCTCGATCAGTTCCAGGCCCTTGTTGACGAGGCTGGCGGAGTTGGTGGTGACCATCAGGCCCATGTCCCAGGTGGGGTGCGCAAGGGCGTCCTGCGGCGTGACGTGGTGGAGTTCGTTTCGGGTTTTGCCGCGGAAGGGCCCGCCGGACGCTGTCAGGACCAGCCGGTCCACCTCGGCCGCTGTCCCCGAACGCAGGCACTGGGCGATCGCCGAGTGTTCCGAGTCCACGGGCACGATCTGGCCCTCCCGGGCTGCGGCCTTCACAAGGGCGCCGCCCACAATCAGCGATTCCTTGTTCGCGAGCGCCAAGGTCGCACCCGATTTGAGCGCGGCGAGGGTTGGCGCCAACCCGATGGAGCCGGTGATGCCGTTCAGGACCACGTCGGCGTCGATCTCCGCAATCCTGGTGGCGGCATCCGGGCCGGTGATGATGTCCGGCCGGTAGCCAATCAACCCGGCGGCGAGCGCGGCGTCGGAAATGAGGGACTGCAGCGTGGCCGCGTCGCCGGTCGCGATCCCGATGGCGTGGGCACGGGTATGCACGGCCTGGCGGGCGAGGAGCCCGGGGTTGCCGCCGCCGGCACTGAGCGCTACGACCTCGAAAAGGTCAGGGGCGCCGTCGACGACGTCAATCGCCTGTGTGCCGATGGAACCGGTGGACCCGAGGATAACGATCTTGCGCGGCTGCATTGCTTAAGTATCCCGCACCGGATCTTCCCGCGAGGACTCGCGCTCCCGCGGCCGCACCTCACCGACGGCTACCCGTATGCCAGTTCCCAGGCACCCTTGATCACCGTCGTGACCGCGCCCACGTAGGCAATGCCAATGACGATGCCGCGGACGACCACCGGGCGGATCCGGCCTGAGAGCAGGTCCCCCGCCGCGATGCCCACGACCATGGCCCCGAGGATACCCAGCAACTGCCAGCCGGCCAGGGCGGGAAGGTGGCCGCCGGAGAAGAAGTACTTGCTGAGCAGCGATGACAGCCCGGTGGTGATGAAGTAGGGCTGCAGGGTGGCGCCGAAGCCCTTCTGGTCCCAGCGGGTGGCGATGGCATAGGCGGTCATTGCCGGCCCGCCAACGCCGGCGGCGGCGTTCATGAGGCCGCTGGAAAACCCGAGCGTCACCATGGGCACCGGGCCGGTGGCGTGCCATGACCTGCGGTTCAGATGCTGTGATGCCGCCAGGGCGATGAACAGCAGCACGCCGATGCAGACTTCCAGGGCGGCCGCGGGAACGTGGCTGGCCAGCCAGGCGCCGGGCACCACCCCCAGGAGGGCCGAGGCCGCCAGTCCGGCGTAGCGCCTCCACTCGACATACCGCCACACCCTGGACAGGATCAGCAATGACGACGTCGCGCCGCAGAGATTGACGATCATCACGCCGTCAAACGGACCCAGCAGTACCACGAGGAACGGAGCGACCAGCAGGCCGAAGCCGAGGCCGGCAAGACGCTGGGCCAGTGCCCCAGCCACTACGGCGAAGAGCACCAAAGCAAACATCATTCGATCCTAGTACCGTGAGCTTCAGCCGCTCTGTCCCGCCGGCGGGCAGCCCCGGCAGCCAGCCCCGCAGCCAGTCGCGCAGCCAGTCCCGGCGGGTCGTCCCGGGTCGGCGGCAGGCGTAACGTGGGGATGGTGGAGTGGGCTGCGTGGTTGGACGCACCGGAGTATGAATTTGCCCGGCAGGTCCTGCAGCGCGGCATCGCGGCGCTCTACTTCGTGGCGTTCCTGTCCTCGCTCAACCAATTCCCGGCCCTGCTCGGCGAGCGCGGGCTCCTGCCGGTGCCGGACTTCCTGGCCGGCGTCAGCCGCCTGGGCCGGCCCACCCTGTTCCGCTGGCACTACTCGGACCGGCTCTTCCGCGGCGTCTGCTGGACGGGCCTGGCGGTTTCCGGCACGCTGATCGCGGGGCTGCCGCAGGCCGGGCCGCCGTGGCTGCCGTTGCTCGCTTTCCTGGCGCTGTGGTGGCTGTACATGTCAATCGTTAATGTCGGCCAGACGTTCTATGGTTTCGGCTGGGAGATGCTGCTGCTCGAAGCGGGCTTCATCGCAGCCTTCCTGGGCTCTGACCAGACTCCCCCGCCGCGGACAATCCTCATCATGCTGGCGTGGCTCGTGTTCCGGCTGGAGTTCGGCGCCGGCATGATCAAGATCCGCGGCGGCCGGGAGTGGCGGGACCTGACGGCCCTCTACTACCATCACGAGACCCAGCCGATGCCGGGCCCGCTGAGCCGGCAGGCGCACCTGCTGCCCCGTCGGGTCCATCGGATGGAGGTTCTCGGCAACCACTTCGCCCAGTTGGTAGTGCCGTTTTTCCTTTTTGCCCCGCAGCCTCTGGCCAGCGCCGCGGCGGGCATCATCATTTTCACCCAGCTCTGGCTGGTGGCGACCGGAAACTTTGCGTGGTTGAACTGGATGGCGGTGGTGCTTGCATTCGCGGCGATCAGCGACCCCGTGGCGCACGCTCTTGTGCCGGCCATTCCCGCGGATTGGGGGCCCGCCGGTGCTGCCTCGACGCCGCTGTGGTGGCTCGTGGTGATCCTGGCCGTGACGGTCTTGCTCGTTGCGCTCAGCTACCGGCCGGTCGAAAACCTTTTCTCCCGCCACCAGCTGATGAACGCCAGCTTCAACCGCTGGCAGCTGGGCAACACCTATGGGGCCTTTGGTACGGTCACGAAGCGGCGGATCGAAATCGTGGTGGAAGGAACCTTCGCCGAAGATCCCGACGACGACGCCGGCTGGCGGGAGTATGGCTTCCGTGGAAAGCCCGGCGATGTCCGCCGTCTTCCGCGTCAGTGGGCGCCGTACCATCTGCGCCTCGACTGGCTGATGTGGTTCCTGCCGCTGCGCACCGTGCACGAGGAATGGTTTTACGCCTTCCTCGCCAGGCTGCTGACGGCGGACCGGCCCACGCTGCGGCTGTTGCGCCTGGACCCGTTTGACGGCGGATGCCCCCGCTGGGTGCGGGCGCGCGCCTGCCTGTACCGCTTCGCCACCCGGGCGGAATTCCGCGAGACCGGGCAGCGCTGGATTCGGACCCCGCTGTACATGGCGATCCCGCCGGTGTCGCTACCGCCAGAGGACTGAACTCTTCGACGGCAGCCGAACAGCCCGCGGCAGCGCTGTGCGCGCACCACGGGCCATTCGGCTGATCCTCGGCAGGTGGTTCCTAAGCGGAGATTTCCTCCTTCGCCGGCTCAACCGCCTCCAGCGCGGCCTGCCGGCGGCGCAGCCACCACGATCCTGCGAAGATCAGGGCCATGGAGGCGTAGACCACGATCGTGAAGGGCGAGGAGACCAGTGCCACGGGATCGTTCTGGGAGAGCTGCAGCGAGCGACGCAGCTGCACTTCAAACATCGGGCCCAGAATCATCGCCACCACCATCGGCGCCACCGGGTAGCCGTAGCGGCGCATGAAGTAGCCCAGGATCCCGACTACCAGCAGGATGCCGACGTCGACGGTGGAGAAGTTCACCGAGAAGGCCCCCAGCGCGGCGAAGACCAGGATGCCGCCGTACAGGTACGGCCTTGGGATCTGCAGGATCTTCACCCAGAGACCCACCAGCGGCAGGTTCAGCACCAGCAGCATCAGATTCCCCACATACAGGGAGGCGATCAGGGTCCAGACCAGGGCGCTCTGGTTCTCGAACAGCAGCGGGCCGGGCTGGATCTGATAGCGCTGGAACGCGGTGAGCATCATCGCCGCCGTCGCCGTCGTCGGGATGCCGAGGGTCAGCAGCGGCACCAGCACGCCGGCGGCAGCGGCGTTGTTTGCCGCTTCCGGACCCGCCACGCCTTCGATGGCGCCCTTGCCAAATTGGGCCTTGTTCTCGCCCTTGGCCAGCCTGCGTTCGGCCGCGTAGGACAGGAACGTGGACACGTCCGCGCCGCCGGCCGGAACCGTGCCGATCGGGAAGCCGATAAAGGTCCCGCGCAGCCACGGCTTCCAGGACCGCTTCCAGTCCTCCCTGGACAGCCAGGCGTTCTTGCCCTTGCTCACCGGGATCAGTTCGACCGGGCCGTGCCGGAGCTTTGATGCGACGTACAGGGCCTCACCGAGGGCAAAGAGTCCCACGGCGACGAGTACCATGTCGATGCCGTCCACCAGATTGGGGTTGTCGAACGTGAAGCGCTGCTGTGCAGTGCTGTCATCAATGCCGACCATGCCGATGAAGAGTCCAAGGGCCAGCGAGGCCAGGCCGCGCAGGACCGAGGCGCCCAGCAGCGCGCCCACGGTCAGGAAGGCCACCACCATCAGCGCCACGTAGTCCACCGGGCCCAGGCCCACGGCAAGGTCGGCGACGATGGGAGCCAGGAAGGTCAGCAGCACGGTCGCGATCGTGCCGGCGATGAACGAGCCGATCGCCGCCGTCGCCAGAGCCGCCGCTCCCCTGCCGGCCTTGGCCATCTTGTTGCCTTCGAGCGCCGTGACGATCGAGGCCGATTCGCCCGGTGTGTTGAGCAGAATGGACGTGGTGGAGCCGCCGTACATCCCGCCGTAGTAGATGCCGGCGAAAACAATCAGCGCCGCGGCCGGGTCCAGCGAGTAGGTGATGGGCATCAGCAGGGCCACGGTCATGGCGGGGCCGATGCCCGGCAGGACGCCGACTGCGGTGCCGACGAAGACGCCGCCGAGGGCGTAGAGCAGGTAGACGGGCTGCAACGCCGTCGCGAATCCTTCAAGAAGCAACATGAAGCTATCCACGGAAGAACGGCACCCCCTCAAGCAGCGGTCCCGGCGGGAGCGAGACGCCCAGCAGCCCGCCGAAGACGTACTGCAGCACCAGGGCCAGGATCACGGAGATACCGATCGCTTTCCAGAGCGGCCTGGCCTCCAGGGACCACGCGGCACCGGTAAACAGCACGGCGGCGGCCACCGGCCAGCCGGCGGATTCAATCAGGAAGATGTGCAGGATCACGAATCCGACGAGCTTGGCGAGGGCCACCCAGTCGGTCTTGGCGGACGCGTCGAGGTCTTCGCCCTCTTCGGCCTGCCCCACCTTGCCGCGGAGGACCTGTGCGACGATCCCGGTGCCGAGGAGCACCAGCAAGCCGCAGACGATGTACGGGAAGGCCCGCGGGCCGATTCCGGTTTCTGACGGCGGGATCGGGATCGATCCCGCCGTCAGGAGTCCCGCCACGCCCACGCTGACGAACACGAGGGCAAACAGGATCTCTCCCGTGGGCCGCGGGACGGACGTTGTGACATGGCTGGACATAGTTACTTGACCAGGCCGATCTCGGACAGCGTGGTCTTGACGTTGGCGATGTCCGCGGTCAGGAAGGACTTGAAGTCGTCTCCGGCAAGGAAGGCGTCGTCCCAGTTATTGGTGGCAAGCGTGGTCTTCCAGTCTGAGGAGTCGTGCAGTTTGCTGACGAGGTCGGTCAGTTTGGCACGCTGGGCGTCGTCGATGGAGCCCGGCGCCACGACGCCGCGCCAGTTGGTCAGAACGACGTCGATCCCCTGGTCCGTGAGCGGTTTGATGCCCGGCAGCGCGGGTGCTTCGGTTTTGCCGGAGACGGCAAGCGCGCGGACCTTGCCGGCCTTGACCTGCTCGGCGTATTCGCCGACGCCGGAGATTCCGGCCTGGACTTTATTGCCAAGCAGCGCGGCAATGGATTCGCCGCCGCCGGAGTAGCCGATGTAGTTCAGCTTGTCCGCTTCGACGCCTTGGGATTTGAGGATCTGGCCGGCCAGGATGTGGTCGGCGCCGCCGGCCGAGCCGCCGGTGATGGCGACGCCCTTGCCGTTGGCCTTGATGTCCGCGACGAGGTCCTGGACGCTCTGGTACGGCGACGACTCCGGAACCACCAGGACGAGTGGTTCTTCGGTCAGGCGTGCAATCGGAGTGGTGTCCTCCAGACGGCTCTTGGCCCCGTTGGTCTCCACGGCTCCGACCATGACGTAGCCCATCACCATCAGTGTATTGGCGTCCTTTTCGGTGGCCAGCTTGGCGAGCCCGTTCGTGCCGCCGGCGCCGCCGATGTTGGTGACCTGGGCTGAGCCGACGAGGTTGTTGGTCTGCAGGCCCTGCTGCATGGCGCGGCCGGTCTGGTCCCAGCCGCCGCCCGGGTTCGCGGGGACGATGATGCTCAGCTTTTTGACCGCTTCGGCGTCGGCTGACTGAACGGCAGCGGCGCCGGTTGAGCCGCCAGCGCAGGCGGACAGAGCAAGGACGATACCGGCGGCCCCGGAGGCGAGGGCGGCGCGGCGGGTGAAGTTCGAAGTCATAGTTACTCCTCGTTGGGATGTGATGCACGTCATCGTTGATCACTCCCACGACATTAGGAGCGGGCCGCGGCGGCGAACAGTATTCGGACGTAGCGGTGGTAGTGGTCATATTGGTCACGGCCGCAACCCGGATTCCGGCTGTCCGCCCGTCCCCGGGGTGGGAAACTTGTGAGATGGTTCACAGGATTCCCCTCCGCTTCCAGCTGGTCGCGTTGCAGCTCGGCATTGTCCTGGCGGTCCTTACGGCGGTCGGGGCGGTCACGATCAGGATGCAGGAGCAGCAGCTGCGCGATGCCTACAAGGGACGCCTGATCGGCGTTGCCGAAAGCGTGGCCCGGCTGCCGTCGGTTGTCAGCGCCTTCGACACCGATTCCCCGGCCCTGACCATTCAACCCATCGCCGAAGTGATCCGGCAGGCCTCGTCCGTCACCTACGTCGTCGTGACGGACCGGAACGGTGTCCGGCATTCACATCCGAATCCGGCCGAAATCGGCCGGCGCGTTTCCACCGATCCCTCGGTTCCGCTCTCCGGGGATATATATGTCGGAACACAGACCGGGACGCTGGGAGAGTCCTGGCGGGTCAAGGTCCCGATTCACGACGCCGCGGGGCGCACGGTGATTGGCACGGCCTCCGTGGGCGTGCTGGAGAGCACCCTGGCCGAGGATCTGTATGAGGACCTGCCCCAGCTCTTTGGCTGGCTTCTCGGCGCGGCCCTTCTGGGCTCCCTCGGGGCGATGTACATCTCCAAGCTCGTCTGGCGACGGATCTACAAGCTGGAACCCGAAGACATCGCGGCACTCCTCGAAACCCGCGACGCCATGCTGCACGGCCTGGGCGAAGGTCTCGTGGCGGTCGACGCCGACGGGAAGGTTGCGCTCGTGAACGACGAGGCACGCCGCCTGCTTGGGATCGGCGGAGACGTCTCGGGTTCACCGGCGATGCAGTGCCTGGAGCCCGGCATCCACCGGCTGCTGGCCGCCGGTTCCGCCACGGAGGAACTCGTCCTGTCCGGGGAACGGATCCTGCTGGGCAAGGTCAATGCGGCCACGGTGGACGGCCGTGAGGTTGGCAAGGTCCTGATCCTGCGGGACCGCACCGAACTGCACACCATGTTGCGCGACCTCGACGGCGCCCTTGACGTGACCCAGACGCTGCGGGCGCAAGCGCATGAGTTCGCGAACAAACTGCATGTGATCTCCGGGCTGCTGGAACTGGGCGAACAAGCCAAAGCCATCGACTACCTGGGGCGGAGTCACAGCGACGCCGCCGTAGTGAACGGGTCCCCCGCCGCCGGCATCACGGATCCCGATGTGCAGGCGCTGCTGATCGCCAAGTCCACCGTCTGTGCCGAGCGGGGCATTGAGATCCTCGTGAGCCCGGAGTCGGTCTGCACGCCGGACGGGACCGGAGACATCATCACGGTCCTGGGCAACCTGATCGACAATGCGGTGGACGCCACGGGCTATGACAGCACCATCGCCATCCGACTGGCTGAGTTCGCGGACGGGGAACGGACAGTCACAGTCGAAGACGACGGGCCCCGGTGTGCCGGAGCGGGAGCGGACGGCCGTGTTCGACGTTGGGATGACCAGCAAGGAGACCGGGGGGATCAACTCCCGCGGCTTCGGGCTGGCGCTCGTGCAGCGGGTTGCCGGACGGCGGGGCGGCCGGGCGGATGTCACGACCTCGGCCCTGGGCGGCGCGTGCTTTACCGTGGTACTCGGTCCACACGAGGCGGAACTCCAGAAACAATGAATCCCATACGCACCCTCATCGTCGATGATGACATTGCCGTAGCCGGAATCCATCATGGCTTCCTGCTGGCCCGGGGCGGCTTCGAGGTCGTTGGCATGGCCCACACGGGCCAGCACGGTCTGGACCTGGCGGCCGACCTGCGGCCGGACCTGGTTCTCCTGGACATCCATCTTCCTGATATGACAGGCCTGGACGTGTTGTACCGGCTGAGGAACCGCCGGCACCCGGTGGACGTTCTGGTCATCACCGCGTCGCGGGAGCTGGACACGGTGCGCGGGGCGATGGCGGGAGGTGTGCTGCACTATCTGGTCAAGCCCTTTACCTCCCGGGCCTTGAACGACCGGCTCGACGAGTACCTGCTCCTGCGCCGGGATCTCGCCGCCGGACTGTCGGCGGGCCCGCTGGAGCAGGAGCACATCGACCGCCTCGTTGCCCCCTCCCGCCGGGCTCTCCTCGCCGGAGGAGCGGAGGAACCCCGTGCGGCGGCCGCGCGACTGCCCAAGGGCCTCTCCCGCCCCACCCTCGATGCCGTCATCGACGCGCTGCGGTCCGGCAGTGCGGATGTCTCCGCGGCGGGGATGGCGCTGCAGGTCGGTTTGTCCCGGGTCAGTGCCCGGCGTTATCTGGAGTATCTGGTCGTGCAGGGCTCCGTCCGGCTCACGCCACGGTACGGCACGGCAGGGCGGCCGGAGAACCGGTACGTGTGGAAGCACTGATCCGGGACCCGTAGCGTTCCTTTGCCACAGGGGGCCGGAATAGGAGCAGCGTTCCGGCCGATTGTGGCAAACCGCCGTGCGTGCCTTAGTGCCCGGCCCTTCGCAGGATGGACTCGGCGTGCTTGAGGATGGGCCCGTCGATCATCTTGCCCTGGAACTGGAAGACTCCGGTGCCTGCGGAGGCGGCGGCGTCGAGCAGCTCGGTTGCCGCGGCGATGTCGGTTTCGGAGGGTGCATAGGCTCCGCGGACTACGGCAACCTGGTCCGGGTGGATGCAGGCCTTGGCGCCGAACCCGGACGCGACAGCGTCGTGGGCCTCCCGCGCCAGGCCATCCAGGTCCGGAATGTTGACGTAAACGGAGTCGATGGCTTCCTTGCCGAAGGCGCGCGCGGCCAGCAGCACGGTGGAGCGTGCGTGCAGGGCGACGGCCCGGTAGTCACCCCTCCCTGTCCGGCTGGAGGTCCCGCCCAAGGAAGCGATCAGGTCCTCGGCACCCCACATCAGGCCCGCCACGTTTGGTTCGGCGGCGATTGCCGCGGCGTTCAGGATGCCGGCGGCGGTCTCACAAAGCGCGATCACACTGAAGTCCGCGAGCGCCGTCAGCTGGGCCGGGTCTTCTGCCTTGGCGAGCATGATGTGCCGGTACGGGGTGTGCTTGAGGCAGTGCAGGTCCTTCTCGAACTCCTCCGTTCCGGCCGGATTGACCCGGATGATGGTCCTGCTCGGATCGAGTTCGGGGACGTCGCCGTTGGCGCCGAGCTGGGCGAGGATGGCGCCCCGGGCCCGCTGTTTGTCCGCGGGGGCGACGGCGTCCTCGAGGTCGACGATCACGCCGTCGGACCGCTCGGCAGCTTTCTGGTAGCGCTCGGGACGGTCGGCTGGGCAAAACAGCAGGGCCGGGCCCATCAATAGACTCATGCGTTCATTGTCCTCTGTTGCGGTGTCTTCTGCGCCTCGGCGTGGGCCTCGCGCGTCCACATCAGGCAGCTGCGGGTGGCCAGGGCCACGACGTCCCCATGCTGGTTCCGGCCGGTGTGTTTCATGGTGACGATTCCCTGTCCCGGGCGGGTTGCCGAGAGCCGCTTGCCGGTGACAACGGTTTCCGTATAGAGCGTGTCGCCGTGATAGAGCGGATGCGGGAAGGACACATCTGTCAGGGCCCAGCTGGGCAATGATGGTGCCCTGCGTCAATTGCGGCACGGACTGGCCCACCACCGTGGCGAGCGTGAACATTGAGTTCATCAGCCGCTGGCCAAAAGGCTGGCCTGCGCTCCACGCCGCGTCCAGGTGCAGCGCCTGGGTGTTCATGGTCATGGTGGTGAACAGGACGTTGTCCGTCTCGGTGACGGTCCGGCCCGGCCGGTGCGCGTAGACGACGTCCTCGTCGAGTTCATCGAAGTAGAGACCGCGCTGCTCGATCACCCGGGCAGGACGGTCCGGGGCCAGGCGTTCGGAGCCGCGAGGTTTGGGGTCATCGCGTTCGGGGTGATCGCGTTCGGACGCAGGTGTTTCCTCAGTCATACCGTCAGTTCCTGGTCTTCCTCAAAGAGTTCAGCGCCGGTCGCCGCGGCGACGTCCTCCACCGAGACGTTCGGGGCGAGTTCGCGCAGCACCAGGCGGGACGCCCCGCCATCGGTCACCACGTCGATCACGGCAAGGTCGGTGATGATCCGGTCCACGCACGCCCTGCCCGTCAGGGGCAGTGTGCAACGGTCGACGATTTTGGGCCCGCCGTTCCGGTCGACATGCTCCATCATCACGATCACCTTCTTGGCCCCGAAGACCAGGTCCATGGCACCGCCCATGCCCTTGACCATTTTCCCCGGGACCATCCAGTTCGCCAGGTCCCCGTTGGCAGCCACTTCCATGGCGCCCAGCACGGCCACGTCGACGTGGCCGCCGCGGATCATCCCGAAGGACGTTGCGGAGTCGAAGAACGCGGCGCCCTGGTTCACCGTGACCGTTTCCTTCCCGGCGTTGATCAGGTCAGGATCGACCTCATCCTCGTCCGGGTACGGGCCGACGCCGAGCAGGCCGTTTTCGGAATGCAGCACCACTTCCACGCCGACCGGAATGAAATTGGGGATCAGGGTGGGCATTCCGATGCCCAGGTTGACGTACTGGCCATTGTGCAGTTCCTGCGCCACCCGGGCCGCCAGCTCGTTCCGCGTCCAGCCTTTTTTGTCCGTACCGTCCTGATGGGCGACGGCGGCCAGCCGGTACTCGTGCCGTACTGCCTCGGGCCGGGGCGGGGCATCGGTAAGCTTGTTCGATTCCATGGCTAGGCTCCTGCCGTCTCTGTGGCGTGGCGGCCGCCGGACGCGGGCACCGCAATCGTCCGTTTTTCGATGCGTTTCTCGACCGCGGGCGCCAGAACCACCCGCTGAACGAAGATGCCCGGAACGTGGACGTGCTCCGGGTCCAGCTCCCCCGGTTCCACAAGTTCCTCGACCTCGGCGATGGTGATCTTCCCGGCCATGGCGCACAGCGGGTTGAAGTTCATCGCAGTGGCGTGGAAGACAAGGTTGCCGTGGCGGTCGCCCTTCCAGGCGTGGACCAGCCCAAAGTCCGGGGTCAGGGATTCCTCCAGGACGTAATCGGCGCCGCCGAAGCTGCGCACCTCCTTGGCCGTCGAAGCGATGGCGACGTTGCCGACGGCATCGTACTTCTGCGGCAGGCCGCCTTCGGAGACCTGGGTGCCAACGCCGGCCGGCGTGAAAAATGCCGGAATGCCGGCACCGCCGGCGCGAAGCTTCTCGGCCAGGGTGCCCTGGGGCGTGAGGACGACTTCAAGTTCGCCGGCGAGGTATTGCCGGGCGAACTCCTTGTTCTCCCCCACGTAGGAGCTCACGGTGCGCCGGATCCGGCCGTCCCGCAGCAGGATCCCCAGACCCCAGTCATCGACACCGCAGTTGTTACTGACGGTCTCCAGCTCCGTGGCTCCCTGCCGGTGGAGGGCATCGATCAGGGCCACGGGAATGCCGCACAGCCCGAAGCCGCCCACGGCCAGCGAGGCGCCGTCGTGAATATCGGCCACGGCCTCGGCAGCGGTGGCGACAACCTTATTAATCATCGTTGATCCCTTCAGGTCTCGACAGGCTCGACCGGTGCTGGCTTGAGAATCGGGGCCCGGTTAGAGTCCCAGTTCCCGGGCAATCAACATCAGCTGCACCTCCGTGGTGCCCTCCCCGATTTCCAGGATCTTGGAGTCGCGGTAGTGGCGTGCCACGGTGAACTCGTTGATGAAGCCATAGCCGCCGAACACCTGGGTGGCATCCCGCGCGTTGTCCATGGCTGCCTCGCCTGCGACCATCTTAGCGATGGCGGCTTCAGTCTTGAACGGCTTCCCGGCGAGCATCCGGGACGCCGCATCGTAGTAGGCCAAACGGGCCGTGTGCGCGCGGGCCTGCATCCGGGCGATCTTGAACGCGATGGCCTGGTACTGGCCAATATTCCGCCCGAAGGCGCTGCGTTCCTTGGCGTATTTCACCGACTGATCCACGCAGCCCTGGGCTGCGCCGACGGCCAGGGCGGCGATCGCGATCCGACCTTCGTCCAGGATCGAGAGGAAATTTGCGTAGCCGCGGCCCTGTTCGCCCAGCAGGTTCGCTTCCGGAACCCGGACGTCCTTGAGCGTCAGGGGATGAGTGTCCGAGGCGTTCCAGCCCACCTTGTTGTACGCCTTCTCCGCCGTGAACCCGGGGGTGCCGGTGGGCACCAGGATGGTGGAGATTTCTTTTTTGATGCTGCCGTCCGGACGCTGTTCCTCACCGGTCACGGCGGTGACGGTGACCAGGCGGGTAATGTCTGTGCCGGAGTTGGTGATGAACTCCTTATTGCCGTTGATGGTCCAGTGGCCGTCCGCGAGCCGGGCAGTGGTCTTCGTTCCGCCGGCGTCGGATCCCGCCTCGGGCTCCGTCAGGCCGAAGCCTGCGAGCGCCGTGCCCGCGGCCAGCATCGGCAGCCATTCCTGCTTCTGCTCCTCGGTGCCAAAGCGGTGGATCGGCATGGCGCCCAGCGAAACGCCCGCCTCCAGGGTGATGGCGACCGACTGGTCCACCCGGCCGAGCTGTTCCAGTGCCAGGGCGAGGGCGAAGTAATCCCCGCCCATGCCACCGAATTCCTCCGGGAACGGCAGGCCGAAGAGACCCATTTCCGCCATCTGCGCGACGACCTCGTACGGGAAGCTGTGCTCTTCGTCGTGTTTGGCGGAGACCGGGGCCACGACTTCGTCGGCGAATTCGCGGACGGTGTCGCTGAGGTCCTGGTATTCCTCGCTGAGTTCAAAACTGGCCATGGGGTGACTCCTTTGTCTGGGCTGTGGCTTCCCCGGCTGTTGCTGTGTGGGGTGCGTCTGTTGCGGGATGGATGGTGGCGAGCACCTGGCCGGCGGCGACCAGGTCGCCGGGGCTAAGGCTGAGGGTGAGGTGGACGGTGCCGGCGAGCGGGGCGAGGAGTTGGTGCTCCATCTTCATGGCCTCCACTGAGAGCAGCACCTGTCCGGCCTGGACCTGGTCGCCGCTGCCGACGGCCACCGAGACTACGGTGCCTGGCATCGGCGAACGCACCGCCGGGTCCGCAGCGCCGTCAACGCGTTCGACGGCGGCCAGCACGCGGGCAAGCCTTTTCTCCCGGGTGAGCAACTCAAGGCGGCAGGACCATCCCTCATTGCCGAGGAAGAGCTCCGTGGGCGCCCCCGGCGTCGGGTTGTCCCCGCCCGGTGTGACGGATCCGGCGTAGACGGGTCCAGACGACGCACGCACGAGCGAATACACCCGGGCTTCGCCGTCGAGGGTCAGCTCTGCGTGGTCGCGGTCGAGGAACCGAAGTGAGGCCTTGCGCTGCGGCCCGCCGTTGATGGTCACTGTCGCCGCGCCCTGCCCTGCCACGCCGGACACCTCTATCGCGGCGACCCCGCCGTCGGGCACGCCCAGGCTGACCCGCCGCGGGGCGTCGGCGCCAAGCCGCCAGCCGTCGCGACGCTGCCAGGGACCGGCTGGCCGGGCGGTATTGTCGTGCGGCTCCGTCGCCAAGGCGAACAGCGCAGCGGCAACAATCTCAAAATCCCCCGGATGGCGGAAAGTGAAGTCCGGCATTTTGCGCCCGATCAGGGCCCGTGTCGAGCCGTCCGGCGCGGACGTCGGCGTCGTTGATCAGCAGGCGCAGGTATTCGACGTTGGTATCGATGCCCAACGCGGTGTAGCCGGCGAGCGCCCGGTCCAGGGTGTCCAGGGCCGCGCTGCGGTCCTCCCCCCACGCGATGACCTTGGCGATCATCGGGTCATAGCTCGAGGAGATCACCATGCCTTCCAGCAGTGAGGAGTCCACCCTGACCTTGCCATTTGCAGCATCGGGCAGTTCGTCCAGCACCACGACCCGCCCAATGGAGGGGAGGAAGTTCCGCTCCGGGATCTCGGCGTAGATCCGGGCTTCTACGGCATGTCCGGTGAGGACGACGTCGTCCTGAGCAACGGTGAGTGCTTCGCCGGCGGCGATCCGGACCTGCCATTCGACGAGGTCGACGCCGGTGACCATCTCCGTGACGGGGTGCTCGACCTGCAGGCGGGTATTCATCTCCATAAAGAAGAACTCGTCCGGGGCGTTGTCCGAGACCAGGAATTCAACGGTGCCCGCGCCGGAGTAGTTGACGCTGCGTGCGGCGTTGCAGGCGGCCTCGCCGATCCTCGCGCGGGTGGCGCCGCCGTCGTTGAGGGCTTCCAGCAGGGGTGAGGGCGCTTCCTCGATGACCTTCTGGTGCCGGCGCTGCAGGGAACATTCGCGTTCGCCGAGGTGGATGACGTTGCCGTGGTTGTCCGCCAGGATCTGTACCTCGATATGCCGGGGCGTCGTCACGAGCCGTTCCAGGAAGAGGGTGTCGTCACCAAAGGCACTGGCCGCAACCCGCCGGGCTGTGGCCAGGGTGGAGGCCAGCTCCGCCGGGTCCTCAACGCTGTGCATGCCCTTGCCGCCGCCGCCCGCGGAGGGTTTGATCAGCAGCGGGAAACCCACGCCGGGCGCGGCCTCGATCAGCTGCGCGTCGGACATACCGGGTTCGGCGATGCCCGGGACCACCGGGACGCCGTACCCGGCAACGTGGTTCTTGGAGCGGATCTTGTCCCCCATGACATTCAGGGAGTCCACTCCGGGGCCAATGAACGTGATACCTGCGGCGTCGAGGGCGCGGGCGAAGTCGGCGTTTTCGCTCAGGAAGCCATAACCCGGGTGTACGGCCTCGGCTCCCGTGTCGCGGCAGGCCTGGAGGATCGCCTCGATCTTGAGGTAGCTCTCGATTGCCGCTGCCGGGCCGATCCGGACGGCGGCGTCGGCCTCCCGCACGTGCCGGGCACCGGCGTCAGCGTCGGAATAGACGGCCACGGAGCGGATCCCCAGGGTGCGCAGGGTACGGATCACGCGGCAGGCGATCTCGCCGCGGTTGGCCACCAGGACAGTGTTGAACAGAGGAGGCTCGGGCGTTGCGTGCGGCGCGGAGCCGGTGCCCGTCAGAGGAATAGTCATGGCTGGCTCACATCCGGAACAGGCCGAAGGAGGTCTCCGGCAGCGGGGTACGGGAGACGACGTCGAGCGCCAGTCCCAGGACGGTGCGGGTGTCCGCGGGGTCGATCACGCCGTCGTCCCAGAGCCGGGCGGTGGAGTAGTACGGGCTGCCCTGATCCTCGTACTGCTCCCTGATCGGGGCCTTGAAGGCTTCCTCAGCCTCGGCGGGCCAGTCCTCGCCGCGGGCTTCGTACTGGTCCCGTTTCACGGTCGCGAGGACGCTGGCCGCCTGGTTGCCGCCCATCACCGAGATCCGGGCGGCTGGCCACATCCAGAGGAACCGCGGCGAGTAGGCCCGGCCACACATGGAGTAGTTGCCGGCGCCGAAGGAGCCGCCGATCACCACTGTCAGCTTGGGTACCCGGGCAGTGGCGACGGCGCTGACCATCTTGGCGCCGTTCTTGGCGATGCCGCCCTGCTCCGCGTCCTTGCCGACCATAAAGCCGGAGATGTTCTGCAGGAAGAGCAGCGGAATGCCGCGCTGGTCGCACAGTTCGATGAAGTGCGCGCCCTTCAGCGAGGACTCGCTGAAGAGCACGCCGTTGTTGGCCACGATGCCCACGGGGTGGCCGTGCAGCCTGGCGAAACCGGTCACCAGGGTGGTGCCGTAGTTCTTTTTGAACTCGTGGAAGCGGCTGCCGTCCACGAGCCGGGCGATGACCTCCCGCACATCGTACTGGGCGTTGACATCCGTGGGGACGGCACCATAGAGCTCCTCCGGGTCCGCTGCCGGCTCGACGGCGGTGTCCACCTCCCAGACCGGCGCGGCGGTCCGGGGCAGGGCCTCGACGATGTCGCGAACGATCTGAAGGGCGTGCTCGTCATTTTCGGCCAGGTGGTCGGTGACGCCGGAGATCGTCGAATGCACATCACCGCCGCCAAGCTCTTCGGCCGTCACAATCTCGCCGATCGCTGCCTTCACCAGCGGCGGGCCGCCGAGGAAGATCGTGCCCTGGTTGCGGACGATCACGGTTTCATCGCTCATCGCCGGAACGTAGGCGCCGCCGGCGGTGCAGGAGCCCATCACCGAGGCGATCTGCGGGATCTTCGCCGCGGACATCCTGGCCTGGTTGAAGAAGATTCGGCCGAAGTGTTCCTTGTCCGGGAAAACCTCATCCTGCTTGGGCAGGAAGGCGCCTCCCGAGTCCACGAGGTACACACACGGCAGCCGGTTCTCCAGCGCGATTTCCTGGGCCCGGAGATGTTTCTTGACGGTCATCGGATAGTACGTGCCGCCCTTGACGGTGGCGTCGTTGGAGATCACCAGGACCTGGCGGCCGTGGACCAGTCCGATCCCGGCAATCACGCCCGCCCCGGGCGAGTCGTCGTTGTACATCCCGTTGGCCGCCAGCGGCGCGATTTCCAGGAAGGGGCTGCCGTCGTCGAGCAGGCGGTCAATGCGTTCCCGCGGCAGCAGTTTCCCCCGGGCGGTGTGGCGGTCCCGGGAGGCCGTCGGTCCGCCGAGGGCAGCGGCCGCGAGCCGGTCCTTTAACTCCCGGGCCAGCCCTGCTTGTGCCTCCCGGTTCGCGGCGAAGGCGGGGCTTGCCGCATCGACCGTACTGGCAAGTGTCTCCATTGACTTCTTCCGTTCCTGGCCCCGTGCCGGGACCGGCGTGGGGCGTTCGTCCAGGCCATTTCGGTTAGTGCCGTATAACTGGAATTTAGGTTAGTCTGGATTAACTGTAATGTCCACCACAAAGTACAGGGAATGAGGATGCGCCGGTGACTGAATTCAGCCAGACAACCGGGCAGGGCCCTGCGACCCAACGCAGCCAGGCCAAGGAAAGCCGGCGGCAGGCCCTGCTTGCGGCGGCGGCTGCCCTGTTTGCCGCCGAGGGGTTCCACCGGGTTTCACTGGAGGATCTCGGCTCGTCGGCCGGGGTGAGCGGCCCGGCCGTGTACCGGCATTTCTCCGGCAAGCAGGCGGTACTGGGCGCCCTGCTGCTCAGCGTCAGCCAGAACCTGCTCGACGGCGGCCGCCGGGTCGTCGCCGATGCCGACGGCACTGCCGCACTGGACCGCCTCGTCGCATTCCATGTCGACTTCGCCCTGCGGAATCCGGATGTCATCCGGGTCCAGGACCAGGACTTCAGCAACCTCGCCGCGGCGGACCAGTCCGAGGTGCGGAGCCTGCAGCGGAGCTACGTCGAACTCTGGGTTCAGGTCCTGGCCGGGATCCACCCGGACACCGAACTGGCCGGGCTCCGGATGCGCGCCCACGCGACCTTCGGTCTGATCAACTCGACCCCGCACTCGGTCCGTGCCCAGGGTCACCGGATCGCCGCGAGGCGGGCCGGGCCGCTGCTGCAGGCCATGGCGATGGCGGCGCTCCTGGCAGCGGCAGATTCCGAAGCCTGAGCCGGACGCCCTTCCACTCCACCTGAATTCCACGGGCCACCACTGCGGAATTCCGCGCCAGCAGCGGGTAATTACAGGGGTCCCTCGCGCTGTAACGCGACGCTCTGCCCTGCATCCCACACGTAGATGTCGGCATATTCCAAGTAGTCAGTCGCGTCGGGGCAGGTAAATCGTCCGGAAGACTACGGTGGCTGACTCACCCCTACGGGCCTAGATTCCAAGGCAGGAACACAACAAATACGGGGGCACTCCGGCCACGTCTTTTTTCCTGGAACGTTAGGGCGGCTTGAATCGCTATGGAAACAGAAAACCAGTGCCCGTCCGGGACGGCTGGCACATCACGTGTCCACCCGGGGAAGCCTGCTGTTGAACCGGTATCCCGTGCGGCCCGGGCATCGGCGCGGCCGGAATCATCCATGGCCGCGGCGAACGAGCTCTCCGCGGATCTGTGGCAGGAGCGGCGCGTCCTGAACGGGCTCATCTGCGCGCTCGAAACCACGGCGTCCGGATCCCCGTGCCGGACTGCACCGGCAGCGGATGACATGGTGCTGACGCTACGGGCCGCCGGGCTGGCCCGGGACATCGCCGTCATCGATCTCGCCCGGGAATGGGATGTCAGTGACGACGCATCACTGCCGGAGCTGATCCTGGGCGCGCCGGAAGACGGACCCTGGCCTTATATCCTCAGCGCACATCTGGAGTCGATGAGGGAGCAGGTGCGCCGAATCGACGACCTTGGGGCAACGCTCCCGGCACCGGCGGGCAAGTCTCACGGCAACGCGCGCCACCGCGACTGCCAGGCACCCGCCGGCGCGGACGGGAACCGCCGCATGGAGACTTTGTCCGTGATCCCGCGCCCGTTGCGCCGCTTCCTCGGCTGAGCCGTCCAGCAGCACGCACCCGCCGGACGCCGGACGCCGTTAGACCATTGCCATGGCCATTCCCGGATCGGCCAGCAATGCGCCGAGATCCTGCAGGAAGCGGGAGCCCTGCTCCCCGTCGACCAGCCGATGGTCAAAGGACAGGCTCAACGTCATAACCTGGCGCAGGGCCACTTCATCCTGGAACTCCCACGGCATTTTACGGACGGCACCGACGGCGAGGATCGCGGCCTCGCCCGGGTTGAGGATAGGGGTCCCGGCGTCGATTCCGAACACACCGATGTTTGTGATGGAGATCGTGCCGCCGGAGAGGTCGGTGGTACTGGTTTTGCCGGCGCGTGCCGTGTCCGTAAGCCCGGTCAGGGCGGTGGAAAGCTCGACGAGGGACATCCGGTCGGCGTCCTTGATATTCGGCACCGTCAGCCCGCGGGGAGTCGCGGCCGCAATCCCCAGGTTCACGTAGTTGAACTGGACAATTTCCTGGCGGGCCTCGTCCCAGCGGGTATTGAGTGTCGGGTGGTTCCGCAGCGCAATCAGCACGGCTTTGGACACCAGGGTCAGCGGAGTGAGTTTCAGGCCCGTATAGGCCCCGGCTGGCTTTGAGTTTCGCCAGCAGCTCCATCGTCGGCGTGACGTCGATGGTCAGGAACTCCGTCGCGTGGGGTGCGGTGAAAGCGCTGGAAACCATGGCCGCGGCGGTGAGCTTGCGTACCCCCCTGATGGCGGTGCGGATCTCCCGTGGCTGCTGTCCGAACTGCCCGTCCTGCTTCTCGTCGGATCCGGGCACCTCAGCAGCAGACCCGGCGGCCGGGCCGTGGGACGCCGCAGGCAGATCCCCGCCGCCCACAAAGTTCCGCACATCGTCTCGGGTTATGAGCCCGCGCTCGCCCGTACCGGCCACCGCTGCCAGGTCGACGCCGAGGTCCTTCGCGAGTTTGCGGACCGGCGGCGTGGACCGCGGCCGCTCAGCCGGTGCTGTTGCGGGCAGATCTTCGGCTGCCGGCGCAGGCTCAACGGCGGCGGGTTCAACGGCGGGCGCGGGCACCGCTGAGGCCGGCGCGGGCACCGCTGCGGCGGACGCGGGCACCGCTGCGGCGGACGCGGCGACGTTGCGGGCGCGGCGGGCGGGCCGGCCGGTGTGTTCAAGGACCGCCCCATAGCCCACCAGGTTCGGCTCCCGCTTGGCCGAGCCGGCGCCGTCGTCCTCAATCTCGAAAGAGACGATCGGCTTGCCGACCTCCACCACGGTGCCGGGCTGCTCGTGCAGGGCGGTGACCACACCTGCGAAGGGGGAAGGGAGTTCCACCACGGCCTTGGCCGTCTCCACCTCGGCAATAATCTGGTTGAGCTCGACGGTGTCTCCCACCCCGATCTTCCAGCTGACGATTTCCGATTCGGTGAGGCCCTCACCGAGGTCCGGAAGCCTGAATTCCTTGATCATCGTGGCGCTCATCCTTCCAGCCCGCTCAGGGAATTGGGGCGGCCCATGGCACGGTCGACGCCGTCCAGAATCCTGTCCAGACCCGGCAGATGGTGCATTTCCAGCTTGGAGTAGGGGTACGGGATGTCGAATCCTGTGACCCGGACCGGGGCCGCCTCCAGGTAATGGAAGCAGCGTTCGGTGATGCCGGCTGCCACCTCGGCGCCAACGCCGCCGGTTTGACCGGCCTCATGTGTGATGACGAGCCGGCCGGTTTTCCGCACGGAAGCCTCCACGGTAGCGAAGTCCACCGGCGCCAGCGAGCGCAGGTCGATGACCTCGATGGAGATGCCGTCGTCTTCGGCGGCCAAGGCGGCGTCGCGGGCGGTCTTGACGAGCGGTCCATATGCCACGAGCGTCACGTCCTTACCCTCGGTGACGATGCGAGCCTGCTCCATCGACAGTGCGGCGGCCAGGTCCTGGGACTCGTCCACTTCGCCCTTGTCGTGGTAGCGGCGCTTGGGCTCGAAGTACAGTACAGGATCGTCCGAGGCGATGGCCTGCTGGATCATCGTGTAGGCATCCTGCGGGTTGGAGACGCTGATAACGCGCAGGCCGGAGGTGTGCGTGAAGTACGCTTCAGGGGATTCGGAGTGATGCTCGGGCGAGCCGATGCCGCCGCCGAACGGGACGCGAATAGTGATGGGCATCTTCACTGCGCCCTGGGTCCGGTAATGGAGCTTGGCAACCTGGCAGACGATCTGGTCGAATCCGGGGTAGATGAACCCGTCGAACTGGATCTCCACCACCGGGCGGTAGCCCCGGTAGGCCAGACCGACGGCGGTGCCCATGATGCCGGATTCCGCGAGCGGGGTATCCACGACCCGGTGCTTCCCGAAGTCCTTCTGCAGACCGTCGGTAACCCGGAAGACTCCGCCCAGGGTACCGATATCCTCGCCCAGGAGGATCACCTTGGAATCATGCTCGAGGGACTTGCGCAGGCCCGAATTAATGGCTCGGGCGAAAGTCATCTGCGTCATCAGCGTGCACCTTCTTCGGAAGCGGCGTCTTCGGGATCGCCGGAGGAGGCCACGTAGCTGGAATATTGGTCTCCCCCGTCGCCGGCCGTGGCCGCGGAGGGATCATCGAAGGACGCCAGGTAGCGGGAATAGTGGTCCTGCTGGCGGTCAAGGACGGAGTTGGGGGTGCTGTATACGTGCTTGAAGATGTCCATTGGCTCAGGCTCGGCCATGCTGATGCAGCCGGCGCGCATCTCTTTGGCAACAGCATCGGCTTTGGCTGACACGCCGGCCTCGAGTTCCTCGCTGAGCAGCCCCTTACGTTCGAGCAGGGACTTCAAGCGCGCAATCGGGTCTTTGCCGGCCCAGTCCTCGAGCTCGTTGGCGTCACGGTAGCGGGTAGGGTCGTCCGCTGTTGTGTGCGGACCCATCCGATAGGTGACTGCCTCGATGAAGGTCGGTCCGCCGCCGCGGCGGGCGCGGTCCACTGCCATCCGGGTAGCGGCCATAACGGCCAGGACGTCGTTTCCGTCGACCCGCACGCTGGGGATGCCGAAGCCGGCGGCACGGTCCGCGAGCTGGATGTGGGACTGCAGCTTCACTGGTTCGGAGATGGCCCAGTGGTTGTTCTGGCAGAAGAAGATCACCGGGGACTGGAAGCTCGCGGCAAAGACCATGGCTTCGCTGACGTCGCCTTCACTGGTGGCGCCGTCACCGAAGTAGGTCATGGCGATCGAGTCGGCGCCGTCGTTCTGGATGCCCATGGCGTAGCCCGTGGCGTGCAGGGTTTGAGCGCCGATGATGATCTGCGGGGTGGCCACGTTGATCGAATAGGGATCCCAGCCGGAGGAGGCGTTGCCGCGCCAGACACGCACAATGTCCGTCAGGTTGACCCCGCGGCAATACACAACGCCGTTGTCCCGGTAACTGGGGAAAATGAAGTCGTCCTCGCGCAGGGCCCGCACGGAGCCAATCTGGGAGGCTTCCTGGCCCAGCAGCGGCGGCCACAGGGCCAGCTCGCCCTGGCGCTGGAGTGCGGTCGCCTCCGTGTCGATCCGCCGGATGACCACCATGTCTTCATAGAGCGAGCCGAGCTGCTCATCGCTGACGTCCTTGAGCCAGGGATCGAACTCGGGGTGGCTGATGCGTTCGCCCGCCGGCGTGATGAGCTGGACCAGGTCCCCACCAATCCGCCGGTATGGTTCTGCAGTATTTCCCGGGCCCCCGGCGGCTGTGCCGCCCTTGCCCGCGTCGTCGGTAAACACGTTGTCCGCCACCTTCTGACGTTGCGTGACCGGCACTCACAGGACTCGTGATCCCGCTGCGCGCCAGCCCTCCGGGCGACGTTGCCCAGATACTTGTGACCCTACTCACACGAGTCATCCGGCACAACCGGCCCCCCGATAACTGAGCATTATGCTCTGTTTCTGGGCGTACGGGCGTGCTAATCTTGCGCATTATGCAACCCTTGGATGGCACTGACACCCGGCTGCTTTCGGCCATGGCACACGATCCGCGGCGCACCGTTGTGGCCCTGGCGCAGAAACTGGGCCTGTCGCGGAATACCGTGCAGGCCAGGATGGCCGGGCTGGAGAAGAAGCACGCTTTTCTCTCGTTTGAGCGCCGCATCAATCCGGCCTCGCTGGGCTACCCGTTGATGGCTTTCATCTCGGTGCATGTCCAGCAGCAGAAACTGGGCCGGCTGGCCCTGGAGCTTGCCGTCATCCCGGAAATCCTGGAGGGCTATGGCCTCACCGGATCCGCCGACCTGCTCCTGCGCGTGGTGGCCCGCGATGCCGAGGACCTCTTCCGGATTAACGGCAAAATCCTGGCGTGCGACGGCGTCGACCGCACCGACACCGCGCTGGCCATGGGCGAACTTATTCCGTTCCGGATCCAGCCCCTGCTGGAGCGCGGCCCCGTCGAGCGCTGACCGGCAGGCGCGGGTCCCCCGGGCGTCAGACGCCAACAGGGGCCCCCAATGGGAGCCCCTGCCGGCAGTTCCGCCCGCCGCCCGGATGACGGCGGGCGTATCGGTTTGTTAGTGGTCAGTAGCCTTTTCGGCGCCGACGCCGGTGAGGGAACGGACCTCCATTTCGGCCTGTTTCGCCACGTCTTCTGTCCGCTTGTCCAGCACCGTGCCCAGCCAGCCCAGGAAGAAGGCCAGCGGAATCGAGACGATTCCCGGGTTGTTGAGCGGGAAGACAGCGAAGTTGGCACCCTGGATCATCGAGGTCTTCGCGCCCGAGACAACAGGCGACAGCGAGATCAGGACGATGGCAGAAATCAGGCCGCCGTACATGCTCCACACCGCACCCTGGGTGGTGAACTTCCGCCAGAAGAGTGAATACACGATGGTGGGCAGGTTCGCCGACGCAGCGACGGCAAAGGCCAGCGCCACGAGGAACGCCACGTTCTGGCCATTGGCGAAGATACCGCCGAGGATGGCAAGTACACCGATCACCACAACGGTCCTGCGGGCGACCTTGACCTCGGTGGCGGCGTCCGCCTTGCCCTTGGCGATCACGCTGGCGTAGATGTCATGGGCGAAGGATGCTGCGGCGGTGATGGTGAGGCCGGCGACGACCGCCAGGATGGTCGCGAACGCCACCGCGGAGATGAAGCCCAGCAGCAGCGGTCCGCCAAGATGGAAGGCCAGCAGCGGTGCCGCCGAGTTGACGCCACCCGGGGCGGACTTGATTGTCTCTGCCCCCACCAGGGCGGCAGCGCCGTAGCCCAGAACCAGCGTGAACAGGTAGAACAGGCCGATTAGCCAGATCGACCAGACAACCGATTTGCGGGCCTCTTTCGCCGTGGGAACGGTGTAGAAGCGCATCAGGACGTGCGGCAGCGCCGCGGTGCCGAGGACGAGGGCGAGCCCGAGGGACATAAAGTCCAGCTTGGAGGTCTCCGACTTGCCGTATTGCAGGCCCGGGTTCAGCATATTCGGGTTCTTGGAGGTCTCCACGGCGCCGCCGAGCAGGTCCGAGAGGTTGAAGCCGTAGATTGCGAGAACCCAGAAGGTCATCACAGCCGCACCGGCTATGAGGAGCACGGCCTTGATGATCTGGACCCAGGTGGTGCCCTTCATGCCGCCGATCAGCACATACATGATCATCAGGGCACCCACGACTATGATCACGAGAGCCTGGCCGCCCCAGTCGCTGATGCCGAGCAGCAGGGAGATCAGGCTGCCGGCACCGGCCATCTGCGCCAGCAGGTAGAAGAAGCAAACGGCCAGGGTCGAAATGGCTGCCGCGATCCGCACCGGGCGTTGCCGGAGCCGGAACGAGAGCACATCCGCCATGGTGAACTTGCCGGTGTTGCGGAGAAGTTCGGCGACGAGCAGCAGCGCCACCAGCCAGGCGACAAGGAATCCGATCGAGTACATGAAGCCGTCGTAGCCGTTGATGGCAATGGCGCCCGTGATACCGAGGAAAGATGCGGCCGAGAGGTAGTCGCCGGCAATGGCAGTGCCGTTCTGCGATCCGGTGAACGACCGTCCCGCAGCGTAGTAGTCGGCCGCGGTTTTGTTGTTCCGGCTGGCCCGGAGCACGATCACCATGGTGACGGCAACGAACACGGCGAAGATGCCCATGTTCAGGAAAGTGGTGTCCTTGAGGTCTTCAATATTTACTGCTGCCGGAACCATGATGTTCATTTCGCCGCTCCGCTCTCGGTGATGCCGGCCTTGTCGAAGCCGTGACCTTCAATCTCGTTCCGGATCTCGGCGGCGATGGGGTCCAGCTTCCGGTTGGAGTAGCTGACGTACCAGCCGGTGATCGCAAACGTGGAGACAAACTGGAGCAGGCCAAGGACCAGGCCGATGTTGATGTTGCCCCAGAGCTTGATGGACATAAAGCCGGCGGCGTAGTCGGCCAGCAGGACGTAGGCAAAGTACCAGAGCAGGAATGCAATGGCCATCGGGAAAACAAAGCTGCGGTGACGTTTACGAAGTTCCTGGAACCGCTCCGTCGATTGGACTTCCGTGAAGTCCACGGCCGCCGCTGCGTCCGTATCCTGGGCGTCGTGACCCATCGTTCCTCCTCTTTGAGACGGGGTGAGTCGACATCGACTGCAGAGCCCCCGGCGTCAATGTGACTACCATCACTCTGCGGTGTGACGGCGGGAACATTCCAGCACGGACGCGCCCTCCGTCGCCCAACGGTCAGGATGCTGCGCCAAGCGGTGCCGGGGGCCGTCTTCCCCCGCAGCGCGGCACGGGTCCCGGGCACTGTGCGGGGTCCGGCGTCCGGCATGCGCCGCGATACGCTGGGCCTCATGCCGGACTCTGCCTTGTTCAACGTTGCCGCCGTCGCCGTGATCGCCATGGCGGTCGCCGTCGTGGTCGCCATCGGGCTGCGGGTCCTGCGATCGTTCCGGGAGCTGGGTACCGACGCGGAGCAGGCCACGTACAGGACGCTGCATGCGGCCTCCCGTGCGGGGCAGCACCTGCGGAATGGCCTGACCCCGTCAGGAGCGGCCAAGGCCAGCCGGCAGTTGCGCGGCCTGCTGGGCAGCGATGCCCTGGCGATCACCAATACCGATGGTGTTCTCGCGTGGGACGGGGCCGTCGAGGAGCTCAGGCCAGCCCTGATGGGGCTCGCAGCAAAAGTCCTGGCAGACGGGCAGACCGCCGTGATTCCGGCCGGGGAGCTCCAGCTGCTGGCCGGCGGCGCCGGCTCCGGGACGCTGCCGCCTGACGTGGAGCGCGCCGTTGTGATAGCACCGATCAAAGCCGGGTCCCGGGTGGTGGGTGTCGTGGCGGCTTTCGCGCCCGCGGCCGGCGCGGGACTGGTGCGGGCGACGGGCGAGGTGGCCGACTGGGTCGCGGCGCAAGTGGAACTGGCCGAGCTGGCCGCCTCCCGCACGCTCCTGATGGAGGCCGAGGTGCGTGCGCTGCGGGCGCAGATCAGCCCGCATTTCATCTACAACTCACTCAACGCGATCGCTTCCTTCATCAACACGGATCCGGTGCGGGCCCGGGAACTGGTGGTGGAGTTCGCCGACTTCACCCGATATTCGTTCCGCCGGCACGGGGACTTCACCACGCTGGCCGAGGAGCTGCGGTGCATCGACCGCTATCTGCTCCTGGAGCGGGCGCGGTTCGGGGACCGCGTGCAGGTCAGCCTGCAAATCGCCCCCGAGGTGCTCAGCACAGTGATCCCGTTCCTGAGCCTGCAGCCGCTGGTCGAGAACGCGGTGCGGCACGGGCTGGAGGCGAAGGAAGGACCCGGCCACATCAACATCACTGCCCATGATTCGGGGGCGTTTGCGGAGGTCACCATCGAGGACGATGGTGTGGGAATGGATCCGGAGGAGCTGCGGTCCGTCCTGGCCGGGCACGCCGACGGCGACCACGTCGGGTTGCGGAACGTCGACGCCCGCCTCCGGCAGGTGTACGGCGACGACAATGGGCTCGTGATCGAGACGGCCCCCGGGGAGGGCACCCTGATCACCATGCGGGTGCCGAAGTCACAGCCCCGCCATGATGCCTGAACCTCGGGGCGTCAGCCGGCCGGATGCCGCCGGCAGTACTCTGGAGCCATGATTAATGTCCTCGTCGCCGATGACGAGTTGCCCGCCGTGGAGGAACTCGCGTTCCTGCTCGGCCGGGACGACCGGATCGGCATCATCCATCGCGCCTCCTCGGGTGCCGAGGCCCTGCGGGCGCTGGAAACCCAGTCCGTCGACGCTGTCTTCCTCGACATCCACATGCCGGCACTGTCCGGGCTGGACATTGCCAGGGTCATTTCCCGCAGCGCCCGCCCGCCCGCGGTTGTTTTCGTGACCGCGGACGAGGAGTGCGCCCTGGAGGCTTTTGAGCTCGCCGCCGTCGATTATCTGCTCAAGCCTGTACGCGCCGAACGGCTCGCGAAGTCCGTTGGCCGTATCAGCGACCTCCTCAAAGAGGGCGCCCGGGCACCGGAGATGATCACCGTGGACCTGGGTGGCACCACCAGGATGATCAGCCGCGAAGACGTCACATACGTCCAGGCCCAGGGCGACTACGCCAGGCTGCATACAACGGATGCCAGCTACCTCATCCGGGTCCCGTTGGCCGATCTCGAACAGCAGTGGGCGGACGCGGGATTCCTGCGCATCCACCGTTCCTACCTGATTGCACTAAACCATGCCAGCCATCTGAAGCTCGCCGCGGCCAGACCCAGTGTCACCGTGGCCGGCGCCGAACTGCCCATCAGCCGGCGGCATCTGCCCGCCGTCCGGGAGAAGCTCGGGACGACCCGGATCAGGCCGCAGCTTTGACCCGGGTCCGCGTGACAGCACCCCGGGGAACGCCGCTGGGCGCCGCCACCGGCGGCGCGGCGGCCGGATCACCTGAATCGACGGAGGAATCCGACGTCGGCCAGGTCTTCGTCCGATCGCTGATCCGGTCCCAGTTGCGGCTGGCCCTCGTGGTTGCGGCCGGCTTCTTGCTCATCCTGCTCGCCTTCCCGCTGCTGCTGGGGATGGTTCCCGGGTTGGCCGGGTCCACGATTGCCGGCCTGCGCTTCGACTGGGTGCTGCTGGGAGCCGGAATCTACCCCGTGATCGGGTTGGGTGCATGGCTCTACGTGCGGTCCGCGGCCCGGAACGAGGCCCGCTACCGGGACCTGGCCGGGGACCGGTGATGCCGCAGTGAATCCGGCCGTCGGGCTGGCCGCGTTTGCCGCCGTATCGGTGGCCACCGCAATCATTGGCTTCTACGGCCTGCGGGTATCCCGGACCACCGGGGACTTTTACGTTGCCTCCCGGACCGTACGTCCGTGGTGGAATGCGTCGGCGATCGGCGGCGAATATCTCTCGGCTGCCAGCTTCCTCGGCGTCGCCGGGCTGATCCTGCTCTCCGGCACGGATGCCTTGTGGTTCCCGGTGGGCTACACAGCCGGTTATCTGATGCTGCTGCTGTTTGTGGCGGCTCCCCTGCGGCGGTCGGGCGCGTACACGATTCCGGACTTCACTGAGGCCCGCCTCGATTCGCGGGCCGTCCGCCGCGTCACCAGCCTCGTCGTGGTGCTGGTGGGGTGGCTGTATATTGTTCCGCAACTTCATGGCGCCGCCCTGGCAATCCGGATCACGACGGGACTGCCGGGCTGGGTGGGCCCGGTGGCAGTCGTCGCCGTTGTCTGCATTACGGTGACGGCCGGCGGCATGCGGTCGATCACCTTCGTCCAGGCATTCCAGTACTGGTTGAAACTGACGGCCCTGGCCGTTCCGGTGCTCTTCATTGTCTTCGCACTGGCCGGCACCGGCCCGGACGCGGTGGCCGATGCTGCAGTGAATCCGACGGCTGCGGCGCCGGCCGGCCCGTATCAAACCATCTCGCTGCTGGTGGCCCTGCTGTTCGGCACGCTGGGCCTGCCCCATGTGCTGGTCCGCTTCTACACCAATCCGGACGGGCAGACCGCGCGGCGTACAACCCTGATTGTGCTCGGACTGCTCTCGGTCTTTTACCTGTTCCCAACAGCTCTCGGGCTGATCGGGCGGATGTTTACGCCGGATCTGGCCCGCAGCGGACAAGCCGACGCGCTGGTGCTGCTGCTGCCGGGCCGGCTGATCGGAGGGCCGGCCGGCGACCTGCTCTCGGCCCTCGTCGTCGCCGGGGCCTTCGCCGCGTTCCTTTCAACGACTTCCGGTCTGGTCGTCTCGCTGGCGGGGGTGATCAGCCAGGACGTCCTGGGCGGGGGCGTGCGCGGATTCCAGTTCGCGGCGGTGCTCTCCGCCGTCGTTCCGCTGGGGATTGCCATGATGACGCAATCGCTGGCCCTGGCCGGGAGCGTCGGGCTGGTGTTCGCCTTCACCGCGTCCACGATCTGTCCGGTGCTGCTGCTCGGCATCTGGTGGCGCGGCCTGACCGATGTCGGCGCGATCGCCGGCATGGTGACCGGCGGGGTGCTCTGCGGCGGCGCGTTGATTGCCGGACCCTTATTCGGCGGGGCGGGTGCGCCGCCATGGCTGGCCGTGCCGGCCGCGTGGACAGTGCCCGCCGCCTTTGCCGTGACGGTCCTCGTCTCACGGGCAACCGCAAACCGGGTGCCGCGGACGTTGACCCGGCTGATGACCAGGCTCCACACCCCGGAACGGCCGCTCGCCACCGAACGCTGAAGATCCCCCGCGGGGTCAGTCGATCGCGGCCATCAGTTCGACGACGCGGTCAAGGAAGGCGTCCACCTGGCTTTCCTCATAGCCATCCCGGCCGGCGGCGGGACGGAACACTGCGCGCCGGACGTTATCGACACTGAGAGGTGTGTCTTCTTCGAGGTAGTCGATCAGTTCGCGGCACAGCTTATCCACGTCAGCGGTGTTGTAGCTGCGCACCTTGGCTTTGGCGGGCCGGCGGAACCGCTGGCCGTCCGGACGGTGCAATCGCCCCCGGAGCACTCCAGCCAGCCGGCCGATTTCACGGAGCCAGGCTTCTTCACCGCTTGCTTGGACGAGTTCATCGCGTTCCCGCCGGGCCAGGGCGTCTTCCAGGCGGTCCAGTGCGGCGTCGACGGCGGCTGCCGCGTACCCGCCCTTGACCGGATCAAACGAGACCGACCGGACGTCCGCACTCTTGACCGGACGTGCCGCCGCCGCGGGTGCTTCAAATGAGACCCGTGCGCGCTCCAGGAACTGATCGACCTGCTTGGCGTTGTAGCCATACTGGCTCCGCTGCACCCGGTCAAAAGACGCAGGAATCTGACGCTGAATGTCCACTGTAACTCTGTTTCCTTCGAAGGCTTTCGGCTGGGTTGCTGGGCACCATTGTAGGTGCCCGGTGTGGGGGGCCTGCCGCTGTTACGCCCCGGCGACGGCCGAGAAAAGGACGACAGCGACCGGCGAGGCAAACACGATCGAGTCGAGCCGGTCCATCACTCCGCCATGGCCGGGGAGAATGCTGCTCATGTCCTTGACCCCCAGTTCGCGCTTGATCATGGACTCGGCCAGGTCACCGGCGGTGGCCGCGGCGACCATACCGACGGCGAGCACCATACCGACCCACCAGGGCTTACCCAACACAAATAGTGCGGCCAGGACACCAATCAGGACGGCGCCGGCGATCGAACCGGCGAAGCCTTCCCACGTTTTCTTGGGGCTGATCTTCGGAGCCATCGGGTGCTTTCCCATCGAGGCGCCCACCAGGTACCCGAAGGTATCGTTGGAGACCACCAGCAACAGGAGTGTCGCGATTTGCCAGGCACCGGGCGGCACCACGCCGTCGGGCCAGAACCCGAGGGGCGTGACGCCGCCGGCCGAGTGCAGCGGCAGCACCGCAAAGCTGATCAGGAACGGCACCCAAGCGAGGGTGAAGACGCCCGCGAAGATACTGCGGGCAGAACCGGCGGCGCTCTCCACCGAACGCCAGAGCAGCACCGCGACGCTGCTGAGCAGCATCGCGAACAGCAGGCTCTCGAGGCCGCCAAAATAGGCCGCGACAGGCATAGCCAGGGTGCCCGTCATGACCGGCACGATCGGCTGGCGGGTGCCGGCCGCCTCCAGCGCCCGGAAGATCTCCCAGACACCGAAGACCGCGAAGACCGTGACCATCGCGACGAACGCCAGCGGCAGGAACAGCAACCCGCCCAGGACGCCAAGAAGCATGCCGAGGCCCACCACGGTTGCGGCGGGAAGGTTGCGGCCCGCCTTCGGAGTGGGGTTCCGGCCATCCCATCCGCGACCCTTGACGCGCGCCCCGGGGGCCTCGTGTGACTGACCCATCAGACCTCGAGCAGCTCGGCTTCCTTGCGCTTGAGCAGCTCGTCGATGCCGTCAACGTGCGCCTTCGTCAGGGCATCGAGTTCTTTTTCGCCACGGTTGCCCTCGTCCTCGCCGGCCTCGCCGTCCTTGACCAGTTTGTCAAGGGTTTCCTTGGCCTTGCGGCGGATGTTGCGGATGGAAACTTTTGCGTCTTCGCCCTTGGACTTGACGATCTTGACGTATTCTTTGCGTCGTTCGCTCGTCAGATCCGGGATGGTGATCCGGATGACGTTGCCATCGTTGGAGGGGTTGGCGCCGACTTCGGAGTCACTGAGCGCCCGCTCGATATCACGCAGCGCCGTCTTGTCGTACGGGGTGATCAGGATGGTGCGCGCATCCGGAACCGCGAAGGACGCCAGCTGCTGCAGCGGCGTCGGGGTGCCGTAGTACTCCACTACGACCTTGTTGTACAGGCCCGGCGTCGCGCGGCCCGTACGGATCGACGCGAAGTCTTCCTTGGCTACCTCAACCGCCTTGTCCATCTTGTCCCCGGCTTCGAGCAAGGTATCTTCGATCACGATCTCTCCTCAGAAATTGGTGCACCGCCGCTGACGGGACAATGCACGGTCTTCGTTGCGTCTGTCTCTTCCGCCACGAGCCTTGAAACAGGGAGGCGGAAGCATCCTCGAAACATCCTAGCCGGTGCTACGGCGTGACGACGGTGCCCAGGACCTCGCCCCGGATGGCGCGAGTGACGTTGCCTTCGCCTTCCATCCCGAAGACGACCATGGTGAGGTTGTTGTCCTTGCACATCGTCATGGCCGTCTGGTCCATCACGCGGATGTCGCGGCGAAGCGCATCGTCGTAGCTGAGCCGGTCGAGCTTCTCGGCCGAGGGATCCTTCTTGGGATCGGCGGTGTAAACGCCGTCAACGCCGCTCTTGGCCATCAGGACGACGTCGGCGTGAACCTCCAGAGCGCGCTGGGCTGCGACGGTGTCGGTTGAAAAGTACGGCAGGCCCGCTCCGGCACCAAAGATGACGACGCGGTTCTTCTCCATATGGCGGATCGCCCGGCGGGGAATGTAGGCCTCCGCCACCTGGCCCATCGTGATGGCACTCTGCACCCGCGTTTCGACGCCGGCCTGCTCCAGGAAGTCCTGCAGGGCCAGGCAGTTCATCACGGTGCCGAGCATTCCCATGTAGTCCGCGCGGGAACGGTCCATGCCGCTCTGGGACAGTTCGGCGCCGCGGAAGAAGTTGCCGCCGCCGACGACGATGGCGACCTCGACGTCGGGCACTGCTGCAGCGATCTGCCGGGCCACACCGCGGACGGTGTCCGGATCGACACCCAGTTTCCCGCCGCCGAAGACTTCGCCCGACAGCTTCAGGAGGACGCGGCGGCGGCTCTTATTTGGCTGGGCTGAATTGGTCACGGTTTCCATGGTGCCTTCCCGTTCGTGAGCTCTCAAAAAGGGTATCCTGCCGGGGGCCGGCGCTGTCACTGCGCCCCGATCCCGGTCCGCCGGCGATTGCTCCCGGCGGCTCGTGCATGTGCCTGTACTGCTGTGTGCATGCAAAAGGGGTGGCCACCGCAGTGACCACCCCTCAGCGTGCCTGACTGGTGTGTCTGACTAGGAACCGACGCGGAAACGTGCGAAGCCGGTACCCTTGATGCCGGCCTCTTCGAGGACCTGCGCAACGGACTTCTTGGCATCCTTGGCGAATGCCTGGTCAACGAGGACCTCGCCCTTGTAGAAGCCGGTCACGCGGCCTTCCACGATTTTGGTCATGGCAGCTTCGGGCTTGCCCTCGGCCTTGGCGGTTTCCTCAGCGATGCGACGCTCGGACTCGACCAGATCGGACGGAACGTCCTCGCGGGTCAGGTAGTTCGGTGACATCGCCGCGATGTGGACAGCCACATCGTGCGCTGCGGTGGCAGCGGCGTCGCCTTCGCCGTCAACGGCGAACAGCACGCCGACCTGGGCCGGGAGGTCCTTGGAGGTCTTGTGCAGGTAAGCGTCAACCGTCGGGGCCTCTAGGCGGGAGATGCGGCGGACAACAACCTTCTCGCCCAGAACGGCGCCCTCTTCGATGACGACCTCGGACAGCGGCTTGCCGTCAACCTCGGTGGCCAGCAGGGACTCAAGATCGCCTGCGCCGGATTCAACAGCGATGGCCAGCACCTTGTCGGCGAGCTGGATGAACTTGTCGGCCTTGGCGACGAAGTCGGTCTCGCAGTTGACCTCGATCATCACGCCGACGCCGCCATCGACCTTGGCAGCAACCAGGCCTTCTGCGGTGGAGCGGCCTTCACGCTTGGTAGCGCCCTTCAGGCCCTTGATGCGGATGATTTCGATGGCCTTCTCGGCGTCACCGTTGGCCTCGTCAAGAGCCTTCTTGACATCCATCATGCCGGCGCCGGTGCGCTCACGCAGAGCCTTGATATCAGCGGCAGTGTAGTTCGCCATGTGAACCCCTCTGTCTAGAAATTTTATGTGGTGTACGGACTGACAGGACAGCTGCTCACCTGGTGAGCGGCCGTCCTGTCAGTACCCCCTGCGTTGCAAACAGCGCCGGGGGCGATCCAGATTTACTTCTCTGCTTACCTGGCTGGTTACTTGGCTTCGCCGGCGGCGTCGTCAGCAACCGGGGCTGCCTCGGCGTCGGCCGGAGCTTCGGCGGCAGCCGGAGCCTCAGCAACAACCGGAGCTTCCTCAGCGGCGGCCGGAGCTTCGGCGGCAGCCGGAGCGGCAGCTTCTTCAGTCTTGTTGCCTTCGAGGAGTTCGCGCTCCCATGCGGCAAGCGGCTCTTCCGGAGCTTCCGTGGTGCCGGTTGCACGCTGGTTGCGGGCGATGAGGCCCTCAGCGACAGCATCGGCAACAACGCGGGTCAGCAGGTTGACGGAGCGGATGGCGTCGTCGTTGCCCGGGATCGGGAAGTCGACTTCGTCCGGATCGCAGTTGGTGTCCAGGATGGCAACAACCGGGATGTTCAGCTTCTTGGCTTCGTCAACAGCAAGGTGTTCCTTCTTGGTGTCAACGATCCACAGAGCGGACGGCGCCTTGGTGAGGTTGCGGATACCACCGAGGTTGGTCTGCAGCTTGGTGAGTTCGCGACGAAGGAGCAGCAGCTCCTTCTTCGTGTAGGCCGAACCTGCGACGTCATCGAAGTCGATCTCTTCGAGTTCCTTCATGCGCTGGATGCGCTTGGAAACCGTCTGGAAGTTGGTCAGCATACCGCCGAGCCAGCGCTGGTTGACGTACGGCTGGCCAACGCGGGTGGCCTGCTCGGCGATGGATTCCTGCGCCTGCTTCTTGGTGCCGACGAAGAGTACGGTGCCACCGTGTGCAACGGTGGCCTTCACGAACTCGAAGGCACGGTCGATGTAGGACAGCGACTGCTGCAGGTCAATGATGTAGATACCGTTGCGCTCCGTGAAGATGAACCGCTTCATCTTCGGGTTCCAACGGCGGGTCTGGTGTCCAAAGTGGACGCCGCTGTCAAGCAGCTGGCGCATAGTTACGACGGGCATGCCGGCGCTCCTTCCGGCAGGTCATTCATGAGGCAGCCCAGAGGCTGTCTTACCCTGCCAATAGTTGACGGTTAATTAGCTCACGCCCAGGCGGGCGCTGCTCCTGGCATCCACTGCGCTTCCCATCCGTGCCTGAAGGCACGGACCGCAGGAGGCGCAGTCCTCCGCGCCGGAAGATTCAACTTCAGACAAGGAGGGCTGGATACGCGTAGTCAGCCGCTGCTCCCCCGCACTCCTGAATGAGACGTGCCGGCTTTGATAAGCGTGAGGGCACAGCAAACTGCTCCACTTAGTGTACTACAGGGACCCCCTCCTGCCGCACCGTTCGGGCCGGTCGCCGGCGCCCTGCGCGGCGGCTTATGGGTCGGCTTGTGCAGCGGTCTGTGCGGCGACTGTGCGGCGACTGTCCGGGGCCCGTCCGGGGACTGCCCGGGGACTGCCCGGGGACCTCAGCGGGGGTCGAACCAGGGCGCGTCCGGAGGGCTGGTGGGCCGGGCAGGGGCGGCCGGGTTGGGTTGCAGCCTGCAGGGCAATGGGCCGCCGGCCGGGTTGAGACGCGCCGCCATCAGGACTTGTCCACATGGCGCTGCGGCCCTCTGTCGCCGGGCAGGGACCCGGCAGCAGGCTATTCCCATGAGGATCCCTACAGTTCCGGTATCACTGGCCCTGACTTTCATCCTGGCGGGTGCCGGCGGGTCCCTCCCGATCCTGACGGCAGGCGGCTCCGCACCGGCGGACGTCCGGATCAGCCACGCGGCCGCCCCCTGGCGTTGGCCGCTAGTACCCAGGCCGGCGCTGATTCGGGCCTTCGATCCGCCGGCCCGGCCGTGGCTAAGCGGGCACCGGGGCGTGGACCTGGGCACGGGCGTCGACCCCGCAGCCGTGCTCGCGCCGGCGGCAGGAACTATCAGCTTCGTCGGTACCGTCGTGGACCGGCCGGTGATCACCGTTGACCATGGCAACGGCTACCGGAGCAGCTTCGAGCCGGTGGAGAGCACCCTGCTGGCTGGCATGACCGTGGGGGCAGGCGAGGTCCTGGGCCGGTCGCTGCCCGGCCATTGCGGGGCACTGGCCTGCATCCACTGGGGCGTGCGGCGGGGAGAGGACTACGTGAATCCGCTGTCATTCGTTGTCGACCTGCGGCCTTCCGTCCTGCTGCCGCCTGTGGACCCGGCGCCGGGATAAGAGCGCAGGATCAGGCCCGATGCGGGCCCAGGAGCAGGCCCGGTGCGGGCGGAGGGCCGGTGCCGGCAGGAGGTGCCTAGACGATCGCTGAGATTCCGGTGATTGCCCGGCCTGTTACGAGGGTGTTGATCTCGTGGGTGCCTTCGTAGGAGTAGATGGCTTCAGCGTCGGCAAAGACCTTGGCCATCTCGTAATCGGTCACAATACCGTTGCCGCCAAGGATGCCGCGGCCCAGGGCAACGCTCTCGCGCATCCTGGCCGTAGTGAAGGCCTTGGCCAGGGCGGACTGCTCGTCCTTGGCCAGTCCGGCATCCTCGAGCTGGGCCAGCCGGACCATCATCCCCATAGAACTGACGGCATTGCCAAGAATCTGCACCAGCTGGTGCTGGACCAGCTGGAAGGACGCGATCGGGCGACCGAACTGGCTGCGCTCCACGGCGTAGCGGCGTGCGATGTCAAAGGCTGCCAGCTGCTGACCGACAGCCTGCCAGGCGACGGCGAGGCGTGTGACCTTGAGGACCTTGTTGGTATCCCGGAAGCTGTTGGCGTGGGCGAGCTTGTAGAAGTCCGGCACAACGACATTGTCCAGGACAATATCGGCGTTCTCCACGGTGCGCAGGGAGATTTTGTTTTCAATTTTCGTGGCGCTGTAGCCCTCGGATGCGGTGTCAACCAGGAAACCCTTGACCTGGTTGTCCGCTTCGTCCCGGGCGTAGATGACGACCCAGTCGGAGAAGGTGGCGTTGCCGATCCAGCGCTTGGCACCGTTGAGGATCCAGTTGCCGCCCTCACGCCGGGCCGTGGTTCTGGTCCCGCCGGCAACATCGGAGCCACCCAGCGGCTCGGTGAGACCGAAGGCGCCGATTTTCTTCAGCGCATAGATGTCCGGAAGCCAGGCGTCCTGCTGCTCCTGGGACGCGAGGGCTTCGATGGAGCCGGTGAAGAGCCCGTCATGGACGCCTATGAAGGTGGCAATCGAGGCGTCGGCCCGGGTGATTTCGGCATGAACAATGCCGGCGAAGAGGTTCGAGTAGCCCTGCCGGCGCACCGGGCTGATGAGGTCAATTTCAGCCAGTTTCGGGATCAGTTCGATCGGGAATTCGCCGCGGTTCCAGCAGTCAACGGCGATCGGCTTGACCTCGCGCGCCAGGAACTCCCGAATCTCAGCCAGACGGTCCTGCTCCTTGCCGCTCAGCAGTTGCTCAAAGGCGAAGAAATCACCGTCGGCATAGGGGAGGTTGTTGAAGTCGATGGCACCTTTAGACATGGCGTTCCTTCACCCGTGGTCGGCAATAAGCGAGAGGGCACAGGCCCTCGCTCCGGCATTATGTTACTGATGAGTAACTTACCGCAGCGCACCTGAGCCTGCAAGTGGACGAACACAGGCCGGACGGCCGGGACGCGCCGCGCCCTGCGGCAGGGGCCTGGCGGCAGGGTCCGGCCGGCGGCCGCATGGCAGCCGCCGGCGCCCTACTGGGCCCCGTCGGGACCGAGGGGGCCTGCAGGCGCATTCGACGACGCGGGGGCAGGTTCTTTAGGTTCCACATAAGAGGGTGTGGGTTTCCGTATCTCCGGTGTTTTCACCGGAGTGCTCCTGGGCAGCCATCCAACGGGCCGTACCGGCGGGCATCTCCACGTCCACGTGCTCGCCGTGCGAGGACAGGCGGCGCCGGAAGGCACTGGCGGTAATCATGACACTGTCCGGGTGGCTGTGCCCGGTGGTCTTGTGCCCCGGCTGATCGGTGTATTCAAGGACTCGCACACGCCGCCGCCCGACAGGGCCCGTGTTGACTTAATGTGACTCAGGTCATAGTCTCATTTTTGGAAGAAAAATTCCACAATGCGTAATATGCACCGGCGATCATGAATAGAGGCTGTCGTGACCCTTCGCAACAATGACCTGACGGACACCGATCTGGCGGTCTCTGACGCCGATCCTTCGTTGTACAACGAGGACCTCGCCCCGCTGCCGGCGTCGAGACGAACCTGGGGATGGTTTGCCATTTTCAACGTCTGGTCAAACGACATCCAGAGCCTGGCCGGCTACACGCTGGCCGCCAGCCTGTTCATTACCGCCGGCATCAATGGCTGGTTCGTTTTTGCCGCCATCCTGCTCTCCGGATTCATCATCAAGGTCCTCGTGGACCTGAGCGGCCGGCCAAGCGTCAAGTACGGCTTCCCGTTCCCGGTGCTTGCCCGCGCGTCGATGGGCGTGCGGGGAGCCCAGTTTCCGGCGATTGTCCGGGCAGTGGTGGCCATTTTCTGGTACGGCGCCCAGACATATTTCGCTTCGACGGCGATTTCCCTGGCGATAAACGCTCTGCTGGGGAGGCCGGGAGGCGCCGAGTTCCTGGGGATGGACTGGGTGTCCTGGGCTTCCTATGTTCTCGCTTCCGCCTTGCAGGTGGCGCTCTTCCTTGGCGGCATCGAACGCATTGCAGGCTTCCTCAACATCGCAGGGCCAGCCGTCTACCTGGTGATGATCGCACTTCTCGTGGCTATCTGGGTGCAGGTGGGTGCTGAGCTGCCTCAGGCGGTCGGCACCATTTTCTCAAGGGCCGACGTGACGGGGTGGGCCGCCTTCTCGGCATTTGCCGGAGTGACGGGGACCATGGTGGCCTACTTCGCCGCCGTCGTCATCAATTTCGGTGACTTTGCCCGAAATGTGCGGACGGAGAAGGCCATGCGCTTTGGCAACCTGACCGGTCTGCCAATCAGTTTGGCGCTGTTCACCTTTCTTTCTGTTTTCATCACAGCAGGCGCCTACCTCCTGTACCAGGGCGGCCAGGGTGAACCGCTGACCAATCCGGCCGACATCGTTGGCCTCGTGGACAACGTTCCCCTGACGGTCCTGGCTGCCGTGACTTTCCTGGTCGCAACCCTGGGTATCAATGTGGTGGCGAACTTCATTCCCCCGTCCTACTCGCTGTCGAATATCAACCCGGCGAAGATTTCCTTCCGCAAGGCCGGCATGATCACAGCCGTCGCCGGGTTCATTATCGGGGCCCTGTGGGTGGCCGTCATCTCAAGCATCGGCCTGCCCAAGTTCGTCGACACGCTCGGAGCCGTACTCGCCCCGCTCTACGGCATCATCATCGCCGACTATTACTTCGTGCGGAAGCAACGCCTGAACCTCCACGATCTCTACTCGATCAACCCCAAGGGCGCGTACTACTTCAGCGGGGGGTGGAACCGCCGGGCCCTCGTCGCCTTTGGGCTGGCCGCCGTATTCTCGATCCTTGCGGTATGGTTGCCGCAGCTCGCACAGCTCAGCGGTTTCGCGTGGCTCTTCGGTGCCGCCTTGGGCGGGATCTTCCACTGGGTGGCGATGCGGAAGTTCGTCGTACAGACTTCCCACCACGACCGGTAGGCCAAAGGCGACCGGGTTGGCGGGGGGCTGGGCCCGCTTTTCATAGCAGGACGTGATGTGCCTGCCAGAGTTGGCGGACACTGTAAGCTGCTCCATCCTGCTGACGGACCTGCCGCTTCTGGAGCGCCCCTCCATGGCTACCTGGGAACATCAAAATGAAAGAGCCCCTGATCTGCGTTTCCGCAGCTCAGGGGCTCTTTTCGGGTAGGGCTACTCGGACTTGAACCGAGGACCTTAGGATTATGAGTCCCGCGCTCTAACCAGCTGAGCTATAGCCCCCCGCCTCCGAAACTGGACAGGCCCCGTGGGGGCCGGACCACATCCGGGCAAAAAACACTCTAACAGGACTAGCCTGCCAGACCCGGCACTGGGACGCGCCAAGGGCGCCCTGTACCGGTCAGGGCAACCGGTCGGGTCAGATGACCAGATCGTCGTAACTGGCCCCGCGGTAGAGGTCCTCAAACGTCTGCAGCGTCCGTTTCATGCTGTGGCTTTCGACCATGCCGCGGCTGCTCTTACCCATCGCCGCGCGCTCATCAGCGGGCAACCCGAGAACCCGCACGAGCTTCGCCGCCAGATCATCGCTGTCGTTCGGGGTGAACAGGTAGCCGTTTTCGCCGTCGCGCACCAGGTGCGGCAGCGCCATAGCTTCCGCCAGCAGGACCGGGGTGGACGCGGACATCGCTTCGAGGGTCACCAGGGACTGCAGTTCGGCCGTGCCGGGCATGCAAAAGACATCCGCCGCCAAATAGGCCTGGCGGAGTTCGTCGTCGCTGGCCAGCCCCAGGAACGTGACCCTGTCCTGCAGCCCGAGCCTGGCGACCTGCGCCTCCAGTGCGGCACGAACTTCCCCGCCGCCAACGATTTCGAGGTTGATGTTGAGGTCTTTTGGCGTCTTGGCAACGGCGTCGATCAGCACGTCCACATGCTTTTCCTCAGCCAACCGGCCCACGAAGAGCGCCGTCGGGCTGGCGTGCGGCTCGAGGGATTCGTCGGGCCCCAGCTCATATGCCGCTGCGTCGATGCCGTTGGACAGTGGCAGGACCTTGCGCAGAAATGCATGCTCATGCATGGCCTTGGCCGCCAGCGGGGTGGGCGTTGTCACGACGTCGGCCTGGCCCATGACCTTGCCCATGTCCTTCCAGGAAATCCGTCCAATGATGTTCTTAAACCACTGCGGGAAGGGCAGGAACGGGTTCAGGTTCTCCGGCATAAAGTGGTTAGTCGCGATGACCCTGATGCCGCGCTTTACGGCCTCGTACAGGACGTGCTCACCAATCATGTAATGGCTCTGGATGTGGACCACGTCCGGCTGGATCCGGTCGAACAACAGGCCGATTTCCTTCTTGATCTGCCAGGGGAAGGTGACCCTGAAGTATTCGTGGGTGGGGACCGCGTGGGAGTGGATCCGGTGAACCGTGGCTTCTGACCTGAATTCGCTGAAACTGGGCCCCTTGTCCGCGCGGCAGGCAAGGACATGCACATCGTGGCCCCTGCCGGTCATCCCTTTGGCGAGACGGTACCCGAACTGGGCGGCGCCGTTGACGTGGGGCGGGTAAGTATCCGCGGCGATCAGGATGGTCAGCGGGTGCTGGTTATCGGGCATGGTCACGGGGAGAACTCCTGGTGGTCACGGTGCTGGCAGCTGGGTCGATGGTGGCCGGCTGGCCGTCGGCGCAGGCGCGCCGGGCCTGCTGCTGACGTCTGATCTGATGCCCTAGGACCGGCCCGAAGCCTTGCGCGCGTCCTTCTTGCGCTTGGTGACCTCGGGGTGGTGCCGTGAAAGGGCTATCACTCCCACGATAGCAAGGGTTGCCGCCGTCCCCATCGCGATGGCGGTCACGGATGGAACATCCGAACGCAACTCACCCAGGATGGCGATGCCGATTGCAATGCCCACGATGGGGTCAACGACGGTCAATCCGGCGATCACAAGATCGGGAGGACCGCCAGAATATGCGCTCTGGACAAACCATGATCCGAGTCCGCCTGCAGCAGCGATCGCGACGACGGAATACCACTGCACGTTCAGCAGGCCCAGTCCGTTGGGATCCAGCAGGTGCTTGCCGATGATGCGGGTCAGGACTGCCACGAAGCCGAACAGCACCCCGGCACCGAGGATGTAGATGAAGGCGCTCATCCGGTGCTTGAACATCAGGGCGAGCGTGCCGAAGAGTCCCACGGCCAGGGCCAGCAGCAGGACCACGGTGAGTTCATCGGTGGAGCTGACGTGATGGTTCTCCTGTGTGACATTTACTGCCAGCACCACGAACAGTGCGGAGCCCGCCACACAGGCCGAGATTGCCACCACCGTCGCCCGATTGATGGTCAGTCCCTGGTCTTTGGCGTTGACCACCGTCGTGATGACAAGGGCAATCGCACCGATCGGCTGGACTACTGTCAGCGGTGCGGTGACCAGGGCGACGGCGTTCATGGCCATGCCGGCGCCCAGCAGCATAAGCCCGAACATCCATCGGGGGTTCCGCAGCAGCCGCAGCAGTCCGTGGGCGCTCAGGGCCAGGCCACCCGTATCGGCCTTGACCGCGCTGCCCTGCCGCTGGGCGCCGATTGCGAGGCAGAAGGCGCCAAGGACCGCAAGAAGCACAGCGAACCAGACCATCAGCGCGGGCCGCCGTCGTCGCCCTTGAGCTCCCGGCCCTTGCGCAGGATCGCGCCGAAGTAGCTGTAGCCGGAGATCCAGTGGGCCACCAGCCCGGCGCCGAGGAAGATCCACGCAGCGGCCGCAAAAGCGTCGCCGGCCACGGCGGGGAATCTGGAGAGCACCAGCAGGGGCGTCCCGACCAGCAAAAGACCGGTCCGGAGCTTCCCGATGAGGCTCACCGGCAAATCCGGATGGCCCCGGAAGAAAAAGAGCGACGCAAACAGCAGGACCATGTCCGGAACCAGCAGCGCAGCCAGATACCACCACTCGAGGACGCCTGCGACGACGAGGGTAACGGCCACGGCGATCAGCGCCAGCCGGTCCGCAATCGGGTCCATGACCCGGCCGAGGTTGCTCATCTGGTTGAAGCGGCGGGCAATATAGCCGTCCACCCAGTCAGTGCTGCTCATGACGGCCAGCACCAGGGCGGCGTAGCCGAATTCCTGCTTCCACAGCACCAGCCAGACGAACAGCGGAACGCCCATAAAACGCACTACGGTCAGCGCGTTGGGGATGGTGAAGACAATGTCGTGGTGGACCTGGGGCTGGTCCTTTCGCCCGCCTGCGCCGATA